>NZ_SOGN01000007.1 GCF_004403395.1 Cryobacterium cheniae
CCGGGTGCAGGTGGGGTCGGGGTGGAACGGGATGACGAGCATCCTGAGTCCTGGTGATTTCAACGGTGACGCTCGGTCGGATGTTCTGGCTCGGGATGGTTCCGGGGTGTTGTGGTTGTATCCCGGGGATGGTGCCGGCGGTTGGTTGGCCCGGGTGCAGGTGGGGTCGGGCTGGAACGCGATGACGGCCATCTTCGCCGACAGCGGGTCGAAATCGACCGCGGGCACGCTGGCCCGGTTCCAGAGCNCAGCGGGTCGAAATCGACCGCGGGCACGCTGGCCCGGTTCCAGAGCCGATGCTTCTACCCGGACGGTCGGGTGCTGGGGGACTTCTCCAGTCTCGAGGAGACGTGGGGGTCGACCAACTACCTACGGATCGATCACTGCGTGACACGGTACGGTGGGCCGCCGCCCTTCACTTTGACCGAAAACGAGGCGGCCATCGCGGAGATCGCGTCCAGCCAGCTGACCGATCCGGGGGAGCCGGAACAGATTTTCCTGAACGTCTTCGCGGCGTGCACGCGGATCGGGTCGGAGGACGGCCCGTACGGTTTCTCGTCCATCCCCGTTCCCGTGCTGGAAGCAGCGCTTTCCCTGTGCCCCGAGGCGCCGCAGGCGAACATCATTCGGGACCGGATCGGCGGCTGACGGGCCCGCCGGCCGGTCGCAGCCGGCCCGGAATCCTGGACCCAGTTGTGGGGGGGGTGACGGGGGGTAGCCCGCTCCACGATCCGGAGTACCGTTCCTCGCATGACGGTTCACCCGAGACATCGCCATACGCCTGCCAACCCGATCCGTCGGATGGGGGCGCTCGCCTTGGCCTGCCTGTTATCCGTGGGCGTCTTCCTGCATTTCGAACCCGTGGCCGCCACTGCCGACCAGACCCGGGCCGTGCTGGCTACGGGTCTCTCGCAGTCCACGGGCGCGCTGGTCGACCCCGCCGGCCGGGTGTGGGTGTCCGATCGGATCGCCGGCTTCTGCCGGGTGAGCCAGCCCGCACCGCCCGCCGTGGGGGCCATCGAGACCGCGACCTGCCTGGGCGGCACGCTCAGCGGCGCCGGGGCGGGGCCGACCAGGGCCGGCGCTCCCGCGTTTTTCGACCCGACGGCGGGGGCCGTGGGCAGCGGCGATGAGCTCGCCCTGATCCCTGACTTCTCGACCGGAAGCGCGGAGGTGACCCGGGCGCGGTGGAATGCCGAGTCCCGGACCTTCCGGTTCCAGAACGAGCTGACCCTCCTCGACGGTGACATCCGCCCCCGGGCGGTCAGCATCGGCGACGACGGGCACGCGTATGTCATCTTCCAGCGCGCTCGCGCGGTGGTGCGGATCGTCGACCCGGCGGAAAGCCAGCCCGGTGTCGAGACCGTGGCCTACGTCACCGCTCCCGCCCCGGTCGCCATCGCGGCAGCCGGAGTGACGTCGGGAGGGAGGGTGACGGTGTACGTGGCCGAAACCACCGGGCTCAGGTCCTTCAGCGCTCCGCCGGCAGGAAACCTGTCGAGCGTCGCACCCGCGACGTCCTATGCCGTGGGAGTGCCGTCCGCCCTCCTCTATGACACGGCGGCGAAGGTGCTGTACGTGGGGAAGGCCCAGGCCACGAGCGCCGGCCAGGATGTCATCACCCGCGTTGCGACGAACACCGGCCAGATCGAGTCGGGCTGGGCGACCGGATACAGCCGGATCGGCGGCCTGGGGCTGCGCGAGGGCAAGCTGATGGTCGCCGATGACGTCGGGCTCCTGGGCGCGACCAGTCCGACGGGCACCGGCTCCCTCTACATACTGGGACAGTCCACCGCGCAGATCGTGTCGGGGCCCACCGCCGCGGACGGAAGCCTGGCCGTGGACCCGGCGATCACCAACGATTCGACGCCCACCTTCACGGTGTCCGCGGCCCCGGGCAGCTCACTCGAGTGCGCGCTCTACCGGAACGGCCAGACCCCGGTGTGGGCGGACTGCAGCGGCCGCACCTTCACACCGGGGGTCGCGCAGGCCGACGGCACGTACACCTTCGCGGTGCGCGTGGCGGGAACGGGTGTGCCCGTCACCCGCGCGTTCACCATCGACACCGTCTCGCCCGCTGCTCCCACCATCGGTGCCCCTGCCGAGGGTCAGTTGGTGGGACGCCAGGTGCCCCTCGATGTTCTGGCGGAGAGTGGAACATCCCTCTTCTGCGCGATCGACTCCGCGGAGGCCTCCGCCTACGCGGTCTGCGCCTCCGGCGATGTCCTGACCTTCGTGACCGACGGGAACCACGTCCTGCGGATCAAGGCCGTGGACCACGCCGGCAACGTCAGTCCCATCAGCCAGGTCGGGTTCCGCGTGGACACCGCCGGGCCGTCGCTCGCGATCACCGTTCCGGCCGCTAACGGCGAGACACTGTCCGCGTCGCCCACCTTCGAGTTCTCCTCGACCTCCACCGACGTGGCGGGTTTCCGGTGTCGCCTCGACACGCAGGACCTCAGTCCATGCACCTCCCCCCAGAGCTACACCGGGCTGGCCGGAGGGCCGCATGTCTTCGAGGTCGAGGTTGCCGACCAGAGCGGTAACCGGACCGTCGGCACGCGGACCTTCTCCGTCGCCGTCGCCGACACCACGGCGCCCGTGGTGACGGCGTCGCCCGCCGGCGGTCAGTACCCCGCCGGACAGCAGATCACCCTGACCTCAAACGAGCCGGCAGGCATCTACTACACCAGGGACGGTACCGCACCATCGACGTCCAGCACCCGCTACACGGGCCCGATCACCCTGACAGCCGACTTCACGTTGCGCTTCATCGGGATCGACTCCGCCGGAAACAGCTCCGCCCCGGTCGCTCAGACCTACACCCTGGCCGTGGTTACTGTGCTCCCCAAGCACGATTTCACCGGCGACGATCGGGCGGATGTCCTGGCGCGGGATGCGGGCGGCCTGCTGTGGCTGTACCCGGGCAATGGTTCGGGCGGTTGGTTGGCGCGGTGGCAGGTGGGGTCCGGATGGAATTCAATGTCGGCCATTCTGAGTCCGGGTGATTTCAACGGTGACCGGTATTCGGATGTCCTGGCCCGGGACGGGAATGGCGTGCTCTGGTTATACCCGGGCGATGGTTCGGGCGGCTGGCTGGCGCGGTCGGAGGTGGCGTCGGGGTTCAATCCGATGACGGCCATCCTGAGCCCGTACGATTTCAACGGTGACGGCCACGCGGATGTTCTTGCCCGGGACTCGGGCGGCCTGCTGTGGCTCTACCCGGGCACCGGCACGGGCGCAGTGCTGGCCCGGTCGGCGGCGGGGTCGGGCTGGAACGTGATGACGACGATCCTGAGTCCGGGTGACTTCAACGGTGACGGCCGTTCGGATGTGCTGGCCCGGGACACGGGCGGCGTGCTGTGGCTGTATCCGGGGAACGGCACCGGCGGCTGGCGGGCGCGATCGCAGGCGGGATCGGGCTGGAATGTGATGACGGCGATCCTGAGCCCGGGTGACTTCAACGGTGACGGCCGTTCGGATGTGCTCGCGCGGGCCTCGGACGGTGTCCTGTGGCTGTATCCCGGCAACGGCACAGGTGGGTGGTTGGCGCGAAAGCAGGTGGGGTCAGGGTGGAACGGCATGACCGCGATCCTCTAGGGCGGGGAATGTTGTCACCGGCACGCCGGTGCGCGCTGGCGGTACTCGTCGTCGCGACGGTCGTGTTCCTGGGCGGGTGCTCGGAAACGGGAAACGGCCCCCCGCGCACTGCCGGTCCGACCGAGCAGGCGTCCGAATCGCCTCGGTCCATCTCGCCCACGAGGTTCCAAAGCCGGTGCTACTTCGAGGACGGGCAGGTTGTCGGGGACTATTCCAGCCTCGAGGAAACGTGGGCGTCGACCAACTATCTGCGGATAGACCACTGCGTGACCCGGTACGTCGGGCCGCAGCCCTTCACCCTGACCGAGGAGGAGAAGGCGGTTACGACGATCGCCTCGAGCCAGTCGGCCGATGCGGGTGAGTTCGAGCAGCTCTTCCTCGATGTCTATGCGGCCTGCACCCGGATCGGTTCCGAGGACGGCCCGTATGGTTTCTCGTCGATCCCGGTCCCCGTTCTGGAGGCGACACTGGCACTGTGCCCCGAGGCGCCGCAGGCGGACATCATCCAGGAACGAGTCAACGGCTGAGCGTCCCCATACGGGGGTCATCACGGGACTTTCGCGCTTCACGATCGGGAGTACGGTGCGTCGCATGAAACAAGATTTCGAGGGCCCACGGCTCGACCGGCGCACCGTTCTACGCCTGGGAGCCGCCCTCGGGGTGTTCGCTGCCGCCGCACTGGCGGGCACGACCCCGGTGCGGGCATCCGCGACGGGGCTGCGGGCCGTCCTCGACGACACCACCGAGATCCCGTTGGAGTCGGGACCTCTGTACTCGTTCCGGTGCTCATTCCTGCGGGGGCCCGTGGTCGAGTTCTCGAGACTGGCCGAAGTCTGGGCCAGCACGCAATACATGCGAATCTTGTCCTGCGAGGTGAACTACATCGGGCCGGGGGAGCACTCACTGACGCTGGAGGAATCCGCGATCGTCCAGGTGGCGGAGGATGCGGGATTGGTCGTCGACGATCGCGCCGCCGCGTACTTGACCATCCTGGCCACCTGCACCCGGATTCCCCTCGACAGGCTGGAGGTCCGGCTCGCCGAACTGGGTGCGCCCGTGGTCACTGCCGCCCTCGCCCTGGCGCCGGAGGCGCCGCAGGCAAAACAGCTGGCCGAGTGGCTTGCACGGGCGACGTGACCGGGGCGGCCGCTACTTCTGAAACGGACTGAACGTCGGCTCCGACGGACTGGCCTGAATATCCAGCTGTAGTGCACTGACCAGGAGTTGGGTGCCGATCATCAGCGGCAGAGCGGCCAGCATCACCGTCGCCGCCGTTGCGATCACCGAGCTGGCGACCTGGAAGCAGACCCAGATCGCAATGACGGCTCCAATGCTGAAGAGCCCGAGACCGAGCACCAGCAGCAGTGCGATGGGGGAGAACGACCACAGCACGTAGCGGTACCAGATTCGCCGCCAAAAGCCCCGGACGAGCAGATTCAGCAGTTCCGGGACGACCTTGCTGAGCCGGATCGAGGAGACTTCGTCGGCGTAGACCGCGGGGATGGGCACGTCGACGGCCCCCACCTGGAGGATATTGAGGTGGATGAGCAGGTCGTTCTCAAAACTGTACCGACGTGACACCCGGTCGAGCGGGACACGCTTCAAAACCTCGGTGCGAACGGCGGTGTACCCGTTCTGCGGATCGAACAGATTCCAATACCCGGAGGCGAGCTTGGTCATGAACGACAGCACGATGTTGCCGAACACCCGATAGTTCGGCATCCCCTCGAAGGACTCGGGCGCGAAGAACCGATTCGCCTTGGCGAACCCGTAACCGTCACGGGTGACGCGGTCCAGGAGAGCCGGAAGGTGATTCGGGTCCATCTGGGCGTCGCCGGCCATGATGACGTTGACATCGGACCCGAGAGCCATCGCCGCCTTGTGCCCGGTGACGATGGCGCCGCCGACCCCCTGGTTGACCTCGTGCCGGATCAGCGTCACCCGGTCATCGGCCAGTCGCGCGACGACACCGCTGGTGTCATCGGGACTGCAATCATCGACGATCACAATGTGATCCACGTAGTCGGGCATGGTTTCGATGACCGTCGCGATCATCCGTTCCTCTTTGTACGCGGGCACGACGGCCGCGATACAGGCTCCTTGATACACGTCTAGTCCTTCTTGCTGGGGCGGGTGTCGGCGAACACCCAATAACGATAGGCGAAGTAGTTCCACACCGTTGACAGGGCCGTCGCGACGATCTTGCCGCCCAGCCAGCCGAGTGGTGTGGGGTTGATCAACGTCACGATGATGACGACGGCAATGGTGTTGAAACCGACCAGCGCCGCGTACTTGATCAGCGCGACGCCATGTGCGGCGCTGGATTCAAACGAGAAATACCGCTGGATGGAGTACGTGAAGAAGAAGCTGAGCAGGAAGGCGATGCCCGTCGCGAGCCAGAGCGGCCAGTCCAGGACCTGCCGGAGCAGGGCCAGAATGCCGACATCCACCAGGAAGGCCAAGCCTCCGGCGACCAGGTATCGCACGGCGGAATGGCTCACGACTCGGCTGAATGCCGATCGTTTCGCTACGCCGTCGTCGATCGGGTCTCCGGAGGCCAGCACCTCAGAGTGACAGTTTCCGTGAAATGACCTGGTCGATAACGGCGTGGGACGGCGCAATCGTTGCGCGTTCGGCGGCCGCGTCGACGATGCCGTCGACGGTGTCGAGGAAACGGGTGAACTGCGTGGTGAGCGGTTCCTGGGACGTCACCAACTCCGGGATCTCGATGACCGTCTGCTGACGGTATCCGCGACCGTCGTCCACCGAGTTCTCGGACACGTGCCGGTAAATCGTCACGTCGCGCCGAAGCAGGTCGATTTCGATGAGTCGATCAAGTTCGTAGACGGCCAGTTGCCGGATCTTGCGCTGACCCACACGGCTTGCGGACACGCGGGCAATGGCGCCGTTCGCGAAGCCGAGAGTCGTCTCCGCGACGTCTTCGGCCAGCGGAGCGGAATCCCGGTGGAAGAAACCCAGCGTGGCATCGACGCTGGTGGGCGCCGAGCCGATGATGTTGATCGCGAGGTCCACATCGTGCACGAGCAGGTCCCAGGCCACGCCGGTGCGGATGCGCGGCGCGTACGGCGAATGGCGGGTGGCAATGACGTGCACCGGGTTTTCGAGGAGGGACCGAGCCGTCAGAACTGCCGGGTTGTAGCGCTCCAGCAGACCGCACATGAGTGGAAGATCCCGCTCCTCGGCCCGGTCGAGGATCTCCCGGGTGCGGAGGAGGCTGTCGGCGACCGGCTTTTCGATCAGGAGCGGCCGGTCCTGGGCCAGCACCTCCATGGCGAGTTCATAGTGAGCCTCGGTGGCAGCGGCAACAACGACGGCATCCAGATCGGTCAGGTCCGGGAGCTCCGGAGCCCAGACGGCTCCATACCGCTCGGCGACCTTGCGACCGATCTCTTCGCGCGGGTCCACCAGCACGGCGAGGTCGGCGCGATCGGACTGGGAGATCACTCTGGCGTGGTGGCTGCCCATGTTGCCGGCGCCGACCAGGACGACACGCTTGCGAGCGGACATGGCTCAGGCCCCCGCAACGGCGCGGACGGCCGTGATGATTTCGCTGAGGTCAGCATCCGTCAGGCTCGTGTTCACGGGAAGCGAGACGACTTCGGACACGATCTGCGCGGCAACGGGCACGTCGGAGGTGATCACTCGCGGGTGCGTGCGGTAGGCCTCGTAGTCGAACACGAGCTTGGGATAGTAGATGCCGCTGCCGACGCCGCGTGCGGCGAGCGCTTCGACGAACTCGTCCCGATTCATCCGGGCTTCCGGCGTGACCCGGATGGTGAACTGGTGCCACACATGGCCACGGCCCTCGAGCTGGCGGGGCACGACGATGCCGGGCACGTCCGCGAGGCCTTCGATCAGCCTGTCCGCATTCCGGCGGCGAGTGCTGACGGTCTGCTCGTAGCGTTCCAGCTGCGGAACGCCGAGGGCGGCCTGGAGGTCGGTCAGGCGGTAGTTGTGTCCGGCCATCTCGTAGACGTAACGCGATCGCATGCCCTGGTTGCGCAAGACCCGGAGCCGGTCGGCGAGCTCGTCGTCATCGGTCGTGATGAGGCCGCCTTCGCCGGTCGTGATGTTCTTCGTGGCGTAGAGGGAGAAGGTGCCCAGGCCGTAGCTTCCCGCATAGCGGCCCTTGTAATCGGCGCCGTGGGACTGGGCCGCGTCTTCAAGGATTCGCAGGCCACGATCGGTGGCGAGCGCCTGGATCGGATCCATGTCAGCCATCTGGCCGTAGAGATGGACGGGCAGGATGACCTTGGTCTTGTCGGTGATCCGCTCGGCGAGCGAGGCCGGGTCGATGTTGAAGTCGTCGGCACGGATGTCGGCGAAAGTCGCCGTGGCCCCGGCTTCCAGAATCGCGTTGAGGGTGGCTGCGAACGTAAAAGGTGTCGTGATGACTTCATCGCCGGGCTTGAGGTCCAGAACCTGAAGTGAGGCGACCAGTGCCGTCGTACCGTTGTTCACCGCGATGGCATGGCGGATCCCGAAAAGTTCGGCGAAGCGATTCTCGAGCCTCGCAACCATTGGTCCCTGAGCCACGGCGCCCGATCGAAGGACCTCCATAACGAGCTCTTGTTCTTCTTCGCCAAACTGGACGGTGGTAATGGGGATCATTGTGCCTCGTAAGTTAGATTTTGTGAATCGAATCTCGACGTCGCGTTCTGTCCACAGTACCGGACCGTTCGCGGCCCGCCCCCACCCGCACCGACTGGCAGAGTAAGGCAACTATGAATTCCATCCATCCCACCGCGCAGTTGATCGGTGAGGTCACGCTCGGTTCCGGCAATCTGATCGGACCGCTCGTGGTGATCATCGGCCCGGTGACCATCGGAGACGACAACTGGATCGGGACCGGGGCGGTCATCGGCGCTCCGCCGGAGGTCAGGAGCTGGCAGCATCCGATGGACGCGGCCGGGCTGGACACCGGCAAGGGAATCGTGATCGGTGACCGGAATGTCATCCGTGAATACGTGCAGATCCACCAGGGGTGGCATGACATCACCCGGGTGGGCAACGATGTCTTCCTGATGAATCAGAGCTACATCGCGCATGACTGCACCGTCGAGGACCGTGCCACGCTGGCATCCAGCGTTCTGCTGGCCGGTCACGTTCGCGTCGGCGTTGGTGCGAACCTCGGGTTGGGATCCAGTGTTCACCAGCGCTGCTACATCGCAGAGGGGGCGATGGTGGGAATGGGTTCCGTGGTCACCCGGAATGTCCCGCCCTTCGCCAAGGCCTACGGGAATCCGGCTCGTGTCCATGGCGCGAATGTCGTCGGAATGGAGCGGGCGGAGATCCCGGCCGGGACCATCGGAGCCGCGGTGTCGACCTATGCGCTGCCCTTTGACGATGCCCTGGAGAGTCTGGTCGGAGCGGCCGGACTGGAGCGGGCCCTGGCCGGGTGGCTTCGTCACGGCACCGAATGATGGAACCCGCCCTGCAGCCCACCGTGTCCGTGGCCCTGTGCACCTTCAACGGTGCCGCCTATGTCGGTGAACAGCTCCGCAGCATCCTGAGCCAGTCCACACGGCCGAGCGAGATCGTCGTCTCGGACGACGCCTCCACGGACGGCACCGTCGGCATCGTCGAGCAGGTGCATGCCGCGTGGGTGGCCGACGGTGGTGACCCGGCTCTTGACTTCCGGGTGATCAGAAACGCGGTGGCGCTCGGGGTCGCAGCCAACTTCGAGCAGGCACTGTCAGCGTGCTCGGGCGACTTGCTGGCGCTGAGTGACCAGGACGACGTCTGGGCCCCCGGCCGTCTGCAGGCGATGGTCGGCGAGTTCCTGCGGCGGCCGGAGTTGCAGCTGCTGCACTCCGACGCCCGCCTCGTCGGCGGTGACGGGACCTCTCTGGGCACGACACTCTTCACGACGCTGGGCATCACCGACGACGAGAAGAAGGGCGTGCACGAGGGGCGTGCATTCAACGTGCTCCTGCGCCGCAACATCATCACCGGGGCGACCGCGGTGGTGCGCCGCGAACTCGTCGACCGGGCGCGACCGTTTCCGGCCGCGTGGGTGCACGACGAATGGCTGGCCATGGTCGCCGCGGCGACGGGGACCATGGATTTTCTGGACGACGCCCTGATCGACTACCGGCAACACGGTGGCAATCAGATCGGGGTGACCAGCCTGGATGCCGCCGGTCGGCTGAGCCGGTTGCAGGCGCCGCGCACACAGCGCAACGAGCGGCTGCTGGCCCGGGCCGAGGCGCTCGATGAACGTGCACCGGGCCTGCTGCCGGTTCCACCCGATGCCTACCTTCGCCAGATCCGGGCGAAGGTCGCGCACGAACGGGTTCGCAGCGCCTTACCGGGCTCTCGGCTCCGCCGGGTCGTTCCCGTTCTGCGCCAGTGGCGGACGGGGGGATACGCCCGGTTCGGGCTCGGACCGCAGGACGTTCTGCGTGACCTCGTTCAGCCGCTGTGAGCTCCGGCCGGCCGCTACTCCGGGTGCCGGTGCGGAGTGGGCTGCAACAGGCTGCGCCAGCTCTTGCCCTGCGCGGCCTTCACGGCACAGATCAGCAGGAGCAGCCAACCGAAGTCGACCAGCACGGTGCTTTCGGCCGCCGACGTGACCAGCAGGGTCACCAGCACCAGCGGTGACCAGACGTAGACGATCGAGCGCTTGTCGGAGGCGAGCAGCCAGGACCGCCAGAAGGCGAGCAGCACGAGCGCCAGGAACGACAGGAGGCCGACCAGGCCGACCTGGAAGTAGACGTCGAGGAATGCGTTCAGCCCGGAGGTCTGCGGGCGCCCGGTGACGAAGCTGAGCCAGCCGTAGGGGGTGACGTCTGCCGGCCAGAGGCCGGCCCAGCCCCAGCCCTCGAGCGGATGCAAGGTGGCCAGGCGCCATATTTCGCCCCACAGCGTGATGCGGGCCTCGAACTCGCTGCCCGCGTTCAGCTGGTCGATGATGCGGGCCCGGGCCGCGACGGCGATGATGCCGGCCACGACGGTGGCGCCGAGCAGTGCGATCTGCAGCACCCACCGGTTCGCGACCGGCGTGCTGCGCAGCCAGATCAGCGCCAGCGCGGCGAGGCCCACGAAGAGGGCCACGACGAGGATGACGGGCGACCGGGTGAGCAACAGGCCGAACACGGCCAGGGCGATGGAGCAGATGCCGAGCCCGCGCCGCACCGACCGTGACCGCAGCTCAACGGCGAAGGTGACCGCCGCGATCAGGGAGACCAACCCGAACACGTTGCGGGAGCCGAAGATGCCCTGTACGGGCCCGAACGAGTCGATGTTGCCCTGGATGCCCAGGAAGACGAAGGGGACGTCTAACAGGAGTCCGGAGAGCACCTCCAGCGCCAGGGACAGCCCGAGCAGCACCCGCAGCACGTCGCCGGTGGCGCGCACGACCTGGATGGTGTCGCGGGCCAGAGCGATGTAGATGGCCAGGAAGGTGAAGGCGAGCTGGTAGAGCGAGGCGCTGAGGGTGTGCAGCGGGTAGCCGGACCACAGCACCGACACGGCGCACCAACCCACGAAGACCATGATCGAGATCGGCAGGAGTCCGTGCCAGTCGACGCCGGCCCAGCGGGCGGAGAGCGAGAACCCGGCCAGCACCACGAGGCCCACGAGAATGCCGACGACGCCGGGCGGGCCGATCACTGCCCGCAGGGTCGTGGCCCCGAAGGCGAAACCGATGATGACCAGCGTCAGCGAGGAGGCGAACCGGGGGGAGGCGAACAGCCGCTTGAACTGGGCCGGCACGGCGGGGGGATTCGCGCGGTAGGTCATGACGGTCCCACGCTACCGCTTACGGCATCCGTTGAGTGGATGCCTGCTGACGCTTCGTGGTCACGGCGAGCACGACCAGCAGCAGCCAGCCGGACTCGACCAGGATGCGGCTCTCGGCCAGGCTCTGGGCGAGCAGTGCCACCAGCAGCAGCAGTGGGAGCAGAGCGGAGACCGCATACGGTTCCGTGTCGGCGACGCTGCGGCGCGGCCGGTCGACGGCGAGGAACCAGCTGCGCCACAGCGTGGAGAACACGAGGGCGGTGAAGACGATCAGCCCGAGGATGCCCAGCTGCAGCCAGACGTCGAGCCAGGCGTTGTGCGCCTGCAGGTAGACGACGCCGCGGCGCACGGCGAGACCCTCGAAGGGTTCGACCCAGGGGGCCCAGTAGCTCACCCAGCCCCAGCCGAATACCGGGCGCTCGAGGGCCAGCGCGGTCACGTTGCGCCAGATGTCGAGGCGACCGGTGAGGTCGGCGGACTTGCCGAGCAGGCTGAGGAGCTGCGGTGTGACGATCACCAGGCCGACACCGCCGACGAGCACGGATGCCGCGGCCGCCAGATACACCGGACGGCGCCCCTCGGGCGGCCGGCGGCGGGCCCAGAGCGCGAAAAGCAGCACCACGGTGACGGCGGTGGCGGCAAAGGCCACGGTCGCGGACCGGGTCAGCAGGAGCATCAGCACGCCGAGGCCCAGCCAGGCCCTACCCCAGCGGCGGCTCACGGTGCCGGCGGCGAGCTGCACGGCGAAGACGATCACGGCGATCAGCGCCAGAAAACCGAGCAGGTTGCGGTTGGCGACGATGCCCTCGATCGGGCCGCCCTGAAGCAGGATGCCGCGCGACCAGTAGAACGACTCCGGCACATCACGGGTGCCGTAGTCGACCCAGAAGGGGAGCACGGCCTGCCGCACGAAGACGGCGACGATCAGCTCGAAGACGAGGGACAGGGCGAGAATCCAGCGCAGTGCGGCGCCCAGCGTGCGCAGCAGCTCCGCCCAGCTCAGGCACAGGGCCAGGAAGAGCGCGGACAGCGTGGTCGCCCACTGCAGGGTGACGCCGATCAGGGAGGCGCCGAGGTAGAACGACCAGACCAGTGACAGGGTGGCCAGACCGAGGAAGGCGATCAGTGATTTCGGGAACCGCGGCCACATCCAGTCGGGTTTCAGCCGGACCAGGGCGAGGACGCTGAACGCGACGACCGCCAGTGCGAGCGCGCCGTAGCCCCACCAGCCGAACAGGCTGCGCCAGAATTGCCCGGCCAGAGCCGAGAAAAAGACGAACGTCGCAAAGGTGCGAACGACGAAGCGGCTCTGGACAGCGGGCATGTGTCTAAGGCTAGGGCGTGCCAAGGCGGTCAGCGGTCACTTTCCATACCCCCTGGGGTATAGTAATCCCGGAGGTTTGAAATGAAAACGATCATCGTCGGTGGAGTTGCGGGCGGAATGTCGGCTGCAACGCGTTTGCGTCGGCTGGACGAGACGGCCGACATCATTGTATTCGAACGCGGCCACTATGTCTCGTTCGCGAACTGCGGGCTGCCCTATTACGTGGGCGGCGTGATCACGGACCGCAGCAGCCTCCTGCTCCAGACGCCCGAATCCCTCGGGGCCCGCTTCCGCCTCGACGTGCGCGTCGACCACGAGGTCACCGCGATCGATCGGGAGGCGAAGACCGTCTCCGTGCGGCAGACGCAGACCGGCGCCCTGACCACCGAGAGCTACGACCGGTTGATCCTGGCTGCCGGTGCGACGGCCCGCACGGGGATCACCCCGGCCGGCCTCGCCACCCGCACCCTGCGCACGGTCGATGACGTCGACCACATCACCGCGCTGCTGGCCGGCGTCACGGGTCGGGCCTCCGCGGTCGTGATCGGCGCCGGGTTCATCGGCCTCGAGGCCGTCGAAAACCTCGTGCACCGCGGCGTGCACGTCACCCTGGTCGAGTTCGGCTCCCAGGTCTTCGGTCCCTTCGACGCCGAGATGGCCGCGCCGATCTTCGACGAGCTGCTCGTGCGGGGCGTCGACGTGCGCCTGAACACGACCGTCGCCGCGGTCGCCGCCGACGGGGGAGTCGAGCTCAGCGACGGATCCGTCGTTCCGGCCGACCTCGTGATCGACTCCGTCGGGGTGCTCCCCGACACCTCCCTCGCCGCCCGGGCGGGGATCACGATCGGCGCGAGCGGAGGCATCGCGGTCGACGGCAGCCAGCAGACCAACGACCCGTCGATCTACGCGGTCGGCGACGGTGTCGAAAAGATCGACGCCATCGACGGCAGCGGTCTCCTGATCACCATGGCCGGCCTCGCGAACCGGCACGGCCGGGCGACCGCCGACAGTATCGCCGGCGAGCCCGGGTCAGCCTCCCCGGCGCTCGGAACCGCCATCCTCGGCCTCTTCGGCCTGACGGCGGCCATGGTCGGCTGGAGCGAGAAGCGCCTCGTGCGGGCCGGCCGCGCGCACCGCGTCGTGCACACCCACCCGGCCTCCCACGCCACCTACTATCCCGGCGCCGAGGGCATGTCGATGAAGCTCCTGATCGACCCGGCGACGGATGCCATCCTCGGCGCGCAGATCGTCGGCGGCAGCGGCGTCGACAAGCGCATCGACATCCTGGCGACGGCGATGACCGGCGGGCTGACGGCATCCTCTCTGACCCGCCTCGAGCTGGCCTACGCGCCGCAGTATTCGGCTGCGAAGGACCCGATCAACCAGCTCGGCTATGTGGCCGAGAACCTCGCCGCGGGAACGACGCGGGCGGTGCAGTGGCACGAGCTGGCCGCAGCCCGGGCCGCGGGTGCGGTGCTCGTGGACGTGCGCTCGGCGGGGGAGTTCGCCGCCGGGAACATTCCGGGAGCGATCAACGTGCCGCTGGACGAACTGCGGGACCGTCTGGCCGAGCTGCCCGATGCGCCCCTGATCGTGCACTGCCAGGTGGGCCAGCGCGGCCACACGGCCGCCCGCATCCTGAGCCAGAACGGGCTGGACGTGCGGAACCTCGACGGCGGCTACCGCACCTGGACCGCGGGCGTTACCTCGCTCGGCCTGATGCCCACCGCTATCACCATGAACTCTGACAGGATTCCGGCATGACCGACATCACCGCTGCCCACGTCGCTGGGGAGCAGAACCAGAAGAAGATCCTCAACCGGTTGCGCCGGGCCCAGGGCCAGCTCGCGGCGGTCATCACGGCCGTCGAGGCCGGCGGCAGCTGCAAGGATGTCGTCACCCAGCTCGCCGCCGTGTCGAGCGCCCTCGACAAGGCCGGGTTCGTCATCGTCTCCACGGCGATGCGCGAGTGCCTCGACAACCCCCAGGGCGAGAATTCCCTCACGGTCGAGGAGCTGGAGAAGCTCTTCCTGACGCTGGCCTAGCCCCACCTCCCCTCCGCCGAGTTGCGGACAAAACACCCTCGTCACCGAGAGGAAGGTGTTTTGTCCGCAACTCGCGGTAGGCCGGGCGTGCGCCGCGGCAGCCGCGGCATCCGTGGCTAGACGAAGGCCGCCTGGCCGGTGATGCTGCGGCCCACGATCAGGGTGTTCATCTCCCGCGTGCCCTCGTAGGAGTAGACGGCCTCGGCGTCGGCGAAGAAACGGGCCACGTCGTAATCGAGCACGATTCCGTTGCCGCCGAAGAGTTCGCGGCACCAGGCGACCGTTTCCCGCATCCGTGCGGTCGTGTAGAGCTTGGCCAGGGCGGCGTGCTCGTCGCGCTGACTGCCCTCGTCGAGCATCTGCGAGACCCGCACGACCATGCCCAGGCTGGCGGTGATGTTGCCGAGGGACTTCACGAGCAGGTCCTGCACCAGCTGGTGCCCGCCGATCTCCTTGCCGAACTGCGTGCGCTCCTTCGCGTAGGCGACGGCCGCCTCGTAGGCACCGATCGAGGTGCCCACGGCCGACCACGCCACCTCGGCGCGGGTCAGGCGCAGCACCTTGGCGGTGTCCTTGAAGGAGTTCGCGTTCTGCAACCGGTTCTTCTCGGGCACGACCACGTTCTCCAGAACGATATCGGCGTTCTGCACCGAGCGGAGGCTGATCTTGCCCTCGATCCGGGTGGCGGTGTAGCCGGGGGTGTCGGTGGTCACGATGAAGCCCTTGACCATGCCGTCGGCGGTGTCCTTCGCCCAGATGATGGTGATGTCGGAGAAGGTGGCGTTTCCGATCCAGCGCTTGGCGCCGTTCAGCAGCCAGGTGTCGCCGGTGCGGGTGGCCGTCGTGCGGAGGCCCTGCGCCGCATCCGAGCCGGAGAGCGGCTCGGTCAGCCCGAATGCCCCCACGATCTCCCCGCTCGCCAGGCGCGGCAGCCATTCGTCACGCTGCTCCTGCGACCCCGTCGCCGAGATGGTGCCGCAGGCGAGCCCGTTCTGCACCCCGACGAAGGTGGCGACGGATGCGTCCACCCGCGCCGTCTCGAGGGCCACGAAGCCGCGGAACACCGCGGAGTTCTCGAAGGGCCGCGTCTCGGGCCAGCTGAAGGAGTAGGCCCCGAGCGCCGCCAGTGGCCGGATGACCTCGGCCGGGAACTCGGCGCGCTCCCAGCATCCGTTCACGATGGGCCGAACATCGGACTCGAGATAGGCGCGCAGATTGGTGAGCGCGGTTTTTTCCTGCTCAGTCAGCAGATTCTCAAAGCCGTAGAAGTCGCTGGGAAGTAGCTCGAAGGTCATCAGGTGCTCCATTGCAGGGGGCGACGGCCTCGCTTCGGCGGTCGACGAATGTTCGCAGCCTAGGTCGCCGGGCCTGCTCGCCGAAAGCAGTTGGTAGTTTGGTCCAAACCGAAGAGTGCAGGAGAGCGCCATGTTTGTGGGCATCACCAATTCGCCGCGGGACTATGCCTGGGGGTCGACGACCGCCATCGCGGGTCTGCTGGGCTACGTTCCGTCGGGCACGGCCGAGGCCGAACTCTGGCTGGGCGCACACTCCGGATCGCCGAGCGTCATCACCGACCCCGAGCAGGTCGGCGGCCACCGCACCCTCCTGGAGTGGATCCAGGCCGCCCCCGCGGAGGCCCTCGGTACCGCGCTCGCCGCGCCTGCCGACCCCTCCGCGCCGGTGCAACCGCGGCTCCCCTTCCTGCTGAAGATCCTCGCCGCCGCGGGCCCGCTCTCGTTGCAGGCACATCCGACCTCGGAGCGGGCGCGCATCGGCTTCGGGCTGGAGAACGAAGCCGGCCTCCCGCAGGGTGCGCCGGACCGCAACTACCGCGACCCATTCCACAAGCCCGAGCTGATCTTCGCCCTGAGTGACACCTTCGAGGCTCTCTGCGGCTTCCGGGACCTGGTCCAGATTCGTGGCATCCTGGGCGAATTGCGTGCCCTGGACGTGGCCTCGGACAACCCGCAGCCCGGCGCGCTCGACGCGCTCGAGCGGCACCTGCTCGGCGGCGATGCGCTGCGCGACAGTGTCGACTGGCTGCTGCGCGACGGCCGCGGCGGCGACTCGGGCGAGGTCGCCTGGCTGGTCGAGCGGGTGGTCGCCCTCGCCGAGAGTGCGGCCGACCTGGCCGAGAGCGGTGCGATCCTCGACTTTCCGCTGGAACTAGCCACCGTGCGAGACCTCGCCCGCGCCTACCCGGGGGACCCCGGGATCGTGATCTCGCTGCTGACGAACCGGGTGTCGCTGAAGCGCGGCGAGGTGCTCTACCTGCCGGCCGGCAACATCCACGCCTACCTGTTCGGGCTCGGCGTGGAGCTGATGGCCGCCTCGGACAACGTGCTGCGCGGCGGGCTGAGCCCCAAGCACATCGACGTGGATGAGCTGCTCGAGGTGCTCGATTTCACTCCGCTGCCGGTGCCGTACCTGTCGCCGGTGGTGTCGTCTCCGGGCGTTTCGGAGTATCGCCCCGACGTGGACGACTTCGTGCTCGTGCACATCGCGGCCGAGGCTGTTCCGGTCTCGCAGGCGGGGGTGCCGATGCGGCAGTTCACGCTGACGGGACCCGCAATCGCCATCTGCACGGCCGGGGGATTTTTGGTGGCCGGTGCGGGGTCATCCGTCCCCCTCAACCGCGGCGAGTCCATCTACATCACGCCCGACGAAGGCATGCTCACCTTCGCCGGCGTCGGCGAGGTCTTCCTGGCCACGACCCCCTAGCGCCCGCCGCCTAACCAATTCGACGGAGATTTTGCCCAAAACCCGCCTAACCGCCGCGTTTTCGGCCATTTGGAGCAGAATCTCCGTCGAATTCGTTCGTCGCCACCCTGCAGGTGGTGGCAGGGGCGCGGCACCGAGCGGCACCGGGCGGGAACAGTGAGCCCTCCCCAGCCGGCAGGGGCGGAGGGCCCTCCCCAGGGTGACGGATGCCGCGTTGCGGGCCAGTCTCCGCTGCGAGGCTGCGGGCCATGCGCTCGCTCGCCAGGGACATCGTCGACCACGGACTATTCGTCAAACGCGCCACACTCCGCGCCCGAGGCTGGAGCGATGGCGACCTCCGCGGTGAGGTGAACCGGGGAACGATCGTGCGGGTGCGCAAGGGCTGGTACTCGGTTCCGTCGGCACCGCAGGCGGCCGTCGAGGCATTCCGGATCGGCGGACGATTGGCCGGTTTGAGCTGCCTGAAGTCCTACGGGATCTGGACCCCGACCACCCGCAAGCTTCACGTGAGCGTCGCCGGCAACGCGCGCGGGTTGCGGCGCCCGACCGACATGCGCGCACGGCTGGATCTGCTCGACAGTGTCCGCTGCCGCGTGACGTGGAGCGATGACGCGATCAATGGGCGTGGGGACTGCGTCTGGCGCACCGGCGTGCACCAGGCCCTGGTGCATATTCTGAACAACCACGACCGGGTTACCGCAATCGTGTGTCTCGATGCCGCGCTGCACAGCGCCACGGAAGACGGCGTCGGAATCGTCCTCGACGATCTGGACTGGATTTTCGCCCGCGCGCCGCTGCGGGTGCAGTCATGGCGCAAGGAGGTCGAAGGGCGCGCCGCCGCGGGTGGGGAAACGGAATTCCGGCTCAAGGCCCTGGCCGCGGGCATCCTCTTCGTGCCGCAACCGTTTGTCAGCGGCGTCGGACATCTCGATGGTCAGATCGGGCCGTCGACCTTCGTCGAGATCGACGGGGCGGAATGGCATGACGATCCGCTCGCCTTCGAGGAAGACCGGGCACGCGATCTGGTGATCGCGAGCAAGAACGGGCGCACCCTGAGGTTCAGCTACGCGCTCATCCGCAAACGGTGGGCGTTGTGTGTGCAGGCGATGCTCACGGCGCTGGAGCACGACTACCTGCGCGAACCGTCGACAGTGTTCCCGCCGTTCCCCGACCGGATGCCGCGGGCTCGCCGCGGGCTCGGCTAGCGGTCGGTCGGTCGGTCCCTTTTCCCACGGTCGCTGCCGATCACAGTCCCCACGCCGCCGCATCCATCGCCCGTCCCTGCTCCATCGCCCGCCCCGCCTGTCCACCCGCCTTCTGGCGCGGGCGAACCAATTCGACGGAGATTCTCCGGATTCAGCCCCGAAAACCCGCATGTCGGGCATCTGCAGCACAATCTCCGTCGAATTCGTTCGAGCTCGAGCGATTCAGGGCAGCGGGGGATGCAGTGCCGGAAGCCTCCCGGCGCAACAACCGATCCGACGACCTGCCGCGCTGACCGTCCACGGCAGGCCAGCAGGCCCCCATCCGCCCTCGCACCGCGCCCGCGCGCCGGCCGACCCGGAGACTAGGCTTGAAAGGCGGCAGTGCTGGATTGCCGTTCGATCTTGCGAGGTTTTAGATGGCATGGCTTGTCACCGGAGGTGCCGGGTACATCGGCTCCCACATTGTGCGTGCGTTCCTGAAAGAGGGCATCGAGGTGGTCGTCATCGACGATCTCTCCAGCGGCCACGCCGAATTCGTTCCCGCTGACGTGCCGTTCGTGCGAGGCACCCTCCTCGACCGTGACCTGCTGATGCGCACGTTCGCCGAGCACACCGTGACCGGGGTCGTCCACGTCGCGGGGTACAAGTACGCCGGCGTCTCGGTGCAGCGTCCGCTGCACACCTACGAGCAGAACGTCACAGCCATGGCCACCCTGCTGTCGGCCATGCAGGAGTCCGACGTCGGGCGGATGGTGTTCTCCTCGAGCGCGGCCGTCTACGGCACCCCGCACACCGACCTGGTCACCGAGGACACCCCGAAGAGCCCCGAGTCCCCCTACGGCGAGTCGAAACTGATCGGCGAATGGTTGCTGCGCGACCAGGCCGTCGCCGCCGGACTGCACTACACGGCGCTGCGCTACTTCAACGTGGTCGGCTCCGGAGCGCTCGACCTGCGCGACACCAGCCCGCACAACCTCTTCCCCCTCGTCTTCGACGCGCTGATGGAGGGGCGAACCCCGAGCATCAACGGCGATGACTACGCCACCCCCGATGGAACGTGCGTGCGGGACTACATCCATGTGGCAGACCTGGCACTCTCGCATGTGGCCGCGGCCCGGCGCCTGGACGGCGGCGAACCTGTGCTGCCGGTCTACAACCTCGGCAGCGGCGACGGCGTGTCGGTGGGGCAGATCATGTCCACCGTGTCCACCGTCACCGGCATCGCCTTCACGCCCGTGATCGGCCCGCGCCGCACCGGCGACCCCGACCGGATCGTCGCCTCCGGCGAACTCGCCGCCCGCGATCTGGACTGGGCCATGCGCCACAGCCTGGAGGAGATGGTGGCGAGCGCCTGGGGATCACGGCAGGCGGCATCCGACGCGGAGAAGTGACCGAGCACCCGCTCTGAACAATCAGATCCCACCGATTTTCGCTCTTGGGCGAGTCGAAACCCTCCAGCAAATATTGAGGGTTTACTATCTGCGACTTGACGGCAGGGAATTACACGGCTGTAATTAGTGCTGACGCGTAATTTTGGGGCATATGTTGCAGTGGGGTGGATGACGATATGGCGCTATCAGAGTCTCGTTCCGGGGTGCCGGAGGACTGGTTTGTCGATCCGGTTCGTCTGGGCGTGCCCGGGGTTCGCAAGGAAGCGGGCGACGGCGATCTTCTGTCGTGGCAATCGGACTCGCTCTGTGCACAGACCGATCCGGAGGCGTTCTTCCCCGAAAAGGGAGGGTCGACCCGGGATGCCAAAAAGATCTGCTCCTCGTGCGAGGTGAGAACCCAGTGCCTGCAGTACGCGCTGGCCAACGACGAGCGGTTCGGCATCTGGGGCGGCCTGTCCGAGCGGGAACGCCGCAAACTGCGCAAGCGAGCCAGCTAGGCGAGCCGGCCAGGCGGACCGGCGGGCGATCGAACGCCCACCGCCCGCGAATCCGGACCCGAAGCCGGCAACGAAGCCGGAGCGAGGCTGCGTTTTTCAGGCTCGCCCCTCAATTGCTCCTCATCGGGCCCGATCCAACCTAGGCTGTTCTGCATATGCATGCCAGAGTCACCGCCATCCTTGTCGCCCGTAACGGCGCGAAACACCTCGAACGCACTCTCGAGGCCCTGAGTCGCCAAACGCGCCGACCCGACGTCGTGATCACGGTCGACTGCGGATCGACCGACAACACGGCGGAGCTCCTGGCTGCCTACCCGCCGACACACTTCATCTCAGCGGATGCCGGGCTCAGCTTCGGCGAGGCCATCTCCGCGGCCGTGCGGGTCATCCCGCCCGCCGAGTCCGACCGGGAAATGCTGTGGCTCCTCGCCCAGGACAGCGCGCCCGAACCCGCCGCCCTCGCTGCGCTGCTCGGCGAACTGGAGATTGCGCCATCCGTCGCCGTCGCCGGTCCGAAGGTCATGGACTGGGACGCCGGCGACTACATCCACGAATTCGGGCAGTCCCTGACTCCCGGCGGCGCGACCGTCACCCTGGTGGAGAGCGAACTCGACCAGGGCCAGCACGACGGCATGAGCGACGTGCTCGGGGTGAGCGCCGGCGGCATGCTGGTGCGCCACCTTGTCTGGCAGCAGCTGGGTGGCTTCGATCCGGCCCTGCCGTCCGCGGACGACTCCCTCGATTTCTGTGTGCGCGTGCGGATGGCCGGCCACCGCGTCTCCGGAGTCGCCGCGGCCAAGGTGGCCTCGGCCGGCGACGGCGTTGCCGGCAGCAGCGGCTCTTCCCGCGGCCGCGCCCGCCGCAAACGCCTCCGCGCCATGCGCGCCGCTCAGCTGCATCGCCGTCTCGTCTACTCCCCGCGGTGGATGATCCCCGTGCACTGGCTGGGCCTGGTTCCGCTCGCGGTGCTGCGCTCCTTCGTGCAGCTTCTGCAGAAGGAACCGGGCGCGATCCTGGGCGAGTACTCCGCCGCGTTCGCCGCCGCCTTCAGTGGGCTGCGGGTCAGGGCCGCCCGCCGCCGCTTCGGTGCCACCCGCACCCTGGGCTGGGCCTCGATCGCCTCGCTCCGGGTGCCCACCGCCGAGGTGCGTCGCCGCCAGGCGCTCCGCCGCGAGTCCAGCCTCACCGGGGTGAACGGCGAGGTGCCCGAGATTCGTTTCATGTCCGGGGGCGGCGCGTGGACCGTTCTCGCCGCCCTGATCGCCGGGCTCATCGTCCTGGCCCCGCTGATCGGCGCCCGCACCCTCACCGGCGGTGGGCTGCTGCCGCTGTCGGACACCCCCGCCGAACTCTGGGGGAGCATCGGCTACGGCTGGCGCGACATCGGACTGGGTTTCGTCGGCGGCGCCGACCCGTTCGCGTCGGTGCTGGCGGTGCTGGGCTCGCTCACCTTCTGGGCGCCCTCCTTCTCCCTCGTCCTGCTCTACTTCCTCGCCCTGCCGCTCGCGGCCCTCGGCGCCTGGCTGGCCGCGACCCGCCTCACCGAGCGCGCCTCCATTCGTGCCATCGCCGCCGTGCTCTGGATGCTCGCGCCCACCTTACTCAGTGCCCTCGCCGCCGGCCGCCCGGCCGCGATCCTCGTGCACCTGCTGCTGCCGTGGCTGTTCTTCGCCGGGTTCATGGCCGCCCGCTCGTGGTCGGCCTCCGGCTCGGCGGCCCTGCTGTTCGCCGCCATCGTGGCAGCGGCACCCTCACTCGCGCCCGCGCTGCTGGTGGTCTGGCTGATCGCCATGCTGCTCAGCGGCCGCAGCGCGATGCGGTTCATCGGAATCCCGCTGGCGGCCCTCGCCCTCGCGGCGCCGCTGATCTGGGATCAGGGTCTGCGCGGCAACTGGCTGGCCCTGCTGGCCGACCCGGGCCTACCGCTGCCCGGCGCCGATGTCTCGGTGTGGCAGCTGCTGCTCGGCTTCCCGTCCGGGGAACTCGGCGGATGGACCCCGCTGCTGGAGACGCTCGGGCTGCCCGGCGTCGACGCCTCGGTGCTCGTGCCGGTGCTGTTGATCCCGCTGGCCGTGCTCGGCCTGCTCGCCCTCTTCCTGCCAGGGGCCCGCGGCGCGAGCTTCGCCCTGCTGACCGCCCTGCTCGGCGCGGGCACCGCCATCGCCGCCAGCCAGCTTTTCCTCACCTCCGTCGGCGGCCAGTCGGCCGCCATCTGGGCCGGCACCGGGCTCAGCCTCTACTGGCTCGGTCTGGTCGGCGCGGTCGTCTTCGCCCTCCGCGGCATGCACCGCTTCGCCATCGCCCCGGCCGTCACCGCGGTGGTCGCGCTCGTGATCGTGGTGGCGCCGCTGGTCGCGGCCCTGCCGCTCGGCACCAGCGTCGTGGCCGAAGGCATCGACCGCATCCAGCCCGCGTTCGTCAGCGCCGAGGCACGGACGGATGACCGGGTCGGCACCCTGCAGATCGTGCCGCAACCCGATGGCGGCATCCTCGCGACCATCGTGCGTGGACCCGGCGCCACCCTGAACACCCAGTCCACCCTCAGCAGCACCGACGGAACCCTCACCCCACGGGAAGAGGAGCTGGCCACCCTGGCCGGCAACCTCGCCTCGCGCAGCGGGCTCGACGCCGCGGCCGGACTGGCCGACTTCGGCATCCGTTTCGTGCTGCTTCTCCCGGCCGCCGTCACGGCGACCGGCCCCGGGGCCACGGAAGCGGTCACCCCCGCGGCAACCGAGACCGCCGGTCGCACGACGACCGCCCTCGACGGCAACGCCGCCCTGTCCCCGGTGGGTGACACGGTCTTCGGCCGGCTCTGGCAGTACGAGGTGACGGATGCGCCGGTCGCCTCCGCGGCGAACGGCGCCATCCCGGGCAACGCCGGCGGCACCCTCGGCCTGGTGTTCTCGCTGATCACCGTGCTCGTGGTCGGCGCCACCGTGCTCCTGTCCATCCCGACCGGTGCGGGGCCCGAGGCGGTGCGCCAGGCCAGTCGCGACGCCATCCGGCACACGGCGAAGGCCCGCACCAAGGAGAACAAGCGCATCGCCAAGGCGGCGTCCCGCAAGAGGCCGGCGCCCGGCTTCCGGCCCTCCGCCGAGAGCTCCGGCGCGCCCGCGGCAGCCACCACACCCGACACATCACCCGGCACCGAAACCGGTGCCCGCTCGGAGGAGCACGATCATGCCCAGTAGACGCGGAGTGGCCCTGTTCGGGGCACGGGCGGTGGCCGGCCTCGTCGGTCTCGGCGTCGTCGTCGCATCCGTCGGCGCGGCAGCCCTCGTCAACTGGCCCACGGTCGACAGGGAGCCGTCGTCCATCACGGTGTCGCCGACCCCGAGCGAGCAGCAACGGGTCTGTCCGGGGCCGCTCCTCGCGCTGGCCGAGGATTCCAGCCAGGCGCAGGGTGCCAGCTCCGTCGGGAGCGCCGCAGCACTCTTCGGCGCCCATGCGGTGGCGGGCGAGTCGGGGTGGATCGAACCGGAGGCCACCGCCATGGCGGCCCCCGACAACGCGAACACCCAGTCGTTCGGCTCGCCGCTGCTGCTGCGCGTTCCGACCCCGCCCGCGGCGGCGGCGACGGCGCCGCTGGTCACCGGCAGCCAGTCCCAGATCGCGGCCGGCGAAACGCTCGGCGGCCTGGCCGTCTCGGGCTGCGGGGAGGCGGCCGGCGACAGCTGGCTCGTCGGCGGCTCCACCGACATCGGCCGCACCAGCCTGGTGCTGCTCAGCAACCCGACCACGGTCGTGGCCACCGTCGACCTGACCGTGTTCGGCGAGACCGGGGAAGTGGATGCCCCCGGCTCCACCGGGATCCTCGTGCAACCGGGCACCCAACGGGTCGTGTCTCTCGCCGGGCTGGCCCCGAACCTCCGCTCGCCCATCGTGCACGTGCAGTCCCAGGGCGGCCAGGTGGCCGCCACGCTGCAGCAGAGCATCGTGCGCGGGCTCGAACCCGGAGGCGTCGACTTCGTCGGGTCCTCGAACGGCCCCTCCGAATCACTGGCCATCGCCGGCGTGATCGTCTCCGACTCGGCCGGTGGGGATGCCCCCGCCGAGCTCGGCGGCCTCAGCGACGGGGTCACGGCGGTGCGGGTACTCGTGCCCGGAACAGTTGCCGCCACGGTCGAGGTCGGTGTGACCGGTGCGGTCGGCCAGGCGGCGGGGGCCTCGGTTCAGGTCGACATCCAGCCGGGGGTGGCCACCGAGGTGCCCCTGACCGGGCTCGCTCCCGGCACCTACTCCCTGAAACTGACCGCCAGTGAGCCGATCGTGGCCGCGGCGCAGAGCTCTGCGGCAGGTTCCGCCGGCCGCGACTTCGCCTGGTTCGCGTCGTCCGACACCCTCTCCGACGACTTCCTGGTGGTGGCCGCCGCCGGGCCGTCCCCGCAACTCAACCTGGTCAACACGGGCAGCTCCGACGTCACCTACACGGCCAGCCCGGAGACCGGCGCGTCCCTGACCGTGACGGTGCCGGCCGGCGGCTCGGCCACGATGCCGCTGGAGCAGTCGCAGCGCTACCTCGTGTCCGGCGGAACCTCGACGGTGGCGTCGGTGGCGTACTCGGGTGACGGTCTGCTGGGCGCCTTCACCCTGAGCCAGGCCGGGCCGCTGGCGGCCCCGATCCGGGTCTACCCCCGCTGACCGCGAACCTCTGGAGAACCCCCTGACCGAAACCACCAGCGACGCCGACGTGAGCGTCGCCAACGTCAGCGTCGCCGTCATCGGCGGATCCGGACTGTACCGGCTCTTCGATGTCGGCACCGACAGCACCGTCGACATCCTCACGCCCTACGGCCGGACCTCGGCGCCGATCACCATCGGCGTGCGGGCCGGTCGGCGGGTCGCATTCCTGGCCCGGCACGGCGGCGACCACTCGGTGGCGCCGCACCTGATCAACTACCGGGCCAATGTCTGGGCGTTGGCGTCGCTGGGCGTCAAGGCCGTCATCTCCTCCTCGGCGGTCGGCGGGGTCAGCCCCGAGTACCCGCCGGGGATGCTGGTCGTGACCGACCAGTTCATCGACCGCACCTCGGGGCGCCCCGACACCTTCTTCGACCAGGGCACGGTCGCGCACCTGGCCGCTGCCGACCCGTTCGACCCGGAGCTGCGCCGCCTCGCCATCGGCGCGCTCGCGGCGCTCGGGGAGAACTTCGCGCCGACCGGAACCTGCGTCGTGATCCAGGGCCCGCGGTTCTCCACCCGGGCGGAGTCGTTGTGGTTCCGCGCCGCGGGTGCGCACACCGTCAACATGACGCAGTACCCGGAGGTCGTGCTGGCCGCCGAACTCAATATCGGCACGGTCAATCTGTCCTTCGTCACCGACGCCGACGCCGGCCTGGCCCCGGCCCTCGACGACACGGCGGACCCGGACGCCGTCTCCGCAGGCCTGGTCTTCGCGCGTCTCCGGGACGCTCAGCCGCGTATCCTGGCCGCGATCGACGGCATCCTGCGCGCCCTGCCCGAGGATTTCGCCCCCCGTGTGCTGATCGCCCCGGAGCAGGTCGGCGTCGTGCTCGATCGCCGACCCGCCCCGGCTCCCGCAACGCCGGCCGGAGCCGAGGCGTGACCCGGCGCCTGCTCGTCACGGGCGGGGCCGGTTTCATCGGCGGCGCGATCGTCCGGGGCGCGCTCGACCGCGGCTGGACGGTGCGGGTGCTCGACTCCCTCCGCAGCGACGTGCACGGCGGTCTTCCGGTGTTGCCCGACGGTGTCGACATGATCGTCGGCGACGTGACCGACGCAACCGTCGTCGCTCTCGCCCTCCGTGACACGGATGTCGTCTGTCACCAGGCCGCGAAGGTCGGCCTCGGCGTGGACTTCGCCGACGCCCCCGACTATGTGCACAGCAATGAGGTCGGCACGGCCGTCCTGCTCGCCGCGATGACCGAGGCCGGGATCGACCGGCTCGTCCTGGCCTCGTCGATGGTGGTCTACGGGGAGGGCAGCTATCGCGGCCCGAACGGTTTCACCCGCCCGGGACCGCGCCGCGAGGCCGATCTGCTGCGGGGGGTGTTCGACCCCGTCGACGAAACCACCGGCGCTTCCCTGGAGCCGTTGCTCGTCTCCGAAGACGACCCGCTCGATCCCCGCAACGTCTACGCGAGCACCAAGCTGGGGCAGGAATACCTCGCGTCGGCGTGGGCCCGCTCCACCGGCGGCCGGGCCGTGGCGCTCCGCTACCACAACGTCTACGGACCGGGGATGCCGCAGAACACGCCCTACGCGGGCGTCGCCTCGCTGTTCCGCTCGGCCCTGGAACGAGGCGAGGCCCCACGGGTGTACGAGGACGGCGGCCAGCGCCGCGACTTCGTGCACGTCGCCGACGTCGCCTCGGCCAATCTGGCCGCCCTCGACTGGACCGCCGGCGCCGATGCGTCCACCTTCCGTCCCTTCAATGTCGGCAGCGGCGTCGTGCACACGATCGGTGAGATGGCCGCGGCCCTCAGCCGTGCCGTCGACGGCCCGGTCCCCGTCGTCACCGGGCAGTTCCGGCTCGGTGATGTGCGGCACATCACGGCGTCGTCCGAGCGGCTCCGCCGTGAACTCCGCTGGGCGCCCTCCGTCTCGTTCGAGGACGGCATGCGCTCCTTCGCGACCGCGCCCCTGCGCGCCGCCGTCACCCGGTAGCCCCGTGGTGAACCAATTCGACGGAGATTTTCGTGTGAACCGGCTTTTTCGGCGCTTCTGGCGCCGATTCAGCCAAAATCTCCGTCGAATTCGTTCGGGGCGTCCGGCGCAGATCAGCGCGTAGCGACCGGATGCCGGGGCAACAGAACCTCGAACCGGCATCCATTCGGCACGTTGAAGACCCGAACCTCGCCGTGGTGTGCCTGCACGATGCCCTGCACGATGGCCAGGCCGATGCCCGCGCCGCCGGCGCCCAGCGGTTCGGCGGCCGGGGTGCGCGGCCCGCTTGCCCGCCAGCCTGCTTCGAAGACCCGGCCGAGGTCCTGTTCCGGGATGCCGCCCGCGGCATCCGTCACCGAGATCACGGCGTGGTCGGCGGAACCCGAACCGGAACCCGAACCGGAACCCGAACCGGCCCGTGCCGTGACCGAGACCACGATCGAGCTGCCGCCCGGCGAATGCTGAATGGCGTTCATGACGAGGTTGCCGACCACCCGGGACAGCTCGCGCGGGTCCGCGAGGATCGTCAACCCGGTCTCCCCGGCGAAGCGCAGGTCGAGCGACTTGGCCTCGGCGATCGGCCAAAGCCCGGCGACCGTGTCGCTGATCAGGTCGTAGAGCGAGACCGACTGCAGCGTGAGGCGCAGGGTGCCGGAGTGGATCTTCGACAGCTCGAACAGGTCGTCGACCATGCCCGTGAGCCGGTCCACCTGCCCGCGCATCTGCGTGTAGTACCGTTCCGGGTCCTCGACCATCCCGTCTTCGAGAGCCTCGGCCATGGCACGGATGCCCGCGAGCGGCGTGCGCAGATCGTGCGAGATCCAGGCGATCAGCTCGCGCCGTGACTCCTCGATCTGGTTCTCGCGGGCGCGTGATTCGGCGAGGCGTTCCCCCGTCGCGGCCAGTTCCCCGGCCAGCGCCGTGAACTCGTTGTTGCTCTGGCGATCCGTCGCCGCGACCCGTTCCCCCCGTCCGATACTGGCCGCGGCCGAGCGGAGCGTGCGGCTGTCGCGGGCGAGCTGGCGGCCGAGCACCGCGGCCATCGCCAGCGACACCAGCCCGGCGACACCGGCCACGGAGTAGAAGACCGTGAGGTCGTGCCGGGAGACGTACATCTGCGAGGCGACCGCCGCCATCCCGCCGACGACCGACACCACGGTGGCGAGGGCGATCACCATGAGCTGCAGCACGAGGGAGGTGCGGGAGAGCAATCGCAGGGTGAGCAGGCCGGCGCCGCCGACGACCACCGCGCAGGCCAGCGCGAACAGGGAGACGACGAGGAGGACATCCGGTGTCATGACGGCCTCCCGGTGAGGGCCAGCGGAACCGGGTCGAAGCGGTAGCCGACGCCCCAGACCGTGTTCAGCAGACTCGGCTCTGCCGGGTCGGCCTCGATCTTCTCCCGCAGCCGCCGCACGTGCACGGTCACCGTGGACAGGTCGCCGAACTCCCAGCCCCAGACCGAGCGGAGCAGGTCTTCCCGGCTGAGCACGGTGTGCGGACGCCCGATCAGGTAGGCCAGCAGGTCGAATTCCCGCGCGGTGAGCACCAGCGGTTCGCCGCGCAGCCGCACCTCGTGCGCCTGCGCGTCCAGGTCGAACTCGCCGGCCGAGACCAGCCCGGCCGGCGCGGCGGGCACGCTGCTCCGCCGCAGCACCGACTGCACCCGCAGCACGAGTTCGCGGGGGGAGAACGGTTTGGTGAGGTAGTCGTCGGCACCGGCCTCGAGGCCGTCGATGCGGTCCTCTTCCTGGTTCAGCGCGGTCAGCATGATCACCGGGATCGCAAAGTCCCCGCGGATGTGCCGGCACACCTCGATGCCGTCGAGGAGCGGCAGCATCCGGTCGAGCACCACGAGGTCCGGCCGGAGCTGCTCGGCCTTCAAAAGCCCGGCCTGGCCGTCCACCGCCTCGTCCACCACGAAGCCGGCCGCCCGCAGGTACCGGCAGACGATCTCGGACACCGTCGGGTCGTCGTCGACGACGAGGACGCGACGCTCGGGCGACGGTGCCGAGCGCGGATCGCCCGGGGGCAGGGAAGAAGGCACGAGTTCAGGATAAGGCGGCGGGCCCCGGGTGTGCCGGGCCGCAGCGGGCGACCCCGTTTGTTCCTCACTCCGTAATCTCTTCGGGTGTTCCGGCGGAGCCCGCCCCCATAGTGTCAATTCATGACTGTGATCCACGTGGACCTCGTGCTTCCGTGCCTGAACGAAGCCGGCGCCCTGCCCTGGGTGCTGTCGCGCCTGCCGGTGGGGTACCGGGCCATCGTCGTCGACAACGGCTCGACCGACGGATCGGCCGCGGTGGCCATCGCGGCCGGGGCCCTGGTCGTGCACGAACCCCGCCGCGGATTCGGCGCCGCCGCGCACGCGGGCCTCGCCGCCGCCACGGCACCGATCGTCGCCTTCTGCGACGCCGACTCGTCGATGGACCCGGCCGAACTGCCGCTCCTGGTGGACCCCGTGCGGGCCGGAACGGCCGACCTCGTGCTGGGCCGCCGCCGGCCCGTGACCGGCAGATCCTGGCCGCTGCATGCGCGCATCGCCAATTCCAGTCTGTCGTGGCGTCTGCGCCGAATAACAGGGGTGAACATCCATGATCTGGGCCCCATGCGCGCCGTGCGCCGCGAATCCGCGCTGAACCTCAACCTCCAGGACCGCCGAAGCGGATATCCGCTGGAGATGTTCCTGAAGGCCGCGGAGGCGAACTGGCGCATCCTCGAGGTCGACACGTCGTACTCGCCGCGAGTCGGTCGCAGCAAAGTCACCGGAACCGTGCGCGGCACCCTGACCGCGGTCAAAGACATGTCCGCCCTCCTCCGGGAGACGAGCCGATGACGACCATCGTTGTGATCGCCAAGGAATGCCTGCCGGGCCGCGTGAAAACCCGGTTGCACCCGCCGCTGAGTCTCGAGCAGGCCGCCGAACTCGCGGCGGCCAGCCTCGACGACACCCTGGGCGCGCTCGCCGCACTGCCCGCGACCCGCCGGATCCTGGCCTTCGACGGCGTGAACGCACCGCTCGCCGCGGCCGGTTACGAGATCCTGCCGCAGGTGGAGGGCACCCTCGATCTGCGGCTCGCCGCCGTGTTCGACGCCTGCGAGGGCCCCACGCTGCTGGTCGGCATGGACACCCCGCAGATCACCTCCGCCCTGCTCGAACCCGTCTTCACCGACTGGACCGACGACGTGGATGCCTGGTTCGGTTTCGCGAACGACGGCGGCTTCTGGGCACTCGCCCTGAACGACCCGGCCGCTGCCCAGATCCGCGGCGCCCAGATCCGCGGCGACCTGATCCGCGGCGTGCCGATGTCCCGGGACGACACCGGGGCGTTGCAGCTGAAACGGCTGACGGATGCCGGCCTGCGCGTGAACCTGTTGCCGACCCTCACCGACGTGGACAGTATCGACGACGCCCACCGGGTTGCCGGGATCGCGCCCACCGGCGGATTCGCCGCGGCCCTGGCTGCCATGATGGCGCCGAGCACAAAGGACGGCCGCCGATGACGCTGCTGCCTGCTCTGCTCGAGGGCGAGTGGGCTCCCGAACCGACCACGTTCGGCGCCGGCGGCGCGGAACCCTATGCCGCCGCGCTGAAGAACGCCGACGACGTGCTCTACCTGCGCCGGGCGTCCTCCGGCGAGCACGCCACCATCGACGCCGGCCGGTGGAGCGCCGACGCCGACGACACCGACCTTTGCCTGCTCGATGGGATCACCGGCCCGGTGCTCGACATCGGCTGCGGTCCGGGCCGCATGGTGCGGGCAGCGATGGGGCGCGGCCTGACCGCGCTCGGCCTCGACGTCTCGGAGACTGCCGTGCGGATGGCCGCCGACGCCGGCCTCGACGTGTTGCAGGGCAGCGTCTTCGACCCTCTGCCACGGGAGGGAGCCTGGGCGGCCGCGCTGCTCGTCGACGGCAACATCGGAATCGGCGGCGACGCATCCGCCCTCCTGGCGCGCTGCGCGGAACTGCTGGCGCCGAGCGGCGTGCTCCTGGTCGAAGTCAGCCAGGACGCGGCCAGGGACGACAGCTACCTCGGCACGATCGAGGATGCAACCGGCAGCCGCAGCGCCGTGTTTCCCTGGGCGGAAATCGGCATTGACGGCCTCCGCGACCGCGCCGGAGCGGCCGGTCTGGTCGTCAGTCAGGACTGGCGGCTGGACGGCCGCTGGTTCGCACGCTTGCTCCGCGCGTAGAGCAGGGCCGACCAGACCGTCGCGACCAGGGCGACGGCCACCCAGAACAGGGCGAGGTTCCGCCCGTAATCGAGCGGGAGGAGGCTCGGATTGGTGGGGGCGAGCGACTGGGCCACGATTGCGGGCACCACGATCAGGGTCATGATCGAGCCGACCACGATGGCACCCTGCACGACCAGGACGATCGTGCCCGTGACCCGGCGTCCCGCGCGGCGCAACAGAATGCCGCAGAAGAAGACCAGCACTGCCAGCACGGCGTCGTGCAGCACGATCGCCGCGCCGATCCAGAGCGCCACCCCGGGCAGTCGGGCGATCCGCACGGTGTCGAACAGTACGTAGACGCCGAAGAGCAGCCCGGCCGTGCCGGTCAGGATCAGTGCGGTGCGGGCCACGCGCATCCGTCGGTCGACGCTCTCGGGGAGGGCGGTGGTCGTGCCTGCGGTGTTCATGCGGTGATCGCCTCGATCCGGCTCAGCCATTTGGTTTGAAGCACTCCGGGACGGCCCGGGGCGATCATGCGCGCCGGGTAGCCGTGCTGCAGGTCGAGCGTCTCGCCGTTGAGCTCGAGCGCCACCAGGGTCAGCGGGTCGCGCACATATTCCGGTCCCATCTCGGCCTGCCGGAAGCTGCCGCGCTCCTCGAGGCTGGTCAGGCGAAAGGCTGCGTCCGGGTCGGCGCCGACCAGGTCGGCCAGTTCCGCCAGGCGAACCCCGCGCCAGACGGCCAGCTGGCTCCAACCCTCGACGCAGGCGATCGGCAGTTCCACCTCGGTCTGCGGCATGGCCTCGAGCTCGGCCCGGCTGAAGCTGCGCTCCACGCCGCCGGCAGCAAGGGTGAGCAGCCAGCCGGCGGCGGTGGCCGACACGGTGACTTTCGCCTGCTCGGCCGTGCGGTTCACCGGCACGCCCTGCGGGCCGACGCCCTTCTTGCGCGGAGCGAACACGTTCGCCGCGTCGAGGGGCGCGAAAGTCTGGCCGGCGGTCAGCCCCACGACGGCGGCGCAGGCGATTCCGACGGTGGTGAGGAAGCCGCGACGGCTCAGGGACTTCGTCTCCGTCTGGGTCACGGTCCGGAGCTGCACGGCGGGTGTGGCGTCAATCCAGGCGATCAACCGGCCGGTCACGCCGGGCGGCCGGCGGCTGCCCCAGAGTCGCACCGCCTCGACGTCGGCCGGGGTCGCCGTCTCGCTCCCGGCATCCGTTGCCTCGTGCTCGGCGGCGGCGCGGCCGCTCCAGAACCGGGAGATGATCGGCAATTTGATGCCGATGTGCAGCACCAGCAGTCCCACCAGCACCCAGCCGAGGGCGTAGTGCACCTCGCGGAACGGGAACGGCCACGGGTACCACCGATAGGTGTTGACCAGGCCGATGGTGATCTGCACCAGGGACGCGCCCACGAATAGGGCGATCGACGCGCGTTCGAGCAGGTGCAGGAACGATTTCACCGGAGGGGACTGGAACAGGTCGGGGAAGACGATGTAGAGCTTGGCGAGCAGGAGCGGGAAGCACGCGATGCCGGCCACGATGTGCGTGCCCTGGGTGACCTGGTAGAGCGAAGCCGGCCGGGTCGGGAAACGCATCCACGGCAGCGGGTCCTGCAGGAAGTGGCTGTACAGGCCGGTACCGAAACAGACGATGAATGCGACGCCGAGCAGCCGGCCGATCACGACCGCCATCCGGGGATTGCGCACCGGGGACGCCAGCGCGCGCCGGGCCTCGTACATCATTCGCCTCATGGTTCCATTGCATCATCCGGAGCGCCCGGAGAGGCGCCGCAATCCTTACGGTCCGGTGACGCGCGCGCCGGCCGGTAATGCCCTCGCGACCGGGTTCCGTCAGGATGGCAGGGTGCGTATCGCCGTTGTCTCCCTCCTCCTCGCCGCCAGTGCCGGACTGACCGGTTTCAGCGTGCTCGCGTACGACCTGTTCAAACCGGGTCGGGACACCGTGCCCCTCGTCATCTGCACCGCCTTGCTGTGGCTGCTGTTCGCGCTCGCCGTGCTCACCCTGCGTGGGGTGCGAGGCCGGGCCGTGGTCGTGCTGATCCTGGCCGGTTCGGCTTTGATCGGAGCCGCGGCCATGGTCGGTCCGCCGAACACGAGCACGGATTCCGCGCGTTACGCCTGGGACGGCATTGTCACCACCGAGGGCATTTCGCCGTATGCCTATACGCCGGCCGATGATCGGCTCGATGCGCTGCGCCCCGACTGGCTGTTCCCGGCTCCGGAGTTGACCGAGGCAGGAGAGCCCGTGTGCGTCGGCGAACGCATCCAGACGGCGCAGAAAACCGAGTCCGGGGACATCCTCTGTTCGGCGCTGAACCGCACCGGGGTGCCCACGATCTATCCGCCGGCCGCCGAGATCTTCTTCGCGGGCGTTCGGGCGATCACCGGGCCGGATGCGGAGTACTGGCCGTTGCAGCTGACGGGCCTCCTGCTCAGCGTCGGCACGACCGTGATGCTGCTGGTCGGGATGCGCCGCCGCGGCATCGACCAGCGCTTCGCCGCGCTCTGGGCCTGGTGTCCGCTCGTCGCCACCGAAGCCGTCACGAACTCCCATATCGACATGCTCGGCGTCGTCTTCACGCTGAGCGCGGTATTCCTGGTCACCGGCAGGCGCTATTGGCGCGGCGGAATCGCCCTCGGCGCGGCGATCGCGACCAAGTTGATCCCCGTGCTCGCGGCTCCCGCCATGCTGCGGCGCCAGGGCTGGAAGGTCACCGTGGCCGCCATGGTCACCTTCCTGCTGCTGTACGTGCCGTATGTGCTGACCACCGGCATTGGGGTGCTCGGCTACCTGCCCGGCTACCTCTCCGAGGAAGGGTACGAGGACGGCACCCGCTTCGCCCTGCTCTCGCTGATCGCGCCGGGCGGTTCGGCCGTCATCGTCGCGGGCGTGCTGCTTGTCGTCATCGCCGGGCTCGTGATCTGGAAGACCGACCCGGACCAGCCCTGGCTGGGCCAGCTCGTCATGATCGGCAGTGCGCTGCTCATCCTGAGCCCGCGCTACTCCTGGTATGCCCTGTTGATGCTTCCGTTCATCGCCCTCAGCGGCCGCTGGGAGTGGCTCCTCGTGCCGATGGCGCTCACCCTCCGCCTGCTGGTCCCGTCGATTCCCCTCACCCGGGTGGCCATCGCCACGGCGATCGTCGTGATCGTCGCCATGTCGATCCACCGCGCCCGCCCCGAGGTGACGCGACGCCTGTTTCGCCCGCCCCTGCGCCTGCCGAAACCCGGTGGGTGAGCCTGCCCAGCGCGGGAAACTCCGGACGTCGGTGCACCGCGTCCCGGCAGGCTCGATCACCGGGCCAACACAGGCCCGACCACCGACGACGCGGGCGAGCTGCACAGACGCGGGCGAGCTACACCAAGAAGGGCCCGCCGCGCATCTGCGCGGCGGGCCCTTCCGAGAAAGCGGTGTTACTTGGTGGCAACCGTGATCTTCGCGATGCCGACCAGGAGCTGGTCAGCGACGGCATCCGTCTTGAACGTGTCGTTGAGCAGACCGGCAGCCTCGGCCGAGATGTGAACGGTGGTCCCCTCGAGGATGGCGTTGTCGCCGTCCATCTGCAGCGGCTTCAGGGTTCCGCCGTAGAGGTTGAAGAGGAGGACCTGGGTGGCGGCCGACTCCCCGTTGACGCTCACGTCACCGAACAGCTTGCTGGTGCCGGGGTCGATCGTGAAGTTGGTCAGCTCGACCACGGTCTCGCCGGCGGTCAGCGAGAAGCCGGAGCCCTCGTGCTCGATGGAGCCCTGGACGAAGGGGCGGTAGTCCTCTTCGGGGTCGTAGTAGTCCACGTTTCCACCGGTGATCGGGAAGTGCAGGCTGCCGTCGGTCAGGGTGGCGGTTCCCACGGTTCCCGGGGCAAGGCCGAGGCTGGTCAGCGCGGCGGCGAAGTCGGCGTCGAGCAGGACGGAGGTGTCGACGCCCGACAGTGCGGGGATCGAGGCGACGGCCTTGGGGGTTGCTTCCTCGGAGGAGGACGAGGAATTCTCGGCCGGGGCGGTCGCATCGGCGGTGGTCGAGCAGGCGGCGAGCCCGGCGATGAGGAGGCCCGCGGTGGCGAGGCTGAGCGTGGTCTTGGTGAGTGTGCGCATGAGGAAATCCTTAGGGTCTGTGGTTGGGATTCAGGGGTTCTTGGTGCTGAATGAGGTTCGGTCCCCTCCACGAAACGGTTTGGAATTACTTCAAATCAGTGCGACCCCCCGCCCGCGCCCTCGGAATTCCGCAGATCCGGGCACAAAAATGCGGCCGAGCAGAACCCGGCCGCCAGTGAGCGGAAGCAGTGCGCCGAAAGCCGGAACCCTAGAAGTGACGGAACCGATCCGGCGCCAGGTCCCACGGGTCCTTGCCGAGCAGCTCGGCGATCGCACGGAAGACGCAGCTCTCGATCACCATCCGCCGGTGCAGATCATCGTTCCGGTGCAGCCGGGTCAGGCGCTGGATCGGCAGACGGTAGAACACCACCCGACGCTCCGCGGCGTTCACGGCCCAACGCTCCACACCGATGCCCGCCAGCACCGATGCGGGTCCGGCCGCAACCTCGAACGTCACATCGCTCAGCTGGTCCGGCCAGACCGAGCGGAGGTAGTCGACGGTGGAGACCACGGTCATGTCGAAGGTGTCGCTCCGCGTCTGCAGAGGCGGCAGATAGGGGCCGGTGGCCGAGCTGCGGACGCCCCGGCCGTGCCGGTCGCGACCGCGCCCGCGCTGAACGGGGGCCGGGGTCGACGCGGCGGAACGGCGAACTCGAGACATACCCTTATCCTAGTTCGACCGGTTGAACCGGTAGCCTGTAGCCAATGTCATTCCGGCCCTGTTCCCGTGTCGCCTGCCCGGAGGAATCCGCCGCGACTCTCACGTTCGACTACGCGGACGCGATGGCCGTTCTCGGTCCGCTCGCCGTCCAGCGAGAGCCGCACACCTTCGACCTCTGCGCCCGGCATGCCCGGCTCACCGCCGCCCCGCAGGGTTGGCAACTGGTGCGCCTCCGTACCCTGGGCGAGGCGGCAACCGAGTCGGGTTCCACGGAATGAGCGCCCAGACGGATGCCGCCGCCCGCCTCGACGCCGTCGTCGGCCCCCACGAGGTGCGCGGCACGGCCTCCGCACCTCTGACCGACGATGTGGTGGCGGCCCTGGCCGCCGCCTTCGTCGACGAGGTCGGCGCGCAGAGCCGAGAGGTGCTCGTCTGCCACGACCGGGCCGATGCGGGCGACCTCGTGGCCGCCTTCACCCGAGGCGCTTCGGTCCGGGGGGCCACCGTCGTCGACCTCGGCGTGTGCTCCACCGACGAGATCCGATTCGGCTCGGGCACCCTGAACGCGCCGGCCGCCCGGATCACGGCCTCCTCGCTCACCGTGCTGCGGGCGGGCGCGCAGGAGATCGGTCAGGGCCACGGTCTCGGCGCCATCCGTGACCGCGCCGTCGGATACCTGGCCGACGGACCGGCACCGGTGGCGACGCCCGGCGCCCGCCGTGACCTCGACCTGCTGCCCGACTACACGGCTGGCCTGCGCGCGCTCGTCGAGCTCACCGGCATCCGCCCGCTCACCGTCGTGGTCGACGCCGGCCGCGGGGCCGCCGCCCGCACGGTGCCCTTCGTTTTGCGAGAGTCACCCGTCACGATCGTCCCGCTCTTCTTCGACCATGACCCCAGCCTCCCGGCGCACAGGATCGATCCCGCCGACCCGGCCACCCTCACGGACCTGCGAAATGCGGTGATCCAGCACGAGGCCGACCTGGGGCTCGGTTTCGATGCTGACGGCGGCCGCTGCGTGGTGGTGGATGAGACCGGATGCGTCGTGCCGCCGTCCGCGATCGGGGCACTGCTGGCCCGGCGGACAATTATGCGGGCCCGCACAGAGGATCCCGCCCGGGACCTGGTGGTCCTGCATGACCTCACCGTCTCCCGCTTCGTTGCGGAGACGATCGAGGCGGCCGGCGCGGCCGCGGTCCCCACCCCGGTCGGCGGTTCCCTGATGCGGGCCGAGTTACGGGTCACCGGGGCCGTCTTCGGAATCGGGCACTCCGGCGACTATTATTTCCCGCAGTTCTGGTGCGCCGACAGCGGTCTACTCGCGGCCCTGCACGTCCTGGCGGAGATCGGCTTCCAGCCCCGACCGTTGTCCGCGCTGGCGACGGATGCCATGCCGTACGCCCACTCCGGCGAGATCGGCGTGGCCGTCGACGACCTGCCCGGGGTCTACGCGCGCATCGTCGACGCCTTCACGGGTTCCGCCGACTTCGAGGAGATCGACGGCCTCACGGTCACCGGCATGACGAGCGCCGACGAGCCGTTCTGGTGGGTCAACGTGCGCCCGTCACGCACCGAGCCCGAGCAGGCGCAGCAGCAACAGCCCGGGCTGCGGCTCACCGTGGAGGCCGGGACGCCTGAGGTCATGGTGCGCATCCGAGACCAGGTCCTGGCACTCATCCCCGACGCATGACCGCACGTTACGAGCACGTTTCGGCCCGCGGGTCGGTTTCGGCACCCGCGTTCGGGTGTCATACGCTGACACACGCATTGGATAGCAGTCGGCCCCACCGTCGCGGTAGCGCTATCCCGCTGAAACTGGAGTGACATGGGCAACCTGACGAACACCGACCGCACCGCCGTGAAAGAAGGTGAGGGCGGCCGACAGCTGGTCAAATCCCTGAAACCGCGACACCTTTCCATGATCGCCATCGCCGGCGTGATCGGGGCCGGCCTCTTCGTCGGGTCCGGCGCCGCCATCCAGCAGGCCGGACCGGGCATCCTCGTGGCCTATACGGCCGCGGGTCTCCTCGTCATCCTGGTCATGCGGATGCTCGGCGAAATGGCGGCGGCACATCCGGAAACCGGGTCGTTCTCCAGCTACGCCGACAAAGCCCTCGGTCGCTGGGCCGGACTCAGCATCGGCTGGTTGTACGCCTGGTTCTGGATCATCGTCCTCGGCATCGAGGCCACGGCCGGCGCGGCCATCGTGCACCGCTGGGTGCCGGAGGTCGACCAGTGGGTGTGGGCGCTCCTCCTGATGGTGCTCCTCACGGGCACCAACGTCGCCTCCGTCAAGATGTTCGGTGAATTCGAGTTCTGGTTCGCGTCGATCAAGGTGGCGGCCATCGCCGTCTTCCTGCTGCTCGGAGTCGTGGCCATCCTCGGGTTGATGCCCGGGGTCGCGGCGCCCGGCATGAGCAACCTCACCGGAAACGGCGGGTTCTTCCCCAACGGCAGCGGCGCCGTCCTCGGCGGCGTGCTCGTGGTCGTCTTCTCGTTCTTCGGCGCCGAAATCGCCACGATCGCCGCCGGCGAGTCCGAGAACCCGGTCGACGCGGTCAAGAAGGCCGTCAAATCAACCGTCTGGCGCATCCTCGTCTTCTACATCGGCTCCATCGCCGTCGTCGTCACGCTGCTCCCGTGGAACAGCGCCTCCGTGGCCAAAAGCCCGTATGTCGCCGTGATCGAGCTCTACGGAATCCCCGGAGCCGGAACGATCATGGACATCATCGTCCTGACCAGCGTGCTCTCCTGCCTGAACTCGGGTCTCTACACGGCGAGCCGGATGCTCTTCTCCCTGTCGGAACGCGGCGATGCGCCCAAGGCCTGGTCCAAGATCTCCGTCCGCGGCGTCCCGCGCGGCGCCGTCCTGTCCTCCACCGTCGTCGGTTTCATCACGGTGGGACTGAACTACATCGCGCCCGACACCGTCTTCCTCTACCTGGTCAACACCTCGGGGGCGATCGCGCTCCTCGTCTGGCTGGTCATCGCCGTGTCGCAGCTGATCCTCCGCCGCCGCTTGGGCACGGATGCCGTGAGTCGGCTGACCCTGAAAATGTGGGCCTTCCCCTACCTGACCTGGGTGGCGATCGCGGCCATCCTTGCCCTGCTCGGGGGCATGGCCATCCTCGAGCGCACCCGGATGGAACTCCTGATGTCCTTGCTGCTCGCGGCCGCCGTTGTCGGCATCGGCCTCTGGAAGTACCGCGGGGACAGGGGTGCTGCCCACCGGATTCCGGACGATTCGGAGTCTGACGACGAGTCCGAGATTCTCACCCCGGCCGAGAACGCGTCCGCCCTGAGCTAGGGCGCCGAGACGGATGCCGCCCGGTCGTTTCGCCCTTTGGGGTGTGACACGCCCGGGCGGTTTCTGGTTTTGACGGCCTGGTGTGGGGACCGTAATGTATTCAAACGTACCCCACAGGTGCGGAAAGCCGCAGAGCTTCCCGGCCTCACGTGGAACCATAGTTTTGAGCTTGTTCCCATGTTTGTATCCGTTACGGATCGGTGTGGGGGAGGCCTAAGATAGTAACTCTCTCCGGCTGTTCGTCTGGTCGGGTCGGTAGATGTTCCGGTGTGCTTCGGCGCACTCGGATTCGGCTGCTGGCCTTGATTTGACAGGGAATGGCCGGGCAGATAAGTTATACAAGTTGCCTCGAAGCGACAGCCTG
>NZ_SOGN01000044.1 GCF_004403395.1 Cryobacterium cheniae
CGAGATCCCCGGCGTGACCGTGACGAACTTCCTGCGCACCGCGAAGACCGCCGTCGACGGCACGGCGCCGCCCATCCGGACCTGGATCAAGGACGTGCGTGAGTCGATGAAGCAGCTCCGGATGGATAAGTCCTTCGCCGAGCGCAACGTGAACGAGGGCTTCTCCGGTGGCGAGAAGAAGCGCAACGAGATCCTGCAGCTCGAACTGCTGAAGCCCCGGTTCGCCATTCTCGACGAGACCGACTCCGGCCTCGACGTCGACGCGCTCAAGGTCGTGTCGGAGGGCGTGAACCGGGCCAAGGAGAACACCGGCCTGGGCCTCGTCCTGATCACGCACTACACGCGCATCCTGCGCTACATCAAGCCGGACTTCGTGCACGTGTTCGTCGACGGCCGCATCGCCGAGCAGGGCGGCCCCGAGCTCGCCGACCGTCTCGAAGACGANTCTCGAAGACGAAGGCTACGATCGCTTTCTCACGGAATCGAACGTAGGTTAGCTACATGGTCTCCACGCTGACTCCGGCGCGTTTCGATGAAATCGAAGAGGCGCTCAAAGACGTCATGGACCCGGAACTCGGCATCAACGTCGTCGACCTCGGGCTCATCTACGACCTGGGCTGGGACGACGAGAACGACGCCCTGATCATCCACATGACCCTCACCTCGGCCGGCTGCCCGCTGACCGACGTGCTCGAGGAGCAGACCGCCGAGGCGCTGGACGGCGTCGTCGACGCGTTCCGCATCAACTGGGTCTGGATGCCGCCGTGGGGCCCGGAGAAGATCACCGACGACGGCCGCGACATGATGCGCGCCCTCGGCTTCTCCATCTGATCCGCTTGGTCTGAAGCGCGTCGTGAAGCCACGATGACCTGAAAATGGGGCACCCACCATCCGGCCGGTGCCCCATTCTCTGTGTCCTGACCCGTGGTCCGCTCCAGGGTCACTCGTCCGACGACGTGTCCTCGGTGCTGGTGTCCTCGGTGTTGGTCTCCGATGTGCTCGCGGACGAGGCCAGATCGGATGAGTCCCAGTTCTCCAGATTGATGAGGTCCGGGTGTGGTCCGACGTCGGTCTCACCCTCCTCGAACATGTCGCCCACCGGACTGGCGGATTCCGGTTCGTCACCAGGCTCGGACCGGGGAGGCCCGCCCTGGCTCGGCGGGCGTGGTGTAGCTGCACTGTTCTCCATCGTCGACCTCCTCGCTGTCGCGCAGCGACTGCTGCGGCTGCACCTGACGGTAGGCCTTAGCCCTGCTCGCCGCTAGACGAGGGAATCATTTGATGAAGCGCAACTGGGAAGGACCGGGCCACCCGCCGGACGCGGCTATGCCGTGGTGACGGTCACGGACACCGGGGTGGGGTTCGCGAACAGGTCGAGCACCGGGCAGTGCGCGTCAACGGTCGCACGGAGCTCCTGGTAGCGCTGATCGGTCTCCGGCCCGGTGATGGTGATGCTCAGGCGGATCGCCGAGAAACCGGCGCGCACGTCGGCCTGGATTCCGAACAGCTTCCGCACGTCGAGGTCTCCCTCCGCGACGATGTCTATCCCGTCGACCTGGATGCCGAGCGCCTGGGCGTAGAGACGGTAGACGACCACCTGGCAGGAGAGCAGAGCGCCGAGCGCGATCTCCACGGGGCTGGCCGCCACGTCGTCTCCGGCCAGGGCTCCGGGTTCGTCCACGAGGAAGACGTGCTTGCCGGCCGTCACACGGGTGGCGACCGACCCCTCGCCGGCGGCGGTGACCCGGTAGGTCAGCTGCGCCGTCGTGGGGTCCGCGGTGATGCGTTCGTTCCAGGCGGTTCCGGCGGCAACGAGGCGGCCGGCCCGATCTTCGGCAAGGGACAGGAGGGCGGCTGGCGTCTGCAAGAGTGTCATGCCGTAACCATAGGAGCCGAGTCCGGCAGGGGCGCTCGTCCCGGTCATACGGCGTCATGGAAGCAGGACCGGAGAACGCCCAAACGGTGATCAACCACACAAGATCGTCATTCCAGTGAGTAGAACTCTATCCTAATGAAATGGTTGAAATCCTGATGAGCTCGAAATCCCGGAGAGCGGAGCAGGTTTTGCAGACCCGCACCCTGATTGTGCGGGCCGCGTTGCGGCTGATGCTCGAACGAGGCTACATTCCCACGACCCTGGGTGCCATCGCCGCCGAGGCGGGCGTCGCCGTGCAGACGATCTACAACTCCGTCGGCGGCAAGGCCGCGGTTCTGTCCGCCGTGCTCGACCTTGCGGCAGCGCGCCCCGACCCACCGGATGACCGTCCAGGACCGCTACGGAGTCAGGTCAGTGAGGCACGAACCGCCACCGAGATCGTCCGGATACTCACCGACTGGATCGCGGACCTGAACGAACGCACGTCCGGGGTGCACCGGGTGATCGCCCAAGCCGCCGGCGTCGATGCCGACATCGCCGAGCTTGAGATCCGTCGCTCCGCCCAACGGCTTCTCCAGTACGGCGAGGTGGCGTCCGCGCTGCGCTCACGGCACAGTCTGCGCGGGGGACTGAGCGACCACGAGGCGGCGGCGACGGTGTGGGCGCTCGGGCATCCGCAGTCGTACCGGTCCCTGGTCCTCGACCTCGGCTGGTCCGGTGCCGCGTACCGGGACTGGCTGGCAAAGGCCCTTCAGGGGGCACTTTCGCTTTCCGGCGCACCCGGCGGCGCACGGGATCAAATATAGTGGAGAGTTGGCCCACTTCGGCTAAAAAAATTCTACGACTCCCCTGATCGGACTGTTGCTGTGCTGAGTGTGCAAAATCTCGAAATCCGAGTTGGGGCGCGCGTGCTCATGGAAGACGTCAGTTTCCGCGTTTCCGCCGGCGACAAGATCGGTCTGGTCGGTCGCAACGGCGCCGGCAAGACGACACTGACGAAGACCCTCGCGGGGGAGACCGTCCCGACCAACGGCTCCATCGACCGCACCGGTGACATCGGCTACCTGCCCCAGGATCCTCGATCAGGAGACCCGGACATGCTCGCCCGCACCCGCATCCTGGATGCGCGCGGCCTCGGCACGATTTCGCTGGGCCTCAGTCAGGCTGGAATCGACATGGGCAGCGACGACCCCAAGGTCAGCGCCAAGGCGATGCGCACCTACGGCAACCTCACCGACGAATTCAACGCGCTCGGCGGTTACGCGGCCGAGGCGGAAGCCGCGTCGATCGCCAGCAACCTGAACCTTCCGGACCGCATCCTCGACCAGCAGCTGCGAACCCTGTCCGGCGGGCAGCGCCGCCGCATCGAACTCGCCCGGATCCTGTTCTCGGCCGCGGAAACGATGATCCTCGACGAGCCCACCAACCACCTCGACGCGGACTCCGTGGTCTGGCTGAGGGAGTTCGTCAAGAACTACCGCGGCGGATGCATCATCATCAGCCACGACATCGAGCTGGTCGGCGACACGGTGAACCGGGTGTTCTACCTCGACGCCAACCGCATGGTCATCGACATCTACAACATGAACTGGAAGAACTACCAGCGGCAGCGCGTCGCAGACGCTGACCGTCGCAAGAAGGAACGCGCCAACGCCGAGAAGAAGGCGTCGACCCTGCAACTGCAGGCCGCGAAGTTCGGTGCCAAGGCGAGCAAGGCCGCCGCCGCCCATCAGATGGTGGCGCGCGCCGAGAAGCTCCTGTCCGGACTGGACGCCGTGCGCGCGGTGGACCGGGTCGCGAAGCTGCGCTTCCCCGAGCCCGCACCCTGTGGACGCACCCCGCTGATGGCCACCGACCTCTCCAAGAGTTACGGCTCGCTCGAGATCTTCGCGGCCGTGGACCTGGCCATCGACCGCGGTTCGAAGGTCGTCATCCTCGGCCTCAACGGTGCGGGCAAGACCACGCTGCTGCGGATGCTCGCCGGCGTGGACAAGCCGGACACCGGTGAGATCGTGCCGGGCCACGGGCTGCGGATCGGGTATTACGCGCAGGAGCACGAGACCATCGACGTCAAGCGCAGCGTCCTCGAGAACATGGTGTCCTCCTCGCCGAACATCACCGAGATGGAGGCGCGCCGCGTTCTGGGCTCGTTCCTCTTCACCGGTGACGACTCGCACAAACCGGCCGGCGTGCTGTCCGGTGGCGAGAAGACCCGCCTCGCCCTGGCCATGATCGTGGTCTCCGGCGCCAACGTGTTGCTGCTCGACGAACCGACCAACAACCTCGACCCGGCCAGCCGCGAGGAGATCCTCGACGCCCTCGCGCATTATGCCGGCGCTGTCGTCCTCGTCAGCCACGACGAGGGTGCCGTCGAGGCGCTCAACCCCGAGCGCGTGCTGATCATGCCCGACGGCACCGAGGACCACTGGAACAAGGACTACCTCGATCTGATCATGCTCGCCTGATCACCCTCGTTGCGGTCGCTCAGCGGTCGATGAGTTCGTCCTCGATCTCGGAGTCGCTGCGCGGTTTGGCAGCCTGACGGCGGGCCCGCTCAGCCGCACGAACGCGCTCCTGCGGGTCGTCGAAGTTCACGGTCCGGTATTCCTGACGAATGGCCCAGCCGAGCCCGACGAAGCCCATCAGCGCGAACACGAACCATTGGAAGGCATACGACAGGTGCGGGCCCTCGTCTTTTACCGGACGGGTGACGGCCACGGGACGTTCATCCGGCGCCGGATCCTCGGTCGCCATCAGCCCGTAAGCTCCGGTGTACGTGGGCAGCCCCAGCCTGCCGGCCACATCGTCGAGATTGATCGTCGCGATCTGGTTGCCCGTGGCGGAGCGCCCGGGTAGAAGGGGCTCGCCGGCCTTGAGCCGGGCGACGACCGTGACCTCACCCGAGGGCGCGGCCGGAACGGATGCCGGGGCGTCCGCGGTCTGACCGGTCGGCAACCAGCCCCGGTTGACGATGAAGACCGAGCCGTCGGCGAGCAGCAGGGGAGTGAGGACCTCGAACCCCGGGTTGATCTGCAGCGGACGGTTGCGCACGATCAGCTCGTCGTCCGTCAGATACGTGCCGGTCATCACAACGGGCAGCCACTTCTGGGACTCGGAGAACGATTCCAGGCCCGGCAGTGCGTCAGCCAGGGGAACGGGGTCCGCCGCGTAGTTCGTCTCGACCTTGCTCATCTCGGTGAGAGCATCCGCGCGGCGCGCGAGCTGCCAGAGACCGAGGCCGGAACAGACGGCGGCGAAGAGGATCGTCAGTGCGAGGTATCCGGCCCAGCGCCGGGTGAACGCGAATCGCCAGCCGATCACTCCGGCCCTGCTTCCGGCTCTGCACTCAGCGGAGATACGGCCAGCGGGAAGTCCCGGGCGGCCAGAAAATCGCGGAGGTAGTCAACGTGCAGGTCGCAGGCCAGCCAGGTCTTCACTCGGTTTTCAGTGTGAAGGCGCGGATTGCGCCAGTCCAGTCGCCAACCTGCGCTCTCACGACAGCCGGCGCGAGAACAGTTCCTTGTGTCGAGTTCGGCGCCGAGGCCGATCACGTTCCGCTCTCATCGCTGTTCGACCGCTTGTCCTGGCCCCGAAACACCTGCACCGCCCCCGGACGAACGACGGAAGATGCCGATGCGGCGCCCTGCACATTCGCGAAGACGACCGCGAAGTAGGGGAGAGTGATCGCGCCTACGGCGCAGACGAGCAGCCACCAACCCTGGACGAAGAGCATCAGCACGATACAGACCATCCGGATGCCCATGGCGATCGAGTATTTGATCATCCGGGCACGTCGCTCATCCTCGGGCGAGGGTGGGAGCGAGGTGATCGACTGCTGCTTCATGGGTGCCATCGATTCGGTCAGTCGGGGAGGTTTTTCCTCTAAATTCTACGTCTCGTCCGGGTCAAACGCGGACGCTCTAAGCTGGGATTTACATGCGTGCGGCTGTTCGTTCGCTGAGAAAAAGAGATTGGACGCAGTATGACCACTGGCAGAACTGTCCTTGTCACCGGAGGAAACCGCGGCATCGGATTCTCGATCGCCGAGGAGTTCATCCGGCAGGGACACCGCGTCGCGGTCACCGCCCGCTCCGGGGACGGCCCCAGCGGCAGCCTGACCGTGCGCGCGGACGTGACGGACGCCGCGTCCATCGACGCCGCGTTCACCGAGATCGAGGCTGCCCTCGGCCCGGTCGAGGTGGTCGTCGCCAACGCCGGCATCACCAAAGACATGCTGCTGATGCGGATGAGCGAAGACGACTTCACCTCCGTGATCGACACCAACCTGAGCGGCGCCTTCCGAGTCGTGAAACGCGCCTCCAAGGGGATGCTCAAGGCCCGGTTCGGTCGCATCGTCCTGATCTCCAGCGTGGTCGGCCTCTACGGCTCCGCGGGCCAGGTCAACTACTCTGCCTCGAAGAGCGGCCTGATCGGGCTGGCCCGCTCGGTGACCCGCGAGCTGGGCGCCCGGGGCATCACGGCCAACGTCGTCGCTCCCGGCTTCATCGAGACCGACATGACCGCCAAGCTCTCCGAGTCACAGCAGTCCGACTACAAGCGGAGCATCCCGGCGGGACGCTTCGCCACGCCGGTCGAGGTGGCTCGTGTCGTCACCTGGCTCGCCGGCGACGACGCCGGGTACATCTCCGGCGCCGTTATCCCCGTCGACGGTGGACTGGGGATGGGGCACTAACCGCGCAGGCCGAGCATCGGCAGGATCTGGCTGAGGTCGCGGGCGTCGACGGCCAGGTCCGCCTGTGCCTTCACGATCGGTTTCGCGTTGAACGCGATGCCCAGTCCGGCCACCCTCATCATCGTCAGGTCGTTCGCGCCGTCGCCGACGGCGACGGTCTGGGGGAGAGCAACGCCCTCGAGGGCCGCCCACTCCCGGAGGGCCGCAGCCTTGGCCGCGGCGTCGATGATGGGCCCGACCAGGCCGCCGGTCAGGCGACCGTCTGCCGTTTCGAGCCGGTTCGCCCGCCAATGGTCGAGTCCGAAGGCGGCGGCGAGCGGGTCGAGCACTTCATGGAAGCCTCCGGAGACCACCCCGATTCGGCTTCCGTGCGCGTGCAGGCCGTCGATCAGTTCCTGGACTCCGGGAGTCGGCCGGACGAGCCGCCCAACCTCCGCGAACACATCCGTGGACAGCCCGGCCAGAGTCCTGACCCGTTGCCGCAGACTCTCCGCGAAATCGATCTCACCGCGCATGGCCTGCTCGGTCACCTCGGCGACGAGCGCCAGCGAGCCGGCCGCATCCGCGAGCAGCTCGATGACCTCGTCTTCGATCAGGGTGGAATCGGCGTCCAGGACGACGAGGAAACGTACGGGAGCGGTCACGGGTGGACGTGCACTCCCTTGCCGACCACGGTGATGCCGGACTCGGTGACGCTGAAGCCACGGGCCAGGTCCCGGTCGCGATTGACGCCGACCTCCGCCCCGGCGGCGACGACTACGTCCTTGTCCAGAATCGCCCGACGCACGGTCGCACCCGGCTTGATCTGTACCCGGTCGAAGACGATCGAGTCCACGACCTGGGCACCGGAGTCGATGGCGGCCCAGGGGCCGAGAACGCTGCGCTCGATGTGCGCTCCCGAAATGACACAGCCGAGGGAGACGATCGAGTCGATCATCGTGCCGAGGAAGCCGCGTCCGTCGCGGACGAACTTCGCCGGCGGGGAGTTGAGCTGCTGGCTGAAGATCGGCCACTTCTGGTTGTAGAGGTTGAACACGGGGAGCGCGCTGATCAGGTCCTGATGTGCCTCGAAGAACGAGTCGATGGTACCCACGTCGCGCCAGTAGTCCCGGTCGCGATCGGTGGATCCCGGGACGTCATTGAGCTTGAGGTCGTACACGCCGGCCTCGCCACGGGACACGAAGTCGGGAATGATGTCCCCGCCCATGTCGTGGCTGGAATCGGCACGCTCGCCGTCGCGGAGGACGGCCTCGATCAGCGCCTCCGTGTTGAAAACATAGTTGCCCATGGACGCGAAGACCTCGTGCGGGGCATCGGCCAGACCGATTGCGTCCTTCGGCTTCTCGCGGAAATCACGGATGCGGTCCGGCGTCGCCGCGTCGACCTCGATGACACCGAACTGGTCGGCCAGGCCGATCGGCTGACGGATGGCGGCGACGGTGGCGGCGGCTCCGGAGGCGATGTGAGCCGCGATCATCTGGCTGAAGTCCATCCGGTACACATGGTCGGCTCCGACGACGACGACGATGTCGGGCTTCTCGTCGTGGATCAGGTTCAGGCTCTGCAGGATTGCGTCCGCGGATCCGCTGAACCAGCGTTTGCCGAGTCGTTGCTGCGCCGGAACGGAGGCGATGTAAGAGTTGAAAAGGCCGCCGGAAACGTGCCAGGTCTGGGAGACGTGACGGTCGAGGCTGTGCGACTTGTACTGGGTGAGCACCACAAGCTGGGTGAGGCCGGAGTTGATCAGATTCGACAACGCGAAGTCGATCAGTCGGTAATGACCCCCGAAGGGCACCGCCGGTTTCGCACGGTCCTCCGTCAACGGCATGAGCCGTTTTCCTTCTCCGCCGGCGAGCACGATTCCAAAGATCTTCTTTGACTGCATGTCTTTACAGTAGGGCCATTCGTCACGTCGTTCCAGCAGGGATGGGTGTGTCCCCGGCCAGCCTGCGCTAGCTTTGCCTCATGCGAGTGGATCTATTGACCAAGGAGTATCCCCCGGAGATTTACGGCGGGGCAGGCGTGCATGTGGCGGAGCTTGTGAAAGCCCTCCGCACCGACATTGACGTCTCCGTGCGGTGTTTCGGCGCGCCCCGCGATGCCGTCGACACCGTCGCCTATGGGGTGCCGACGGAGCTGGCCGACGCGAACGCGACGCTGGCCACGCTGGGTGTGGACCTTCAGATGGCGCAGGACGTGCAGGGTGCCGACATCGTGCATTCGCACACCTGGTACGCCAACGGCGCGGGCCACCTCGCGAAGCTCCTGCACGGGGTGCCGCACGTCGTGACCGCGCACAGCCTCGAACCGCTCCGCCCGTGGAAGGCCGAGCAGCTCGGCGGAGGCTACCGGGTCTCCAGTTGGATCGAGCGCACCGCCTTCGAGGCAGCGGATGCCGTCATCGCCGTCAGCGGCGGAATGCGCCGCGACATCCTGCGCAGCTACCCGGCGCTCGACGCGTCCCGGGTGCACGTCGTCTACAACGGCATCGACCTCGACCGGTGGAAGCCCACGGACGACCCGGACACGGTGCGGGCCCTGGGCATCGACCCGGACCGGCCGGCCGTGGTCTTCGTGGGCCGCATCACCCGGCAGAAGGGGCTGCCGTACCTGCTCCGCGCCGCAGCCCTGCTGCCGCCGGAGGTGCAGCTCGTGCTCTGCGCCGGAGCCCCCGACACCGCGGGCATCCTGGCCGAGGTCACTGCCGGGGTCGAGGCCCTCCAGCGCGAGCGATCCGGCGTGGTCTGGATCGACCGCCTCCTGTCGCAGCACGACCTGGCCGCCGTCCTCACCGCCGGCACCGTCTTCGTCTGCCCGTCGGTCTACGAACCGCTGGGCATCGTCAACCTGGAGGCCATGGCCTGCGGCCTGCCCGTCGTCGGAACGGCCACCGGGGGCATCCCCGAGGTCGTGGCCGACGGCGTCACCGGCCGGCTGGTGCCGATCGACCAGGCCACCGACGGAACCGGCACCCCCGTCGACGCGGACCTCTTCGTCGCCGACCTGTCGCGCACCCTGATCGAGGTTCTTGCCGACCCGGTCAGGGCGGCCGAGATGGGCCGTGCCGGCCGGGTCCGCGCCGAGCAGATGTTCAGTTGGACTCAGATCGCCACCCGCACCCGGGAGATCTACGCCTCGCTGCTCTGACTCCTGCTCTGAATAGCCGCTCCAACGGGTGCCGCAGGAAAGCGCGGCACCCGTTTGGCGTGACTGGCGCTCCTTTTCGGCAGATAACATGGCTTCATGGTCAACGTTCTTCATCTCACCGACGTCTCCGTCATCCGGGATGGCGCTCCCATCCTCGACTCAGTGAACTGGAGTGTTGATGACGACCAGCGCTGGGTGATCCTGGGTCCGAATGGCGCGGGCAAGACCACGCTGCTGCAGATCGCCGCCGCACTCATCCACCCCTCCAGCGGCAGTGCCGTGGTTCTCGACGAACCGATCGGACGCACCGACCTGTTCGAACTGCGGCCGCGGATCGGGTTCGCCTCCACGGCGATGGCCCGCCGGGTTCCCGCCAACGAGAAGGTCCTCGACGTCGTGATGACGGCCGCGTACTCGGTCACCGGTCGTTGGACGGAAGAGTACGAGGCCATCGATGAGCGGCGCGCCCAGAGGGTGCTCGGCGAATGGAAGCTCGACACTCTGGCCGGCCGCAAGTTCGGCACGCTGAGCGACGGCGAGCAGAAGCGGGTTCAAATCGCCCGGTCCATCATGACCGACCCTGAGGTTCTGCTGTTGGACGAGCCCGCCGCGAGCCTCGACCTCGGCGCCCGCGAGGAACTGCTGCAGCTCCTCGGCGGCTACGCGAGTGAGTCCGGGTCTCCGGCGATCATCATGGTCACCCACCACGTGGAGGAAATCCCGCGCGGTTTCACGCACGTGCTGCTCCTGTCCGGTGGCCGCATCGTCAGCGCCGGACCCATCGCCGACGCACTGACCGCCGAAGCGCTGACCGAGACGTTCGACCTGCCCATCGAGTTGAGCGAGACCGACGGACGTTTCAGCGCCCGCGCGATCTGACCGGCACCGGATGGCGGTCACCGCCACCGGATTCTGCTAAACTCGACAGTCGGTCCTAGGACCGCACATTTTTTCTGCCGCACCTGGCGAGTCTGAACTCGCTAATCGAAGCGCAACTCACCAATCGAACAGCAATAAGGAAGTCTTCATGAAGTCTGACATTCACCCCACGTACGCTCCCGTGGTTTTCCGCGACCTCGCGTCGGGTGCGACGTTCCTTACCCGTTCGACGGTCTCCAGCTCCAAGACCATCGAGTGGACCGACGGAACCACGTACCCGGTCATCGACGTGGAAATCTCGTCGGAATCGCACCCGTTCTACACCGGCAAGCAGCGCATCATGGACTCCGCCGGCCGTGTCGAGAAGTTCAACTCCCGGTACAAGGGCTTCGGCAAGTAAGACCGCCGTACCCCGCAGCATCCGGCACGATGAAAGGGCGACCAGCTTCGGCTGGCCGCCCTTTTTGTGTGGCTGTACGGTGTCGTGCGGACGGTGCCGGGTCAGCGCTCGGGCCACCCGCCGGCGGCGACGAACTCCGGGTCGCGTTCGCGGCGCATGTAGGCCTGGAAGCTCTCCGCCTGCTGCTGTGACCACTTGGCCTGAAGCACGTGCAGTTCACTGACGGTGGGCGGCAGGGCCGTGACGTGCGTCCGGGCGATGGCCTGGGCGACCCGGCCGGCCGCGATCGCATCCGCACCGGAGTCGTGCGCGTCGTCGAGGCGCACACCGTAGAACGCACTGGTCACTTCGAGGGTGCGCTTGCCCTTGCGGTAGCGATCGACGGCCTTGTCGATGACCAGCGGGTCGACCACCGGCGCCGGTGACACCAGCGGGGCAACCCCGTAGCGGATCGACTCGCGGTTCAGCAGGGTGAGATCGTAGGGGGCGTTGTACGCCACCAGAGGCAGACCCCGGGCGAGGTGCTCCCGGATCGTCTGGACGATCTCGGCCACCCCGTCCGCGGCAGGCCGGCCGTTCTCGGCGGCGTGCTGGGTTGTGATGCCGTGCACGTTGGTGGCCTGGGCCGGGATCTCGATACCGGGATCGAGGAGCCAGTCGACGCGCTCGAGCACCTCCCCGGTCACATCGATGATCGCGACGGTGGCCGACACGATGCGGCTCGTCTCCACGTCTATACCGGTCGTCTCGAGGTCGAAAACGGCGAGGGTGTCACTCCAATTGCTCATGGGGAAAGCCTAGGGCCGACCACCGTCATCACCGGGCGGTTCGGGACTCGGCCCGGTGACCCAGGGTGCCCACCTTCAGCCGCAGTGCAGCCAGTAGAAGCTCTGCGCCCCCAGGGTCAGGGTCAGTCCGCCCTCCGCGTCGAAGCTGGGGAACACCGAACCGCCGAAGATGTCGTAGAGGCGCAGGTCGGCCAGCGTCGGGTCGTCGATCCGGCAGGCGACCGGGTTGTGGGAGAAGCTGAAAACGCACAGGACTGTCTCCGGCTGATCCCCGAAACTCGTCCCGGAGCCGGCGTATTCACGGGTGAAGGCCAATACCGATTCGTGGTCCGTGGACAGCACCCGCAGCGCGCCGAGTCCGAAGGTCGGGTGGTTTTTGCGCACGTGAATGACGTTGCGCACCCAGTGCAGCAAAGAACTGGACTGGGCCAGGTGCGACTCCACATTCGTCTGGCTGTAGTTGAAGACGAGGGACTGCACGACCGGGAGAAAGAGTTTCCCGGGGTCCGCGTCCGAGAATCCGCCGTTCCGGTCCGGCGTCCACTGCATCGGTGTGCGTGAGCTGTCCCGGTCGGGCAACCAGATGTTGTCGCCCATGCCGATCTCGTCCCCGTAGTAGAGGAACGGGCTGCCGGGAAGCGCGAAGAGCAGGGCGTAGGCGAGTTCCAGCTCCGACCGAGAATTGTCCAGCAGAGGAGCGAGCCGGCGACGGATGCCGATGTTCGCGCGCATCCGAGGGTCGTACGCGTACCAGCCGTACATCGCCTGACGGTACTCCTCACTCACCATCTCGAGGGTCAGCTCGTCATGGTTGCGAAGGAAGACGCCCCAGCCGGCCGCCACCGGGATGTCGGTCGTCTCCGAGAGCACCCGCACGAGCTCGTCGGCCCGTTGGGAGCGCAGGGAGTAGAAGATGCGGGGCATGACCGGGAAGTCGAAGGCCATGTGGCACTCGGGTTCGGATTCGGACCCGAAGTAGGCCGCCACCTCGCGGGGCCACTGGTTCGCCTCGGCGATCAGGACCCGGCCGGGGAAGTCCCGGTCCACCATGGTGCGCAGCTTCCGGACGAACTCGTGGGTGGGCGGTTCGCCCTCGCCGTTGCCCTCGTCCGACTCGTACAGGTAGGGCACGGCATCGAGCCGGAAGCCGTCGACGCCCAGGTCGAGCCAAAATCGCACGACCTCGAAAATTGACTCGTGCACCTTCGGGTTGTCGTAGTTGAGGTCCGGCTGGTGCGAGAAGAACCGGTGGAAGTAGAACTGCCGCCGCACGGAGTCGAAAGCCCAGTTCGAGTCCTCCGTGTCGGTGAAGATGATGCGGATGTCCGGGTACTTCTGGTCCGTGTCGCTCCACACGTAGTAGTCGCCGTAGGGCCCCTCGGGGTGCTCCCGGGACTGCTGGAACCACTCGTGCTGGTCCGAGGTGTGGTTCAGCGGCAGATCGATGATGATGCGCATATTCCGTTCGTGCGCCTTGGTGACCAGCTCCTTGAACAACTCGAGGGTGCCGAATTCGGGCAGGATCGACCGGTAATCGGTGACGTCGTAGCCGCCGTCCTTGAGCGGCGACGTATAGAACGGCGGGATCCAGAGTGCATCGATGCCGAGCCACTGCAGGTAGTCCAGTTTGGAGATGAGGCCGGCGAGGTCACCGACCCCGTCGCCGTTGCTGTCGACGAACGAGCGGACCATCACCTCGTAGAACACGGCGCGCCGATACCAGCGCGGGTCGAGGGTGAGACCAGGAAGCTGGATCGGGGCGGTGAAGCTCATTGCGTTCCTTCCGATCCGAGGGGCGTCGAGCCGACGGGCGACCGTCGCCCTAAACTTGGGATGATGAATGTTCCTTCGCCTTACGACGCACTGCTCGCCCAGATCCCGGTCAGGGTCCGGGACGTCCCGGTGCTGGGCAGCGTAACGCGGTATTGGGAGTACGGCGATCCGGCCGCGCACACCACCATCGTGATGGTGCACGGATTCCGCGGCGACCACCACGGCCTGGAGCCGGTCGTCGCCCAGCTCCACGGATTCCGCATGATCTCACCGGACCTCCCCGGTTTCGGCGAGTCCGGGGCTCTCCTCCGGGACCGGCACGACATCGCGGGGTACGGCCGGTGGCTGGCGGAGTTCGTGGCAGGGCTGGGGCTGACGGGGCGCGTGGTGGTGCTCGGGCACTCGTTCGGGTCGATCGTCGTCGCGGCCTCCGTAGCGGGCGGGCTGCCTGCCGACGAGGTGGTCCTGGTGAACCCCATCGCCGCGCCCGCCCTGGCCGGGCCGCGCGGCATCCTCACCCGCCTGGCCGTGTTCTATTACTGGGCGGCCGCCCGACTGCCCGAGCGACTCGGCTTCGCCCTGCTGCGCAACCGCCTCATCGTGCGGGTGATGAGCGTGACCATGGCCAAGACGGGGGACCCCGGGCTGCGCCGCTGGATCCACAACCAGCACGACCGCTACTTCTCCGCTTTCGCGGACCGCCGGGTCGTACTGGAGGCCTTCACCGCGTCGGTGGGCTCCGACGTCAGCGAGTTCGCCGGCCGCATCCCGCAGCGGACGTTGCTGATCGCGGCGGAGAGAGACGACATCACGCCGGTCGCAGCCCAGCACCGGCTCCAGAAGCTGTTCCCCGATGCCGCCCTGCAGGTGATCGCCGGCGTGGGCCACCTGATCCACTACGAGGTGCCCGCGCAGGCGGCCGACGCAGTGCGCCGCTTCCTCGCGGAGGAAGAGACGGCATGAGAATCGTCTTCGATTGCCGTTACACCCGACTCGACCGGCATGACGGCATCAGCCGGTACACGGCCGGACTGGTCACGGAGCTGGGCAAGCTCCACCCGGTCACCATGCTGATCAGCGACCATCGGCAGCTCGAGCTGCTTCCCGATCTGCCCTGGCAGCTCGTGAGCGCCCCCACCAGCATCCGGGAACCGTTCATCGCCCGCCAGATCAACCAGCTGCGGCCCGACGTGGTGTTCACCCCGATGCAGACGATGGGGTCATGGGGCCGTCGCTACCGGCTGCTCCTGACCGTGCACGACCTGATCTACTACCGCAATCGCACCCCGCCGCGGGACCTGCCCGGCCTGCTGCGCCTCACCTGGCGGCTGTATCACCTGTCCTGGTGGCCGCAACGGATGCTCCTGAACCGGGCCGACGGGGTCGTCACCGTCTCCGAGACCACCCGCGGTCTTATCCTGGAGAACCGTCTGACGCGGAAGCCGGTCACGGTCATCCACAACGCCGCCGATACGCTGTCGACGCGGCCCGCCGGGCATCCCGCACCGAGAACGGGTCGCCTGGTCTATATGGGATCTTTCATGCCGTACAAGAACGTCGACACCCTCGTGCGCGCCGCCGCGCAGCTGCCGGGGCACGAACTCCACCTGATGAGCCGGGTGAGCGACCAGGAACGAGAGCGCCTTTCCGCGCTGGCGCCGCAGGCGACGCTCGTGTTCCACGACGGCGTCACCGACGAGGAGTACGTGCGGGTGCTTGAGTCGGCGACCGCGCTGGTCACGGCGTCCCTGGACGAGGGCTTCGGTATCCCGCTCGTCGAGGCCATGAGCCTCGGAATTCCCGTCGTGGTGAGCGACATCCCGATCTTCCGCGAGATCGGCGGCGGCGCGGCGCTCTACTTCGACCCGACCAGCGCCGACGCGCTCGCCCTGGCCGTGCGACGCCTGGCTGCGGGGGAGTGGGCGGCGCGCTCCGCGGCCTCCGTCAACGAGGCGAAACGTTTCACCTGGCGCGATTCGGCGCGGCGGCTCCTGGATCTGCTCACCGAGGCGGAGTCGGAGACCACGGCCGAGTCGGGTGCCGGCATCGGCAGCGGCACCGGTGCGGAGGGACGAGTTCAGCCGGTGTAGTGCGTGTTCTCGGCCCGGCCGCGCAGGGTGGCATCGAAGTGCGTCAGCTCCAGCCGGCCGTCCCGCCAGACGAAATCGTGCACCGAACCGTTCGCGATGAGCTCGTTCTGGCGCGGCCGTTCCCCGGCCGTGCTGTGCCGGAGCAGGGTGCCGATCACCCCGCCGTGGCAGACCACCAGCACCGACTGGTCGGGACGCTCGTCGGCCAGCAGCCCGAAGGCCGGCAGCACCCGGTCGAGCACCTCCTGGCGCGTCTCCAGGCCGGGAACGGAGACGCCGTCGGGAAAGCGGTGCTGTCGCTCGGCGAACGTGAGCCCCTCGATCTGGCCGTGATGGCGCTCCGTGAGCTCCGGGATGACCTCCGGGCACGGCAGGCCGAGCTCGCCGGCGATGATCCGGGCCGTCTCGTGGGCACGGTCGAGCGGACTCGTCACGATCGTGTCCCAGCTCCGGGCGCGCAAGCGAAGGCCGGCCTCGGCGGCCTGCGCCCGGCCGGTCGAATTCAGGGGGATGTCCGTGCTGCCCTGGATGCGGGTGTGCAGGTTCCACTCGGTCTGTCCGTGCCGCACGATCGAAAGTCTGGTCATCCTGTGGTTTCCGTGTTCGCCGGGGAGGTGAGGTCGAAGGGGCCTGTCGTCACGGTGTGCCGGCCAGGCGGTCGGCCAGCCCCGCCAGCGACTCCGACGTGCCCGCTTCCAGCTTGATCAGGGCCCGGCCGTCCCCCTTGGTCTCGCCGCGGTTGATGACGACGATCGGCAGTCTGCGGCGCCGGGCCTGTTCCAGCAGACGGATGCCGGAGTTCACGAACAGGGACGAACCGGCCACGATCAGGGCCTCCGCACCGGAGACGAGCGCTGTGGCCTCGGTGAACTTCACCGTCGGCACCAGCTCGCCGAAGAAGACGACGTTGGGCTTGAGCATGCCGCCGCAGACCGTGCAGTCGGGGATGGTGAAACCGTCGATGTCGGCGACCTCCGCATCACCGTCGGGGGCGGTTCGCACGTCCTCCGGCGTCAGCAGAGTCGGGTTGACCGCTTCGAGGCGGGCGGCCACGCTGTCGCGGCCGAACGCCTGGCCGCAGTCCAGGCAGACCACGAGGTCCAGCGACCCGTGCAGGTCAACGACGTGCCGCGACCCGGCCCGGGTGTGCAGGCCGTCCACGTTCTGCGTGATGACCCCGCTGATCAGGCCGCTGTGCTCGAGTCGGGCGAGGGATCGGTGCCCGAGGTTGGGCTCCGCGGCGCGAAACCGGTGCCAGCCGAGGTGGCTGCCGGCCCAGTAGCGTTTGCGCGCCCGCTCGTCACCGACGAAGGTCTGGAAATTCATCGGTGTGCGCACCGGGGCACCCTTTCCCCGGTAGTCGGGAATGCCGGAGTCGGTGCTCAGACCGGCTCCGGTGAGCACCGCGGTGTGGCGACCCCGGAGCACCTCGGCCACGGCATCCAGCGCGGCGGCAGCGGCGCCGACGGCGATCGGAAGCGTTTCGGTGGTCATCGTGCTCCATCCTCTGTACACCGAGTCTAAACTCGCGAGTTTTCGACTTGGTGACGGAACTGGCAGGCTGGTCAGATCATCCCGGTGAAAGGCGCCCCCGCTGTGCAGATCGTTCCCATTGACAACCTTGACCTGCCCGGTCTCGCCGACTACTCGCGCTTGACGGATGTCGCGCTCCGCCGCGTGGCCGAACCCGCGGGCGGGCTGTACATCGCCGAGTCGAGCAAGGTCATCACCCGTGCCCTCGCGGCCGGTCACCGCCCGCGTTCCGTGCTGCTGCAGGAGCAGTGGCTGCCCGACGTGCTGCCGCTGCTCGCGGACTGGCCGGACGTGCCCGTATACGTCGGCGCGGCATCCGTTCTCGAACGGCTCACCGGCTACAACCTGCACCGCGGTGCGCTGGCGGCGATGCATCGTCCTGACCTGGCACCGGTGCACGAGGTGATCCGGGACGCCCGGCGCATCGTGATCCTCGAGGACATCGTGGACCACACCAACGTCGGCGCCATTTTTCGCTCGGTCGCCGGTCTCGGCGCGGACGCCGTGCTGATCACGCCCCGCTGCGCCGACCCGCTCTACCGGCGCAGCGTGCGGGTGAGCATGGGCACGGTGCTGCAGGTGCCGTGGACCCGGCTGCCGGAGTGGAGCGAGGCCGCCCCGCTGCTGCACGACGCCGGATTCCACCTGGCGGCCCTGGCGCTGTCCGACGACGCCGTCAGCCTCGAACAGTTCGCCGGGCACACGCCGGAACGTCTGGCCCTGATTCTCGGCGCCGAGGGTGACGGCCTCAGCACCCAGGCGCTCGCGGCCGCCGACACCGTCGTGACCATCCCCATGCTCCACGGCGTCGACTCGCTCAATGTCGCCTCGGCCAGCGCCGTCGCACTCTACGCCCTGCGCGTCTGAACACGGGCGCTTGATAGAGTCGACGGATGCCACTGACCCGACGCCAAACGTTCCTCCGCCGTCGGATCGCCTTCACGGCGGCCCTGGTCCTCACCCTGGGTGGTGTCGGCTACCTGGCGGGCACGGGGCTGGCTCCGGCTCCGGCCGCGGCCGTCGAGCTGATCGAGCCGGCCGCCCTGACCCAGCCGGCTGCGGAGCTGGACTGGCCGGAGGAGGGTGCGGGCTCCATCGGCGCGGTCGGCTATCCGGGGCTGCTCGGCTCCACCGGCGATCAGGAGTCGATGCCGATCGCGAGCATCACGAAGATGGTCACCTCCCTCGTGCTGCTCGAGAAGAAACCTCTGAGCGAGAACGAATCCGGGCCGGACATCAGGTTCACCGACGAGGACGTCGACATCTACTACGACGTGCTGGCCGAGGACGGCTCGGTCGCGCCCGTCACCGCGGGCATGGTGCTCAGCCAGCGTGAGGCCTTCGAGGCCATGCTCCTGCCGTCCGCGAACAACTACAGCATTTCGCTGGCGATCTGGGCGTTCGGATCCGTCGACGCGTACCTGGCGGAGGCTGAAACCTGGTTGGCCGCGAACGGACTGTCGGAAACCTCGGTGGCCGACACGAGCGGGTTGTCGCCGGCCAGCGTGAGCAGCCCGGCCGACCTGGTCAAGATCGGCAAGCTGGTGCTGGCCGAGCCCGTCCTGGCCGAGATCGTCTCCATGGAGACGTCCGACCTGCCGACCATCGGCACCGTCACGAACACCAACAAGCTCCTCGGTTCCAACGGTGTCACCGGGATGAAGACCGGAACCACGGACGAGGCCGGCGCCTGCCTGCTGTACTCGGCCGAGTTCACGGTCGGCGGAGAAACCATCACCCTCGTCGGCGTGATGCTCGGCGGCGCCACGCACACCGATCTGAACGCGTCGATCGTGGACCTGATCGACAGTGTCGAGCCCGGTTTCCGCGAGGTCAGCCTGACCGAAGAGGGAGCCGCATTCGCGTCCTACGGCACCCAGTGGGGGCAGACGAGTCAGGCGGTCGCCGCGGAGGCGGCATCCGCGGTGGTCTGGTCGGACACGCCCATCACAGCCGTTCCGACGGCCCGCCCGGTCACTCTCGGGAAAGCCGGCGACACGGCCGGTGAGGTCGACTTCCAGGTGGGGGAGACCACGGTGAGTGTTCCGCTGGTGCTCGATGGCGAGCTGACCGATCCGGGCGCCGGCTGGCGCTTCACGCACCCGGGCGAGCTGGCCGCAGGGTAGTCGCAACCCGCTCCGGTCTAGTGCCGGGGCTGGCTGAACGGCTGGGCGTCGGGGCGCTTGGGCAGCATGTGGTCCCCGGAGGACTGGTGCCGGATGCGGCGCAGCACCCAGGGCAGCAGGTATTCCCGCGCCCACTGCATGTCCTCCGTGCGGGCCTCCCGGAAGGTGCGACCCGGCATGGGCTCGGGCTTGTGCGGTTCGAGCGTATTGGGCACGTTGAGATCGGACAGCACCATCCGGGCGACGGTGTGGTGACCGAGGGCGTTCAGGTGCAGCCGGTCCGCAGACCACATGCGGGCATCCTGGATCTCGGTCAGCGACCACAGGTCGGCGACGACACAGTCATACCTCGCTGCGACCGCGCGCAAATTCTCGTTGTAGATGGCGATTTTGCCCCGGATGCCCCGGAACATGGGGGAGAATCCCACATCCGCGCCCGTGAACAGCACGATGGTGGCGTTGTCCCGGCTGAGCCGACGGATCTGCTCCTCGCACCGGGCGGCGATGAGATCGGGGTCGGAACCCGGCCGGAGCACGTCGTTGCCGCCCCCTGAGAAGGTGATCAGGTCCGGGTGGAGGGCGAGCGCCGTGCCCACCTGCTCGTCGCTGATCTGGCGGATCAGTTTGCCCCGCACGGCGAGGTTCGCGTAGGCGAAGTCCGGCGTGCCCTGGCTGAGCACCTCGGCGACCCGGTCGGACCAGCCCCGGTTCCCACCCGGGCTGTTCGGTTCCGGATCGCCCACCCCCTCGGTGAAGGAGTCGCCGAGGGCGACATAGCGGGACCACGGATGCATCGGCGTCGTCATCGTTCCATTCTGCCCCGCGCACCGGAGCGCTCCGTTCAGCGGGTAAGTTCTTATGAAGTGAATACTCCACCTGCTTTCGGACCTGCCCAGGGGACGAGTGCAGCCGAACACCTCTCACCCTCCTTCCCGGAGCGTGCCGCGTGGGGAACGGCCGGCAAACTGCGGGCCTGGCAGGCCGAGGCGCTGGAGGCGTATTTCGTGCACCAGCCGCGTGATTTCCTGGCCGCGGCCACCCCTGGCGCCGGCAAGACCACATTCGCTCTGCGGCTCGCCGCCGAGCTGCGGGCCCGCCGGCTGATCGACAGCATCACCGTGGTCGCGCCCACCGAGCACCTCAAGCGCCAGTGGGCGGATGCCGCGGCTCGGGCGGGCATCCGGCTCGACCCGAACTTCAAGAACGCCAACGGCCGCTACGGCAACCACTACCACGGCATCGCCGTCACCTACGCCCAGGTGGCCAGCCGGGCGGCCCTGCACCGGCAACTCACCCAGTCCAGCCGCACCCTGGTGATCCTGGACGAGGTGCACCACGGCGGGGACGCGCTGAGCTGGGGCGACGCGATCCGGGAGGCGTTCGAGCCGGCCACCCGCCGGCTGTCGCTCACCGGCACCCCGTTCCGCTCGGACACCTCGCCGATCCCGTTCGTGAGCTACCTGCCCGACGAGCACGGCATCCGTTTGTCCCAGAGCGACTACAGCTACGGCTACGGCCGTGCCCTCGAGGACGGCGTCGTGCGCCCGGTCATGTTCATGGTCTACGCCGGCCACATGAAGTGGCGCACCCGTGCGGGCGACGAGATGGAGGCCAAACTCGGCGAGGGCAACACCAAGGACATCACCTCCCAGGCCTGGCGTACGGCCCTGGAGCCCACCGGGCAGTGGATCCCCGCCGTGCTGCGCGCCGCCGACTCACGCCTCACCCAGGTGCGCCATGGCATCCCGGATGCCGGTGGCCTCGTGATCGCCACCGACCAGACCATGGCGCGCGCCTACGCGGCCATCCTGCGGGAGATCACGGGGGAGTCGGTGACCGTCGTGCTGTCCGATGAGAAGGAGTCCAGCGACCGGATCGACGAGTTCGCGCACGACACCTCGCGCTGGATGGTCGCGGTGCGGATGGTGTCGGAGGGGGTCGATGTGCCTCGCCTGGCCGTGGGCGTCTACGCGACGAGCGCCTCCACGCCGCTCTTCTTCGCCCAGGCCATCGGTCGGTTCGTGCGGGCCCGGCGACGCGGCGAGACGGCGTCCATCTTCCTGCCCAATGTGCCGAGCCTGCTCAGTCTGGCGAATGCCCTCGAGCTGGAGCGCGACCACGCCCTCGACCGCAGCAACCGCGACGACGGCGACGACGGCATGTACAACCCCGAAGACGCCATGGTCGCCGACGCCAACAAGTCGGAGAAGGCGTCCGACGACCTCGGTGAGGAGTTCACCTGGCAGGCCATCGACTCCCAGGCCACCTTCGACATGGTGATGTTCAACGGTGACGAGTTCGGCGAGCTGGCTGAACCCGGCACCGATGAGGAGTTCGACTTCATCGGCATCCCCGGGCTGCTCGAGCCCGAGCAGGTCTCCGAGCTGTTGCGTCAGCGCCAGCACCGCCAGGCCAAACGCTCCACCGACCGCCGCAAGGATCCGGTCACGGGTGAGGTCGCCCCGGTGGAACCGCCGCCGCTGTACCGCACGCTCAAGGAACAGCGGACCCTGCTGGCGAGCCTGGTCGGTATGTGGTCGAAGCTCGCCGGTGAACCCCACGGAATGGTGCACGCCGAACTCCGGCGCGAGTGCGGCGGCCCGGCCGTGGCGCAGGCCAGCGTCACCCAGCTGCAGAACCGGATCGACCTGCTCCGCCGCCGCCTCGGTCGCAGCTGATCATCCCGCCGAACCGTGAGTTCGGCTCCTGTCCCGTCGCCGGAACGGGACGAAACTCACGGTTCGGCGAAGATCAGGCCGGGCTGAGTGAGGCGGCCGCGGAGTCCGGGACCAGGTCCAGCGACCCGTCGGGCGTGACGCGCACCGCCACGTCCAGGGCGGCGAGGATGTCGGCGAGGAGATCGTCGGCGTGCTCGAGGCCGATCGAGAGGCGGACGATCCCGGCGCCGGGCCGGGCGCCGGCCTCGACCGGGCGGTGGGTCAGCGAGGCCGGATGCTGCACGAGCGAGTCGACGCCGCCGAGGGAGACCGCGTGCGTGATCAGCGTGCAGGCCTCCGTGAATCGCACGGCCGCGTCGAAACCGCCCGCGAGGTCGAGGGCGATGATCGACCCGGGCCCGCTCGCCTGACGGCCCAGGAGCCCCAGCGGGTCCTGCCCGGGCAGCCCCGGGTAGAGCACCCGGGTGAGGGCAGGATGGCCGACGAGGCGCTCCGCGACCGCGGCGGCGGTGGCCTGCTGGGCGCGCACCCGCACCGGCAGGGTGCGCAGCCCGCGGTGCAGCAGATAGGCCGCGAACGGATGCAGGATGCCGCCGGTCAGGGCTCGCACCTGCCGCAGACGCACCATCCAGTGCTCGGGGCCCGAGACCGTGCCGCCCATCACGTCCCCGTGGCCGCCCAGGAATTTGGTCGCACTGTGCAGCACCAGGGTGGCGCCGGAGTCGACCGGGCGTTGCAGCACCGGGGTGGCGAAGGTGTTGTCGACCAGCACCGGGACGCTGCCGGCCGCCGCGACCACGGCCCGGATGTCGGTCAGGGTCAGCGTCGGGTTCGCGGGGGACTCCAGGATGACCAGCCCCGTGTCCGGCCGGATCGCCCCGGCGACACCGTCGGCGTCGACCCAGGTGACGGTCGTGCCGAGCAGCCCGGTGGCGAGCACATGGTCGGTACCGCCGTAGATCGGCCGGAGTGCCACCACGTGGGGCGTGCCGGCGGCCACGGATGCGATCAGCACGGCCGCCAGCGCGGCCATTCCGCTCGCGAAGGCGACGGTTCCCTCGGTGCCCTCCAGCGCGGACAGCGCCGTCTCGAACCGGGCGACTCCGGGCTGCCAGAGCCGCTGGTACACCGCGGAATCGCCCTCCCGGATCGTGCCTCCCGTGGCGAGGTTCTCGTAGGAGTCGCCGCCGCACTCGACCCCCGACAGAGGATTGGTCGTGGACAGGTCGATCACGGGCACGTGCGAACCGGTCTGAGTCACCCCGGCCATTCCGCCGTGCACGGCGACCGTGTCCGGGTGCAGGGTGGGTGGCAGCAGAGCAGGGACTCGCGGAGGCAGCGGAGGCGTCATGCAGAGACAAAAGCAGATTCTGAGTCTGAGCGCAATCAGTCCTGCAGACCCTTCCGAATCGGCAGTCGCTTTCGCATAAACTGCTCATGGAAGAAAGAGTGTGGCGATGGAACCGAAGAAATCCGAAATCGACCGGGTCGACCGGGCGCTTCTGCGTGCGCTGTCCGTCAACGCCCGGGCCTCCGGTGCGGCGCTGGCCGCGGAGATCGGCGTCGCCGAGTCGACCGTGTCGTTGCGCCTTCGCCGTTTGCAACAGCTGGGGCACATCCGCGGCTATCGCGCCAATATCGATTTGGCCGCGCTGGGTGCGTCCCTGCAGGCGTTGATCTCGGTTCGCCTGGTCAAGCATGCTCGCACGCAGATCGACGATTTCCGGGCGGCGGCGCCGCACTGGCCCGGGGTGATCGGCCTGTTCCACACCGCCGGCGCCGACGACTACCTTCTGCATGTGGCCGCGGCGGACGCGTCGGACCTGCGCGACTTCGTCCTGCAGCACCTGGCCGAGCATCCGGCGGTCGCGCACACCGAGACGAACCTGATCTTCGAGTACGTCGACGGCGACGGTTGGCAGGACCTCGTCAAATAGGTGACGTTCGGGCAGAGCCGGGTTAACGAGACAACGCCCCCACCGAAGTGAGGGCGTTGTCGAAGCTCAGAGTGAGCGGTTGCGCTGTGTGCGCAGTTCCGCTGCTAGAGCAGTTGCGCTATGTGCGCAGTTCCGCAGCTTAGAGGGCGCGGATGTTCTCGGCCTGAGGACCCTTCGGGCCCTGGGTTACCTCGAACTCGACCTTCTGGTTCTCGTCGAGCGACTTGTAGCCGTTCGAAGCGATCGCGGAGTAGTGCGCGAACACGTCGGCGCTTCCGTCGTCGGGAGCGATGAAGCCGAAGCCCTTTTCAGCGTTGAACCATTTCACGGTACCTGTTGCCATTATGAAACTCCTCCAGGAGTGTTAGAAAGGCCCCGACTTTCGAGGCCGTTCGTCGCGGTATTCGTCGTCCGCTTCCGAAAGGAATACGCCGCGGTGACCGGAGTCACCACGTTTTAAGACGTGCAAGCACTACAACTACTGAGACCACTGTAGCCCACATCGCCGCGGCCCATTCGGATTCACAGCCAATTCGGTTCCAAAGCGTTACGTATCTTGCAGTTTGTGACGAAATCCGGGTGCACGCTGCATCAGTCGGCCGTGACGAAGTCGATCAGCTGCTCGACCCGACCCAGCAGCTGCGGCTCCAGGTCGGCGAAGGTGCGCACCCGGCCCAGGATCCGCTGCCACGCCCGGGCGATGTCGGCCTGGTCCTCGTGGGGCCAGCCGAGGGCCGCGCAGATCCCGTGCTTCCATTCGACACTGCGCGGAATCTGGGGCCACTCCGTGATTCCGAGGCGGTTCGGCTTCACGGACTGCCACACGTCGATGAACGGATGCCCGACCACGAGAACATTCCGGCCGTACGGTCCGCGCGCCACGGCTTCGGCGATCCGGCTCTCCTTCGATCCGGCCACGAGATGGTCCACCAGCACCCCGACCCGACGGGTGGGCCCCGGCCGGAATTCCTTGAGGAGCTCCTCGAGGTTGTCGACGCCCTCGATGTACTCGACCACGACCCCCTCGATTCGCAGGTCGGCTCCCCAGACCTTCTCGACGAGTTCGGCGTCGTGCCGGCCTTCGACGAAGATGCGGCTGGCACGGGCCGCCCGGGCCGGGGCATCCCGCACGGCCATCGATCCCGACGCGGTGCGGGCGCGGCCCTGCGGCGCCGCGTTGGCCGGGGCGACGAGCACCACCGGCTCGCCGTCGATCAGGAATCCGCCGCCGAGTGGAAACAGTCGCAGCTTGCCGAGGCGGTCCTCCAACGTGACGATCTTCTTCTCGATCCGCACCACGGCGCCGCAGAATCCGGTCGCGATCTCTTCGACGACCAGGTCCGGCCTGGCCTCGCGGGTCGGAATCACTCTCCGTCCGGCGTCCCGCCAGCCGGGGGAGAGCACGTCCGCGCTGTACCGGTCCTGCATGTTCCGCTCATCCATCCGGGTCTTCCTCGTTCCCGCGTCTCGCCGACGCCGGAATCGACGCTAGCGGATGCCCCGCACGATCTACTCCGTGCCGTCCAGATCGGCGGTGTCGGCGGCCGGGGGTAACCTGTCATCCATGTGCGGTCGATTCATCATCACGGACACGGCGTCCGATCTCGCCGCGATGTTCGACGTGGAGCACGAGGGCGAGAGCCTGCCGGAGCCGTCGTGGAATATCAAGCCCACCGAGAAGATCCCGATCGTGCTCGAGTCCGCCAAGACCGGGCCGGTCGTGCGCCGGCTCGAGGCCGCGCGCTGGTCCCTGGTACCTTCGTTCGCGACCGAGTTGCAGTCCTCTTTCCCCACCTTCAACGCTCGCGCCGAAACGGCGGCGGTGAAGTCCTCCTTCAAGAGTTCGGTCGTCTCCCGGCGCGCGCTCGTCCCCGCCACCGGGTACTACGAGTGGCGCACGGTCGGCGCCGTGAAGACCCCGTACTTCATTCACTCGGACGACGGTCTTCCGTTGGCTTTCGCCGGCCTCTACTCCTGGTGGCGCAACCCGGCCCTGGCCGAGGACGACCCGGCCAGATGGGTGCTGTCGGCGACGATTCTCACACAGGACGCCGTGGGCCCCCTGGCCGCCCTCCACGACCGGATGCCCGTGATCCTGGCCGAGGAATGGTGGGACCAGTGGCTCGACCCGCGCACCATGGGCGACCAGGCGCTGATCGACGCCGCGGTGGCCGCCTCCCGGGAGGCCGGTGAGAGCCTGCGCTTCCACGAAGTCGCACCGGTGCGCGGTGACGGCCCGGAACTCATCGAGCCGGTCGGGGCGCCGTCGCCGCTCTGACGCTCGACCGGGTACGCTCGATTCATCGGCCCGGCGACCAGTGCGGGCATCGCTCGAAAGGATCGCACCATGAACGCCGTCGCCTTCACCGTCGCAATGGCCATCTTCGTCTTCGGTCTCTGGCTGTTCGGGTTCGCGTTCGAAGTGACGGCCTGGCAGCTGCCGATCTTCCTCAGTGGCATCCTCTGCGTTTCCCTGGCCGTGGCCATCCCGGTGCAGATCCTCCGCGACTAGTCCGTCCGGCACCGGCTCCGGCTCCGCGGGGCGCACCGTGCGTGCCAGACAGAGAACCGACCCGGTGGCTTTTCACGCCGAGGGCCCGGTCTGGTCCGAGCGATGGGGCGGGCTGCGCTGGGTGGACATGTTCGCCGGCGACACCCTCTCCCTGCACGGGGACACCGTGAGTCGTCGCCGGGTCGGCACGATCGCGGCGGCCCTCCGGCCCCGCAGCGTCGGCGGGGCCGTCATCGCTCTCGAACGAGGGTTCGCGCTCGAGGATGCCGGGGGAACGATCACCGAGCGGGGCGCGCTGTGGGACGACCCCGGACTGAGGATGAACGAGGGCGGCTGCGACCCGGGTCCTGCAGAATCTCACCGTCTCGAACGGCCTGGAATGGAGCCCGGACGGCTCCCGGGCCTACTTCAACGACACCCCTACCGGCCGGATCGCTGTTCGTGGCCGAGGTCGGTGTTGCCGGCCGCCCGGTGCGGGAGTTCGCCGGCTGACGCCCGTCAAACCGTCAAGCCAGGTGCGCGGGCCGCCGGACGCGGCACGGAGAGCGCCCGGCGAGATGCCAGCCAGGGTCGGTAGGGTGAGGTATCGATGGGCCGGTTGTTCCACTGCCGGCCGCACTAACGCTGAAAGAGACCGCTGGATGTCAGATAGCCCGGCCGCGGCGTCGCCCTACGAGGTGCTCGGCGTCAGCCCGTCGGCCAGTGACGACGAACTCCGTCGTGCCTACCGTCGCCTGCTGCGCCACACGCATCCGGATGTCGGCGGAGACGCCGCCGCCTTCCACACCGTGCAGATCGCGTGGGAACGGGTGGGAACCCCGGCCGATCGCGCCGACTACGACCGCCGCCGGTATCCGGACTCGGCCGCCGAGCCGGAGCGCCCCGCCTACGCGTCGGGGGCCGGCCGCGGGCAGGCCACGCAGGCCGGGCCGCGCGCCCGCATGTACGGCCATCCGGGCGGCGAAGCGCGCCAGCGCTACCTCGAGCTCCTGCGGGAATGGGCCGGGCGCGGAACCTCCATCGACGACCCGTACGCCCCGGCGCTGATCCGTTCGGCTCCGCGCGAGATCCGGCACTGGCTGGCGAAGGCCTTGGCCGAGGAATCCACGGCACAGCTGGTCTCCGCCCTCGGAATCGGTTTCACGGCCTGGCACGACGTGGTCGCCGGCGCTACGCAGGGCAAGGTCGATCACGTCGTGCTCGGCCCGGCCGGACTGTTCGCGGTCCTGTCCGAGGACTGGGGCGGGCCGGTCCAGCTGCGCCGCGGGGAACTCGTCGGCGACGCCCTCGACCCCGATGATCGCCCGATCGAAGATGTCGAGGGTGCCGTGCGTGCTCTGGCGAAGTCGCTCCGGGTGCGGTTCACCGCCGTGCTGATCGTGCTGCCCGACGAGGCCCTGGACGCCCCCCTGACCGTCACCGGCCGTGGCCGGCGCCCGACCGTGATCACCCTGCCTCGGTCACGGCTGATCGGTGTGCTGCGCAGCGGTCTGCCCGGTATCGACCGCGGCAGCTTCGAGAAGGTGTTCGAGTTGCGGAGCCGCCTGCAGGACGGCATCCGTTTCAGTTCGGACTAGCCGTTTCGCGGCAGACCCAGCCTGTCGACCCAGGAGCGGAGGAATTCCGCCCCGGCGGCGTCGTGGATCAGTGTCCCCTCCACGATCACGGGGTAGGGGCGCTCGAGGATGCCGTCGGACGGTCGCACGTCCACGTGCGAGACGTCGTAGCCGGCGGCGTGCAGGTGGTCGGCCATCAGGTAGTCGCTCCGCGAGTCGCCGACCGAACGCCAGACGCGGGGGAGTGACCCCGATTCGGAGAAGAAGGCCAGCGCCCGCTCCGCGCCGCGGTCCTTGTCCAGGGTGACCGACTCGATGTCGGTCGAGATGATCGTCGGGTCGATCCGGAATCCCACTGCGCCGGCGGCGTCCGGCACAACCCGATCACCGAAGCGGATGCCCAGCCCGAGTTCCACCATCACCGCGAACGCTGCCTCGTTGAACTCCGCCGCGGCTGCCTGGTACGCGCCGTGGTCGGCATCCGTGCGCTGCTCGACCGACACCATGGCCTGCTTGGTCTCATCGAAGAACATGGTGTCGCTGAACCGGTCCGCGACGAGGTCGCGTAGCAGGTCGACGGCAACGGCAGGAAGGGCCACGCTGTCATCGACGATGATCCGGCCCATCCCCGCAGCCGTGATCGGGAACCAGACGGCCCCCTTCTCGCAGACCCCGTACATGCGCATCGACTCGGGCAGGCCGGCCTCGCAGAGCGGCGCGACGACCTGCTCGCGAATGAACGTCGACGAGCGCCCGGTGATGAACGCGATCGGGACGTTGGCTCCGGCCAGGCTGATCAGGTCCGTGATGATGCTCGGTGTAGCGATGGTCCGGGTCACCGGACTGGCGATCGGGCCGTCCACGTCGAGCAACAGGCCAAGGGGAGAAAGGGTATCGCGCATACCCCAGTGTTTCACGGGTGCGCCGCCGCGGGGTCTCCGGGCTTCGACCGCCCGGCCATCGGTGGTCGTCGCGGCCATTCGTCGCGAGCCGGAGTCGCGCACGTCGATCGCCCCGTTCGTCGTCTGCAGCTCGACGTGACCCCGACTGGTGGACGGAGCCGGCGGCGCGCACGAGTGTGTTCCGCAGTGCCACTCGGACCCGGGAACGCCTATCCTTGATCGAGTGATTACGCGACGAATGGCTGCCCTGCGCCTTGATATCCCGATCGAAATGGCGCAGCGCCACGAACTTCCCTCCCGGATGTCGGAGGCCGAGCTGGCCGAGATCGAGCGCAACCCGCCGGCGTGGCTCGTGCAGTCGCGGGCCAACCGCACGGGCAAGAAACCGGTCTGGGTGGAACTGCGCTGCGACGTCTGCGGGTTCACCGAGGCCGCGCGTCCCAAGAAGTGGTGGCCCACCTTTACGTATCTGACCTGCGATTACCACGGTTCCGAGGAACTCCCAAATCCCGCGTCCGGTCTCAGCCGCACCGAGGTCGACGGCATCGGCAACGCTTTCATCGGCATCGTCGACGAGGCACCCTAGGCCGGATTGGAACCAATTCGACGGAGATTCTGGGTCAAACACCCGGTTCTGAGCCGAAATGCGGTGTCTGGAGCAAAATCCCCGTCGAATTCGTTAGGGGCGGAGCCGCGGACTAGATGAACAGAGTCGTGGTGGACTCCGATGCTTCGCCGAGGAAGGTGGCCACGCCGCCGAGCTCCACGCCCTCCATCAGGTCCGTCTCGGCGATGCCGAGCAGGTCCATGGTCATGGTGCAGGCGATGAGGCGGGCTCCGCCGGTCTGGGCCGACTTGATCAGTTCCGGCAGGGAGGCGACCGAGTTGTCCTTCATGACCTTCTTGATCAGGGCAGCCCCGGCACCGAGCATGTTCATCTGGGACAGCGGCATGCTGCCCGCTCCCGAGGGCATCATCGTGGCGAACATCTTGTCGATCGCCTTGCGATCCCGCTTGGGCGGGTGTGTGCGCCGCAGCGAGTTGAGACCCCAGAAAGTGAAGAACATCGAGACCTCGTCGCCCATGGCGAGGGCGCCGTTGGCGATGATGAACGCCGCGAGCACCTTGTCGAGGTCGCCCGAGAAGATGACGAATGAGGTCTTCCCCGACCTGGCCTCTGCCGGTGCGGCTGCCGCCTGGACGGTCGTGGCCACCGCGCCGCCCTTCCGCATGGTGGCGACGTAGCCTGGACCCTCCGGCTCGATGGCCAGCAGCTGGTGGCCGTTGCGCCGGGCCCATGCCGGGGCGTCGTTGGCGAAACCGGGGTCGGAGACGTGCACGACGATCTCATCACCCGGCGTCAGGGAGCGCATGTTCTCGGTCAGTTTCATGATCGGGCCGGGGCAGGCCAGACCCGAACAGTCGAGGTTGACGCGCACCCCCGTGCCCTGGGCCAGGGCGGCGGTCTTCGCCGCGGCGGCCCGGATGTCGACCGCTTCCGCGTAGGCGGTCATCGGCAGCGGCGGTTCGTCGCTGTCCGGTTTCACCTCGTGCCAGGAGCGGAAGGTGTCCGAACCGCCCGACAGTGTGGCGACATCCGTGAAGCCCCGCTGCACGAGTGCCCGATAGCCCAGGTAGCTGCGGAAGCCGACCGCGCAGTACAGCCGCACGGGAACGGCCGGGTCCCAGTCGCCGGACGCCTCGCGGATGGTGCCGAGGGGCACGTTCTCGGCGCCGGGCAGGTGCCAGATGGAGAACTCCTCGGGCGTGCGCACGTCGATCAGGCGCGCGCCGGCCGTCGTGGCGGGGTAGTCCTGCGCGTACCAGAGGGTGAGGTCGCCGCGGAGCACGTTGCCGGCGACGAAGCCCGCCATGTTGACGGGGTCCTTGGCGGATCCGAACGGCGGGGCGTAGGCGAGCTCGAGTTCCTCGAGATCGTAGACGGTCAGTCCGGCCCGCAGCGCGGTGGCCATCACGTCGAGGCGCTTGTCGACGCCGTCGAAGCCCGCGGCCTGCGCGCCGAGGATACGGCCTGTGTCAGGCGCGAAGAGAACCTTCAGCTGCATCATGGCGGTGCCCGGGTAATAGCCGGCGTGCCCGGACGGGTGCACGTGCACGGCGCGGTAGGGCAGGCCGGCGGCGAGCAGCTGGCGCTCGGTCGCGCCGGTCCCACCGGCGACCATGTCGAAGATCTTCACGATCGACGTGCCCTGAGTGGACGTGTACTCCGTGCTGCGGCCGCAGATGTTCTCCGCCGCCACCCGTGCTTCGCGGTTGGCGGGTCCGGCCAGGGGAGCCAGCCAGAGCCCGGGGAGCACCGTGTGCGGGGTCTCGACCGAGTCTCCGGCTGCCCAGATGTGCGGGTCTGACGTCTGCATGTGGGTGTCGACCGTGATGCCGCCGCGCGGCCCGATCTCCAGCCCGGCGTCCTTGGCCAGGGTCGTGTTGGGGCGGACACCGGCCGAGAGGATGACGAGGTCGGCTTCGAGCACGGTCCCGTCGGTCAGTTCGACGTTCAGCCCGCCCCCGGCGCGCGCGGTGAAGGCTGCGGCCGCGGTCGAGAGATGCAGGGTGATGCCCCGGCTGCGGAGGTGCTGTTCGACGGGAACGGACAGTTCGTGGTCGAGCGGCGGCAGGATCTGGTCGCTCATCTCGACGACGTCCACGAGGGCGCCGCGGTGTTTGAGGTTTTCCGCCATTTCCAGGCCGATGTAACCGGCCCCGATCACGACCGTGCGCACGGGGCCGCGGGCGCCCGTGGCGGCCTCGGAGAGTGCGGCATCCAGTCGAGCCTTAATGGAATCCATGTCGCCGATGCGGCGCAGGACGTGCACGCCGGCCAAGTCGATGCCCGGCAGGGGAGGGCGCAGCGGCTCCGCGCCGGGGCATAACGCCAGAGCATCGTAATTTTCGACGTATTCACGGCCGCCGTCGACCTCGCGGATCGTCACGGTGCGCGCGATCCGGTCGATGCCGGTCACCTCGTGGCCCACCCGCACATCGATGTCGAGGGATTCGCGCAGGCTCTCCGGCGTCTGTAAGAGGAGTCGACTGCGATCCGTGATCACCTCGCCCACGTGGTAGGGCAGACCACAGTTGGCGAAGGAGACATGATGTCCCCGTTCGAGAACCACGATCTCGGCGAATTCGTCCAGACGACGGGCTCGGGCGGCGACGGAAGCGCCGGCTGCGACTCCACCAACGACGACGATCTTCATAAAAGTGCCTTTCGGTTGGCCGGGAGAGCGTTCAGGCCAACCCGACAGATACCCCTATGGGTATGCGGGGCATTCATTCGAGCGTACACCTCGCGAGGTGCGTCCCGCGCACCGGACAGGGGTCGCCCAGCGACCAACGGGTGGAGTAATTTGGCGGTAGCCGCCAGAGACCGGAGGACGCCCGACCATGCTTCGCACCCTCGGCGTTTTCGTCGCCCGTCACCGTTTCACCTCCCTGCTGGTCTGGGCGCTCACGATCGCCGCGTGCGTGGCGACGGCACTGTTCGGGGTGACGGGGGAGAGCCTGTTCCAGCGCCTCTCCAGCGCCGGACCCACCGTCGAGGGCGAAGCGAGCCAGGCCGCCGACCTGCTGCAGGGGGACGACGGCGAAGACACGGAGTCCCTGTCCCTGCTCATCCACGGGGTCGACCTGTCCTCCCCGGACCTGGGCCGGATCCTCACCATGGCCACAACCGACCTGGCCGAGATCGACGGGGTGACCGGCGTCGCCAATCCGTCCGCCATCCCACCGCTGCCTGACGGCTCGCCGAGCCCGGCTGCGGTGCCCCTTCTGGCGCCCGACGGGACCGGATTGCTGCTGACCGCGCAGATGGAGGCACCCGACGGTGAGCTCAGCGATGAGCTGCTGGGGGAAGTGGAGGACCGGTTCGGCGTCGCGGCCGACGAGGTGCGGCTTCTCGAGCCGGACGCCACCGTGGAGGTCGGCGGAACCCCGCTCCTGGTGGAGTCCCTGGTGGCGGTCGCCGAGGCCGACCTGCAGAAGGGGGAGCTGATCGCGTTGCCGATCGCTCTGCTGGTGATGCTCATCATCTTCGGAGGTTTCCTGGCGGCCGGCATCCCGCTGGTCGGTGCGCTCGCGTCGATAGCCGGGGCACTCGGCGCCCTCTACGGGTTCAGCTACCTGCTGGAGATCGACACCACGGTGCTCAACGTCATCACCGTGATCGGGCTGGGGCTCTCCATCGACTACGGGCTTCTGATCGTCAGCCGGTTCCGGGAGGAGTTCCGGGCGCTTGTGGAACGGGTCGGCGAGAGCGAGACGCCCAAGGAACGGCACGATCTGATGCTGCAGGCCGTGGGCGTGACGGTCGACACGGCCGGACGCACGGTGCTCTATTCGGGCCTGACCTTCGCCATCGCCACGGTGGGCCTGCTGGTCTTCGAACCCACGATCATCCGCGCCATCGCCATCGGCGCGGTCTCCGTGGTGCTGATCGCGATCCTGACGGCGCTCGTACTCGTCCCGGCTCTGCTCGGGTATTGCGGCGAACGGCTGTTGCAGCCGGGCCTGCTGACCCGCGTCCCGGGCCTCGGGCCCCCCCTGACCCGGTTCGGCGACGTCGCCCCCCGGGAGGGCGCCTTCTCCCGGCTGACCCGCCGCGTGCAACGGGCGCCCGTGCTCGTGGCGCTCGGCGGCATCGCCGTGCTCCTCCTGCTGGGTAGCCCCGCGCTGAACATCAACGTGTCCAGCGGCGGTGCCGACGCCATCCCGAAGGCCTCGACCCAGTACGGGTTCGTCACGGCGTTGAACGACTACTTCCCCCTCGCCACGGCCCCGCTGGTGCAACTGGTCTCGGACACCGACGAGGCATCCGCCGCGGCCTGGGCCGAAGAAGTGGCGACCCTGCCGAACGTCACCGGCACGACGCCGCCGGCCCAGGTGAACGGGTACTGGGTGTCGCGCGTCGGCTTCGACCAGAACGAGGGCCCGGCCGTCGTCCGGGAGATCCGGGACGAGCGGCCCGACTTCGCCCACTGGGTCGGGGGCACGGATGCCGCGTCGGTCGACTACGTCGACTCACTGGTCGCCGGCGCGCCCTGGGCCGCCCTGATCATCGCCGGGGCCACGTTCCTGCTGCTCTTCCTGATGACCGGTTCCGTGGTCATCCCGATCACCGCCCTCGTGATCAGTGTCATCTCGCTCGGCGCCTCGGTCGGGATCCTGGTCTGGGGTTTCCAGGAGGGTAATCTCGCCGGGCTGCTCGATTTCGATGCCGACACGATCGCCGGGGTGGATCCCCTGGTCCTGACCCTCGTGCTCACCTTCGGTTTCGGCCTGGCCATGGACTACGAGATGTTCCTGCTCGCCCGGATCAAGGAACACCACGAACAGGGCGAGAGCACGCGCCTGTCGATCGAGACGGGTCTGCAGAGCTCGGGCCGGATCATCTCGTCAGCGGCCCTGATCATCGTGATCGTGTTCGCCGGGTTCGCCACCGGCAACCTGCTGCAGATGAAGCAGATCGGTGTCGCCCTGGCGGTGGCCGTGCTTCTGGACGCGACCCTCGTGCGCACCATCGTGGTGCCCGCCGTGATGACCGCGCTCGAAAAGGGGCTCTGGTGGGCGCCGAAGTGGATGCACCCGATCCACGCCCGCTTCGGGATGAGGGAATAGGAGCGTCGGTTACACCGCGGCCGGCTCGTCCGGCTCGTCCGGGTCGTCGTGGTGGATCCGGTCGGCGAGGCTGCCCAGCGGCTCGCCGCTGCCGCCCCACTGCTTCGAAATGATCTCCGCGGCGATGGACACGGCCGTTTCCTCCGGCGTGCGGGATCCGAGGTCCAGCCCGATCGGGCTGTGCAGCCGAGCCAGGTCCGCGTCGGCCAGACCGGCCTCGCGGAGCCGGGCCAGCCGGTCCTGATGGGTGCGCCGCGAACCCATCGCACCGATATAAGCGAACGGGCCGCAGGTCAGGGCCACCTCGAGCAGTGGCACGTCGAATTTCGGGTCGTGGGTGAGCACGCAGACGACGGTGCGCTCGTCGACGAGCCCCGCCCGAACCTGCTCGGCCAGATAGCGGTGCGGCCACCCGACCACGACCTCGTCGGCGCTGGGGAACCGGGCCGGGGTCGCGAAGACCTCGCGGGCATCGCACACGGTGACCCGGTAGCCGAGGAAGGAAGCCAGCTTGGCCAGGGCGGCGGCGAAATCGATGGCGCCGAACACCAGCATCCGGGGGCGCGGGGCGAAGCTGTTGACGAAGACCCGCATCCCCTCACCGCGTCGCTCGCCGTCGGGTCCGTAGATAAGGGTGCTGTTGCGCCCGGCGGCGAGTAGCCCGCGGGCGTCGTCTCCGACGGCCCGGTTGGCCCGTTCGGAGCCCAGGTCGCCGGCGAAGCCGGGCGGCCGGATGATCAGGTGCCGGCCCAGCCGGCTCGGATCGGGGTGCTCGATCACGGTCGCGACCCCGACCGGGACAGAACCGTTGATGTCCTGCTCCACTGCGGCCAGTTCGGGGAAGATCGCCTGGCTGACGGGCTCGACGAAGACGTCGAGGATGCCGCCGCAGGTCAGGCCCACGGAGAAGGCGTCATCGTCGCTGATGCCGTAGCGCACGAGCACCGCCCGCCCGTCCTCGATGACCTGGCGTGCGAGGTCGTAGACGGCACCCTCCACGCAGCCGCCGGAGACCGAGCCGACCACCTCCCCGCCGGCGGTGACCAGCATCGACGCTCCGGCCGGCCTGGGGGCGGATTGGAAGGTGCGCACGACGGTGGCCAGGCCGGCGACGCCGCCGGCCTGCCATCCCGTCAGCATCGGGTTCAGGACTTCACGCACCGTCGGCGACCTTTCCGGGTTCGCTCATCCGGGCCTACTTGCCGCCCGCGCGACGGCCGATGCGATAGGCGACGAACGCCACCGCGGCCATCACGCCGAGGAGTCTGGGCAGGCTGTTGAGCTGGTCCAGGACGATGCCTTTGGCCAGGTCGAGGGCGTTCAGGCTGGACTCGGTGGCCGGCTGAGGCGCGCGGGGTGCGGGCGCCGTCGTGGCGGGCGGAGACGTCGGTGCGGCCGGTGGTGCCGTCGCGGTTCCCTGCTCGGTGACCGTCTCGGTGCCCTGCGATGCTGCGGGTTCCGGAGCCGGCCCCGTGACCATGGCCTGCAGGTTCTCCGAGAAGAGGGACATCATCTGTTCCGTGACACTGCCGATGACACTGCGGCCCATCGCGGCCACCTTGCCGGAGAGTGCCACATCGGCGCTCACCGTGCCCTGGGTCTGGCCGTGCGCCTCCACGAGGGTGAGGGTGGCCGTTCCCTGCGCCGTCCCCTGACCGCGGGTCTCTTGGGCGCGCCCCTCGAACACGGCGCGATGCGCGGCCGCATCCCGTTCGAGAACGGTCATCTGCCCTCTGTACTGCATGGTCACCGGACCCAGTTTCACTTTCATTCCGACCTGATAGGCGTCGTCCGAAAGCTTGTTCAGCACCTGTGCCCCCGGCACGCAGCCGGCGACACGTTCGAAGTCCATCAGAGTCTTCCACACCTCGTCGATCGGTGCGGCGACGGTGAACGTGCTGTTGATGTCCATTATCGGGTCCTCGTATTCTCGTGTGGGTCCGAACGGTCGGCGCGGATCGCCGCCGCCACTTCCGCCAGGGCCGCATAGCTGTGCCCGCTGACGAACGCGTCCACGTAGGGCAAGGCGGCCTTCATGCCGCCCACCACCGGTTGGTAGTCCAGGGCGACCTTCCTCGGGTTGACCCAGATGATCCGATAGGCCAGGCGCCGCAGGCGGGCCATCTGGGTGCCCACGGTTTCCGGGTCGTCCAACGCCCAGCCGTCGGAGATGATCACGACGACCGCCCCGCGGGCGAGACCGCGTCGACCCCAGGCATCCACGAAATGACGGATGCTCTCCGCCAGCCGCGTACCGCCCGCCCAGTCCTCGGTGCTCGCGGCAGCCCGGGCCAGGGCCTGGTCAGGGTCGCGCACCGCAAGTTGCCGGGTCAGCCGGGTCAATCCGGTCGAGAAGATGAAGGCCTCCGCCTCGGCGCCGGCGACCGCGCCCTGCAGGAGCGAGAGGAATACCCGCGTGTACGGCTCCATCGATCCGGACACATCGCACAGCAGGATCAGTCGCCTCATTCGCGTACGCCGACGCCTGTAGACCAGGCGCACCGGTTCGCCTCCGGTGCGGTGCGCCGCCCTGACCGTTCTGCGCAGGTCGAGTCCGGGGGCGCTCCGGGAGGTCTTCCGAGTGCGGCGGCTGAGCCGCTCCGGCGTGGCAAGGGCGATCCGGCGCACCAGCTGACGCATCCGGGCGATCTCGTCCGGGGTCAGGTCGGCGAAGGACATCTGGTGCAGGCGCTCCTCGGCTGCCGCCGTCACCAGGATCGATTCCCGCTCCGGAGCGTCCGGGTCGGTGGAGCCGTCTGCGCCCGGAGTCAGGGCCGGGGGCTGAGGTGGAGCCTGATCCGCCGCGATCGCCGGACGCTGGTCGGCAGCGGTCGGACGGGTGCGGGGTTCGGAGCCGATCGACGGTGGGGCGTTCTGGTCGCCGCGGAAGTCGGCCGGGTCGAGGGTTCCGGCGAACACGGCCTCGAAGACCGCGTCGAAAACAGGCACCTGCTCCCGGGAGGAGACCAGGACCACCCGGCACGTCCAGTACAGCGGCTCGCGCGCGTGGGGCGGAACCAGCCGGAGGGCCTCCGCCAGCCGGGCGGCACGGTCCGGGGAACTCGGCACGCCGGCGCGGCGCAGCGCCGTGCTGAACCCGACCGCCAGTGCGGCCGCTTCGATGCTGGTCCGGCCGAACCCGGAACGATCACTGCTCCGGATGCCCGGTGATCCCTGGTCAGCCATGGTCGCCCACCAGCCAGGCGGCGCCCCGGCCGACCGCCAGGTCGAGGTCCTCGCGGTTCTTCAGAATCGTCCCCCAGGTCTGATCCACGTGCTCGGCGGCGAGCGTGTCGACGCCGAGCACGGTCAGGGCCGACACCCAGTCGATCGCCTCGGCGATTCCGGGCGGCTTCGTCAGGTCCAGCGAGCGCAGCCGGGTGATGGCCGACGCCGCCTGCAGGGCGATCGGTGCGGCGCTGGCAGGCACCCGCCGGCGCACGATCTCCGCGATCCGCTGCGGTGCCGGGTAGTCGATCCAGTGGTACAGGCACCGCCGGGTCAGGGCGTCGTGCAGGTCGCGGGTGCGGTTGGAGGTCAGGATCACGATCGGCGGATGCGTGGCCCGCACCGTGCCCAGTTCCGGGATCGTCACGGCCGCCTCGGCCAGCAGTTCGAAGGTGAAGGCCTCGAACTCGGCATCCGCCCGGTCGATCTCGTCGAGGAGGAGCACCGCCGGGCGCGGACCGGGGTGCTCGATCGCCTGCAGCAGGGGGCGGCGCAGCAGATACTCCGGGCCGAACAGCTCGGTCTCGGCCAGGTTGGCCTGGCGGGCCTCGGCCAGCCTGATTCCCAGCAGCTGGCGCGGGTAGTTCCATTCGTAGAGTGCTTCGCCCGCGTCGATGCCCTCGTAGCACTGGAGCCGGAACAGCGGCGTGTCCAGCACCCGGGCCAGCGCCTTGGCGGCCTCGGTCTTGCCGACCCCCGGCTCACCCTCCAACAGGATGGGCTGCGGAAGGCGCACCGCCAGGAACAACGCGGTGGCGAGGCCCTCGTCGGGCAGGTAGTCGACGTCGTTCAGGGCGCCCAGCAGCGCGGGGACGTCCGGGATCATCCGGCGCACGGCGTCCTCGGCCCCCGTCCGGGCAGCGCCGGTCATGGTGCCTTCTCCCGCTCGGCGAGCGCGCGCTCGTAGTCCGCCTCGGTGTCGATGTCCGGGGGGATCGGGCCGGCCACGATGACCTCGGTCACCTCCGCGGCGCGCTGCTCAAGGAGTTTCCAGACCGCCTTGTCACCGTGGAGTGCGGTCAGTTGCGGCAGCACCGAACGGTCGAAAGCGAACGGATGCCCCACACCGTCGTCGTAGCGGCAGACGGCGAGGAGGGCGGATCCCCGCCCGTCCACCAGGCGCCGCACGGTCTCCGGGCTCACGCCGGGCTGGTCGCCGAGGAGGAGCACCAGCACCTCGGTTTCGGGGTGCAGCGCCGGGATGGCGGCCGCGATCGACGAGGAGCAGCCGGCCCCGAACGCGGGATTGCCGACCACGTCGCAGCCGTGGGTGTCGACGCGCTGCCGGACGGCCTCCTCCGCGCCGCCCAGGGCCAGCACGATCTGGTCGAAGCCGCAGGCCCGTGCGGTTCTGAGGACGGCATCCAGGAGCATCCCGCCGCCGTACGGCAGAAGTGGCTTGGGTCGGCCCAGCCGCAGCGACGCCCCGGCGGCCAGGACCAGCCCGGCGATGCGCGGATCAGGAGGCGATGACATACCGCTCCGGATCGGCGAGGAAGCTGCGGCGGCAGGACTCCGAGCAGAAGAAGACGGATTCCCCGTCGCGCGCGGCCCGCGGGGTCGCGTCCCCGACGGTGACCGACATCCGGCACACCGGGTCGACCACAACCGGGACCGTGTCCCTGACGGGAGCCACCGTCATCCGTTCCGCCCGTTCCGCGATGAGCTGGGCCAGGATGGACAGCGCGATTTCGGCGGGGGAGCGGGCGCCCAACTGCAGGCCGGCCGGGCTGTGCACATGCGCCCGCTGCTCCTCCGAGACGTTGAGGGAGGCGACCACGGCCGCGCCCCGGGCGTGGCTGGCGACAAGAGCGACATACGGCACCTCGGCCCTCAGGGCGGCTTCGAGGAGGGACTCTTCATCACGTCCGTGCGAGGCCACGATCAGCGCCGCATCGTCCGACCGCGGCGCCGCGCCAGAGTCCTCCGTGAGGTGCATCTCCAGACCGAGTGGGCCTCCCAGCGCGACCAGTGCCTGTGCCACCGGCGTCGATCCGACGACCAGCACCCGGGGTGCCGGCATGAACGGCTCGAGGAAGATCTCGATGCCGCCGCCGCTGAGGCAGGGGTTCGACACCTGCACGGCACCCTCCTCGAGCAGGGCGGACGGCGCGCCCGCCACAACACGCAGCAGGAGGGGCTCGTGGGTGGTCAGACTCCTGAGCCCGTATTCACGCACCGACGCCTCCACGCAGGCGCCGCCGACGAATCCAACCAGCGTGCCGTCGGCCAGCAGCAGGCCGGTGTCTCCGGCCTGGGCGCTCGTGGGATGCTGGGCCCGCACCACGGTGGCACGCACGAACGGTTCCCGGTTTCCGGTGAGTGCCCGAGCCCTCTCCGTGAGGGCGTCTCTTATTTCCGACATGGCGACCGGCGGATCAGATCGGTGGGCGCGGCCGGCCCTGCATGGCCTCCCACACCCGAGCCGGGGTGCACGGCATATCCATGTGTGTGATGCCGAACGGTGCCAGGGCGTCGACCACGGCGTTGACGATCGCCGGCGGCGACCCGACGGTGGCGGACTCGCCGATGCCCTTCGCCCCGATCGGGTGGTGTGGCGACGGGGTCACGGTGAACCCGGTCTCCCAGTCGGGCACCTCCAGGGCCGTCGGGATGAGGTAGTCCATGAAGGTGCCGCCGAGGTTGTTGCCCTCCTTGTCGAACTCGATGAACTGCATCAGGGCCATGCCGACCCCGTCGGTGAGGCCGCCGTGCACCTGCCCTTCGATGATCATCGGGTTGATCCGGGTGCCGCAGTCATCGACGGCGATGAACCGGCGCACTTTGACGTGACCGGTGCCGGGGTCGACGTCGACCACGCAGATGTAGGCGCCGAAGGGGAACGTCAGGTTCGGGGGATCGTAGGTGACCTCGGCATCCAGGTTGCCGTCGATCCCTTCCGGGAGGGTGAGCGTGCCGTGCGCGCCCATGGCGATTTCGGCCATGGTCCTGCCGACGCTCGGGTCGCCCTTGACGAACCAGCGACCCTTCTCCCATTCGAGGTCCTCGGGCCGTGTCTCAAGCATCGCCGCCGCGATGAACTTCGCCTTCTCCCGTACCTTGCGTGCGACCAGGGCCACGGCGGCGCCGCTGACGGGGGTCGATCGGCTGCCGTAGGTTCCGAGTCCGAAGGGGGTCTGGTCCGTGTCACCGTGCACGACGTCGATGTCTTCCGGCGGGATGCCGAGCTCCTCGGCCACGATCTGGGCGAAGGTCGTCTCATGGCCCTGCCCCTGGCTCTGCACGGAGATGCGCACGACGGCCTTGCCGGTGGGATGGATCCGCAGCTCGGCTCCGTCCGCCATTCCCAGGCCGACGATGTCCATGTGCTTGCGCGGCCCGGCACCCACGGTCTCGGTGAAGAACGAGATTCCGATCCCCATCAGCTCGCCGCGTGCACGCTTCTCCCGCTGCTCGCGCCGCAGATCGTCGTAGCCGGCCATCTGCATCGACTTGCGCAGCGCCTGCTCGTAGTTGCCGGAGTCGTATTCCCATCCGGTTTTGTTCTTGTACGGGAACTGTTCGGGCTTGATCAGGTTCTTCAACCGCAGCTCAGCCGGATCCATCTCCAGCTTCCGGGCGAGCATGTCCACGAGCCGTTCGACCAGGTAGACCGCCTCGGTGACCCGGAAGGAACAGGCGTAGGCCACCCCGCCCGGCGCCTTGTTCGTGTACACGCCGGTCACTTTGCAGTGCGCGGCCTGCAGGTCGTAGCTTCCGGTGAAGATGTGGAAGAACCCGGCCGGGTACTTCGAGGGCTGCGCCGTCGCGTTGAACGCGCCATGGTCCGCGAGCACGGTGGAGCGCACGGCGAGGATCTTGCCGTCCTTCGTGGCGGCGATCTCGCCCTGCATGATGTAGTCGCGGGCGAAGGAGGTGCTCATCAGGTTCTCGGAGCGGTCCTCCATCCACTTCACCGGCCGCCCGGTCACGATCGACCCGACGACGGCGAGGATGTAGCCCGGGTAGATGCCGACCTTGTTGCCGAAGCCGCCGCCGATGTCGGGAGAGACGATGCGGATCTTGTGTTCCGGGATGCCCGAGACGATCGCGAACAGGGTTCGGTGCGCGTGCGGGGCCTGGCTGGTCTCGTACAGGGTCAGCGCGCCTTCGATCGGCTCGAAGTCGGCGACGGCCCCGCAGGTCTCCATCGGTGCCGGGTGCACCCGGGGGTAGACCATCTCCTGGGTCACGACGACGTCCGCCGCGGCGAACACCGCGTCGGTCTCGGCCGCGTTGCCGGCCTCCCAGTCGAAGATGTGGTTGTCGGTGCGGCCCTCAATGTCGTCGCGGATGACGGGGGAGCCGGGGTCCAGGGCCGTGCGCACGTCGATGACCGGCGGCAGCACGTCGTAGTCGACCTCGATGAGCTCGAGCGCGTCGCGCGCGGCGTAGCGGTCCTCGGCGATCACGAAGGCGACCTCCTGCCCCTGGAATCGCACCTTGTCGGTGGCGAGCACCGCCTGCACGTCGGCGGACAGGGTCGGAGCCCAGGCGAGCTTGAGGCCGAGCAGGTCCTGGCCGGTGATCACGGCCACCACGCCCGGGTGGGCGAGCGCGGCGCTGGTGTCGATCGACACCAGGCGGGCGTGCGCCACGGGGGAGCGCAGGATGGCGCCGTGCAGCATCCCGGGCAGCACGATGTCATCGACGTAGTGGCCCTTGCCCCGCACGAAGCGGGGGTCTTCCTTGCGCTGGATGCGGCCGTAGCCGATCGGGCGGTTCTCGTCTCCGGCTGCCGGATTCGCGGCCCGCTCCTCGATGATGGTCATGCCGTCACCTCTTCTCCTGCGTTCTCTTCCATCTCGTCCATTCGGTCCTGCCCCGCGGGGTGGGCCGCCGCCCACTGCACCGAGCGCACGATGGTCGCGTAGCCGGTGCACCGGCACATCTGGCCGGAGATCGCCTCGCGGATCTCCCCGTCGTCCGGGTGCGGGTTGTGGTCCAGCAGTGCCCGGGCGGTGAGCATCATCCCCGGTGTGCAGAAACCGCACTGCAGGCCGTGTTCCTCCATGAACCCCTGCTGTACGGGATCGAGCGTGGCCCCGGTGGCGAGACCCTCGACCGTGGTGATGGAATGGCCGTCGGCCATCGCCGCGAGCACCGTGCAGGATTTGACCGGCCGGCCGTCCATGAGCACGACGCAGGTTCCGCAGTTGGAGGTGTCGCAGCCCCAGTGTGTGCCGGTCAGTCGGAGCTGGTCGCGGATGAAATGAACAAGCAACACCCGGGGTTCGATCTCCTCGGTGATGTCGGTGCCGTTGATGGTCATGCTGATCTGCATGGACTTAGCCTTCCTGTGCTTCGCCGGCGCGGGCGGCCGCGCGCCGCAGCACCCGCCGGGTGAGTTCGTCGGCGAGGTGCCGCTTGTAGTCGATGGGACCCCGCTGGTCGGCAACCGGGTCGCTCGCCAACGCGGCGATCCGCCCGGCCGCTACGAACAGTTCTTCCCCCGGCCGGTGGCCGCGCAGCAGGGTCTCGGCCTCGGTCACCGTCCCTTCCATGCCGACGGCGGTGAGGCCGATGGTGACGTCGTCGATCGTGCCGTCAGAGGCCAGGGACACCGCTGCTCCCGCCGCGACAACGGCCCAGTCGCCGACGCGCCGTTCGACCTTCTCGTAGGCGCTGCCCGAGTGGGGGCGGATCGGGAAGCGCACCTCGACGAGGAGTTCGTTGTAAGCCACGGCGGTCTCGTAGGGCCCCTTGTGAAAGTCGTTCATGCTGAGCACGCGCTCGCCGCCGGGCCCGCGGACGACCGCCTCCGCCTGCAGAACCTTGCAGACCGTGGAAAGGTCTTCGGCCGGGTCGGCCTGGCACAGGGACCCACCGATGGTTCCGCGGTTCCGCACCGTGGGGTCGGCGATCACCCGCTCCGCATCGGCGATGATCGGAAACAGGCGGGCGATGTCGGGAGACTCCAGCAGCGTGGCGTGGCGCGTCATCGCACCGACCCGCAGCGTGTTGGCGTCCCGGAGCACGAAGTCCAGTTCGAAGAGCTCGTTGATGTCGATCAGCCATTCGGGTCTGGCCAGCCGGAGCTTCATCATCGGCAGAAGACTGTGCCCGCCCGCCACGACCCGGGACTCCGGCCCGTGGCGCTCGAGAAGACTGATCGCATCGTCGACCGTGCTGGCGCGCACATAGTCGAAGGAAGCTGGAATCTGCACAGGGGCCTCCACCTCGAAAAGGTGCCCGGCGGCAGCGACGGGCACGGAATTGTGACACATAGTGCTCCGGGGCCCTCAGGTTGTCAACGCGAATCGGTGCGGCTCCGGGCCGCCGCGGAGACGATTGCCCGGCTCGTCATACCCACCAGGCTCGGAAGGCGGCCCGGAAACGAGAAAGGCCCCGGCGACGAATCGCCAGGGCCTCCTGCACTGTCTCAACCAGTGCTCGTCCGATCGCAGCAGAACTGTGACCGGAAGTCTGTGTGTCAGCCTACAGGGCCGGCATCCGGTGCCGGGGCCGGCGCCATTCGGATCAGGGTTCTGAGTCGTCCCCGGAGCCGAGGGCACCCGGGGGCAGGCCCAACTCGTGTTCGGCGACGGTGCGCACGAGACCGCGCAGCCGCTGCGCATGGCCATAGCGCACGACGGCGTGCGCGTTCAGCCCGTCGATGATCGCCAGGAGTTGCCAGGCGACCGCATCCGGGTCGATCGCCCGGAATTCGCCGCGTGCGCACCCCGTTTTCACCAACTCGGCGAGGAACGCCTGCCAGGCGTCCATCTGCACGCCTACCTCCACCGCGAGCGCAGCGTGTCGTCGGCCGAGGCTCCAGGCATCGAGCCAGACGGCGGTGACAGCGCTGCGCTCGGGTCCGAGCAGCGAGTCGATCAGGGTCTTCAGGGCCGCCACAGACGTCTCGCAGGGTGCCAATTCCTCGGCCACCTCGCTGATCTCGGCCGCGACGATCGCCCCGAACGTCGTGGCCACCAGCGCGTCCATGCTCGGCTGGTAGTGACTGACCAGGGCAGGGGTCACCCCGACGCGGGAAGCAACCGCACGCAGCGTCAGGGCGGACAGACCCTCGTCGAGGGCGATCTCCTGGGACCGGCGGGCGATTTCCGCGGCCCGTTCGATCGGTGCCTTGCGCCGGGATGCGCTCGGATCGGTTGACATGGAACCTGAGTCTATATATCTTTAGCCAACAGTTATTGATCATTTGATCAATTAATTCGCGGGAAGGCCTCCTCATGCTTGTGATCCACGCCCCCGGCATCGCCGAACCGCTGACCCGCACGGCGGGCGAGGCCGGGCCGCTGCTCCGGGTCGGCCTGGTGCAGCACCGCTGGCACGCCGATCAGGGTGCGCTGCGCGCGGAGCTGGCCGACGGCATCCGCCTGGCCGCCGACCAGGGTGCCCGCGTCGTCTTCCTGCCCGAGCTGACCCTGCGGAAATACCCGGCCAACGAGCGCGCCCAGGGTGCGCCGAAGGAAACGGCCGAGGACCTGCTCACCGGACCGACCTTCACCTTCGCGGCCGAGCAGGCCCGCAAGCACGGCGTCGTCGTGCACGCCTCCCTCTACGAGCGGCCGCACGCCGACGACGCCCCGGAGGACCCGCGCGGCTACAACACGGCCGTCATGGTGTCGCCGACCGGGCGACTGCTCGGACGAACCCGCAAAATGCACATCCCGGTGACCGAGGGCTACTACGAAGACACCTGGTTCCGGTCGGGCCCGGCCGAGGACGCGTACCCCGTGTACGCCCCGGCGGAACTGGGCGGTGCCCGGATCGGGCTGCCCACCTGCTGGGACGAATGGTTCCCCGAGGTGTCGCGACTGTACGGCCTCGGCGGTGCCCAGCTGCTCGTCTATCCCACGGCGATCGGCTCGGAGCCCGGCTTTCCGACTTTCGACACCCAGCCTCTCTGGCGGCAGGTGATCGTGGCCAACGGCATCACCAGCGGATTATTCATGGTGGTGCCCAACCGTCATGGCGACGAAGGAGACCTGACCTTCTACGGTTCCTCCTTCATCTCCGACCCCTACGGTCGAGTGCTCGTGCAGGCACCCCGCGACGCGTCCGCGGTGCTGGTTGCGGATCTGGACCTGGCGCAGCGGGAGGAGTGGCTCACGCTGTTCCCTTTCCTCGCCACCCGGCGGCCGGACAGCTACGCGGGGCTGACCGTGCCGGTCGACCCGACGCATCCGTTCGGTTCGACCGTGACGGTGGGGAAGTCGTGACCTGGTTGATGCCGGCGGAGTCCGCGCCGCAGGACCGGGTGTGGATGGCGTTCCCGGTGGCCGGCTACACGCTCGGCTCGAACGCGGAGTCCGCTGACGAAGCGCGCCGCACCTGGGCTGCGGTTGCCCACGCGGCCCTCGACTTCGAACCCGTCACCATGGTCGTCGACCCGGCCGAGATGGGGATGGCTCGTCGGTACCTGTCCGCGGAAATCGAGGTCATCGAGGCGCCGCTCGACGACGCCTGGATGCGCGATATCGGCCCGACCTTCGTTCTGGGGGACGACGGGCAGTTGGGGGCGGTGGACTGGACGTTCAACGGCTGGGGTGCCCAGGACTGGGCGCGGTGGGGCAGGGACGCGGAGATCGGCAGGATCGTCACCGCTGCCTCCGGCGCGACCGGGATCTCCTCGGTTCTGGTGAACGAGGGCGGCGGAATCCACGTGGACGGCAGGGGAACTGTGCTGGCCACCCACACCGTTCAGCTGGATCCGGGTCGAAACCCCTACGTCGACCAGGCCAGGGTCGAGGCCGAATTCGCTCGCACCCTCGGCGCCACCCACGTGGTCTGGCTGCCCCGCGGCCTGACCCGCGACCAGGAGCGCTACGGCACCCGGGGCCACGTCGATATGGTGGCCGCCATCCCGTCACCGGGAACGGTGCTGATCCATGCCCAGAACGACCCGGCCCACCCCGACTATGCCGTGACCCGGCAGCTCCGCGCCGTGCTCGCCGAATCGGCGGATGCCGCGGGCCGGGCCGTCACCATCGTCGATCTGCCGGCCCCGGCCGCGCTGACGGACAAGGACGGCTTCGTGGACTACAACTACGTCAACCACCTCGTCGTCAACGGCGGCGTGATCGCCTGCGGTTTCGGCGAGGAACGGGCCGACCAGGCCGCGCGGGAAATTCTGGCCAGGGCGTACCCGGGCCGATCGGTCGTGACGGTCGAGGCGCGGCCGTTGTTCGCGCGAGGCGGCGGCATCCACTGCATCACTCAGCAGCAGCCATCGGTGAGCTAGCGCGATGCGCCACGCCGCACCGATGGCCGTAGGGTGAACGTTCAGGGGGCTGTGGCAAACTTGATAGGTTGGCCATCAGGAATGGTGCCGGGTGCCCCCACAATCGCGACCCGAGTTCCACAACCCACCACTCCCTGACCGGCTGATCAGCTGGTCGGCGCCACCGGGACGCCACATGCAGCACGACCTGAAACGAGTGAGTTTGAAGTTCATTGTCGGGGAAACCCTCGTCTACCCGCACCACGGTGCGGTCACCCTTACCGAGCTCTCCACCATAACCCTGAAGGGCGTCGCCCAGCCGGCGATGACCCTGCGCGTGCACTCGTCGCAACTCACCATCCAACTGCCCATCGCGAACGCGGGGCTCGTCGGAGTGCGTGACGTCATCGACGCCGCGGGGCTGGAAGAGGTCTACAAGGTACTGCGCGAGCCGTTCACCGAGGAAGCCACGAACTGGAGCCGCCGGTTCAAGGCCAACCAGGAGAAGATGGCCAGTGACAGCGTGACCCGGGTCGCCGAAGTCGTCCGCGACCTGTGGCGCCGCGAACAGGACGGTGGCGTCTCTGCCGGCGAGAAGCGGATGCTCGCCAAGTCCCGCCAGCTGTTGGAGTCGGAACTGGCGCTGGCCCTCGGGACATCACCGGAAGACACCGTCCTGGCTCTGGACGAAGTTCTCTCGGGCGCCCTGACCGAAGCCGTCTGACCCGGAGCCGGTCCTTCAGCGGAGAGGATGAGCCGCAGCCGGCCCGTGCGGTCGGGGTTATCGAGGACTAGCTTGAAGGCGTGTTCCCTCCCTCGATCGATGCACGGTCCGCTCACGCCGCCGCTGTGGCGCGCCTCCTGGCGAGCTATCGGGCGGTGCCGCCGGCGGCTTCCGTGCGGCTGGCCAAGCCCACCTCCAACCTGTTCCGGTCACGAACAAAACCGAACGCCAGGAGCCTTGAGACCTCCGGGCTGACCGGCGTCCTCGCGGTCGATCCGGAAACCCGGACGGCCGACGTGGGCGGCATGTGCACCTACGAAGATCTCGTCGCCGCGACGCTGCCCCACGGGCTGGCGCCGCTGGTGGTGCCGCAACTGAAGACGATCACCCTGGGCGGCGCGGTCACCGGCCTCGGCATCGAGTCGACGTCCTTCCGCAACGGACTGCCGCACGAGTCCGTGTTGGAGATGGACATCCTCACCGGCGCCGGAGAGGTGGTCACTGCCTCGGCCCACGAGCACGACGACCTCTACCGTGCCTTCCCCAACTCGTACGGCACGCTCGGCTACGCAGTAAGCCTCCGCATCGAGCTGGAGCCGGTGGAACCGTTCGTCGCGCTCCGACATCTGCGGTTCCACGCGCTCACCGAACTGGTCGCGGCGATGGACCGTATTGTCGCGACCGGTGGCCTGGATGGTGAGCGCGTGGACTACCTCGACGGCGTGGTGTTCAGCGCCGACGAGAGCTACCTGTGCGCTGGTACGCGGACCGCGGCATCCGGCCCGGTGAGCGACTACACCGGCCAGCAGATCTACTACCGCTCCATCCAACACGATGACGGCATCAAGTCCGACCGGCTCACGATCCACGACTACCTGTGGCGGTGGGACACGGACTGGTTCTGGTGCTCGGAGGCGTTCGGCGCGCAGCGTCCGCGAATCCGCCGGCTCTGGCCACGTCGCTACCGGCGCAGCAGCTTCTACGGGAAGCTGATGCGTTACGAACGGCGATTCCACATCGGCGATCGGATCGAGCGGCTGGGCGGTCGTCCGCCCCGCGAACAAGTGGTGCAGGACGTCGAGGTGCCGATCGAACGCTGTGCGGAGTTCCTGGACTGGTTCCTTGACACCGTCCCGATCAAGCCGATCTGGCTGTGTCCGCTGCGGTCGCAGGGCGACAGCTGGCCGCTCTACCCGATCCGGCCGCAGCAGACCTACGTCAACGTCGGCTTCTGGTCCACAGTGCCGGTGGGGTCGATCGACGGGGAGACGAACCGCCTGATCGAACGCACGGTCAGCGAGCTTCACGGGCACAAGTCGCTGTATTCGGACTCGTATTATTCCCCGGAGGACTTCGACGAACTCTACGGCGGAGCAATCTATCGCACGGTGAAGAAGCGGTACGACCCCGACTCACGTCTGCTTGATCTCTACGCGAAGGCGGTGCAACGACGATGACCACATTCAGGGAACGGTCGACCGAGAATGCGAGAACGGCAGCGAAGCGGGACAGGGAGGCGAAGCTCACCCTCGCCGAGATCCTGGAGATCGTCGCCGGCGGGCGGCTCCCGCTGAGCTTCACCGCCTACGACGGAAGCTCGGCCGGTCCGCCGGACGCACCGCTCGGACTTGAGTTGAAGACGCCGCGGGGCACGACCTACCTGGCCACCGGCCGCGGCGATTTGGGGCTGGCCCGCGCCTACATCACCGGCGACCTCGAGGTGCACGGGGTGCACCCGGGTGACCCGTACGAACTCCTCCAGGCGCTCACCGGCGATCTGGTCTTCAAGTTGCCACCTCCGCGAGTGACGGCCCACATCATCCGCTCCATCGGCGCCCGCCACCTGCGCCCCATCGCACCGCCGTCGCAGGAGGGGCCGTCGCGTCTGCGCCGCGCCGTCGGGGGACTCCGGCACAGTAAAATCCGGGACGCCGACGCGATCCGCCACCACTACGACGTATCGAACACGTTCTACGAGTGTGTGCTCGGACCGTCGATGACGTACACCTGTGCGTGCTATCCGAACTCCGCCGCATCGCTGGACGAGGCACAGGAGAACAAGTACCGGCTGGTGTTCGAGAAGCTGCGGCTGCGGCCCGGTGACCGTCTGCTCGACGTCGGGTGCGGCTGGGGCGGCATGGTGCGCTTCGCCGCCCATCGCGGAGTCGAAGCCACCGGCGTGACCCTGTCGGAACAGCAGGCCGAGTGGGCACAGCGGACAATCGTCGACGAGGGTCTGACCGGCCTGGCCCAGGTCCGCCACAGCGACTATCGTGACGTTGCCGAGACCGGCTTCGACGCCGTGTCATCGATCGGGCTGCTCGAACACATCGGAGTGCAGAACTATGTGTCGTACTTCGACTTCCTGCAGTCCCGGCTGCGCCCCGGCGGGCTGCTGCTCAACCATTGCATCACCCGGCCGGACAACCGGTCCGAACCGTCCCCCCGCGGTTTCATCGACCGCTATGTCTTCCCCGACGGGGAACTCACCGGCGCGGGCCGCATCATCAGCGCGGCACAGGATGCCGGTCTGGAGGTGGTGCACGAAGAGAACCTGCGCCATCACTACGCACTGACGCTGCGCGCCTGGTGCGCCAACCTCGTCGAGCACTGGGACGAGGCGGTCGCCGAGGTGGGTTTGACCACCGCGAAGGTGTGGGGCCTGTACATGGCCGGGTCACGGCTCGCGTTCGAGACCGGGGGAATCCAGCTGCACCAGGTGCTGGCGGTCAAGCCCGATGTCGATGGTAATGTGGGCGACCTGCCGCTGCGGCCGTGGTGGACGCCTTAGCGGAGGGAGCCCGGCAGCCGTGGGCTATGAAAAATTCACGCATCGATGGAGCGAATCGATTGGGACCGGTCTGTCGCAACGGCCGATCGTCTGCCGGAGGCTCGCATCCGGGCATGAAAAAAGGCCGCGCAACGAGGGTTCCGTTGTCGCGACCTATATCTCACATGAAAGCCCGAAACGCTCCGAACTTCTTTTCTGTGCCCGAGGGGGGACTTGAACCCCCACGCCCATAAGGGCACTAGCACCTCAAGCTAGCGCGTCTGCCATTCCGCCACCCGGGCCGGGTGTTTCAGCAGCCGTTCCCGGCCGCCGAATAGATAATCTAGCACGGATTTCGAGGCCTCCCTGCCGCTGCCCACAGTCGCCGGTCGGCGGCGCGGCCCGGTAGCGTGACAGGCATGCTCTCCTCTGCTGACAACACCCCGGCCGACGAACACCTCGACCTGACGGCCACGATCGCTCGCGACCTCATCCGTTTCGACACGACGAACTATGGTGAGGGCCGTTCGAACGGTGAAACGGATGCCGCCGAGTACGTCGAGGCGAACCTGCGGGCGCTCGGCCTCGCCCCGCAGCTCTTCGATTCCGAACCGGGCCGCACGAGTGTGGTCGTGCGCGTCCCGGGTCGCGACAGCAGCCGCGGCGCGCTGGTGGTCCATGGCCACCTCGACGTCGTGCCCGCCGACCCGGACACCTGGTCGGTGGACCCGTTCGCCGGGGTGATCAAGGACGGACTGTTGTGGGGCCGCGGCGCCGTGGACATGAAGAACATGGACGCCATGATGCTCGCGTCGCTCCAGGACATTCTCGGCTCCGGCCGGATGCCGGCCCGGGACCTGATCGTGGCGTTCTTCGCCGACGAGGAGGCCGGGGGAGTGCTCGGCTCGCACCACCTCGTCGATACCCGCCCGGAGCTCTTCCACGGCGCCACCGAGGCCATCAGCGAAGTCGGCGGCTACTCGATCACGCTCGGCGGTCGGCGCGCATACCTGCTGCAGACGGGGGAGAAGGCCCTGCTCTGGATCAAGCTCGTGGCCCGGGGCGACGCGGCCCACGGGTCCCGGCTGATCCATGACAACGCCGTGACCCGGCTCGCCGAGGCGGTCGCCAAAGTCGGCCGGCGTGAGTGGCCCATTCGTCTGACCGATACCACCACGCTGCTGCTGGCGGAGCTGGCCCGGGTGCTCGGCGTCGACCCGCAACGCGTCGGCCCCGACGAGCTGGCCCTCGCCACCGGCACGGCCTCCGGCTTCATCCAGGCCAGCCTGCGCACCACGACCAATCCCACCGGGCTGGTGGCCGGGTACAAGCACAACGTCATCCCGGGCCGGGCCGAGGCGCTCATCGACATCCGTACCCTGCCCGGCGACGAGGATGCCGTGCTGGCCGAAGTGGCCGCGCTGGTCGGCCCGGACATCGAGATCGTGATCATGCACCGCGACATCGGTCTCGAGACCGAATTCGGCGGGCCCCTCGTCGACGCGGTCGTCGAGACCCTTGGCCGGCACGATCCGGGCGCCCCGGTGCTGCCCTACCTGCTCTCGGCCGGCACGGACAACAAGGCCCTCAGCACCCTCGGCATCAAGGGCTACGGTTTCGCCCCGCTCAAGTTGCCCGCCGACCTCGACTTCCCGGCGATGTTCCACGGCGTCGACGAACGGGTGCCTCTCGACGCGTTAGTGTTTGGCAGGCAGGTCCTGACCGACCTGCTCTCGAACTACTGATAGGTAAAAGGGCATTTTGTGAATTTCATCGACGCACTCATCCTCGGACTCGTGCAGGGACTGACCGAATTCCTCCCGGTTTCCTCCAGCGCCCACATCCGGATCGTCGGGGAATTCCTGGGCACCGGGGCCGACCCGGGATCCCGGTTCACCGCGATCATCCAGATCGGTACCGAGGCTGCGGTGGTGATCTTCTTCTGGCGTGACATCGTGCGCATCATCGGTCAATGGTCCAAGTCGCTCGTCGGCAAGGTTCCGCGCGCCGACCCGGATGCGCGGATGGGCTGGCTGATCATCCTCGGGTCACTGCCCATCGTGGTGCTCGGGCTGCTCTTCCAGGACCAGATCGAGTCTTCATTGCGCAACCTGTGGATCACCGCCAGCGTGCTGATCGGCTTCGGCGTCCTACTCGGAATCGCCGACTACGTCGGGGCCAAGCGCCGCCGGCTGAACGACCTCACCGTGCCCCACGGCATCGTCTACGGTTTCGCCCAGGCCCTCGCGCTCATCCCCGGCGTATCCCGCTCGGGCGGAACCATCACGGCCGGCCTGTTCATGGGCTATGAGCGCGCCGCCGCCGCCCGCTATGCCTTCCTGCTGGCCATCCCGGCCGTGCTCGGCAGCGGGTTTTTCCAGATGTACAAGGCGATCGCCAAACCGTGCCTGGAAGGCGCGACCAACTGCACGCCGGAGATCTTCGGGCCGTGGGACACCCTGGCGGCCACGGTGATCGCCTTCGTCGTCGCCCTGTTCGTGATCAAGTTCTTCATGAGCTACATCTCCAGGCGCAGCTTCCTGCCGTTCGTGATCTACCGCATCGCGCTCGGCCTCGTGCTGATCGGGCTGCTGGTGACGAACACCATCGCCGCCTAGTTAGGCTGGAACGATGCGTGCCTGGAAACGACCCGAAATTCCGCAACTCCCCGGTCAGTCCGGCGCACCCTGGCTGCACGACACCGCCACCGCGGCGCTGATCGAGGCCAGGCCCAACGACATCGCGCGCCTGTACGTGTGCGGGATCACCCCCTACGATGCCACTCACCTCGGCCACGCGGCCACCTACCTGGCCTTCGACACGCTCCAGCGGGTCTGGCTGGACGCCGGCTACCGCGTGCACTACGCGCAGAACGTGACGGATGTCGATGACCCGCTCCTTGAACGGGCGGCCGCCACCGGCGTGGACTGGGTGGTTCTCGCCGAGTCGCAGGTAGACCTGTTCCGCACCGACATGGAGGCTCTGGGAATCATCCCGCCGAACGACTATGTCGCCGTCACCGACGTCATCGACGAAATCGCGGATGCCGTGGCCCAGCTCTGGGACGCCGGGCTCGCCTACCCGGTCCCCGTCGAACCGGCCGCCGCCGGCGTAGCCGAGCCGACGGAACCCGCCGGCTCCGACATCTACTTCGACATCGAGGCCGCCCAGCACGCGACCTCGTGGAGGCTCGGCGACGAGAGCAATCTCGACCCCGAGGCCATGCTCACCCTGTTCGCCGAACGCGGGGGAGACCCGGACCGTCCCGGCAAACGGCATGTGCTCGACCCGCTGCTCTGGCGGTCGGCGCGCCCCAGCGAACCATCCTGGGATTCCCGCGTCGGCGCCGGCCGACCGGGCTGGCACATCGAGTGTTCGGTCATCGCTTTGAAAGAACTCGGCACAGACTTCACGGTGCAGGGCGGCGGCAGCGACCTGATCTTCCCGCACCACGACATGAGCGCGGGGCACGCGGCCGCCCTCTCCGGGCATCCGCTGGCCGGCGTCTACAGCCACACCGGCATGGTGGCCTACCAGGGCGAGAAGATGAGCAAGTCGCTCGGCAACCTGGTGCTGGTGTCCAAACTGCGCGCCGCGGGGACCGACCCTCGAGCCATCCGCCTGGCTCTGCTCGACCAGCACTACCGCACCGATTGGGAGTGGACGGATGCGCACCTGCGGGATGCGGAGTCGCGTCTCGCCGCCTGGACCGCGGCCTTCGGGGCAACCGGTGCGGCCGGAACCGGGAACGCCGGACGGGTCGTCGACCAGCTGAGGGCAGCCCTGGCCGCGGACCTCGACACACCCGCCGCGCTGGCGATTGTGGACGCCGCCGCCACCGTGGGGGTCGACGACCCGGCCCTGGTAGCCCTTGCCGCCGACGCACTGCTCGGCGTAGCGCTCTAGGTTCAGGCCTTCAGCCCGGCTTAAGGCTGGCGCGGTCCGTCGGGCCCCGGGCGTCCCTCGCCCCGGGAGTCACGGCCGTCGCCGCGCTTGCGCAAATACTTCTCGAATTCCTGGGCGATCGCTTCGCCGCTGGCCTCCGGGGAATCCACGGTGTCGCGGGCCTGTTCGAGCTGCCCGATGTACGCCGCCATCTCGTCGTCCTCGGCCGCCAGGGTGTCGATGCCGCTCTGCCATTCCTCGGCCTCGGTCACCAGGTCGCCGCGTGGGATGACGACGTCGATGATCTCCTCCAGCTTGTCGATCAGCGCGAGCATCGCCTTCGGCGAAGGCGCGTTGTGCACGTAGTGGGGAACGGATGCCCAGATCGACAGGGTCGGGATGCCGACCTCCTCCGCGGCGATCGCGAGCACGCTCAGGATGCCGACCGGGCCTTCGTAGGTGCTGCGCTCGATCTGCAGTTCGGCCCGCACCTGCGGGTTGTCGCTGGACACGAAGATGGAAATGGGCCGAGTGTGCGGAACATCGGCCAGCATGGCCCCGAGAAAGACGATGCCGCCGACATCCGCGGCCAGCGCGGCGTCGAGGATCTCCGCGGCGAACCCCTTCCAGCTGCGGGACGGTTCCGTTCCGAGGAGCAGGTAGATGTTTCCGGCGTTCGTGCCGCTGACCCGTAGCTGCGCGTCAGCGGCCAGGGCCGCCCCGGCCTCGGCGGGGGTCGTCGGCCCGTAGAGCACGGCGCCCGGCCACTCGAGTTTGCGACGACCCTCTTCACCACCGGCCGAAATGGTGGGCCGATTGAACTGGTAGTCGAAGTAGACCTCCGGGTCGATTTCGGCGACGGGGGAGACATCCAGCAGATCCTTCAGGGTACCCACGGCGCCGGTAGCCGCCTCGCCGGCGTCATTCCAACCCTCAAACGCCACCACCAGGAGGCGCCCGTTCAGGAACCCATTAGCCTCTGTCACTGTATGAAACCTCTTCCGACGGGGTGCCCCGCGTGGCGCACCATCAATCAAGGATAGGCGGTGCCCTCTACACTTGAACTCCGTGAACGCGATCCGAATCAATTCCCCCCTGCCTGCGGCCGTGCTCTGGGACATGGACGGCACCATCGTCGACTCCGAGCCGTACTGGATGCGTGCCGAGACGGAACTGGTCGAATCCTTCGGCGGCGAGTGGTCGCGCAGTGACGCCATGCTGCTGGTCGGCTCTGGCCTCGAGGGTTCCGCGGTGATCCTGCAGAGTCGGGGCGTGGACCTGGCCGGCGACGCCATCGTGCACCGGCTCACCAGTCGCGTCCAGGAACTCCTCCGCACCCACGGTGCCCCGTGGCGACCCGGCGCTCTCGAACTTCTCGCCGAACTCAAAACCGCCGGCGTCCCCATGGCGCTGGTCACCATGTCGCAGCAGCGGATGGCGCACCAGATCGCCGAACTCGTGGGATTCACCGCCTTCGACACCATCATCGCCGGCGACATGGTCACGCACAGCAAACCGCATCCGGAAGCCTACCTGACGGCCGCCGGACTGCTCGGTGTCGACCCCGAGCAGTGCATCGCGGTGGAGGATTCCGTCCCGGGGATCGCGGCCGCCGTGGCATCGGGGGCCGTCGTCGTCGGCGTCCCGCACATGGTTTCCCTGCCCGAGAGCGCACACTACGACCTCTGGCCGACGCTCGCCGGTCGGACCCTGGACGGATTCACTGCGCTCTACACCGCCCGACGCGGCTCCATCGGTCGCACACCGGCCCTGACCGACTCCGAATGACCCGAGAACAAGGACGTAATCCACGCATGAGCGACAACCAGGTCATCCAGAACAGCGGACCCTTCCGGATCGGCGACCGGGTCCAGCTGACCGGGCCCAAGAACAAACTGAACACGATCACCCTGGAACCCGGCAAGGTCTTCCATACCCACCGGGGCATCCTCGCTCACGACGACATCATCGGCCTCCCGGACGCCTCGGTCGTCACGAACAACGTCGGTGTGGAGCACCTGGCCCTGCGGCCGTTGCTGAACGACTTCGTGATGTCGATGCCGCGTGGCGCCGCCATCATCTATCCCAAGGACGCCGCCCAGATCATCGCGCAGGCCGACATCTTCCCGGGCGCCACGGTGGTGGAGGCCGGCGTCGGTTCCGGCGCCCTGTCGCTCTGGCTGCTGCGCGCCATCGGCCCCGCCGGACGCCTGGCCTCCTTCGAACGCCGCAGCGAATTCGCGGATGTCGCCCGGGACAACATCGCGACCTTCCTCGGATCCGACCCTGCCAACTGGAGCATCACCCTCGGCGACCTCGCCGATACCCTGCCGGACACGATGCCGGCCCACAGCGTCGACCGGGTCGTGCTCGACATGCTCGCACCCTGGGAATGCCTGGGGTCGGTCTCGAACGCGCTCAAGCCCGGGGGAGTGCTGCTCTGCTACGTGGCCACCGTGACTCAGCTCTCACGGGTGGCCGAGGCCATCCGTTCGACCGGTCTGTACACGAACCCGGACTCGAACGAGACCATGGTTCGCGGTTGGCACGTCGAGGGTCTCGCCGTGCGGCCCGATCACCGCATGATCGGGCACACGGGCTTCCTGATCACCGCCCGCCGTCTCGCCCCGGACACGATCCTGCCCGAGTTGAAGCGCCGGCCGTCGAAGACCGATTTTTCCGACGCGGATGTGGAGGCCTGGACACCGGGCGCCCTCGGCGAACGCAGCGTCAGTTCGAAGGTCATGCGGAAGCGCGTGCGGATGGCCGAGACCGGCGCCGCCATCTCCAAGGCTCGTGAGCTTGACGCGGTCGCACCCGACGACCTCGCGCCCGACGCCCGTTAGGATTGGGTCCGGCCTGCCGCTGGCCGCAAATCTGCCCCTGTCCCGGACAATCACTCGACCCACACTGAAATGAGACCCCGTGCGTAGAGCTCCTGCACTCATCGCCTCCGCTGGCCTGCTGGTCGCGGTCCTGACCGGCTGCAGCAGTCCCCGCGACGCCGCGGACTGCGAAGCGCCGGTCACGGAGGGGGCAGCGTCCAAGCTCGTCTCAGTGTCAGGCGAGTTCGGGTCCGCACCCACGGTGGACTTCCCGACCCCGCTGAAGACGGACACCACCCAGGTCAGCGAGAACATCGCCGGCACGGGAGGCGGCATCGTCCCGGATCAGCTGGTCAAGCTCGACGTCACCCTCTACAACGGCACGACGGGCGCGCTGATCAGCGAGAGCGAGTACGACGGCGCCACCCAGGCCAGCATCGTCGTCGATGACGAGCAGACCCTCCCCGGCCTGGCCCTGGGCCTGGAATGCGCGCAGGTCGGCTCCCGTCTGGCGCTCATCGTCTCCCCGGACGACGGGCTCGGCCCGGCCGGCGGGGACGCGAACAGCGGCATCGGCGCGAACGACTCCCTGGTCTTCGTGATCGACGTCGTGCGCGCCGACCTGCTTCGTGCCGACGGCGCCAACCGGCCGGTCGCCGGCGGTCTTCCGTCCGTTGTCCTGGCACCTGACGGCACCCCCGGCATCACCATTCCCTCGAGCGAGCCCCCGACCGCGCTGGAGATCGGCGTCCTCAAGCAGGGCAACGGCCCCAAGGTCGCGGAAGGTGACACCGCGACCCTGCACTACACGGGCGTGCTCTGGAACGAGAAGACGGTCTTCGACTCCAGCTGGCAGACCGGGAAACCGGCGGAGTTCCTGATCGTGGACGGTTCCAAGACCGAGGGCGGGCTGATCCCCGGGTTCGCCCAGGCCGTCATCGGCCAGACCGTTGGTTCGCAGGTCGTCGCCGTCATCCCGCCAGATCAGGCCTACGGTGATGAGGCCTCGCAAACCATCCCCGCCGGCTCGACGCTCGTGTTCGTGGTCGATATCCTCGGTGTGAACTAAGGCTCGGCGAGCGAGCGGCGGATAGACTCGCACCGTGTCGTCCACCATTGAGAAGAACAGCCGGGTTTCGGTTGAAGAACGCCTGTTCAGCCTGGTACTTGCTCTCATCGCAACGGAGATCGGGCTGACCAAGGCCGACATTCTGTCGACCGTCCAGGGGTACCGGCAGCGTTACCTCCCCGGAGGCGACAACGCCAGCCTCGAGCGGCAGTTCGAGCGCGACAAGGATGACATCCGCGAACTGGGTATTCCGCTCGAGGTGGTGGAGCAGCAGGGCGAGCCCGGCAGCAACCACCATCTGCGGTATCGCATCCCCAAGGGGCTGTACGAGCTTCCGGCGGACGTGACATTCACTCCGGACGAGTTGATGCTGCTCAAGCTCGCCGCGACGGTATGGCGGGAGGGCTCCCTGTCTGCGGAGTCCCAGCGGGCGATGACGAAACTCCATGCGCTGGGGATCGACTCGAGCGATCCCGTGCTCGGTTACTCACCGTCCCTACGCGTGCGGGAGGCGTCCTTCGAGCCGCTCAGCAAGGCAATGGATCGCGGTCAGGTTGTCGCATTCCTCTATCTGAAGCCCGGCGAGGCCGCCGCGCACCGCCGCCAGGTCGAGCCCCGCGCCGTCGTGCTGCACGACGGACGCTGGCATCTGTTCGGAACCGACCAGGACGCCGCGGCCACTCGCACGTACCTGCTCTCCCGAATCGTCGGGCCGGTCGTGTCCGTCCCCGGAGCCTTGTTCGTGGAGCACGGCGTGGGCCAGGGGCAGGAGGCCCTCAGTGAACTCGAGGCGCTCTGGACGGCCAATATCGCCGTGGTTTCCGCCGAACCGGGCAGTGATGCCGCGGTGCGACTGTCGAAGCGACGCGTTGCGGGGGAGAGGCCAGCGGACCCGGACGCATCCAACCCGCACCTGCATCAGCCCCTGCATCTGCACTACACCGATCTCAACGTGCTGGCCGACGAGCTCGCCGGCTACGGGCCGGAGGTTCTGGTGCGTTCACCCGACTCCCTGCGCGCGGCGGTACGGTCCCGTCTGATCAGCGTGCGGGATGCCCACACCGATTCCGGTGTGAGTGCGCACCCGCAGGCAGCGACGGGAGCTGACTCATGAACGCCGGTCCGGGACTCGGCGCATCCGACAAGCTGACCTTCCTCCTGGCGCTGGTTCCCTTCCTGATGGACCATGACCGCATCAGCGTGACCGACGTCTCCGAGCATTTCAGGGTCTCGCCCGACCGGGTGCGCGACGCGGTCAACCTCATCGCGGTCTCCGGCATCCCGGGGGAGACCCGCCAGTACCTGCACGGCGACCTGTTCGACATCCACTGGGACGAATTCGAAACGAACGACGTCATCGTGCTCACCCATCTCGTGGCCATCGACGACTCGCCGCGTTTCTCCGCCCGGGAAGCCGCCGCACTGATCGCCGGCCTGCAATACCTGTCGTCGCTGCCCGAGAATGCCGACGTCGATGCGATCGCCACCCTGATGGCGAAACTTACCCGCAGCGCCTCGGCCGCTCCCAGCCAGGTGGCCGTTTCCGGAACGGATGCCCGCAGCAGCATCGCGGTCGTTCAGGCCGCTGTCCGCGACGGAGTTCAGATCGAGTTCGACTATCTGAACGCCCGCGGCGAGCATGAGTCGCGTCGGGTCGACCCGTGGCGCATCCAGTCCGTGGACCGGGACTGGTACTTGCGCGGCTGGTGCCACCTGCGCGAGGCCGCCCGCACCTTCCGCCTCGACCGGATGAGCGATCTGCACGCGACCGACGTGCCGACCAGCCCCCGGTCCGCCGACACGCTGCTGCCCGAGAACCTCTTCGAGGGCTCCGCATCCGACCTCGACGTGACGGTAGAGCTCCCGACATCGGCCGTGCCCTTGCTCGCGGACTACGCGCCGCACGGCTCCGCCGGAGGGAAGGGGGACCGCGTGCGAAGAACACTCCGGGTGGCTCATTTCCACGGTCTCAAACGCCTGGTCACCGGCCTCGCCGGAGTCGTGGAAGTGGTCGACCCGGCCGAAGCCCGCGCAGTCGTGCGCGACTGGGCCGCCGCCGGGGTTGCCCGCTATGACGAGACCGAACCGACAGTCGGGGGTGAGTAGCGGATGCCGTGGTGGTCGTGGGTGCTGATCTGGACCGGCCTGGTGCTCGGCCTGCTCGCGATGCTGGTCTGGTTCGGGTTCGCCCTGTTCACGAAGGCCATGGCGACGGGCAAGGCGCTCCAGGACCTCGGCGATCGTGTCGCCGGCGTCACCCAGGGGCAGGAAACACCCGCACAGGGCCGATTCCGACCGTCCATTTTCACAGATCCGACCGACCTCTACCTCGCCCTCGAGCTGGTGCGGCGGGACCGGGCCCAGCGTCGGCAGCGACGGCGGGATTCCTTGATCGCCCGAGGTAAACTATCCATAACACGCTCACTGACCCAGAGGACAGACACTGATGCTTAACAACCTGACCGGATGGCACTTCCTGATCATCCTCGTCATCGTTCTGCTTCTGTTCGGCGCGCCTAAGCTTCCCGGCCTCGCCCGCAGCCTCGGGCAGTCCATGAAGATTTTCAAGAACGAGATCAAGAGCGACAAAGAAGACGCCGAGACCACCGGCAGCGCTGACGACTCTTCGAAGGCCGCCGGCACAGCCGACCCGACGACGAAGTCGTAAGTCCCGTGGCGGGGCGAGCTCCTCGGCGCACGCCTACTGATGGCAAAATGTCGCTGGGGCAACATCTTCTCGAGCTGCGCAAGCGGCTCTTCCTCGCGGCGGCCGGAATCGTGGTCGGTGCGATCATCGGCTGGTTCCTGTCCGACATGGTGTGGGACGCCCTGCGTGAGCCGATCTACGCGATCATCGAGGCGCAGGACCGCACGGCCCAGCTGAACTACCCGGACATCACCAGCGCCTTCGACCTGAAGTTGAAGATCGCCTTCTACGTGGGACTCGTCGTGTCCAGCCCGATCTGGCTGTATCAAATCTTCGCGTTCCTGGTCCCCGGCCTCACCCGGATCGAGAAGCAGTACACCTTCGGTTTCCTGTTCACCGCCATTCCGCTGTTCCTCGCGGGCTGCGCCGCGGGATGGATCGTCCTGCCGAACATCGTCGGACTGATGACGAGTTTCGCCCCCGCGGAAGACGCCGCGCTCATCGTCGCGCAGAGCTACCTCGACTTCGTGTTGAAGCTCATGATCGCGATCGGCGTGGCCTTCGTGCTCCCCGTCTTCATCGTGCTCCTCAACCTGGCGGGCGTGATCAGCGCCCAGTCGATCATCAAATCGTGGCGGATCGCCGTCCTGCTGATCACCCTGTTCACGGCGATCGCCACCCCCGCTGCCGACGTGATCTCAATGTTCCTCCTTGCCATCCCGATGGTGGTGCTTTATTTCGCCGCCTACGGAATCGCGTACCTCCATGACCGACGAGCCGCCAAACGCGCCCGTGCCCTCGAACAGGAGTTGGCGCTCTAAGCGCATCCGATGACTTACCTTGATTCGCCCGCGGAACGCTATGCCGCTTCCCGAGCCCGCGTCGGCCGCCCCCGCCTGGAGTCATTCCGCGCCGGTCTCCGCTTCGAACTGGACCCCTTCCAGTTGGCCGCCTGCGCGTCCCTCGAAGACGGGAACAGCGTGCTGGTCGCAGCGCCTACGGGTGCCGGAAAGACCCTGATCGCGGAATTCGCAATCTATCTGGCGATGCAGAGCACACAGAAGAAGGTCTTCTACACCGCACCGATGAAGGCGCTGAGCAATCAGAAGTTTCAGGAGCTCGTCGCGGAATACGGCGCGGATGCCGTGGGCCTGCTCACCGGCGACACGAACGTGAACCCTCAGGCCCGCATCGTGGTCATGACCACCGAAGTGCTGCGGAATATGCTCTACGCCGACTCGGACCTGCTCACGAACCTCGCCTTCGTCGTCCTGGACGAGGTCCATTTCCTGGCCGACAGATTCCGCGGTGCCGTCTGGGAAGAGGTCATCATCCACCTGCCCCAAGACGTGCGCATGGTCTCTCTCAGCGCCACGGTCTCCAATGCCGAGGAATTCGGCGACTGGTTGCAGGCCGTTCGCGGCGAAACGGATGTCATCGTCTCCGAGGAGCGACCGGTGCCGCTCGAGCAGCATGTGCTGGTCAAGAGCAAGATGCTCGATCTCTTCGACGCGGCCGGCCTGGCCGGGACCCACCGGGTGAACCCCGAGCTGGTCCGGCTGGCCCAGTCGGGCGGGCGCGCACCTGCGCTGCGCTCGGCGAACGGGCGACGGGGCGGCGACCGCGACCGTGGCCGGGGAACCCAGCCGCGCGGCGGCTTCGAACCCGGGCGGATGGATCGTTCCGAGATCGTGCGGCTGCTCGAGGGCAAACACCTGCTCCCGGCGATCTTCTTCATCTTCAGCCGCGTCGGCTGTGACCAGGCGGTCCGCCAGGTGTTGCGCGCCGGCGTGCGCCTGACCGACGCGCACGAGCGCGAGGAGATCCGGCAGATCGTCGACGAACGGTGCCGCACTCTCCTGGACGAAGACCTCGGTGTCCTCGGTTATTTCGAGTGGCTCGACGGCCTCGAGCGGGGCGTCGCCGCCCACCACGCCGGACTGCTGCCGGCGTTCAAAGAGGTCGTGGAGGAGCTGTTTCAGAAGAAGCTGGTCAAAGCCGTCTTCGCCACCGAAACCCTGGCACTCGGCATCAACATGCCCGCCCGCACGGTGGTACTCGACAAGCTCGAAAAGTTCAACGGGGAGGCGAGAGTGCCGATCACCCCGGGGGAGTACACCCAACTCACCGGGCGGGCCGGGCGGCGCGGCATCGACATCGAGGGCCACTCGGTGATCCAGTGGGCATCCGGACTCGACCCGCAGACGGTCGCGTCCCTCGCTTCCCGGCGTACCTATCCGCTCAATTCCAGCTTCAAGCCGACCTACAATATGGCCGTCAACCTGATCGATCAGTTCGGGCGGGAGCGCACGCGCGAGGTCCTCGAGTCCTCGTTCGCCCAGTTCCAGGCCGATCGCGCGGTCGTCGACCTGGCACGCAAAGTGCGCCAGCAGGAGGAATCCCTGGCCGGGTTCGCCAAATCCATGGACTGCCATCTGGGCGACTTCACCGAGTACTCCGCCATCCGGCGCAACCTCACCGAGGTCGAGCGCCAGAATGCGGCGGGGGAGACCGGCGCCCGAGCGGCACGCGAGCGCCGCCAGCGCGAACTGGGCGGTCTGCGCAAACGCATGCGCGAGCACCCCTGCCACAGTTGCCCGGAGCGCGAGCAGCACGCTCGGTGGGCGCAGCGCTGGTGGAAGCTGAAACGCGACACGGATGCCCTCACCCAGCAGATCACAACCCGTACCGGCGCCGTCGCCCGCGTCTTCGACCGGGTGACCGAGGTCCTGGTGGGCCACGGCTACCTCCTCGAGGGTCCCGACGGCACGGTCACGCTCAGCCCGAGCGGTCTGATGCTCCGCCGCATCTACGCAGACCGCGACCTGCTCGTCGCGGAGTCCCTCCGCCGGGGCCTGTGGAACGACCTCGATCCGGCCGGCCTCGCCGCAATGGCCTGCGCCCTCGTCTTCGAACCCCGCCGCGAAGAGGGTCTGATCGATCCGCGCTACCTGCCGAAGGGTGCCTTCCGGGAGGCCCTGCACGAGACCCAGGAGCTGTGGAGCCGCCTCGACGACCTCGAACGCGACCATAAGCTTCCGGGAAGCAACCCCCTCGCCGTCGGTCTCAGCCTGGCGATGTGGAAGTGGGCGCGTGCCGGCTCGCTCATAGATGTCCTGGACGAGGCCGAGATGGCGGCGGGGGACTTCGTGCGCTGGACGAAACAGACCATCGACCTGCTGGACCAGCTCTCGGTCGTGGCCGACGACCCGGTCGGCCGTACGGCGCGCAAGGCCATGGACGCGATCCGCCGCGGGATCGTGGCCTACTCATCGGTCGCTTAGGCTGATGACGTGATTTCGGGGACCCTACGACGGCTTGCCCTACCGCTGCCGGCCGCCATTCTGCTCGTCGCGGTGGCAGGCGCGATCCTCGACGCCGGTTTCCCTGATCGGTCGTGGTGGATTCTGGCCCCGGTCGGGGTTTTCCTGATGCTGCTTGCCCTTCTGGGCCGTGGCCTCTGGTCCGGCCTGCTGATCGGGATGGTGGGCGGCCTGTCGTTCTGGCTGATCCACATCAGCTGGCTGACGCTGTACCTGGGACCTGTTCCGTGGCTGGCGCTGGCCGGCCTTCAATCCATCTTCTTCGGCATCAGCCTGGCGTTGATCGGGGTCGTGCTGGAGGCAGGGCCGCGGGTGTGGCCGTCCACGCTGGGCCGCGTCGGCGTGATCCCGGTGGTGGTGGCCGGGCTGTGGACGGCGCGGGAAGCACTCTCCTCGGTCTGGCCGTACGGCGGATTCGCCTGGGGCCGGGTGGCCATCTCCCAGTCCGAGAGCCCGTTCAATTCGCTGGTGGCCTGGGTCGGCATGTCGGGGCTCAGCTTCCTCCTGGTCTGGCTCTGCGCCCTGGCCCTGCAGTTGGTCCGCGAAACCCCGGTGCGGCTCACTGTGCGCGCAGGCATCGCGGCGGCGGCGATCGCGGTCCTGCTGATCATCCCGGCGTGGCCGACGGTTCAAACGGGCCAGGCCCGTCTGGCCGCTGTCCAGGGGGCATCCGACGCCGGCCTGTTCGCGCGCTACTCGCCGGGGCAGATCCTGGCGGACCATACTTCGGCGACCCTGGCCGTGATCGACGAGGAGGTCGACTTCGTCGTATGGCCGGAGAACGCCAGCGACATCGACCCGCTCCGCTCCACGGATGCCGCGAAGAACCTGGACTACCTCAGCCGCACGATGGGCGTCCCGATCATCGCCGGCACTATCACCCAGCGGGACAACAAGTTCTACAACAGCTCTCTGCTCTGGCAGGAAGGGCAGGGCGCCGTGGACATCTATGACAAGGTCCATCCGGTTCCCTTCGCAGAGTACATGCCCGACCGCGCGTTCTGGCGGCCGTTCGCCCCCGAACTGATCGACCTCATCGCACGCGACTACTCCATCGGCACCCGGGACAACGTCTTCGACATCAACGGAATCATGGCGGGGATCGCCATCTGCTTCGATATCGCCGACGACCAGCTGGTGCAGGAGATGGTCGACGACGGGGCCGAGATCATCCTCGCCCAGACGAACAACGCGGATTTCGGCCGCACGGATGAGAGCGTGCAACAGCTGGCCATCGCACGGCTGCGGGCGATCGAGGCCGGGCGCACGGTCGTCAACATCTCGACCGTCGGCACCAGTGCCATCATCACGCCGGACGGCGCCACCCTCGACAGTCTGCCGACCTGGCTACCCGGGGCCATGGTGCAGACGGTTCCACTCAGCTCCACCGTCACCCCGGCCATGGCGGCGGGCCGGGGGATCGAGTGGCTGGTCGCCGGCCTCGGCCTGGCCGGGTTCGTGTTGTGTTCCCTTAACGAACTACGCGCCCGACGGAATCGGGCGCGTAGCGTGTGACTGAAGAGCAGGTCAGCAATCGAACCTGATCAGATGTGTCCGAGAGAGTGGCCGATCAGGCGCCGATCTTCTGCTGTCCGCGACGCTGCCGCAGGAACGTCAGACGTTCTTCGAGGAGTTCCTCGAGTTCGGCGCGCGTGCGACGCTCCAGGAGCATGTCCCAGTGGGTGCGCGGTACCTTCTCGTCGGAATGGTCGACAACAACCGGCTTGGAGTCAACCAGCCGAGTTGCTGTCTGTGAACAGAAGCGACATTCCCACTCGTCAGGGGCTTCCGCCTCTGCCGAGAAGATCATGACCGTCTCCCGCGCGCACGTTGCACACAGATACGTGTGACTGACTCGTGGTGAAAAGGTAACGCCCTCTTCGCTCTGAAGGCTCTGTGCGCCTAACCTCATGCCACGCAAACTGCGGTCCGCCATCGTGTGGTCTCCTCTCGCGATGCAACTCTCAGGTATAAACCATCAAGCTGGACGTTATCTTTCCGTTACGTGGTCTTTCGGAGACAACTCTCAGGTTCGCGCGGCGATGATCGCCACGGCCAGATCGCAGCGGTCGGTGACGAGCCCGTCGACGCCCAGGTCCAGGAGACGGATCATTGCCTCCGGATCGTTGATGGTCCAGACGTGTACTTCTATCCCCGCAACGTGCATGCCCCGAATGAAGCGGGGCGTGAGGATTCGGTGAAACCTCACCGTTTCCGGGACCTGCACGGCGGCAAAGCCCTTCAAAGTGCGCCGTGACAGAGCGGCCACCCCCATTTCTGCGGCCAGGACAGCGCGCATCAAGACCGAGGCGGATGCCGATGTGGCCACCCCGGGGAGCAGCCCGGCCGTTCGGCGCCGGCGGTTTTCGGAGAACGAGGTGATCAGCACCCGGTCTATGGCGCCGGCGTCCCTGACCGCTGCGGCCGTGGCCTCGACGCCCGACGTAGATTTGACGTCGATGTTGAACCGGGCCTCAGGGAACGCGTCGAGTCCCTCACGCAGGGAGGCGAATGATTGACCCTTGCCGAGTCCGATGCGCCGAAGTTCGCCCATCGTGAGCTGATCCAGGCGGATGCGGGTTCCCGCCACATCATGGTCGGCGTCGTGGCTGAGCACGGCGATTCCGTCGTCCGTGGCGTGGACATCCGTTTCGATGTGCGTCGCGCCGGCGGCCAGGGCGTGCCGGAAGGCCAGAAGGGTGTTCTCCGGTGCGTCGAGGGAGAGCCCGCGATGGGCGAAAACGCGCGGCCCGGCCCCCTCGAGGAACATGGTTGCCTATGCCTCCGTGGCCGCGGGGGCGTAACCAGTCTGGGCTGTTGGGGCTATTGGGGCTGTTGGGGCTGTAGGGGCTGGCGGTACTGGCGGTACCGAGCCGGCCGAGCCGGCCGTGCCGCCGGCGGCGTGGCCGAATGCCGCACCGATGCCGTTCATCGCCGCGGTGAGCTCGCTGGGTACAATCCACAATTTGTTCGCGCTGCCATCAGCGAGCTTGGGGAGGGTCAGAAGATACTGGTAGGCGAGCAGCTTCGGATCCGGATCACCGTCGTGGATCGCTTTGAACACCGTGGTGATCGCCTCGGCCTCACCCTGGGCGCGCAGGACGGCCGCCTTCGCGTCGCCTTCCGCGGACAGGATGGCGGCCTGCCGAGCGCCCTCGGCCGTCAGAATCGCGGACTGCTTCGTGCCCTCAGCGGTCAGGATGACGGCGCGGCGGTCGCGCTCGGCTCGCATCTGCTTCTCCATCGAGTCCTGGATGGAGAGGGGAGGGTCGATCGCCTTCAGCTCCACCCGGCCGACTCGGATGCCCCACTTGCCGGTCGCCTCGTCCAGCACGATCCGCAGCTGCCCGTTGATGTTGTCACGGCTGGTCAGGGCCTCTTCGAGGTTGAGGCCACCGACCACATTGCGCAGAGTTGTCGTGGTGAGCTGTTCGACAGCGCCCAGGTAATTCGCGATCTCATACGTGGCCGCTCGCGCATCCGTGACCTGGAAATAGACCACAGTGTCGATGGAAACCACGAGATTGTCCTCGGTGATCACCGGTTGCGGGGGAAACGACACGACCTGCTCGCGCATATCGAGAAGCGGTCTCACCCGGTCGACGAAGGGGACCAAGATGTTCAGGCCCGGCTGGAGCGTCTTGTGATATTTGCCCAGTCGCTCGACGACCCCGGCATTGGCCTGCGGAATGATCTTGATGGCCCGGATCAGAACGACGACAACGAACACCCCCATCACCAGGAGGAGGGCGACAACGAAGATTTGGCCGATGGTTTCATTCGTGGGAAGCACTAGGTGACGTTCCTTTCAGAGGGTAGGACGACGGCGGTGGAGCCTTCGATCGCGGCTACGCGAACAGTGTCGCCGGGTTCGGCGGATTGCCTGTCGGTGTCGGGGGAGAGGCGAGCGGTCCAGGTTTCGCCGTTGGCCAGTTTGACCATTCCGCCCGAGAGCCGAACGGTGGACAGCACTTGCGCGCTCATGCCGAGCAGTGCGGCTACATTGCTGGGCGTATGGTCGGCACCCGTTCGCAACAGTCGCAGGAGGACCGGACGGATGAGCAGGATGAGCAGGACCGAAACCACGGCGGCGATGACGATCTGGAACCACCAAACGGCTCCCAGCAGGTTCGCACCCAGGCCGGCGAGGCTCCCGACTGCGACCATCAAAAAGGTGAACTCGAGGGACAGCAACTCGATGATCACGCAGACAAGGATGAAGACGAGCCAAACGATCCACAGGTAGTCGGTCAGGTCAGCCATTGATTTCGGAGCCTCTCACGTGACGTTTCGCTTCCGAAGCTATCACCTGCTCGTCGGCCGGTGTCGAGGCAGGCCGGGGCAGAGTCGGGCGACTCCTATTGCTAAGATTCCGTGTTGTGAGTATTGCACCCAAAACCCCCCTCGACGCCGGCTCTCTCACCGGCAAACGCGCTCTCGTCACCGGGTCCTCCCGTGGTGTCGGAGCGGCCACCGTCGGCTTCTTCGCCGAGGCGGGCGCCAGCGTTGCGATCAACTTCCGCAACAAAGAGACTCGCGCGATCAAGGTCGCCGACGCGATTCGCGCCGCAGACGGTACTGCTATCACGGTCGGCGCCGACCTGACGGATGCTGCCTCCGTGGCGTCCATGTTCGAAACCATCCGTGCGGAATTCGGCGGCCTGGACATCCTCGTCATGAACGCCTCCGGCGGGATGGAGAGCGGTATGGCCGAGGATTACGCCATGCGGCTGAACCGGGACGCCCAGGTCAACCTGTTGAACGCGGCACGACCGTTGCTCGCTCCGGGTTCCCGCGTGGTGTTCGTCACCAGCCACCAGGCCCACTTCGTCGAGACCACGACCACGATGGCCGAGTACGAGCCGGTCGCCCGCAGCAAGCGGGCCGGCGAGGATGCCCTGCGGGCCCTCATCCCCGAGCTCGCGAACGCCGGTATCGGTTTCGTCGTCGTTTCGGGCGACATCATTGAAGGAACGGTCACTGCCGTTCTGCTCGAGCGTGCCAGCCCCGGAACCATGAACGCCCGCAAGGATGCCGCCGGCCGGCTGTACAACGTCAGCGAATTCGCCGCCGAGGTTGCGCTGGCGGCCGTCGAAACCGTGCCGGAGAACAACACCCGGTACGTCGGAGACATCGCCGACTACGTCGGCGAAGCCGCCGGCCAGAGCTGACGTCTCCGCAGATCACTCTGCGCAAATAGCTAGGCAGTGTCGAACGTCGCGTCTTGACCCCGGCCGAACATGAAGGCCTGCACCAGCTGAACAATCCCGGACAGGACGAGGAACACTCCGCCGATCACCACCAGGATGGTGACCGACTCGACGGGGGAGAAGAGCACCACAACGCCGGCGACGACGCCGATGGCTCCGAAAACGGTTCCGAACCACCGGCTGGAGTCGGGCGACGTCTCCACCAGTGCGGCTACGCCCTCCACGATCCAGGAGATGCCGATGAGCAGTCCGAGCACGGCGAGAGAATCCAGGGGGTTCCTGATCGCCACGATGCCGCCGACGACCAGCAGCACGCCGAGCAGGATGTTCAGCACCCGGCTGCCACCGGAGGCGCCCTTCGTGAGTAAACCTCGCGCCACATGGACGATCCCGCTGATCAGGAAGTACAGCCCGAACAGGACGCCAAGGACGGCGACGGTGGTGTCCGGCCAAACCAGAATCACGATGCCGACGACCAGCGCCAGCAGGCCGGTTCCTGCGATGGCCAGCCGCACCCCGGTGATCTCTGACTTGCTGAGCGCTCTCGCATCCAACGAGAGATCGTAGGCCGTGACAGTACTGGGCATTTCAGCCGCCTCTCGGTGTCGGTCGACGTGCGACGTCTCGGACCTTGTGGAACACACGATAGTCAGTGCTGCCGACCGCGTCCAGACTTTCCTTTATCTGACCGATAATGCACATTATGTCAGTATGGATCTGAACGGGGTGCGTTCTATGGAGGATCTGACTATTCTTCTCCGAAGCCCGACTCCAGAAGATCTCCCAGTGCGGCCACGGCTTCCGCACCGTTCTCATCCGAGGAGCTGATTTCCGCTGTCATTCCGCGGATGAGCCCGAGCGACATCACGGCGAGCAAACTCGAGGCATCCTTGCCATTCACGGTGACCCGGGCGGTGAACGTGCTCGCGAGCTTCACGAAATCCGCGGCCGGGCGGGCGTGCAGACCGTCCTTGTTGACCAGGGTGACGGTGCGCGTGACCAGCGGCGGCGACGCGGGGTCCACCGGAGCGGCGGGTACTCCTTCGGCGGCGGAGCGAGCGGCACGAACCACGGACTCGAGGTCTCCCCCGATCTCGGCGGCCACAGCCGCAGCCACTCCCCCCTCGACCAGAGGAGCATCCACGATGCGCACCCGGGCACGTACCGCGTCGTCGAGGAAGTCCAAGGCGGTTTCGGCCGTCAGAATCGCGGAGCCCAGATCGCAGAGGAGTACGACCCCGTCGCCGGCGTCTGCCTGTTCGATACCGCTGAGCACCTTCTCGAAGCTCGTGCCGATCCCCCCATCGTCGGTCCCTCCGGCCGGGATCATCCTCGTCCGCGGTGCCATCTGGCGCGCAAGATCGACGAGACCGTCAGCGATCTTCGTGCTGTGGGAGACGAACACAAGCCCGACAGTCCCCCCTGCTGCGGCCATGTCAGTCCCCTGCAGCCGTATCGGCCGCTGCCCGCAACAGCAGGGCCGAAGACTGCGCACCCGGGTCGCGGTGGCCGATGGCCCGTTCGCCCAGGTAGCTCGCCCTTCCCTTGCGTGCGACCCATGGTTCCGTCGCCTCTGCCCCCGCCTCGGCGGCGGCTGCGGCGGCTGCCAGGATCGCCGGGCCGTCCGCGCCGCCGGCGCGGGCGGCGTCGGCGGCGTCGACGGCCGGAGTCCAGGCGTCGACCATGGTCTTGTCCCCTGATTCCGCCTTGCCGCGCAGAACGATACCGTCCCGTGCGGCCGTCAGGAGCGCGACCAGAGCAGCCCCGTCAAGTTCAGCGGATCCGGTGACGGCGACGGCGGCCTTGAGGAAGGCAGTTCCATAGAGCGGTCCCGCCGCACCGCCCACGGTTGAGATCAGCGTGGTCGCGACGAGCTTGAAGACGTCACCGGGGTTCGCCTCGGCGGGCAGGTCATCGAGTTTCAACAGCACCGCTTGAAAACCACGGTCCATGTTTTCGCCATGATCGCCATCGCCGATTTCGCGGTCCAAATTGATCAGTTCCACCCTGTGCTCATTCATCACGGCCGCGCCGGTTGTGATCCAGGCCTTAGCCCAGGTGACGTCTAAGTTCATCGGATCTCCTTCTACCCGTCTATCGTCCCCACCGTAGCGCTGCCGTTTGGACCGGCGCATCCCACAGGGCGGTCAATTCGTCGTCGAGCTTCAGCAGCGTGATGGATGTCCCCTGCATCTCGAGCGAGGTGGTGAAGTTCCCGACGAGGGTTCTGGTCACTTCGATCCCCTTCTCGGCCAGCACCTCTGCGGCCCGTCGAAAGACGATGTACAACTCGATTTGCGGTGTGCCACCCATTCCGTTGACGAACAGAAGCACCTTGTCCCCCGCCGCGAAGGGGATGTCCTCCAGAATGGGGCCGAGGAGGCGGTCGACAATGGCGTCGGCAGGTTCGAGCTTGATGCGCGCGCGTCCCGGCTCGCCGTGGATGCCGATCCCGATCTCGATCTCATCGTCGGCCAGTGTGAAGCTGCCTTCCCCGGCGTGAGGGACGACGCAGGGAGTCAGCGCCACACCCATCGACCGAACACCGGAGATGACCCGTTCCGCGATTCCGGCCACCGATTCCAGCGCGTCACCTCGCTCGGCGGCGGCTCCGGCGATCTTCTCGACCAGGACCGTTCCGGCCACACCGCGTCGCCCGGCCGTGTACAGCGAGTCCTTCACGGCGACGTCGTCGTTGACGATCACGGAGCGAACCTCGATTCCCTCAGCGGCGGCGAGGTCCGCGGCGGTCTCAAAATTCAGGACATCCCCGGTGTAATTCTTGACGATGTGGAGCACCCCGGCACCCCCGTCCACGGCCTTCGTGGCAGCAAGGATCGGGTCGGGTGTCGGTGAGGTGAAGACCGCCCCGGGCACGGCTGCATCCAGCATCCCGAAACCGACGAACCCCCCATGCAGAGGCTCGTGTCCGCTTCCTCCCCCGCTGACCAGACCCACTTTCCCGGCCAGGGGGGCATCCCTGCGCACTATGAAGATCGGATCCGTCGAAATCCGAACAATGTCGGTATGGGCCACACCGAAGCCGGCAACGGCCTCAGCGACGACGTTCTTGGGATCATTGACCAGTTTTTTCATGTCTCTTCCTTCGATGGAGGTGGTTGAACGACGCCGTCGACGGCCCGTAGTTGGAGCATTCTGCATTCCCCGGCCAACTTACGCGCAGCCCCCTCAACCGGTAAGGGGCGGGGATTTGTTCGTCAACCGGCCCATTCCGCTGCGTAATCCGCCGCGCTATATTTGTGCCGTTCGCTCACCGCGACGGGTTGCTCCGGCACCTCAAGCCTTACCAAGGAAGGTCAACGTGGACAATATTGGAGTCGTATTCTTATCGGAAGTGCTCGGGACGGGGATGCTCGTCCTCCTCGGAACCGGTGTGGTCGCCAACGTCGCACTGGCCAAGAACAAGGGCCTCGGTGGTGGGTTTCTCATGGTCACCATCGGTTGGGCCTTTGCGGTCTACGCCGGGGTCATCGTCGCCTATAACTCCGGTGCACACCTCAACCCGGCCGTCACCCTCGGTCTGGTGGCTTCGGGTGCGACCGAATTCGGTTCGGGCGTGCCCGTCAACTTCCTCTCCGTTCTCACCTACATCGCGGCCCAGTTCCTCGGTGCGTTCATCGGGGCAATCATCTGCTGGGCGGCCTACAAACAGCACTTCGATGCCGAACCCAACTCGGCGAACAAGCTCGGCGTCTTCTCGACCGGTCCGGCCATCCGTTCTTACGGTTGGAACCTGACGACCGAGATCATCGGCACGTTTGTGCTGGTCTTCGTCGTGCTGGCCTTCGGTGGCGAACGTCAGGGTGAGAGCGGCGGACTGGCCGCCCTCGGAGCCCTCCCCGTAGCGCTCCTCGTGCTCGTCATCGGCACCTCCCTCGGCGGGCCGACCGGCTACGCCATCAACCCGGCTCGTGACCTGGGCCCCCGCATTGCGCACTTCGTCCTGCCGATCAAGGGCAAGGGCGGCTCCGATTGGGCGTATTCCTGGGTTCCCGTGGTGGGTCCGGTCATTGGCGGCGTTCTCGCCGGATGGGCATCGTTGTTCCTCCTTCCCGTCCTGACCTGATCCGTCCCGTGGGCCGCTTCACACCAAGCACAGAATTCCAGACTTCAGAGAGGCATTTCATGGCCAAGTACGTCATCGCAATCGACCAGGGAACAACAAGTTCTCGGGCCATCATTTTCGACAAAGCAGGCTCGGTGATCTCGATCGGCCAGCTTGAGCACGAGCAGATCTTTCCCCGCGCCGGCTGGGTCGAACACGACCCGATGGAAATCTGGGACAACACCCGAGAAGTCATCGGCCAGGCCCTCTCGAAGGCGAATCTGACCCGGCACGACATCGAGGCCGTGGGAATCACCAACCAACGTGAGACGGCCGTCGTCTGGGACCGCAACACCGGGCTTCCCATCTATAACGCCATCGTCTGGCAGGACACGCGCACCCAGCCGATCGTGGACCGCCTCGCCGCCGACGGAGGCGTCGAACGGTTCAAGGCCAAGGTGGGGCTCCCCCTGGCGACGTACTTCTCCGGAACGAAGATCGTCTGGATCCTCGAGAACGTCGAGGGGGCCCGGGAGAAGGCCGAGGCCGGTGACCTGATGTTCGGCACGACCGACTCCTGGGTGCTGTGGAACCTCACCGGCGGTCTCGAGGGTGGCGTTCACGCAACGGACGTCACCAATGCCAGCCGCACCATGTTCATGGACCTCGCTACCCTGCAGTGGGACGACGAGATCCTCGCCGCTTTCGGAGTACCCAAGTCGATGCTGCCCGAGATCCGCTCCTCGTCCGAGGTCTACGGCCTCGTCAACGAGCACAGCCTGCTGCGTGAGGTGCCGATCGCGGGCATCCTGGGCGACCAGCAAGCCGCCACCTTCGGGCAGGCCGCATTCGATCAGGGGGAAGCCAAGAACACCTACGGCACGGGTAACTTCCTCATCTTCAATACGGGGACCGAGATCGTACATTCCAAGAACGGTCTCCTCACCACCCTCGGTTACAAGCTGGGCGACGCGGCCCCCCACTATGCGTTGGAGGGCTCCATCGCGGTCACGGGCGCCCTGGTTCAGTGGCTGCGGGACAACCTGGGCATGATCAGCACCTCCGCTGAAATCGAGACGCTGGCCAAAACGGTGGATGACAATGGCGGCGCCTACTTCGTTCCGGCCTTCTCGGGACTCTTCGCGCCCTATTGGCGTGCGGATGCCCGGGGAGCCCTCGTCGGTTTGACTCGATTCGTCAATAAGGGCCACATCGCCCGCGCCGCACTGGAGGCGACGGCGTTCCAGACACGGGAAGTCCTGGACGCCGTCAATGCCGACTCAGGGGTTCCGTTGACCGAACTGAAAGTCGACGGAGGCATGATCTCCAACAACACCCTCATGCAGTTCCAGGCCGACATCATCGGCGTGCCGGTGGTCCGTCCGGTCGTTGCCGAAACGACTGCTCTCGGCGCCGCTTATGCCGCCGGGCTGGCGGTCGGGTTCTGGAGCGACCTCGATGAGCTGCGGGCCAATTGGCAGGAGGACAGCCGATGGACTCCGCAAATGGGCGAGCCGGAGCGGAACCGTCAGCTGCGCAACTGGAAGAAAGCAGTCACCAAGACGTTCGGTTGGGTGGACGAAGACATCGTCTAGCAAGAGACGTCAGCGCCGGTCGGGTCAGCGCCGGTCGGGTCACATCTGGCTGGCTCTGACCCATTCGGCGAGCTTGGCCGTGGCCGCACCGGAGTCGATCGCTTCCGCGGCCACGGCCATCTTGCTGCGAAAGCGGTCGATGATGTTGACTTGTGCCTGAGCGGGATCGTTGGCCAGGTCGAACGCGACCAGGCCGGCGGCGGCGTTCAACAACACGATGTCACGCACCGCACCGACCTGACCGGCCAACAGCGAGTGCACGACGGCCGCATTGTGCTCGGCATCCCCGCCGACGAGCTCGCTGATCGAGGCCCGGCGCAGACCCAGGTCGCGCGGATCGATGTCGTGCTCTGTTACGAGTCCGCGCGACACTTCCCAAACGTGGCTGTGACCGGTCGTGGTCAGTTCGTCAAGCCCGTCGTCCCCGCGGAAGACCAGGGCCGTTGCCCCGCGTGTCTGGAAGACGCCCACGATCAATGGAACGCGATCCAGATTGGCCACACCGACGGCCGAGGCTTCAGGACGGGCCGGGTTGCACAACGGGCCGAGGTAGTTGAACACGGTGGGGATGCCGAGCTCCTTGCGCGCCAGGGCCGCATGACGGAACCCCGGGTGGAACGCGGCGGCGTAGGCGAAGGTGATGCCGGCCGAGTCCAAAATGGCAGCGACCTTGTCGGCGGACAGAGTCAGGTCGATGCCGAGGGCAGCGAGCACGTCCGACGAGCCGGATGCGGAACTTGCGGCCCGGTTCCCGTGTTTGATCACGGGGACGCCGGCCCCGGCGCACACGATGGACGCCATCGTCGAAATGTTCACGGTACCGAACCGGTCTCCGCCGGTTCCGACAATATCCAGGGCCATCGGATTCACCGCCAGCGGGACCGCATGGTCGAGGATGGCATCCCGGAACCCGACGATTTCGTCCACGGTTTCGCCCTTCGCTCGGAGCGCCACGAGGAAGCCGGCCAGCTGCGCCGGAGTGGCCTCGCCGAGCATGACCTGCTCCATGCTCCAGGCCGCGTCGGACACGCTGAGATCCTCCCCCGAGAGCAGAGCACTGAGGACGTTTGGCCAGGACTGAATTTCAAGCATGAGACGATTTTAGCGAGTTCGACCAAAGGCCCCGAATTCGCTTCCGGGGGCGCGTTTGTTGCAATCAGGTAGTCATTTCCACAAATGCGCGACAGGCACGCCCGGATGAGAAAAACCACTGTGAAAATCGGCCATAATGGAACGGTGACGAGCCCCTCAATTACTTATACGGTCAATGCGCCCGTTGTTAACCGGCCCAACAGCGTGGCTGTTGGCACTATCGTCTGGCTGGGCAGCGAAGTCATGTTCTTCGCCGGGCTTTTCGCCATCTACTTCACGCTGCGGTCGACCTCACCTGAATTGTGGTTGTTCGAGACAGAGAAGCATGGCTTCGGCTTTGCACTGGTGAACACGCTCATCCTCGTGTCCTCATCAGTCACCTGCCAGTTCGGAGTGTTCGCGGCGGAGCGGCTGCAATCACGTTCGACCGGCTGGAAGCCGAGCCAGTGGGGCATGGTCGAGTGGTTCTTCCTCACCTACGCCCTCGGTGCGATCTTCGTGTCCGGCCAGGTCTTCGAGTACGCGACACTCGTCTCTGAAGGTGTGTCGCTCACCAGCAACGCGTACGGTTCCGCTTTCTACCTCACCACCGGGTTCCACGGAATCCACGTGACTGCCGGCCTGATCGCCTTCCTGCTCGTAATCGGGCGCGCGTTCGCCGTCAAGAACTTCGGCCATAAGGAAGCAACCAGCGCCATCGTCGTGTCGTACTACTGGCACTTCGTCGACGTTGTCTGGATCGGACTGTTCCTCGTCATTTACGTTCTTAAATAGAAAGTCGGAGTGGACACCACGTATGACCACGATTAGCACCCCCAAGCAGTCCGGCGGTCGCAGAACCGGCCGCCGCAGCCCGCTTGCCAGCGTCGCCCTCATCGCGATCGGACTCCTCTTCACGGGAGGCGCATACGCGGCTTTCAGCACGAGTACCGCCAGCGCGGAGACGAACGCCGCGTCCCAGCAGACGGTTGACGAGGGACAGAAACTCTTCGCGGCAAACTGTGCCACCTGCCACGGTCTGGCTGCTGCCGGCACCGAGGCCGGCCCCAGCCTGATCGGAGTCGGCGCGGCCTCGGTCGACTTCCAGGTGGGCACGGGACGCATGCCGATGCAGCTGAACGGCCCGCAGGCAGAGAAGAAGGCGGTTCAGTTCACAGAAGAGCAGACCGCATCCCTCGCAGCCTATGTGGCGTCCCTGGCGCCGGGACCGGCGCTTCCGGATCCGTCGCTCCTCGACGGTGAGGGCGATGCCGCCAATGGTGCCGAACTCTTCCGCATCAACTGCGCGATGTGCCACAACGTCGCCGGTGCCGGCGGAGCCCTCACGCAGGGCAAGTACGCACCTGCCCTGACCGGGGTTTCGGAGACGCACATCTACGAGGCCATGGTCACCGGCCCGCAGAACATGCCCGTCTTCAACGACATGAACATCTCCCCGGAGAGCAAGCGGGACATCATCACGTACCTCAAGTACCTGGACAACAACCCGTCTCCCGGTGGGTTCGCCCTGGGCGCGCTCGGTCCCGTTTCGGAAGGCCTCTTCCTCTGGATCTTCGGTCTCGGTTCCATCGTCGCCTTGACGGTGTGGATCACCGCGAAGTCGAACTGACCGACGACCGAGTCTGAATCAAACTTTTCTTATGAGCATTCCGATGAAGGAGAACAATGGCCAAGGACGATAACAGCGGGAAGGACTTGACCGCTGCTGACTCGTCGAGCGTCGGGCATGAGGGGGCTCCCGCAGGCACCGCCGTCGTCGTACGGGATGCCGTGGCCAACCCGGGCTTCCCCCCGCACCGCCCGCGCGTCACCGACCTTAACCCGAGCGCGGAGCGCCGCGCCGAGCGCACCGTCTACACGCTCTTCTACCTGTCGATCGTTGGCAGTGTCTTCGCGATCGTGGCCTACATGGTCTTTCCGATCATCCCTGAGGAGCCGGATTCGGTTCGGCTGAACAACCTGTTCATCGGTCTCGGCCTCACTCTCGCCCTACTGGCGATCGGCATCGGCGCCGTGCACTGGGGCAAGGCCCTCATGTTCGATCACGAGGGTGTCGACGAACGTCACCCGGTGAGAGGTTCCGACGAGACCCGCGAACGCGCGGTCGAAATCTTCCACGAGGCCAATGTCGAATCCGGCATCGGTCGCCGCACCCTCATCCGCAACAGCCTCATCGGTGCGTTGATTGCCTTCCCGTTGCCCGCCGTCGTGCTGTTCCGCGGCCTGGGCCCGCAGGACACCAACCCGGCCGCTCTCCTCGAACACACCATGTGGAAGAAGGGCACCAGGCTTGCGATCGATCCCACGGGCACACCGATCAAGGCTTCTGACGTCACCCTCGGCTCGGCCTTCCACGTCATTCCCGAGGGCCTCCAGGACCTCGGCCACGGCAAACTCGAAGAGAAGGCCAAGGCCGCAGTTCTGCTGATGAGGCTGAAGCCGGAGGACATCAACGAGCCTGCGGACAAGAAGGACTGGTCGTACGACGGCATCGTCGCGTACTCCAAGATCTGCACGCACGTCGGTTGCCCCGTCGCGCTCTATGAGCAGCAGACTCACACACTCTTGTGCCCGTGTCACCAGTCCCAGTTCGACGTGACGAACCAGTGCGAGGTCATCTTCGGACCGGCCAAGCGCCCGCTGCCGCAGCTGCCCATCGCGGTAGACTCAGAGGGATATCTCATTGCCCAAAGCGATTTCACTGAACCCGTCGGACCGAGCTTCTGGGAGCGGAATTGAGTACTGCAACTACGACCACTGAGCTGGTCGAAACAAAGAAATCCGGTGGTCTCACCGGGGCCGCCGCGAATTACATCGACGAACGCACGAGCATCTCAACCGCGGTCAAAGAGCTGGGTCGCAAGATCTTCCCCGACCACTGGTCGTTCCTGCTGGGTGAGGTCGCCCTCTACAGCTTCGTCATCATCCTTCTGTCCGGTTCATTCCTCACGTTCTTCTTCAGCGCGTCGATGACGCCGGTGGAGTACGACGGATCATACATGCCGCTCAAGGGCGTGGAGATGTCCGCCGCGATGGCGTCCTCGCTCGATATCTCTTTTGATATCCGTGGCGGACTCCTGATGCGCCAGGTACACCACTGGGCGGCACTGCTCTTCGTTGCTGCCATCGGCCTGCACATGCTGCGCATCTACTTCACGGGAGCTTTCCGCAAGCCGCGCGAACTCAACTGGGTCATCGGATTCGTGCTGTTCATCCTGGCCATGGCCGAAGGATTCACCGGCTACTCCCTCCCCGACGACCTGCTCTCCGGAAACGGACTGCGCATCATCGATGGAATGGTCAAGGGAATCCCGCTCGTCGGCACCTGGATCTCGTTCCTCCTCTTCGGTGGAGAGTTCCCGGGCGAAGCAATCGTTGGACGCCTGTACTCCCTGCACATCCTTCTGCTGCCGGCCATCATCGTGGCGCTGATCGCGATGCACCTGCTCTTCGTGGTCGTGCACAAGCACACGCAGTACCCCGGTGCCGGTCGCACCAACCAGAACGTCGTCGGCTACCCGGTCCTCCCGGTGTACGCGGCCAAGGCCGGTGGATTCTTCTTCATCGTCTTCGGCATCGTGATGCTGATGGCGTCGCTCTTCACGATCAACCCCATTTGGAACTACGGTCCCTACGATCCCTCCCCCGTTTCGGCCGGAACGCAACCGGACTGGTATATCGGTTTCGCTGACGGCGCCCTGCGCCTGATCCCGCCGGGACTCGAGTTAGTGTGGCTGGACCGCACCTGGTCCTTCAACATCCTGATCCCATTGGTGTCGCTCGGCCTGTTCATCCTGGTCGTCCTCATCTACCCGTTCATCGAGGCATGGGTGACCGGAGACAAGCGCGAGCACCACATCCTGGACCGTCCTCGGAATGCCCCGACTCGCACCGCCATCGGTGCCGCCGGTGTCACCTTCTACGCGGCGCTCTGGGCCACGGCTTCCTCGGACATCATCGCCACGCACTTCAAGGTGACGATGGAAGGAGTGATCCACACGATGCAGTTCCTGACCATCGTGGGACCGTTCATCGCTTTCTTCGTGACAAAGCGGATCTGCCTGGCGCTGCAGAAGAAGGATCGCGAGATCGTTCTGCACGGCTTCGAATCCGGGCGCATCGTTCGGCTGCCCGGTGGCGAGTACATCGAGGTGCACCAGCCCGTCGATGAGTACGAGCGGTGGAAGCTGGTCAGCTACAACGACTACAAGCCGCTCATGATTCGTCCTAACGCCAAGGGCAAGATCACCGTCGGCCAGAAGGCACGCGCCGGAATGTCCCGCTGGTTCTTCGAGGACCGGATCGAACCGGTCTCCAGCACCGAACTCGAACGGGCACACGGCGACCACCACTAGGCTTCGGTCGTCAACTACAGAACGGGCATCGATGTCCCTCCAGACCCTGTCGGAGTGGCTTCGGTGCCCGAACTGTTTTCTGCCTCTCTCCCCCGCCGGCCCGTTGACGCTGCGCTGCGGCGCGGGACACTCGTTTGACGCGAACAAACGCGGGTATGTGTCACTGGTGTCGGGCGGTGCACGCCGTCTGCTTGGTGACAGCACGGCGATGGTCGACGCCCGGGCCCTGTTCCTCGCGACCGGCTGGTACAAGCCTCTCCGTGAGCGGCTCGCGGCACGGGTGGCAGCGGAGAATCCCACACGGGTTCTGGACGTCGGTTGCGGTACCGGCTACTACCTGCAGGGAGTGCTCACGCGCTCACCGGACGTCTGTGCCCTGGGCATGGATCTCTCCCCCGTTGCCGTCGCACGCACGGTGAGCGGCCGGGACAACATCGACGGCCTCGTGGCCGATGTCTGGTCCCCCCTGCCGGTGCGGGACGCGTCAGCAGATGTGATCTTGAACGTTTTCGCGCCCAGGAACGCGTCCGAGTTTCATCGTGTATTGCGGAAGGACGGTATTCTCGTCGTCGTCGTGCCGCAGGCGACCCACCTTCAGGAGCTCAGGGCCGCGGGTCTGGCATTGGATGTGCCGCCGAACAAGGGCGATCACCTATCCGAGACTCTGTCCCCCGCCTTCGAGCTGGAAACCCGGGACTTGTTGTCGTCCTCCCTGCGCCTCGATCCGGCGCAGGCATCCGCTCTGATTGGAATGGGTCCGTCGGCGCACCATACGGATGCCGAGGCGGTGGCGCAGCAATTGAGCGGCTTGCAGACCGTCACGGCGGCCTTCGAGCTGCTCGGATACCGGCGCATCCCGGCCTGACGACCGGCAGCGCATGGGATCCGTGGATGCGGCTGACTTTCTTGCGGGACCCACCCTGCCACGGAACATCAGGGGCGCGAAAAAAGCGGCGTCCAGGACATATGTCCTGGACGCCGCCGTACGCACCAAAAAGGATGAATTCAGATCAGCGGGCGAAGTTACCCCGGTAGTACTCGTATACCCAGCCGACGAGGCAGATGACGCCGATGCCCAAGGCGATGATCGAAATCCACACGCCCACCGCCAGCCCCATGAAGAGCAGAGCGGCGCTGGCGGCCAGCAGGATGGGCCACCAGCTCCACGGGCTGTAGAAACCAACCTCGGGGTCACCGTCGTCGATGTTCGCGTCCAGACGGTCCTCGGGAAGCTCCCCGCCCTGTGCACTGTGCACCCGGCCGAGATAGAACGCGACAAACATGAACAGGATGGCGGACAGGCCAAGGGCGAATGTTCCCGCCCACTCGACCCTGTTCTGAAGCGGATCGACGAGGCCCCAGATGACATAGGCCGCCGTCACGACGACGAAGAACCCGCTCAGAATCCAGAGGAGATTGACGTTGGCTCTCATTTACTTCGTCCTTTTCGACGCTGCGTCATACGTGGGGGCATCCGGGGCGTCTTTCGCCGGCCCGATACCAACCGTCATGGGCGCCTCCGGGTGGTTCAGGTCGAACGCGGGGCGCTCGGACCGGATCCTGGGGATGGAGGTGAAGTTGTGACGCGGTGGCGGGCACGAGGTCGCCCACTCGAGCGAGCCTCCGTAGCCCCACGGGTCGTTCACGGTGACCTGAGGTGCCTTGCGAGCGGTGATGTAGACGTTCAGGAAGAACGGGATCATCGAGACCGCGAGAATGAACGAGCCGACGGTGGACAGCTGGTTCATCCAGGTGAAGCCGTCTTCGGGCAGGTACGACGCGTAGCGACGCGGCATGCCCACGACACCCAGCCAGTGCTGAACCAGGAAGGTCGTGTGGAACCCGATGAAGAGGAACCAGAAGTGCCACTTGCCGAGGCTCTCGTTGAGCATCTTGCCGGTCCACTTCGGCCACCAGAAGTAGAACCCGCTGAACATCGCGAAGACCACGGTGCCGAAGATGACGTAGTGGAAGTGTGCGACGACGAAGTAGGTGTCCGAGACGTGGAAGTCCAGCGGCGGGGACGCCAGGATGACGCCGGTGAGGCCACCGAACGTGAAGGTGACCAGGAAGCCGAGGGCCCACAACATGGGCGTCTCGAACGTCAGGGAACCGCGCCACATGGTGCCGATCCAGTTGAAGATCTTCACCCCGGTCGGTACGGCGATCAACATGGTCATCAGGGAGAAGAACGGCAGCAGGACAGATCCGGTGACGTACATGTGGTGCGCCCAGACCGCCACGGACAGAGCCGCAATGGAGATGGTCGCGTAGATCAGGGTCTTGTATCCGAAGATCGGCTTACGACTGAAGACCGGGAAGACCTCCGACACGATGCCGAAGAACGGCAGCGCGATGATGTACACCTCGGGGTGACCGAAGAACCAGAACAGGTGCTGCCACAGAATGGCCCCACCGTTGGCCGGATCGTAGATGTGAGAGAGGAAGATTCGGTCGGACGCGGCGGCCAGGAGGGCGGCGGCCAGGACCGGGAAGGCCATCAGGACCAGGAGCGAGGTGACCAGCGTGTTCCAGGTGAAGATGGGCATCCGGAACATGGTCATTCCGGGGGCGCGCATCGTGATGATCGTGGTGATGAAGTTCACGGCACCGAGAATGGTGCCGAAACCACTCAGGCCGAGCCCGACCATCCACAGGTTGCCGCCGACGCCCGGGGAGAACGTCGTGCTGGCCAGGGGTTGGTAGGCGAACCAGCCGAAGGATGCGGCGCCCTGCGGGGTGAGGAATCCACCGACGGCGACGAGGCTTCCGAAGAAGAAGGCCCAGAAGGAGAAGGCGTTCAACCGGGGGAAGGCGACGTCGGGGGCACCGATCTGCAGCGGCATGAGGGAGTTGGCGAATCCGAAGAACAGCGGTGTCGCGAACATCAGCAGCATGATCGTGCCGTGCATGGTGAAGAGCTGGTTGTACTGCTCCTTGGTCTGGACGACCTCGAGGCCCGGGGCGAACAGCTGCGCGCGGATCACGAGTGCCATGACGCCGGCGAGGCAGAAGTAAACGAAGGACGTGATCAGGTACATGTACCCGATCACCTTGTGGTCGGTGGAGGTGATCCACCGGACGATGACGTTGCCCTTGCGCTCGACACCGGTGGGCCGGCGCGGGGCTGTGGGGGCTGCCGGTGCGGTTGGCACCGTAGTGGTGGTAGTCATGGACTAGTTGCCCTCCTGCTCGGTCGGGGCTGTCGTGCCCGGCAGATTCTGGTTGCGTACGTACTCGAGTCCGAGCTGGCCCTCGTTACCTGCAGCACGAAGGGAGTCGATGTAGGACTCGTAGTCCGCCTCGGAAACGACCTCAACGTTGAACAGCATCAGCGAGTGGTACTCGCCGCACAGCTCGGCGCACTTGCCGGAGTACGTGCCGATGCGCTCCGGGATGACCGACATGTAGTTGGTCTTGCCGGGGATCATGTCCTTTTTGTACAGGAAGTCGACGACCCAGAACGAATGAATGACGTCGCGGGCGTCGAGCGCCAGTTCGACCTTTTTGCCGACCGGAAGGACGAGCGTCGGGATCTCAGACTGAATCAGGGAACCGGCCGGGCCGTCCACGTCGGGCTGGCCCTGGATGCCGGCCGTGTAGACGTCTTCGTTGATGTAGTTGAAGTCCCAGGCCCACTGCTTGCCGATCACCTGGATTTTGACCTCCGGCTCATCGAAGCGAGCCTCGATCTCGGCCTGGTCCCGCGCGGTGAAGGCGAAGAAGCCGACCACAAGGATGAGGGGAACGACCGTGTAGAAGATCTCGATCGGCATGTTGTACCGCAGCTGGACCGGGAGCCCGGTCTGACCCTTGCGGCGACGATAGACGACGACGGCCCAGATGGTGAGCCCCCAGGTGATGAGCCCCACGATCATGAGAACCATCCAGGACGTGGTCCACAGTCCCGAGATTCGTTCGGTCTGGTTGGTCACCGCCGGCTCGCCCTCGACGAAGCCCGGAAGGTAGCCGTGAAGCTGGGTTTGCGTACAACCCGCTAGAACAAGGGCCAACGATGCTGCGATCGGAATTGCAGCCCATCGGAGACGATGGTTTTTGCGCACCAGTAACCTTTCGGTGAGACTCGACGACACACTTCACTGGAAGTGCTGTTATAGATTTCCAGCCTACTGTGAGCGGCACGATCTGATGTGCAGGAACAGGCAGGCGGAGGTAACGAATTCGCCGCCAGTCACAGTATTCGCGGAGACGCCGATCCCGTTGGCGTCCGTTGAATGCCGTCGGGTCAGCTGAACGAATCTCCGCACGCGCAGCTTCCACCGGCGTTCGGATTGTCGATCGTGAACCCTTGCTTCTGGATGGTGTCTTCGAAGTCGATGGATGCCCCGTCCAGGTACGGCACACTCATCTTGTCGACGACGACCTCGACACCATCGAAGTCGACGAGGGCGTCACCCTCGAGCACCCGCTCGTCGAAGTACAGCTGGTAGATGAGGCCAGAACAGCCGCCGGGCTGAACGGCGACGCGGAGGCGCAGGTCTTCACGGCCTTCCTGTGCGAGCAGACTGCGGACCTTGTCGGCGGCGGTGGGGCTCAGACTCACGCCATGAGCGGCCGTGCTGGGGGCGATTGTGTCGGTCATGGTGCTCCTTATTGTTTGTGTTGTTCTCGCGCAGTCTGCGGACACATGCCCGCCGGATTCACAGAGGATTCTACCCAGTGGAACCGGGAATGTGCCCCTCGGTCCCGTTTCCCAGGCCGTCCGTATGGGGTCAGCTCTCGGAGCGCTGGTTGAAACGGCTGAGCAGGAAGGCCTCGCTGAGAATGGCCCGTTTGAACACGCCGAGATGCAGGGATTCATCGGGGCTGTGCGCCCGGGAATCAGGATCCTCGACCCCGGTGACCAGGATCTGGGCATCCGGAAACACTCGGACCAGATCGGCGATGAAGGGAATGGATCCTCCGACGCCGATGTCGACCGCGCTTTCGCCCCAGGCTTCGGCCATGGCGCTGCGCGTCTCGGCCACGGCCCAGCCGCCCGTGTCGACCAGGAAGGCCTCCCCCGTGTCGACGTCGTCGATCTCGATCCGGGCGCCGAATGGAGCGTTGGCGTGCAGGTGGGCCTCGAGCGCACGGAAAGCATCGTCCGCCGGCTGACCGGGAGCGATCCGCGTGCTGATGCGCACGGTGACGGCTGGCGTGAGCGTGTTCGACGCGTTGGCCACCGACGGCGCGTCGATGCCGGTGACCGTGATGGCCGGCTGGGACCAGATCCGGCTGAGAACCGAGCCGTGACCGATCGGGCCGACGCCCTCGGTGAGCCCGGTCTCCCGGCGCAGCTGCTCCACGGAATAGTCGGGAGTAGGAACATCGATGCTCGTCAGCCCGGCGACGGCAACGGAGCCGTCGTCAGCATAGAGAGAGGCGAGCAGGCGAATGGCAGCCATCATCGCGTCGGGCACCGCACCCCCGAACATGCCCGAGTGCGACGCATGGTCCAGCGTGCGAATCGTCAGACGAAAGGTGACATTGCCGCGCAGCGCCGTTGTGAGGGCGGGAGTGTTGATGTCCCAGTTGTTTGAATCGGCAACGACGATGGCGTCCGCGCGCAGAGACTCGCGGTTCTCCTCGAGGAACGTGGCAAAGGACCGGCTGCCGAATTCTTCCTCGCCCTCGATGAAGAGCGCCAGACCGAGGTCGAAATCGGTGCCGTGGGATTCCACGAGCGCTCGGATCGATGCAATGTGCGCCATGACGCCCGCCTTGTCGTCAGCCGCGCCGCGACCGTAGAGACGGTCGCCACGCACGGTCGGTTCGAAGGGGTTGGAGTCCCAGTCGGCGTTCTGGCCGGGAGGCTGCACATCGTGGTGCGCGTACAGCAGGACCGTCGGCCGTCCGTTGCGGGCGGCGCGGGTGGCCAGAACGGCCGGGTGACCGAGTTCGTCGCCTCCCGGGATTCCCGCCCTCTTGACCTCGACCGATTCGAACACCCCGAGATCACGGGCCAGTGAGGCGACGGCATCCGCGCTGGCGGCAACCTGATCGGCGTCGAAGGCATCCCAGGAGACGGACGGAATCCGCACCAGGGAGCACAAATCTGCGATCGTCGTGGGAAGGCCCCGTTCGACTGCCGCACGAAGAGCCGGGGCGGCCGGGGAGGTTGCCGTGGGCGCTGTTTCTCGAATATCGGTCATCGGGTAATCTTAAGGCAACCAATTGCAAGGAACTGATGTGGCTAAGCCTGTGAACCCAGACGCACAACCATCCATGGAGACCCCGGACGAGACCAAGTCTCGTCTCGCGGGCGGCCAGCCTGTCGGAAAAGGGCAGGCGACGCCCAGCCGCAAGCAGCAGGAGGCCCTGAACCGGCGCCCGCTGGTTCCGGACGACCGGAAACTCGCGGCCAAGCAGGCGCGAGGCAAGGCTGCCGAGGCTCGCGAGCGGGCCCGGATCGGCATGGCCGCCGGAGATGAGAAGTACTTACCGCTGCGGGACCGCGGTCTGCAGAAGCGCTTTGTGCGCGATTTCGTGGACGCTCGCTTCAATGTGGGCGAATTCATGATCCCGGTGATGTTCCTCGTGATCCTGTTGAGCGTCTTCCCGGACCCGTCGGTTCAGACGTACGGATTCCTCGCCCTGTGGGCCTTCGTCATCGTCGCCATTGTCGACTGCGTCATCCTGGGGTTCATCGTCACGCGCAAGCTCAAGGCCAAGTTCGGCGCCGAGAAGGCCGAGCGCGTGCGCTGGTACGCCGCCATGCGGGCACTGCAGCTGCGTGTCCTGCGTCTGCCGAAGCCGCAGGTCAAGCGCGGCCACCACCCTTCCTGAGTCGGAAACTTCTCGCGCGCTCAGGAGGCGAATGTCCCTGACCTGATCAGGGGCACGCGGATTTCCTCGTCGGTCAGCGACCCGTGCTGACCGATCATGGATCGCGCGGACTGGTTCGGCTCCCGGGAGTCGTAGTAGGCGATGAGCTTGCGTGCGGCCACGACGACGTCGCCGATGCGGGGCAGCACCTCCGGGGCGACCTCGCCGAAGAGTCCGGACTGGACCGCCTCGTCGCGCGTGAACGCCCAAGCACGGTGGCCCTCGATTCCGCGCCAGCTGTCGGTGAGGGCCGCGGGGCCCTCGGTCCCGAGTTCGGGTTCGAGGTACAGGTGCAAGCACCGCGGGTCGCCGCCGATGTGGCGGACGCCGGCGACGAGTTCAGGGACCGTATCGAACAGCACGTGCCTGGTTGCGGGGACGTCGATGATTCCGTGGTCGGCCGTGACCAGGAGACCCTCATCGGCTTTCAGCCCGGCGGCGAAGCGCGCGGCGGCGGAGTCGAGGTTTTCCAGCGCGGCCAACCACCGGTCGGATTCCCAGCCGTGCGCGTGGGCCGCTACATCCAACTCGGGGACGTAGAGGTAGACCAGGGCGCGCGGTTCGGTGTCCAGAAGGTGACGGGCGGCGGCGAACCTGTCGGACACGCTCTCCGCGGGTACGTAGCGGGCGCCGCGGAGGGCCGCCTGGGTGAAGCCGGATGCGGTGTAGCGGCGCGGTCCGATGGCGAAACCGGGGATGCCGGCATCCGCGGCCCGTTCGAACACGGTTCGCGACCGCTGCCAGGTTTCCGGGCGCATCCCGGCGTCCCAGCCGGTCAGCTGGTTCACCACGCGATCCCGGTCGGTGTCTCGGACCCGGTAGCCGACGAGGCCGTGCTGGCCGGGTGCGACGCCGGTGGTGAGGGTCGTGATCCCCGCGGCCGTGGTGGATGGGAAGACCCCGTCGACCACGCTGGACTTGGTGAGCAGTGAGTTCAGGAACCGGGCGTGCCCGGCCCGGGCTCGCAGGGAACTGACGCCGAGGCCGTCCGCCAGAACGACGACCGCCTTATTAGCCTGGCCGAGGCTCAGGGCGTTGGGAAGACCCTCGATGGACGACAGGGAACTTCTGAGAACGTCGGCAAGGCGCAGGGGGCCGAATTGGCGGGCCGGTAGCATGGAGGGCATCCAGCCAAGTTTGACATAGACGGGGCCTACTCGAACCAGCGCCTATCCGACGCCTACCCGACAGCGCGCGTCCCGCAACGCGCGCCTCAGCAGAATTCACGAATGAGCCGTTCAGACAGCACACCGCCCGCCACGTTCACCGAGCGCATCGAGGATGTCGATGTGTCCACCGAGATGCAGGGCTCGTTCCTGGAATACGCCTATTCCGTCATCTACTCCCGGGCGCTACCGGACGCCCGGGACGGGCTCAAGCCGGTTCAGCGCCGCATCCTGTACCAGATGAGCGAGATGGGACTTCGTCCCGATCGCGGCCACGTCAAGTCGGCGCGCGTAGTCGGTGAGGTCATGGGCAAGCTGCACCCACACGGCGACACCGCGATCTATGACGCTCTGGTGCGCATGGCGCAGGCGTTCACGCTGCGCGTGCCCCTGATCGACGGCCACGGCAACTTCGGTTCGCTCGATGACGGACCGGCCGCCCCACGGTACACCGAGGCCAGGCTGGCGGCGGCGGCGCTGGCCATGACGGAGAACCTCGACGAAGACGTCGTCGATTTCGTGCCCAATTACGACAACCAACTCACCCAACCGGACGTTCTCCCAGCGCCCTACCCCAACCTGCTGGTCAACGGCGCGAGCGGTATCGCCGTCGGCATGGCCACCAACATGGCCCCGCACAACCTGATCGAGGTCGTCGGCGCGGCGCGTCACCTGCTGGCGCACCCGAACGCGACCCTCGAAGACCTGATGGAGTTCGTCCCCGGGCCTGACCTGCCCACCGGCGGCACGATCGTGGGGCTGGCGGGAATCAAGGACGCCTACGCCACCGGCCGCGGCAGTTTTAAAACCCGCGCGCGGGTATCCGTCGAAGCCATCACGGCCCGCAAGGCAGGCCTCGTCGTCACCGAACTGCCCTACCTGGTCGGGCCCGAGCGGGTCATCGAGAAGATCAAGGACGGCGTCAATTCCAAGAAGCTCAGTGGTATCTCCGATGTCACCGACCTGACGGACCGCACCAAAGGACTGCGCCTGGTCATCGGGATCAAGACCGGTTTCAGCCCGGAGGCCGTGCTCGAGCAGCTGTACCGGGTGACCCCGCTCGAGGACTCCTTCAACATCAATGCGGTTGCCCTCGTCGACGGCGGCCCGCAGACACTGGGTCTGCGGGAACTGCTGCTCGTCTACATCGGACACCGGATCGAGGTGGTGACCCGGCGCTCGGCCTACCGGCTGGCCCGACGCAAGGAGCGTCTGCATCTGGTTGAAGGTCTGCTGGTGGCGATCCTGGACATCGACGAGGTGATCCAGGTCATCCGCGCCAGCGACGACAGCGAGCAGGCCCGCTCCAAGCTGATCGACGTCTTCGACCTGAGCCAGATCCAAGCGGAATACATCCTCGAACTCCGCCTGCGGCGCCTCACCCGATTCTCCCGCATCGAACTGGAAAACGAACGTGATCAGCTGGTGGCGGAGATCGCGGCGCTGGAGAAGCTCCTCGGCAGCAAGGCCTCGATCCGCACTCTCGTGTCTGACGAGTTGGCCTCGGTGGCCGAACGGTTCGGCACCCCGCGCCGAACCCTGCTGACCGAAGCAAAACCGAGTATCGCCGGTGCCAACGGCGCCGCCGCCAAGCGGAACGCCGCCATCCTCGAGGTGACGGACTCCCCGACCAGGATCTACCTCAGCGCAACGGGCAAAATCGCTCGGGTCGACCTCCCGGCCGACAGCGCGGTTCTGCCCGAACGAATCACTCCGGCGCAGAGGCGGAGCAAGCACGACGCTATCCTGTCCGTTTTGGACACGACCAGCCGCACCGAGATCGGTGCGGTCACCAGCCTGGGGCGGCTCATCCGCTTCTCCCCCGTCGACCTCCCTGTGCTGCCGCCGACCTCGATCCAGCTCGCGGCCGGTGTGCGCGTGAGCGACTACCTGGCCCTGCCCAACAAAGCAGAGAAGATCCTCGCGCTCGTTGCACTCGACTCCGAACGGTCGATCGTGCTCGGAACCCGACTGGGCACCGTGAAGCGGGTCACCCCGGGCGACTGGGCGAACAAGCCTGACTTCGAGATCATCGGGTTGAAGCCCAAGGACGTGGTGGTCGGCGCGGTGCAGGGATCGGACGATGACGAACTCGTCTTCATCGCCTCCGACTCTCAGCTGTTGCGTTTTCCCGCCGGCTCGGTGCGTCCGCAGGGTCGTACCGCCGGGGGCATGGCGGGCATCAAGCTCGCCGCCGGCGCGCACGTGGTGTACTTCACCAGCGTGGATTCGCAGGGCGCGGCCGCTGTCGTTGTCGCGACGGTCGCCGCCGGCAGCCAAACCCTGCCTGGGACCGACCCGGGCAGCGCCAAGGTGTCCGACTTCTCCGAGTACCCCGCGAAAGGCCGGGGTACGGGAGGCGTGCGCTCTCAGCGGTTCTTGAAAGGCGAGGACATCGTTTCCGTGGCGTGGGTGGGACCGCAGCCCGCACGGGCAGTAGGGTCCGACGGCGCACCGCGCGCTTTGCCCGAATCAGGCGCCCGGCGTGACGCGTCAGGGGCCATGCTCGACTCCGTGATCGGTGCCATCGGTGCCCGGATCGGGTGACGTCCGAGAAGCCGGGTAGTGAGCCGATCGGTGATCGGGATGGTGCGTTATGGTAGCGAGATGACAAGCCTCGAAGGTTCCTCCATCCTCGTCCTCGGCGCATCAGGAGGTCTGGGAAGCGAAATCGCCCGGCTCCTCGCTGCCGGTGGCGCTCGACTCATCCTGAGCGGACGGGACCCGGCGAAGCTTGAGGCGCTCGCCATCCCCGGAGCCGCTGTGGCTGCCGATCTCACCGATCCGGACGCGATCACGGCCCTCGTCGCCGAGGCGGTCAGCCTGAACGGACGGCTCGACGGCATCGTCAACGCCTCCGGTGTCGTCGCGTTCGGACCGGCGGTCGAGGTGAGCGACGAGACGCTCACCGAGTTGTTCGCGCTGAACACGTTGGCACCGATTCGCCTGCTGCGGGCAGCCCGTGCCGCGCTGGCCGAATCAGCCGAACAGGGCCGAGCCCCCTTCGTCGTCACGCTCAGCGGGGTCGTCAGCGAGAGCCCCACCGCCAACCTCGCGGCATACTCAGCGTCGAAGGCCGCCCTCGCGGCTTTCGGACAGGCAGCCGGCCGGGAACTGCGACGGAGCGGCATCCGTATCCTGGACGCCCGTCCCGGCCACACCGAGACGGATCTCTCCACTCACCCGATATCCGGAACCGCCCCGCGACTGCCGACCGGCTACTCTCCAGCCGCCGTCGCCCAGCGCGTCGTCGACGCCATCGTCAACGGAGAACGCGACCTGGCGAGTACGTCGTTCCACCCGTAGCCCGACCGGTCGTCACACGTCGATCCGGTCGCGGCTCAGCTTGTCCGAGCTCTCGATGATGAATTCCTTGCGTGGAGCGACGTCGTTGCCCATCAGGAGTTCGAAAACTTTTCCGGCCATCTCCGCGTCGGCGACCCGAACGCGCCGCAGCGTGCGGTGCGCCCGCTCCATCGTCGTCGTCGCGAGTTGGTCGGCATCCATTTCGCCGAGGCCCTTATAGCGCTGGATCGGATCCTGGTAGCGCTTGCCGCTCTTCTTGAGACCGGCGAGTACGGCCTGCAACTCCACCTCCGAGTAGGTGTAGATGGTCTCGTTGGGCTTTGTACCGGGGTTCATCACCACAACCCGGTGGAGGGGTGGAACCGCTGCGAAAACACGTCCCTCCGTGATCATCGGGCGCATGTACCGGAAGAACAGGGTGAGCAACAGCGTGCGGATGTGGGCGCCGTCGACATCCGCGTCGCTCATGATGATGACCTTGCCGTAGCGCGCGGCTGACAGGTCGAAACTCCGGCCGGAACCGGCACCGATCACCTGGATGATCGACGCGCACTCGACATTCGACAGCATGTCGGACACGGATGCCTTCTGCACGTTCAGGATCTTGCCGCGAATGGGGAGCAGCGCCTGGTGTTCACTGTTCCGCGCGAGCTTCGCCGTGCCCAGCGCGGAATCTCCTTCGACGATGAAGAGTTCGCTGGTCGAGACGTCGTTGCTGCGGCAGTCGACCAGTTTGGCTGGCAGGGACGAACTCTCCAACGCGTTCTTCCTGCGCTGGGTTTCTTTGTGGGCGCGAGCCGAGATTCGTGATTTCATCTCGGCCACGATCTTGTCCAGCACGACGGCCGCCTGCGTCTTGTCGTCGCGTTTCGTCGACACAAAACGCTCGTTCATGGCCTGGGCGACGACCGTGGCCACGATGGCGCGGACCGCCGGGGTGCCGAGCACCTCTTTGGTCTGCCCCTCGAATTGCGGCTCAGGGAGCCGAACGGTGAGCACGGCGGTGAGGCCGGCCATCACATCGTCCTTTTCCAGCTTGTCGGACCCCATCTTGAGTCGCCGGGCGTTCAGCTCGACCTGGGCACGCAGGAACTTGAGCAGCCCCGCGTCGAACCCGGCCTGGTGCGTTCCGCCCTTCGGCGTCGCGATGATGTTCACGAAGCTGCGGACGACGGTGTCGTAGCCTGTCCCCCAGCGCAGGGCGATGTCCACGGCGCAGTCACGGACCAGCTCGGTGGGAACCATCGCGCCCGTGGGGGTCAGGACCGGGACAGTCTCCCGGAAAGTGCCGTTGCCGGTCAGCCGCCAAGTGTCGGTGATCGGGCTGTCCGTGGCGAGATGGTCGACGAACTCCGAGATCCCGCCCTCGAACCTGAAGGACTCCTGAATGTGCACGTCTGTGCGCTGGTCCGCGATTTCAATCGCCAGGCCCGGGACGAGGAAGGCCGTCTGGCGCGCACGTTCGAGCAGTTCTTCGGTCTGGAAGGCGGCCCCCTTCGTGAAAATCTGGCGGTCGGCCCAGTACCGTACCCGCGTGCCTGTCACTCCGCGTTTGACCTTGCCGATGACCCGGAGCTCGCTCTGGTTTTCGAACGGTGTGAAGGGCGCGTCGGGGCTCTTGTCCCCCGAGTCTGCGAAGATCCCTGGTTCGCCACGGTGGAAGGACATGGCCCAGGTCTTGCCGTCTCGATCGACCTCGACGTCAAGACGCTCGGATAGGGCATTGACGACGGATGCGCCCACACCGTGCAGGCCGCCGGACGCGGCATACGATCCGCTGCCGAACTTGCCGCCGGCGTGCAGTTTGGTGAAGACGACCTCCACGCCGGTCAGGCCCGTCTTCGGCTCGATGTCGACCGGAACGCCCCGTGCCGTGTCGCGCACTTCGACGCTCTCGTCCGAATGGAGCACAATGTCGATGCTGTTGCCGAAGCCACTCAGCGCCTCATCGACCGAGTTGTCGATGATCTCCCAGAGGCAGTGCATAAGCCCCCGCGAATCGGTGGATCCGATGTACATGCCCGGGCGTTTGCGAACCGCTTCCAGCCCTTCGAGGACAGACAGGTGGCGGGCAGAATAATCAGAGGAACTCACAACGGTCAAGAATACCGAACCATCGCCCTCCCCCACTCATCAACACCCGATCGCCGCGCGCTACGCGGTGAGCGAAATATCGGCCAACCGACTCGATAACCGGGCCGGACCGTGTTTTCATTGAGCACAGGTTAAATTGGTATCAGTTGGTATCAGTCTGGAGGAGGAAACCATGTCCCAGATCGCAACCGAAAATGGTGCCATCGACCAAGAGAAGGCTCCGCACCAGCTCACCGCGGCGGATCGCTGCGATGCTTGTGGAGCTCAGGCATACATTCGTGTTGTCGTGAACAACAGCGAACTGTTGTTCTGCGCGCACCACGGTCGTAAGCACCAGGAGAAGCTCGCCGCCATCGCGGAGAGCTGGCACGATGAGTCGAGCCGCCTCCTCGAGGACCAGCGCTCCTAGAGGATCCGGCAGGGCGCAGGGCAGTTCCGGCTGTTCTGCGCACTTGCGGGTTGCGGAGCCGTTATTCCGTGGGAAGTCCAAGCCGCACGGCAATCTGATTGCGTGCGGCTTTTGCCATCTCGTCGGCGGCCAGCGATCGTTGGCCGGGATGATACTTGTGTCCGTCGCGGGCCAGGGCAGCGCGCAGCAGGTGGTCGGCCAGGCCGGGGTTCCGGGCGAGCACAGGCCCGTGCAGGTGGGTTCCGATGAGGCTGCCCATGACAAGTCCTTCCGTGCCGGCGCCATTGCCTGTCCCGGAGACCACCGGGCCGAGCGGTGACGCTTCGGCACCGACATAGCTGCGCGAGTGGTTCTCGAAGCCGATCAGACGGCCGTGCCGGCTGGTGACCACAATGTCATCCGTGGCGCGGGACGGCATTGGAACGGCGCGACCGGCAACAATGCCCAGTCCCTCGATGACGCCTCCGTCGGCGAGTTCGATTCCCCAGCTCAGAAGTTCCCAGCCGGTTCCGACCAGGAGAATGGGCACCCCCGCGGTGGCCCAGGTGCGCAGCTCCGTGGTCATCGTCGCCAGGATGTCCCGGGCGCGCATCAGGTCGGAGTCGGAGCCCGATCCGACGACGACGGCGTCGACCTGGTCCGGCAGATCCTCCGCGGACCGGACCTCGACCACCGTGGCGGGTGCCCCGGCCCAGCGGGCTCGCTGGGCCAGAACGCGGGCGTTGGCAGCATCGCCGTTGGTGCCGAGGAGCTCGGGCAGCAGCGACACGATCGTGAGCGGACGGCTCATTCCTGCTCCTCCTTGTTGGTTGCAAGTCCCAGGTGTGCCCGGGTGCGTCGCATGGAGTCCGCGGAGAAGATGATCGTCTTCAAACCCGCCAGTGGTTCGGGCAGGGCCAGGAAATCATCCAGGGCCAGACCCAGGTCCGGCTCGATACGGTCGACGACAACGTCGTCGTACGCCAGTTGGAGGGCGATGTCATGGGCCTTGGAACCGGATGCGATGCGGACCCTGCCCAGCCCCGAGGTGTTGACGGGCCAGAAGTAGGACGGGTCACGAACGTCGGACCCGATGGCGACGAGAATCTGCTCGGTGCCCGGTTCGAGGCTGTCGACGTTTAGCTGGAAACTGGCCGGGTTCTGCACCAGGACGAATTCCACCTGTTGACCACGTACCGTGACGATCTCACCACGGCCGAAGACCGGTGGAATGGTCGAGATGGCGTCGATGGCCAGCGCCGGATCGAAGCGGCCACCGAGGGCGGCCGACGCCGTGCACAGCGCGGTCAGCGCGTCGACGGCGTAGTGCGTGCCGCGGGCGGGCAACCCCAACGGGTATTCCACTCCCCCGATACTCACGGTGGCACGGCGGCCCTGCACCGAGGTGAGGACCATCCCGTCCCGCGAGCCCAGCCTGGTGGCGGTGGTCGCGCTGTAGCCCAGACCCCGTGGATTGGCGGTAAGCACCTCGGCCGACACTCCGTAACGGGCGACCGCCGCGGCGCCGTCGAGGCGCGCGGCGAGGTCGGTCAGATACTGGTCGTCCGCGTTGATCACGACGGTCCCGGTGGCTCTGGCCGCGATCTTCGCGAGCATGGTCGCGACCATGTCCGAGTCATGGAATCGGTCGATCTGGTCGACCATGACGTTTGTCAACGCAACAACGCGCGGTGTCAACGAACCGGCGATCAGGGCTCCGTGGCCCTCGTCCATCTCCAGCACGGCGATGTCACCCGCAATGTGACCGCTCAAGCTGGCCCGTTCGAGCAGAGCGGAGGTCAGCCCCTGGCTGATGTTCGCCGTGGACTGGTTGGTGAAGACGACCGTGCCATGGGCGCGGAGCGCCGCGACCAACATCTTGGTCGTGGTTGATTTGCCGCTCGACCCGGTGACGATGATCAGCCCGCCGGGAAAGCTGTTGAGGGTCCGTGGGAGGAAACCGGGTGCGATCCTGTTGACCACGAGACCGGGGATCGCGGATCCACCGCCCGGTTTCCGCCAACGGGCCAGTCTCCGTACGACTCGTCCAATGAGAATCGCCGGTGCGTAGCGCAAAACGCCCTCTACTCGAGGTAGTCGCGTAGGGACTGCGACCGGGAGGGGTGACGCAGCTTGGCCATGGTCTTGGACTCGATCTGACGGATGCGTTCACGCGTCACCCCGAACGTGTCACCGATCTGATCGAGCGTCTTCGGCATGCCGTCCCCGAGGCCGAAGCGCATGCGGATCACGCCGGCCTCGCGCTCGGAGAGCGAGTCGAGGAGGCTCTCCAGTTGCTTCTGCAGCATCGTGAACCCGACAGCATCGGCCGGGACGACCGCTTCCGTGTCCTCGATCAGGTCGCCGAATTCGCTGTCGCCGTCCTCGCCGAGCGGAGTGTGCAGGGAGATGGGTTCGCGACCGTACTTCTGCACCTCGACGACCTTCTCCGGGGTCATGTCCAGTTCGCGGCTCAGTTCTTCCGGCGTGGGCTCCCGGCCGAGGTCCTGCAACATTTGGCGCTGCACGCGTGCAAGCTTGTTGATGACCTCGACCATGTGCACCGGGATGCGGATCGTGCGGGCCTGGTCGGCCATCGCACGCGTGATCGCCTGACGGATCCACCAGGTGGCGTAGGTGGAAAACTTGAACCCCTTGGTGTAGTCGAATTTCTCGACGGCCCGAATGAGGCCCAGGTTTCCTTCCTGGATCAGGTCGAGGAATTGCATGCCGCGACCCGTGTAGCGCTTGGCGAGAGAGACGACGAGGCGGAGGTTCGCGCCGAGGAGGTGGCTCTTGGCACGAGCGCCGTCCTTGGCGACCCACATCAACTCGCGGCCGAGGGCGCTCTTCTTCTCGGCGTCGGTCATCTGGGACATCTTGTCCTCGGCGAAGAGCCCGGCTTCGATTCGCATTGCAAGTTCGACCTCTTCGGCGGCGTTCAGCAGGGCAACCTTGCCGATCTGCTTCAGGTAGTCCTTGACAGGGTCGGCCGTCGCACCGGTGATCGCGCTGGAGTAGACCGGTACCTCGTCCTCGTCGTCGACCAGGGACAGCACCAGTGCACCGCTCGGGAGTGCCTCGGCGGACGCCGCGCGCTTCTTCTTGGCCTCTTCGGAGTCGTCGTCGACATCAGTGTCGTCGCCGTGTGCGGCCTCATCGTGCTCGACCGATGCCGGCTTGGCCTTCGCCTTCGTGCTGGCCGCCCGCTTGCGCGGGGCGGGCTTCTCTTCACCGTTTGCTGCGGCAGCGGCTGCCGCAGCAACCTTGGCCGCAGCGGCCTTGGTGACGGGTTTCTTGGCCGCGACGGCCTTGGTCACCGGCTTCGTCGCTGCGGCCTTGGGCGCGGGCGTAACCGACGCTGGAGCCTCAGCGGTGTTGACGATGGGCTCTTCGGCCTGCTCGACTTTTTTGCGGGTTGCCATGGGAACACCTCTCATGCCGTGGCGCGGGCGCCGGCGGCGCTGCCAGGCGGGTTCCGACCGAGTGGGTTTGGCGGGAGGTGAGCCTGGGCAGTGTGGATTTTGGGCAGTACTAGGACCCATGTCAAGTCCCGGGCGATTGGCAGCGGCATTACTGTCGCTGCTCCCAGAACCAGAAAGGGCCCTATTGACAATTATTGCATGCTTTGTGTAAGGGGCAAGCCAGGCGAGCACCTATTCCGGGCGCTGCCTTCGGCGCCAGGCCCGCGCCACGGCCACCCAGAGCGGCGCGACTTCCACGCCCTCGTCGCGGGACACCTGGGCGCGGGTGCGGGTCCTGGCGTGCAGCAGGAATATCACGCCGAGTCCCACGACCAGGAACTGCACGGAGAACGCCACCCGGAAGGAGTCAAGCGAGTACAGATCGCTTGCCTCTCCGCCGGCGACCCGCCAGCCGTCCTGCAGGTCGAGCAACAGCCCGATCAGGTAGACCATCACGAAACTGGCGGTGAAGCCCCCGACGTTGACGACTCCGTTCGCGGATCCGTGGCTGCGCTGGGGATTGAAGGTTCGTGCGAAATCGAACCCGATCAGCGACCCGGGTCCCCCGATTCCGAGCGCGACGAGCAACACCAGCATCAGCCAGAACGGAGGCTGCTGCGGCCATAACAGCACGGCGGCCCAGGCCGCTCCCATCAGGGCGACGACGCCCAGCACGATATTGCTGCGGCGCAGCGGATATCGCGCCGTCAGGATACCGAGGATCGGCCCGCAGACCATGCCGGAACCCACCAGGACCATGAGCATCGTCGCGGCGAGCGACGGTTCGTAACCGAGGCCGTACACCATGAAGGGGAATCCCCAAAGAAGGGTGAAGACGGTCCCGGAGGACTGCGTGACGTAATGCGACCAGAAGCCCAACTGGGTACCGGGTCGTTTGAAACTGTGCTTGAGCTGCACAAGTGCGGCCCGCCAGCTGGTGGTCCTGTTCTCAACGGATGCGCGGTTCGGCTGGTCTTTCACAGCGACGATGACCACGACGAGCGCCACCGCGGCGACCGACGCTGCGGAGAGGAACGTCGCCGTCCAGCCCCAGGTGTGCAGCACCCAGGCCAGCGGAACGGCGGACAGGACTTGGCCGAGTTGACCGATGTTCCCCAGCCACTGCGAGAGCCGCGGGACGAAGCGTCCGGTGAACCACGATGAGATGAGGCGAATCATCGAGATGAAGATTGCGGCGTCGCCGGCCCCGACGAGGACGCGCCCGAGTACGGCGATCGAGATGTCGGCGGCGAAGGCGAGTGTGATCTGGCCGACGACCATCAGCGCCGTCCCACTGATCACCAGCACGCGAGCCCCGTACCGGTCGATCAGGACGCCCACCGGAATCTGAGCCGCAGCGTAGACCGCCAGCTGGACGACGGCCAGACTGGACAGCAGCGCGGCAGAACCGCCGAACCGTTCGGTGGCGGCGACTCCCGCGATACCGAGGGAAGAGCGCTGCAGGACGGCCGAGAGGTACGCGAACGATCCGATATAAAAGATCAACCAGGATCGGCGCGTGTTCATTGCCTCAAACTTACCCGCGCCGGAGCGCCACCGTCGCCCGGTCACCCGGGCCGTTCAGCGGATCAGGCCGGCGCGCCGTCGTCTCTACTGCGCCGGGTGGCGAGGAAGTTCTCCAGCTCAGCGGCGATCTCGTCGGCGCTGGGCAGTTCGCCGGCCTCGTCGGTCAGCGGGGAGCGCAGCGTGCTGCCCTCCATATAAGCGTCATAGCGCTCCTCGAGCGTGCCGACCAGCTTTCCGAGCTCGGGGTTGTCCTGAACCTGTTCGTCGATGCGTGTGACGAATTCGCGATTCTGCTCGCGCACTCGATCGGTGGGGAAGATGAGTCCGGTGGACGCGCTCGTGCTGTCCAGCGCCGCCAGCGCGGCGAGGGGGAATTCCGTGTCGGCGAGGTAGTGCGGAATGAGCAGCACGAACCCGACGACCGAGGCGCCACTCTCCTGAAGCCGGTATTCCACCAGGTGCAGTGCGTTGGCGGGGACCTGGGTGTGCGGACGCCAGACCGACATGCTCTCGACCAGATCGGATCGGTTTCCACTGACGGTGACGCCGATCGGTCGGGTGTGCGGGACCGGCATCGGTATCGCGTGCACCCAGGTCGTCGAGGCCACCTTGAAGCGCCGCTCCAGCTGCAGCACCGCGGCGGTGAACTGTTCCCAGCGGAAGTCCGGCTCGTAGCCGGCCAGCAGCAGGAACGGTTGGCCGATCTCATCCCGGGCCAGATACACCCGCAGTGCGGGAGGCTGATAGTCGGTGAGATGGTCCTGATCGAAATAGATGATCGGCCGGCGAGCCCGGTAGTCGAGCAGCGCGTCAGCGTCGAAGGTCGCAACGATCGTGTGGTCGAGGGTTTCCAGGAGGTATTCCGTGAACTGCGCGACCGCACCACCGGCATCCGCGAAGCCCGTCAGACCCGCGACCAGGTGGAGCCCCTCCGGGACGTTCTCCGCGTCCGAAGTCAACTCGTAAATGTCACCAGGATCCCGCATGACATCAACTGTAAGCGCCAATTTCCGAGGCATGCGGGAATCGGCCGCCACGCTGTCATGCCGAGAGCGAACACACTCGAAGCGTACGATCGGGGGATGAACGCACCTCGTCTGACCATATCCGCAGGACCAGCCCTCGAATCGGAGGCGGACGTTCTCATTGTCGGGGCGCTCCAGTCCGGCGACTCCGCCACCTTGTTCGCTCACCCTGCCTTCGCCGGGCTCGCGGACCAGCTGACCCCCCTGGGCATCACGGGCGGCCGCGATCAGGTGGTCCGCCTGCCCGCGTCGTTCGGCAGCGCGCGCAGCATCGCCGTCGTCGGAATCGGCAAGGAGGCCACGGTCGACGCGCTGCGCCACGCCGCCGGGTCCGCCGTTCGCCAGTTGACCGGTGTCACCTCGGTCGCCTTCGCCTTCCCCACGACCACGGATGCCGAAGCGGAGGCGGTCCTTGAGGGCGCCGCGCTCGGCGCGTACTCCTATACGGCCTATCGGCAGAGCTCGCTCGCCTCGACCAGGGTGCCGGCGGAGGAGATCACGGTGCACGCCGCCACGGAACCGGCCGGAGCTGCCGCCCGCGTCGCCGTCATCGCCGAGGCCGTCACCCTGGTCAAGGACCTGGTCAACATGCCCCCCTCCGACCTCTACCCCGAATCGCTCGCGCGCCAGGCGGTGGACGCGTCCGCCGGTCTGCCCGTGGACGTGCGCGTCTGGGACGAGAAGGAACTGGCCGCCGACGGCTTCGGCGGGATAGCAGGCGTCGGCCAGGGTTCCACCCGGCCTCCCCGCCTGGTCAAGGTCAGTTACACCCCGGAAGGCGCGACGCAGCACCTCGCCCTCGTCGGCAAGGGCATCACCTTCGACACCGGTGGATTGTCCCTGAAGCCGCCGGCCTCCATGGTCGGGATGAAATACGACATGACCGGGGCCGCGACCGTGCTGGCCGTGACCCTGGCGGCAGCCCGCCTGGGTCTCAACGTGCGCATCACAGCCTGGTTGTGCATCGCGGAGAACATGCCGTCCGGCTCGGCCATCCGCCCGAACGACGTGTTGCGGATCCGCGGCGGCCGTACCGTCGAGGTGCTGAACACGGACGCGGAGGGTCGCCTGGTTCTCGCCGACGGTCTCGTCGCGGCCGGCGAAGAGGGCCCGGACGCGATCGTCGATGTGGCCACGTTGACCGGCGCCGCCCTCGTCGCGCTCGGCACCCGGTACTACGCCGCCATGGGTGAGGATGCCCTGGTCGCCCGGGTGCTCACCGCCGGCAAATCGGTGGGCGAGCTGGTGTGGCCGATGCCGCTCCCCGACGAGTTGCGCCCGCTGCTCAACTCGGATGTCGCCGACATCGCCAACGCGAAAATCGGCAGCGCCCACGGCGGAATGCTGCTCGCCGGGGTCTTCCTACAGGAGTTCATCGGGACCCGCGGCGACGGAGACGCCGCCGAGACGATCCCGTGGGCGCACCTGGACATCGCCGGTCCGGCCCACAACACGGGCAGCGCGTGGGGCTTCACGAACGCCGGACCGACCGGAATCGCGGTTCGGACACTGTTACGACTGGCCGAGGACTTTTCGCGCCCGTAGTACAGTCGAGTGGGCGAGAAAACTCGCCCACTCTTTGCCTGCCCGGATGCGTATCCTCACTCCGGGCAGACCGGGTCGTGATGCATAAGGGAGTATCTGGGTGTCGGAACAGAATTTTGACCTTGTCGTTCTCGGTGGCGGAAGCGGCGGCTATGCGGCCGCATTGCGCGCCGTTCAGCTTGGCCTCACCGTTGGTCTGATCGAAAAGGACAAGCTCGGGGGAACCTGCCTGCACCTCGGTTGCATCCCGACCAAGGCTCTCCTGCACTCGGCCGAGGTGGCCGATGTCAGCCGCGAGGCCGCGAAATACGGTGTCAAGACGCAGTTCGAGGGCATCGACATGCCCGCCGTGAACGCGTTCCGCAAGGGCATCGTGGCGTCGAAGTTCAAGGGGTTGCAGGGGCTGATCAAGTCTCGCGGCATCACCGTGATCCAGGGCGAAGGTCGTCTGACTTCGCCGACCACCGTGCAGGTCGGCGAAAACACCATCGTGGGCAAGAACATCGTCCTCGCGACAGGTTCCTACTCCCGCTCCCTGCCGGGGCTCGCCATCGGCGGCCGCGTCATGACCAGCGAGCACGCGCTCGAGCTCGAGTTCGTGCCCCAGAAGGTGGCTGTGCTCGGCGGCGGCGTCATCGGCGCCGAGTTCGCGAGCGTCTGGAAGTCCTTCGGCGCCGACGTGACCATCATCGAGGCCCTCCCCCACCTGGTGCCCAACGAGGAAGAATCCATCTCCAAGCAGTTGGAGCGCGCCTTCCGCAAACGCGGCATCGAGTACTCGCTCGGCGTGCGGTTCCAGAGCGTCACGCAGCACGAGAACGGCGTCGTCGTCACCCTGGAGAACGGCACCGTCATCGAAGCGGAGATCCTGCTCGTCGCCGTCGGGCGTGGCCCGTCGACCGCCGGTCTCGGCTTCGAAGAGGTCGGCGTCACCATGGACCGCGGCTTCGTCCTGACCGACGAGCGCCTGGCGACCAACATCCCCGGCGTCTTCGCCGTGGGCGACATCGTCCCCGGTCTGCAGCTCGCGCACCGCGGTTTCCAGCAGGGCATCTTCGTCGCCGAAGAGATCGCCGGCCTGAACCCCATCGTCGTCGACGACCTCAACATCCCCAAGGTCACGTACTGCGACCCGGAGATCGCTTCGGTGGGCTACTCGGAGGCCAAGGCGGCCGAGAAGTTCGGCGCCGACCAGATCTCGACCTTCGAGTACAACCTGGGTGGAAACGGTAAGAGCTCCATCCTCGGCACGGCCGGGTCCATCAAACTCGTCCGGGTCAAGGACGGCCCCATCCTCGGCGTCCACATGATCGGCGCCCGCGTCGGCGAGCTGATCGGCGAGGGGCAGCTGGTGGTGAACTGGGAGGCGTACCCGGAGGACATCGCCCCGTTCCTGCACGCGCACCCCACCCAGAACGAGGCACTCGGCGAGGCCTTCCTGGCTCTGGCCGGCAAGCCGCTGCACGCGTAGCAGCCGAACCTCGGCATCCAGACACTCACTACTCTAAATACAGACAAATGGCTTTGAAGGAGACAACCGCATGAGCGAATCCGTTAACCTCCCGGCACTCGGTGAGAGTGTCACCGAGGGTACGGTCACCCGCTGGCTGAAGAACGTGGGAGACCGCGTCGAAGTCGACGAGCCGCTGCTGGAAGTATCGACCGACAAGGTGGATACAGAAATCCCGTCCCCCGTCGCCGGCGTGATCGAAGCGATCCTGGTCCAGGAGGACGAGACCGTCGAGGTCGGAACGCCCCTGGTCACGATCGGTGACGGTTCCGCCGCTGCCGCTCCGGCCACCGAGGCGCCGGCACCGGAGGCCGCCCCCGAGCCCGTCGCGGAAGCTCCCGCACCCGTCGCGGAAGCTCCCGCACCCGTCGCGGCACCCGCACACGTCGCGGAAGCTCCCGCACCCGTCGCGGCACCCGCACACGTTGCGGAAGCTCCCGCACCCGTGTTCGCCCCCACGCCGGTCGCAGCACCCGTCGCCGCCCCCACGCCGGTCGCAGCACCCGTCGCCGCCACGGCACCGGTTGCCGCCCCCGTGGCCGCGGAGCCGGCCGTCGCCCGCGGATCGCACGCGGGGACATCCGGTTACGTCACCCCCATCGTTCGCAAGCTCGCGAACGAGGCCGGCGTCGACCTGTCCCGCGTGGTCGGAACCGGCGTCGGTGGGCGCATCCGCAAGGAAGACATCGCGCTCGCTCAGGCCGGCGCTTCCTCGGACACGGCTGCCGCAGTCTCTCCGGCCGTGGAGGTCTCCGCTCTGCGCGGGACCACCCAGCCCATGTCGCGTCTCCGCAAGGTCGTCGCCGAGCGCGCCGTCATCTCGATGCAGTCGTCGGCTCAACTGACCACCGTGGTCGAGGTCGACGTCACCCGGGTCGCGATTCTGCGCGACAAGGTGAAGGCCGATTTCCAGGCCAAGACGGGCAACAAGCTGTCCTTCCTGCCGTTCTTCGCTCTCGCCGCCGCCGAGGCGCTTCAGGCCAACCCGATCATCAACGCCACCATCGACGGCGACACGATCGTGTACCCGAGCCAGGAGAACATCAGCATCGCGGTCGACACCGAACGCGGCCTGCTCACCCCGGTCGTACGCAATGCGGGCGACCTCGATCTGGCCGGATTCGCCGCTCAGATCGCCGACCTCGCCCAGCGCACCCGCGACAACAAGCTCAAGCCCGACGAACTGTCGGGGGGAACGTTCACGCTGACCAACACCGGTTCGCGCGGCGCCCTCTTCGACACCCCCGTCGTCTTCCTGCCGCAGAGCGCCATCCTCGGTACCGGTGTCGTCTACAAGAAGCCCCTCGTCGTCACCCAGGACGGCCTCGACGCAATCGCCATCCGCTCGACCGTGTTCCTGGCCCTGTCCTACGACCACCGCATCATCGACGGCGCGGATGCCTCACGGTTCCTCGTCACCATGAAGCAGCGTCTCGAGGCCGGCGCTTTCGAGGCGAACCTCGGAATCTAGTCACTGTGGTCCGTGAGAGAACCACGGACTAGTAATCGAAAATATCTCTGACTCGCCAGCCGGCCTCGCCCTTGACCACAAGGACCGAGGCCGGCTGTCGTTCTGCGGCCGGAGCTTGGAGCGATACCAGCGCGACGTCCCCCGTGCGCTCCACCAGAGCAGCGGCCCACGACCAGAGGTCTTCCTGCTCGGGTGCGACACCGCCCTGCTCCATCAGGCGCAGGGTGTGGCTGTCGGCCGCCAGCGCGGCCGATTGCGACTGGTGCACATCGTCGAGGCAGACCACCGAGACCTCGCGCAGGCATCGGGCTCGGATCCGCAGCAGCGCCGGGACTGCAACCGCGGGGTCGTCACCGAGCACCGCGGCTCGGTCAGCGCCGTCGGTGTCTGACCCGGACGGCTCTGCCGGGTCGTCCGAGGGGACTCCGGAGGAGTCGCCCGACTCCGTGGAGGCTGCGGGCCGCCCTCCCGCGTCGTGCTTGGACATTCCGGGGTTAACGGTCGTCACCGCGAGTCCGGTGCTCACCACGGCCACGACGGCCGCGAGAAGCAACGGGCCACCGCGGGCGCGGAATCCTCGGCCCCGCACCTTCTTCAGCTCACCGTCCCGGATGCCTATCCATCGCCGATGAACCGCCGCCCGCGAACGGGAGACCCGGCGCGCGAGCATCCGCCAGACCCCGGACTCCCCTGCGGCGAGTCGATCCACCTCCCCGTGCTCCCGCCCGGCTGGATCGTCAGGCGGAGGGCGCCTGAGCCAGTCACCGACTTGAGGCCCGCGGCCTGCAGCGCGGGTCTGACCCAGCCGCACCGGTACGGCCTCGGCCCAGGCGAACAGGAGGTGCTCGAGTTCGCCCGGGGCTCGGACCGTTGAACGAGCGGCCGGCACCGTGCACCAGCGCTCCAGGTCGCGGAGCGCGGTCGGGGCCGGCAGACCAGGGTCAACGTGGTCGAGTACCGCGCGGACAACCTGCGCGAGCCGGCCGTGGGCCGCGTCGACCGCGTCGACCGCCTCGGGGCGCCCGTCGTCGGCGTCCGGCAACGGCCGGAGCTGCCCCAGCCCGGTCAGGACCGGGCGACCGCTGGAGTCGAAGAGAATCGTCGACAGGTTCACGGCAGCATGCATCAGCCCGATGGCCTGCAACTCAGCGAGTGCGGCCGCGACCGGTGCCAGGATCGTGACCGCCTCCCCCGGACCGATGCGCCGGCGCCCCTCCAGGAAGCCAGAGAGCGCCCCGCCGGTGAGCTGTTCGAGGACGAGGCAGGTGCGACCGTCGGACAGGGTTCCGACGTCGACGAGCGCGGTCAGCCGGCCGGGCGTCAGAGTGGTCAGGGCACGGACCTCCCTGTCGACCGACAGGCTCTCCGTTCCCGGCAGGAAGACCTTGAGCACAACAGGGGCCGGGTGGTCACCCGGCCCCTGCCCGTGCCTCTCGCGCCCGGGCGGAGTCGACCACGGTGACGCCACGCCCACATACAGATCCGCCCGGTCGCTGGATCCCAGGCGCCGCAGAACCCGGTACCCGGCGATCAGTGCCGGGCCGCCGCCGGGCACCGGGGACGGGGGCTCCGGGTTGCGGGCGCGTGGGTCGCGGGTACTCATGCCGGAATGCTGGCCCCGCCGTTCCCCTACCGGGGGACCCGCACTCGGTTCGGGGACAACCGGGTCGGCATCCCCGTGGGGAGGAATGCCGGGGCTTAGAATGGCAGCATGCTCGACTTTGTCGTCGCGGGGCTAAGCGCCAACTCCGTGCCGTATGTTGAGGGCCTTGAGCTCCAACGCGCAGTCCACCGTTCCGTCGTCTCCGGGGAGAGGCCGGACACCGTCATCTTCCTCGAACATCCGAGCGTGTATACCGCCGGGAAGCGCACGGCTCCCGAAGAACGGCCCACCAACGGAACCCCCGTCATCGACGCGGACCGCGGCGGGAAGATCACCTGGCACGGCCCCGGTCAACTGGTCGGGTACCCGATCATGCGCCTACGGGAGCCCGTCGACGTCGTCGGCTATGTGCGCCTGCTCGAGGGGATCCTCATCGACGCGCTCCGGGGCTTCGGCATCGACGGTTTCCGGGTGCCCGGCCGTTCCGGAGTCTGGGTCGGCCCGAAGGGCAGGGAGGACAAAATCGCTGCCATCGGAATCCGCGTCGCTGAGGGAGTGACCATGCACGGCTTCGCCCTCAACTGCAACAACTCGCTCGAGCCTTACGACCACATCATCGCCTGCGGGATCAAGGACGCCGGCGTCACCACCATCTCGAGCTCGGTGGGCCACGACGTGAACCCCGCCGATCTCATCCCGTCCATCACCGCCCAGTTCGAGGCTGCCTGGGCGGTCTTCGCATGAGTGCGGCGCCCGAAGGGCGGAAGATGCTTCGCCTTGAAATCCGCAATATGGAAACGCCTATCGAACGCAAACCCGCCTGGATCAAGACGGTCGCGAAGATGGGACCCGAGTACCGCAAGCTTCAGAACCTGGTCAAGGGCGAGAACCTGCACACCGTGTGCCAGGAGGCTGGCTGCCCCAACATCTTCGAGTGCTGGGAGGACCGCGAGGCCACATTCCTGATCGGAGGGTCGCAGTGCACGCGGCGCTGCGACTTCTGCCAGATCGACACCGGCAAACCCGCCGAATACGACACGGATGAGCCGCGCCGGGTCGCGGAATCCGTCATCAAAATGAATTTGCGCTACGCCACCGTGACCGGCGTCGCCCGCGACGACCTGCCCGACGAGGGATCCTGGCTCTACGCCGAGACCATCCGGCAGATCCACCGGCAGAGCCCCGGAACCGGAGTCGAGATCCTGGTCCCGGACTTCTCCGGAAACCCGGACCACCTCGGCGAGGTCTTCTCCGCCCGGCCAGAGGTCTTCGGCCACAACGTGGAGACCGTCCCGCGCATTTTCAAGCGAATCCGGCCGGCATTCCGCTACGACCGGTCCCTCGACGTACTCACGCAGGGCCGGAACGCCGGACTGATCACGAAGTCGAACCTCATCCTGGGTATGGGCGAGGAGCGGGCGGAGGTGAGTCAGGCGCTCCAAGACCTGCACGATGCCGGGACCGACATCATCACGATCACCCAGTATCTGCGCCCGAGCGCGCGTCACCTCCCCGTCGCCCGCTGGGTGAAGCCGGAGGAATTCATCGAGCTCAAGGAGGAAGCCGAGGCCATCGGTTTCCTCGGTGTGCTCTCCGGCCCGCTGGTACGGTCCTCGTACCGGGCCGGCCGGCTCTGGGCCCAGTCCATGCTGGCGACCGGTCGCGAGGTTCCGCCGCAACTGCGCCACCTGGCGGATGCCTCTCTCGGGTTCGCCCAGGCGGTCACCTGATCAAAATTCGGTCACGAGACATTCGGGTGACTCGGTAGTCTTGGAACCATGGCACGCAGCAAGGACAAGACTCCCCGCCCCCCCAAGAAGCCCGGCCGCATGAAGCAAATGTGGCAGGTGTTCCAGATGACACGTCGTTACGACAAGAAGATCGTGTTGTTCATGGTTCTCGGCTTCGTGGTTCCCGTCGCCGTCGCCCTGGGGCTGGCCCTCATTCTGTCCCCCGGCAGCATCCTCAACATCGTGTTGTGGACGATTTCGGGTGTGCTCGCCGGCATCCTCGCCATGCTCATCATTCTGGGCAGGCGGGCCGAAAAGGCCGCATACTCCCAGATCGAGGGCCAACCCGGCGCGGTCGGCGCCGTGCTGCGCGGCTCACTGAAGCGTGGCTGGGTGGGCAGTGAAATGCCCGTCGCCGTCAACGGCAAGACCCAGGACGCCGTGTACCGGGCGGTCGGTCGCGGTGGCGTCGTACTGATCAGTGAAGGTCCGCGCACCCGTACGGCCCGCATGCTCGAAGAAGAGCGTCGGATGGTGACCAGGCTCGGCGGAAGCATCGCCGTCACGATCATCAGCGTCGGCCCCGACGCTGATGCCGTGCCGCTGCACAAACTGGCCAGACGCCTTACCCGGATCAAGCCCACCCTGACCAAGGCCGAGGTGCTCGCCGTGAACAACCGCTTGAACTCCATGACCAAGAAGCTGCCGATCCCCAAGGGCGTCGACCCGATGAAGGCACGCCCGCAGCGCGGAAACTAACCGTTTTCCCGCGCCGGTCAGCCGCGGATGAGCACCGTTCCCGCGACCTTGTCGTGAAAACCGCGCTGGTCCGAGTCCCAGACCAGCGCGGGGACCGCCAGGCCGAGCAGCACGGAACGCACGACAGGGCGCCACACCCCGACCCAGCCCGGCCGGAGCGGGACGACGCGGAGTCCGACCAGGCGGTGGCCGATGCTTCCACCGATCGTCGGGATGAACACGATCTGCAGGCCCACGAAAATCCCGGTCACGGCGAAGCCGTTGACCACTCCCTCCGGGCTGAAGAACAGTGACGCCGCCCCGTAGGCCAGGGCCCAGTCCAACGCGAGGGCGCCGATTCGGCGGCCGACGCGCCCCACGGACCGAGGGCCCTCGTTCGGCAGGCCGAGGCGCTCCCCCGGCCACCGACTCGGTGGAAGCTGTCCAAAAGTGGTTGAGTTCGAGGCTGCGGCAGACACGGTTTGAGTCTACCGAGCGGGCCCCGCTGTAACATGTGTGAAACATAAGCGTCACTGCCGGGTAATGGCACCCCAGTAACCTCAAGGGAGCCGCAGTGCGCGACTCATAAGTTCTGTGCCCACGTCGTTTGGAGAAAAAACCGCATGTTCCGCGATTCGTCAGAAGTGCTCAAGTTCATCAAGGACACCGACGTCAAGTTCCTTGACATCCGTTTCACCGATTTACCGGGTGTGCAGCAGCACTTCAACATCCCCGCGTCGACGGTCGATGAAGAGTTCTTCACGGTCGGGCAGATGTTTGACGGTTCGTCGATCCGCGGTTTTGCGTCGATCCACGAATCGGACATGCAGCTGATTCCGGACGTCACCACGGCCTATATCGACGCGTTCCGCACCGAGCGCACGCTCATCATGCTCTTCGACATTTACAACCCGCGGAACGGCGAGATTTACTCGAAGGACCCGCGTCAGGTGGCCAAGAAGGCCGAGAAGTACCTCGCCTCGACCGGGATCGCCGACACCGCGTTCTTCGCGCCCGAGGCCGAATTCTACATCTTCGACGACGTTCGCTACGAAGTGAACCAGCACTCCAGCTTCTACTCCGTCGACTCCAGCGAGGGTGCCTGGAACTCGGGCAAGGAAGAGGTCGGCGGCAACCTCGCCAACAAGACCCCGTTCAAGGGCGGCTACTTCCCGGTCAGCCCGGTCGACCAGCACGCCGACCTGCGCGACGACATCTGCCTCAAGCTGATCGACGCCGGACTCATCCTCGAGCGCAGTCACCACGAGGTCGGCACGGGCGGCCAGGGCGAGATCAACTACCGCTTCGACACCATGGTCCACGCGGCGGACGACCTTCTCAAGTTCAAGTACATCGTCAAGAACACCTCGGCCGAGTGGGGAAAGACTGCCACCTTCATGCCGAAGCCGCTCTTCGGCGACAACGGCTCGGGCATGCACACGCACCAGTCGTTGTGGGCCGACGGCAAGCCGCTCTTCTACGATGAGGCCGGCTATGGCGGACTGTCCGACGTCGCCCGCTGGTACATCGGGGGTCTGCTCAAGCACGCCGCCGCCGTGCTCGCGTTCACGAACCCGAGCGTCAACTCGTACCACCGGCTGGTACCCGGCTTCGAAGCCCCCGTGAACCTGGTCTACTCGGCCGGCAACCGCTCGGCCTCCATCCGGATTCCGATCACGGGCACCAACCCGAAGGCCAAGCGCATCGAATTCCGCGCTCCGGATGCCTCGGGCAACCCGTACCTCGCCTTCGCCGCTCAGCTGATGGCCGGCCTCGACGGGATCAAGAACCGGATCGAACCGCACGAGCCGGTCGACAAGGACCTCTACGAGCTTCCGCCCGAAGAGGCCAAGAACATCCCGCAGGTTCCCGCGTCGCTCGGCGAGGCCCTCACGGCCCTCGAGAACGACCATGACTTCCTGCTGGCCGGCAACGTCTTCACTCCTGAACTGATCGAGACCTGGATCGACTACAAGCGCGAGATGGAAATCAAGCCGCTCGCGCAGCGTCCGCACCCGTTCGAGTTCGAGCTCTATTACGGGGTCTAAGCCGTAATCCACACATCAGGACCGCATCCCCGTCGGGGTGCGGTCCTCTTGTTTTGTCGCTGCCGGCGACGGTGCCGGGGCTATCCGCCGAACGGTCCCGCCCGTTCCACCGGGCCGTAGAAGAGCCGCTCGAAGACCGCTCGGGCGCGCCGGGTCACCGACAGGTAGTCCTCTTCGAGCGTGTTGGCGGATCCCGGAGGGTACTCCATCACCCGGGCGACGCCTTCGAGTGCGGCGCGGTCGGTCGGGAGGACATCCGTGGTCTTGTTGGTCCAGAGGGTGATCGCTGATCGGCAACGGGACGCGAAGATCCACGCGGCAGTGAGCGTTTCCGCGTCCAGCTCGCTGACCAGGTCCGCAGCGACGGCCGCGCGGAGCGCACCGAGAGTGGACGAGGTGCGCAGCGACGGGATGTCGGCCGCGTACTGCAGCTGCATCAGCTGCACGAACCACTCCACGTCGCTCAACGATCCACGACCCAACTTGAGGTGGCGGTTGGGATCGGCGCCCTGCGGCAGCCGTTCGTTTTCGACTCTGGCTTTGATCCGCTTGACCTCACGGATCGCCTGGCCGCTGATCGACGGTGGGTACCGCACCGCGTCGGCGACGGCTTCGAAGTCGGTCAGGAGCCGGGCATCGCCGGCGACTCCTCTTCCCCGCAGGAGCGCCTGCGCCTCCCAGGTGAGCGACCAACGCCGATAATAGGCCTCGTAGGATTCGAGGGATCTGGCGACGGAACCATTCTTCCCTTCAGGGCGCAGGCCGATGTCCAGATCCAGAGGCAGTCGGTTGTCCTCGGTAAGCCGGGACAGCTCCTTCACGATGAATTTCGCCCGGTCGTGGGCTGCTTCGCCCGTGAGGGCGCCCGTGCGGAAGACGTACATCACGTCGGCGTCCGAACCGAACCCCAGTTCCGAGCCGCCGAACCTGCCCATCCCGATCACGGCGAATTCGATCCCGTCGGCGCCTTGGCCGTCCTCGGCGCCGTCGAGCGTGGTACCACGGATGGCGGCGAGCACCCCCTGAATAACGGTGGCGGTGACATCGGTGAGCCCCGTGGCCAGCTCGTCGATGCTGACCTGCCCCAGCACCGCCGAGAACGCCAGCCGCAGCATCTCGCGGCGTCTGGCCGTGCGCAGGATCGACGCGGCGGCATCCGGGCTCTCGTGCCGGGCCAGCACGGCGCGGGCCTCCTCCCGGAGGGTGGCGGCACTCCGCGGCCGCAGGTCGTCCTCGTCTTCCAGCCAGGCCACGGACGCGGGAATGGTCTCCAGGAGCTCGCCGACGAACCGGGACGAGGACAACACCCGGGTGAGGCGTTCGGCGGCCCCCGACGAGTCGCGGAGCATTCGCAGGAACCAGTAGGTCGTACCGAGACTGTCACTCAGCCGACGGAACGCGAGCAGCCCGTAGTCCGGGTCGGCTCCCTCGGAGAACCACTGCAGCAACACCGGCAGCAGATTGCGTTGGATCGTCGCGCGCCGGGACACCCCGCCGGTCAGAGCCGCAATGTGGCCGAGGGCGCCCTTCGTGTTGCGGAACCCGATCGCGGCCAACCGGGCCTCCGCCTGGGCGCTGGTGAGGCCCCGTCCGTCCGCCGGCAGTGCGGCGACCGCCGACAGGAGGGGGCGGTAGAACAGGCGCTCGTGCAGGCCGCGCACCCGGTGCTTGGTGTTCAGCCAACGGACGGTCAGCTGGGCGGCATTCGGGGCGAGCCCGGTCGCCCGGGCGAGGACGCGCAGGCTCGACTCGTCCCGCGGCACGAGGTGGGTTCGCCGAAGCTTCTCCAGCTGCAGGCGATGCTCCATCAGCCTCAGGATGCGGTACTCCTCTGCGAACTCGGCCGCCTCGGCGCGCCCGACGTAGCCGCTCTCAGCCAGCGCGGTCAGCGCCGGCAGGGTACCGGCCTGCCGAACCGCCGGATCCGCCTGCCCGTGCACCAACTGCAGCAGCTGCACCGTGAACTCGATGTCGCGGAGGCCGCCGGGGCCGAGCTTCAGTTGCACGGCCACTTCGTCCTCGGGGATGTTCTGAGTCACGCGCTCGCGCATCCGCTGCACAGACTCGACGAAATTCTCCCGACTGGCGCTGGTCCACACCTTCGGGGACACCGCCGCGACATACCGGGCGCCAAGCTCGAGGTCGCCGGCCAGCGGCCTGGCTTTCAGCAGCGCCTGGAACTCCCAACTCTTCGCCCAGCGCTCGTAGTAGGCCAGGTGGGACTCGAGGGAGCGCACGAGGGCGCCGGACTTGCCCTCGGGGCGGAGATTCGGGTCCACCTCCCAGAGTTCGGGTTCGACGGACGGCTGATTCAGGCCCCGCATCAACAGGATGGCGAGCCGGGTGGCGATGTCGACCGCACGCGGCGCGTCGAGTCCGGCGTCCGGGTCACCCTCTGCGACGAAGATCACATCGACGTCGCTCACGTAGTTGAGTTCGCCGGCACCCGCCTTGCCCATACCGATCACCGCGAGCCGGGTGGCGCGCACCTCGTTCTCCGGGAAAACGCCGCGGCCCGCGACCAGACCGGTTGACATACTGCGGGCGACGGCCAGGGACGCCTCCAGCGCGGCGGCCGCCAGGTCGGCGAGCGTGCGGGCGACGGCGTCGAGGCCCGCGACCGGGTCGGCCTGTTCGAGGTCGAAGGCGGCCAGCTGCGCCAGACGGCGTCGGTAGCGCACCCGCAGGGCGACCCAGCCCTCGTCGTCGACGAGGCGGGAGAAACCGTCCACGGCACCGACCGACTCGAGCAGGTCCTTCGTCAGTTCCGAAAGGGCGGGAAGGGTCGTGACGGGTTTGGCGAGAACCGTCAACTCCTCCGGATGACGCAGGAAGAAATCGGTCAGACCGCTCGACGCCCCGACGACCCGCAGCAGCCGCTGGGTCGGATCCGGGGCCTGCAACAAGGCCCGCACCTTGTTCGGCGCCTGGCGAAGCAACGACACGAGCGCCGCGAGGGCGGCATCCGGGTTGGCCGTTCTGGCGAGCATCGGGAGAAGCGCCGCCGGTTCTGGACCGCCCAGGTCATCGACTTCCGCCAGCCGGACCCGCACCTCTTGCAGCTCGACAAAGCCCGCCCGAGCGAGCTCGGTCAGGGTCAGCTGTTCCCGTGCCATCGGGTCTCGTCTTTCCGGTATCAGAGCATCTGGAGGTTCTTGTCGAGCTCGAAGGGAGTGACCTGCGAGCGGTACTCCTTCCACTCCTGGCGCTTGTTGAGCAACACATAGTTGAACACGTGCTCGCCCAGCGTCTCCGCGACCAGTTCGGACTCCTCCATGTACTGGATCGCGTGGTCGAGGCTCGCCGGAAGCTGCCGGTAGCCCAGAGCGCGACGTTCGGTGTCGCTCAGGCCCCACACATTGTCTTCGGCCTCCGGGGGGAGCTCGTAGCCCTCTTCGATCCCCTTGAGCCCGGCGGCCAGCATGAGCGAATACGCGAGATACGGATTCGCGGCCGAATCGATGGCCCGGTACTCGACGCGGGCGCTCTGGCCCTTGTTGGGCTTGTAGAGCGGCACTCGGATCAGGGCGGACCGGTTGTTGTGACCCCAGCAGACGAAGCTGGGTGCCTCGTCCCCGCCCCACAGCCGCTTGTAGGAGTTGACGAACTGGTTCGTGACGGCGGTGATCTCCGGGGCGTGCTTGAGCAGCCCGGCGATGAACTGGCGGCCGGTCTTGGAGAGCTGGTACTGGGCGCCCGCCTCGAAGAACGCGTTGGTGTCGCCCTCGAACAGGGACAGGTGAGTGTGCATGCCTGACCCGGGGTGCTCCGACATCGGCTTCGGCATGAACGTCGCGTAGACGCCCTGCTCGATGGCCACCTCTTTGATGACGGTGCGGAAGGTCATGATGTTGTCAGCCGTGGTCAGCGCATCCGCGTAGCGCAGGTCGATCTCGTTCTGACCGGGACCAGCCTCGTGGTGGCTGAATTCCACTGAAATGCCGAGGTCTTCGAGCATCCGCACCGACCGACGCCGGAAATCGTGGGCCGTGCCGCCGGGGACGTTGTCGAAGTAGCCGGCCTGGTCCACCGGGACGGGGCCGTTCTTGCCGTACTTGGAGGACTTGAGCAGGTAGAACTCGATCTCGGGGTGGGTGTAGAAAGTGAATCCGCGATCGGCCGCCTTGGCCAGCGTGCGCTTGAGCACATTTCGCGGATCGGCGACGGCCGGCTGGCCGTCGGGCGTCATGATGTCGCAGAACATGCGGGCGGTCGGGTCGATCTCTCCCCGCCAGGGCAGGATCTGGAACGTGGTCGGGTCCGGGTGCGCGAGCACATCCGCCTCGAACGACCGGGTGAGACCCTCGATCGCCGAGCCGTCGAAACCGAGCCCCTCAGCGAATGCGCCCTCAACCTCTGCGGGTGCGATGGCCACCGATTTGAGGGTGCCGACGACATCCGTGAACCAGAGTCGGATGAACTTGATTCCCCGTTCCTCGATGGTCCGAAGAACGAAGTCGCGCTGCTTGTCCATTCACGCCCTTTCTTGTCGCTCCCTAGGCTACTGTCTGACGTCGATTCTCGGGCGAAACCGGCCGCCGATCGGCGCGAACGCGCCTTGACTACACTTGAGGCATGCCAGAGTCGACCGTTCCGGATGCCCCCCAGCCCGTCAGCGAGCTGAATCCCTTCGTTCCCGTGCAGTCCGGACCCAAACGGGTGCGGACGCGCCATTTTCACAACGCCAAGCAGCAGGGCATCCCGATCACGGGACTCACCAGCTACGACATGCTCACGGCTCAGATCTTCGACCAGGCCGGCATCGATTTCCTGCTGGTGGGCGATTCCGCCGGAAACAACGTGTTCGGCTACGAGACCACCCTGCCGGTGACGGTCGACGAACTCATCCCGCTCACTCGGGCCGTCGCGCGCGCCGTCACCCGCGCGCTCGTCGTCGCGGATATGCCCTTCGGTTCATACGAGACCGGCCAGAGCGAGGCCCTGCACACCGCCGTGCGTTTCATGAAGGAAGCGCAGGCCCACGCGGTCAAGCTCGAGGGCGGGGTGCGCAGCCACAAGCAGATCAAACGCATCGTGTCTTCGGGGATCCCCGTGATGGGGCATGTCGGCTTCACCCCGCAGAGCGAGCACGGCCTCGGCGGGCACATGATCCAGGGGCGCGGCGAGGCCGCGGACCAGCTGATCGAAGACGCCCTCGCGGTGCAGGACGCCGGCGCGTTCGCGGTCGTCCTCGAGATGGTCCCGGCGACGGTGGCGGCACTGGTCACCGCACGCCTCGAAATCCCCACGATCGGCGTGGGCGCGGGACCCGACGTCGACGGCCAGCTGCTGGTGTGGACGGATTTCGCCGGCATGACCGAGGGGCGGGTGCCCCGGTTCGTGCGGCAGTACGCGAATCTGCGCGGCGTGCTGACGGATGCCGTGCACCGGTTCAAGGACGACGTCAGTTCCGGCGCCTACCCGGCGCCGGAACACAGCTACGAGTAGTCCCACAGCTACGGGCAGTCCCGCAGCGATCGGACCTAGCGCTCGTTCTCGGCCTCTTCGGCGGCCCATTTGGCGCTATTCGCGCGCAGTTTCGCCAAAGCGTGGACGGCCTCCTCCCGGGTGGTGAACGGCCCGACACGGTCCGTGGAGGGGGACTGCATCCCCTGCTCGACCGCGCCCGAGCGCATGTTGTACCAGAACTGGTGATCGATGTTTTCGGACATAAGCTTGATCTTATGCCTAAGGATTCTGTCGGTCACCTCCTCCCCGGAGCGGTTTCTCCGCTCCGGTCCGTTCCCCGCCACATCGTGCGCCCGGAGTACGTCGGGAAGGACATGCCGTCGCCCTTCACGGGATCGGATGTGTACTCCCCCGAGCGCATCCAGCTCATCCGCGAATCCGGCCGGATTGCCGCTTTGGCCATTGAGGCGGTCGGACGGGCCATCCGGCCCGGCGTGACGACGGAGGAACTCGACCGGATCGGCCACGAGTTCATGATCGAGCGAGACGCCTACCCGTCGACGCTCGGCTATCGCGGGTTTCCCAAATCGCTGTGCAGCTCCGTGAACGAGGTCATCTGCCACGGCATCCCCGATGACACCGTCCTCGAGAACGGGGACATCGTCAACATCGACATCACCGCCTATAAGAACGGCGTGCACGGCGACACGAACGCCACCTTCATCGTCGGGGAGGCCCGGGACGAGGTCAAACTCCTCGTCGAACGCACCCGGGAAGCCCTCGCCCGAGGTATCAAGGCCGTTGCTCCCGGGCGCCAGGTGAACGTGATCGGCCGCACCATCGAGTCCTACGCCAAGAGGTTCGGCTACGGCGTCGTGCGCGACTTCACCGGTCACGGCGTCGGCGAGGCCTTCCACTCCGGCCTGATCATCCCCCACTATGACTCCGCTCCCGTCTACGACACCGTGATGGAGGTCGGCATGGTCTTCACGATCGAACCGATGCTCACCCTCGGCGGCAGCGACTGGGACATGTGGGCGGATGACTGGACCGTGACGACCAGGGACAAGAGCATCACCGCCCAGTTCGAGCACACCCTCATGGTGACCGAGCGCGGCGCCGAGATTCTCACCCTCCCCTGACAACCGGTAGGTTTCTTCTATGAGTTCAACCATGGCTATCGGCATCGACATCGGCGGCACCGGCATCAAGGGAGCGGTGGTCGATCTGTCCACCGGCCAGCTCTTGTCCGCTCGGGTGAAGCTGCCCACGCCCAAAGGCGGCCGCCCGGCCGACATCATCGAGACGACCAGAAACCTGCTGGCCACGATTTCCGCTGAGGAGGGTGCCGGCGCGTTGCCGGTGGGCATCTGCTTCCCCGCGGTTGTGAAGAACGGCCACACCATGTCGGCCGCCAACGTGTCGGACAAGTGGATCGGCCTCGCTGCCGAGAAGCTCTTCGAGAAGGGTCTCGGCCACCCCATTCATTTCGTGAACGACGCGGATGCCGCCGGTTATGCGGAAGCGCAGTTCGGTGCGGCAAAGGGTGTGAGCGGGGTGGTCATCATGACCACCCTCGGCACCGGAATCGGTACGGCACTGCTCAACGACGGAGTGCTCGTGCCGAATACCGAACTCGGTCATTTGCAGATCGACGGCGTCGACTACGAGACGAAGGCTGCGTACTCCGCCAAGGAACGCGAAAACCTGAGCTGGGAGAAATGGGCCGGTCGGTTGCAGAAGTACTATTCGACCGTGGAAGCGCTGTTCTCGCCTGACCTCTTCATCGTCGGTGGCGGCGTGTCCAAGCACCACCAGGACTTCCTGCCACTGCTCCGGCTGAAAACGGCCATCATCCCGGCCGTGCACCGCAACAATGCGGGAATCCTCGGCGCCGCCGCCCTCGCCGTCAAGCACCGGGACTGACCCGGAGCGGCTCGAGTGGTCCGGCGAATCGTGGACCTTCCCGTTCTCGAACCGGCTGATCGGTACGAGGACGCCGTGGAAAAGGCCGTCTGCTTCGGCTGGTTCGACAGTGTCCCGCACCGCCTCGACGCGGACCTATTCCTGCGGCTCATGACCCCCCGCAAACCGGGAGGCGGCTGGGCCCCGAGCAACAAAGAACGTGTCGAGCGGTTGGGCAAGGCAGGCCTGCTTGCTCCGGCCGTGATCGGTGCGGCGCGGCGCCCTGAGGCTGGAAAGTGGAATGGGCCGGCTATTACGCCGGGTTCTGTCCCGGTGCCGAAGCACCCTGGACGGCCATCTATCTTGGGACTACGTTGCCGCAGCCCTCTAGCGGTCTACCCGGAAACTCGGCGAGCCGCCTTGGCGTTTCCTGTCTGACCTTGCTCCGGACGAGGTTTACCTAGCCGACCAGGTCACCCTGGTCTCTGGTGGTCTCTTACACCACCGTTTCACCCTTACCGCCGGCCGAAACCGGAGGCGGTTTACTTTCTGTGGCACTGTCTCGCGGGTTACCCCGGGTGGGTGTTACCCACCATCCTGCTCTGCGGAGCCCGGACGTTCCTCGGCATCCGCTGACCCGAGGGGCAACGGATGACGCGACCGTCTTGCCGACCCATTCCACAGTCCAGAATACAGGCCGCAGGCAGGGGCGGATTCCACCTAGATCCCGGATTCCTCCGTACGCACCAGGATCGCCCCGCAGTCCGGGCAGAACAGGACCTCGTCCGCCGGCGAGGAACGCACGGCGTCGAGGTCGCTGCCGGTGAGCGTCATCGTGCAGCCGCTGCAGGTGCGCGCCCGCAACAGCGCCGCGGCGTTGCCCCGGCCCGTCACGAATCGCTTCTCATAGAGGGCGGCGAGGTCCTCGGTGACGCTGCCGGCGACGGCGGCCCGGTCCCGGCGGATTTCGCCGAGCTGCCGGGTCAGATCGGCGAGGCTCGCGTCCCGCGACTGCTCGGCCTCGTGGATCCGGCCCGCGATGGCATCCCGCTCCGCCTCCACCGCTGCTACCGCCGCATCGCTCTCCTCGAGCCGCTCCATGACCGCGATCTCGATCTCCTCGAGCGCCAGAAGGCGCTTGCGCAACGCAGCGAGCTCAGTCTCCAGTGCCTGCACGTCTTTAACCGAAGACGTGTGCTGTACCCGGTCGCTGTCCCGAGCGATGCGCTTCTCGACCACGTCGACGTCGGATTCGATCCGCGCCAGCTCGGTGCGAACGTCATCGCGTTCACCGGCGCGGGTGCTCAGTGCCATCCGGGTGGTGTCGAACAACTGGGTGAGTTCCCGGAGCTCGGCGTGCTGGGGCAAGGCCTTCGACTGGTGCCCAACCTGCTGCAGTCTGATGTCGAGTGCCTGAAGCCGGAGAAGCTCCTTCTGTTCTACTGGGGATGCCTTCACGTTGTCCTGACCTTTGCGAATAGTGAATCTGAGCGTGCGGTGGGGGCGGATCTGAACTCCATCGGCAGGCTACTGCACGATCGCGAAGTCCCAGGGATCCGTGCGCAGGGAACTGCAGGTGATGCGCACACCGGGCAGGGCGGCCCGGAGCTGATCGGCGGCCGGCTCGATCCAGAGCCATTCACTGGCCCAGTGCGACACGTCGATCAGGGCGGGCGTGCCGCCGGTCAGTCCGGCCTGCTCGCGAGCTTCCGAGGCCGGGTGGTGCCGGAGATCGGCGGTGATGTAGACATCCGATCCCTGGACGGCGGGATGGCCGAGGAGAGAATCGCCGGCGCCGCCGCAGAGTGAGACGGTTTCGACGACGCTGCCGTACTCCCCCGAGACCCGCACGCCGCCGGCGGTGGCCGGCAGGAGCTGGGCGAGGCGGTGCGCCAGCTGGCCCAGGCTGGTCGGCTGCGCGAGCCGGCCGACCCGGCCGATTCCCGTTCCCGGCGCGGAGCCCGCAGTGATGGGTGCGGCGTCGACAAGGCCGAGGCGGGTGGCGAGGATGTCCGAGACCCCATCGACGACGACATCGGCGTTGGTGTGCGCCGCGAGAAGGGCGCAGTCCGCCCGGATCAGCCGACCGAGCAGGGCTCCCTTGTAGCGGTCTTCGGCGACCGACGTCACCCCGCGCAGTAACAGCGGATGATGCACCAGGAACAGGTCGGCGCCGTGTCCGACGGCCTCGTCCACGGTCGCGGAGACCGCGTCCACGGCCAGGTGGATCGATTCAACCGACCGGCCGGGGTTGCCGCACACCAGCCCCGGGGCGTCCCAGGATTCGGCACCGGACAACGGCCACAATTCATGGATGATCCGAGTTACATCGGCGAGCGAGACTGACACCTCGCAAGCCTACCGGTGCCGGAGCTGCGCCGACGTTAGCCAAAATGACACCCTGCCAGCCCGGCTGCCAGGTCGTCGCCGGGGCGTCCTGGGGTGTCGGAGCCGTCGAGGCCCGTCTGGTTCAGGTCGGGCAAGCCGCGAATCCAGCGAGAAATTCTCACCGTGGGTCCGAGGCGTGATGACCGGGCCGCCGAACGGTGGCGCGTGGAAGAGCCTCACCAGCCGAGACTGCCTGGAGCCCCCTTGAACGGTCCGACCACCCGGGAGGTGATCCAGCCGCCGTAGAAGTCGCCCGGCTGCGGCAGCACCCGTTCCCCATTCACGGTGACTTCGTCCATCCGTCCGGGGTACAGGGCGACGCGCTCGACAAGGTCTTCGAAGCCACGCGTCGGCGACGGGTAATACCATCCGGCCGCCACCTCCAGGCGTCCCGGGGCAAACACGCTCAGGTAAGACGCCGCACCCTTGAACTCGCAGTAGGACTGTCCGGGTGCCGGTTCGAGGCTTCCCGCGCGGAACGCGGAGCGCGGCAGGTAGTAGACCGGCGGATGGCTGGTCTCGAGCACCCGGACGGCGTCGTCCGTGTCGACGATGACCAGGCCGCCGATGGTGACGACGACCCGGTCGGTACTCTGCTCCACGCGGGGTGGTCGCGGGTAGTCCCAGACCGATTCCTGGCCCGGTCCGGGCACGACCCGGTTGACACGATGCGGTTTCATCCGGCCAGCGTACCGGGAGAGCCCGGTCGAAATCGAGCGGAGGGCTCGCCCTCGCGGCGGTGCAACTCCGCCCCGAAAACGGCGGCCTGGGTTCGGCGCTCCATGCCGAGTTTGCTGAGCACCCCCGACACGTAGTTCTTCACCGTTTTCTCGGCCAGGTCGAGGTGCACCCCGATCTGCCGGTTGGTGAGTCCCCGGGAGATCAGATCGAGGACCTGCCGTTCCCGCGTCGTCAGCGCGCGGGCGGCAGAGTCACCCCGGTCCAGCCCCAGCGAGGCTGCGACCCGGCCGTCCAGCAGCGGGGTGAGCAGCGACTCCCCCTGGGCCACCCGCCGGATTCCCGCCACCAGACGTTCGCCGCGGATGTCCTTCAGCACATACCCGGACGCCCCGGCGAGGACGGACGCGCGGCTTGCCTCGTCGTCGTCGAACGCGGTGAGCATCAAACACCGGATGCCGGGATCCCTCGAGCGAATGTCCCGGCAGGCGTCGATGCCGCTTCCATCAGGGAGCCGCACGTCGAGGACCACGACGTCCGGCCGGGTCGCGGCGACCCTGGCCAGGGCCTGCCGCTTCGTTGCCGCCTCCCCCACCACCTCCAGATCGCCTTCGGCGTTGATCAGCCCGGCCAGTCCGACGCGGACGATTTCGTGGTCGTCGACCACGAACACGCGCGTCATCGGTCGCTCCGTACCGGAACATCGGCCAGGCGGGCGGTCCAGCGAAGCAGGGCGCCGCGAGGCACCCGGTCGGTGAGGGACACCATCCCCTGCCAGCGTTCGGCACGGAAAGACAGATTGGCGACGCCGCTGCGACGCTCGGAGCCGCCCAGGCCGACCCCGTTGTCGCTGATCTCAATCGTGACGGTGTCGGCCGCGACGCAGACGCTCACCTCCGCATCCCGGGTCCGCGCGTGGCGGACCACGTTGGTCAACCCCTCCCGCACCACGGCGACCAGATCGTCGGCCAGCGGGGCGGTGACGAGCAGATCGATCGCACCGGAGAAGAGCATCTGCGGCGGGTGTTCGAAGAGAGGCCCGAGTTCGTCGAGCAGGTCGAGAATACGGCGCCGGACGGACGGACGGACGGGGTGCGCCTGGAACGACAACGCGAAGATCGCAGTGCGGATCTCGGTGATGACGGCGTCGAGGGCTCCCACCTCATCGGTCAACCGCTGCCCGAGCACCGGGTCCGTCGTCATCCCGCCGAGCGCCTGCACGGCGAGCCCCGCAGCGAAGACCCGCTGGATCACCCGGTCGTGCAGCTCACGTGCGATCCGGTCGCGGTCGGCGACCACCGCCAAGCGCGCACGGTCCGAGCCGTTCCGCTCGAGCTGGAGGCCCGCGTCTACCAGACGGGCGAAATCACCGGCCGATTCGAGGTCCCCAGCCGTGAACGGGGGTGCCCCGCACGACCGGGCGGCAGTCAGAGCCAGGGCGGGCCGACCGGATATCCCGGATCCCCCGACGGGGACGACCATCGTCGGCCCGCCGATCAGGAGCAACTCCGAGCCCGTAGCCTCGCGGTCTCCCCTGCCGACGAGGACGGGTCGGCCTGAGGCGATCGCCCGCCCGCACAGGCTCCCTCTCGCAGGGAAGGCCAGGCCCTGCAGTTCCCCGGCGGGCCCGTCGTTCACCGCGTGGACGACGACAACCTCCTCAGCGTCCGCGTCGCCGCCCGGAACGACAACCCCCGGAGCAACAACACGCGTCCCGACCAGACAGACCAGTTCGGCGTCCGCTGCCAACGCGAAAATATCTGTCAGCAATATCAGCGGGTCGTTGGTCGTCTCTCCGCGCAGACCCTCGATGAAATCCGCGGATGCGGCCGCCCACCGCGACGTCCGAGGGCCGTGCAGGCGCGCGCGGGGGTTGAACACCGTCCCCGGGGCAAGCTCTGGAGGTTCGTTCAGGGTGAGTGGGATACGTTCGTGGGACATGGCCGGGGATCGCCTCTCGTCTGGTAGCGGGGATACTACCCGCACGGGACCTTCGGCCCTGTCCCGGACACGCCCGCACTGCCACCCTGACGTGGATCGGACTGTCCGGTGCGATTCCATCCAGAGCAGGGGTCACCTCCATGGTCGAAAAAGTGATCGTCGCCATCGACGGCGGCGCAGCCAGCAAGACGGCCCTCGAGTGGGCCCTCGACAGGGTCGTGACGCTCGAACGGCTGCAGGGCACACCCGTCAGCCTGGAACTCACCACGGTGGTGGATCTGGGCTGGTACCCCGCCGAGGGATCGGACTACTCCAGTCAGCCGGCCTACGAGCGCGCGCTCGCGGAAGCCATTCGACGGGTCGAGCAGGTGGCCCCCACCTGCCGGAAGACGGGATACATCCGCCATGGCGTCCCGCTCGACGAACTGGCCCGGGCATCGGCGACCGCCGACCTCCTGGTCGTCGGCACCAGGAAGACCGGCGTCCTCGCCGGGACCGTCTTCGGCACCCTTCCCCTTCGCCTCGCAGCCCACTCCCGGTGCCCCGTCATCGTCGTCCCCGTCACCTGGCAGGCGCGTGGCGGCAGCATCGTCGTGGGGATGGAGGACGACGTGACGGCTCTCGTTGCCGTCGACTTCGCGGCTCGCGAGGCCGAGCGTTTCCATTCGCCTCTCGAGATCGTCCACTCCTGGACGATCCCCGCGACGGTGGCCGTCGAATTCGGCGCCGTCCTGCCCTATGAGGAGATGCGGGATGCCCACGCGCACATCCTCTCCGGGGCCACGCGGAGGGTTCGCGACACGCATCCCTCCTTGCATATCACCGAGGTGCTGGAGCAGGGCACCGCGGCATCCGTGCTCGTGGACGCGTCCCGGGCGGCCTCCCTCGTCGTCGTCGGCACGCACGGCCGCGGGGCCGTCGGCAGCCTCTTCCTCGGTTCGGTCAGCCACGACGTGCTGATGAACCTGCCGTGCCCGGTCGCGGTGGTGCCCCGCCCCGCCGGCGAACGCGCCGAGTCACAGCCGCATTCCGCGGAAGGCACGGAGAAGCGATGAGCACCTACTACATCGGTTTCGACGGCTCCGATCCGAGCCGGGCGGCCGTGCGCTGGGGTCTGGCCCGGGCGGAGGCGGCCGGGTCCCCCGTGGTGCTGGTGCACGTCGTCGACGACGAGTGGGGGCTGCTGGGTCCCGACTACGCGCGGGAAGCGGAGCGCCGGGCGGACAGCCTGCTCGTGCGGGAGGTCGACGCGGCGCGGACGCACGCCGGGCTGAACATCGGCGCGCTGGTCCTGCACGGGTCACCGGCCTGGACGCTCGCCGCCGTGCCGACATCCGGCGACGTCCTGGTCGTCGGAACCCACAAGACAGGCTCCCTGCGCGGACGCGTGCTCGGCTCGCGGAGCGTTCAAATCGCCGCGGCCGCCGGTTGCACGGTCGCCGTGGTGCCGGAAACCACCGGCGACGGTCGGCGCGGAGTCGTCGTGGGGGTCGACCGCTTCGAAGGGTCCACCTCGGCCGTCTGCCGCGGAGCCCGAGAGGCGCACCGGCTCGGCCAGGAGCTGATCCTCGTGCATGCGCCGTCAATTCTGGGTGCGGAGCCCGGATCCCCGGCCCTGCCCGAGTCCACCCGGGCGGCAGAGCACGTGCTCCAGGCCGCGGCGACACTGGCGGCCACGACCACCCCCGGCGTGCTCGTGCACCCCCGGCTGGTGCACCTTCCGCCGGCCGAGGCTCTGCTCGATGCCGCCGGCGAGGCGGCCCTGCTCGTGCTCGGAGTCTCACATCCGCGGCCCGCGACCCAGTCGGTGATCGGTTCGGTCACCCACGACGTTTTGATGAACATCAATCTGCCGGTGCTGATCGCCCGATCCGACTGACACGGACCGTTTGATTACCGGGGTTCGGGGCCCGGTCCCGCTTCGGTCGCGTCGGTGCCGGTCACGGCGGCCCTGATCACGGCGACCGGGCAGGGCATGGTCAGCACGATCACGTGGCTGACGGAACCCAACCAGAAACGGGCGAACCCCTGGCGACCGTGGCTGCCCACGACGAGGAGCCGGGCACCGGTCCCCGCCGTCACGAGAGCGTCCACCGGCAACCCGAGGTCGAGCCGCAGGTCGAGGTCCAGGTCCGGGTAGCGTTCGGCCAGTCCGGCCACCGCTTCGGCGAGGACGAGGCGGTCCGCCTCATCGGGCTCCATCGGCCAATCGATCATGGCACTGTCCTCGGTCCACGGCGCCGGTGCGCTCCAGCAGTACAGGGCCGTCAGCCGCTCGCCCAGTCTGTCCGCCTGCTCGGCGGCGAATCGTACGGCGGCGAGTGACGCCTCGGAGCCGTCCACTCCGACGACGACCCCGGCGCCGCCCTTTTCCTCCTGCTCGGGCACGACGACGACGGAACCGGCGGCGTGCGCGGCGATCTGCGCGGCATGGGTGCTGAAGACATAGTCGCGAAACCGACCCAGGGCATGCGAACCAACGACCAGGAGCTCAGCGCCGACGGCCCAGTCGGTGAGCGCGCCGGTGGGCGAGCCCTCCAGGACCGTCGTGTGGAAGGTCAGGGCTGGCGCGACGCTCAAGGCCTCCTCGGCTTCACGCGTGAGCAGAGAGTGGGCCTGATCGCGGGCCGAGTGCAGGAACCCGGCCGGTGTCGTGCCGAAGGTCGCATCGACGACGTGCACCAATTCGATCTCCAACCGCCGGGGACGCGCATAATCGATCGCCCAGTAAAGCGCAGCGCGGGCCGCCGGTCGGCCGCTGATCCCCACTACGACACGGTCGTCCATTCGGGCCTCCTCCAGTCCCCGGCACAGCGGGCAGAAAGGTACACGATGTCGCGCGCCGAGCCGTTGGACCAGTGCCGAAAGTCCCGGCCGCGGCCTTGCCCGATCAGTAGTCGAACTCGTCGAACTGGGGAGAGTCCAGGCCGTCACCCGTCCACGAGGCGCGACCCGAGGCCGTGCCGGCCCGAGCCTTGTGGCGGAGAGTGTCCACCGTGTCCGGCTCCAGCAGCTCCGAAAGACAGGATTCGACGGTGATGCAGCCCAGTCGGCCGGATCCACCGATCAGGATCTGGACCCGACCGACGAGGCCGGTGTCGTCGATGATCGGAAGGTCGACGACATCGACCTGGGGGCGGAGGCTCAGCGCCTCTGCGTAGTACATGACGGCGACCGCAAGGTCATCGCCCGTGACGACTGACCCGCCGGGGTGAAATATGCGCTTCATGGTAGGCCCCTGCTTGCTCACGGATAAGGCACGTGCAGCCGGGGTCCAGGGCCTTCCTTCATAGTAGTCCTTGCCGGGACTACAGGGTCAGAGCGCGCTTCACTACCTGTTCGGCAACCTCGACCAGCGGCCGGCCGTTGTTGCGGGCATACTGACGCAGGATCGCGAAGGCCCCGTCCATATCGACAATGTGCGTGAAGGCGACGACGCCTTTGGCCTGCTCGATCAGTACGCGGCTGCTGAGCGCGTGCTGCAATTGAGCCCGAGCCACGTCGCCCTCTCTGATGGCACGCTCCTGGAGGATGCCGATCGTGGCGGTGTCGGCCAGCGCCTGGACGGTGCGCAGGTCTTCCGTTCCCAGGCCACCGAGGCGATCCCAGAAGAGATTGAGCGATCCGATGGTCGTCGCGCGCAACCGCAGGGGAACCGAGTGCATCGATTTGAAGCCGAGTTCGAGGGCTCCCGCCCGGAACCGTGGCCACGCCGGGGCGAGGACATCGAGGTCGGGGATGGCCACCGGTTTACCCGTCGTGAAGCACTCGACGCAGGGCCCGTTGTCGGCCCGCAGCTGGAGGATCTCGATCAGCCGGCTGCGTTCGTTGGTCGAGGCCACGACCTCGAGATCGTTCTCGTTGCCGGCGCTCAGGATGATTCCGACCGCGGAAGCCTCGAAGAGGGTGGCGCACGTGTCCACGAGGGTCTGCAGCAGGTCAACGACGTCGTACCCGACGACGAGCGTGTCGGCCAGCGTGACGAAGGTCTCTACCAGCTGACCCTCGCGTGTTCTCGTCACCATAATTCCATCCTAGGACCCGTCGAATTCTGAAGTAAAATCAAGTTTTCGAGCCACCACATCGTCCGCCACCTCGCGGACGGTGCGAGCGTGGGAGAACGCATAGCCCTGGAGGAGCAGCAGGGCGTCTGAGGCTCCCAGGTTCAGTTGGGCCAGCACCATACCCGTCGCCTGGTGCACGACGCGTCGAGAGTAGCCCTCGTCGGCGTCAGGGTCCGGCTTCATCGTCTGCGCGAGCAGGACACGCCGAAGAACCTGGCGGGCCGCGATCCCGACCATCGTCGTGGCGTCGGCGATCTGCGGCCCGGTCAGGGTGCGGGGGCGGCGGGAGTAGAGATCGACTGCGCCGATGTCCAATGATCCAACGACCATGGGGAAGGCGAACACGCCTCCCACATCGGTCCCGTCGAGCGTCTGCACGAAAACCGGCCAGACCGGGTTGCCGTGCTGACGGATGTCGCCGGAGAGCACCGGGACGTGGGTCGCCAGGGCATCCCAGCACGGACCTTCGCCGAGGTCGAACTGCAGTTCGTCGAGCCGGGCGGCGGACGCATCGCTCGCGCACACAGTTTCGGTGCCGAAGGGACCTCCGAGGGTGGAGATCGCCACGCCCGTGACGGGCAGCACCCTCAGAAAAGGCGAACACAGATCCGTGCCGTTCAGGTGTGCGTTGGACAACTCCTCGACGGCGAGGCCGAAGGATCGACGATCAGGCAGCGACATGTCGCTGATCACCCCCTTCATGTTCCCGAGCGCTCGGCTCAGCGGGACAGCGATGCATCCCCTCGCGTGCAGCGACTTTCGATAGCCGCGCCCGTTTCAGGTTATCGCGCGGAACCCCGAAGCGTGCAGCGATCGGCGACCCTGCGCCGGGTCACCCCGCGGCGGCGGGACCACCGTCATGGTGGGGCTCCCGGCCGCGATCAGTCGACGAGCCGGCGCAGCGTCTCCAACACGACCGCGGCGGAGCGGTCGGCCGCGTCGTCGACGTGGGCCAGGTGGTCGTCGATCGGTCCGCACAGGTCGGAGATACCGCGAATGGCCACGAACGGCACCTTGTGTGCGAAACAGGTCTGGGCTGCGCCCACGGACTCCATGTCGGTGGCGAGGACCCCGGGGAACAGCACACGGAGGAGCTCGGCGCGCTCCTCGCTCACGAAAGCGTCGTTGGAGACCAGCAGCCCGCGATGCACGACGAGCACCGAACCATCGGGCATCCGGGCTGAGGGCACGGCGAGGCGGAGCGCCGCAGGCGCGCCCTCGTAGCGGGCCGGCATGCCGGGCACCTGGCCGAGCGCGTACCCGAAGACGCGTGCGTCAGCGTCGCTGTTCAGGTATTCGCTGCCGATGACCACCTCTCCCACCTGGACCTGCGCTCCGATCCCGCCGGCCGAACCCGCGCTGATCACCAGCGGCGTCGCCGCGGGGTCGTCGGAGCGTGCGAAGAGGAGTGCGGATGTTGTCGCACCGGCCGCGTTGACCAGCCCGATGCCGCTCTGCACCAGCAGCACCTCGCGCCCGGCCAGGGTGAGGCGGTGTCGGCGGGCCATGCCGACGGTGACCGGCGCGGTGACGGCGGTGGCGGCCGCCAGGAACGGAGCGGCCTCCTCCTCCATCGCGACCAGAATGATCGCGTCGACGGGGCTCATGCTGTGACGGTGGTCCAGCCGTCGCGGGCGGCCAGGAACGCCCTCACCGCGTCTTGGGCGGCCGTCAGCGAGTGGTTGGCTCCCCAGCCGCACTGCACCTCATTGGCGGCCGGCACCTCGGTGGCGCCGAGGATGTCGATCATGGTGGCCTCGATCAGCCCGAGAACCTCTGCGTACTCCGGCTGCCCCTGCAGGATGAGGTAGAACCCGGTCTGGCAGCCCATCGGCGAGAAGTCGATGACGCGGGTGGAATGGTTGCGGGAGTGCTCGGCGAAGAGGTGCTCGATCGAGTGCACCGCCGGCATCTCCAGGTGCAGCGCGTTGGGCTGCGTGAAACGCACGTCGTACTTCACGATGGTGTCGCCCTGCGGCAGCACCTTCGTGTCGGCCAGGCGCACGTAGGGCGCGACGACCGTGCGGTGGTCGAGGTTGAACGACTCGACGTTCATGCGTGGCTGGTTCACGTGGTCTCCCTGAAAACTGTCGTGGCACTCGGCTCGGGCTCATTCGCGACGCACGTGATCAGGGGTTTTATTTGTGGGCCCTACCGGGCTCGAACCGATGACATCCACGGTGTAAACGTGGCGCTCTACCAACTGAGCTAAAGGCCCCTGACACAACGGCCGGTGAAGGCCGTGCACCATCATACAGATTCTGCGCGCCGGATGAACTGCAGCCGGGGGTTCACACCGGCTGGAGCTCGCCGATCGCCGCCCGGTAGGCCTCCAGCGACCGAGGCTCACCCGGCGCGGTGATGAAGCTGGCCCGGATGATCCCCTCACGGTCGATCAGGAACGTGGCCCGGTTGGCGAAGCCCTTCTCCTCGAGGAAGACCCCGTATTCCTTCGCGACGGCACCGTGCGGCCAGAAGTCGGCCAGGAGATCGAAGGTGTACCTCTCCTGCTCCCCCCAGGCGCGCAGGGCGTGACGGGAATCGACCGAAATGCCGAGCAGTTCCACCTCGTTGGCGGCGAACAACGACAGGTTGTCCCGCAGCTCGCACAGCTCGCCGCTGCAGACCCCGGAGAAGGCGAGGGGGAAGAAAACCAGGGCGACCGACTTCTTTCCACGGAACTCGCTGAGCTGAACCCTCTCCCCGAACTGGTTGAAGAGCTCGAAATCAGGAGCCTGAGTGTCATTTTCCAACGCCATGGAGCGCTTCCTTTCGTGCGCCCACTGGAACAGTGCAAGGCGACGCCACAGCCTAGTCCCGCCACCTGCGGGATCCAAGATGACCGTTCCGGGACCCCCCGATTCCCGGCACGAACGGCGCTCACCGATCGTGCACAGACCGGAGGCATAATCTGTAGGCTTGCGTGGTGCCACCGGTCGTGTCCCGACCGCCACCCGGCACCGCTAACCCGGCAGATTCGTTCCTATGTTCTGCCCAACAGAGAGAGGTCGAGTGTGACTGTCAACGACCAGGACCCGTATTCGGTTAACAGCACGGATTCGGACCCGGAGGAAACGGCCGAATGGTCGGATTCGCTGGACGCGCTCGTATCGGCCCACGGCCACCAGCGTGGTCGGGAGATCATGCTCACGCTCCTGAAGCGCTCCAAGGAGCTCCACCTCGGCGTACCCATGGTGCCGACCACGGACTACATCAACACCATCGCCGCCGGCAATGAGCCCGACTTCCCCGGCGACGAAGACATCGAGCGCCGGTACCGCGCCTGGATCCGCTGGAATGCCGCCGTCCTGGTCCACCGCGCCCAGCGCCCCGGCATCTCCGTCGGCGGCCACATCTCGACCTACGCGTCATCCGCCGCCCTCTACGAGGTCGGCTTCAACCACTTCTTCCGCGGCCAGGACCATCCGGGCGGCGGAGACCAGATCTTCATCCAGGGACATGCCTCCCCCGGTACCTACGCTCGTGCTTACCTCGAGGGCCGCCTGACCGCCGACCAGCTCGACGGATTCCGTCAGGAAAAGTCACACGCCGCCAACGGCCTGTCCTCCTACCCGCACCCGCGTTTGATGCCCGAGTTCTGGCAGTTCCCGACCGTGTCCATGGGACTCGGACCGATCAACGCCATCTACCAGGCACAGACCAACCGGTACCTCACCAACCGCGGAATCAAGGACGCCAGTGACCAGCAGGTCTGGGCGTTCCTCGGCGACGGCGAGATGGACGAGGTCGAGAGCCGCGGGCAGCTGCAGGTTGCCGCCAACGAGGGGCTCGACAACCTCAACTTCATCGTCAACTGCAACCTCCAGCGCCTGGACGGCCCGGTGCGCGGCAACGGCAAGATCATCCAGGAACTGGAAAGCTTCTTCCGCGGTGCCGGTTGGAACGTCATCAAGGTCGTCTGGGGCCGCGAGTGGGACGAACTGCTCGCCCGCGACACCGACGGCGCCCTCCGCGACCTGATGAACGCCACGCCCGACGGCGACTACCAGACGTACAAGGCCGAAAGCGGAGCCTACGTGCGCGAACACTTCTTCGGCCGGGACCCCCGCGCGCTCAAGCTCGTCGAGGGCTACACCGACGACGACATCTGGAACCTCAAGCGCGGCGGCCACGACTACCGCAAGGTGTACGCGGCGTTCAAGGCGGCCTCCGAGCACAAGGGGCAGCCCACCGTCATCCTGGCCAAGACGGTCAAGGGTTACGCCCTCGGCCCGAGCTTCGAGGGCCGCAATGCGACCCACCAGATGAAGAAGTTCACCCTCGACAATCTCAAAACCTTCCGCGACAGCACACACATGCCGATTACGGATGCCCAGCTCGAGGAAAACCCCTACCTCCCGCCCTACTTCAAGCCCGACGAGAACGACGAGGCGATCCAGTACCTGCACGAGCGTCGCCGCGCGCTCGGCGGCTACGTGCCGGAGCGGCGCAGCAAGTACACGCAGATCAACCTGCCCGATGACGCGACCTACGCCCCCACCAAGAAGGGCTCCGGCACGCAGGAGATCGCGACCACGATGGCCTTCGTCCGGCTGCTCAAGGAGCTGCTGCGCGCGAAGGACTTCGGAAACCGCATCGTGCCGATCATTCCGGACGAGGCCCGTACCTTCGGCATCGACGCGTTCTTCCCCAACGCCAAGATCTACAACCCCAACGGGCAGCAGTACACCTCGGTCGACCACGCGCAGCTGCTGGCGTACAAGGAGAGCCCACAGGGTCAGATCCTGCACGTCGGGATCAACGAGGCCGGCGCGATGGCCGCCTTCACCAACGTGGGCACCGCCTACGCGACGCAGGGTGAACCGCTCATCCCGGTCTACGTGTTCTATTCGATGTTCGGTTTCCAGCGCACGGGTGACGCCATGTGGGCCGCGGGTGACCAGATGGCTCGCGGCTTCATGATCGGCGCCACTGCCGGCCGCACCACCCTCACCGGTGAAGGCCTGCAGCACGCCGACGGCCACTCACCGTTGCTGGCCTCGACGAACCCCGCCGTGGTCTCGTACGACCCGGCTTACGGCTACGAGATCGGGCACATTGTGCGCTCGGGGCTCGAGCGGATGTACGGCGGAACGCACACCGACCCCAACGTCATGTACTACATCACCGTCTACAACGAACCGCAGGTGCAGCCGCGCGAGCCCGACGACGTGGACGCGGACGGCATCGTGCGCGGCATCCACCGCGTCAGCGTGTCTGATCTGGCCGGTCCGAAGGCGCAGCTCCTGGCCTCGGGCGTTTCCGTGCCATGGGCCCTTGAGGCGCAGGCACTGCTCGCCGAGGACTGGGGGGTGTCCGCCGACGTCTGGTCGGTCACCTCATGGGCGGAGCTGCGTCGCGATGGCCTCGCAGCCGAGGAACACAACTTCCTCTACCCGGAGGACGCACCGCTCATCCCGTATGTGACCGAGAAGCTGGCCGGCACCACCGGCCCGTTCATCGCCGTCACCGACTTCATGCACGCGGTGCCGGACCAGATCCGACAGTTCGTGCCCGGTGACTTCGCGACCCTCGGTGCCGACGGGTTCGGTTTCTCCGACACCCGTCCCGCCGCCCGCCGCTTCTTCAAGATCGACGGCCCGTCGATGGTGGTGCGTGCACTCGAACTGCTCGCCCGCCGCGGCGACGTCGACCCCGGTGTCGTCGGCCAGGCCATCGCGAAGTACCGGTTGCACGACGTCACGGCGGGGACCACCGGTTCCGCCGGGGGCGAGAGCTAACCGCCCCCGTGGCCCCCACACCGAAGACGAAGGAACAGACGCTCAACTGGCTGCGAACGATATCCGGCGAGCTGTCCACGGCGACCCTGAAACGTCTCGAGGACACGCTGCCCTGGTACGGCGATATGCCGCCAGGGCGGCGGTCCGCCGTGGGCCTGGTCGCCCAGGCCGGGATCACGTCGTTCATCTCCTGGTTCGACGACCCTCGATCCACACCCTGGATCGCGGCCGACGTCTTCGGTGCCGCCCCACGTGAACTTCTGCGCTCGATCAGCCTGCAGCAGACCCTGCAGCTGATCCGCGTCACGGTCGAGGTGGTGGAGGAGCGGGTCAAGGACGGCGGAGAGATGCTGCGGGAGGCCATCCTGTTGTACTCCCGCGAAATCGCCTTCGGAGCGGCGGATGTCTACGCCCGGGCCGCCGAGGCGCGCGGTCTTTGGGACGTGCGCCTGGAAGCCCTCGTGGTGGACTCAATCCTGAGCGGCGAGTACGACGACGAACTGCCCAGCCGGATCGCCGCGCTCGGCTGGCACGGGCACGGCGAGGTCTGCGTGCTCGTGGGCACGACGCCCAAGATGCTGGACGTCGACCAGCTGCGTCGCTCGGCCCGCCACATGGCCGCCGACGTGCTGATCGGGGTGCAGGGCAACCGACTCGTCCTGGTCGTCGGCCGGGCCCACCCGACATCCACCGACACGGATGACGCGATCGGTACGGCATCCGCCCTCAGCTTCATGGAGATCGCGGTGCAGCTCGAACCGAGCTTCGGCGCCGGTCACCTGGTGCTCGGCCATGAGGTACCGAACCTGGTCGACGCGTCCAAAAGCGCCAAAGCCGCCCTAGCCGGCTTCGCCGTGGCCCGGTCCTGGCGCAATGCCCCCCGCCCGGTGCAGGCCGACGACCTGCTCCCCGAACGCGCCCTGGCCGGAGACCCGCTCGCCCGCGCGACCCTGATCCACCGCATATACCGCCCGCTGCAGGCACATTCGACCGAGCTGCTCACCACGCTTTGGTGCTACCTGGACAACGGCCGATCCCTGGAAGCAACGGCGCGGGAACTCTTCGTGCACCCGAATACCGTGCGCTACCGCCTGAAACGGGTGTCCGAGGTGATCGGCTACGACGCCACGGGGGCCCGCGAGGCCCTCATCCTGCAGGCCGCGCTCATCATCGGGTCGATCAGCGACCACGACGGCTCGACCCGCCGGCGGTAGCGGCGCCGCCAGAGACGGCAAACCTGCGGGATCCGACAAACGTTCCCCGAATAGTTGGTGGATCTCCGACACGCCGGTGACAACCGAGCTTGGGAGACTGGACCAATGATTGTTGTCGTCTGCCCCGGTCAGGGCTCGCAAACCCCCGGTTTTCTCGAACCATGGCTGCGGGACCCCACCTTCGCCGCCGGACTGGACGAGATCTCCGCGGCCTGCGGAATCGATCTGGTCCGGCACGGCACCGCGAGCGACGCCGACACCATCCGCGACACCCGGATCGCTCAGCCCCTCATCGTGGCCGCCGGTCTACTGACCCTGGACGCACTCCTCGCCGACGGGCGTCGTGACCGCATTGCCGGAATCGCCGGGCACTCGGTGGGCGAGATCACGGCTGCCGCCGGCGCCGGCATCCTCAGTGCGGCGGACGCCGTGCGTTTCGTGCGCGAGCGGGGTAACTCCATGGCGGAGGCCGCCGCTCTGGAACCATCCGGCATGAGCGCCGTGCTGGGCGGGGATGAAGCCGAAATCCTGACGCGTCTTGACGAGCTCGGTCTCGCGCCGGCCAACTTCAACGGCGGCGGCCAGATCGTCGTGGCCGGCTCCGCCCTGGCCCTGGCCGCCCTCGGTGAGAACCCGCCGTCACGAACCAGAGTGATTCCGCTGCAGGTGGCCGGTGCATTCCACACGCGGTATATGCAGCCGGCGGTGAGCCACCTCAGCCAGGTCGCCGCGCAACTCGTGCCCGCCGACCCGTCGCTTCCGATCTGGACGAATCATGACGGCAGCGTGATCTCCAACGGCGCCCGGTTCGTGGAGTTACTGGTTGACCAGGTGTCCTCGCCGGTACGGTGGGACATGTGCATGCGTTCATTCGCCGATGCCGGCGTGACCGGGATCATCGAGGTCGCACCGGCCGGCGCTCTTGTCGGCCTCGCCAAACGAGCACTCAAGGGTGTGCCCAGCGTCGCGATCAAGACGCCGGACGATCTGCCCGCTGCGTTCGACCTGATCGACCAGCAGAACCAAGTCTGACCGAAAGAGAATATGTCCAATCCAACACTCCAGCAGTCGCACGGTCCCCAGTACACCCGGATCCTCTCTGTCGGTGCCGCCCGCGGCGACCTCCTCGTGCCCAACGACGACCTGGTCGGACCGATCGATTCGTCCGATGAATGGATTCAGCAGCGCACCGGCATCATCACCCGCACCCGGGCAAGCCAGGACGTCGGGGCCGTCGACCTGGCGACGGATGCCGCCCGCGAGGCCATCGAGCGCTCCGGCATCGAGCCGCACCTGATCGACGCCGTCATCGTGGCCACCATCAGCAACAGCCGGCAGACGCCGTCCATTGCCGCCGTGGTCGCCGATCGGGTCGGCGCCAACCCCGCCGCCGCCTACGACGTCAACGCCGCCTGCGCCGGATACACCTACGCCGTGGCGCAGGCGGATTCACTGATTCGAACAGGCACAGCCCACTACGCCCTCGTCATCGGCGCGGAGAAGCTGTCCGACCTCGTCGATCCCACAGACCGCAGCATCTCGTTCCTCCTCGGCGATGGCGCGGGCGCCGTCGTCATCGGCCCGAGCGACTACCCGGGGATCGCCCCCACCGTGTGGGGCTCCGACGGGTCCAAGGCCGATGCCATCACCATGAATCACACCCTGCAGGAATACCGTCGTGGCGAATCCGAATGGCCCACCCTGCGCCAGGAAGGCCAGACGGTCTTCCGCTGGGCCGTCTGGAACATGGCGAAGGTGGCGAAGGAGGCTCTCCAGGTCGCAGGAGTCAGGAGCGACCAGCTCGCCGCCTTCATCCCACACCAGGCCAACATGCGCATCATCGACGAATTCGCCAAGCAGCTGAAGCTCCCCGACTCCGTCGTCATCGCCCGCGACGTCGCCACCACCGGCAACACCTCGTCGGCGTCGATCCCTCTGGCCACCCACCGCCTGCTCGAAGAGCACCCCGAACTCAGCGGAGGCCTCGCCCTTCAGATCGGCTTCGGCGCCGGACTGGTGTTCGGCGCGCAGGTCGTCGTGCTTCCCTAGATTTCACTCAACCCCCCTCTAAACTGAGTCTCGGTCATACGAGACACCCCCAAGGAGAAATAACATGGCACTGTTGTCCACCGAAGAAGTTCTTGCCGGCCTGGCCGAACTCATCAACGACGAGACTGGCATCGCGACCGACACGGTTGAGATGGGGAAGTCATTCACCGACGATCTGGACATCGATTCCATCTCGATGATGACCATCGTCGTCAACGCTGAAGAAAAGTTCGACGTCAAGATCCCCGACGAAGAGGTCAAGAACCTCAAGTCCGTCGGCGACGCCGTCGACTTCATCGTCAAGGCTCAGGTCTAATCCACAAACGAACAGGCCGGTCGGCGTTCGCCGACCGGCCTGATCTGTGGGTGATGCCCACGTTTGCACGCCTCACGGAGAGTTAACGTTATGACCAAAAAAATCGTCATCACCGGCATCGGTGCGACCTCCCCTCTCGGCGGCACGGCCGCCGACAGCTGGTCTGCCCTGCTCGCCGGCGAATCGGGGACGAGCACTCTCGACCACGAATGGGTGGCTCGAACCCAACTTCCGGTGACCTTCGCCGCGCAGGCCAGGGTTCCGTCCATCGACGTCCTGGCCCGTCACGAGACCAAGCGTCTCGACCCCTCCAGCCAGTTCGCGCTGATCGCCGGGCGTGAAGCCTGGGCGGATGCCGGCTCCCCCGAGGCAGACCCCGAACGGTTGGCCGTCGACTGGGCCACCGGCATCGGCGGAGTCTGGACTCTCCTCGACGCGTGGGACACCCTCCGCGAACGCGGTCCGCGTCGCGTCCTTCCGATGACCGTGCCCATGCTCATGCCGAACGGCCCCGGAGCGGCCATCGGCATGGACCTGCATGCCCGTGCCGGAATCACCACGGTCGTGTCGGCGTGCGCCTCGAGCACCGAGTCGCTCGTGAACGCTTACAACCGCCTGCAGGCCGGGCTCGCCGACATCGTCATCGCCGGTGGTTCCGAGGCCGCGATCCACCCGCTGCCGATCGCATCCTTCGCTGCCATGCAGGCTCTGTCCAAGCGCAACGACGACCCTGCCACGGCGTCGCGCCCCTATGACATCACCCGGGACGGCTTCGTCCTCGGCGAGGGCGCCGCGGCGCTCGTCGTCGAGACGGAAGACCATGCCAAGGCCCGCGGCGCGCGCATCTACGCCGAGCTTCTCGGCGGCGCCGTGACGAGTGACGCGTACCACATCACCGCTCCGGACCCCGAGGGTACGGCGGCGGCCCGCGCGATGATCACCGCGATAAGCAATGCCGGCGCGAGCCTCGCGGATGTTTCGCACATCAACGCGCACGCGACCAGCACGCCGGTCGGCGACATCGCCGAGTACAACGCCCTGCGCCGCGTCTTCGGCGACCTGCTCGACGGCATCCCGGTGTCGGCGACCAAGGCCTCCACCGGCCACCTCCTCGGCGGTGCCGGGGCGATCGAGGCCCTGTTCACGGTTCTCGCTCTGAACGAGCGCATGGCCCCGCCGACCATCAACCTGCAAAACCAGGACCCGAGCATCCCGCTCGACGTCGTGACCATGCCACGCACGCTGCCGGCCGGCGACCTGCTTGCCATCAGCAACTCGTTCGGTTTCGGCGGCCACAACGCCGTCGTCGCGTTCCGTTCGAACTAGTTCCGCCCGGCGGAACACCGTCGGAACCCGCACGACCCCGATCGGCAACGGTCGGGGTCGTCTGCGTTCGGGGCCGGTTGCGGCGCCGCCATCAGCCCACCTGGTGCAACCACACCACGGAGTTGAAATCGCTGGCCTGCCGGAACGGTTCGAGCTCGTCGTCCCAGGCCTGCCCGAGGGCAAGGCGCAACTGACGGTGCAGGTCGAGGGCATTCGTTCCGGCCAGTTCCATCGCGTGCCGCAGCCGGTCCTCGGGGATCACGACGTTCCCGGCTGTATCCGTCTGGGCGAAGAAGATCCCCAGGTCGGGGGTGTGCAGCCAGCGCCCCCCATCGGTGCCGGCACCGGCGTCCTCGGTGACCTCGAAGCGGAGATGATCCCAACCGTGGAGCGCCGAGGCGAGCCTCGCGCCGGTTCCCCGGGTGCCCTCCCAGAAGTACTCGGCGCGCTGCGACCCGCGGAGCACGGGCTGCTCGGACCAGTCGAATCTAACGGGCAGGCCCAGGGCATGACCCACCGCCCACTCCACATGGGGACTCAGCGCGCGCGGCGAAGAGTGCACGTAGATGAAACCCCGCGCAGTCGCTGCCTGCCGAGCTTGTGAAGCCACCATCGTTTCTCCCGTTCTGTCAGGTGCGTCTTCCCCAACGACCTGTGAACGAAACAATGCGGCGTGCTGTGAACTTGTCGAGACCAATCCCGTCAACGCGCAGCGCCAGGCGCTACTCCCCTGAATTATGCCTCAGCGACCCGTGCGATCACAAGGCGTGAGCCGGGACTGGCTCCCCGCTCGCTATACTCAGTATGGTTATTGCCCGACCACTGGAGGTCCCATGTCTGTACGCAGCTGCCTGTTGGCGATCCTGACGATCGGTCCGGCCTACGGCTTCCAGTTGCACGGCGAACTCGAGTCCAGAACCGCCGGCCGGAGAGCGGTCAACGTCGGGCAGATCTACGGCACCCTCGAACGGCTGGTGAAGCAGGGATCCGTCGAGTCAGCCGGCACCACCGAGGACGGCCTCCCCCTGTACCGGATCACCGCGCTGGGCCAGGCCGAAGCGCTGCACTGGCTGACCGTCACCGAGAGCGCCCCCGGCGACGAGTGGAACGACCTGGTCGACCGGGTCCTGATTGCCGCCTCCCTCCCTGACCCTCAGGCGTTGGGCATCGATGCGCGGAGCATCGTTGCCGGGTACCGTCGGAGCTGGCAGGCGGTCGCCGAGCGCGCGGTCGTCGGCTCGGTAAGCATGACCGCCGTCAGCACCGCCTCCGCACGCATCGGGGCGGAACGCCTGGCGAGCGAGGCCCGGGCGGCACTGGCGGCCGCCGCGCTGTCCTGGCTTCGGGACGTGGACGCGTTACTCGCCGACAGTCCCTCCGACGCCTTGCGGCACGGACTGAACGACGTGCGGCCGAGGCGCGGGCGACGACCGGCATCCGTCGCCTGACCCGGGGCGACCAGCAAACCAGTACTGTCGTGGCTGCTACTTCGCCTGTGCGTAGCTGTCCACCTTCGCTACGGTCAGCAGGAAGTCGACCGGGAAATCGCCGAACAGGTGCCGGCCGGCGGTGTGCGCCGCGCGCCGGATGATCTCCTCGACGGTATCGGCCAGCGCGGCAGGCGTGTGCACCATGACCTCGTCGTGCAGGAAGAAGACCAGGTGCGGGGCCCGGCCGAATTCCGCCCCGGCAACGGCCGCACCACCCAACGGCAGCATCCGCAGCTCTCGCCGCAGCTCCGCCATCCAGCACAGCGCCCATTCCGCCGCGCTGCCCTGGACGATGAAATTCCGGGTGAAACGGCCCCAGTCGCGCGCCTGGCTACGCGCCCGGCGTTCGTCGGCAGCCGTGGCCTGTGGGTCGTAGGCCTGCGCCTGGGTGGCCAGCCAGCGCTCCCCGGGCAGCGGGGAGGAGCGTCCGAGTCTGGTCGTGACGCTCTCGCCGCGTTCCCCGGCTCGAGCGGCCGTCTCGGTGAGCGCGAGCGCGCTCGGGAAGGCCTTCGCGAGCCGCGGCAGCAGCCGCCCGCTCTCCCCGCTGGTGGCGCCGTACATGGCCCCGAGCATGGCGACCTTCGCGTGGTCGCGGGTCTCCACGACACCCTCGGCCACGATCCCGGCGTAGAGGTCCGTGCCTCGGCCGGCCTGAGCCATGGCCGTGTCGGCCGACAATGCGGCGAGGATGCGCGGTTCCAGTTGTGCGGCATCCGCGACCACGAGTTTCCAGCCCTCATCGGCGACGACGGCCCCGCGCACCTGTTTGGGCAGCTGCAGGGCTCCCCCGCCTCGGGTGGCCCAGCGTCCGGTGACGACCCCGCCGGGGATGTACTCGGGGTGGAACCGACCGTCGACGATCCAGGTGTCCATCCAGTGCCAGCCGTTCGCGCTGAGCAGCCGGGCCAGCTTCTTGTACTCGAGCAGGGGCGCTATCACGGGGTGGGTGAGCTCCTTGAGCTCCCACGCTCGGGTGGACGCCACCCGCAGGCCGACCTGCTGCAGGGCCCGCATCAGGTCGGGCTGCGAGTCGGGGTTGAGGCCGGGCTCGCCGAGGCTGTCGCGGATGCGCCCGGCGAGGTGTTCGAGGCGCTCCGGCCGGATGCCCGGGGCCACGCGGGGGCCCAGTTCGCGGGTCAGCAGGGCCTCGTGCACGTCGGTTCGCCACGGCAGGCCCGCGAACCGCATCTCGGCGGCGATGAGCGCCCCGGCCGACTCCGCGGCGAGCAGCAGCCGGAGCCGTCCGGGTGCCCGGCAGCTGCGGACGGCGTCGAGCTGACGCCGGAATTCCGCCTGCGCGCCGGCCCCGGAGGCGCGGCCGGTGTCGCCGTCGGTTTCGCTGTCGCTGTCGCCGTCACTGTCGCCGTCGAACAGGTCGAAAAGGGTCACCCCGGATGCGGCCGCGTCCGGTTCTAAGGCAGGCGCCCGGTCCCAGCGGCTCGGCTCGGCCCGGGCCAGCGCGCTAGCCTGGGTGAGAGTCGACTGGCGCAGGATCGCATGGCACAGGCGTAGGTCGTGCGCCCGCTGCACCCTGACCCCGGCCGCCAGCAGTGGTGGGTACATACGAGCGGTGTCCTCCCACACCCACCGGGGCCGGTCGTGCTCCTGATCGCGCACGTAGCCCGGGAATTCGTGGACAGGCACACGGAGTGCGGGCCCGGCGAGGGTGCCGTCCGCGTCGAGCGGCAGCACGAGGATCTCCCCGTTGCCCGTTCGACTCGCCAAAAGGTGCACCTCCCCATTCTGCCGGGTCGGGGCGGGCGAGGCGGGCATCCGTCGCAAGGACCTCAGGTGCTCACGTCGTCCGGAGGGAGGGGGACATCCGCCTCGGCCCACGCCTCCTGGAGTAGCTGGACCGTCTCCTCGTCGGTGAGTTGGTGGAAGTCGGCGTAGAACGGGCCGATCGCCCAGAACTCCTGCGGGGCGTTCAGCACGACGACGACATCCGTGTACTGCCGCATCTGGCCGACCAGGTCCGCCGGCGCGACGGGGACCGCGAGCACCGTCAGCGCGGCACCCTGCCGTTTGAGTGCGGCGAGGGCTGCTTTGGCCGTGGCTCCCGTCGCGAGGCCGTCGTCCACGACCACGGCGACACGGCCCCGCGGGTCGATCGGCGGGCGGCCGCCGCGATAGAGACGGCGACGTCGTTCGATTTCGGCCAGCTCATGCCGGCGGGCCCGTGCCAGACCCACCGAGTCGCCCCCGGTGGCGGCGAACACATCCTCGTTGACGATCATCTGCGGACCTGCGTCGTCGACGACCGCCCCCAGCGCGACCTCCGGATAGCCCGGCGCCCCGATCTTGCGCACCAGGATGAGGTCTAGCGGTGCGCGCAGGCGCCGGGCGACCTCGACTGCCACCGGCACGCCGCCCCGCGGCAGGGCGTAGACCACCGGGTCATCGATCTCCAGCGCGGTCAGTCGTTCGGCCACCTGTTCGGCCAGCCGTCGGCCGGCCTCGCTCCGATTCGTGAACATCAGGCTCCCGCCCGGCGGATTGCTCGTGCAGCGTCCGCCACGCCCGATTCTGCCGCCGGGGCCGGCCTTTGTCGAGTGCGGCTCGATTGCACCGGACGTGGGGCGGTGCAGGCGAGCACAGGACCTGGTGGATCATAGTTCCATCCACTGGAAAGGCGTTCCAGCCGCCGGTGCGGTGACCGAAGCCTGCCGTTGTGTCGGGCGTCCGCCGCACCGCTGTCGACCACTGGACTCCTCCGGGTGCCGACGGCACACTCGATTGCACCAGAACACTGACGGCACCATCGAACGGGACCTGGATCAGCTTGCGTATCGACGACTCGCCACCTTGACTGCACGGACCGGCATGATGACCGGCATCGTCGTCCTGCTGTCGCTCGGCATCCTGTTACCGGGCACGGCCGGTGCCTCCGCCGAGGACTGCCCCGAGGGCATCGCGCCGATCGTCGACGTGAACGGGAATCCGCAGTGCGTGGCGGTGGATGGGACCGATCCCGAACCGACAGCACCGCCGACGACGCCGCCGACTCCCCCGCCGACCGACCTCCCAGAGCCGGAAGAGCCGGCTCCGCCGGAAACTGAGCGGAGCCCCCTGCCCCCGCTTCCATTCCGCCCACGGGGTCCCCGCTGAGCAGAAGGACACCGGCACATCGACGCCGGCGGTCGTGCCCCCGGAGCCGCCCACGAACGCCGGCACGACCGGGGTGATAGTGCTCTCGGTCCGGCCGTTCATCACCGTCCGCAGGCGGCCGAGAGCGCTCGGCTGACCCGCCCCCGGGGCAACCGGAGAAACCATGAACGCGACCACCGGATTCCCGCACCTGCACGTCGCCAGCGCCGACTCCACCCACTACGGGGTGACGATGCCGGTGCGCCTCGTCGACCAGGCCGCCGCGCAGGGCAGTTCGTTCCTGGCGGTGACCGAAACGGTCTGTCTGGCGCGGTCAAGCACCTGCGCGCCGGTTCCGGTGCCGTCGCCCTGGCGGCCGCACATGCCCGCCTGGCCCACGAAATGGCCACGGTGGAGAGACTCGGTTTCTCCGGCTACGTCCTCACCGCGGCGCGGGTCGCGGACCTCATCCGGAAGATGGGCATCCGGATTCAGGCGCGCGGGTCCGGGGTCGGCTCGGTGCTTCACTACGCCCTGCACACCTCCTCGGTGGAGCCGATCGCCAACGGGCTGCTCTTTGAGCGCTTCCTCTCCCCTGAGCGGCAGTACCTGCCCGACATCGACCTCGACGTCGAGTCGGCCCGGCGGCACGACATCTACCGGGCCGTCTTCGACTTCTTCGGTGCCGACCGGGTCAGCCTGATGTCAATGACGAACGCGTACCGCGGCCGGGGTGCCGTGCGGGACGCCGGCCTGGCCATGGGGTTGTCGGGCGACACGATCGATGCGATTCCCAAGCAGATGTGGCGCTTCAATGCACGCGATTTCCGCCGCGCCCTGGTCGAGAAGCCCGAGCTGGCTGAACTGGCCGCCGACGTGCGCCGGTCGGAGCACCTGGACCTGCTGGTCGACCTGACCGCGAAACTCGACCGGCTCCCCCACCATTTCTCCGTGCGCCCTGCGGGGTCATCCTCTCCGACGCATCGTTGCCGGACCGCACCCGGGTGCAGGCGTCCGGGATGGGGCTGCCCATGTCCCAGCTCGACAAACACGACATGGACCCGATGGGCCTGATCAACCTGGACATCCTGGGCGTGCGCATGCAGTCGGCCATGGCCCATGCAGTCGAGGAACACCGGCGCCTGTCGGGCGAGGGGATCGACCTCGACCGGATCCCGCTGGAAGACCCGGCGACCTTCGAACTGATCCGCTCCACCCGCTCTCTGGGCGTCTTCCAGCTGAGTCCCCCGGGCAGATGGAGCTGGTCGGGAAGCTGCAACCCGAGGTCTTCAACGACCTGACCGTGGAGATCTCCCTGTTCCGGCCAGGCCCGATGCAGAACAACATGCCCCTGCACTACCTGCAGGCCCGGCACGGGGAGGTTGCCCCCGACTTCCTGCACCCGAGATTCGAACTCATTTTGCGGGAGACGCGGGGCGTGGTCATCTTCCACGAGCGGGTGATGCGCCTCCTCGACGAACTCACCGGCTGCGGGCTCGGCCGAGCGGATGTGCTCCGTCGCCACCTCGGGAAACCCGGCGATCTGCCCCGCATCGAGGCGTTCGTGCGGGAGCGCGCCTTGGAGCGAGGGTTTCCGCCCGTCGTGGTGAGCCAGATCTGGCCGGTGCTCGCCGGGTTCGGCAGCTTCGGTTTCGCCAAGGCGCACGGGGCGGCGTTCGCCCTTCCGACTTCCCAGTCCGCCTGGCTGAAGGCGCATCACCCGGCGGAGTTCCTGGCCGGTCTGCTCACCCACGACCCCGGCATGTGGCCCAAGGACCTGATCGTGGCGGAGGCGCGGTTACTCGGCGTCCCCGTGCTGGCCCTGGACGTGCAGCGGAGTGCGCTCGGATACCAGGTGGAGGAACTCGTCGACGGGCGCCGCGGCAGCCGTCTGGCTCTCCCGGAATGGGCCGGGGGCACCGAGGCGGAACGAGCCCGGATCGTGCAACACCAGCCGTTCACGTCCTTGCAGGACTTCCAGGGTCGGTTGCGGCCGAAGCGGCGTACCTTCGAGGCCCTCGCCCGGCTGGGGGTGACGCCGGCCTCGCGGCTGCAGAACCTGCCGGGCGGCACCGAGGTGCTCATTGCCGGTGTACGCCGGGCGTCCAACACCCCCCCCGATGCGCAGTGGCCGCCGGGTGGTCTTCGTCAGTCTCGATGACGGCACCGGGCCGGTGTCGAACGTGGTCTTCTGCCCCGACGCGCAGCAACGCGTCGGCTGCTCGAAGTCGCTCGTCAGGGCCGGCACGGGAGGGCTGTCACGGTTTGCGGACCGCGCACGACGGCTGACGGGCGATGGGACGATCCCCAGATGCCCGGATGAGGGGAAATCCGATCGGATCAGTACCAGATCAGTACCAGTTGTTGGCCTCGGAATGGGCCCAGGCACCGCACGGGGTGCCGTACCCGGCCTCGATGTAACCGAGGCCCCAGGAAATCTGGGTGGTCGCGTTCGTCGCCCAGTCGGATCCCGCGGTCGCCATCTTGCTGCCGGGCAGGGCCTGCGGGATGCCGGTGGCTCCGCTCGGGTTGTACGCCGTGTACGACCAGCCGGATTCCCTGGTCCAGAGGTCCACGAGGCAGGAGAATTCCGACTCACCCCAGCCGTACTTCGAGGCGGCCATTGCCTGCGCCGTCGCTTTGGCTTCGGCGGGCGAGTTGCCGCCGGCGACGGGCTGGGTCGCCACTGCCACATCGGCAGCGCGCGCAGCAGCGCCGGCCTCAGCCCGGGCGGCAGCCTGGGCTTGGGCTTGGGCTTGGGCTTGGGCCTGGGCGGCAGCCTCGGCCTGGGCGCGAACGGCTTCTGCTGCTGCGGCCTCGGCAGCAGCGCGGTCTACCTCGGCCACCGCCGAGCGGGCCGCGACGGTCGCTTCCTTAGTCTGCCCGGTCAGCTCGATGACGGTGTCCGTCTCCAGCGACTTGTAGTCCCCGAGCGCGGCAACGGATGACGCCAACGGGGTCGGATCCACCTTGTTCGCCATGGTGGTGATCACCGTTCCGGCGTCAAGGAGGGTGCTCTCCGCATGGCTGTGGGCCGTCTTTGTGGCGATGGCGGAATAGACACTGAGCTGCTCGTGCCGAAGCCCCGTGCTCTCAGAGAGCTCCGCCGTGGCGGCGACGTTGGCGGAACTGGCCGCGGATGCCTGCGACACCGCGCCGATTCCCACGATCATTCCGAGGAGGCCGAGCGCCGCTCCGGTTCCGAGAGCGACGGACCTGGTGTGCGAACGTTTGCGTTTGGCGTTGATTTCGCGGCGGGCGGACAGAGGTGAACGGGGTGAAGCAAAGCGCATGACTTCCAAAAAGCGATGCGGCCGGGCTATGTGATCCTCGGCGCACCTGATCGGTGGACTCACGGCGAGAGGCAACCGTGCGGACGAAGTTTCCAGTGTGCACGCACTTCCTGAACAAATGCTCATTTAATGCTGGCAAACTCATCAGAGCTTCGGCGCTGTGGGAGGATGCCGCCGTGACCGAATCACGCCAGCGCCGGATGCTCCTCGACACCGCTGGTCTGTACTTCCGGGCGTTCCACACGGTTCCCGACACCGTGAACGCATCGAACGGGATGCCCATGAACGCTGTTCGGGGACTGCTCGATATGATCGCGCGGCTCGCCTCTGAGTTTCAACCGAGCGAAATCGTGGCCTGTTGGGACGACGACTGTTCCAGGTCGTCGACGACTCCCGCAACGTGCGGGTGATCTATACCGGCCGCGGCATGGCCCGGCTGGAGATCCTCACCGACGCCACCCTGACCGCCAAGACCGGGGCGGCCCCCGCGCAATACGCTGACTTCGCCGCCATGCGCGGCGATGCCTCCGTCGGACTGCCTGGCGTGGCCGGCCTGGGTGAGAAGACCGCGGCGACGCTACTGGCGGACTTCGGCGACCGGGACGGAATCCTGGCGGCCGCCGCCGATCCGGGTTGCCGGCTGGGCGCGGCCGTGCGCGCGAAGATTCTGGGAGCCGCGGACTACCTCACGGTGGCCCCGGCCGTGGTGAACGTGGTGCGCGACCTCACGCTGCCGGCGTTCGACGCCCGCATCCGCTCGCGCACGCCCGAACAGGTTGCCGAGCTGGAGCGACTGTCGACCGAAAGGGGGCTGGCGCCCTCGGTGAAGCGCATTCGAAGCGCCTTCGACAGACTGGCCTGACCGGTCTCGTGACCGCGGAGTGTCAGGCGGGCCGGTGGAGCACGCGGCTATGCGGTCCCGGCGCCGCCCTCGGCGAGGAACGCGAGCCGGCGCAGAGTCTCCACATTTCGCGTCCTGATGACCGAGTCGCGCAGGAACAGGGGCACGAACCGGCCGGGGCCGGCGGTGGCCTCCTCCGTGATGCGTACGACGCATCCGTCGCCTCGTGCCTTCACGTCCAGGGCCACATGGGCCTCACCGATCGGCCAGCCACGGGCCTTGAACAGCGCGTGCCGGGGTGGGTCCCACTCCAGAGCAGACGTGGAGTCGTCGATCAGGGCCGGCCAGACGCCCACCGAGTGATGGATGGCGCTTCCTGGTGTCGGCCACGCCGCGTCGACGTTGCGCATGCGGGATGCTCCGACGACCCAGCTCGGGTACAGCCAGCCGTCTGCCAGAACGGTGAATACGTTCTCGGGTGGGCAGTTCATGCTGCGGTAGTTCACGGCCACAGTGTCACCTATTTCTCGTTGGTCGGGGACAGATCGGGGACTGTGCGCACCCCGAGTTCGGATCGCAGTGCGCTCAGGGCCGCGTGCCAGCCGGCCAGTCCGTGCACGCCGGGGCCCGGCGGTGTGGACGATGAACACAGGTACACGCCGTGCAAGGGGGTGCGCCATGGGTCCGGGGAGAGAACCGGTCGACGCACGAGTTGGGTCAGACTAACCTCTCCGGCCGAGATGTCACCGCCGACATAGTTGGGATTGTGCTGTTCCAACTGCGTCGCGGTGCGCCCCGCGCTGGCCAGGATCGTGTCGCGGAAACCCGGGGCGTAGCGCTCGATCTGACGCACGATCGCTTCGGTCTGATCGATGGTGGAGCCGCGCGGAACATGCGTGTACGCCCAGAGGGTGTGCTGCCCGGCCGGAGCGCGACTGGGGTCGATCCCGCTGGGCTGGGACACGAGAACGTACGGCTCCTCGGCGTGCCGACCGCGAGCGACGGTGTTCTCGGCACGCCGGATCTGCGCCCGGGTACCGCCCACGTGCACCGTTCCCGCCGCCCGCAACCCGGTCGCCTGCCAGGGCACAGGATCCGACAGCGCGAAGTCGACCTTCGCGACGCCGTTGCCGTAGCGGAAGGCGCGCAGCCGTCTCGCGTAGGCGTCGGGCAGCTCACCCTCGGCGAGCCGCAGCAGCGCCCGAGGCGTGAGATCAAGCATCACCACGCGGGCCGGCGGCAGGTCGCTCAGCCGCCGCACCTCGGTCGACGTGACGATCTCGCCGCCGTGAGCGAGCAGGTCGTCGACCAGCGCGGTCACGATCGCGCCACTGCCGCCGACCGGGATCGGCCAGCCGCCCGCGTGCGCATACGTGGCGAGGGTGAGGCCCGCACCCGCGGTGGCGAGGCTCGGCAGCGCCCTGATCGTGTGTGCACTGACGCCGGTGAGCAGGGCGGGTGCGGTCTCCCCCGAGAAGCGCAGGTCCCAGAGCGGGCTGCTGCCCTGCTCGAGAACGCGCAGGCCGAAACGCAGGGCCGTGACCGGATGGTTCGGCAGCCGCAGAAGCTGCGCGCCGGTGAACTCCGCCACCCGCTCGGAATGAGCCACGAGGGGCGCGAAAAGCCGGTTCCAGGCCGCGCCGTCCCGGCCCAGCTCGGCGACGGTGCGCGTGAGGCTACGGTAGGCGAGGCCGGCGGTGCCGCCCGGCAGCGGGTGCCCGTAGGAGACCTCCGGAACGGCCAGTTCGATCCGGTCCGCGAGCCCGAATCGTTGGAAGAATTCCGAGGCCAGGGCGAGCGGATGCACGGCGGAGCAGACGTCATGGTGGAAGCCGGGCAGGGTGAGTTCCGCCGTGGCGGCACCACCACCGACGCGGGCGGACTTCTCGTAGACGCGCACCGAGAGCCCGGCCCGGGCCAGGGTAATCGCGGCGGCGAGGCCGTTGGGCCCGGAGCCGACCACGATCGCGTCGACCTCCGCCACTCCCCGCCGCACAGTCACCACGTCACTCTCCACTCGTCATGGGAACAGTCTCCCCCTGACTTGGCATCAGACCAATCAAGCGCCCCCGGGTGTTGAGTTCAGGTTGGTGACTTCTGGGTCGGTCGGCTCCACGATCGGTGATCGTCGGGTACTACGAGGATGGTCCGAACCTGGTGACCATGGCGATGAAGCCAGGGACTCCTCTCGTCGGCCACCATGGGCGGCAAAGCCCAGAGGGGTGCCTGGAGGGCGGCCATCTGCATGGTCTCACGAGCACGAGTCTGTTACTCACGCCCAGATTCGTATCCGATGAGCCAGTGGAGTCCATGACGGTCGATGACCTGTCCGTCCGAAGCGCCCCAGGGCTTTGGGGCAAGCTGGTCAACGATCTGGCCGCCGACTGCGAGTTTGTCGAACCACTCATGGAGAACTTCGGGTTCGGCGGTCCCCAGCAAGGAGAGCCTGATGCCTTCAAGCCGGACACTCTTCTCGCCTGCTGCCGCATCAGATCCCATCACCGCAACTACGCCGTCGAGCACGCCGTGAGCTATGGCATTCGGCGGGCCGTCGCTGCGACCGAAATCCTCGTAGGTGTGAAGGGAGAGCTCTCCACCGAAAACATCTGCATAGAAGCCGAGCGCTTCGCGCGCTGTACCGGGAAAAGTGACATAGATCTGTGGCGACGTCATGTGCAGAGCATACAGATCGACCAACCACGGATCTTCGTCTTGTTATTGAGGACATCAAGAGCGTGAGGCGATCCAGAAACGACCGTGGAATGGGGAGTTTGAAGGGTGGAGGGCCCCACACCAACGACAATGCCGGAACACCACTAGCTATGCCCGAAAGGACCTACCGTGGTCTACGAACGGGAGCGTGAGCGGCGAAACGATGCAGTGTTCGCCGAACACAAGAGCGCCGTCGCTGCCGGGGAGAAGCGTGTTTTCCGCACGACCAGCACCGGCGAGCTGCACAGCTATCCAGGTGATGAGATCGGGTTCAGCCCCGGCCGCGGCCAGGTTCAGGTCAGCACGTGGTGGGGTATGGGATCATCATGGTCTTCCTCGGAATCATGTTCGGTACGGCATCGCTGCCGCACCTCGAAAATTCATCGCCGGAAACAGGTAGTGCATCATGGTGCGCATCTCACCGAACTGGCCGCCCAAACCTTGCTGAATAGTATTCGCAGCCGCGAGATCAGGCTCATCCTGCTCGATGTCGTGAATATGGTGTTGCACGTGAAAATGCATATTCATCCCTGTGGATCGTCGACGAAAACACCGGACCGGAAAATCTGTCGTCCGGAAACCCGAAACTAGCTCCATACGGTGCCGCCGGATTTACACCCACGCTGACGCCGAGTTTCGCGCGACGGTATTGAAGTGCAATCGCGCCTGCCCGGCACGTCCCACCTCGAGGAACCGGATGACGAGAACGTGGCTGCGCGTGCACGCCAGGCTGTCCGAAGTCATGGCGTGACGAAGTTGACTTGATCCCCCGGTGGACAGCCGGAATTGTTCGCGTCTGCACTGATCCTGAGTTGCTCGTCCCAGAAGCGCACAGATTTAGGTCCGCGCCCTTGGTGACGGGCACGTCATACCGATCCGGCGTGACCTACACTGGCGCAATGAATGCTGTCACACCTCAGACCGCCGCTGTCATCTTCAACCCCGTCAAGGTTGATCTCGACGTGCTCAAGGGCGCCGTGAATGCGGAAGCTGCTGCCGCGGGGTGGGCTGAGAGTGTCTGGTTTGAAACGTCCGTCGACGACGTCGGCCAAGGCGTGACCGCTGAAGCGCTTCAGCTTGGCGTTGATTTGGTTATCGTCGCCGGCGGTGATGGCACCGTGCGCGCGGTCGTCGAGGCTGTTTGTGGGCATGACGTGCCCGTTGCGCTTGTGCCCTCAGGCACGGGCAACCTTCTCGCCCGCAATCTGAAGATGACGCTCAACAATCTTCCCGAAAGCGTGCGCATAGCCTTCTCCGGTGAGGATCGCGCCATTGATTTGGGCATGATTCGTATTGAGCGCGAAGACAAATCCCGTGATGAGCATGCTTTTGTGGTGATGGCCGGTTTGGGTCTCGATGCGAAGATGATCACGAACACCGACGAAGATTTGAAGAAGAAGGCAGGGTGGGCGGCGTACGTGCAAGCCATTGCCACGTCTTTGCGCGACCCGGATGAACTTCATCTGCGATTCAAAATCAACGATGACGCAGCCAAACGCGCGACGGTTCACACCCTTATTATCGGCAACTGCGGGTCACTGCCGGCCAACATTCTGCTGATGCCCGAAGCGGTGCTGGACGACGGATTGTTTGATGTGATGATGACCCGACCAGGCGGCGTTCTGGGATGGATTCGAGTATGGGTGAAAGTGGCCTGGACAAACGGCATTGTTCGTCGAACAAAGGCGGGCAGAGCCCTCGCCGGGGAACGAAAAAACGATGGCGACCTGCGCTATGAAACCGGCTCGCAGTTCACCGCCCGCTTCTCCCGACCGGAGGAAATCGAACTCGACGGCGACGGATTCGGCAAGGCGATCGCATTCAAAGCTTGGATCGAGCCCCGCACACTTCGCGTGCGTACATCTGTCACCAAGGATTGAACGCCGTCAGCGGTGTCCCGGTGCCACTTGAGGACCGCAAGAACCATCACAGGCAGCCAATTGAGCGATAGAGCTGCTTCGTTTCTTCGGCATGCGTACCCATCGGACGGTGCTGAACATCGTTTGGTTAGTGTGCGGATATTGCGGAAGTCTCGCCGCGGAACACGTAGTTTAGAAATCTCTCAGACTGACAACTCTTCTTCATCCGGTTATGCCCGATGTCGACAACTTACATAACGCTTCTGTCGAGTGCGGCTCGGTGGTACCGCGAGTCTGGCCTTGACCTCATGCGCGCCGCTGATCGGCGGGCAGGCAGGCTGGCCAGCACCTTCGAAAGTGCATCCGTTTGCAGGAGCGTTTCTACAACCTGAAACGGCCCGTTGTACCGAGTCTCGGGTGTGCTGTCAGCAAGCGGGATCGTAAGCGATAGCCGCAATCGCAGCCGAACCATGCTCTTGTTCCGCACGACCCGTCAAATTGATGCGTGTGAACGGCGTGGAGAGCCATCACGTCCTCGCCGACCGGGCTGCCCGTGGCAGCGTACGGCAACGCCGCCCGGTGATCGAAAACATTCATCGGATCTCGCACACGCGTGAACGCGGTCATGCGCTCACCAGCCGGGCGGATCCGGACTCTGCCCTTGATGACAAGTGCGTGACCACATCCCGAAGCGCTGTGAAGGTTGACCAGCGCATACCGCCGCCGATTTCCATCAACTCGAAACTCTCGTTTCGTTGCTCCACACAGCCGAGGAGTCCCCCCAAACTGCCTAGTCGAGGCTCGCGGCGCACCAGCCAACCGTACGCAAAAACCTGCGTGATGGACATGCCATGACTAGAGCAATAATTCGCCGCGTCTTCGGTTGGATCGGCAGACGTCGTGCTATCGGATGCACCCTCGGGGCCTGGGCAACGCCAACTCTCACGCACTTATGCTCCTCGGATCGTTGCGGATTAACCGCTGCCGAGGTCTGGGGCAACAATTTGACCCTAGCGCCCAGCTTTGAGCACCTGATGAAAGCAGGCGTTCTCGACGACGGTGGCAACCGTCGCATCGAAGCCACGGCGGGTGAGATTCGGGATGCTCCGGCAAACTTTATGGAGCAGGAGGTCCCCTGCGCGGAGCGCAGGGGACCTCCTGTATGGACGCCGCGTCAATGGCGGGTCCGGTATGCGCAACGAGTTAGCTAACGGCGGTCGTCGCGCTCGTCACGGTCATAGTTCTCGCGGCTTCCCGATTTGGCCAGGCCGCGGCTGATCATGTAACCGATGGTGAGGAGCGTTGCGAACAGCCACACGGAACTGGCGCCGAAGCCTTGTCCGTCGTCTCCGTTATCGACCATGGCGGATGCGATGAACATCGCGACGAGGAGCAGGATGTAAGCGATGAATTCGGTGGTCTTGAAAGCAGCCTTCGTCTCGGTTGAAACGCGAGCGATGCGCCATCGGTGACTGGGCAAGGCCAACTCTCACGCATTTATGCTCCCCCGATAGCTGCGGATATACCGCTGCCGAGGTCCGGGGCAACGATTAGACCTTAGGGCGGAGATGCCTGTGAGTCACTCTCGGTCATCATCAGGGACTGTTGATATTCCACAGCTTCGCAGAGTCTTCAGGGTTACCTGTTCCCTTCGGCTCCCTCGAGATTCCGGGAGGGCCGGTCAGCCCGAGCCGCGACGCTCTCGAGAGAGCTGAGATCGAATTCACGGATGCTCAGCTTCGCATCGGGCACTGTACCCAGCACCTCCGCAATCGCAACCTCGCCGTTGGCGGGATTGCGCACCGCCAGGACCTGCCGGGGCACGCCAGCAAAATCTTCGACGGCATCGAGAAGTATCCCGAGTTCGCACGATTCATCATCTGGTACCAGCTCGAAGGATCGGGCACTCCCAACCCTGCGCTGGTCGAGACCACCGCCAAGAAGATCGCGACGAAAATCGCAGGGATACGGGCGGCGCAGGCTGCAGGCATCGTCACCAGCAAGTTCGAGCCGATCGAATTGCTCGGCCTGGTGCTTCAGCTGGCCAGCAGCCGGAGTGATGGCACGCCGGAGTTCGTCGCGCGAGCCCCCACATATTCACGCACCAAGCGCAGGCAACTGTTCGTGGATGCCGTTACGGCCTTCGTGGAATAAGGGAATAGTGGATGTCGAAGCACACAAACCGATTCACAGGAGCATCGCCCGACTGCCAGCGCGGAGCGAACCAGAGGAGTGCACCATGCGTGCAACCAGCGAAAACAACAGCAGCAACGCGTCGGTGGAGACCGTCGCTGGGAACACCAGTCCGGCGGCGTTCCGTGCCGGTGGAATCGCGGTCGTCATTGCCGGGCTCGGAGGCCTCACATGGTTTGCGCTCGAGCTCCTGCCGCCAGTTCTCGGCTTCGACGACACCGACAACCCTGCGGTGAGCCTCGATTATCTGCGCCAGTATCCGCAGTTTTACCCCCTCGCCGGGGTTGTGCTCTTCACCATGGCAATCGCGTTCGTCGTGGCGAGTTTCGCCGTCTCAGATGCGCTTGCACCACGCACAAGCAGCATCACTCGCCGAAGCCTGAGCGCACTCGGTCTCATATCGGCTGCATTCCTCTTCATGCACGGGGTTTTGCGCGCATCGGTGGGGCCGTTGCTCTACATCGACGGGATGAACAGCCGATGGGGCGAGTCCGTCTACCTCACCATTCAGATGTTGGGAACCCACGGTTTCGCCCAAGCGAGCCTCCTCACACTCTGCGTCTGGGCCGTGGGCATCAGTGTCGCCGGGGCGCGCTCCCACGTCCTGCCGATCTGGCTATGCGTCCTGGGAATCGTCACCGGCCTCCGGATCGTGATGCTCATCGCCGGTCCTCTCCTGACGGCAACAAGTATCGACTTGCCCGAGGTTGTCTGGCTGTCCTCGGTGGCACTGATCCCGCTGGGAATGCTTTGGTGGCTCGGGCTCGGCGTTGTGCTGCTGGTCAAGTCCCGCCACAACCGCGAGCAGGGACCGGTCAATTCGGCAATGACATAGCACCCTGCCGAGAGGTTCCCCTAGTGACGTGCCACCCCAACTCCTGAGAGGCGACTCGAAGCTCCGGCGCCGATCAAGCTCGGCCGGTTGACCGTGCACTGACGTCGGTGAATTCCGGGACCTGAATTTCGTGGTCGATCACCGCGCCGTCGGCGATGAACGCCCCGCGGCCGATGTTCGTATGGCTAGCCAAACGCGCCGCGTTGCCAACGATCGCATCGGCGCCGACATGCACATTCGCCCCGACGAAGACCCGAGCGCCAATGATCGCCCCGTGTTCGATCCAGCTCCCCTGCCCGATCCACGATTCAGGCCCGATCTGGGCGTCACTCTCAACATAGGTGGCGCTCGACACGTAGGCACTCGGGTTCACCTTGGCACTCGGTGACACCAGTCCACGCCCATTCTCGTGCCGCCGATACTTCGATACTTCACCCTTCTCCAGTTCCACTTCTACGCTCATTCTTGCCAATTTCGGCCTCCTCGGCTGACGAATTGAATGGTTGTCTCCGGTTTGAATTATTTGTAAGGAAGGCTTTCGGCGCCGCCGAGTCCAGGGACGGGCAATGCTGACGGGAACCACATCAAGCACTCGGGGCGACTAGTTGAAGACCATCCCGCCGTCGACCAGAATCGACTGTCCGGTGACGTAATTGGAGTCGGGTCCGGCCAGGAACGATACGACGCCCGCGACGTCGGCCACCTCGGCGAGGCGGTCTAGGGCAATGCCCTTGGTGAACTGTTCCCAACCCCACGCCTCAGGCCTGCCGTTGTCGGCGGCCAACTTCTTCGCCAGGTTCTCCATCAGGGGCGTCCTCACGATGCCGGGAGCGAAGGTGTTGACCGTGATGCCCAGCGGAGCGAGGTCGCGAGCTGCGGTCTGGGACAGACCACGAATCGCGAACTTCGTCGACGAGTACAACGCCAGGCCGGGGTTGCCGATGTGGCCGGCCTGGGATGCTGCACTGATGATCTTTCCACCGTGTCCGAGTTCCGCGAACGCCTTGGTGGCGGCCTGGATTCCCCAGATCACGCTGTTGTAGTTGATGGAGAAGATCTTGCCGATGCTCTCCTCGGTGATCTCCTCGAGGGGAGAGGTCGGGGCGATGCCGGCGTTGTTGATGATCACGTCGAAGCCACCGAGTTCGGTCACGGTCTGTGCCACAGCGGCGAACACGCTGTTCTTGTCGGCAACATTGACGTGCACGGCGATTGCGCCGCCGGCCTTCCCGCCCAGCGACTCGGCGACGGCACCCGCGGTCTCGAGGTTGAGGTCGGCGATTGCGACCTTGAAGCCGTCAGCGTGGAGCCGCTCGGCGACTCCCCGCCCGATTCCTTGTCCGCCACCGGTGATGAGGGCGACTTTTCCATTATTTGTGCGTGCCATGGTCGTATTTCCTATCTTCTGTATTTGTTGGTTTGGGTGGAGTCGAGCAGGGTCGCCCCTGATCGTCAGGCCAGGATGGTCCACGGATTCTCGATCAGGCGGGTGAGCGTCTGCAGGAACTGCGCGGCCAACGCTCCGTCGATGATGCGGTGGTCTGCGGAGAGCGTGTAGCGCATCCGGTGCCGGGGCAGAATCTCCTCGCCCACGACTACGGCCTCGCGAGCCATGCCGCCGACGGCCAGGATCGCCCCTTCGGGTGGGTTGATGATGGCGGTGAACTGGTCGACGCCGAACATGCCGAGGTTGCTGATCGTGAACGTGCCACCCGACATCTGCGCCGGCGTGAGCTTCTTGGCGTTGGCCAGCGCCACCAGGGCCTTGGCCTCGGTGCCGAGCTGGCTGACCGTCTTCTGGTCCGCATCCTCGATCACCGGCACCACCAGGCCCACGGTGCCGGCAACGGCCACGCCCACGTTGATGCGGTGGTGCACGAGCATTTCGCCGCTGGCGTCGTCGATGTACGAGGCGTTCACCAGCGGATGCTCCCGCAACGCCAGTGCGCTCGCCCGGATGAGCAGGTCGTTGACGCTGACCTTCGGTCGGCCGGCCGCGACCAGCTGGGCGTTGAGGTCGGTGCGCAGCAGCACGAGGTTCTCGGCGTCCGCGGTCGCGGTGACGTAGAAGTGCGGGATGGTGCGGGCGCTCTCGCCGAGCCGGCGAGCGATGATCCGACGCATGCTGCTGAGCGGAACCCCCTCCGAGTCGCGCTTGTCGTTACCCGTGGCCACGGAGGCACCTTGCTCGCCCACCGGTGCGGTCACGACGGCACCAGCCGGCGCGGCGACGGCGTCCGCTTCCTGGACGAGAAGTCTGTCGGTGTCCGCACGGATGATCCGACCGCCGGGCCCGGTGCCGTGCACCTGGCTCAGGTCGAGGTGGTGCTCGCGAGCGAGCTTGCGCACGAGCGGGGACGCGAACAGTCGCTGGCCCTCCGCGGAGGTATCGTCGGCCTGCCCGGCCGGGGCCGCGGCATCCGTCACCGGCGCCGCCTTGAGAGCCGGAGCTGCGGCAGGCACCGGGACGGCCGACACGTCGACACCAGGCACAGCGGCAGCAGAGGCCGAAACAGCAGGCATCGGATCAGCCTCGGCGGTCGGCTTACCGTCATCCAGCAGCGCGATGGCGGCGCCGATCGCGACCTGCTCTCCCTCGGGCACGAGTTGCTTCGACAGAGTGCCGGCGTCGTAAGCCTCGTACTCCATGGTGGCCTTGTCGGTCTCGATCTCCACGAGGATGTCGCCCACCTCGACCCTGTCACCGGGCTGCTTGTGCCACATCGCGATCGCGCCTTCTGTCATGGTGTCGGACAGGCGTGGCATTGTGATTTCGATCATGACTTGTTCCCCCTCGGGTTGCGGCGGCCGACGGCGTCGAGTGTCTGCCGGATAGCGCCGATGACGTCGTCCGCAGACGGCAACGCGGCAGTCTCCAGTGGTTTCGAGTACGGCATCGGCACCTCGGCCATGGCAACGCGGCGAACCGGTGCGTCCAGATAGTCGAAGGCACCGTCTGAGATCGTGGCGGCGATCTCGGCACCGATTCCATAGGTGAGCCAGTCGTCCTCGAGGATGACTGCGGCGTGGGTCTTCATCACGGACTCCACCACGGTCTCGCGGTCGAGGGGACGCAGGCTCCGGAGATCGATGACCTCGATGTCGAGTCCATCGGACTCGGCGAGTTGCTCGGCGACCTGGGCGGCCACGTACGCCATGCGCGAGTAGCCGATCAGGGTGATGTCCCTGCCGTGTCGGGTGACGGCGGCCTTGCCGATCTCGGCCGGGATGTCCTCGTCGGGTACCTCGCCCTTGGTGTTGTACAGCGACAGGTTCTCGAGGAAGAGCACCGGGTCGTCGTCGCGGATGGCCGCGAGCATCATCGCCTTGGCATCGGCGGGGGTGCTCGGGGCGAGGACCTTCATACCGGGCACGAACGCGTAGAACAGTTCGATGTTCTGCGAGTGAGTGGCACCGAGCTGCTGGCCACCGCCGCCCGGGGTGCGGATGACGAGAGGCACGCGCGCCTGCCCGCCGAACATGCCGTAGATCTTGGCGGCGTGGTTCACGATCTGATCGAGCGCGAGCAGGCTGAAGTTGATCGTCATGATCTCCACGACCGGGCGGAGCCCCAGCATCGCGGCACCGATCGCGGCGCCGGTGAAGCCCTCTTCGGCGATCGCGGTGTCCCGCACCCGCTTCTCGCCGAATTCATCGAGCAGCCCGGCGGTGATCTTGTAGGCACCGTCGAAGAGGCCGATCTCCTCACCCATCAAGAAAACGTCGGCGTCGCGGTGCATCTCGGATCGCAGCGTGTCGTGCAGTGCCTGCCGATAGGTCATGATGCTCATCGGGTGATCTCCTGTTCCGGGAATGGTGCCGGCTCGAAGAGGCACTGCCCGGGCAACCTGTGGGAGTCGTTGGCCACAGGTGTGGCGTAGGTGTAGTCGAACAGGGTCGACACGTCAGGGAACGGACTCGCTTCCGCGAAGGCCGCGGCCGCGATGGCTCGCTCGATCGCGTCGTCGTTGATGACGGTGATCTCCGTTTCGGTCAGGAGGCCGTCGTCGACCAGGTGGGCGGCGAAGGTGACCAGGGGGTCGCGTTCCTTGGTGAGCGCAATCTCCTCGGCACCCCGGTACTTGCCGGGGTCGACCACGGAGTGCCCGCGCAGCCGTTCGGTCAGGACTTCGAGCAGGAACGGCTTACCGCCGCGCGCCACCGCAACCGCCCGCTGAGCGGCCTCGAACACGGCGACGGGGTCAAGGCCGTCCACCCGTTCGGCCGCCATCCGATAGGAGAATGCGCGTTTGTACAGCTCGGGCTCGGCCGAGGACTTGTCGACCGTTGTGGCCATTCCCAGCCGGTTGTTGATGACGACGTAGACGATGGGCAGATTCCAGAGCGCAGCGATGTTGAGCGACTCATGGAAGGCGCCGATGTTCGTGGTGCCGTCGCCCATGGTGCACATGACGATCTCATCCACGCCGCGGTAGTCGATGGCGAGTGCCGCTCCGGTGGCCAGCGGAATCTGGCCGCCGACGATTCCGTAACCGCCGAGCATTCGCTTCTCAAGGTCGAACATGTGCATCGAGCCTCCCCAGCCCTTGGAGACGCCGTCTGACCGGCCGAAGAGCTCGGCCATCACGCGATTGGGGTCGATTCCCCGCGTCAGCGCGTAGCCGTGTTCGCGGTAGTTGGTGAACAGGTAGTCGGTGGGCCGAAGGGCTGCCATCAGGCCGACGACGGCGGCTTCTTCGCCCAGGTTGAGGTGGCAATAGCCGCCGATCAAGGCCTGAGTGTAGGCGCGGGCCGCTCGCTCTTCGAAGCGACGGATGAACACCATCTGCCGGTAGAAATCGACGGCGCGCTCCCCGGCGACGGTGTCGGTCCCCGCGGGCTGCTCCGCCACAGCGGTGGGGGTCGTGCCCTGGTGGGCACCGGAGTTCGGGGGCGCCACGGTAGTTCGCTGTCGAGTAGACATAGCGGAACTCCCTTCTCGGCCTTCGTGAGGTCGCGGTTGAGGAGTCGAATCGACTTAATGATACGACGTCGTATCATTCTATAACGACGGGTACCGTGGATGTACAGCGTTATCGACAAACCGAAGGACACCAGTGGAAACCGCGCACCCAAGCCTCGAACGTAAGCGTGGCCGCCCCACCGAGGCCGGTCGCATCGAACGACAGGAGCAAATTCTCGACGCCGCCTTGCCGATATTTCTTGAGCACGGCTACGGCAATGCGACCGTGGACCGGATCGCCGAGGCCGCCCGTGTGACCAAACGCACGATCTACAGCTACTTCGGCAACAAGGACGGCGTCTTCACCGAGATGCAACGCCGCCTGGCTGCGACCGTCAGCGGCGAGGCACTCGATCCCGACAGCCTGGCGACGCTGGCCACACGCATCGTCCTCGCGCTGCACTCCCCACGGATGATCGGCCTGCATCGCCTGGTCATTGCCGAGTCCCTGCGGTTTCCCGATCTGGCCCGCACGTTGCACGACAACGGCGACATGCGGCACGTCGCCCGGCTCGCCGAGCACATCGAACTCGAACACGGCGAAGAGGCCGCCGATCGCGCCGAGGCGCTTTACTCGTTGCTGCTGGGCGAGGATTACCGGCGGCGCCTGCTCGGACTTTTGGAGCCGATTACGGCCGAGGCGGCCGCCACTCACGCCCGCTCCGCGCTTGAGCTCCTCGGGCTCGCGAACGCTGCGAAGCGATAGGCCGTGAACCTCCGAATCAAGCGCGTCTACGACGACGCTGCCGTGGACGATGGCTGCCGCATCCTCGTTGACCGACTCTGGCCGCGCGGGGTCACGAAAGAGCGGGCGCAGCTGGATGCCTGGCTCAAGGAGATCGCCCCGTCGCCGGACCTCCGCACTTGGTGGAACCACGACCCGGAGCGCCAGGACGAATTCGCCATCCGCTATCGGGCCGAGCTCGACGGCAACCCGGCAACGATGCAGGCCGTGATCGAGCTCCGCGAGTTTGCGGCGCAGGGCGGGACCTCGACCCTGCTCTACGGCGCCAAGGACCCCGAGGTCAATCACGCCCAGATCCTGGCCGACTACCTCGGAGCATCGACGCACATCGGAGACTCGGTAGCGGATCTCCGTTCAACTCGAATGCCGGACGGACCGCTGCCGTCGGTGCACGGGTCATAGCTGGCCTGTACCTGCACGCCGAGATACTCGGCGAATCCTCGGAGCCCCGGATCCTCATGTCGGCGAGTGGATGCTCGGCGGAGGTCACACCCCCTCGATCGCTTGCAGACGGCCGGACCGCACCGCCGTGGCGAACGCCTCGTAGTCCCGGTCGTTCTGGTCGGCGTAGCGCTCGGAGAAGTCGGTCACCGACTTGTCGAATTTGTCGCTCTTTCCGAGGTAGGCCGCGATCGCGATGGGGTCGCCTGAGCGGGCGTGTGCCCGCGCGAGGGTCCAACCGCAGACCCGGGCGTAGACGGACATCCCGAGCGGATGCATCTCCTCGACCACGGCCGACCCCTTCATATCGCGCAGCTGCCGCCAGTACAGGAAGCGGTTGGTGCCCTGCAGGCCTTTCGTCCAGCCGAGGTAGATGTCGCTGGAGGCCTGCATCATCCGTTGGCCCTGCACGACCCGTTCCCCCGGCTGCTTGTAGCGGCTCTTCGGCAGGTGGTCTTCCAGAACGGATGCCGTGGCCTCCTTGACCTGGAGGAACAGTGGGTCATGCTCGTCGCGTCCCTCGAGCAGAGCGATGAAGGCGCGGGTTCCGACGCTGCCCACGCCGACGACTTTGCGGGCCACGTCGACGACCCGGAAACGCTCGAGCAGGTGACGACGGTCCTCTTGCAGGGTGGCCCGATAGGAGCGCAACTGCGCGTTGAGCGCGTCCCAGGTCTCCTCGGCGGACATGCCGAACGTGTCGTAGAGTTCGCGGACGGGAACAACGACCGGCGGTTGGCTGACGATCCGGTATCGCCCGTCCACGTACTCGGCCAATTTGGAGAGCGCCTGCACGCTGTCCCGAGTGCGGGCCTTCTCGGCCCACCGTTGGGCGTTCGTTCCGATGGCCTTCGCGACTTTCCGCTGCTTGCCCTTCTGAGTTCTGACGGCCATCTCGGCGGCGGCGATCAGCTCGTCGTCGGACATTCGGGCGTACCAGATGCCCATGGTGCCCATGGTTGCGAACCCGGCCATGGCCTCGCGGTAGGCCCGCACTGCCGTGCGCGTCACATCAAGCGTGTCCGCCGCGCTGAAACCGTTGTTCCGGGCCGCGATCGTGAAGCTGGCGGACATCCGGAGCACGTCGTACTCGAAGGGCCCGGGGAGTGTTTCGTCGAAGTCGTTGAGATCGAACAGGAGCGACCTCTCGGGAGAGGCGAACACACCGAAGTTGGAGAGGTGGGCATCCCCGCAGAGCTGGGCGTTCAATCCAGCCCGTGCGGTGTCCTTCAGGTCCTGGGCCATGATCTTGGCCGTGCCGCGGTAGAAGGTGAAGGGAGAAGCCAGCATCCGGCCGTGCCGCACCGGGACCAGGTCCTGCTCCCTGGAGGCATCCTGTTCCTCCAAAAGTGTGACCGGGTCCGGCCGGTCGGCGGCGGGAACCCAGCCACGGAGACTGGTGAGGGGCGTTCGCTCACGCGCGCTCTTGCCGCGCGTCTTCCGTTCCTCGACGCTCAGGTGTTCGACGTTGCGTGGGGTCATGATCGGCGACCTTTCTGCGGCCGCGGCGGCGGCTGCGACTGCGGGAAGTGGATTCCATCACGATTGCGTGGCCGCGATCCGGAGTCAACGGCCAGCGGCGGCTGACCCGTTCGGGCGCGGTCCGGGGCAGATTGCAGCGCCGGTTCGGAGACCAGCCGTCACGGTTCGTCAGCTGGACGGTGACGTTTGGACCGCGACAGCGCGGGTTCCCGGATGACGGCTGGAGTGCTAGGTTCGACTCGTTTCAACCAGTTTGCCCGGGTGAGTGGTCGAGGAGGTTGTGAAGTATGACGGCAGAAACCCAGCAGGGATCAGGGGACGACGATCTGGGACCGATCGATTTTCTTGCCATCGAGTTTCCACAAGGCCGTCTCACGGCTTCGGGCTTTGAGAAGCTGCTCTCTCTAGCCGACCAGGGCATCGTTGGAATCCTGGACATGGAGTTCATCGCCAAGGATGCCGACGGCAAAAGCAAAAAGGTCGACGTCTGGCAGTTCGCAGTCCCCGCCGATGTCGACCTGGCTGCCTGGGCGGGGGCATCGTCTGGCCTGCTTGATGACTCAGACGTCGATGAGATAGCTGCGTCTATGCAGCCTGGAAGTGTCGCCGTAGTCGTGATCTACGAAAATCGTTGGGTCCTGGGTCTGGTGGATGCCTGGCGGCACGACGGCGCGAGGCTGATCGCCAATGGTGGGATACCCGCCGGCGACCTTGTGGCTGCCCTGGATGCGACTGAGCGCACCTGACCGACCTCAACGATTTCTTGTGACTGAACCCCGCGACGAAACCGACGACAAGGAGAGCATTGTGGGCCTTTTGAAGACCGCAGCTACGGCTGCTGTCGCCAGTTCCGTTCACGGACGGGTGCAGCGGCGGCAGCAAGCCCGGTGGGCTGCCCAAGACCAGTCCGCGGCGGGTGTGCCGGCCCCGGCACCGCCAGCTCAGTATGCGACGCCGGCACAGCCGCAGCAGACTTACGCCGACTCCACCCCGGCGCCGCCGGCGGGCGCGAGCGACCGACTCGCCCAGCTGAAACAGCTCGGTGAGCTGTTGTCGGCGGGACTGCTGACCACCGCTGAGTTCGAGCAGGAGAAAGCCCGCATCCTGAGCGTCTGAAATCGCCGACAGCCGCATGAACGAGTGCGGGTCGAGCCACTACCGAATCGGCCTACCCCCCCCTCCTGAACTCGGCGTCCTCCCTCGTCGTCATTGCCGTCTCAAGACCGGCCAACGACCCCAGTGAACGTCTCGACCCGAGCGTCTTGACTTCGGCCGATCCCGATCACTCGCAGGTGGCACCCAGCCCCCCGTTGACGATCGCGACGTGCACCACCCGTTGGAAACGCCGCTGGGACCGTCTGGGGCCATCTGAACAGTGCGGGTCTCCCAGCCATTCGGGAGGACCGCGGTCGTGACGTTGACACCCTGCGCGTAGAAACCGTGGTCCATGTGAGACTGCGACCACTCCCCCAGGTTGGCGTCGATGAGCGTCGCCAGCAGCAGGGACCCGAGGCTGTCGGTCCCGGAGAGGGCAAGCTCGACGTCGACTTCGCCGCCTGAATCGAGATGCACGGACACCTCATACGCGGAGCCACCGTCACATTGCGCTCAGCGGAGGTCAGTGTTCCTGTCCCCACCTCGGCGAGGGCGGCGTTGCTTGCGGGCCAGTTTCCGCACCGGGTGGGTGGGACTTGAACCCACGACCGGCGGTTTGCGACGACCCCATCGAACGTCTCGACCCAAACGTCTTGACCTCGACTGATCTCGATCTGACCGGGAGTTCCCTGCAATGTCGGATCCAATTCCATCGGGACACCTCGACCTACCTAGGTCGGTCTCGACGCAATAAACGTTGAACAAACGTGCGCGGCGCGGCCTTGACCGGTGAGCCGAGGTACGAGGCGCACGAGGACCACCATACCGACGAGCTCCACGAGTGTCTGGGTCACCACAGCCAGTGCGGCCAAGGAGAGGGTTTCAGGCAGCGCAAGTGCCAGCGGGAGGACTACCAGAGAATTCCGGGTGGATCCGCTGAAGACGAGCGCTCGGGTCGCCGGCACGTCCAGGTGAGCGAGTCGACTCGCGGTCAACCCGACGACGACCATGATGAGCAGGAAGGCGATGTACAGCGGGACGACCGGCAGAAGCGAGACAACCTGCGTGCCCACGGCTGCGATCTGGGATCCGATCACCACGGTCAGGGTGGTCATCATCAGCGGGACCATAAGAGCCTGCATGACGGCTTCGATCGCCCGCCCGAACCGGTGCCGACGGCACACCCATTGAACGGTGGCCGCCGCCAGCAGGGGAATCACGATCAGGCCGAGGAACGCCTGGAGGAACGGCTCAATCGCTATCATCGACACGGTGTCCGGGCCGGCGAACAGCAGCAGGTAGCCGGGGAGCAGAACAATCTGCAGCAGCATCAGCAGAGGTGTTGCCGCCAGGAGTCGATCCCGTGCCCCGCCGGCCAGACCGGTGAACACGATCACATAGTCAACACACGGTGTCAGCAGAACGAGCAGGGCGCCGAGGAGCAGAGCCCGGTCACCGGCAACGAATCGGGACAGGCCGAACGCGACCACCGGAACGACGACGAAATTGACGGCGACCACGGTGCCCAGAAAACGGATGTCCAGAAAGGCCCGGCCGATCTGAATCATCGGCACACCGAGGAACGTGGCGAACAGAAGCAGGCCGAGCACCGGATTGATGCTCAGGGCCAGACCGGGGGCAACCGTCGGTGCAAGCCAACCGACTACACCGCCGAGCAAGATCGCAGCGAGGTACAAAGCAATCTGCCGGCGCTCCATCCACTGCATTAGTCCGACCATCGACCAACCGTACAGCGCCCGCACGCTCGCGTCGTCTGGGTCGATGTCCTCCCCCGGTAACGACCAACGAACGATGAAGAATCTGCATTGAGCGCTATCATCGTCTTATGGCGATCAAATCTTCAGTTCCGGCCGATGCGTGCGGGCGACTCGATCCTGCAGCTGCACTGTTCCACTCCCTCAGCGACCCGACCCGGTTGAGCATCGTGAAGCGAATGACCGGCGGCGAGGTCCGGGTCAGTGACCTTACCGGTGAGCTGGGCCTGGCCCAATCCACGGTATCGGCGCACGTTGCGTGCCTGCGTGATTGCGGCCTGGTGGAAGGCCGCATGCAGGGCCGCAGCGTGTATTACTCGCTGTCCCGTCCGGAGTTGTTTGACATGCTCGCCCAGGCCGAGGTCCTCCTCGCCGCGACCGGCAACGCGGTCAGCCTGTGCCCGAACTACGGCACCGGCAGCACCGCCGCCGCCCCGAGGGAGGAGCACGCACGATGAGTGATGCCTGTGGTTGCAGCGACGAGAAGATCGGGACCGAGGAATCCGAAGAGGAGGAGGCCGTCAGTTTCTGGCAGGTGAGCGAAGTCCGGGCGGCGGCGGCCTCCGGCGTACTTCTCCTTGCCGCGTGGATCGTCTCGCTGGCCGGTGGCCCCCAGATACTGATACTGCCGCTGGAAATCACGGCGCTGCTGGTTGCCGCGTGGACGTTCGTTCCGTCCACCCTCCGGCGGCTGTTCACTGGCAGAATCGGGGTCGGCACGCTGATGACGATCGCCGCCGCAGGTGCGGTCGCGCTCGGGCAGGTCGAGGAAGCAGCCATGCTGGCCTTCCTCTACGCGATCTCCGAAGGGCTCGAGGAATACTCCTTGGCGAAAACCCGCCGGGGTCTGCGCGCTCTGCTGGACCTGGTCCCGGCCGAGGCGACGATCCTGCGGGACGGCGCCGAGGTCACTGTCTCCCCGTCAACACTCACCCCCGGGGACCGCATGGTCGTGCGGCCCGGGGAACGTCTGGCAACCGACGGCAGGATCATTATCGGCCGCACGTCCCTGGACACCTCTGCGCTCACCGGAGAATCCGTCCCGGTCGAGGCCGGACCAGGGGCCGAAGTCTATGCCGGGTCCATCAACGGCACAGGCCCGCTCGAGGTCGAGGTCACCAGCACCGCCGAGAACAACTCGCTGGCCAGGATCGTTCAGATCGTGGAGGCCGAGCAGTCCCGCAAGGGTCCCGGCCAGCGTCTGGCCGACTCCATCGCCAGCAAGCTGGTTCCGGGCATCCTGATCGTTGCGGTCCTCATCATCATCTTCGGATTCATCGTCGGCGAACCACTGTTGTGGTTCGAACGTGCGCTGGTCGTCCTCGTCGCCGCCTCGCCGTGCGCCCTGGCGATCTCCGTCCCGGTGACCGTGGTCGCCTCCGTCGGCGCGGCCAGCCGCATGGGGGTGCTCATCAAGGGTGGGGGCGCCCTGGAAACCCTGGGGAAGATCCGCACCATTGCGCTGGACAAGACCGGGACCCTCACCCGCAACAAACCGGCCGTGATCGACGTCGCCACCACCGGATCCGTTTCCAGGGACTACGTCCTCGTCCTCGCGGCCGGCCTGGAATCCCGCAGCGAACACCCGCTCGCCCGCGCCATTCTGGCCGCGGCCCCGAACCGGGCGGAGATCACTGACGTGGATACCGTCCCCGGCGCCGGCCTGGTGGGCCGGCTGGACGGGCGGCGTGTGCGTCTCGGCCGTCCGGGCTGGATCGACGCGGGCGCCCTGGCCGCCGACGTCCAGCGGATGCAACAGGCAGGCGCAACCGCTGTCCTCATTGAGGACGACGGGCAGGTCATCGGAGCCATCGCAGTCCGTGACGAGCTGCGTCCCGAAACCCGGCAGGTCATCGACCGGCTGAACGCATCCGGATACACCACGGTCATGCTCACCGGCGACAACCTGATCACCGCCACCGCCTTGGCGAACGCCGCGGGCATCACCGAAGTCCATGCCGACCTCCGCCCGGAGGACAAAGCGGAAATCATCCGCACCCTCAAGGCCCGCCAGCCCACGGCCATGGTCGGCGACGGCGTCAACGACGCACCCGCCCTCGCAACCGCCGACACCGGCATCGCCATGGGCGCCATGGGCACCGACGTCGCCATCGAAACCGCCGACATCGCGCTGATGGGCGAGGACCTGAACCACCTACCCCAGGTGCTCGACCACGCGCGGAGAACCCGGAACATCATGCTCCAAAACGTGGGCCTGTCCCTGCTGCTGATCACCGTGCTCATACCCTTGGCTCTTTTCGGTACGCTCGGCTTGGCTGCCGTGGTCCTGATCCACGAACTGGCCGAAATCGTCGTGATCGCCAACGGCGTCCGGGCGGGACGACTGAGCCGCACCACCGCGCCGAGAGCCGCGCAAACCGCGCCGGCCTTGGAACCGGCTGCATGAGCGCCGAAGCCATGCTTTCCAGCGGAGTTTCCACCGACCTGGTTGATTATTGCAGCCCTGGCCTTGACCTTCGCCGCGCAACCGGAACGGCGGCTGACTAGCGGGAGGTGACCCTCAGGGATCGCATATTTCGTTGGAGGATCACGCCGATGACCACGAGCGTCAAGAGTGTAGCGCTGAGCCCGCGCCAGGGAGCGCGTCGTGCTCGGATCATTCCTGGACAGCTGTGTCGGTGGCCCCGCGACGGTCCTCGAAGGTCGAGATCTCGAGCTTCTCCCCGTTGCGGAAGAACGTGGGTCCGGAAGTCTGCCGCTCGCGAGTCCGGCTGCTCTCCCCCTACGCTCTGCGTTTCGAAGATCGTCATCCGGCTCAGTCCCGAGATCGCCGCCATCTCCATGTCCGGCTCCAGTGTCATCGTCGCGGTCAACGCGTTGCTGCTCCTGATCTGGGGGCGGAACGCAGGGGCACCATGACCGTGAAGCTGGCTCCACGCGCGGTCCCTGCCGATGAGGCCGTCACGTCCCCGCCGTGTGCACGCGCTATTTCTCGGGCGATCGTGAGACCGATCCCCGATCCGGCGGAGCGGGGGGTCTGTCCTGGCACCCGGTAGAACCGCTCGAAGACACGGTCTGTGTCTTCCGCGACCAGGCCCACTCCCGTGTCGGTCACGACAACCTCACCACGACCGTCGGCGCCATGCGCCGTGATCGTGACGGCACCGCCCGCCGGGGTGGCGAGCAGGGCGTTGCCGAAAAGGTTGGTCAGCACCTGGGTGATCCGGTCCGGGTCCACGTGCACGAGCAGCGGCGTGTCGACGTTGAGTGTCAACGCCACGCCCGCATCGTCGAATTGCGGAGCGAGCCGGTTGGCCGTGCGACGAGCAAGATCGGCAAGGTCCGCATTAACTGGATGCAGGTCGAGTCGCTGTTCTTGAGCGCGCGACAAGCTGGACAGGTCATCGGAGAGGCGGTGCAAGCGGCGCAATTCGTCACTGAGGGAGGCAAACGTGTCGGGGCCGGCGGTGAACACGCCATCGATCAGCCCCTCGACGTAGCCGTCCAGGACGGTCAAGGGGGTTCGCATCTCATGCGCAACCTCACCGAGCAGCCGGGTGCGCCGGGACTCCGTATCGGCCAGGGCCTCAGCCAGCGTGTTGACGTCGGTGGCCAGCGCTGCCAGTTCCGGCTCGGAGGGGACGGGAACTCGACCCCCATACTTTCCGGCAGCGATCAGCTTCGTCGCGGCCCGCACCGCGTTGAGCGGGCGAAGTAGGCGCCCCGTGACTGCCGCGGCCACAAAACCTGCGGCGATGACGCTGGCCAGCACGCCGACGATCAGCGAGGTCGTGAGCGCGGACAGGAAGGCGGAGCGCACGCTGGTCGCATCCATGACCCCCATCGACATACCGGTGCCCTCACTGTCCATCATCATGCCCAGCCGGTCTTCGAACAGTCGGGGGGCAAGCAGGGAGATGGTCAGATAGGCCACCAGTCCGCCGACCACGGCAATGGCGGCATAGGAGATGAACAGGCGCAGCGAGAGACGCATCTTCATCGGGGCCCGGCCACGAACTTGTAGCCCACGCCCCGCACTGTGGCGATCAGGTGTGGATCGCCGGCATCGTCGCCGAGTCGAGCGCGCAAACTGCGGATGTGGACATCGACGACGCGCTCGTCGCCGTAAAAATCGTAGCCCCAGACTTTTTCAAGCAGTTGTGCCCGAGAGAACACTCGCCCGGGCTCGGTGGCGAGTGCGGCGAGAAGGTCGAACTCTAGGCTCGACAGCCCCACTGAGACTCCATTCGCCTCGACCTCGCGGTGAGCCGGTTTGATGGACAACCCGTCGAAACGAAGCAGGGCGTCTCCATCGGTCCGGTCCCCTCGATTGTCACGACGCAGCATCGCCTTCACTCGGGCCGTCACCTCGCGCGGGCTGAACGGCTTGGTCACATAATCATCCGCACCCACACCCAGCCCCACGAGCTTGTCGACCTCCTCCGCCCTGGCCGTGACGAGGATCACGTACGCGTCGCTGAACCCGCGCAACTGCCGGAGGACCTCCAGCCCGTCGATCCCCGGCAGCATCACGTCCAGGAGCACGAGAACGGGAGGGTCTTTGCGGAGTGCCGCAAGCGCCTCGGTGCCGTCCGCAGCCTCCGCTACGTCATACCCTTCCGCTTCCAGGTAGCCGCGCAGGACGGTCCTGATCTGTGCCTCGTCATCAACAACCAGGACTTTCTGCATCGCTCACCCCTTTCTCCTGATTATCGCCGCCCACCGGCACTGACTCCGCATTACGCCCAGAAACTCGGCGAGCGGCCCCCTCAGGCCCTACCCTTCGAGGACCTTCAACCGTTCTCGGTACTCCGTTTCATTCAATTCACCCTTCGCGAAGCGATCATCGAGGATTTGACGCGCTTGACTCCGCTCGCCTTCCCCTCGGCCTGCCCGAGAACCTCCGCGCGACACACCGCGATCCGTTCCGCCCGCAAAAGACATCACGATCCAGACAACGAGAAGGATGACTGCGACGAGCATGAGCAGCCCTACCGGCCATCCCCACGCCATGTTGTAACCGTTTCCCCACATCATTTCTCCTGCTCCTTCAATTCTTGTTCACTTTTTGACATTGATACAGTCCGTGGCGGTCAGGTCGTTGCCATTCCCGGGCCCATTTCTGTGCCTGTGCCCATTCCGATACCCGAGTGCATACCCATTCCCGAACCCATGCCCATCCCCTCACCTGGGGTGTGGGTAGCGTTCAGCATCGTGTCGATGCGGCTCGTCATCTGGTCCACGGCTGCCGCTCTTTCATCAGATGACAGAGTGCTGTTGGAGTCGAGATTGGTTTTGAGTTCCGAGACCATTGCGTCCTTGAGTCCAGAAACCGATTTGCCCTCAGCTTCGGCTATGTCCGCGAGGGACTCACCCGACTGCAGCCGCTGCTGCAGCTCCGTCTGGCTCAGGCCGAGGGAACTCGCGACCGCGATCATGGGCGAACTCTGCCCAAATCCCCTGCCGCCCATGTGGTCAGACTGGTGATCGTCAACTGTTGACGAGTTCGTCGATGACGGCCGGGGAATCGTCCCCTCACCGGTTGAGGCCTGCGCGGCGGCAACACCCCCAGTGACAAGCGCTCCGACAAGCCCGAGTCCCGCAATACCAGCGGTCATTTTCTTCCGATTGAATGTCATCAGTCTCAGCACCTTTCACTTTCAGCCACCACGTTGGTGTCTACACACCAGCATGCAGACCGCGCATGAAGCGCCAGCCTCCGAGAGTGTGAAGGTTCGATGAAACGCACTGACCCGGCTCCAACTGCTCCGCCCAGACCCCCACCGAAGCGGTGAATCCTGAGGGCGTGCACCAAGCTAACGACCTCAACTCACAGTGACAGGCACACCGCGGGCGATCAGTCGATGCCCCAAGTCGATTCGAGCTCGAGATCGAGATCGAGCACGTTGAGTCATTCAATGGCCACAACCCGAGAGTGCACTAGGGCATCCCAGACCACCCCAACCGGGTCGTGCATAAACGTTCGCGCTTCAAGTACCAGGGCGGCGGAATGCCGGTCCGACAGGAGCGCGTGGTCGGCGATTGGGAGTGCGCTCATGCCTGGACTCCGACATCCAGATCATCGCTGATCGTTGTGGGACCTCGACCGTCGTCGACGACGGTCGTGTCGATGACGATTTCCGAGTGCAGGGTGCGGTGTACGGGGCATTTGTCGGCGATTTCGCGTAACCGCTGACGCTGCTCGTCGTCGAGGTCACCGTCGAAGCGGATGACCCGTTCGATGCGGTCAACCTGGCCGGTTTCGGTCTCGCAGTTGCTGCAGTCCTGCGCATGGATTCGGGAGTGCCGCAGCGAAACGGTGACCTTCTCCAGCGGCCACTTCTTGCGCTCGGCATACATCCGCACTGTCATCGAAGTGCAGGCGCCCAGGCCGGCCAGTAGGAAATCATAGGGCGACGGGCCGCTGTCGGTGCCGATGGGAGCGGGCTCGTCGGCGGCCAGCCGGTGCCGACCGATCATGATCCGCTGGGCGAAAGCCCCGGTCCCGGTCTCGGCCACTACGACGAGTCCTTCAGCCGGGTCTTCCGATGTGGACGATGCAGCCGGCTCCGGGAGCGGGGCGACGGCGTAACGGCCGGCCCAGGTGGCGAGCATGGCGGCCGCGTAGGCGGCATCCGCCGGCTTCGTCAGCAGGTGATCGGCCCCATCGAGCGCCACGAACGATTTAGGGTGCCTGGCTGCCTCATAGATGCGACGCGCGTTGTCGGCATCGACGGTGGTGTCGGTCGGCGAGTGCATCACCAGCAGTGCCGCGCCCAGGTTGCGAATACGCTCGGCCTGAGGCTGGGCGGCGATGTCATCGAGGAACTGGCGACGGATGCGGAAGGTGCGGCCGGAGAGTTCCACCTCAGCCTCCCCGCACGCTTCGATCTCGGCGCGGCTCTCGCGCAGCAGGTGTGCGAGGTGGTCGGGATCGGCCGGCGCCCCGATCGTCGCCACGGCCCGCACCTCGGGGATGCGGTGGGTGACGGCGAGCACGGCGGCCCCGCCCAGCGAGTGCCCGATCAGCAGGGACGGCGCCGCGTGGTGCTCACGCAGATAGTTTGCGGCGTTGACCAGATCCTCGATGTTGGAACTGAAATTGGTGTTGGCGAAGTCTCCCCCGGACTGTCCCAGACCGGTGAAGTCGAACCGGAGCACCGCGATCCCGAAGTCGGTCAGGGCCCGGGAAATCCGGGCTGCCGCGAGCACGTCCTTGCTGCACGTGAAGCAGTGCGCGAACAGCGCGTAGGCCCGGGGCTTCGACTCCGGCAGGTCCAGACGCGCCGCCAGGGGCGACCCCTGGGAGCCGGTGAACTCCAGTCTCTCGCTCTGCCTGCTCATGCGTTGTCCGTTCTGTAGTTGATCGTTCTGTGGTCGATCATCGATCCTGGCCTGGCTCTTGTCCCCGAACGAATTCGACGGAGATTTTCCGATTTTCGGCCCATTTGGGCCCGAAACCGGGCTCCAGGGCCAAAATCTCCGTCGAATTCGTCAGGAGCGGTGGGCGGGGTGAGGGTCGGGGGCGAGCTGGGTGGCCAGTTCACCGAGAGCGCTGAGGGTGTGGTCCGGTGCAGTGAAGAAGCTGGGGTAGGTCTCGCCGGTGCGGTTCAGCCATGCGGTGCGGAGGCCCGCCTGGGCTGCCCCATGGATGTCCCAGGGGTGCACGGCGACCAGGAGGAGGTCGGACGGCTGGACCCCACAGGCATCTGCGGCGTACTCGTAGGCGGCCCGAACCGGCTTCCAGGCCGGGGCGTCCTCCACCGTGAGCAGGGCCTCGAATTCGCCCCGGAGGCCCGACCGGGTCAGGAGGGACTCTGCCACCTGCGCGGATCCGTTGGAGAAAGTCACGAGGCGCAGCCCCGCACTCTTCAGGCCACGGATGCCGTCGGCGATGTCCGGGTGCAGGCTCAACGTTTCGAATCCGTCCATCACGTGGCGTACCGCGTCGTCGAGGCTCTGGGTGAGGGCGACGTCGCGGAGTACTCCGCACAGGAGCTCGGAGCCGATCATCGAGAATTTCGCGGTCCCGCCCGCGGCGGCCAGGGCGAACCCGTCCCGCAGCAGCGTGGCGAACCAGACCCTGGCCAGGGAGGCCGGGGCGCCGACCTCCACGAACCGGGCGCTCAGGGGGGACATGTCGGAGAGGGTCTCGTTGACGTCGAACACGATCACTGAGGGCGTGCTGGTCATAGTGGGTTCCTTTGGTCAGTGCGGGTGGTGCCGGTCGTGCGGCCTCGCTGGTCGGTCACTCCGTGCGCCGGACGACAACGCTCAGTGCGGAGGCATCCTGGATGATGATGCGTCCCCGGCCCCGACGGATCAGGTCGCGGGCGGCGAAATCGGCCATGGTCTTGGAGCGCCAGATCGGTCAGTCGCTCCTCGAGCTGGGCGACCTGTTCGCCCAGCAGACGGGAGATGCGCACGGCGATGCGCGGATCGGAGAGGAAATACTGTCCGACCTCAGCCACGGTGAGCTGGCAGATGGCCGCGTCCTCGATGGCCTCCGCATCGTTGTCGTACATGCGCTGGCCAACGAGTGACGTATCGCCGAAGACGGCGCCGGGTTCGAGGATGGCCATGGTCAGGGCCTTGCCGTCTTCGGTCACGCGGAAAACGCGCACCCGCCCGGCCTTGAGGATGAAAAGCGCGGTGACCGGCTGGCTCTGGCTGAAGACGAGTTCCCCGGCCCGGAACAACCGGGCCGGGGTCATCAAATCCATCGCATCGATCTCGGCTTGGCTGAGGTCCGCGAACAGATCCACCTCGGTCAGGCACCTGAACGGTTCTGCGGGTGTCGATATCAACGGGTTGGCCTCTCGTGCGTGCGGCGACCAGGGACGCCGGTCCCGATCGGGGCCGCACTCATCTCGTCTCCGCAGGTTTCACGCAATTGCTCACGCTCGGCTCGTGAGGATACGCACGGCCGTCAGCCTCAGAATAGCCCCGTAGATCAGGTGCCCCATCAAAGAGAACACGCTGGTCATGTCCAGGACGAAGAGGGGCATCCCCAGCATCAGGAGCATCATCACCAGCGGTCCGAGAACCCACCAGATGGTTGCCGAACAGAACCGTCAGGCCCGAACCGATCATGATCGAGATTATCAGGTGCAGCCAAAAACCAACCAACGCCGACGAGGAGCCGACCATGGACGCGAGCATCGGCAGCATGCCCATCAACATGCCGAAGACCGCACCGCCGGCCAGTCCCCCGAGCACCCCGGCCAGGCCGCGCCGACCCAAGTGGCGGAGAGGGCAGCGGGGCATAAAAGCCGGAGGAACGCGAATTCTGCGATCTCGGACACACCCCCCAAGCAAACCCAACCCATGTGCTCGTCCGGCGTGCGTTCAACGTGAACAGGCGGCGGAACTGTGGAGAAAGCCGGGCGTCCCCAGGGTGGCGGTGCTTGTGGTGAGCCGCCGGTAAATAAACACGGAACTCTTCTCAAGTTTAAAAAGGAACTTTATGCTAAAAATTATTTGGGTCATGAATGACCCGAGCTCACGCTGACGGAAACCCCGAAGCAGCTCGAAACCACAGGCGCGACCAACCGGCATCAGCCGGACACGGACGCCTGGGCGAGGAACCCCGCATGACCGAATCCCCCCGCAAACGCCCAGTGCGATTGCTGCACCACGACGCCGCCGAACGGCCCTTCATCGTCATCTGGGAGGTCACCCGAGCCTGCCAATTGGTCTGCACCCACTGCCGCGCCGACGCCATCCGCAGCCGCAACCCGTTCGAGCTCAGCACCAAGCAGGGCAAGGAGCTGCTCGACGACCTGGCCGCGTTCGGCACGCCACGCCCACTCATCGTGCTTACCGGCGGCGACCCCTTCGAACGGCCCGACCTGCCCGAACTCGTTGCCCACGGCACCGGGCTTGGGCTGAGCATGGCCCTCTCCCCCTCGGTGACCCCGAAGCTCACCCGCTCGGTGCTCGTCGAACTGCACGACGCCGGAGCGAAGGCCATCTCGCTCTCGCTGGACGGGGCGACCGCCGCCTCCCACGACGCATTCCGAGGCGTGAACGGCGTATTCGACGACACCATGGTCGCGGCCCGGATGGTGCGCGAGGTCGGCTACCGGCTGCAGATCAACACGACGGTTACCGCCGCCAACGTGCACGAGTTGCCGTCCATTCTCAAAACCGTGCTCGAGCTTGGCACCACACTCTGGAGCATCTTCTTCCTGGTACCGACCGGGCGCGGCAAGCTGCTGCAGGCACTGAGCGCCGATCAGGTGGAAGAGGTGCTGCACTGGATGCACGACGTCTCCGACCTTGTGGCCATCAAGGCGACCGAGGCGCCGCACTACCGTCGAATCGCGATCCAGCGCGCCGGTGTGGCCGACCTCGACGCGACCTTCCCTGTGGGCCCGCTGCGGGCCGAGCTGCGTCGGGACACCGCCGACCTCCTGACGGGAGACGAGCCGAAACGGCGCGCCGCCCGGGCCCCGATCGATGTCAATTCCGGCCGCGGCTTCGCCTTCGTCGACCATGTCGGCCTGGTCTACCCGAGCGGGTTCCTGCCGGTCGCTGTGGGCTGTGTTCGCGACCAGCCGTTCTCGGAGATCTACCGTGACGCCGAGCTGCTGCAAGATCTACGCTCGCCCGACAAGTTCGGCGACCGGTGCGGCCGCTGCGAGTTCCGCACGGTCTGCGGCGGGTCACGGTCGCATGCCTATGCCGTCACCGGCGATCCACTCGCTGCCGACCCAAGCTGTGCCTTTGAGCCGGCGATGCCGGACGAGCCGGCAGAAGCTCACTGACCGACTGACGCAGACAGAACAATGCCCGGCCGATTCCTCGGCCGGGCATTGTTCGTGCGGGAGTGCTAAGCAGGTCAGGGCAGGTTGTGCTTGCCGCCAACCCACTGCAGGGCGCCGATCAGGGCCACGCCGACCCCGGCCATGCCCACGAACATGCCGAGCATCATCCAGAACAGCAGCGGTTCCAAGCCGGCGACGATGGCGTCCGTGCGCACGATGGTGCCCACGAGAAAGCCGAAGATCGGCGCGAACAGGCCGATGAACGATCCCACCAGCATCAGGCGGATGCACCGGGTGCGATGGGCGGGTGAGGCCGGGCGGTTCTTCTCCCGCAGAACGTCGCTCATGAGGGGCTCCCGACCGGCATGGTAGCGGGGACCGAAGCGGACATCTTGTTGAGGAACGGACCGATGATGTCCATCGGCAGCGGGAAGACCACGGTGGAGTTGTGGTCGGCGCCGAGCTCGAGCAGAGTCTGCAGGTAGCGCAGTTGCAGTGAGGCGGGGTTGCGGCTGAGGATTTCGGCGGCCTGACCGAGCTCCTCCGAGGCCTGCAATTCACCGTGCGCGTTGATGATTTTTGCACGGCGATCCCGCTCGGCCTCGGCCTCGCGTGCCATGGCCCGTTGCATCGCCTGCGGAATCTCCACGTCCTTGATCTCGACGACCTTGACCTGGACACCCCACGGTTCGGTCTGGGCGTTTATATTGCGGGCCAGATCCTCGTTGAGGTCGGCGCGGTGCGCCAGCAGGGTGTCCAGGTCGGCACGGCCCACGACCGATCGCAGCGTGGTCTGCGCCATCTGCGAGGTGGCCATGGCATGGTTCTCCACGCCCATCACCGACAGGACCGGGTCGGTCACCTGAAACAGCACGACCGCGTTCACCCGGGCCGGCACGTTGTCCTTGGTAATGACATCCTGCGGAGGGATGGTGAGGGTAACGATGCGCAGGTCGACCCTGATCATGCTGTCGATGCCGAGGAAGACGATCTGCACACCCGGCTGGCGGATCGGGCGGAGCCGCCCGAACCTGAACGACACCCCGCGTTCGTACTCCTGCAGCACCTTGAACGAGGCCGCCAGCCAGATCAGGAAGAGGCCCCCCACAGCGAGCGTGGTTATCAGGATCGCCATCAGCGGTTCTCCCCGCGGGTCCAGTCGGGGTCCGCGCCGACGCGGCCAGGGCCGGCTTCCATTTCCAGTTCGGCCCAGCGGGCCGAGAACGATGAAGGCACTGTGTTTCCTTTCGGTTCAACGGGGTCCGGGGCACGCCGGCCGGTTTTTCTGATGGTGCCGTAACCGCGGGCGCCCTCCGCCTGGCGGGCGGCCTCCCGTGTGGCGATGCTCTCGTCGAGGCTCTCGTGGCGCAGGTGCTCGGGAAACCCGGCCGGGCTGCGCCGCAAGTGCGACCAGAGCGGCCAGCTGCCCACGGCGATGATGATGGAGGCAGCCGCCAGGATCACGAGCTCGACACCGGTGCGCTGCTGCAACATCGTGGCCAGCGGCCATGCCAGCCCGAGCACCACAACGGCACAGGCGATACCACGGTGGAATCGCTCAGCCTCCGAGCTCGGCCACGGATCGATGTTGCGGGAGACCTGGCGGCCGGTGTCGGACGTAGTGCATGTGTCTTTCACCGGGCAGGGGTTGCAGACCGTGGGACTGGCCTGATATCGCGTGACCCGGTTGTCCGGGTCGAAGGAGATCGGCCACAGCCACTGGTCTTCCGAGCACTTCCACGCATCGTGGTCTTCGTGGTAGCTGAAGGCCCCCGCTCGCGCTGCGGTCGTCGTGGTGGCGGTTCGCCGGGCGAGCAGGTCCAGGACGTGTGCCACGACCAGCAGAAAGCCGCCGTAGACGAGCGCGAACCAGATCTCCGAATTGATCTCCTGCATTAGAAGCCGTCCACCGGGCGGTCCGGGTTGGACTCCGGTGTCGCGTCCACGCTCGACCGGGCATCCGATGCGTATCCCAGCGTCGGTTCTGCGCTGTACGCGGTGACGGGTACCGATGGTTGGGCCTCAACGAACAGGGCCTCCATGGGCACCTCCTGGGTGCTGCCCTTGATGCGGTAGCGCACTCCGAGCCAGGCGATCCAGACGAACGGCATGACACCACCGACGATGAAGAGCACGTCACCGGGCAGCCGCAACCACTCGAGCACGGCATTGCCGGGTTCAGTGATGAAGTTCAGGCTGCGCGCCTCGAAGTAGCCGTCGTTGATGGAGTGCCACAGCTGGATGACGCCGAGCGGCAGCAGGGTCGCGAAGGTCATCCAGGCCAGGCCGAGGTTCAGGCACCAGAACGACAGCTTTGCGAGCCGGTCAGGCCAGCGCTCCGGTGGAATCAGGTAGCGAAGGGCGAACAGGGCCAGTCCGACTCCGAGCATCCCGTAGACCCCCATCATGGCTGCGTGGGCGTGATTGGCCGTTAGCGCGGTGCCGATCTCGTAGTAGGAGATGATCGGCAGGTTGATCAGGAAGCCGAAGACACCCGCGCCGAGGAAGTTCCAGAACCCGACAGCCACGAGGAACATGACCGCCCAGCGGTGCGGGAACGGGGCCGAGCTACGGGACTCCTGCCGGGCACCGAGCTGCAGGAAACTCCACGCCTCGATGGTCAGGAAGGTCAGCGGAATCACCTCGAGCGCGGAGAAGAACGCCCCGAGCGCCATGTGCTCCACGGGCGTTCCCGAGAAGTACAGGTGGTGCATGGTGCCAAGGATTCCGCCGGCGGAGTAGAGGATGACGTCGAGGAGGATGATCTGCATGGCGATCTTGTGCTTGACCACGCCGAGCATTACGAAGATATACGCGACCATGACCGTCGTGAACAGCTCCAGGAAGTCTTCAACCCAGAGGTGCACCACCCAGAAGCGCCAGAACTCGGCCACGCTTAGATGCACCTCAGTGCCAGCCAGCATCCCTACCGCGTAGAACGCGGGAATCGCCAAACCAGAGTAGAAGAACAGCCACGGCAGGTTGAAGCGGTGTTCAGACTTGAGCCGAGCCCGGATGCCGCGGAAGATAATGACGATCCAGAGGGTCAGGCCCACTACGAGCATGCCCTGCCAGACCTTGGGCAGATCGATGTATTCCCACTGCATGCCCCAGAAAATCGAGTCCTTGGCCGCTTCGACGCCGAACACGCTCATCGCCTCACCGACGAAGGAGCCGGCGATCACGACAGCGAGAGCACCGAGCAGCGCATAGGCGAGCCAGTGCTGGCGCTTGGGCTCCCGGCCGGAAATATACGGCGCTAGGAAGATGCCCGCAGCCAGGAACGACGCGGCCGTCCAGAGCAGCGAGAGCTGCACGTGCCAGGTGCGGGCGAGGTTGAACGGCAGGATCTGGGCCAGGTCAATTCCGAAGAAGCTAGTGAGGTCCACTCGATAGTGCTCGATGGCCGCGCCCAGGAACGCCTGAGCGAGGAACATCAACGCGACAACGAAGAAGAACCAGGCCGTGGCGGACTGCGCCGGGGTCACTTTCACCTCGCCCGGCTGCCGGAACGACAACGCCGGGGTCTCTTCGCCGTGCTGCCAGCCCATCTTTTTGCTCCACCGGCCGTACAGGCCGAAGAGCGCACCGAGGGCGACGAGTAGCGAGATGAGCGAGAGTGCGCTCCACACGATGATGTCAGCGGTCGGCGCGTTGTCAACAAGCGGTTCGGCGGGCCAGTTATTCGTGTACGAGTAGTCGTGTCCCGGCCGCTCGGCCGCGGAGGCCCAGGCGGTCCAGGCAAAGAACGCCGTGAGCTCGTGCACCTCGGCCTCGTCGGTGATCGCGTACGGGATCAACCCGTACTGCGTCGTCGGGGCTCCGAAGTAGTCAGCGTAATGCTGGGTGATCTCCTCGAACGCCTCGATCTGCAGATCGGTGAAGACCAGGTCTCCCGAGGCAGCGTCGTAGCGATTGGTACGCATCATCTCAACGAGTTCACCCTGCGGGTCCTGTACTCCGGAGGCGGTAAGGGCCTCGAGCACAAATTCGGAAGACCGGCGCAGATAGTCGGCCGTGTAGTCCGGCCCCAAATACCCCCCGTGCCCCATGATCGAGCCGTACTGCTGCAGTCCGCGACCGGCGAAGATCTGCTGGCCGTCGGTGATCTCAGCGCTACTGAAGACGACCTCTCCCTGCGAGTCGACCACCTGCTTGGGCTGCGGCATCGAGTCGGTGTATGTCCTCAGTGCGAGGAATCCCATGACGGCGAACCCGAAGACCATGACCAGGGCAACGCCCTGAACCCACCCCTTCGAGACCATCAACTCCGATCGCACGCGTTTTACCTTGGATCGTATTCGGACCACGACTGGGCCCCTTTCCTGTTGCCTGACAATTCCCCGAGTGGGGTACAGCGCCGTGTCAAGGCTAGTGGGTATAAAAGGAGCAATCTGCTTTCAATTCGAATTTCAACTTTTCGCCGGCGTAGGCTCGCATGATCACCCCCCGATGACATGAAGGAACTAGGTGCTAGAACAACTCCGGACCGAACCGACCCGCGTGACCATCGTCGGCGCCGGAATTAGTGGCCTCGCCACCGCCTGCTTCCTGCACCACAGCCTCGGCGACGAAGCGCAGATCACCGTGGTCGAGGGCACCGACCGACGGGGCGGAAAAATTTCAACGCGAACACTCGCGGGCCATCCATTCGATACCGGCCCTGACTCACTGATGGTACGGTCCCCGTGGTGGCGGCTCTGCTCGAGGATCTCGGTCTGTCCGGTGCCGTAGTGGCACCGGTTGGCGGGGGCGCGCGCATCTACAGCCGCGATCGCCTGCGGTCGTTGCCTGGGGGAACCCTGTTCGGCGTTCCCGGCGGGCTGCTGCCGCTTGCTTCATTCCCGGCTGCTCTCGCCGCTCGGGCCGGCCCGCGCCGACCTCGACCTGGTGCGTCCCAGCAGCCACCCGGTATCGGCTGACCCGTCGATCGGCGAGATTGTGCGCACCCGGATGGGTGCCCACGTGTTCAACCGCCTGGTCGAGCCACTGCTCGGCAGTGTGCACGCGGGCCGGGCCGGCACTCTCAGTGCCCAGAGCACAGCTCCCCAAATCGCGTCCCTGGCCCAGAGCAACCGAAGCCTCTACCTCGGCATGCGGCGCCGGCCCGCGCCCGCGCCCGCAGCCGGCGGCAGCGCCGGCCCCGTGCTCGTCACCCTGAACACCGGGCTCGACGACCTGATCGAGGCCCTCGCCGAACAGTTGACGGATGCTACGATCAGGCGCGACAGCGCTGTGACCGCGCTCACCCACGCACTCACCGCAGAGTCAACGCCCCCCAACGTCGGTGGCTATCGGCTAGACCTCGACGACGGCAGTCTTATCGGGGCCGACGTCGTCGTGGTCGCCACGCCGGCCTTCGTGTCGGCGGCCGTCGTTGCCGCAGCCAGCTCTCAGCTCGGCGCTCTGCTCGAGGAAATCGAGTACGCCAACGTCGCCAAGGTCTGCTTGGTCTATCCGCGGTCAGCGTTCCCGGCCGACCTCGCCGGTACTGGGTTTCTGGTGCCACCCGAAGAAGGCAGCCTGATCGTGGGCTGCACGTGGTCGAGCCTGAAATGGCCACACCTTCGCGGACAACGACGTGGTGCTCATCCGCTGCATGGTCGGCCGGCACGGCGACAACCGCTGGACCACCATGACGGAAACCGCCCTCGTGCGACGGGTGCGCGACGAAGTGGACGACGCCATGGGCCTGGTCGGCACGCCCATCGAACAACCCGTGCCGCGCCGGCCGCGAGGCATGCCCCAATACCTCGTGGGCCACGAAGGCCGACTCGACGTCATTGACACCACGCTGACCGAGCTGCCCGGTCTGTTCCTGACCGGATCCGCCTACCGGGGTGTGGGGCTGGCCAGCTTCATCGCCGAGCGCACGGCGGCTGCGATCGTCTCCGCCCGAGTTGCCCACGAGGCGACCACCACGAGCGCTCTCGCTGATTAGGCAGACCCGCGCCAGCTGACCCCAGCCGGCGTCGACTGCGCGCTGCGCTTGCATGCGCCTAGCGGGACCATCAGAATTCCCGCCGCTGTGCATCCGTGCCCGAACGCATGGCTGCGGGAGTATCACCTCGCCGGAGACGCCGCGGCTTGTGCGCTGCCCGGTCGCGGTGGTGCGAAAGGTCTTCGCCTGGCTGGCCGCGATCAGACATTCATGTTCTGCGGGCTCGCCCGCGCTGGAGAGAGATTCCCCGGCGGACCAAGCCAGCGACTCCGTCCCTGCTCATGGCAGCACCTCGAGGACGCCGCGGGCGCCCTTCTCGGCATCCCACTGCCCACGTTCGGCCCGGCATCCAGCACCCAGACCCGCACACGCTCACCCACCTTGGCTTGGAGCGGGAGGGCGGCGTGCTGGTGAAAGACAGCGCCGGCAGCTCCTTCGCGCTCGGCGACATGTGCTCCCACGCCGACATTTCCCTGTCGGAGGGTTTCGTGGAAGGCGACGCCCTGGAATGCTGGGCACACGGCGGCCGGTTCGATCTGTCCACCGGGCGGGCCCGAACCCTGCCGGCCTCCGAACCGGTTCCGGTCTACCAGCTCACCACCGTGGACGGCGATGTCTCCGTCGACGTCAGCAACCAGGTCGACGTGTCGGCCCACGTGGCCTCGACCGAGGGGCTGCTCGACCCAGGCTCTGCACAGGCTGGGTGCGGCTCGCCTGGACTCGGATCAGGCTGGGTGCGGCTCGCCTGGACTCGGATCAGTCAGCGACGGTCTCCGACGCATCGGTCCAGCTCTTCGGCAGCTCCACAATGCACAGGTGAGGCTGCACGAATGGTCTCAAGCGGATGGCGTCGCCGTCGTGGCCGAGCGACTGCGCGAGGCCCTTCATGAGGCCCAGGTGCACCGAGCAAACCACGGCCGGATTCTCCCGCGCCTCCGCCCGGAACGGGCACCCGGTCAGCGCAATGGCTGACTTGTCGGCCTGCAACGCGGGCTCGAAGCCGATCTCGGTGAGCACACGTAGCAGCGGGGGAACCACGTCGGCGGCAGGGGTGTTGGCGCCGGGCGCTTGCGTGGCGTCGGCGACCGATGCCCGGGCGACCGGTCCGTTCGTGGTCAGCCCGTCGGTGGTGCGCTCGCCGGTGCTTGGCTCCCCGGAGGTCACGGCATTCGCCACGGCCGCGTACTGCGCCGACCAGCGCTCGCCGGCCCGCACCGCGCGGGCGCGGCCGCCATCGAGGTCTTCGGCGATCACCGCGGCGAGGGCCTCCGTGAGCTGCTGCTGGGCGGTTTCGGTCGACAGCGGCCCCGCGACCGCGCTAAAAAGTACGTGCGGGCGCCCGCGTCGCCCGGCACTGGCGATGGTCCGTTGCACGAGCCCGGCCGTCCCGAGGTGCTCCAGGTGAAAACGCGCCGTGGTGATGTGCAGCCCGAGGGCCGTGGCAACTGCGCCGACGTCGAGGGGCACTGCGGACTCGGTGAGTAGAGCCAGTGCACGACGGCGCGGCTCACTGGCCAGGGCGGCATGTTGGGCGTCGTTCTTCGTGGTCGTAACCATGCATTTACAGTAGCAGCGTGCGGTTAAAGCTTCTTTAGATTCTGGTCGCCAGCCGATGGAAGGCACCCGGACTGTCACTGCGCTCTCTGCGGTGAACACCTTGAAGCCGATGCCCCGGTCGGTGGGAACGACGGTTTAGTTCACGAAAAGCACGGAGTCCAGAATACGGGTGTCCAGGAAGGCCCGGCCGACCTGGATCAGGCCCCGCCGAGGAACATGGCGAACAGAAGCAGGCCGAGCACCGAAATTCTTATGGCTGGCGCCTGCGCGACCACCAGTGCAAGCACACCGACTGCACTGCCGAGCACTATCGCAGTGGCCTGCCCATGTCAGAGGGAGGTGCCGTGCGTATGGGCCGCCCGAAGATTACGCTAGATGCAGAGGAGGCGGCGTCCTACGACTGAACGTCCCGAATTGGGGCGTTGACACTCACTTGTGTACGCTGCGAATCTTCGCATGAGGGACTAGGGAGCCAGCATGATCGCGAACCTCGGGCTGAACCGGCTGCTTTGGGTTGTGACCGGCGGGACGGCCATCGTCGCCGCAGTCGCCGGCATCCTGAATCCGCGCCTTTACACCGGACTCGTCGCCGAGGCGCTGCTTCCTGGGGCGCTCGCACAGGACATCATCTCGGTGCTCGCCGGGATCGGCCTGCTCGTGCTCGCCGCGCTTGCCCGTCCCAATCGGCGCCGGCAGCAGCTACTCGCGCTCGGCCTGCTCGGCTACCTCTTCTACGCGTACGGCATCTACGTGATCGAGCGGGCCTACAACGGCCTCTACCTGGTCTACCTGGCGATCTTCACCCTGGCGTTCTGGAGCGTGGTCTACGGCACGGCCAACCTGCGGCGAGAGGTGATGGCGCGGACAACGATGCCGCGCGGGCTGCGGGTTGTCTCCGCTGTCGGCGCGCTACTGCAGCCTCTGATGTTCTACCCACTCTGGATAGCAATGCTGATCCCGCTCATGCGCGACCGGGACCAGATCGACTCGCTGTACTCCATCTTCATCCTGGACCTGGGCTTCATCATGCCCGCGTTCCTGATCCTCGCTGTGCTGGTGTTCCGCAACCGGGGCGCCGGCCTTGTGCTGCTGCCGGCCCTGTATGTGCTGGGCTTCACCCTCATCTTCTCGCTGGCGCTGGCCGAGCTGGTCAAACCAGTGTTCGGCACCGCGCCGGACCTGCCGGCGCTGGCCGCCGCAGCGCTGCTCTCGGCACTGTTTCTGGTGCTCGGCGGGCTGCACCTGCGCCGCCTGGAATTACCTCAACTACGCGCAGACACTGTAGAGGTCCGCCCGCCTCTGGAGATTCCGGGAGCCGACGGTTTCCGACGGCACCGCTGAACGTCTCGACCCGACCGTCGTGACCTCGATTGATCTTGATCCGACCGGGAGTTCCTTGCAATTTCGGGTTTAATTCTATCGGCACACCTCGACCGACCTGGGCCGGTCTCGACGTAATATACGTTCAATAGTCGTGCGCACATCAAGTCTCAGGCGCGGGCGCTCGCGGCAGGCGGGCACGGCCGCATAAACGTTGGATAAACGGTGACCGCGTCAAATATTGGCTTGGCAATCAAAAAATGAAGTACTGATCACAGATCACTTCGAGTAGGAGGCCCAGGACTTGAACCCAGGACCGTCTCCTGATGGGTTCGAGTCTCGCTACTTCGGTGGGAACTAAACTACCTGTTCAAAGGCTATTTCTTTCGTAGGGCGGCCGGGACTTGAACCCGGGACCGACGGATTATGAGTCCGCTGCTCTAACCAGCTGAGCTACCGCCCCAATCGACGCCTCTGCTCTGACGAGTGTGCAACCGATTTTGCGGTGATCGGGTGGATCACCGGCTCCCACGATACAGGCACTCGAAAGATGAGGACGCCCGGCTACTCCGCGCCCCAAGCGGTCGCGTCCGAGGTTACCTCGTCGATGACCGGTTCCCCGCGGTAGAGGCATTCAAAGGTGCTCAGGGTGCGGTTGATGTCGTGCGCGCCGATGAGCCGGAGGGACTCGTTCTTGAGGGTGTCCAGATCGTTGGGTGCGGCCGTCAGCACGGTCGTGAGCTTGTCGGCGAGGTCCTGAGCCTTGCCTGGCTCGAACAGGTAGCCATTTTGGCCGTCGTGTACGAGGTGCGGAAGCGCCATGGCGTTGGCGGCCACGATCGGCAAGCCGGACGCCATCGCCTCCATGGTCGCGATGCTCTGCAGCTCCGCGATCGACGGCATCGCGAAGACGGTCGCGCGGGTGTACGCGGTCGCCAGTTCGGCATCCGTAACGTAGCCGGTGAACGTGACCCGGCCGGTGAGGCCGAGTGTCTGCGAGAGGTGTTCCAGGTTGCGCTTCTGGTCGCCGCCTCCGACGATCTCCACTTTCACATCGAGCTCGGGTGCGAGCAGGGCCACGGCCTGCAACAGCACGTCGATCTGTTTCTCGCCGGTCACCCGGCCGACGAAGAGGATGCGGTTCTCGGTGCGGGGCGCGAAGCTGGGCGTGTAGTTTCGGGCGTCGATGCCGCACGAGATTGCCAGCACACCCTCGAGGCCGGTATAGCGCTCCAGGAACTGGGCGGCACGCAGAGTCGGGGTGGTGACCGCTTCCGCCCGGCCGTAGGTGCGCCTCGCGGCCCGCCAGGCGGCCTTGATGAGACGATCATGCATGCTCTTGGGCACCAAGGTGAATTCGAGCATATTCTCGGGCATGAAGTGGTTCGTGCCGATGATGCGGATGCCCCGCTTCGCCGCCTCGATCGTGACGGCGCGGCCCACCATGATGTGGGACTGGAAATGGACGACATCCGGTTTGAACGTGTCGAGAATGCGCCGGGACTCCCGCGGGATGAACCACGGCAGTGCGTACCGGAGCCAGTCGTGCGGGTACCAGCGCCAGCTCTTCAGGCGGTGCACGACCATCGGCTGGCCTTCGTGTACCTCGGTCCAAGTGCCGAACTTGCGTGACGCGGCCGGCGCCATGATCTGCACCTCGTGCCCGCGGGCCACCATCCCGGCGGCAAGGCGTTCCGCGAACCGGGCCGCGCCGTTCACGTCAGGAGAGAAGGTATCTGCGGCGATCAGGATGCGGAGCGGTTTCTTCGACACCGGCTGACTTCGGGTCGATTCGCTCGGCAAATCGGTCAAATCTGACAAAAGACACTGTCCCAACGTATGTGTGCCGGAGTTCGTCATCCGGCAAGAATTCATGTTTTCGACGGCGCGCACGCTGACGAGGTCTTCTAGCACCTTATTCTAAACCGGTGCCGCAACAGTCATACAGGGGGCGGCGCGCCCACACGAACGCCGAACTGAGAACCGCGGACCGCGTCAGTCGCCGGCGAGAGGGTGGTAGCGCGCCAACAGGAAGACCCCGACGATTGCGATGACACCCGCGATGAGGAATGCGACAGCCGCCCACGGCGGAGCCTGTTCGATCTCACCCAGAACGACGATGCCGATGCCGACGGCAATCAGCGGATCGATGACGGTGAGTCCGGCGATGACCAGGTCCGGCGGCCCGGAGGCGTAGGCGGTCTGCACGAAGTAGGCGCCGAGCGCCGCCGCCGCCAGCAGCCCGACGACGCAGGTCAGGGTCAGCCATTCGAAGTTGCCGTTCTGGGTGCGGTTGATGACGACCTTTGCCAGCGTGGCGACGAACCCGTAGAGGACCCCGGCGCCGACGATGTAGAAGATGGCTTTGAACCGGGTGCGCAGCTTGACGAACGCGACGCCGAAAACGGACAGCACGACGCCGAGGACGATCAGGATCGTGATCAGGTTTTCGTCGGTGACCGGCTTGTCCACGGCGGTGAAGGCGGCCACGGTGACGAAGAGGCCCACGCCGCCGACGCACATCGCGATCGCGATCTTCGACGCGCGGTTGACGGGGACCCGCGTGATGCGGGCGTTCAGGATCGATGTGATCACGAGGGCGACGGCGCCGAGGGGCTGCACCATGATGATGGGGGCGAACGCCAGGCTGGAGAGCTGGAACACGATCGCCAGTCCGAGCATGATCGTGCCGAAAACCCATGACGGCCGGCCGAGGAGCAGCATCAGCTGGCGCGGGTTGAGCCCGCCGGTGACCTCGGCGGTTTTGGCCTCGACCTTGGTGACGCCGCGGTGCTGGAATTGCGCCCCGAGCGAGAGGAACACGGCACCGACGAGGGCGAGCGGAATCCCGATGGCCTGACGCGGATTGATTGCGATTTCCGCAGTCAGGTCGGTCAGGTCGGGGTTCACTCGAACGAGCCTATCGAGATCCAGCCCGATATCCTTGCTGAATGGCCGTTCGCTCGATAGTTATTTCAGGAGATCCTGTTCTCCATTCCCCCGCCCTCCCCGTCACCGATTTCGGCGATGATCTGCACGAACTCGTGCAGGACATGTTCGAGACCATGGATGCCGCGCCCGGGGTCGGTCTGGCGGCGCCGCAAGTGGGTGTGCCATTGCGGCTCTTCACCTACAACTTCCTCGATGACGACGACCACCTGTGGCGTGGCGTGGCCATCAACCCGGAACTGTGGATCACCCCGGTTCCCGCGGGCGATGCCGACGAAGACGAGGACGTCGAGGGCTGCCTGTCCTACCCGGGCGAACGCTTTCCGCTGCTGCGCTCAGCCTCAGCCATCCTGCGCGCGGTGGACCTCGAACAGAAGCCCTTCGAAATCCGCGCCGATGACTGGCTGGCCCGCATCTTCCAGCATGAGTACGACCACCTCGAGGGAACCCTCTACGTGGATCGTCTTGAACACTTCTACGCCAAGATCGCGACCAAGGTGACCCGCAAGCGTGGCTGGGGTGTGCCCGGGCTCAGTTGGATGCCCGGAGTCGACAACCTGGAAGACTGACCGGCGGACCTGCCGGACAGGCAGACTCGGTCGCCCGCTGCCGGGTCAGCCGCGGGCGAGGTCCACGCCGTGGATGCCGTTGTGGAAGCGCAGCGACGGGAAGACGGCCGTGACCGTGAACCCGACGCCGGGCACAGGCCCCGCCTTGAAAATGCCACCGAACATCTCGGTGCGCTCGCGCATCTGGGTGATGCCTGCACCGGATACGTTCGCACTGAGTGCCTTGAGGTCGTCGTCGATGGTGTACTTCGTGCGCGCCGCGAAGTCGGCGGCGTCGGCGCTGTCACGGCGGGCCGCCGCACGGATGCCATCGTCGGCGACGAGCAGGTGCAGACCGTCCTGCGTCCACGTGAGCGTGACCCTGGCCTCGGTGCCTCGTCCGCCGTGAGTGAGCGTGTTGGCCAACGCGCTCTGCAGGATGCGGAAAATGGCCAGTTCGGCGCCCGGCTTGAGCGGGAACCGCTCGCCGGACTCGGCGAAGACCACGGCGACGCCCGCGCCCCGCATGACGCGGAACAGGTCCCGCGCAGACTGCAGACCCGGCTGGGCGACGGCGACGGATTCGCCCTCGCGCACGATCGTGAGAACGCGGCGCATGTCGGCCAGGGCAACTCGACCGTCGTCGACCAATGCCGTCGTCACTCGCACGGCGCTGGACGGGTCGCTCTCGGCCGTGTAACGGGCACCTTCGGCATGGGTGATCAGCCGGGCGACGGACAGCACCGCCACGTCCTGCAGCTCCCGGATGATGCCGAGCCGGCCCTGCTGTTCGGCGAGGGAGAGTTGCAGGTCGATGCGCATTCGTTCGGCAGCCGTGCGATCGAAGACCACCCGCCTGAACCGAATGAGCGTGACCAGCCAGAGGGCCAGCAGCAGGGCGACGAGCGCGGCCAGGACGGTGCTCAGATTGAGCCAGGACTCCACAAATGCCGCCTTTTCTGCTGCCACGTCGCACGGAACTGGACGGGATACAAAAAAGACCACCAGGGGTGGAGCCCTTGGTGGCCTTTCGCTCCCCGACTTGGACTCGAACCAAGAACCTGCGCATTAACAGTGCGCTGCTCTGCCAATTGAGCTATCGAGGAATACTGCTTGAACAGCTCTGCTACTTTATCAAAAGTTGGCGATCTGCCAAATCGACGGCGGCTTTCAGTAGCCGATCCGCGGGTCGACGACCCCGACGAAACGCCCGTCTGCAAGGAAGGCGACCACATTCAGGCGAATCCGCTCAGCCAGGAGCGGCCCGGTCATCTCGGGCGTGTCGGCCGAATGGGGCGTGATCAGGCAGCGTGGCTCGGCCCACAGCGCATGTCCCTGCGGCAGCGGTTCCGGATCGGTCACGTCGAGCGCCGCGCCGGCGATGGTCCCCGCGGCCAGCGCGGCCACGAGGGCGTCCGTGTCGACGAGCGGGCCGCGGGCGATGTTGACGAGCACGGCCTCTCGGCGCATCAGCTCGAGTTGGGCCGGACCGATCAGGTGCCGGGTGCCGCCCGTGAGCGCTGCCGCGACGACGACGACGTCGCTGGTCGGGAGAACGCCGGGCAGGGCATCCGTCGCGACCGTGCGGGCCGCACCGGGCACCGGCTCGGTGCCGCGCCGCACCACCGTGATCTCTGTGCCGAAGGGCGCGAGCAGACGGATCAGCTCCCGGGCGATCCCGCCGGCGCCGATGACGGTCACGTTGAGTCCGTAGAGCGAGCGCCCCTCGGGCAGGGTGCTCCAGCTCTCGGACCGAGCGCGCTTCGGCAGCACCCGCAGCAGCGCCAGGGTGAGGGCCAGGGCGTGTTCGGCGACGGGCTGCGCGTAGGCACCCTTCGCACTGGTCCACAGCAGGTCGGTTCGATCGAGGCCCGCCAGCACCTCACTGAAGGCGTCGACGCCCGCCCAGGGCAGCTGCACCCACCCGATCCGGGGATGCGCGTCCAGGACCGCGCGCAGATCGTTCGCGCGCCCGTAGTCCAGCCAGATCAGCCCGCGGGTCTCGGCGGAGAGCTCGGTGAGAGTGCCCCCGGCAGCCTGGACCGCCCGGGCAAAGGCCGGCTCCGGTCGCGGCAGGATGGTGATCGGACCGGGCACCGGGCGTCGGTCTGACGACAGCGGTAGGACCGCGTCGGCGAGCACGGCCCGGTGCTGCTCGGTTTCAGTTTTCGTTGACATGTTCGTCGGATTCGCTCTCGTAGTCGTTCTCGTCGTCCTCGTCGTTCGAGTCGCCCTCGTCGCCACGCGCATCCCGCATCAGGGCCGCGGCCAGCCCCGCCACATACGGGTGCCACGGGTCGTCGAACACCTCATCGATCGTTCCCAGCCCCACCAGAACGCCCTGGTGCAGCACGGCGATGCGATCCGCGACCCGGCGGAGCACGCTGAGGTCGGAGCTGATCACCAACGCCGAAAAGGCCCGCTCGCGCTGCAGTTCGCCGATCAGGTCGACCACGGCGTCCCGCACCGTGACGTCGACGCCCGCCGTCGGTTCGTCCGCGATCAGGAGCGACGGGCCGAACACGAGCGCCCGGGCCAGCGCCACCCGCTGGCGCTGCCCGTTGCTGAGCTCGTAGGGGAATTTGGTGAGCAGCGCCAGAGGCAGCCGGACCGCGTCGACCATCGTCGCCACCTGTTCGTCGAGGTTGCGCCGGTCGTAGCGCCGGTCCCGGCCGAGCACGGGCTCCCCCACGATCTCCGCGACCGTCAGGGTCGAGGGCAGCGTGTCCGAGGCGTTCTGCGCCAGATGTCCGACCTCGAAGGTGACCCGGGACAGCTTGCGCCGACGGATGCCGCGGAGCCGGTATCCGAGCACCGTCGCTTCTCCCCCGGTGATCTGCGGCCGCACGTCGCCGGTTCCTCCGCCGCCGGAGCTGAACGCGGCGCCCGAGAGCACTCGGGCCAGCGTGCTCTTGCCCGAACCGCTCTGCCCCAGCAGCCCGAGAACCTCGCCGGGCCTGATCTGCAGGGTGAGGCCGTGCACGGCCACGAATGCGCCGCTGGCACCGTGGGGCGGGTACTCGATCGTCAGGTCACTGGTGGAGATGGAGCAGGTCGGTGCGGCGACGCGGATCATGTGTCTATCCTGCCGCACGCAGCCTGTTCAGTCCCTCCCGACGCAGCGCCTGTTCGGCCGGGTCCGGCACGGGCAGGGAGGCGAGGAGCCGTTGGGTGTAGGGATCCTTCGGTGCCCCGAGAACCTCGGCACTGGTGCCCTCCTCGACCAGTTTGCCGCGGTACAGCACCGCGATCCGGTCCGCGACGAGGTCGACGACGGCCAGGTCGTGGCTGATGAACAGGGCGGCGAAACCGAAGTCCTTCTGCAGTTCGGCGAACAATTCCAGTACCCGCGCCTGCACGGAGACGTCGAGGGCGCTGGTGGGCTCGTCCGCGATCAGCAGGGGCGGTTCCAGGGCGAGCGCCCGCGCCAGACTGGCGCGTTGGCGCTGCCCGCCGCTGAGCTCGTGCGGGTAGCGGTCGCCGTACGCACTCGGCAGCTGCACGGCCTCCAGGAGCTCGTTGACCCGCGGGCGGGCGTCGGCGGCGTTCCGCGCCCGCCCGTGCACCACCAGCGGTTCTGCGACGCAGTCGGCGATGGTCAGCAGCGGGTTGAAACTCGACGCCGGGTCCTGGAAGACGAAACCGATGTCGCTGCGGAACTTTTTGAACGCCCGTTCCTTGAACCCGTTCATCTCGTGGCCCATCACGGTCAGGGATCCACCGGTCACCCGGGTCAGGCCGGCGATGGCCCGCCCGATCGTGGTCTTGCCCGAACCGCTCTCCCCCACGAGACCGAGTACCTCCCCGGGCCGGATCAGGAAGCTCACCCCGTCGACGGCGGTGAAACCGGACCGGCCGAGTCGGCCGGGATATTCGATTCGGAGCTGGTCGGCGACGACGACCGGCGCCTGCTGTTCCCAGTCACCCGCGCGCGCACCGGCCCGGGCGGCGGCATGCACGACCCCCTGGCCCACGTGCGGCACCGCGGCGAGCAGCTTCTTCGTGTAGTCGTCCTGCGGCGAGCTGAAGAGCGTTTGGGCATCCGCCTCTTCGACGATCTTGCCCTGGTACATCACCGCGACCCGGTCCGCGAGGTCGGCGACCACGCCCATATTGTGGGTGATCAGCACGATCGCCGTGCCGAATTCGTCGCGGCAGCGGCGCAGCAGGTCGAGGATCTCGGCCTGCACGGTCACGTCGAGCGCCGTGGTCGGCTCGTCGGCGACGATCAGGCCGGGGTCGAGGACCAGGGCCATCGCGATCACGACGCGCTGCTTCTGCCCGCCGGAGAACTGGTGCGGGTAGTAGTCGACGCGGGTCTCCGCGTCGGGGATGCCGACCCTCCCGAGGATCTCGATCGCCTTGGCCCGGGCTTCCTTGCGGCTGAACTGGCCGTGCGCCCGGATGCCCTCCATGATCTGCCATCCCACGGTGAACACCGGGTTCAGCGCGGTCGAGGGCTCCTGGAACACCATCGAGACGTCGGTGCCGCGCACCTGCCGCAACTGGGCGGTGCTGAGCGCGATGACGTTGCTCTCGCTGGAGCCGTCCTTGCTGGTGAGAATGACGGCGCCGGAGGCGGTCGCCGTTTCCGGCAGCAGCCCGAGGATGGTCTTGGCGGTGACGGTCTTCCCGCTGCCGCTCTCGCCGACGATGGCCAGGACCTCTCCGGGAGCGACCCGCAGGGTCACGCCGTCGACGGCCCGGACGGCACCGGCATCCGTCGCGAAGGAGATACCGAGATCGGTGATGGTGAGCACGTCGGTCATGGTCGGTCCTCGAGTCCGTCGGTGGGATGGGTTGCGGGGCCTTCCAGCCCGCCGAGCCCGCCGGGACCGGCGACCAGGGTGCCGCCGGGAACGACCGAGGTCTGCGCGACGATTCCGGCCGCCTGGCCGACGGCCCGGCGCCCGCGCAGCCGGGGATCGGCCAGGTCGTTGAGGCTTTCGCCGACCAGCGTCATCCCGAGCACCGCCAGCACGATCGCAAGGCCTGGGAACAGGGACGTCCACCAGATGCCGCTGGTGACGTCCGAAACTGCCTTGTTGAGGTCGTAGCCCCATTCGGCGGCGGCGGTCGGTTCGATTCCGAACCCGAGGAAGCCGAGGCCAGCGAGGGTCAGGATGGCCTCCGACGCGTTCAGGGTGAAAATCAGCGGCAGGGTGCGGGTGGCGTTGCGGAACACATGACGGAACATGATCCGGGCACTGCCGGCGCCCAGCACACGGGCGGATTCCACGTAGGCCTCCGCCTTGATCCGCACCGTCTCGGCGCGGATCACCCGGAAGTACTGTGGGATGAAGACCACGGTGATCGAGATCGCCGCCGCCAGGACGCCGCCGATCAGATTCGATTTGCCGCCGGAGATGACGATGGACATCACGATGGCGAGCAGCAGCGACGGGAACGCGTAGACGGCGTCGGAGACGACCACGAGGATCCGGTCGAGCCAGCCGCCGAAGTAACCGGAGACGAGTCCGAGCAGCACCCCGGCGAAGATCGAGAGCACCACGGCGACGATAATCACGAAGAGCGCCGTTTGCGCGCCCCAGATCACCCGGGAGAGCACGTCGTAGCCGCCCACCGTCGTGCCGAGCAGATGCGATCCCCCGGGCGGCTGCTGGGCGCCGAACGCACCGTCGGCATCCCTGAGCTGGCTGAAACCATAGGGGGCGAGAACGGGGGCGACAATGGCGGTCAGCACGAACACCGCGGTGATGATCAGGCCGGCGACCAGCATCCCGCGTTGCAGGCCGACGCTTTGACGCAGCTGATGCACGACGGGTAGCCGGGACCACCAGGTGTGCTTATGAACGGAGGGAGGGCTCTCGAGCGCAGTCACCGTCAGTACCTCACCCTCGGGTCGATCAGCGCGGCGATGATATCGACGATGAAGTTGGTCAGTGCGACGATCACGGCCAGCAGGGCGACGATTCCCTGGACGGCCACGAAGTCACGCGCCTTGAGGAACTCGGAGAGCATGAAGCCCAGTCCCTTCCATTCGAAGGTGGTTTCGGTCAGCACGGCTCCGCCGAGCAGCAGGGCGATCTGAAGCCCGATCACGGTGATGATGGGGATCAGTGCGGGGCGGTAGGCGTGCTTGCGGACCAGCCGGAATTCGCTCACCCCCCTCGAGCGGGCGGCATCGACGTAGTCGGTGCCGAGGGTGCCGATCACATTGGTGCGAACGAGCCGGAGGAACACGCCGGCCGTCAGGAGGCCGAGCGCGAGGGCGGGAAGTATGGCGTGCTCGAGCACGTCTGCGAGCACCTCCGGGTTTCCGGTCATGATGGCGTCGATGGTGTAGAACCCGGTGCTGTAGGGCAGCAGTTGCATCTGCAGTTCGGAGCTGGTCGAGGCGCGGCCCGAGACCGGCAGGACATCGAGCCAGACCGCGAAGACGAGTTTGAACAGCAGCCCGGAGAAGAAGACCGGAGTGGCGTAGCAGAGGATGGCGAAGACGCGCAGAGAGGCATCCGTCGGCTTGTCGCGCCAGTACGCAGCGACCATGCCCAGCGGGATTCCGACGATGAACGCGACGAGGAGCGCATAGAAAACGAGCTCTGCCGTGGCGACGCCGTAGGTGAGCAGGACTTCGGATACCGGCCGGTTCGTGCTGATGGTCGTGCCGAAATTGCCGGTGAAGATCTGTCCCAGGTACTCGACGTACTGCACGAAGATGGGCCGGTCGTACCCGGCCGCCTGAATGCGCTCGGCCAGCTGCTCCGGGCCGAGGCGCCCGCCGAGGGCGGCCGTGATCGGGTCGCCGGTCGTGCGCATCAACCAGAAGACCATGGACACGAGGATGAAGATGGTGGGGATGATCAGCAGGAACCGGATCAGGATGTACCGGCCGATCCCGCCGTCGGATGCGGGACGTTTTGTGCGTCCCGTCGCACGGGGCGACGGGGACCGCGTGGTCACAGTGGTCATTCCTGCCTAACGATTGGACTGTGTGATTGGGCTGTGCCGGTGGAGCGGGACGGGGGCACCCAGCGCGCAAGCTGCTGGATGCCCCCGGCTTTCAAATCAGGGAAAACCTAACGACGGATGCCCTAACCCTTGGCCAACGCCGCGTAACGGAACTTGAACGACGCGTCGAGCGTGTCGCTGGTCCCTGTCACATCGGTGCCGGTGACGGCGACCTGGGCACCCTGGAGCAGCGGCACGGTCGACAGCTGCGCGGCAACCTTGTCCTGGATCTCCTCGATCAGCGCGGTGCGCTCGGCGGGATCGGCGGTGACGGCCTGCTTGAGAATCAGGGCGTCGACCACCGTGTCGCTGTAGTGGTTCTTCAGGAAGCCGCCTTCGAGGAAGAACGGGGTCAGGTAGTTGTCGGCGTCGGAGTAGTCCGGGAACCAGCCGAGCTGGTAGACGGGGTAGACATCCGTCGTGCGGTCCTTCGAGTACTGAACCCACTCGGTGGTCTGCAGGTTGACTTTGAAGAGGCCCGATGCCTCCAGCTGGTCCTTGACCAGGGCGTACTCGTCGCCGGAGGACGGGCCGTAGTGGTCGTTGCTGTACTGAAGGTTCAGCTCGACCGGGCCGGTCACGCCGGCGGCCTCGAGGGTTGCCGCCGCCTTGTCGGCGTCGGGGGCACCCTCACCGTCGCCGTAGAGGCCCTTGAGGGACTCGGTGGCACCGGTCAGTCCGGCCGGAACGTAGGAGTACACCGGGGTGTACGTGCCCTTGTAGACCTGCTCGGCGATTTCGTCGCGGTCGACCAGGTCTGCCACGGCCTGGCGCACGGCGAGAGCCTTGGCCGGGTCGGCCTCGGCGGTCTTGGCGCCGAAGGGCTGGGTGTCGAAGTTGAAGACGATGTACCGGATCTCGCCGCCGGGGCCGTCGACGACCTTGACCTGGTCGTTGCCGCGCAGGTCCTCGATGTCGGTGGCCGACAGGCTGCGGAACGCGACGTCGATGTCACCCTGCTGCACTTCGAGCTTCAGGTTGGACGCGTCGGCGTAGTACTTCACGTTGACGACGTCGGTCTTGGCCGCGCCCAGGAGACCCTCGTAGTCCGGGTTGGCCTTGTAGCCGACCAGGTTGTTGAAGTCGTAGCTGGTGATGACGTACTGGCCGGCGAAGGCGTTCGCGTCGACGATGTCCTGGTCCGGCGTGAGCTCCGTGGCCGAGAACGATTCCTCGTCGACGATGGGGCCGGCCGGACTGGACAGGATCTGCGGGAAAATCTGGTCGTTCGCCAGCTTGAGCGTGAACACGACGGTGGTGTCATCGGGGGCCGCGACGCTGTCCAGGTTGTAGAGCAGCGAGGAGGGGCCGCTGTCGTCCGCGATCGCCAGCTGGCGGTCGAAGGTGAACTTGACGTCGGAGGAGGTCAGCTCGTTGCCGTTGGCCCATTTCAGGCCGGGCTTGAGGGTGACCGTGTACTCGGTGGGGCTGGTGAACTCGGCGGCGGTGGCGATGTCGGGCTCGACGTCGGGGCTGCCGTAGGGGGTGTTCATCAGGAACGGGAAGACCTGGTTCTGCACGGCGAACGAACCATTGTCGTAGGAACCGGCCGGGTCGAGCGATGTGATCTTGTCGGTCGTTCCGATCGTGATGGCTTCGCCACCGGAGCCGGTCTCGTCGTCGGTTCCGCCGGCGGAACAGCCGGCCAGGGTCAGCGCGGCGACCGCGACAACCGCTGCGGCGCTGAGCCCTCTCGCGCGTGAAGTGGATGAGAATGCCATAGCCGTGAGCCTCTTCCTCTAGAAAACCGATGCCGGCTCGCACGAATCATGCGCGTCCCGCATTGCTGTAGGAAAAGAATTAGCACAGAATGCCCGGTGCACCCGCGCTTTGCGATGCATCTTTATCGAGCTGCAATCTAGGTCGCGTGCCGGCCGACGAGACGGGCCTACTCCTCGCGGAGGTTGCGGCGCTCGGCCTCGACCCGCACCAGCTCCCGCTGGAGCGCCACATAAATTTCGCGGTTCGTCGCATCCGCGCGCTGGAGCCGGCCGAGCAGCTCGGCTTTCTGGCGCAGCAGATCCCGGTCGATCAGGGCCACGGTGATGTCGCGCACGTAGCGGCCGATTTCACGTTCGGAGCGTTCGGGCAGCGGCGCCATCGCCAGCTCCTTGACCAGGTTCTCGAGCGTGGCCGGCACCTCGGTGACGATGCGGTCGAGCCAGTCGACGGCGTCGTGATGCGGCGCGGTGGCCGCGATGGCGTCGCGCACCACCGCCAGGGAGGTGTTCACGAAGTTGGTCGCCGCGGCGCGCTGGATCAGGTCCGCTCCGACGATGGTCGGGCGCTGCAGCATGGCCATCAGGCCGTCACGCTCCAGCCGGGTGACCGGGTCGGTCGCCAGGTCGATCATGGAGAACGACTGCTCCCGCGGGCCCGTTTCGTCCTCCCCCGGCTGCCGGGCGCCCGGCGTGGCCGTTCCGGCGGCGCGGGAGCGGGACAGGGCGGCGGAGACCGCCCGGCCGACCTCTCCGAGCTCCATGCCGAGCATGCGCGCCAGCTCGTGCGTATAGCCGGGGCGCAGGGCCGGGTCGCGGATGTCGCCGACGACCGGCGCCGCGGCGCGGAGCGCGGCGACGCGACCCTCCACGGTGTCGAGGTTGTACTGCCCGAGCAGTTGCCGGATCATGAACTCGAACATGGGCTTCTTCGAGTCGATCAGCCGGCGCACGGCGTCGTCGCCGCGGTGCAGTCGCAGGTCGCAGGGGTCCAGGCCCTCGGGGGCGACGGCCACATACGTCTGGGCGGAGAAACGCTGTTCCTCGCTGAACGCGCGCACGGCGGCCTTCTGGCCGGCGGCATCGGGGTCGAACGTGAACACGACCTCGCCGACCCCGCTGTCGTCGCCCAGCACGCGGCGCAGCACCTTGATGTGGTCGACTCCGAAGGAGGTGCCGCAGGTGGCGACCGCGGTCGTCACCCCGGCGAGGTGGCAGGCCATGACGTCGGTGTAGCCCTCGACGACGACGACCTGGTGGCCGCGGGAGATGTCCCGTTTGGCGAGGTCCAGCCCGTAGAGCACCTGCGCCTTGTGATAGATGGGTGTTTCGGGGGTGTTCAGGTACTTGGGTCCCTTGTCGTCGTCGAGGAGCCGGCGCGCCCCGAAGCCGATGGTCTGCCCGGTGATGTCCCTGATCGGCCAGACCAGGCGTCCGCGGAACCGGTCGTACACCCCGCTCGATCCTTCCCGGCTGGAGACCAGGCCGGCGAGGGTGAGCTCCTCGGTGGAGAACCCCCGGGCCCGAAGGTGGTTGGTGAGTTCGTCCCAGCTTTTCGGGGCGAAGCCGACCCCGAACCGGGCAGCCGCAAGGGAGTCGAAGCCGCGTTCACCGAGGAAGGTGCGTCCGACGAGGGCGCCGGGGCTGCCGAGGCGTTCCACGAAGAAGTCGGCCGCGGCCTGGTTGGCGGCGTACAGGCGGGCCCGATTGGTGTGGTCGGGAGCCTCGCCGGCGCCGCCCTCGTAGTGCAGCTCGATGCCGACCCGGCCGGCGAGCCGTTCGACGGCCTCGCTGAAGCTGACGTGGTCCATCTTCTGCAGGAACGAGTACACGTCGCCGCTCTCGCCGCAGCCGAAGCAGTGGTAGAAACCGACCTGCGGGCGTACGTGGAAGCTCGGGCTGCGCTCGTCGTGGAAGGGGCACAGCCCTTTCATCGATCCCACGCCCGCGGACTTGAGGCTCACGTAGTCGCCGACGATGTCGGCGATGTTGGTGCGGGCTTTGACCTCTTCGATGTCGTTTTGTCGAATCAGGCCGGCCATCAGTGTTTCACCAGGCGTGCGTACCAGGCCAGCGCCGACTGGTCGGTGAGGCTGGCCACCTGGTCGACGACCACGCGTTTGCGGGCAGCGTCGTCGGCGGCCGCATGCCAGTCTTCCCGGTATCCCGGATCGAGGTGCTCGTCTCCGGACGCGTGCAGTGTGCGCGCCAGCAGCGTGAGCACCTGCCTCTGTTCCACGTAGATGGGCTTGCGGGTTTGACGCGTCATCACGAAGGTCGCCACGATGCCCTTCAGCACGGCGATCTCCGCCTCGACCTCTCGCGGCACGACCACGTGGGCGCCGTACCGGATCAGGTCCGCCCCCGGGTTGGCGTCGCGGGTGGCGCGCACGGCGGCGCCGCTGAAGCGGCCGATCAGCTGGCTGGTCAGGTTTTTCAACAGGCCCTGGTCGCGGCGGCTGCCCGTCCAGGTCTCCAGCCAGGCGTTGAGCGAGTCGAGTCGGTCGAAGGCGTCGGCCAGATCGTCCTCGGAGAGTCCGTCGCCGGTCCACTCGGTCATCGTGGCCAGGAGGGACTCGTGGTTCGCCCGGCTGCTGAGCTGTCCGACATCGATGTAGCCGCTGACGACGGCGTCCTCGAAGTCGTGCACGGAGTACGCGATGTCGTCGGAGAGGTCCATCACCTGGGACTCGATGCAGAGCCGGCGCGCCGGGGCGCCGGAGCGCATCCACTCGAAGGCCTCCCGGTCGTCCGGGTAGAAGCCGTACTTGGCGCGGCCGCTCGGATCGGCGACCGAGGAGTCGGCCGCCCACGGATACTTGCAGCTCGCGTCCAGGCTGGCCCGGGTGAGATTGAGCCCATGGCTGCGGCCGTCGCGGCCGAACACCTTCGGCTCGAGACGGGTCAGCAGGCGCAGAGTCTGCGCGTTGCCCTCGAAACCGCCGATGTCGGCGGACCACGTGTTGAGGGCCTTCTCGCCGTTGTGGCCGAAGGGCGGGTGGCCGATGTCGTGTGCCAGGCACGCGGTGTCGACGATGTCCGGGTCGAGCCCCAACCGCAGGGCCAGCTCGCGCCCGACCTGGGCAACCTCGAGGGAATGGGTGAGCCGGTTACGCGCGAAATCGAGGCCGGCGGTCGGACTCAGCACCTGGGTCTTGGCGGCCAGTCGGCGCAGCGCGCTCGAGTGCAGGAGCCGGGCCCGGTCGCGCGCGAAATCGCTGCGCCTGGAGCCGTGCTCCTCCGGCAGCCAGCGTTCCTCGTCGTGCCTGCTGTATCCCGTCTCGTTAGCCACCGCTCGTGTCCCCTTCACCTTCGGTCAGATTGGCGCGCTCGGTCGACACGAGCTCCTGGGAATCCAGCCAGTGTTCGGGCAGCGAGGTCTTCTTCGGGCTGCCGGCTCGGCCCCTCGGCCCCTCGGCGCCCTCACCGGGATATTCCAGGTCCCCGTCGAGGGTGCCGAGCAGGTCGTCGAGCTGTGCGAGCGAGCCGACCGAGGCCAGGTTCGCCCGCAGGTCGCCGCCGACCGGGTAGCCCTTGAAATACCAGGCCACGTGCTTGCGGATGTCCCGGCAGGCCCGCTCTTCGCTCTCGAAGAACTCGGTCAGCAACACCGCGTGGCGGCGGAAGGCGTCGGCGACCTGGCCCAGGTTGGGCTGGATCTTGGCGGCCGGCGCGCCGGACGCGTCGCCGCGGAAGGCCGCGGCGAGGTCGCCGAACAGCCAGGGCCTGCCCAGGCAGCCGCGGCCGACGACGACACCGTCGCAGCCGGTCTCCGCGACCATGCGCAGGGCGTCCTCGGCGGACCAGATGTCGCCGTTGCCGAGCACCGGCACGCTCGTGATGGTGTTCTTGAGCGTCGTGATGGCGGACCAGTCGGCCTGGCCGGAGTAGTACTCGGCGGCCGTGCGGGCGTGCAGGGCGATGGCGGCGACACCGGCGCCCTCGGCCGCTTTGCCGGCCTCCAGATAGGTGAGGTGGTCGGAGTCGATGCCCTTGCGCATCTTGACGGTCACCGGCACGTCGCCCGCCGCTTGGACTGCCCCTTCGACGATCTGGCGGAAGAGCCCGAGTTTCCAGGGCAGGGCGGCGCCGCCGCCCTTGCGGGTGACCTTGGGAACCGGGCAGCCGAAGTTCAGGTCGATGTGGTCGGCACGGTCTTCGGCCACGAGCAGGGTGACGGCGTCGGCGACGGTCTTCGGGTCCACCCCGTACAGCTGGATGGACCGCGTCTTCTCGCTCTCATGGTGGTTGATCAGTCGCATCGACTCGGTCGTCCGTTCGACCAGCGCGCGCGAGGTGATCATCTCGCTGACGTAGAGGCCCGCGCCGAATTCGCGGCACAAACGACGGAATGCCGTGTTGGTGATCCCGGCCATGGGCGCGAGAACGACGGGCACGTCGAGCGTGAGCGGGCCGATCTTGAGGGGCGCCGGGCTGGTCTGGGTTGCGGAGGTCATCTCGTCAATTCTCCCAGACGCCGGGGCGCCCCGCTGACGGCCGTGCTAGGTGCCGCAGGAGCCGCCCCCGCAGCATCCGCCGGCGTCGGCCTGGCCCAGCAGTTCGATCGTGGGAACGGTGGACGCCTCGGCGGGGACGGTGGTCGTGCTGTCGGTGTCGGGTGCAGCGGTCATTTGTTGTTCTCCTCGATGTTTTCGGTCTGCGCCTGGCGGAGCGCCTGGGCGAAGGTATCAGGGTCCTGCGCGCCGGAGATGCCGTATCGGCCGTCGATGACGAAGAAGGGCACCCCCTGGATGCCGTAGGCGGCGGCCTGGGCGACGTCCGCTTTGACGTCCGGGAGGAAGTCGTGGGCGGTCAGGGCGCGAATCACGTCCGCGCGGTCCAGCCCGATTTCGGCGGCGAGGTCGGCGAGGTCGTCGATCCGGCCGACGTGGCGGCCGTCGACGAAGTAAGCCTTCAGCAGTCGTTCCTTCATGTCGAGCTGGCGTCCGTGCGCCTTCGCGTAGTGCAGCAGCTCGTGGGAGATGACGGTGTTGGTCTGGTGCACGGCGTCGTAGTCGTAGTGCAACCCGACACTTTCGGCGATGCCGGTGACGCGTTCGAGCATCAGCTCGACCTCGGCGACGGGCAGGCCCTTGCGCTGGCTGAGGTAGTCGACCGGGCTGCCGTCGAAGTCGACCGGGGTGTCCGGCGCGAGCTCGTAGCTGTGGTATTCGACCTCGACGTTCCCGTCGAACAGGGCCGCCCCGGCCTCGAATTTGCGCTTGCCGATGTAGCACCACGGGCACTGAACGTCGGACCAGATGTCTACTTTGATGGTTTCACTCACTGTGCGGTCAACCCTCGGTGCCCCCCGTTGTATTCCCGGCCGGGGCGGTCGGCGCGTCCACGGCACCGCCGTAACGGCGGTTGCGGGACGCGTAGAGCTCGATCGCACGCCACAGGTCCACGCGGCCGAAGTCCGGCCAGAGGGTGTCCAGGAACACCATCTCCGCGTAGGCGCTCTGCCAGAGCAGGAAATTGCTCGTGCGCTGCTCCCCCGAGCTGCGCACGAACAGATCGACGTCGGGCAGGTCCGCCGTGTACAGGTGGCGCTGGATCGACTTCTCGGTGATGCCGGAGGGCTTCAGTCTGCCCGCGGCGACGTCCTCGGCCAGCGCGCGCACGGCATCCGCGATCTCGGTGCGTCCGCCGTAGTTCACGCACATGGTGAGGGTGAGCACGTCGTTGCCCACGGTCAGCTGTTCGGCGAACTGCAGCTCCTTGATGACGGATGCCCAGAGCCGGGGCTTGCGTCCGGCCCACCGCACGCGCACGCCCCACTCGTTGAGCTGGTCGCGCCGGCGGTGCAGGACATCCCGGTTGAAGCCCATCAGGAAGCGCACCTCGTCGGGCGACCGCTTCCAGTTCTCGGTGGAGAACGCGTAGACGCTCAGGTGTTTCACGCCGATCTGGATGGCCCCCGCGACGACGTCGAGAAGGGCCGCCTCCCCGGCCTTGTGGCCCTCCACGCGCGGCAGCCCGCGCGCGTTCGCCCACCGGCCGTTGCCGTCCATGACGATCGCCACGTGCTCGGGAACGGCCTTCGTCGGCAGAGCGGGCGGGTACAGGCCGGTCCAGTCCAAAGGCTGGAACGGCACCGCGTCCTTGTGGGTCAGGGGCTTCTGACCGAACGGATTGAGGCTGAAGGGAGTGGGGGTCATCGACTCACGTGTTCCAACGATCGGAGGCCGCGCCCGAGGTGCCACTGCGTGTAGGCGGCGACGACCCCGGTGGCCTGGGCTCTGGTTTGCGGCGGGGTGGACTTGGTGTGTTCCCAGTCCCCGGTCAGCAGGGAGCCGAGCAGGGCGATGGTGGCCGGGTCGAGCCTCGGTGAGCCGGGGGCGGCGCAGTCGTCACAGACGATCCCGCCGACCTGCACGACCATCGCGGAGTGGGTCCCCCGCGCTCCGCACCGTGCGCAGTCCTCGAAGCTGGGTGCCCAGCCGGCCATCGACAGTGCTCGGAGCAGATAGGAGTCCAGGGTGAGGCCGGCGCCGTGCTCGCGGCGGGAGAGCGACCGGAGGGCACCCACCAGCAGCAGGTACTGCTGCAGGGACCCCTCGGCCTCGGTGAGTTTGTCCGCGGTTTCGACCATGGCGCTGGCCGCCGTGTAGCTCGGGTAGTCGGCCGTGATCTGGGCGCCGTAGGAGGCGATGGACTCTGCCTGCGTGATGATGTCGAGGCTGCGCCCCTCGTAGAGCTGCACGTCGGCGACCATGAACGGTTCGAGTCGGGCCCCGAATTTCGACGCGGTGCGGCGCACTCCCTTGGCGACCGCGCGCACCTTCCCGTGCTGGCGGGTGAGCATGGTGACGATGCGGTCGGCTTCGCCCAGCTTCTGGGTGCGCAGCACGACGACATCATCACGGTAGACAGGCACCCTTCAATTCTCCCACCTGGCGGAAGCGCGAGCTGCCGAGCGCGCCGACGCCCACCGATTCAGTGGTTTCATTAGGGGGTGCCCTCCACCTCCTTCTTCATCCCGCTCTGGCTCGACCTCACGGCCGTCGCCATCGGAGCGGTTCAGGGTGCCATGTTCGCCGGCCGTTTCACCGACCGCCGCTTCGATCTGCTGGGGATCGCTCTGATCGGCGTCACCGTGGGACTCGGCGGCGGGCTGCTTCGCGACATCCTGCTGGGCGGCGTTCCCGCCGCGCTGCAGAGCAACTGGTACCTGCCGGTGTGCGCGGGGGCGGCCCTGCTGGGCATGCTGCTGCAGAGCCTGTTCAATCGGCTCGGCCCGTTCATCATCGCGCTCGACGCGGTGACCATCGGGCTGTTCGGCGCCCTCGGGACCAGCAAGGCGCTGGCCGCCGGGCTGCCGGAGATCCCCGCCCTGTTCGTGGGGATCATCACGGCTGTCGGTGGGTCGGCACTGCGGGACATGATGCTGAACGTGCCGATCGCGGTGATGCACGTCGGCTCCTTCTACGCCGTCGCGGCCGGGGTCGGCAGCGGACTGCTCATCGTGCTCTTCCTGCTACAGGTGCCGATCACCGTCGCCGGGATCAGCTGCGTCGTGGTGACGACCGTCATCCGGATCCTCGCCGCCCGGTACGGCTGGAGTCTGCCGCAGCAACGGGCGATCGGCAGCTGGCCCCGGTGGCGGCGCGACAGCATCGTGCCCTTTCGCCGGGGCAGACGCCTCAGGGACTGAGACTCCGACCGCCCGAAACTGGTCGACAAAGGACGGATTCCGCTCTGGCCTTTCCCTGCGTCCCGGGTGAGACTATTGAGAAGAACTCACGTCGTTTGGAGGAACCTCATGAACCTGCTGAAGGGCAACGTGCCCGATTCTCTGCCGGATTTGATGCCGGTCCTGTCCCGAGGCAAGCACAGAAACCCGCGTTCCGGCGCCTGTTTCATGGAGTTCGCCTCCTATCTAGCCGGGGAGTCGTGGAGCGACCACCCGGCCTGCACGCATCCTCTGCTCGCATCCCTGGCCCGAATGGTGAACGACTGCACGTCGGACACCGCGCGGGCCCGGCTGGTCCCGCTGATCCCCTCGGTGATCGGCCTGCGCGGGGACAGCGCGCGGGTGCGCCTGCTGATCGCCGTGCGCGCGGCCACGTCGGCCCTCCCGATCACCAGTGCAGACCATCAGCGGGCCCTCGCCGTGGGCATCCTCAACTGCGAACGCCATCTCACCGAGACCGACGGCCCGATTCCCGACGACCTCTCCGCGCGCATCCGCCAGTCGTTCGACGCGGCACCGGAGACCGAACGGTGGGCACGGGAATTCATCGCCTCGATGGGGTCCTGGTCACGGAGCAAGTTCACCGACCGCACGGCGGAGACCATCATCCGGGTGTCCGTGCAGGGCATTGCGGAAGCGTGTGCTCCCGACCCGGACGGCCAGCTCTACGACCTCCTCGCCGCCGCGATCGACGACTGCAGGAGGGTGCTGGCGCCGGAGGGCCGACGGTCCATGCCGACCGGGGAGCCGACGCACGTCGCTCCGGCGCACCGGGCCAGGGCGAAGGACACGGCGCGACTCTGACGCCCTGATCGCGCACGAGAATCGCCGTTCCGGCCGAGCGTCTCCCCTCGGGGATGCCACTCGGCCGGGACGGCGATTCTCAGTGCACGCGGGAGTTACGCGGTCGCGTCCGCCAGGGACCGTTCGCCGGCCTCGGCGCGGATGCCGCGGTTGACCGCCGACACCACCGACTTGAGCGAAGCGGTCGAGATGTCCGCGTCGATGCCGACGCCCCAGAATCGGGTGCCGTTGACGTCGAGTTCGACGTAGGCCGCGGCCAGTGCGTCTCCGCCGGCCGACATGGCGTGCTCGACATAGTCGTAGAGGGTGATCGCGATGCCGCGTGCGGCCATCACGCCGAGGAACGCCGCGATCGGGCCGTTACCCGAACCGATGGCACTGGACACGCTCGTGTCGTCGCGGAGGTCCACGGACAGCTCGACCGACCCGGAGAGGTCGCTCGAGGTGCGCGTGGCGTGCAACTCGAAACGACCCCACTTGGCGTCGGGCGTGGTGTGGCTGGCCGGAAGGTACTCGTCGTTGAAGATCGCCCAGATCTGATCGCTGGTGACCTCTCCGCCCTCGTGGTCGGTCTTGGACTGCACGACGCCGGAGAATTCGATCTGCAGTTTGCGCGGCAGGTCCAGGGCGTGGTCGGTCTTCAGCAGGTAGGCGACGCCGCCCTTGCCGGACTGGGAGTTGACCCGGATCACGGCTTCGTAGCTGCGGCCGAGGTCCTTCGGGTCGATCGGCAGGTACGGGACCGCCCAGGGCAGGTCGTCGACGCTGCAGCCCTGTTCGGCGGCATCCGCGGCCATGGCCTCGAAGCCCTTCTTGATGGCGTCCTGATGCGAGCCGCTGAACGCGGTGAAGACCAGGTCGCCGGCCCAGGGGCTGCGCTCGGGGACCGGCAGCTGGTTGCAGTACTCGGCGGTGCGCTTGACCTCGTCGATGTTGCTGAAGTCGATCTGCGGGTCGATGCCCTGGGTGAACAGGTTGACGCCCAGCGCCACCAGGTCGACGTTGCCGGTGCGCTCCCCGTTGCCGAACAGGCACCCTTCGATGCGGTCGGCCCCGGCCAGATAGCCCAGTTCCGCGGCCGCGATGGCGGTGCCGCGGTCGTTGTGCGGGTGCAGGGAGATGAGCACGTTCTCGCGGTGGGCGAGGTTGCGGGACATCCACTCGATGGAGTCGGCGTAGACGTTGGGAGTGGCCATCTCGACCGTCGCCGGCAGGTTGATGATGACCTTGCGCTCGGGCGTGGGCTCGAGGATCTCGAGGACCTGGTTGCAGACGTCGACGGCGAAGTCGAGTTCGGTGCCGGTGTAGCTTTCCGGGGAGTACTCGTAGTAGACCGTGGTGCCGGGGACGGTTGCCTCGGCGGCACGGCACAGACGAGCACCGGCCAGCGCGATGTCGATGATGCCCTGCTTGTCCTCGCGGAACACGACGTCGCGCTGCAGCACGCTGGTGGAGTTGTAGAGGTGAACGATGGCCTGTTTGGCGCCCGCGATCGACTCGTAGGTGCGCCGGATCAGGTGCTCGCGCGCCTGGGTGAGCACCTGGATGGTCACGTCGTCCGGGATGGCGTCGTCGTCGATCAGGCTGCGGACGAAGTCGAAGTCGGTCTGGCTGGCCGACGGGAAGCCGACCTCGATCTCCTTGTAGCCCATCCGCACGAGCATGTCGAACATGACGCGCTTGCGCTCGGGGCTCATCGGGTCGATCAGGGCCTGGTTGCCGTCGCGCAGGTCGACGGCGCACCAGCGCGGGGCCTGGGTGATGTGCTTGCCCGGCCAGGTGCGGTCGGGCAGCTCCACCGTGAACTGCTCCTGGTACGGGCGGTACTTGTGGATCGGCATCGGGGATGCGGTCTGGTTGTTTTTCATGATCTGTGATCTCCTCGCGAATGGTGGGTAGCCAACGACGAACTCCGCGACGAGGGAGGCCTCAGATTAGGACTCGTCGCGGCAGCGAAGAAGGAGCTCACCGAAAAACATAAATGCAGGCTACCACCCTCCGCGGGGAGGTCAACCTCCGGGCCGCTAGAAGCCGAGGCGTCCCAGCTGTTTCGGGTCGCGCTGCCATTCCTTGGCGACCTTGACCCGGAGGGAGAGGAAGACCCTCTTGCCCACGAGAGGTTCGATCTGTTTGCGGGCGCGCACGCCGACATCCTTCAGCCGGCTGCCGGACTTGCCGATGATGATGCCCTTCTGGCTGTCCCGCTCGACGAACAGGTTCGCGTAGATCTCGACCAGTTCCTGGTCGTCGCGCTCGATGATGTCGTCGATGGTCACGGCGATCGAGTGCGGCAGTTCGTCGGTGACGCCCTCGAGCGCCGCCTCGCGGATGTACTCCGAGATGCGCGACTCGAGGCTCTCGTCGGTGACCGCGTCGGCCGGGTAGAGCGGGGCATCCGAGAGCGGCAGCAGGCGCAGCAGTTCCGCGCTGAGAATATCGAGCTGGATGCGGCTGGTCGCCGAGATCGGCACGATCGCCTCCCAGTCGCGCAGCTGCGACACCGCGAGGAGCTGGTTGGCGACGCTGGTCTTGGACGAGGCGTCGATCTTGGTCACGATGGCGACCTTGCGGGCCCGGGGGAAGTTGTCCAACTGCTCGTTGATGAACCGGTCGCCGGGGCCGATCGGCTCGTTGGCCGGAATGCAGAGGCCGACCACGTCCACGCCGGACAGCGTCGACTGCACGAGGCTGTTCAACCGTTCGCCCAGCAGGGTGCGCGGCTTGTGGATGCCCGGGGTGTCGACCAGGATCAGCTGGCCGTTCTTCTGGTGCACGATGCCGCGGATGGCACGCCGGGTGGTTTGCGGCTTCGACGACGTGATCGCGACCTTCTCCCCGACCAGCGCGTTCGTCAGGGTGGACTTGCCCACGTTGGGGCGTCCCACAAACGATACGAACCCCGCTCGGAATCCCTCTACTTCAGTCATGACCGTTCACTCTCTCATCGTCCGACACTCCGAGGAATGCGTTCTGCGCGTCTATCAGCGCTTGGTCTCGTTCAACCAGCACGGTGCTGATTCGTTTGCGGCGTCCCTCGGTGCGTTCGGCGGTGAGGACCAGCCCGCTCGCCGTCGCGACCGAACCGGCGACCGGCAACCGGCCGAGAGCCTTCGCCAGCAGCCCGCCCACCGAATCGACCTCGTCGTCGTCCAGTTCCAGGTCGAAGAGTTCGCCGAGCTCGTCGACCGCAAGCCGCGCGCTCACCCGGAAACGACCGTGGCCCAGGTCTTCGACCTCCACCACGTCCCGGTCGTATTCGTCGGAGATGTCCCCCACGAGTTCCTCGATCAGGTCTTCGAGGGTGACCAATCCGGCGATTCCACCATACTCGTCGACCACCATGGCGAGGTGGTTCGACTCGAGCTGCATCTGGCGGAGCAGCGCGTCGGCCTTCTTCGACTCGGGCACGAACACGGCGGGCCGCTCGAGCTCCCGCACCGTCAGGCTCTCCACGTTCGGCGGCCGTTCGTAGACGAGCCTAGCGATGTCGCGCAGGTACAGGATGCCCGTGACGTCGTCGACTTCGCCGTCGATGACCGGCACCCGCGAGAAGCCCTTGCTCAGGAACAGGCCCATCGCCGCACCGATCGACGAATCGGCCTCGATGGTGACCATGTCGGTGCGCGGGATCATCACCTCGCGCACCACGGTCTCGTTGAACTCGAAGATGGAGTGGATCAGTTCCCGGTCGTTCTCCTCGAGGACGTCGAGTTCGGTGGCCTCGTCGACCATGCTGAGCAGCTGGTCCTCCGACGTGAACGTGGCCAGCCGGGTGCGCCCGGGGGTGACCCGGTTGCCGAGGGCCACAAGCGCGTTGGCGATGGGTCCGAGAAGTACCCGGAGGAAGTGCACCAGCGGGGCGATCGCGGAGAGCAACTCCACGGGGTGGGCCCGGCCCACGCTGCGCGGGCTGGCGCCCACGAGCACGAAGGAGACCGCGGTCATCAGCAGCGAGGACAGCAGCAGAGCCAGCCACAGTTCCTCGATCGTGGTCGCGAAGACGAGGGTCACCAGCACGGCCGCCGTGGTCTCGGCGATGATCCGCACGAAACTGATGGTGTTCAGGTGCGCCCCGGTGTCGGCGGCGATCGCCGTCAGGGAGCGCCGGGCACGGGACTTCTCGGCCAGCTCGAGGATGTCTGCCCGCGACTGAATCGTGATGGCAGAGTCCACCGCGGCCATCAGTCCGCCGAAGGCGACCAACAGGATGGCCGCCGTGAGAAACCACCCGATCATCGGTCGCGGAGGCGTTCCTGCAGGGCGAAGCCGAGCAGGATGTCGCGCTGAATGCCGAACATCTCCTTCTCCTCGGCGGGTTCCGCGTGGTCGAATCCCAGCAGGTGCAGCACGCCGTGCGTGGTGAGCAGCAGCAGCTCTTCGAGGGTGCTGTGCCCGGCCGTTTCGGCCTGGCCCTGGGCCACCTGCGGGCAGAGCACGATGTCGCCGAGCAGCCCGGGCGGGGTCTCGGCGTCTTCGGTGCCCGGGCGCAGCTCGTCCATCGGGAAGCTGAGCACGTCGGTGGGACCCGGCTCGTCCATCCACTGCACATGCAGCTGTTCCATCGCGCCCTCGTCGACGAGCACGATCGCCAGTTCGGCGTCGGGGTGCACGTGCATGGAGTCCAGAGCGTAGGCGGCCAGGCGCAGGATGGCGGCCTCATCGACCGGAATGGCCGATTCGTTGTTGATTTCGATGCTCAAGAGGATCTCCGTTTCGGAAGGCGGTCGCGGGGACTGTTGGGGCGGCCGGGTCCGCGAGCTGCGAATTCCCGCGCCTGATCGCTTTCGTAGCGCTCGGCCTGCTTCTGCGCGTCGTACTCGGTCCAGGCGTCGACGATCCGGCCGACCAGGGAGTGCCTGACGACGTCGGCACTGGTGAGGCGCACGAAACGGATGTCGTCGACCTGGTCGAGCACCCGGCTCACCAGGCGCAGCCCGCTCGAGCCGGCGGGCAGGTCGATCTGGGTGATATCCCCCGTCACGACCATCTTCGAGCCGAAGCCCAGCCGGGTCAGGAACATCTTCATCTGCTCGGGCGTGGTGTTCTGCGCCTCGTCGAGCACGACGAAGGAGGAATTGAGGGTGCGCCCGCGCATATAGGCGAGCGGCGCCACTTCGATGGTCCCGGCGGCCAGCAACTTGGGCACGAGCTCCGGGTCCATCATCTCGTTGAGGGCGTCGTAGAGCGGGCGCAGGTACGGGTCGATCTTGTCGGTGAGGCTGCCGGGCAGGAAGCCGAGACGTTCCCCGGCCTCGACGGCCGGGCGGGTGAGGATGATCCGGTCGACCTCCTTGCGCTGCAGCGCCTGCACGGCCTTGGCCATCGCCAGGTAGGTCTTGCCGGTGCCGGCCGGACCGATCCCGAACACGATGGTGTCGGTGTCGATGGCGTCGACGTACTGCTTCTGACCGACGGTCTTGGGCCGGACGCTCTTGCCCCGGGAGCTGAGGATGGCCGGGCCGAGGCGTTCGGACGGGCTCGTGGAGCTGTCCTCGTCCAGCATCCGAGAAGAGATGCTCACCTCGGACTCGGCGAGGTCGCGCCCGCCGCGCACCATGAGCAGGAGCTCCTCGATCAGGCGCCGCGCCGCCTCGACGCGTTCGGCCTCCCCGGCGAGCGTGATCTCGTTGCCGCGCACATGCACGCTGACGCCGGGGTGCTCTCTCTCGACAGTGGCGAGCAGGCGATCGTCAGCGCCCAGCAGGCGCACCATGGCGACGCCGTCGACCGTGATGCGCACCTCGGCCTGGCCGGGCCCCGTCGGCCCAGGGTCGGTCATCTCACCGGAAACCAAGCGTTCCCTCCCCCAGGGTTCCGCCGGCCGCCTGCGGGGCGAGCAGGTGCGCGTGCACGTGGAAGACGGTCTGCCCGACCGTGGCGCCGGTGTTGAACACGAGCCGGAACTGGCCGTTCGACAGCCTGGCCGCCAGTCCGTCGGCCACCTCGACGAGTTCGGCCAGCAGCCCGGGGTCGCCCGCCGCGAGTTCGACCACGTTGCCGTACTCGGAGGTTTTCGGCGTGATGACGATATGCACGGGCGCCTGCGGGGCGATGTCGTTGAAGGCGATGATCCGGTCGGTTTCGGCGACGATGGTCGCCGGGATCTCGCGCGCGGCGATGCGGGTGAAGATGGACGGTTCTTGGCCGGTGGAAGACATATCTCTATCTTAAGCTCGCGCGCTACCAGCGGCCGAGCGTCGCGTTCAGGATGGCGAGGGCGGCGGGGCCGGCGGTGGATGTGCGCAGCACGTTGTCACCCAGCCTCACCCGGGTGGCCCCGGCCTGCTCGAGCAGGGTCAACTCGGCCGGGGAGATGCCGCCCTCGGGCCCGACGACGAGCAGAATCTCCCGGTCGTCGGTCGGCGCCGCCTGGGAGGTGAGCCGTTCCGTCGCGGTGGGCTCCAGGAGCAGCATCCGGGTGGAGCCGGCCAATTCGGCCAACATTTTGGTGCTCGCCAGTTGCCCGACGGTGGGCAGCCACGCCCGGATCGACTGCTTGGAGGCCTCGCGCACGATGCTGGACCAGCGATCCCGGCCCTTCTGGATTTTGGCTCCCTCCCAGCGTGTCACCGAGCGGGACGCGGCCCACGGGATGACCCCGTCGATGCCGAGCTCCGTGGCCGCCTGCACGGCCAGTTCGTCCCGGTCTCCCTTGGCGAGAGCCTGGACCAGACGGATGCGCGGCGTCAGGCGCGCGGTCTCGGTCACCGTGTCCACGCTCAGGGTCAGCAGGGACGCCTCCACGCCGATGACGACGGCGGCGAGCATGAGCCCGGCCCCGTTCCCGATCTGAAGGTGCTCACCCGGGCGCACCCGGCTGACGGTGACCGCATGCCGCGCCTCGGCGCCGCGGATGCCGACCACCGCCCCGGGCACGCAGTCCGCGGCCAGGAGCGCCTCATCGATGAAGAAATGTGCCATCGACGTCTAGCCGCGGAACCGATCGCGCAGCTTGGCGAACAGTCCCTGCTGGAACGCGCTGAGAGCAGGTGCCGGCGCCTTGTGACGGGATGCGAAGGCCTCGATCAGCTCCCGCTCCTTGTGGTCGAGCCGGGTCGGGGTGACCACGTGCACGCCGATCTTCAGGTCGCCGCGCCCGTTCCCGCGCAGCCGGGTGACGCCGCGGTCCTTGATCGTGATGACTTCGGCGCTCTGCGTGCCGGGTTTCAGCTCGACCTCGATGTCGCCGTCGAGGGCCTTGACCGTCGCTGACGTGCCGAGGATGGCATCCGTCATCGGCACCTCGAGGGTGGCGAGCAGGTCGTCGCCGTCGCGGCTGAAGACTTCGTGGTGACGGACCTTCATCTCGAGGTAGAGGTCGCCGTTGGGCCCGCCGGCCGGACCGGCCTCGCCGCTGCCGGGCATCTGCAGGCGCAGGCCGGTGTCGACCCCGGCGGGGATGTCGACGGGAACCGTGCGGCGCGCGCGCACGCGGCCCTGGCCCTGGCAGGTGACACAGGGGGTGGCGATGATCGTGCCGTAGCCGCGGCAGGATCCGCACGGGCTGCTCGTCATGACGTTGCCGAGCAGCGACCGCACGGCACGCTGGATGTTGCCGGTGCCGTGGCAGATGTCGCAGGTGACCGGCGCGGTGCCCGGCTGGCAGCAGGTGCCGCTGCAGGTGGTGCAGGTGATGGCCGTGTCGACTTCGAGGTCGCGGTGCGTGCCGAAGATGATCTCGTCGAGGTCGAGCTCGACCCGGATCAGGGCGTCCTGGCCGCGCTCCCGGCGCGACCTGGGGCCGCGGGTGGATCCCCCGCCCCCGAAGAACGTCTCGAAGATGTCGCCGAAGTTGCCGAAGTTTCCGTCGAAACCGCCGCCCGCGCCGCCGCCCGTACGGCCGTTGCCGCCTCGGTCGTAGTTGTCGCGCTGCTTGGCGTCGCTGAGCACGTCGTACGCGTGCGTGACGGATTTGAAGCGTTCGGAAGCATCCGCGCCCGGGTTCACGTCGGGGTGGAGCTGCCGGGCCAGCTTGCGGTAGGCCTTCTTGATCTCGTCGGTCGTGGCGTCGCGTGCAACGCCGAGTACTTCGTAATGGTCAGCCAAAGCTGGCTCTCCTAGGTCTGTTCTGAAATGGGGGTTTGTTCTGAATGCGCCAACCTCCGGTTTCGGGGCCGGAGGAACTGGTCAATTCTCGCCGAGAAGGCGTGAAAGGTAGCGGGCGACCGCGCGGACGGCCGCCATGTTGTTCGAATAGTCCATCCGGGTGGGGCCCAGCACGCCGAGGCGGGCCAGGTTGCCACCCTGCGAGGAGTAGCCGCTGGTGAGAACGGATGTCTCGGCCAGACCGAACGGGGCATTCTCCCGGCCGATGCTGACGAACACGCCGTGCTGGTCGGAGGCCATCTCGCCGAACAGCCTCAGAAGTGCGACCTGTTCTTCGATGGCCTCGAGCACCGGATAAATGCTGCCGGTGAAGTCTTCCTCGGTGCGCACAAGGTTGGCGGCGCCGGCCATCACGAGCCGGTCCTGCCGGTTCGCGCCGACCTGGTCCCGCAACGTGCCGGTGATCAGGTCCACCGCTTCCTGCTGCTCGAAGGTGGCGGAGCCGGCGGTGTGGGAGTTGCCGGTGAGGCTGCTGGCGGCCTCGGTCATGCCGAGTCCGACCAGGGCCGAGTTCAGCCGGGCCCGCAGCTCGATCAAAACGGGCTCAGCCAGCGGGCGGGGCAGGTCGACGACACGCTGCTCGACCCGTCCGGCATCCGTGATCAGAACCGACAGGAGGCGCGTTTCGGACAGGGGGACCAACTCGATGTGGCGCACCTTCGCGCGGGACAGCGACGGGTACTGAACCAGGGCGACCTGGTGGGTGAGCTGCGAGAGCAGCCGCACGCTGCGGGCCAGGACCTCGTCGAGGTCGGCCGACTGGCCGAGGAACGTCTCGATGGCCTGGCGCTGCGCCGCCGAGAGCGGCCGCAGGTCGGCGAGGTGGTCGACGAAAAGGCGGTAGCCCTTGTCGGTGGGGATGCGGCCGGACGAGGTGTGCGGAGCCGCGATCAGCTCCTCCTCCTCGAGCAGGGCCATGTCGTTGCGGATCGTGGCCGCCGACACGCCGAAGGAGTGCCGGTCGACGATGGATTTGGAACCGACGGGTTCACGGGAGGCAACGTAGTCCTGGACGATCACCCGCAGGACTTCAAGGCTGCGATCGGACACCATGGCTCTCGCCTCCTCCCGGCGTCGGGAGTGCAGCACAGGCTGGCACTCGCGGTATGTGACTGCCAATCATACCGCGACCGGCTGGGCGTCCCCATTGCTCCCGAATGTTCCGGCGCAGTAACTTAGGCATGTACCACCTCTTCCTCTTGTGCACTGAAAGGCACGATCATGAGCAATTTCACCGGTCCCGGCCCCGACGACCCGTACCAGGGCCACCGGCCCCCGCAGCCCCCGTACCAGCCCGCCGCACCGGGACCGTCCGGACCGCTGACGGAGGCGGAAGACCGCCAGTGGGCGTCCCTGGCCCACCTGGGCGGGATCTTGATGTTCCTGCCGTCGCTGGTGCTGTGGCTGCTCTTCAAGGACCGCGGACCGCTGACCGGCGTCGAGGCGAAGGAGGCCCTCAACTTCCAGATCACACTCTTGATCGGCTACTTCGCGATCAACTTCGTTGCGACGGTCATCGGCTTTCTCACGTTCGGCATCGGCGGCGCCCTCGGCGGCCTTGCCTGGATCCTCTACATCGTCGGCGTCGTCTTCTCGGTGCTCGGCTACCTCCAGGCGAAGGACGGCAACCACTACCGCTACCCGTTCGCCCTGCGCCTGATCAAGTAGCGGGCACGATCCGGTCTTTTCAACCAAAGGAGCATCAGCATCATGTCCGACTACACACCGCCGCCCGTCAACCCCGCCCAGGCCCAGACGCCGCTGAACCCGGCCGACGAGAAGCTCTGGGCCACCCTGATCCACATCGGCGGGATCCTGTTCGGCCCGCTGCCCGCACTGATCGGCTATATCGTGCTCAAGGACCGTGGTCCGTTCATCCGGGCGCACAGCGCGACCGCCCTGAACTTCCAGCTCACGCTGCTGATCACCTACGTCGTGGGTGGGATCCTCACCATCGTCATCGTCGGTTTTCTGATCCTGGCCGCCGCCTGGGTGCTGACGATCGTCTTCGGCATCATGGCCGCCCTGGCCGCGAACCGGGGCGAGTACTACACGTACCCGCTCTCGATCAAGTTTGTGAACTAGTCTCGACGAGCTCGACCACCGTCAGTCGGCGAGCAGCCGGCGCACGACGGCATCCGCCAGGAGGCGTCCTCTTCGGGTCAGTTCGATCGAACCGGAGAGGGCGGCTCTCGCGTCGATGAGCTGGTCGGCGATCAGGCCGGCCACCTCGCGGCGACCGAGCGCGCCGAGCGAGTCGATCGGGATGCCCTCGCGGATGCGGGTGAGCAACAGCACCCGCTCCATCTCCTGCGTGGCCGTGTCAAGGGTCTCCCGTCCGGCGGCCGGGGAGTCGCCGGCCCGGATCCGGTCGCCGTAGGCCGACGGATGCTTGACGTTCCACCAGCGCACCCCGCCGATGTGGCTGTGCGCTCCGGGGCCGACGCCCCACCAGTCCTGACTGCGCCAGTAGGCGAGGTTGTGGCGGGAGCGGTGCGTGTCATCCGTGGCCCAGTTGCTGACCTCGTACCAGCCGTAACCGGCCTCGGTCAGGAGGTCGTCGGCCAGCTCGTAGAACTCGGCCTGCACATCGTCGTCGACGGGCGCCAGTTCGCCGCGCCTGATCTGACGGGCGAGCTTGGTGCCCTCCTCGACGATGAGCGAATAGGCGCTGATATGGCTGGGGGCCTGCCGGATGGCGTGCTCGACGCTGGTGCGCCAATTCGCGAGCGTCTCCCCCGGCGTGCCGTAGATCAGGTCGAGGGACACGTCGAGGCCCGCCTCGCGGGCCCACTGCACGACCAGCGGCACGCGTTCGGGGTCGTGGGTGCGTTCGAGGGTGGCCAGCACGCTCGGCACCGCGGACTGCATGCCGAAGGACACCCGGGTGAACCCGGACTCGGCGAGGCGACCGAGGTACGCGGCGTCGACGGAGTCAGGGTTCGCCTCCGTGGTCACCTCGGCTCCGGGTGCGAGCCCCCAGGTTGAGCGCACGGCCCGCAGCATTCGCACGAGATCGTCGGCCGGGAGCAGGGTGGGGGTGCCGCCGCCGAAGAAGACCGTCGCCGCCTCGCGGTCCGGGACACCGGAGCGTTCGAGGATGCGGCCGGCCGCCTCGACCTCGCTGATCGCCTGGCCGGCATAGTCGTGCTGGGACGCACCGCGCAACTCGGTGGCGGTGTAGGTGTTGAAGTCGCAGTAGCCGCAGCGCACCCGGCAGAACGGCACATGCAGGTAGACGCCGAAGTCTCGCGCCGAGGCTCCGACGGCGGCCGAGGCCGGCAGCAGGCCGTCGCTGGGTGCGGGGTCGCCGAGGGGAAGGGCACCGCCCATCCGTTTAGACCGCGCCGATCGGGTGCAGCGCGCGCAGGTAGCGCGCCGTGATCTTCGACTGCTGACGCCGCACGAGCGGCCAGCCCAGCCGGTAGAACCAGGTGCTGGGGCGGGAGAATGCGCGGATAATGAGCCAGACCGAGTCGTCCTCGCGCTTCTCGACGACGAACGATTCCTCACCACTGGCCGGGTGCCCGGCCATGGTGCCGTAGGCGAAGCCGAGGCGGCCGGGTTCGTCGATGACGTAGACGACCCGCACGGGGGCGTCGACGGTGAAGGGGCCGAACTTGGTCGTGAGGTGCGCGGACATGCCGTTGACGATGTAGGGGGTGCCGTCCTCGGCGAAGACGGATTCGTCCGGCGCGATCTTCTGGCTGCGGGCGGCCTGGCCGTCGGCGTCGAAGACGAGCCCGGTGTATTGCTGCCCGGTGCCGTCCAGCAGGTCGGTGACGGTCATGCCGCTCCCCCGCTGCACACCCCAGGTCATCAGCGACTTCGAGGCCAGCTGGAAGCGCTCCTCACCGCTGCCGAGTCGCACGGTGCGCTCGAGGGGCCGGTAGCCCTTGGGCGGGAACCGGAGAAGGTCGGGTACGAGGGTGCCGCCGATGGAGGCGTAGGTGACGGCGGTATCGGTGAAGGTGGCGCGGCGCATCCGTCTACTTCTTCTTCGGGGGCTCGTCGCCGGACAGGGCGGCGATGAACGCCTCCTGGGGAACCTCGACCCGGCCGACCATCTTCATGCGCTTCTTGCCCTCTTTCTGTTTCTCCAGCAGCTTGCGCTTGCGAGAGATGTCGCCGCCGTAGCACTTGGCGAGTACGTCTTTGCGGATGGCGCTGATCGACTCGCGCGCAATGATGCGGGCGCCGATCGCGGCCTGGATGGGAACGTCGAACTGCTGCCGGGGAATGAGCTTGCGGAGGCGGCCGGTCATCAGCACGCCGTAGTCGTAGGCCTTGTCGCGGTGCACGATTGCGCTGAACGCGTCGACCTGCTCGCCCTGCAGCAGGATGTCGACCTTGACCAGGTCTGCCTCCTGCGAGCCGATCGGCTCGTAGTCGAGCGAGCCGTAGCCGGCGGTGCGGCTCTTCAGGTTGTCGAAGAAGTCGAACACGATCTCGCCGAGCGGCATCGTGTAGCGGATCTCGACCCGGTCTTCACCGAGGTAGTCCATGCCGAGCAGGGTGCCGCGACGGCTCTGGCAGAGTTCCATGATGACGCCGACGTAGTCCTTGGGGGCGAGGATGGCCGCCTTCACGATGGGTTCCTCGACCTTGGCGATCTTGCCGTTCGGGAACTCGCTCGGGTTGGTGACGGTGACCGTCTTCTTGTCGTCGGTGGTGACCTCGTAGATCACGCTGGGCGCGGTGGTGATCAGGTCGAGGCCGAATTCGCGGTCGAGCCGCTCGGTGATGATCTCGAGGTGCAGCAGGCCGAGGAAGCCGCAGCGGAAACCGAATCCGAGGGCGACGGATGTCTCCGGCTCGTAGACGAGGGACGCGTCGGAGAGTTTGAGCTTGTCGAGGGCCTCGCGGAGGGCCGGGTAGTCGCTGCCGTCGATCGGGTAGAGGCCCGAGAAGACCATCGGCTTGGGCTCGGTGTAGCCGGGCAGGGCGACCGTCGCGGGCCGGAGCGCGGTGGTGACCGTGTCGCCGACCTTCGACTGGCGCACATCCTTCACGCCCGTGATCAGGTAGCCGACCTCGCCGACACCGAGGCCCTTGCTGTTCGTGGGCTCGGGCGAGGTGACGCCGATCTCGAGGATCTCGTGCGTGGCCCGGGTCGACATCATCTGGATCTTCTCGCGCGGGTTCAGCTTGCCGTCGATCATGCGCACATAGGTGACGACGCCGCGGTAGCTGTCGTAGACCGAGTCGAAGATCATCGCGCGGGCCGGGGCGGCCGGGTCGCCTTCCGGGGCCGGGATGAGGCGGGTGGCCCGGTCGAGGAGTTCGGCGACGCCGACGCCGGTCTTGCCGGAGACCCGGAGCACGTCGTCCGGGCTGCCACCGATCAGGCTGGCGAGCTCCTTCGCGTACTTGTCGGGGTCGGCGGCCGGCAGGTCGATCTTGTTCAGCACCGGGATGATGGTGAGGTCGTTCTCCAGCGCCAGGTAGAGGTTGGCGAGGGTCTGCGCCTCGATCCCCTGCGCGGCGTCGACGAGGAGGATGGCTCCCTCGCACGCGGCCAGGCTGCGGGACACCTCGTAGGTGAAATCCACGTGCCCGGGGGTGTCGATCATGTTCAGGGCGTAGGTCTGGCCGTCGAGTTCCCATGGCATCCGCACGGCCTGGCTCTTGATGGTGATGCCGCGCTCGCGCTCGATGTCCATCCGGTCGAGGTACTGGGCGCGCATCGAACGGTCGTCGACGATGCCGGTGATCTGCAGCATCCGGTCGGCCAGCGTGGACTTGCCGTGGTCGATGTGGGCGATGATGCAGAAGTTGCGGATGAACTCGGGCGGGGTGGCGGCCGGTTCAAGCGCCGTGAGGGGTCTCGGTGACATGATCCCGTAATTCTCCCATAGGTGGCTGGGTCCCCGTTTCGCCGCTGCCGCTTGTCGTTCCGGGCTTGCGGTCTCGACCGCGCCGCGCCTCGCAGTGAACCAATTCGACGGAGAGTCTCTCGAAAGCAAGCTATTTCGAGCTGTTTGTGGCCGATTCTGGCAAAATCTCCGTCGAATTCGTTCGGGGCGGAGCTGCTGCACGGCGGTCTCGGGTTCCCGGGATCGGCGGGTGCCGACCCGGCAGCCGTTCCGGGTGGGGCCCAGGGTAGGTTTCGGTCGCTTGGCTGCACCCATGTCTGACGACGTGGCCTGGCTCTCGGCTTCTCGATGGTGTTCGCCGGCCCCGTCTACGCGGCCCTTTACGTTCCGATCGCCTTCAGGAAATGGCGCAGGGAACCCGACGTCACCGGCGCAGTCTCGCTGGAGCGCGACCTGATCGCGAGCTTCGGCACGCTCAACCAGAAGCTGACGATGACCCTGAGCCTGATCCTCGTCGTCAACCTGATCGTGTTCGTCACGAATTACCTGGCGGACGCCAACAGCGAACTAGGGATCCCCTGCGGCATGATCGCTGTCACCGGCGGGATTGTGATCTTCATCCTGAACCTGATCTGGATCCAGCGGCCGCACGGCATCGCGGGCGAGAGCATCGCCGTCAGGAATCATCTCGGCGCGTGGCGGCTGATTGCCGCGAACCGGGTGCTGTCCCTGCTGATCTGGTGCGGCTACCCGCTGGTGTCTATCATCGGCATCGCCGTCACGCTCTAGTGCCGCCGCTCGCCGAGGAGGAAGACATGCCACCCGCCATCCCGGTTCTCTTCGTGCACGGGATCCGCACGTCGGGCACCATGTGGCGGCGCCAGCTGTCGATGCTGGCCGAGGAGGGGCATCCGGCACTTGCGATCGACCTGCCGGGGCACGGCTCACGCATGAGGGAACCGTTTACCGTGGCGGGCGCCCTGGCCGCCATCGACGAGGGCGTCGACGCCCTGGGCGGCCGGGTGCTGCTGGTCGGCCTGTCCCTGGGCGGCTACTACGCCATCGAGTACGCCGCACGCCACCCGCAGAAGGTGGCCGGGCTGGTCGCCGCGGGAAGCTGTGCCATTCCCGGCGGCTGGCCACTCGACGCCTACCGGAGCCTGGCCCGACTGGTCCGCCGACTGCCCGACCAGGGATTGTGGCTCCACACCACACTCGTGCGGGTGCTCCTGTCACCGGAGGGGGCCGCGGACACGCTTGCCGGCGGGGTACCGCTGACCGTGATGGATGCCGGGCTCGGCGCCACCGGCACCCTCCGCCCGCTCGACAGCCTGGCCCGCTACCCGGGGCCCGTGTGGCTGGTCAACGGGTCGTTCGATCAGTTCCGGCTGCATGAGCGCCGTTTCCTCGCCGCCTGCCGGAACGGCCGCCTCGTGATCGTTCCCCGGGCGTCACACCTCGTCAGCCTGGCCCAACCGGAACGGTTCGCAGCGGTGCTGAGCGGCATCCTCGCGGAGGTCGCGTCCAGCCGGCCCGGTCCGATTGTCGACCTGAGCGAATAACTGGTATCGTTTCCTGTTGGCTTGCGTGTTGGGTCCCACCCCACACGATTATTGCCGTACGGCGCCCTCTACCGCCACGCGGCCCATCCGAACAAGAACCTAACGAAAGCGTATAAACGTGGCAAACATCAAGTCGCAGATCAAGCGTATCGGCACCAACAAGAAGGCCCAGGAGCGCAACAAGTCGGTCAAGAGCGAGTTCAAGCGCGCTGTCCGTGCGACACGCCTCGCGATCGCCTCGGGCGACAAGGACAAGGCTGTTGCCAGCCTCGCCATTGCTTCGAAGAAGCTCGACAAGGCCGTCAGCAAGGGCGTCATTCACCAGAACCAGGCCGCGAACAAGAAGTCCGCGATCGCCAAGTCGGTCAACGCCCTCGTCTAGTCTCCGCCTGACCTGGCTCAGGACCGTTCACCGGCCCTGACCCGCGTACACGCGAAAGCCCCCTCCGTTTCGGTGGGGGCTTTCGTGTGTCCGGGCCTGGTTTCAACTCTCAGAGCCCCAGGTCAGCTCTCGCCGCGACGGGCGATCACGCCGATGAGGCGCTCGAGGGCGAACACGGGGTCGCGCTCGGCCCCCTTCACTGCGGCATCCGTTTCGGCCAGCGCCACGACGCACCGGGCCAGACCCTCATCGGACCAGTTGCGCAGGTCACGCTGGGCCCGCTCGACCTGCCAGGGGGCGAGGCCGAACTGGGAGGCCAGCTGGCCCGATCCGCCACGCACCCCGCAGAGTTTCGCCATGGTGCGGATTTTCATGGCGAACGCGGCCACCACCGGCACCGGGTCCGCGCCGGACGACAGGGCGTGCCGCAGGATGACGAGCGCCTCCCCCTGGTGCCCGGCGATCGCCGCGTCGGCCACCTTGAACGCGTTCGCCTCGACCCGGCCGCCGTAGTAGCGGTCCACGGTCGTCTCGGTCACCTCGGCGCCGACATCGGCGATGAGCTGCTGGCAGGCCGCGGAGAGCTCGGCCAGATCGCCGGAGAACGCGGCGACCAGGGAGCGCAGTGCGCTGGGCGTGACCCGCTTGCCGGCCGACTTGAATTCCGCGGAGGCGAAGTCGTGCCGGTCGGAGTCCTTTTTCAGCTCGGCACAGACGACCTCGATGCCACCGCCGACACCGGAGCGGATGGTGTCGAGAAGTTTCTTGCCGCGCACCCCGCCGCCGTGCCGGAGCACGACGTAGGTGTCCTCGGCCGGGTTCTGCAGGTAGTCGAGGGCCTCCGCGAGGAAGGTGTCGCTGCACTTCTCCACCGAGCTGACCCGGATCAGGCGCGGTTCGCCGAAAAGCGACGGGCTGGCCATGGTGAGCAGCTCGCCGGGCGCGTAACTGTCAGCCTGTACATCGCTGATCTCCAGGTTGGGGTCTTCAAGTTTGAGGAAGTCCCGCAGCTGGCGGATCGCGCGTTCGGCCAGGAAGACCTCGGTTCCGGACACCAGAATGATCGGGGCCGGCCGCACCTGATGCCAGCTCAGCTGCGGAATGGCGGCCGATTTCGGCGCAGCGCGGGATGCGGTCCGGCCGGATGAGGCGGTTCGTGCGGCCACTTCGGGTTCCTTCGGTCAAGACGATGCAGGATCGGTTAAGACTATCCGGGACCGGTGACCGCCACGGTCTCGCCCTGCACGGTCTCGCCCTGCACGGTCTCGCCCTGCACGGTCTCGCCCTGCACAGTCTCGCCCTGCACAGTCTCGCCCTGCACAGTCTCGCCCTGCACAGTCTCGCTCCACACCGTCAGCGCACCACCGCCGGGGCCCGGGGCGATCACGAGCAGGCCCTGCTGGTCGGTGCGCAGCGCCATCGTGCCCGCGGACACGAGAATATCGAGGATCTTGTCGGTGGGATGGCCGTAGCCGTTCTCCCGGCCGACCGAGATCAGCCCCACGGTGGCCTGGAGGTCCGCGTAGAGCTCCGGACTCTGGTCCCCCGACCCGTGATGGGCGACCTTGACGACATCCACCGCGCCCGGGGCGGAGCTGCGCCGGAGGGCGTCCTGGGACTCCTCGCCGAGATCCCCCAGGAACAGGGAACGGATGCCGCGACCGTCGAAGCCGATCGTCACGCTGCCCGGGTTGCCGGTCTGCATCACCGGTGAGTCCCGCACCGGCCAGAGGATCTCCCAGCGCAGCTCCCCAAGGGTTCCGGTATCGCCGCGGGCGGCCGCGCGAACCTCGGCCCCGCCCGCGGCGAGGGCATGCTGCAGACGCTCATCGTCGGCGTCCTCGGGGATACCGACGAGGGCCGTGTCGACCCGGCCGATCACGGCCGCGACCCCGCCGATGTGGTCCAGGTCGTAATGGGTCAGCACGAGGATGTCGATCCGGTCGATCCCCAGTGTGTCCAGGCACTCGGCGAGGAGGCCAGGGTCGGGCCCCACATCGACGAGCGCGTACCGGTCACGGTCGCGCACGACAACCGCATCGCCCTGCCCGATGTCGCAGGCCGCGATCTGCCAGTCCGCGGGGAAGGCCACGGCCCGGCCGACGCCGGCCCCGAGCAGGGTGCCCGCGTAACCACCGGCGGCCAGGACCAGCACCGCGATCGCCGCGATCGGCCAGCGCGCCCGACCCTGCCGCCGGCCACGCAACACCAGCGCCACGACGGCGACGGTCAACACGGCCGTCACGAGAACACCGAACACCCCTCCCAGCCAGGGCAGGCGGCTGCCGGGCAGCTCCGCAGTTGTGCGGGCGATCGCCGCGATCCAGGCGGCCGGCAGCCAGGCCAGGGAGAGCACTCCCTCGGCGACGCCGGGCAGCCAGGGCAGCAGCAGGCACGCGATCAGGCCGATGACGGTGGCGGCCGGGGCCGCGGGGCCGGCCAGGAGGTTCGCGGGCACCCCGTAGAGCGGGAGGGTGGGTGTGAGCAGCACGAGCACCGGTTGGCAGGCCAGCTGCGCGGCCAGCGGGATGGCGATCACCGCGGCGAGCCAGCCGGGCAGCCAACGGTGCAGCATCCGGGTCAGCGGTGCGGCCAGCACGAGCAGGCCGGCCGTGGCCAGCACCGAGAGGGCGAAACCGTAACTGCGGGCCAGCCACGGGTCGGCCACCAGCAGCAGGATCACGACGAGGGCGAGCAACGGTACGCCCCGCCCCGGCCGGCCCGAAGCGATCCCGACCAGCAGAATGATGGCCATCAGGGCGGCGCGCAGCACGCTGGGTTCGGGCGTCACGAGCACGACGAACCCGAGCAGGGTGAGCAGCGACAGCCCGATCCGGGTGCCGCGGCGCAGTCCCATAAACCCGGTCAGCAACATGACACCGGCGATCACCACGGCGCAGTTCGCCCCGGACACGGCCGTGAGGTGACTGAGCGAACTCGTCTTCATCGCCGCATCCAGGTCCACCCCGACGGAGCTCGTGTCGCCGATGGCCAGGCCGGGCAGCAGGTCGCCGCCGTCGCCCGGCAGTCCCCCCGCCGCGGCCGTGAAACCGGTGCGCAACTCCCCGGCCCAGCCGAGCCACCAGGGCGGTGCCCCGACGATCTCGGGCGGACCCCGCCCGAGCACCAGGGCGGATGCCGCGTCCCCGGCCGTTGTCAGCCGGACGGTGGCGTCCAGCCGCACGACGGTGCCGATCTGGAGCGCGGTCGCCGTGGCATCCGCGGTCTCCGCGAACACAACCACCGGCACCGACAGGCCCCGCACGGCACCCTCCCGTGCGACCCCGCCCTGCTCGATGCCGGTCAGTGTGCCGCGGAAGCGTACCCGGGTCGACACTCCCGAATCGGCGCCTGCCGGGCCGAAGAGGGCGGGAGCGCCGAACGACTGCGTCTGCACCGGTATCGACGACACGGAGAGAAGCACGGTCACTGATTCCTGCCGGGTGGCGCTCTCCCGCACCGTCGCCGGCAAGCGGTCAGGAGCCGCGACCGTGACGGCGGACGTCATCAGTGCGGCGGACGCGCAGCAGACCAGGGCCACTCCCCACACGGGCGACCGGACGACCCGGGCCGACCACCCGAAATCGTCGGCCCGACGAAAATCGGTGCGCCCGCGCACACCGCTGCCTCGCCACGCAACCAGGCCCAGGCACACGGCTCCGGCCCACAGTGCGGTCTGGCTGCCTGGCGCCCACTCGGGGAACGCGATGAGCACCCAGGCCGCGAGCCACGCGGTCGTCGCCGGCAGCACCAGGCGCAGGTCGATCCCGGTCCCGGACTCCATCCGTGGAGAATATCCACGCGGGCGCAGTGAGCCCCGTGGTCCCCTGGTCCTGTGCCCTGTTCGTGCAGAGCCACAGGTGGGGAGGCCTCGCGGTTACCGCGTCAGAATCCGCCTCTGACGACTCAGCCGGGGATCGGCCGGGACGGCCGGGACGGCCGGTCCGCTCCGGTGGACCGGGTCACCAGGAACGACACGCTCCAGCCCGCGAGCACGGCGCCGGCGCCGCCCCAGACCAGATCGCCGATCGTGTCGACGTAGCCGACGTAGATCTCCTCGTCGATGAACGTGTGCCCGAACCACTCGAAGACCTCCCAGAGCGCTCCGAGCGACAAACCCAGTGCGGTGGTCATCACAACGGCCGAGAGCATCGGTCGGGACAGCGTCGCGGCGTCGGGCAGGACGTCGAGCTTCACAAGCAGGAGGTAGCAGAGTGCCGCGCAGAGCCCGTTGGTGAGAAAATGCATCGGAAGATCCCACCATCGCGTCGAGATGTAGATTTGCAGCACGCTGCTCCACACGGCGACGAGCACAACGAGACCGAACGTGATGTCGGCGCTCGGCCGAATGTCCAGGAGCCGGGGAAGGAACATCCCGACCGAGACGACCGCGAGGCTCACCCCGGCGATCGTGCCCCAACCGAGACCGGCGACCACGATTCCGACCAGGGCGAGCACCCGCAGCCCGTCTGCGACCATCTCGCCCGCCCCCGAGGGGGCGCGCAGGGCTGTGCGGATCATGGCAGCACCTCCGGTTGGTCATCGCCCAGGCGCAGAACCGCCTGAACGGGTTCGTGGTCGGATGCTGCACGGCCGTCGAAGCGTGCGGCGTTGATGCCCGTGGTCGTCACGTCGACACCGTGCCCCACCAGGATGAGGTCGATGCGTTTTCCACCCTGACGGCTGCGCCGGTAGTTCGAGAAGGTGCCCCACTGCGGCGTCAGGCGCTCCCCCGCCGCCTGCCAGGAGTCCCGCAGTGCACCATCTGCCATCAGCGGGCGGTAGACCGGCGCGCTCGCATCCGCGTTGAAATCACCGGTCACGACGATGGCGGCCTCGGGCTCGGCCTCTCGGGCGGCCCCGACGAGGTCCAGGATGAAGCTCGCCGATTCGCGCCTCGACCGCCCCGAGAGGTGGTCGAAATGGGTATTGAAGGCGAGCAGCCGTCCCCCGGTGGCGGTGTCCGTGAAGTCGGCTGACACGACCACACGCTGCGCCAGGTTGCCCCATGATCGGGACCCGGCCTGGTGTGGCGTCGCGGACAGCGCTCGTTGCTGCCAATCGGTCAGTTCCAGCCGCCGCGAGTCGTAGAAGATCGTGCAGCTCTCGTCGCCGCCGGAGGCGCTGCGGCCACGGCCGACCCAGCGGTAGTGCGATCCGAGCGTGTCCGCGACGAAGCCGACCTGGTCGGCCAGGGCCTCCTGCACGCCGAGGAGCGTGGGCAGCTCGGCGGCGATGAGGCGTCGCACGAGATGCTTCCGGGTGCTCCAATGATCGGGACTCCGCGGCCGCATCGGGGGAAAGCGGCGACGGATGTTGTACGTCATCACGTGCAGGTCAGGTGCGGTCACCGGCCCGATCAGGGCGTCATCCGTCATGCCGCACAGGATACGCTCGCCTCAGGAATGCGTCAGTACTCCAGTCGCCCCGCGTGCACGGCCTCCCTCACACTGTGACCAGGGCGCTGAGGCCCTCGAAGGTCTTCTCGCCGATGCCGGTGACATTGCGCAGGTCCTCCACGGTGGTGAACGGCCCGTTGGCATCACGGAAGTCCAGGATGCGCTGCGCCATCGCCGGTCCGATGCGCGGCAGGGTATCGAGGTCCGCCAGCGTTGCCGTGTTGAGGTTGACCAGGGGTGCCGTGCCACCGCCCGAACCGGATGCGCCGGACGCACCCGTGCCGGTGCCCGGCGGCGGTCCCGCGGGGACTTCGCCGAGCTGCGGCAGATACAGCTGCTCGCCGTCGTTGAGCTTCCGCGCGAGATTTGTGCCGGCCGGATCGGCGGTCTCGGTCAGCCCGCCGGCGGCGGCCACGGCATCCATCACCCGGGCGCCGGTGGAGAGTTCGAAGAGTCCCGGACGCCGCACGGCGCCGAGCACGTGCACGAAGATGAGGGCACCGGATGCCGCGGCTGCCCCCGAGGAGCCCGGGGCCGGGACCGCGTCGGCGCCACCGGAAGCCGAACCGGAAGCCGAACCGACGGCCGGCTCCGCCGGGGACACCACCTGGTGCCCGGCCTGTTGCCCGACCATGGACACGACCACTGCGGTGGCCAACGCCGCGATGAGCAGCACGACGGCAGCGCCCACCCCGATGCGCACCCGCGCCGGAGCACGCCCCTGCGCGCTCGGGGCCAAACGGTCGAGCGCCGCGACTACCGGGTCAGACTCCATCCCGGCAGGCTAGGCCGGCGAGTGCAGGTCTCCCGACACTCAGGCGCACCCTGTGGGCGGCACAGCGAGGTGCCGCCCTGGGGAGGCGAGGGAAGCGAGGCTACTGGCCGCGGGTGACGATGCTCACCAGTTTCGGCGCGCGCACGATCACGTTCATGATCTCGCGGTCGCCGATCCGGCGGATGACCTCGGGCGAGGTCCGCGCGAGGCGTTCCAGGTCGTCGCCGGAGATCTTCGGGGACACGTCGATGCGGTCGCGCACCTTGCCGTCGACCTGCACGACGGCGGTGACCGACTCCTCCACGAGCAGAGTTCGGTCGGCCTTGCGCCACTGCACGAGGGCGACGCAGGGCTCGTAGCCGAGGTGCTGCCACATGTCCTCGGCCGCGTACGGCGCGAACAGGTTCAGCGCCATGGCGGTGACCTCCGCGGCCTCGCGCACCGCGGCATCCGCGGCGCCGGCGCCCGTGTCGATCACCTTACGGGTGGCGTTGACGAGCTCCATCAGGCGCGCGACGACCACGTTGAACTTGAACGACTCGACCAGGCCGGGGGCGTCGGCCAGGAACCGGTGCGTGACGCGGCGGAGCCCGGCGTCGCCGTTCTTCCACTCGACGCCGGGCACACTCGTGACGTCACGGGCGACCCGCCAGGCACGCGCCAGGAACTTGGCGGAGCCGACCGGCGAGACATCCGCCCAGTCGATGTCGTCTTCCGGCGGTCCGGCGAACGCCATGGTGAGCCGCACCGCGTCGACGCCGAACCGGTCGACCTCCTCGGTGAAGTAGACCAGGTTGCCCTTGCTCTTGGACATCTTGGCGCCGTCGAGGATGACCATGCCCTGGTTCAACAGGGCCGTGAACGGCTCGGTGAAGCTGACGTAGCCGAGGTCGAAGAGCACCTTGGTCATGAACCGCGCATAGAGCAGGTGCAGGATGGCGTGCTCGACGCCTCCGACGTACTGATCGACGGGCGCCCACTTCTCGGCTTCCTTCGGGTCGAACGCCTTTGTGTCGTCGGTCGGGTTCAGGAAGCGCAGGAAGTACCAGGAGCTGTCAACGAAGGTGTCCATGGTGTCAGCATCGCGGCGGGCCGGGGTGCCGTCGATCGGGTTGGGCACGTTGACCCAGTCGGTCGCGCCGCCCAGCGGCGATGTGCCCTTGGGCTTGAGGTCGAGGCCATCGGTGGGCGGCAGCAGCACGGGCAGCTGGTCTTCCGGCACCGGGATCTCGGCGCCGTCCTGGCCGTGGATGATCGGGATCGGCGTGCCCCAGTAGCGCTGGCGGGAGATGAGCCAGTCGCGCAGCCGGTAGTTCTTGGCAGCCCGGCCGGTACCGTCGGCGGTCAGCTGCTCGATCATACGCTTGACCGCGATGTTCTTGCTGAGGCCGTTGAGCGCGTCCGAGTTGATCAGGCGACCTTCCCCGGTCAATGCGACGCCCGTTCGGGCCGGGTCGAGCGAAGGGAGTTCCTCGGTGCCGTCGATCATGTCCGGCGTGATCACGGGAATCATTCCGGTGACCGGCGCGGTCGTGTCGACGACCACGATCACGGGCAGGTCGAAGCGGCGGGCGAAGTCGAGGTCGCGCTGGTCGTGGGCGGGCACCGCCATCACGGCGCCGTGGCCGTAGTCGGCGAGTACGTAGTCCGCGGCCCAGATCGGCAGGCGTTCGCCGTTGGCCGGGTTGATCGCGTAACGCTCGAGGAACACGCCGGTCTTCTCCCGGTCGGTGGCCTGGCGTTCGATCTCGGTACTGTTCTGAACCTGCACCAGGTAGTCCTGGAACCGTTCCTTGACGGCGGGCGAGGCATCCGCGACCAGCTCGGCGGCGAGGTCCGCGTCGGGGGCGACGACCATGAAGGTTGCGCCGTAGAGCGTGTCGGGACGGGTGGTGAAGACGCTGATGCGCTCCTCGCGGCCCTCGATCACGAAGTCCACGTCGGCGCCGATGGAGCGGCCGATCCAGTTGCGCTGCATGTTCAGCACCTTGGCGGGCCAGGTGCCCTCGAGCTGGTTCAGGTCGTCGAGCAGGCGGTCGGCGTAGTCGGTGATCTTGAAGTACCACTGGGTGAGCTTCTTCTTGACCACTACGGCGCCGCTGCGCTCCGAGGTGCCGTCGGCGAGCACCTGCTCGTTGGCGAGCACGGTCTGGTCGACCGGGTCCCAGTTGACCCAGCTGTCCTTACGGTAGGCCAGGCCCTTCTTGTAGAGCTGCAGGAACAGCCACTGGTTCCACTTGTAGTATTCGGGGTCGCTGGTGTGCAGCTCCCGGGACCAGTCGAAGGATGCCGCGTAGAGCTTCATGCTCTTCTTCTGCTGAGCGATGTTGTCGTAGGTCCAGCCGCGCGGATCGATGCCGCGCTTGATCGCGGCGTTCTCCGCGGGCAGCCCGAAGGAGTCCCAGCCGATCGGGTGCAGCACGTTGAAGCCCTGCTGGCGCCAGTACCGGGCGACGATGTCGCCCAGCGCGTAGACCTCGGCGTGACCCATGTGCAGGTCGCCGGAGGGATACGGGAACATGTCGAGCACGTACTTGCGCGGGCGCTTGTCGCCGGGATCGTTCGTGCGGAAGGGGTCGAGCTCTTCCCAGATCGGCTGCCACTTCGCCTGGATGGCGGCGAAATCGTAGACTTCTTCCTCGCTGTCCTGGCCGGTGCGGGTGCGGTCGTACTCGTGTGCCACGTGACTCTCTTCGTTGCAGTGGGGATTGCGCCAGCAGGCACAGGGCCGCGCGGCGGCGGCGTCCAAGCTCTTAGGTTACTAAACCTGGCCCTGGCCCGTGGCGGTGCCGAGTGGGTGACCACCGAGGACGGCCAGGAGCGCGGCCGCTTTCAGCCGGGTTTCCTCGATCTCCTCGAGCGGATCGGACAGCGCCGTGATGCCGCCGCCCGTGCCGATGGATGCCCCGTCCGGGCTGAGCACGATGCTGCGGATGACCATGGCCAGGTCGACGGCCCCGTTCTGCCCGAGATAGCCGAAGGCACCGGCATAGAGCCCGCGCGGACCGCCCTCGAGCGCGTCGAGAATGGTCATCGCGCTGATCTTGGGTGCGCCGGTCATGGATCCGGCGGGAAAGCAGGACGCCACGGCATCGACCGCGCTCACCCCCGCGGCCAGGCGCGCCTCGACCGTGCTGACCAGCTGGTGCACGTGCGCGTAGCTCTCCACGGCCAGCAGGTTCGTGACCTGCACGCTGCCGAGCTCGGCGATCCGGCCGAGGTCGTTGCGCATCAGGTCGACGATCATCAGGTTCTCGGCGCGTTCCTTGTCGCTTCCCTCGAGCGCGTCGCGGAGCTCGCGGTCCCGGTCGGCGATCCGGGAGCGAGCCCGGGTGCCCTTGATCGGTTTCGTGGTGATCAGGCCGTCCGGGGTCACGGCCAGGAACTGTTCCGGGGAGGAGCTGAGCAGGGCAGTGTCGCCGAAGCGCAGGAGCCCCCCGTGGTGGCTGGGGCTGCCGGCGCGCAGGATCAGGTAGGCGTCGACCGGGTCCGGTCGCACGTCGACCTGGATCTCGTTGGTCAGGCAGAGCTGATAGGCGTCGCCGGCCCGGATGAAGGCCTGGCATTCTGCGATCAGCTCCGCGTAACGGTGCGCGTCGTGCCGCCACCGGGCAGTGCCGGCTTCGGCCTCGACACCGAGGGCAGGCTGCGCGGGCGGAAGGGAAACGGATGCCGCGAGCCGCGGCTTGGACCCCGCGAGAGCCTGAAGCACTGAGTCCACCCACGCCTGCGGGGCATCCGTCGGGTCGCCGGGAGCGCGGCGGGCGAGCGCGGTGACCGTCCGCGCGGCATGGTCGAACACGAGCACCCGGTGTACCTCGAGCAGGGCGGCATCCGGGTAGCGCGAGGTGTGCACGGGCGTGCCGACGGTCTGGGCGCCGAGTTCGTAGCCGAACCAGCCCACCCAGCCCAACCGGAAGCCGCCGGTATCCACGTGGACATCCACGCCGGTGCCGGCGTCGGTGCCGGCATCCGAATCGTCGTCGGAGCCGGTCTGGTCCGCGCGCAGGAGCTCGTCCGCGCGCAGGAATTCGAAGATCGACCCGGGCACGTTCCGCCCGGGCACCGACGGGTTCTCGGCGACAGCGACCGTCACGGTGCCCGCCGGCACCGAGGCGGTCACGAACCGGGACCCGGGAGACGCAGCCCCGAGGTAGCTGAGACCGGTGTCGGCATGGTCCCCCGCATCCAGCCAGAACACGTACGGGCTGTCGCGGTACAGGGTGTCGAAGACGGAGGCCGGTTCCCACCACTCGGGCAGGAGGATGCTCTGAATCGGCCCGGTCACGCTCCCAGCCTAGGTGCCGTGATTCCACCCCGCGTTCGGCCGTCGCCCTCCCCGGCCGTCAGCGACTCGCCGAACCGTGAGTATCGCCCCTTTTCTTCCGATTTTGAGGGGCGATACTCACGGCTCGGCGGGTGGAGAGGGGAGCTTGGGAGCGGCGCGGACGAAGGGGGCGACGGGTCCCAGGGTCCGCTGGGCGGGCGGGCCTAGGCTGTGAGACGTGAACGACATCCTCAGCTGGATCCTCGATACCGTTTCCAGCGTGGACCCGGTGCTGCGCACCCTGCTGGCCGGACTCGGCATGCTGCTGGAGACATCCGTTCTCGTCGGCCTGGTCGTGCCGGGCGATTCCATCGTGATCGTGGCGAGCACGGCGGTGGGCAACGCGGCCGAGTTTCTGGGACTCGTCGTCGCGGTGATCGTCGGAGCACTGATCGGCGAAAGCATCGGCTTCGCCCTTGGCCGCCACTTCGGGCCGTGGATCAGGATGAGCCGCCTCGGGCGCCGCCTCGGGGAGCGCCACTGGGCCCGGGCCGAGATCTATCTGGCCCGACGCGGCGGCATCGCCGTGTTCCTCTCCCGGTTCCTGCCCGTGCTGCACTCGCTGATCCCCCTCACTGTGGGGATGAGCCCGATGCCGTACCGCACCTTCATGAAGTGGACCGTGCCGGCCTGCGTGATCTGGGCGGTCGCCTACGTCTCGATCGGATCGGCCGCCGCCGAGGGCTACCGTGAACTCTCCGACCGGCTCCACTTCGCCGGGTACCTCTTCGTCGCCGCGATCGCCCTCTTCGTGCTGCTCGTCTTCCTGGTCAAACGCTGGCTGCACCGGCGCGAGGAGCGGCACATGGAACAGCCGACGACTCCGGTCGTCTGACCACCGCTGACCGCCGGCTGCGGTGGGGCGTGCCGGTTCAGCTGGCCGGATCAGCTGGCCGGATCACCGGGCCGGGCACGACGACACGGGCGGTGATCAGGTCGTCCGGCACGGGCGTGTGCGAGATCAGCAGCACCGCGCGGCCGTCCTGGCGGGCCGTGACCAGGATGTCCCGCACGAGTCGCTCTCCCTGCGCCTCGTCGACGTTGGCGGTGGGTTCGTCGACGATCAGCACCGGGAAGTCCGCCAGCAGGGCGCGCGCCAGCGCGATCCGCTGCGCCTGCCCGCCGGAGACCAGGGCACCCCGCTCACCGACGCGGGCGTCGAGGCCGCCGCGCTGGGCGGCCCACTCCCCCAGTCCGACCCGGTCGAGCACCGCCAGCAGGTCGCCGTCGGTGGCGGTCTCGCGGGCGAAGAGCAGATTCTGACGGATGCTGTCGTCGAAGAGCCAGGGACGCTGCTCGCACAGCCCAACCCGGCCGCGTACCTCGGCCGGCGCCAGCGTCCGCGCCTCGACGCCGTCGAGCCGGTACGAGCCCGTGTAATCGAGGAAGCGCACCAGGGTCTGGGCCAACGTGGTCTTGCCGGCACCGCTCGGACCGGCCAGGTGCACGCGGTCCCCCGGCGCCAGGCGCAGGGTCACGCCGGACACCGCCAGGGCCCGGGAACCGGGCCAGCGGGCGCCGACGTTCGTGAGTTCAAGCACCGGGCGGGCGCTGAGTGCGGATGTCACGCTTATCCCTGCCTCGGCCGGCTCGACCGGAATCTCGACCGGAACCACGGTCGGTACGGCCGAGGCCACCCGCGCGGCGCTGGAGCGCACCTGGCGCCAGACGCCGAGTGCGAGCGGGATCATGCCGAACACCTCGAACACCGCCATCGGCACGAGCACCACCACGGCAAAGCCCGGTCCGCTGATGCCGACCGGCCCGGAAAGGGCCGGAATGCCGACCCAGAGCGCGCCGACGGTCGCCAAACCGGCGAACAGCGACAGCACGGCTCCCTGCACGCCCACGCCCAGCGACCGGCGCAGCGCGGCCCGGCGCAGCCGGTCGTCGGCGGTGGCGAGACCGGCGAGGCGGGCGTCGAGGGCACCGAAGGCGGTCAGCACGTCGAGGTTCTCCACCACCTCGAGCACCTCGCCGGCGAGGGTGCCGCGGAGCGGCGCGAGCCGGCGCTCCGACCGGGCGGACAGAACGGTGGAGGCGAGCGCGGCGAGCAGGCCGCCGGCCAGGAGCGACAGCGCCAGCGTCAGGCCCGCGGCGGGGAGCACCAGCCAGACCCCGAACACGCTCAGGGTGGCGAGGATCCCCGCTGTGGCCAGCGGCTGCACCACCCGAAGCGGGAAGTCCTGCAGGTCGTCGACGTCACGCACGAGGCGGCTGAGCAGGTCGCCGCGGCTCGTACCGCCGAGGCCGGCCGGGGCGAGCGGCAGGATGCGGGCGAACACGCCCAGACGCAGGTCCGCCAGCTGACGGAACGCGGCGTCGTGGCCGGCCAGTCGCTCGAGGTAGCGGAACGCGGATCGGCCGAGCGCGAACGCGCGCACCCCGACGACAGCCATCGAGAGGAACATGATCGGCGGCTGCTCGGCGGCGCGGGTGATCAACCAGGCCGACGAAGCCAGCAGGGCCACCGCGAAGAGCGCGCTCAGCACGCCCGCGGCCAGGCCGGGGGCGAACCGGCGGACCGGCGGCTGGGCCAGGCGCAGCACGGCGCGCACCTCGGCCGGGTCGGCGGTCGTGTCCGCGGTCGGGTCGGCGGTCGGGTCGCTGCTCGCGTTCACCCGGGGATCAGACATGGGCCACCTCGCTCAGGGCGACGATCTGGTCGGCGGCGTCCCGCAACGCGGGCCGGTGGCTGACCACGATCACGATCCGCCCGCGCGTGGCGAGCCGGTGCAGCCCGGCGACGAGGGTCCCCTCCGCCGCCTCGTCCAACGCCGAACTGGGCTCGTCGAGAACGACCACGGCGCAGTCGTGCGTCTCGGCGCGGTAGAGGGCGCGCGCGGCGGCCACCCGCTGGGCCTGCCCGCCCGAAAGTCCCTCCCCGGCGACACCGAGCATCGTGGCCGGATCGAGATCGTCGGCTCCGGCGCACTCCAGCGACCGCGTCACGGTGCCTCGGTCGACGGATGCGTCGCCGAGTGCCAGGTTGTCGGCGATCGTTCCCTGGAACAGTCCCGGCCGTTGCCCGGCCCAGGCCAGCCACGGGCGCGGTGTGCCCGGGGTCTGCTCGACGCCGTTCAGCAGGATCCTTCCGTCGAAGGGGATGAATCCCTGCAGGGCGGCCACCAGCGTGGATTTTCCGGCGCCGCTCGGGCCCACGACCACGGTGAGTTCGCCGGGGCGGAAGACGGCGCTGAAGTCGTGCACGGGGGCATCCGTGCCGCGACGGATGCTGACGTGCTCGAACCGGAGCGCGCCGGCATCCGCGTGGCCCCGCCCGGCCGGCGCGGCGGCCGGTGTCGAGGCGGCTCGGGGCTCCGCGGGCGCGGCCCCGGTCGCAGTCTCGGTCTCGGTCTCGGTCTCGGTCTCGGTCTCGGTCTCGGTCTCGTCGAGAATGGCGAAGACCTCTTCGGCGGCCGCGAGTCCGTCGGCCGCGGCATGGAACTGGGCGCCGACCTGCCGCACGGGGAGGAAGGCCTCCGGAGCGAGCAGGAGCACGAAGAGCCCCACGCCGAGGGCGAGGCTGCCGTCGACCAGGCGCAGGCCGATGGAGACGGCGACGAGGGCCACCGACAGGCTGGCGACCAGTTCGAGCACGAACCCGCTGAGGAAGGAGACCCGCAGCACCTTCATGGTGCGGGCGCGGTAGTCCTCGGTGATGGTGCGCACCCGGGCGAACTGGCGACGGTCCCGGCCGTAGATCTTGAGGGTGCCGAGCCCGCCGACGAGGTCGAGGAAGCCCGTCGACAATCGCTGCAGGGACTCCCACTGCCGGCGTTGCACGGACTGGGTGGCCTGGCCGATCAGCACCATGAAGACGGGGATGAACGGCAGCACCACGATGACCGTGATGCCGCTGGGCAGGTCCTGCCAGAGCATCACCAGGATCAGCAGGGGCGTGCTGATCCCCGCCAGCAGGAGCTGGGGCAGGTAGCGGGCGAAGTAGTTGTCGAGCGCGTCGAGACCCTGGGTGACCAGGGTGGAGACGCCGGCGCTGGCCCGGATGCTGAGCCAGTCCGGGCCGCGCTCGGAGACCCGCTCGAGCACCTGGCGGCGCAGCTGGCTCTTGACCTGGGCCGCCCCGCGGGTGGCGGCCACCTCGAGCAGCCAGACCAGCGCGGCCCGCACCACGACCACGCCCGCGAGGGCTGCCGTGGTGGAGGCCAGATCGGTCTGCGACGCCCCGGTCACCGCGAGGGTGATGCTCTGGCTCAGCAGCCAGGAGAACGCGATCACGATGACGGTCTGCGCCAGTCCGAGCAGGGCACCCACCGACAGGAACCACCGGGCGGCGGACGCATAGCGGAGAAGCCGAGGATCGAAAGGGCGCATTTCGTTTAGTGTACGGCCGTCTCCACGGTCGTCTCCACGGCGGCCGAGACGGTCGTGCGGCTGACCCGCTGGCGCAGCACCCAGTAGGTCCAGCCCTGGTAGAGGAAGATGACCGGCATGGCGAACAGGGCGGTCCAGCTCATCACCTGCAGGGTGTACGGCGTCGAGGAGGCGTTCTCGATGGTCAGGCTGTTCGCCGCGTCGTTGCTCGCCGGCATCACGTCGGGGAACAGGGACGCGAAAAGCGCCAGGACGGCGAGGGCGATGGTCGCGGCCATCAGCGTGAACGCCCAGCCTTCGGACCCGCGCAGGTTCGCGAGGAACGAGACGATCAGACTGACCGCCGCGCCGGCGGCGAAGAGAGCGGTGGGGAGGCTGCCGAAGGCCAGGGTGGTCCAGAGCAGGAATGTGGCGGCCACGACGATGGTGACGATCCCGGCCTTCACGGCGAGCTTCTGAGCCCGCTGACGGATGTCCCCCTCGGTTTTGAGGGAGATGAAGACCACGCCGTGGGTGAAGAACAGGAGCAACGTGGTGAGCCCGCCGAGCAGCGCGTAGGGGTTGAGCAGGTCGAAGAAGGAACCGGTGTAGTTGTGGCCGGCGTCCAGCTGCACGCCCTGCACGATGTTGGCGAAGGCGACGCCCCAGAGCAGGGCGGGAACCGCGGACCCGATCACGATCATGAGGTCGAAGCGCTTCTTCCACGCCGCTTCCGGGCGCTGGTGCCGGTATTCGAACGACACCCCGCGCAGGATGAGGGCGAGCAGGATCACCAGCAGGGCCAGGTAGAACCCGCTGAACAGGGTGGCGTACCACTCCGGGAACGCCGCGAAGAGTGCCGCACCGGCCACGATCAGCCAGGTTTCGTTGAGGTCCCAGACCGGCCCGATGGTGTTGATGATGACCCGGCGGTCGAGGTCGTCCCTGCCCAGGAAGGGCAGCGACATGCCGACGCCGAAGTCGAAACCGTCGAGGACGAAGTAGCCGATGAAGAGCGCACCGATGATCCAGAACCAAAGAATGTTGAGTTCCATCATGCGCTCCTAGTAGACCGTGACCTGTGGCTTGATCTTGCCGGACACCGGGTCGGGTTCCGCCAGCGGGGCAGGTCCCTTCCGCACGGCCTGCAGGATCAACTTGAATTCGACGACGGCGAGGGCGCCGTAGATCAGCGTGAACGCGATCAGCGAGATCAGGATCTCGACGCCGCTGACATTGGGTGACACGCCGTCCTGGGTGCGCAGCAGGCCGAAGACGAGCCAGGGCTGCCGGCCCATCTCGGTGAAGACCCAGCCGACGCTCATGGCGAGCAGTGAGAACGGGAAGCTCCAGATCGCGATCTTCCAGACCCAGGGTGCCGTCGGGGTGCGACCATTGCGGGTCAGCCAGAGGCCGACGACGGCGACCAGAATGTGCGCGATGCCGAGGCCGATCATCCAGCGGAAGGCCCAATAGGTGATCCAGATGGTCGGCGTGTAGTCGCCGGGGCCGTACAGGGTCACGTACTGCGCCTGCAGGTTGTCGATGCCTTCGACGGTGCCGGTGAAGGTGTGGGTCGACAGGAACGACAACAGGTAGGGGATGCGGATTGAGAAGAGTTCGCTCACGCCGTCCGGGGTGCCGAGGGTGAAGATCGAGAAGGATGCGTCGGCACCCGTCGCGGTCTTGTACATCGCCTCGGCCGCGGCCATCTTCATGGGCTGGGCCGCGGTCATGGCCAGGCTCAGCGAGTCGCCGAAGAAGGTGGTGATCGCCCCGGAGACGACCATCATCCACATTCCCAGCTTGAGCGCGGGCCGCATGGTGTCCTCGTTCTGCTTGCGCAGCAGGTGCCAGGCGGCGACCGAGATGATGAGGCCCGAGGACACCATGAAACAGGCGAAGATCGTGTGCGGGAAGGAGGCCAGGGCGATCGGGTTGGTCAGAAGCTCGCCGATGCTGGTCAGCTCGGCCCGGCCGCGCTCCTCGTTGATGCGGAAGGCGATCGGGTTCTGCATGAACGCGTTCGCCGCGAGGATGAAGTAGGCCGAGGCGATCGAGCCGGCCGTCGTCAGCCAGATGGTGGCCAGGTGCAGGCCGCGGGGCAGCTTGTCCCAGCCGAAGATCCACAGGCCGACGAAGGTGGCCTCCAGGAAGAACGCGATGATCCCCTCGAAGGCGAGCGGGGCGCCGAACACGTCCCCGACGAAGCGGGAGTAGTCGGACCAGTTCATCCCGAACTGGAACTCCTGCACGATTCCGGTGACCACGCCCATGGCGAAGTTGATCAGGAAGATCTTGCCGAAGAAATGGGTCAGCTGCAGGTACTTGGCCTTGTCCGTGCGCACCCAGGCGGTCTGGAACAGCGCGACCGTGAACGCCAGCCCGATCGTGAGCGGCACGAAGAGGAAGTGATACACGGTGGTCAGACCGAATTGCCATCTCGACAGGAGTAACGGGTCCAGCCACTCGTTCATGCGCCCTCCAGCGTCTTCCGGTTTTCTACACTGTGTAGAACATTACTCTTCTACGACGCGTAGAAGTGTGCGAAGGCGCGCACTAGACTCCCCCCTATGGGGAGTTTGGGCGTACTCGAGAGACTGCTGATGGATGTGCTGTGGGACACCACGGAGCCTCTGGCCGCCACCGACCTCCGGGACCGGTTGCTCACCCCGGCGGTCGCCGGAGCACGGCGCAAACCGCTCGCCACCACGACCGTGCTGACGGTGCTCTCCCGTCTCGAGACCAAGGGCTTCGTCAGCCGCGACCGGGAGAGGCGGCCGCACCGCTACCGGGCCGTGTCGACCCGGGCCGAACACACCGCCGAACTGATGCACGAGGTGCTCGGATCCGCTCCCGACCGATCGGCGGCCCTGGCCCGGTTCATCGGCGACGTCACCCCGCAGGAGGCCAACGCCCTGCGCCTGCTCCTCGGCACCGCGCCGCTCGTTCGCGAGTGACCGTCACGGCCGGAGCGCTCCTGATCGTCGCCGTGCTGCTCGCCGGTCCCGTTCCGATCTGGCTCTCCACCGCCGACTGGCCGGCCCGCTCCCCCGCCGTCGCCCTGGTCCTGTGGCAGTCCATCGCCCTGGCGGGCGGACTCTCCATGATCGGCTCACTGCTCAGCTTCGGGTTGCTCCCGTTCGGGGAGAACCTGTTCGACGGCATCCGTTCCCTGGTCGGCCACCTGTTCACCGGAACGTTGCCGCCCGATACGTCGTTCGGCGCCGTGCTCATGCTGGGCGCGGCGCTGATCCTCGGCAGCCATCTGCTGCTCAACCTCGCCGCGACCTTCTCCCGAGCGGAACGCCAGCACCGCCGGCACCGGCACCTGATCGGACTGCTCAGCGAGCCTCTGCCGCACCACGCCGGCACCCGTGTGATCGAGCACGACTCCCCGGTCGCCTATTGCCTGCCCGGCGCGAGCCGGTCGGCGACGGTGCTTTCACGGGGTCTGCTGCGGCTGCTGGATGCGGACCAGCTGCGCGCGGTGATCGCGCACGAGCGCGCGCACCTGTTGCAGCGGCACCACCTCGTGCTGCTCGCCTTCAAGTCATGGAACAGCGCGCTGCCGTGGTTCCCGATCGCCAACCGTGCCGAGAACGCGGTCGCCCTGCTGGTCGAGATGCTCGCCGACGACCAGGCCAGGCGGGTCGTCGACGACCGCACGCTGGCCACGGCGATCGCACTCGTCGGGTCGGCACACCAGGTGGACCCGCGGGGGACGGATGTCGAACTCGCCGACGGCCCGGATCATCCGTTCGACCTGGTGACACCCCGCGTTCGCCGGCTGATCAGCCCGCCGGTGCCGCTGCCGCGTTCCGCCGCGCTGGTCGTCGCGGCGTCGGCAGCAGCACTGCTGCTGCTGCCGACGCTGCTCCTGTCCCTCGCCTGAGCGGCGGGGACGTGCTCTAGAAGAGCTTCGCCTGCTCGAGCCAGGCGGTCGCGATCTTCTCGGCGGAGAGCTGGTCGTTCACGCTCTCCGAGTTCAGGCTGACCAGGTCCTCGGCGGTCAGGGCGGCACTGACGGCGTTGAGCACGTCGGCGGCCTTCTCGTTGACTTTGGCGGAGACGACGGGCACGACGTTGTCCGCGAAGAACAGGCCGTCGGGGTCGTCGAGGGCGACCAGGTTGTCCGTCTTGATGTTCGGGCTGGCCGTGTAGACGTTCGTGATCTGGATGTCGTTGTCGACGAGGGCCTTGATCGTGAGCGGGCCGCCACCATCCTCAATGGGCGTGAAGCCGGCGATGGGGATGCCGTACTTCTCCGTCAGCGTCGTCGGTCCGTACGGGCGGGTCTGAAGTTCGGACGGTCCGCCGACGGTGATCGGCTCGGTGACGTCGGCGAGCGACGCGATGTCGGTCAGGCTGTACTTGTCGGCGAACGACTGCGTGACGGTCCAGGAGTTCTGGTCCGTGGCCGGGGCCATCTCCAGCACGCTCAGCCCGTCGGGCAGCGCCTCCTGCAGCTGCGCGAAGATTTCCTCGGCGGTGCCGCCGGCGGCATCCTTGTTGAGGGCCTGCAGCAGGCTGCCGGTGTACTCGGGGAAGACGTCGATGGAGCCGGATTCGATCTCCGGCAGGTAAACCTCGCGCTGGCCGATCTTGAACTGGCGGTCGACCGTGAAGCCGTTCTCCTCCAGCGCCTGGGCGTAGATCTCGGCGATGATCTCGTTCGAGTAGTAGTCCTGCGAACCGACGACGAGGGTTGCCGAATCATCGCCCGCGTTACTTCCGCTGTCCAGGGGGTCACCGGACGCACACCCTGCAAGGGCTACGACGGCCCCAACCGCGACCGCGGCGACCGCCGCGAGCCGGCCTCTTTTAGCTGTGAACATTAGTGGGTTCCTTTCGTGATGGCGGGTTCCATCCCCGGGTCAGGTCGGGCTGACCTGGCACGGTCGACTGGGGGACGTCCGGACGCGACGCCTCTGGGAATGACAAGACGCTGGCCCAGCGCGAATATTCCCTCGAGAACGAGGGCGAGCAGGATCACCAGCAGCGACCCGCCCAGCATCTCCGCATAGTCGCGGGTTTTCAATCCGGCGAACAGGAACCGGCCGAGACCGATATCCGCGACGTACGCGGCCAGGGTCGCCGTGGCGACGACCTGCAGGGTCGCCGAACGGATGCCCGCGATCAGCAGCGGCATCCCCAGCGGAACCTCGACCGTGCGCACGATCTGGCTCTCCGACATCCCGACCGACCGGGCGGAATCGATGATGGATCGGTCGATGGCCTCGAAGCCGGCGTAGGCGCCCGCGAGGATCGGCGGGATCGCGAGGACCGTGAGCGCCACAAACGGCGCACTGAGTCCGATGCCCACCCAGAGCGCGACCAGGGTCAGCAGGCCGAGGGTCGGAATGGCCCGTAGCCCGCCGGAGGCGGCCACCGCCAGGCTGCGTCCCCGACCCGTGTGCCCGATCAGGAAGCCGACCGGAATCGCGACCAGCGAGGCCATCAGAACCGTCACGACCGTGAACACCAGGTGCTCGACCAGCCGCACCGGGATGCCGCCCGGCCCGGCGTAATTGGCCGGGTCGAGGATCCAGTTCAGAGCGTCCCCGAACAGGTTCATGCGGACACCTCCCCGAGCTGGGCGGCCCGGAGTGCCCGCCGGCTCGTCGTTGCCGGGCGGGTCCAGGGCAGCAGGAGGCGTCCGAGCACCACGAGAGCACCGTCCAGCAGCAGTGCCAGGGCGACGGTCAGCACGATCCCGGCGATGATCTCGGCCTGGATGCCGCGCTGGAAGCCGTCCGTGAACAGGCTGCCGAGGCTCTGCGCGCCGATCACGGCCCCCACCGTGGCGAGGCTGACCGTGCTGACGGCCACGACCCGCAGACCGGCCAGGAGCACCGGTCCGGCCAGCGGCAGCTCAACCTGCCAGAAGATGCTCCAGCCGGAATACCCCACGGCGACGGCGGACTGTCGCACATCCGTGTCCACGGATGCCAGTCCGTCGGCCACCACGCGCACCATCAGTGCGATGCCGTAAATCGTCAGGGCGATGACCAGGTTGAGCGGCGAGCGGAGGCTGGTGCCGACGATGGCCGGGATCACGAAGAACAGCGGCAGCGACGGAATGGCATAGAGCAGGCCGCTGGCCGTCAGGATCACGCCGCGACCGGCCCGGTACCGGTTTGCGAGCCAGCCCAGCGGCACGGCGATCAGGAAGCCGAGAATGATCGGCGGCACGCTGAGGACCAGGTGATCGAGAGTGCGATCCCAGAGCAGGTCGAGATTCGACCAGATCCAGGTCACCGGTCCGCCCGGGCATCCGTCGCCGTCGGTCCCTGCTGCACGAGCACGCCGGCCAGGCGTCCCGCGCTGTCGAGGAGGAGGTCGGAGTCGCCACGGCGTTCGAGATGCAAGGCACGCTTGCCGCGATCCGCGCCGATGAAACTGGCCACGAAATCGTCGGCCGGGTTCGCCAGGATGTCGGCCGGGGCCCCCACCTGGGCGATCCGTCCGCCGTCGCGCAGGATGACGACCTGGTCGCCCAGCAGGAACGCCTCCTCGATGTCGTGGGTGACGAACACGACCGTCTTGCCCAGTTCGCTCTGCAGCCGGATCAGTTCCTGCTGGAGCTCGGCCCGCACGATCGGGTCGACGGCCCCGAACGGTTCGTCCATCAGCAGGATGTTCGGGTTGACCGCGAGCCCGCGCGCCACCCCCACCCGCTGTTGCTGACCGCCGGAAAGCTGGCTCGGGTACCGGTCGGCGAGAGTCTGGTCCAGGCCCACCGTGCCGAGCAGGGCGAGGGCGTCGGCCCGGGCCTTCTTCCTGGGCACCCCGCGCAGCAGCGGCACGGTCGCCACGTTGTCGATCACCGTGCGGTGCGGGAGCAGGCCGGAATTCTGCATCACATAGCCGATGCTGCGCCGAAGCGGCACCGGCTCGAGCCGGGCGATGTCGGCCCCGTCGATCTCGATCGTGCCGCTGCTGGGGTCGACCATCCGGTTGATCATGCGCAGCAGGGTGGTTTTACCCGAGCCGGAGGATCCGACGAGCACCGTCGTCCGGTGCGACGGGAAGGCCAGGCTGAAATCGTCGACGGCGACCGTGCCATCCGGGAACTTCTTGCTCACCGAGCGGAACTCGATCATGGGAGTGGCTCATTTCTCGACCGAAGTCGACAGAACACGGGCGGCAGGTACCCCACCCAATCATCACTCGGGGCCTTGAGCCGACCGGATCGCGGTATTCCTAGCGAACGCTCGGCCCGTAGTATCCGGCGAGGTAGTCATGCGTGACCGCGCGGCACTCCTCGATGAACCGCTCATCGCCCTGCGGGTCGGAACGGAACGCCCGCGACAGGATCGAGTCGCCCATCTCCACGGCGACCTCGAGCCGGAAACTCAGTTCGTCGCCGCCGTGGAGACCGAACGCCTCGACCATCATGCCGGCCACCCGGCGGGCGAAGTATCCCGTGTCGGGGTCTTCGGCGACCGGTACACCCTGGCGGTCACTGAAATGCATGATGCGAAACCCCGGCTCGGACCGGTACAGGTCGACGAATGCGGTGATGGCCACGTCGACGGCCTCCGACCAGTGCTTCGGGGCGCTCGTCTTGAGCTGCTCCGCAAACCGGTTCCGGAACCGCAGCACTGTGCGCTCACGCAGAGCCTGCAACACCGCGACGCGATCGGGATAGTAGCGGTACACGGTTCCGATCGACGCGCCGGCGCGCTCGGCCACCATCGCCGTCGTGATGCGGTCGAAGCCGACCTCGTCCACGACTATGGCGGCGGCGTCGAGCAGTCCCGACAGTCGTGCCGTGCTGCGCTGCTGGATCGGCTCGATGCGGGCCTGCTGGGCCGGCACAAAAGGATCCCCATCGAAAAGGTCACTGAGTGACACTTGTCCTCCTTGAGACTAAGTCACTAATACTAGGCGGCAATCTGCCCCTCTTCGTGCCGTGGCGGCGTGTCTCGCCCCGCGTTACGGAATTGACCGTCAGATGGCCGGGCAACGCGGTTTCGATGCCGGGATGCGGCATCGCCGTGCGAGACTGGTGATGTGCCGACGTATCCTCGAATCCCGCCCACGAGCACGCCAGCGAAGTTGATGCATCGCGCAGCCCGCATCGAGGACTGGCTGCATTTCAAACGCGAACACTCCGCCCGTAAGCGTGGTTACCTGCCCACTGTCATCCCCTATGCCGGCTACGGCTCGACCGAGTGGGTGCGCATTCTGTGCCGGGTGCTCCTGGCCAAGCCGGTCAAACCCGGTTCCTCGCTGGCCCGCCGGCACCGTGGGGCCGACCGCCGCGAGACTGGAATTCGCGGCTGGCGCAGCTTCACGAGCGTTCCGGTCAACGATGTGACGGTCACCATCGAGATCAACGGCTCCCTGCACCGGGTGCAGGCCGACCGCGGTGGCGTGGTCGACACGGTCGTTCCGGTCACGCTCACACCGGGTTGGCACACGGCCAAGTTGCACACGGACGACACCGTTGATCCGGTCGAGGCTCCGATCTTCATTGTGGCCCCGTCGGTGCGCCGGGGAATCATCTCCGACGTCGACGACACGGTCATGGTGACCACCCTCCCCCGCCCGCTGCTCGCGGCCTGGAACACCTTCGTGCTCGACGAACACGCCCGGGTTCCCACGCCGGGCATGGCGGTGTTCCTGGACCGGCTCGCAGCGGAAAACGAGGGCGCCCCGGTGATCTACCTGTCTACCGGGGCTTGGAACGTCGCCCCGACCCTGACCCGGTTCCTGAACCGCAACCTGTACCCGTCGGGGGCGCTCCTGCTCACCGACTGGGGTCCCACCCACGACCGGTGGTTCCGCAGCGGCCAGGACCACAAGAGGGCGAACCTGCGCCGTCTGGCCCTGGAGTTCCCGGACATCCGCTGGATTCTGATCGGCGACGACGGACAGCACGACGAGGCCATTTACGGCGAGTTCCAGCGGGAGTTCCCCGGGAGCGTCGAGGCAGTCGCGATCCGCCAGCTCTCCCCCAGTGAGGCCGTGCTGGCCGGGCGCCTGGCCAAGGATTCCACAGCCGCACCACCCGATCCCCGCTGGGTATACGGGCCGGACGGGTCGGCCCTGGCTCGGCATCTTGCGGAGCACGGCCTGATCTTCTAGGCTCGACGCCCCGAGGTCAGTCCCTCGGGGCGTGCGGGGCGAGGATGCGGTCGAGGCCGCGGTTGATCTGGCGGGCCCAGAGCGGTCCTCGGTAGAGGAAACCGGTGTAGCCCTGCACCAGAGTCGCGCCGGCGGCGAGGCGTTCGGCCACGTGTTCCGCGGTCTCCACGCCGCCGACCGAGATGACACAGAGGTCACCGGGAACGGACTCCCGGATCACGCGCAGCACGGCCAGGGAACGGGCTCGGAGCGGGGCACCGGAGAGACCTCCGGTGCCGGCGGCCTCGACGGTTGCGGCATCCGTTTTCAGTCCGGCGCGGGAAATCGTGGTGTTCGTGGCGATGATGCCGTCCAGACCCAACTCCACGACGAGTTCGGCGATCCGGGTCACTTCCGTATCGGCAAGGTCAGGGGCGATTTTCACCAGCAGGGGCGTGGCGCCGGCCTCGGCCTTGACCGCCCTGAGCAGCGGAGCGAGCTGGTCGAGTTCCTGCAGTCCGCGTAGCCCGGGCGTGTTGGGCGAGCTGACGTTGACGACGAGGTAGTCGGCCAGGGGGGCGAGCAGGGCGGCGCTGATGAGGTAGTCGGCGGTGGCGTCCTCGACGGCGGTGACGCGGCTCTTGCCGATGTTGATGCCCAGGATCGGGCGAGAGGAAACGGAGCGAACCCGCGCGAGGCGCACCCGGGCGGCACGGGCGCCGAAGTTATTGAAGCCCATCCGGTTGACGACCGCACGGTCGGGGATCAGGCGGAACAGTCGCGGCGTGGGGTTGCCGGGCTGTGGGACCGCGGTGATGGTGCCGACCTCCACGTGCCCGAACCCGAGCTGGCCGAGCCCGATGACGGCTTCGCCGTCCTTGTCGAAGCCGGCGGCCAGTCCGAACGGCGACGGGAAGCGCAGGCCCAAGGCGTCGACACCGAGGTCGGTGCGCGGGCGGGTGAAGCGGTGCACGACCCGGCCAATGCCGAGCGTGGGCAGCGCCCGGATCACGCTGAAGGCCAGGTGGTGAGCTCGTTCGGGGTCGAGACGGGCCAGGACGAGCGAGAAGATCAGCGGATACACGGGGTCGCCTAGGACTCGGCCGGGCGGTCGGCGCCCGCGGCAGTGTCGGTGCCGGTGCCGGTGCCGGTGCCGTGCTCGGTACGGGACCCGTGCTCGGTGCGCAGCCGGGCGATCGCCGCCTCGAAGTCCTCGAGCGAATCGAACGCCTGGTAGACACTCGCGAACCGCAGGTAGGCCACCTCGTCGAGTTCGCGCAGCGGCGGAAGGATCGCGAGGCCGACCTCGTTCGCCTTCACCTGCGACGCACCGGTCTGCCGGATGGTCTCCTCCACCCGCTGGGCGAGCATGGCCAGGTCGGAATCCGTCACCGGACGACCCTGGCAGGCCTTGCGCACGCCGGTCACGATCTTGTCCCGGCTGAACGGTTCGACGACTCCGCTGCGCTTGACGATGTTCAGGCTGGCGGTCTCGGTGGTGCTGAACCGTCGCCCGCATTCGGGGCACTGTCTGCGTCGGCGGATGGAAAGCCCGTCGTCACTCGTGCGCGAGTCGATGACTCGGGAGTCCGGGTGGCGGCAGAACGGGCAGAACATCGTGGGGCCAGCCTACAGGCCGGGAGCGAAGCGGGCCGTGACGGCGTCGCCGTGCGCGGGCAGCGCCTCGGCCGTGGAGAGGGCCGCGATGTGGTCGGCGACCTCGCGCAGGGCCTCCCGACTGTACGTGACGACCTGCTGGGGGCGCAGGAAGGTGTAGGCGCCGAGTCCGGAGGAGAACCGGGCCTGGCCGCCGGTGGGCAGCACATGGTTCGAGCCGGCCACGTAGTCGCCGAGGCTCACGGGCGAATGCGGGCCGAGGAAGATGGCGCCGGCGTTCTCGATCAGCGTGAGCACGGCATCCGGGTCGCTCGTTTGGATCTCGAGGTGCTCGGGGCCGAACGCGTTGCTGAACGCGGCCGCGGCGGTCAGGTCGTCCACGAGCACGATCCCCGACTGGCGTCCGTTCAGGGACGCGGTGACCCGGGTGCTGTGGGTCGTGCTCTGCATCAGGTCGGCCAGGTGCAGAGCGACCGCATCGGCCAGCTCCACCGAATCGGTGACGAGCATGGCGGCGGCCAGTTCGTCGTGCTCGGCCTGGCTGACCAGGTCGGCCGCGACGAGACGGGGGTCGGCGGACGCATCCGCGATGACCAGGATGTCGGTCGGGCCGGCCTCGGAGTCGATGCCGGTCACCCCGCGCACGAGGCGCTTGGCGGCGGCCACATAGACGTTGCCGGGGCCGGTGACGAGCTGAACCGGGTCGAGGCCCAGCCCGGGAACGCCGTAGGCGAAGGCGCCGACCGCGCCGGCACCGCCCATGGCGTAGATCTCGTCGATGCCGAGCAGTCCCGCCACCGCGAGGATGGTGGGGTGCACGCGGCCGTCGCAGTCGCTCTGCGGCGGCGACGCCAGCGCGATCGAGGACACGCCGGCGATCTGGGCGGGTACCACGTTCATCACGACGCTCGAGGGGTAGACGGCCTTGCCGCCGGGCACGTACAGGCCGACCCGGTTGATCGGCTGCCAGCGCTGCGTGATCGTGGCGCCGTCGGCGATCGTGGTGGTCACCTGAGGCGGAACCTGGGCTGCGCTGGCGATGCGCACCCGGCGGATGGTTTCCTCGATGGCCGTGCGCACGGCGGGATCGAGCCCGGCCAGCGCCTCGGCGACGTGGGACGCGGGAACGCGCAGATGGGACGGACGCACCCGGTCGAGGCGTTCCGCCTGGTCGAGGAGGGCGTCCTCGCCTCGGGCCCGCACATCGTCGATCAATTCGGCTGCGACGTCGCTGGCGGCGGTCACATCGGTGAGCGCGCGCGGGACGGCTGCAAGCAATTCCGCCGGAGTGGGCCGGGTCCCTCGGAGGTCAATAGTCTGGATCATCGCGTTCCAGCCTAGCCATCAACTCCCACCCACCGGGAATAGGCTGAACGCCGAGGAGATTGATTCAGTCACATGAGCGACACCGAAGCACCCCCGCCCGCCACCGCACCTCTGGTCGAGGACCCCAGAGCACCGCTGGATCTGGCCGCCTTCAAGCACGCGTTTCGGCGTCACGCCGCCGGCGTCGCCGTGATCACCGCGCTGCGACCGGACGGCACCCCGGTGGGCTTCACGGCCACGTCGCTGGCGTCGCTGTCGTCGGTTCCGCCGCTGGCCACGTTCAACATGGCGCGATCGGCCAGCACCTGGCCGGCCATCGCCGAGAGCGACCGAGTCGTCATCCACATCCTCGGGGCGCGCGGCCGGGCCGTCGCCGAGGTGATGTCGGGTCCCGCGGACCAGCGCTTCATCGGCGACCACTGGCAGCCAGGACCTCACGGCCTTCCCGTGCTGACGTGCGTCACCTCGTGGATGGTCGGGCGCGTCATCGAGCGCACGCTGGTGCACAACAGTGCCGTCGTGGTCGTGAAGATCGAGGAAGGCGGCCTGGGCGAGAACGACGAGGCCCTGCTGTACTACGAGCGCACCTACCGCGTGCCCGGCGCCGAAGCCTAGCCCCGGGTATCGGCCGCCCTCGCCTCGTCGCGGAGCCGGCGCCGCTCCGCCTCGGCCACGGCGGCCTCCTCCGGCGTGGGCGCGGTGCCACCCAGGTGGCGCGGCTGCCACCACTGGCCGGCACCGTCCACCGGGTAGGCCTTCTGCAGGCCGTCGACGAGGCCCTGCAGGTTATCGTGGAGGGCCAGCGTCATGGACTGCGTGTCCTCCCCCGCGGCGACCGGGAACGGCTCGCCGACGGCGAAACGGACGGGCACGCCGAAAACCTCGCGCAGGACCGGCTTGTGGTTCTTGGTGAGCACCCGGTGCCCGCCCCACACCGCGATCGGGATCACCGGAACCCCGGCCTCGGCCGCCATCCGGATGGCACCCGACTTCAGCTCGCGCACGGTGAAGGAGGTGTTCACGCCGCCTTCCGGGAACACGCCGAGCAGTTCGCCCGCCCGCAGAGCGGTCACCGCCTGACCGTAGGCCTCCGCTCCGGCCTTCATGTCGACCGAGATGTGCCGCATGCCGCGCAGCAGCACGCCGACGAGCTTCTGGTCGAACGCGCCCTTCTTGGCCATGAAACGGATGTGACGGCGGTTCTTGTGCCACAGCATCCACTCGACCAGGGCGAAGTCCATGTAGCCGAAGTGGGTGATCGCCAGCACCGCTCCCCCGGCGTCCGGCAGATTTTTCAGACCGGTCACCGATGGCTTCAGCCGCAGCAGGCCGAACACGGCCCGCCCGGCCAGAATCGCCGTGGTGTACAGAGGTTCGCGCGTGCCTGTGCTCATACCTCAAGGCTACGACCTGCATGGGGGAATTCGCTCTCAACGCGGCGCTTACCCCAGGCATAAACTCCACTGACACTGGATTCATCGACGACGGCACCGGCCACCAGAGGGAGACACGATGAGCACGGACCCGAGCAGCGCCACAAGCACCCCAGAGCCGAACGTCGCCGACAGCCACGACCGAATCCGCGTGCAGGGCGCGCGCGTGAACAACCTCAGGGACATCAGCCTCGACCTGCCGAAGCGGCGCCTGACGGTGTTCACCGGCGTCTCCGGCTCGGGCAAGAGCTCACTGGTGTTCGGCACGATCGCCGCGGAGTCCCAGCGGCTGATCAACGAGACCTACAGCGCCTTCGTCCAGGGCTTCATGCCGACCCTCGGCCGGCCCGACGTCGACGTGCTGGACGGGCTGACCACGGCCATCATCGTCGACCAGGAGCGGATGGGTGCCAACTCCCGTTCCACGGTCGGCACCGCCACCGACGCCAACGCGATGCTCCGCATCCTCTTCAGCCGGCTCGGGCAGCCACAGGTCGGATCGCCCCAGGCGTTCTCGTTCAACGTCGCCTCGATCAGCGGAGCCGGAGCGGTCACGCTCGAGCGCGCCGGCAAGACCGTGAAGGAGCGGCGCAGCTTCAGCATCACCGGCGGCATGTGCCCGCGCTGCGAGGGCATGGGCACCGTCAACGATATCGACCGCTCCGCGCTGTACGACGAGTCCAAGTCGCTCAACGAGGGCGCGCTCACGATCCCCGGTTACACCATGGAGGGCTGGTACGGCCGCATCTTCCGCGGCTGCGGCTGGTTCGACCCGGACAAGCCGATCGGCCGGTACAGCACGAAAGAACTGGATGACCTGCTCTACATGGAGCCGACGAAGATCAAGGTCGACGGGATCAATCTGACCTACCTCGGCCTCGTCCCGCAGATTCAGAAGTCGTTCCTGTCCAAGGATGTCGCCGCGCTCCAACCCCACATCCGAGCCTTCGTCCAGCGTGCGGTCACCTTCGCACCCTGCCCCGAGTGCGCCGGCACCCGTCTCAGCGAGGCGGCCCGCTCGTCGAAGATCGCGGGGGTCAGCATCGCCGACGCCTGCTCCCAGCAGATCAGCGACCTGGCCGGTTGGGTTCGCGGGCTCGACGACCCGTCGGTGGCCCCGTTGACGCAGGCGCTCCGCCAGATTCTCGACTCGTTCGTGGAGATCGGGCTGGGCTACCTCTCGCTCGACCGGCCGGCCGGCACTCTGTCGGGCGGCGAGGCCCAGCGCACCAAGATGATCCGGCATCTGGGTTCCTCGCTCACCGACGTCACCTACGTCTTCGACGAGCCCACCATCGGGCTGCATCCCCATGACATCGAGCGGATGAACAGGCTGCTGCTGCAGCTGCGGGACAAGGGCAACACCGTGCTCGTCGTGGAGCACAAGCCGGAGGCGATCGTGATCGCCGACCACGTCGTCGACCTCGGCCCGGGAGCCGGTACGGCCGGCGGCACGGTCTGCTTCGAGGGAACAGTGGCGGGGCTCCGCACCAGCGGCACCCTCACCGGCCGCCACTTCGACTACCGGGCGGCGCTCAAGCCTGCGGTGCGCACGCCCACGAGCACGCTGCAGATTCGCGGCGCGACCAAGAACAACCTGAAGGATGTGGACGTCGATATCCCGCTCGGGGTGCTGGTTGTGATCACGGGCGTCGCCGGCTCCGGAAAGAGTTCCCTCGTGCACGGGTCGATCCCCACCGGGGCGGGCGTGGTGTCGGTCGACCAGGGCGGCATCCGCGGTTCCCGACGAAGCAACCCGGCAACGTACACGGGAATGCTCGACCCGATCCGCAAGGCCTTCGCGAAGGCCAACGGAGTAAAGCCGGCCCTGTTCAGTTCCAACTCAGAAGGCGCCTGCCCCAACTGCAACGGCGCCGGGGTCGTCTACACCGACCTGGGCATGATGGCGGGCGTCGCAACCACCTGCGAGGTCTGCGAGGGGAAGCGGTTCGAGGCATCCGTGCTGGACTACCGGCTCGGCGGCCGCGACATCAGTGAGGTGCTCGCGATGTCGGTGCGCGATGCCAGGGAATTCTTCGGCACCGGCGAAGCGCGCACGCCGGCCGCCCACACGATCCTGGGCGGGCTCGTCGACGTCGGGCTCGGCTACCTGAGCCTCGGCCAGCCGCTCACGACGCTGTCGGGAGGCGAGCGCCAGCGTCTCAAACTGGCCACCCACCTGTCCGAGAAGGGCGGCGTCTACGTGCTCGACGAGCCGACCACCGGACTCCACCTCGCCGACGTCGAGCAGCTCCTCGGCCTGCTCGACCGGCTGGTCGACGCCGGCAAGTCGGTCATCGTCGTCGAGCACCACCAGGCGGTCATGGCTCATGCCGACTGGATCATCGACCTTGGTCCCGGCGCCGGCCACGACGGGGGCCGGATCGTCTTCGAGGGCTCACCGGAGGACCTCGTCCTCGAGCGCTCCACCCTCACCGGCCGGCACCTCGCGGCCTACATCGGCCGGCCCTGACGGCGGCGGCTCGCTCCGAACGAATTCGACGGAGATTTTGGCCGTATCGCCCTTGAACAGGTCCGAAAGGCCGATTTTCGACAAGATCTCCGTCGAATTGGTTCACTCACTCGGCTAGGTCAGGCAGTTGGGCCCGAGCAGACTCTTGAGTTCCCCGAACAGGTCGGCGCTGATCTTCACCTGGTGGGGCAGTTCGAACACCCGGGCCGTGTGGCCCTTCACCAGCTTGAGCCGTACCTCGGAGGTGCCGATGTGGCGGGTGATGACCTCGCCCAGCGCCGTCACGGTGTCGGTCGTCGCCCGGGATTCCGCCAGCGTGACGGTCAGCGTGCCGGTGTCGGAGGCCTGGCCGAGCTCGGGCGCGAAGATGCTGTACGCGTGCAGGTTCATCCCGTCGTCGCGCAGGCTCACCCGGCCCCGCACGACCACGACGGAGTCGCTGATCAGGTCCGGCGAGAACTCTTGATAGGCCTTGCCCATGAACATCACGGCGATCTCCCCGCCGAAGTCCTCGACCTGGATGATGCCGTACTGGTTGCCTGACTTCTTCGCGATCCGGTGCTGCACGCTGGTGATCAGTCCGGCGATGGTGACGGTGTCGGCATCCTGGGTCTGCTCGGACCCCACCAGGTCCACGATGGTCGTGCTGGCGTGCTTGGCCAGCGGGATCTCGAGCCCGGCCAGCGGATGGTCGGAGACGTAGAGCCCGAGCATGTCCCGTTCGAGGGCGAGCTTCTCCTTCTTGCTCCATTCGGGACGGTCGGGAACCTGCTCGGTCTCCTGCGGGTCGTCGAAGAGGCTGTCGAAGTCGAAGCCGACCATGCCGTGCTGTTCGTCACGTTTGATCTTGACGGCGGATTCGACCGCGGCCTCGTGGATCTCGAACATGGCCCGGCGGGTCGCGCCGAGGGAGTCGAAGGCGCCGGCCTTGATCAAGGATTCCACAGTGCGTTTGTTGGCCACCGGGATCGGCACCTTGCGCAGGAAGTCGTGGAACGACTCGAACGCGCCCTTCTCCGTGCGGGCCGCGCGGATGGCGTCGACAACGTTGAAGCCAACATTGCGCACCGCGCCGAGGCCGAAACGGATGTCCGTGCCCACGGCGGCGAAGTAGCCGATCGATTCGTTCACGTCGGGCGGCAGAACCTGGATGCCCATCCGGCGGCACTCGTTCAGGTACAGTGCGAGCTTGTCGCGGGAGTCGCCGACGCTGGTCAGGAGCGCGGCCATGTATTCGGCCGGGTATTTAGCCTTGAGGTAGGCGGTCCAGTACGAGAGCACCCCGTAGGCGGCCGAGTGCGCCTTGTTGAAGGCGTAGTCGGAGAACGGCAGGAGAATGTCCCAGACGGTCTTCACCGCCTCCATGGAGTACCCGTTGGCGACCATTCCGCCGGAGAAGCCCTCGAACTGCTTGTCCAGTTCCGACTTCTTCTTCTTGCCCATCGCGCGGCGCAGCAGGTCGGCCTGGCCGAGGGAGAACCCGGCCAGCTTCTGCGCGATCGACATGACCTGCTCCTGGTACACGATCAGGCCGTAGGTGGTGCCGATGACGTCGGCGAGGGCCTCTTCGAGCTCCGGGTGGATCGGGATGATCTCCTGCTGGCCGGTCTTCCGCAGCGCGTAGTTGGTGTGCGAGTTGGCGCCCATCGGGCCGGGCCGGTACAGCGCGATGACGGCCGAGATGTCTTCGAAGTTGTCGGGCTTCATCAGGCGCAGCAGCGACCGCATGGGCCCGCCGTCGAGCTGGAACACCCCGAGCGTGTCGCCGCGGGCGAGCAGCTCGTAGGCGGCCGGGTCCTCGAGGCCGAGCTCCTCGAGCACGGGACGGTGGCCACGGTTCACGGCGATGTTATCGAGGGTGTCGTCGATGATGGTGAGGTTGCGCAACCCCAGGAAGTCCATCTTGATCAGGCCGAGGGCCTCGGAGGCCGGGTAGTCGAACTGCGTGACGACCTGGCCGTCCGCTTCGCGCTTCATGATCGGGATGATGTCGATCAACGGGTCGGAACTCATGATCACGCCGGCGGCGTGCACGCCCCACTGGCGCTTGAGGTTCTCCAGGCCGAGGGCGGTGTCGAAGACGGTGCGGGCCTCGGGGTCGGACTCGATCACGGCGCGGAAGTCGGCGGCCTCGCGGTAGCGCGGGTGGTCCTTGTCGAACATGCCGGTCAGCGGCACGTCCTTGCCCATGATCGCCGGCGGCATGGCCTTGGTGAGCTTGTCGCCCATGCCGAAGGGGAAGCCGAGCACCCGGGACGCGTCTTTCAGCGCCTGCTTCGCCTTGATCGTGCCGTAGGTGACGATTTGGGCGACGCGTTCCTCGCCGTATTTCTCGGTCACGTAGTGGATGACCTCGCCGCGGCGGCGCTCGTCGAAGTCCACGTCGAAGTCCGGCATGGAGACGCGGTCGGGGTTCAGGAACCGTTCGAAGATCAGCCCGTGCACGAGCGGGTCGAGGTCGGTGATGCCCATGGCGTAGGCGACCATCGAGCCGGCGCCCGAGCCGCGGCCGGGACCCACCCGGATCCCCTGCTGCCTGGCCCACATGATGAAGTCGGCAACCACGAGGAAGTAGCCGGGGAAGCCCATTTGGATGATGATGCCGATCTCGTAGTCGGCACGCTTTCGTACGTCCGCCGGGATGCCGTTCGGGTAGCGCCTGGCCAGCCCGATCTCGTTCTCCTTGACGAACCAGCTTTCTTCGTTCTCCCCCTCCGGGCAGGGGAACCGGGGCATGTAGTTGGCCTTGGTGTTGAACTCCACCTGGCAGCGCTCGGCGATCAGCAGCGTGTTGTCGCAGGATTCCGGGTGGTCGCGGAAGAGGTGCCGCATCTGCGCGGCGGTCTTCAGGTAGAACTCGTTCGAGTCGAACTTGAACCGGTTCGGGTCGTCGAGGGTCGACGCCGACTGCACGCAGAGCAGCGCCGCATGCGCGGTCGCGTCGTGGGCGTGGGTGTAGTGCAGGTCGTTGCTGGCCACCAGCGGGAGCTTCAGCTCGCCGGCCAGTTTGAGCAGGTCCGTCATGGTTCGGCGCTCGATGTCGATGCCGTGGTCCATGATCTCGCAGAAGAAGTTTTCCTTGCCGAAGATGTCCTGGAATTCCCCGGCGGCCTTCTTCGCCTCGTCGTACTGTCCGAGCCGCAGGCGGGTCTGCACCTCGCCACCCACGCACCCGGTGGTGCCGATCAGCCCGCCGGAGAATTCGGCGAGCAGTTCCCGGTCCATCCGGGGCTTGAAGTAGTACCCCTCCAGGCTGGCCTTGGACGAGAGCCGGAACAGGTTGTGCATGCCGGCGGTGGTCTCGGACAGCAACGTCATGTGGGTGTACGAACCGGCTCCACCGACGTCGTCGCGGTTCTGGCCGCTGGTGCCCCATCGCACCCGGGTCTTGTCCCGCCGGTTGGTTCCGGGCGTGATGTAGGCCTCGGTGCCGATGATCGGCTTGATGCCGGCCTCGGTGGCGGTGCGCCAGAAATCGAACGCGCCGAACACATTGCCGTGGTCGGTGATGGCGACCGCCGGCATCCCCTGTTCGATGGCCGCGTTGATCAGCGGCTTGACGCGCGCGGCGCCGTCGAGCATCGAGTACTCGCTGTGCACGTGCAGGTGCACGAAGGAATCCTTCGATCCACCCGACTGATTCTGAGAGGACAAAACGTCTCCGAGGTGTTGGAATTGGGCGCTACAGGTCAGAGATCACGCAGCACGTCGAGGGCGTGTGAGAGGTCGGCCGGGTAGTCGGTGGTGAACGTGACCCATTCCCGGGTGTCCGGGTGGTGGAATGCCAGTTGCTTCGCGTGCAGCCATTGCCGGGTCAGGCCGAGGCGCGCCGTGATCGAGGGATCGGCGCCGTACATGGCGTCGCCGACGCACGGATGCCGCTGGGCGGCCATGTGCACCCGGATCTGGTGGGTGCGCCCCGTCTCCAGGTGCACCTCCAGCAGCGACGCCGACGGGAACGCCTCGAGGGTCTCGTAGTGGGTGACGGAATCCTTGCCGCCCGCGATCACCGCGAACTTCCAGTCGGACCGCGGATGGCGGCCGATCGGGGCGTCGATCGTGCCCGTGCTCGGGTCTGGATGGCCCTGCACCACGGAATGGTAGATCTTCTCGACCTCACGGTCGTGGAAGGCCCGCTTGAGCGCCGTGTAGGCGGTCTCCGACTTCGCGACGACCATCAGGCCGCTGGTGCCCGCGTCGAGGCGGTGCACGATCCCGGCCCGCTCGCTCGCCCCGGAGGTCGCGATGCGGTAGCCCGCCGCGGAGAGCGCGCCGACCACCGTGGGACCGGTCCAGCCCACACTCGGATGCGCGGCGACCCCGGACGGCTTGTTGATGACCACGATGCTCTCATCGTCGTGCACGATCGTGAGATCCGGCACGGGGATGGGCACGATCGCCAAGGCCTCCTTGGGCTGCCAGGAGACCTCCAGCCACGCTCCGCCGTGCAGCCGGTCGGATTTGCCGACCACGACCCCGTTCAGGGTGACCCCGCCGGCCTCGCAGACCTCGGCCGCGAAACTGCGCGAGAAGCCGAGGAGCTTGGCGATGCCGGCGTCGACGCGGACTCCGGCGAGTCCGTCCGGCAGGGGAAGGGAGCGTGTTTCCATGGCGAGAATCAGGGTGCTATCTGGGTGGGGGTGGACTCGGACGGGTCCGAGGCGTCGGCGCGCTGGCCATCGAGGCCGATCCCGCGGATGGTCAGGTACATGAAGATGACCATGCTCGACACGATCGCCATGTCGGCAACGTTGTAGATGGCGGGGATCAACCACGGCGTGGAGATGAAGTCGATCACGTGGCCGAGGCCGAAGGACGGCTCCCGCAGCAGGCGGTCGGTGAGATTGCCGAGCACGCCACCGAGCAGGAGCCCGAAGACCACAGACCAGGCCAGCGAACGGATGCGGCCGGCGAACCAGACGATGAGGACCACCACGGCCACGGCGATGATGGAGAAGATCCACGTCATGCCGGCTGCCATCGAAAAAGCAGCGCCCGGGTTCCGGACGAAGTGCATTTGCAGCACGTCACCCAGAACCCGGACGATGTCACCCTCGGCCAGCCTGCTGACGACGAGGTACTTGCTGATCTGATCCAGCGCGTAGATCCCCGCGGCGACGACGGCCAGGAGGATCAACGCACCGGGGCGCTTCTTCGTTCGGACCTTATGCGCCAAAGCTCTGGAAGCTCGGCTTCGCGGCGTTGCTCGACTCGACCGGCGACGTGGCGTCGAGCTCGTGAAGCTGCGTCTCGATGTAGCTCTTCAGCTTCTGGCGGTACTCGCGCTCGAAGGTGCGCAGGTCGTCGATCTTGCCTTCCAGGACGGAACGTTCCTGGTCGAGGATGGTGACCTGAGCGCGCTGCTTGGCCTCAGCCTCGGCAACGAGACGGGCGGCGGTGGCGTGTCCTTCGGCGATGAGGGCATCGCGCTTCTCGGCACCCTCCTTGACGTGCTCCTCGTGCAGGCGGCGGGCCAGCTGGAGAAGGTTGGTCGTGCCGGCGGTCTCGTCGACGGGCTCGGCGACGACCGGGGCGGCAATGGCGACGGGAGCCACGACGGGCTCCGCGACGACCTCGGGTGCCGGTGCGGCCTCGGCTGCGACGGCCGGCTCGCTCGCGCTGCCGGAGCTGACCCGGGCCTTGAGCTCCTCGTTCTCTGCCGTCAGTCGGCGAAGTTCGACGACGACCTCGTCGAGGAAGTCATCGACCTCGTCCTGATCGTATCCTTCACGAAACTTAGTCGACTGGAACCGCTTGTTGACTACATCTTCCGGAGTTAGCGCCATGGCTTTCCACCCTTAAAACTCGAGTTGCGAACAATCTGATTGCGTTCAACCAACGCTATCAAGCTCCGACGCATAGTCGGACCGCGTCAGCCCAGTTCGCCGTCGCACCAGAATACATGCCTGGTGCGGGGCGAGGGGTATCGGTCAGCGCATGAGCCCTGTGATCGACATGCCGACGATGACGCAGAGCATGGTGATGCTCCAGCCGAAGTCGAAGGCGATCGGACCGACACGAAGCGGCGGCAGGAGCCGCCGGAAGAACTTGATCGGCGGGTCGGTCAGGGAGTATGCCAACTCGGTCACGACGAGGAGGAAACCCTGCGGCCGCCAGGACCGGTTGACGCTGCGCACGAGGTCGATGATGAATCGGCCCCACATCACGAAGAAGTAGAGCAGGAGGGCGTAGTAGGCGATCGTACCGATCAGGCTGACGACGAACACGACGCTAGCTACGACTGCGCGAAGAAGGACGCCTCGGCTTCGGAGTCCTCCGCGGCATTGTCGCCGGACACGACAACGTGGGACGGGGAAAGCAGGAAGACCTTGGCCGTGACGCGCTCGATCTTGCCGTACAGACCCTGGGAGAGACCGCTGGCGAAGTCGATCAGGCGGCGCGCGTCGGCGTCGCTCATTTGGGACAGGTTGATGATGACCGGGATTCCATCGCGGAAGGATTCCGCGATCACCTGGGCGTCCTTGTACTGGCGCGGGTGGACGGTGAGGATTTCATTCATGTCTGAGGCAGCCACATTCTTGGGAGCGGAGGTCTTGCGCAGGGGTGTCACCGGTGCGCGACCGGCCGAGGCGGATGCGCCGGCCGAGTGCGACGACGACGCGGTCGACGCGGCGTGCGAAGAATTCGGGGCGGAGTGGGGCGCTGCGGCTTTCGCCGCCGCAGCGGTAGACGCCGTCGAGTGAGGGGCCGTCGACGCGGGCGCAGCAGCGGGCGCCTCGTACTCGAGTTCCTCGTCTGCCAGACCCAGGTAAACCATGGTCTTCTTGAGCGGGTTGGACATCTCGACCTCCGTGTTGGTGACTCTACTTATACAGATTAACCGGGTACCGGGCGATTCCCGGTGATTGCTGTGCCAATTCGAAGGTGTGTCGCCCCTTCGACGATCGCCTCCGCGTAGTCCTCAGACATGCCCATCGACAGGGATGTCGCGGTCGGGGCGAGCCGCTGGATCTGCTCACCCAGATCGCGGACCCGGGCGAAGGCCCGGCGCGGTTCGGCACCGAGAGGAGCCACCGCCATCAGCCCGAGCAACCGCAGTCCGGCCGTGGACAGCACTTGCTCGACGAGCGGGTGCAGGTCCCCCGGTGCCACTCCGCCGCGACCGGGGTCATCCGTCAGATTCACCTGCACGAAGCAGTCGACGACGGATTCCTCCGATCGCAGCGCATCAACCAGCGATCCACGATCCACGGAGTGGATGACATCGGCGTAGGCCCGCACCAGCCTGGCCTTCTTCCCCTGCACCTGGCCCACGAAATGCCAGGTGAGGTCGAGGCCGGCCAGGGCGGAGGCCTTGGCCTGCGCTTCCTGGTGGCGACTTTCCCCGAATTCCCGCACGCCGAGGGCGGCGAGTTCCTCGAGCAGCGAGACGGGCTGGAACTTGGTCACGACGATCGTCGTGAGAAGCGCCGGGTCGCGCCCGGCGGCGACGGCCGCGGCGGCGATCCCGCCCTGAACGGCGGTCAACCGCGCCGCGAGGCCGTCCGGTCCGGGCACGCCCGAAGCGTTCATCTCGCTGCCCTCGGCCATCTCGCTGCTGAGCGCACTACTTGAGGAAGTCCGGGATGTCCAGGTCGTCCGGGTCTTCCTCGAAGGCCGGGTCCGCGACGGCCGCACCGGGCTCAACGCCGGACCAGACCGACGATGCCGGGGAATCCGCGTAGGGAGCAGAGTCGTTCGCGCCGGTCGCCGCGGCGCCCGTCGTGCCCGCTCCGGCCGCGACACCGGCCGCGACGAGGTCCGCTCGGCGCACCTCGACGGCCTTGGCGCCGGGCTCGCCGCCGTCGAATCCGGCAGCGATGACGGTGACCCGCACCTCGTCGCCCAGGGTGTCGTCGATGACGGCACCGAAGATGATGTTGGCTTCCGGGTGAACAGCTTCCTGCACCAGTCGCGCGGCGTCGTTGATCTCGAAGATTCCGAGGTTGGAGCCACCCTGGATCGAGAGCAGCACCCCGTGGGCGCCGTCGATCGACGCCTCGAGCAGCGGGGAAGCGACGGCCAGTTCGGCCGCCTTGATGGCGCGGTCGGCACCGCGGGACGAGCCGATGCCCATCAGCGCGGAGCCGGCGCCCTGCATGACCGACTTGACGTCGGCGAAGTCGAGGTTGATCAAGCCGGGGGTGGTGATCAGGTCGGTGATGCCCTGCACGCCGGCGAGAAGAACCTGGTCTGCCGTGGCGAAGGCCTCCAGCATGCTGATTCCGCGGTCGCTGATCTCCAGCAGACGGTCGTTGGGCACGACGATGAGGGTGTCGACCTCGTTCTTGAGGGAGGCGACGCCGGCCTCGGCCTGAGCCTGGCGACGCTTGCCCTCGAAACCGAAGGGCTTGGTGACGACACCGATGGTGAGCGCGCCGATGGACTTGGCGATGCGGGCGACGACCGGCGCACCGCCGGTGCCCGTTCCACCACCCTCGCCGGCCGTGACGAAGACCATGTCCGCGCCGGCCAGGGCCTCTTCGATTTCTTCGGCGTGGTCCTCGGCGGCGCGGCGGCCGACCTCAGGATCGGCGCCGGCGCCGAGGCCGCGGGTGAGATCGCGGCCCACGTCGAGTTTGACGTCGGCGTCGCTCATGAGCAGCGCCTGGGCATCCGTGTTGATGGCGATGAACTCGACTCCGCGGAGGCCGAGCTCGATCATGCGGTTGACGGCGTTGACACCGCCGCCACCGATTCCAACAACCTTGATGACTGCGAGGTAGTTCTGATTTGTTGTTGACACGTCCGGCCTCCGGTGGAACCCTAAACCTCTTGTCGAAGTTTAAAGTTATGCTGAGTATGCAATTCCTGTTTAGAAAGTTATGCGCCAGTCGATCAGGCTTGGGGAGGCGCGCCCGCGTGTCGCGAAGATCTCAGCGCAGAACGGCACTATCCGGCGACGACACGTCGTATTCGCCGACGCTGCCGACCGGATGGCTGACGATCAGGGCCGCGAGCACGACCGCCTTGAAATCCGACTTCTCCGCGCTCCCCCATACGACGCGCGCCCCGCCCTCGAGCGTGAGGGTGACGTCGTCCGTGGTGGCGGCCGTGACGGTGTCGAGGGCGGAACGGATGTCCGGCGGCAGAGCAGCGATCACAGCGGTCGCCGCCCGGAAACCGGCGCTGCCGACTCCGGCCCGAGCATCGATGGTGGCATAGCCGGCCGGGCGCTCCACGCTGCTCTGGATGACTACCCCGGCGGCGTCGACCAGGTCGAAGCCGGCCGCGGTCACGAGGGCACCGAGGGGCTCACGCTCGACGATGCGCACCACCAGGGTGCTCGGGGGCCGGCTCTCGGTGACGTAGCTCTGGATCAGGGTGAAGGCGGAGAGGTTTTCTTTCACCTCGGCGAAGTCCACCAGCGGCAGCGGCGTGCCCAGCTGGCCGCCGAGGGCGGACTGGATCTGCTCGGCGGGCACCCGGTTCGCCCCGACGACCTCGATCGTGCGCAGCGCCATCAGCGGCGAAAAGGTGCCGACGAGCACGAAGGCCACGAGCGTGGCCAGGATGCCGAGCGCGGCCAGCCAGAGGTTGCGCCGCCGACGGGACCGCCAGGTGAAACGTCGCACTTCCTCGCGTTCGTAGAGCTTGCGGGCTCGACGGGCGGCCCGGAACTTGCGCTTGGCCCCGGCGGGAGTCAGCGGAGCGTCGCCGGGCTCATCGGGCTCGGGAGCGGAGGCCGCGCGCAGGCGGGACACGGGCGCGATCGGGTCGGTGGCTGCCGGTAGCGTGATCGGTTCGGTGCTCGTGTGATCGCTGTGCTCGGTCGGCTTGCGACCGGCGGGCTTGCGACCGGCGGGCTGGTGACCGGTCGCTCTGGCAGGCGCCGTCTTCGCCGTCGGTGCGGGCGCAGTCTTCGCCGGGGTCGTTTTCGGCCCGGAGGCCCGCTCCTCGCCTCCCGCGGGGCGGTCGTAGCCCTCGGGCCGTTTCATGCTCTGCTGCGGGTCATCCGCGCGCCTGCGTGAGCGAGGCGAGCAGCTGGGGAACGATCCGGTAGACGTCACCGCAGCCGAGGGTGACGACGAAGTCGCCTTCCTCGGCGATCGAGGCGACGTAGTCGGCGGCCTCCTGCCAGTCCGGAACGTAGACGACCTTGGCGGTATCGGTGAACCGGTCGGAGACGAGAGCCCCGGTGACGCCGGGCTCGGGGTCTTCGCGGGCGCCGTATACGGCGAGGACGACGGTCTGGTCCGCCTTCTCCTCGAGGGTCTGCGCGAATTCCTGGGCGAACAGTCGGGTGCGGCTGTAGAGGTGCGGCTGGTGCACGGCGATGATCCGGCCGCTGCCGACCACCGTGCGGGCGGCGGACAGCGCCGCGGCCACCTCGGTGGGGTGGTGGGCGTAGTCGTCGTAGACGCTGACCCCGCCCACGATGCCATGCAGTTCGAAGCGGCGCTCGGTGCCGCCGAACTCCGCGATGGCGGTCAAAGACGCCTCCGGGTCGAAGCCGAGACCGACGAGCACCGCGAAGGCGCCGGCGGCGTTGATCGCGTTGTGCCGGCCCGGGATCCGGAGCGTGGCGAAGTAGTCGTGCCCGGCCCAGGCCACGCCGAAGCGCACCGGTCCGTCGGTGACGACCGAGTGCACGCGCACGTCGGCCGCGGCATCCTCCCCGAAGGTGATGACCCGTTTGCCGGTCAGCTTGCCGGTCACGCTGACCGCGCCGGCGTCGTCGGAGGAGATGACCACGAACTCGGTGGCGTTCTGCGCGAACTCGACGAACGCGGACTCGAACGCCTCGAGCGATCCGTAGTGGTCGAGGTGGTCGGGGTCGACGTTGGTGACCAGGGCCACGGCCGTGTTGTAGAGCAGGAACGAGCCGTCCGACTCGTCGGCTTCGACGACGAAGAGGTCGTCGGTGCCCGCGCCCGCCGACACACCGAGCGATTCGATCACGCCGCCGTTGACGAAGCTGGGATGCGTCCCGAGGCCGAGCAGACCGGTCACGATCATCCCGGTCGAGGTGGTCTTGCCGTGAGCACCGGCGACGGCGACAAGACGGTGCTTCTCAATCAGCCAGGCGAGCGCCTGGGAACGGTGCAGCACGGGGAGGCCGCGCTCATTCGCCAGCACGTATTCCGGGTTGTCCTGCCACAGGGCCCCCGTGACGACGAGACTGTCGGCGTCACCGACGTTCTCGGCGGCGTGGCCGATCGAGATGCGCGCTCCCAGCTTGCGCAGGGCGAGCACGTTGTCGGACTCCCGCACATCCGAGCCGGTCACGGTGTGGCCGGCGGCGAGGAACAACCGTGCGATCCCGCTCATCCCGGAGCCGCCGATGCCCACGAAATGCACCGTGCCGAGATCACGGGGAATGGTGAGGTTCAGGTCGGGCTTGATCACGGTTGCTGGCTCTTCTCAGTTGGAGACGAATGCGGGTGTGCGTTCTGGTGCTGGAACAACGTTAGTCGTTGCGGCTACGCGAGGGCGGCGTGGATAAAGTCGGTCATCCGCTCCGAGCCGTCACGTCCGCCGGCGGATGCCGCGGCAACGCCCATCCGGCGCACGCGCTCCCGGTCGGTGAGTACCGGAACGAGCTCGCCCTGTACCCAGGCCGGAAGGAAGTCCGCATCGTCGACGAGGATCCCGCCCCCGGCGCGCACGACATCCGCCGCGTTGAAGCGCTGCTCGCCGTTGCCGACGGGGTACGGCACGTAGACGGCCGGGATGCCGAGGGCGCTCAGTTCGCACACGGTGCCCGCTCCGGCCCGGGACACCGCGAAGTCGGCCGCGGAGAGCGCCAGGTCCATCCGGTCACAGTAGGAGATCAGGCGGTAGTGCGGGAGCCCTGGGTCGGTCACCTCCGACTTCTCGCCCGTGATGTGCAGCACCTGCCAGCCGACCCCGATCAGGGCGGCGGCCGACGCGGCGATGGTGCTGTTCAGGCGCCGCGCGCCCAGCGATCCGCCGGTGACCAGCAGCGTGGGGCGGTCCGCGTCGAGGCCGAAGAACGCCAGGGCGTCCGGGCGCGCCTGCACCCGGTCGAGGTCGGCGATCTCGGGCCGCAGCGGCATCCCGACGACGTGCGGGTGGCGGATCCGGGTGCCGGGAAAGACAACCCCGACGTGACGGGTGAACCAGGCCCCGAGCCGATTGGCCAGTCCGGCCCGAAAATTGGCCTCGTGGATCACGATCGGCACGCCGGCCCGGCGCGCGGCGAAGTAGGCGGGGGTCGAGACGTAGCCGCCGAACCCGACGACAACGTCGACCTGGCGGGACCGGATCAGGGCGGCCAGGTCACCCACGGCCCGGTTCAGCCGTGGTAGGAACGACAGGGCCTGCCGGTTCGGCCGGCGTGGGAACGGCAGGCGGGGAACGAAGACGAGCTCGTAACCGCGGGCGGGCACCAGACGGGCCTCGAGGCCTTCCCGGGTGCCGAGAACGATGACCTTCGCCTCCGGATCCCGGTTCATGATGGTGTCGGCGACGGCCAGCAGGGGGTTGACATGGCCGGCGGTTCCACCGCCGGCCAGCAGATAGGTGGTCACTGTTCGACTCCTGACGTGTCGGTTGACGTCGTGGTGCGCCGCGGCTGGCTCACGTGGTCGCCCCGGGTGAATGAGAGCACGATGCCGATCGCGCCGAGGGTCGTGAGCAGGGCGGTGCCGCCGGCCGATACCAGCGGGAGCGGAACGCCCAGCACCGGGAACACGCCGAGAACCACGCCGATGTTGACGAACGCCTGGCCGATCAGCCAGACCAGCACGGCGGCGGTCGACACGCGGGCCTGCAGACTCGTGCTGCTGCGCATGACCCGCAGGAACGCGAGGGCCAGCAGGATGAACATGAACAGGACGACGATGGCCCCGATCAGTCCGAGTTCCTCGCCGACGATGGCGAAGATGTAGTCGTTGTCGGCCGCCGGCAGCCAGGACCACTTCGCCTTGGAATTGCCGAGTCCAACGCCGAAGATCCCGCCGTTGGCGAGGGCCCAGGTGCCGTGCAGCGGCTGCCAGCAGGGCGCCGAGATGGGGCCGTCGACCTCATCGCAGCCGGCCCCCATGAAGCTCAGGATGCGGGTCATCCGGTTCGAGCTCGTCAACGCCATCAGCCCAGCGAGCAGGAGTCCGGCGGCGAGGGGCACCGCGAGGAGGCGCAGTCGGACGCCGGCGAAAAACAGGGATCCGAACAGGATCCCGGCCATGATCATGACGGTTCCGAGGTCGCCGCCGATGAGAACCAGCATCACGGCGCCGCCGCCCACGCCGAAGACGGGGATGTAGACGTGGCGCCAGTCGTCGAGCCGGTTCTCCTTCTGCGACAGGATCATACCCAGCCAGACCACGAGCGCGAGTTTGATCGCCTCGGAGGGCTGGAACTGGACTCCGCCGATCGACAGCCAGTTGGTGTTGCCGGCCACCTCGATGCCCAACGGTGTGAACACCACCAGGGACTGCATGAGGCAGGCGACGATGAGCATCGGCCAGGCCACGCGCCGCCAGAATTTGAGAGGCAGACGGCTGATTATCAGCATCAGGGGTACCCCGACCAGCGCGAATACGCCCTGGCGCAGCACGGTGCCGAAGAAGCCCGTGTTCTCCAGGTATGAATCGACCGAGGAGGACGAGAGCACCATGACGAGGCCGAATACGACGAGGAACAGGGTCGTGCCGAGAAGCAGGAAATAGCTCGCGGACTCCGCCTTGAACACCCGGCCGAAATGAATCCGGGCGGACGCGACCTGGGCCGCGGCATCAGACCGGGCGGACCGGGCGGGGGCGACGGGCGCGGCCTGCCTAGGCGCCGGGGGCCTGGGCGGAGTCTTCATCCGCCTCACCTCCCAGGTGATCCCGTACGGCCTCTGCGAACAACCGGCCCCGATGGGCGTAGTCGGTGAACTGGTCCATGGATGCCGCGGCCGGGGCCAGCAACACCACGTCGCCGGTTTCGGCGAGACCGGCCGCGAGCCGGACCGCGCCCGGCATCACCTCACCAGTGTCGTCGGCGTCGATCTCGAATACCGGCAGCTCCGGCGCGTGTCGCGCGAATGCGTCCCGCAGCACGGAACGGTCGACGCCGATGATCACGGCCCCGCGCAGGTGGTCGACGTGCCGGGCCACCAGATCGTCGACGTCCACGCCCTTGAGCAGGCCGCCGACCAACCAGACGATGTTCTCGAAGGCCGTGAGCGAGGCATCCGCCGCATGCGGGTTGGTGGCCTTCGAGTCATCGATCCAGCGGATGCCGGCGGACTCGGCCACGATCTCGATCCGGTGCGCGTCGAGGCGGAAGCTCTCGAGGGCGTCGTGGATGACGTCGGGAGCGACGCCGAACGACCGGGCGAGGGCGCTGGCGGCGAGGATGTCGGCCAGCAGGTGCGGCGCGCTGAGCCCGCGCGCCCGGAGTTCCGGGGTGGTCGTGATCTCGATCGCCGTCTCGAACCGGTCCTCGTGGAACGCGCGGTCGCAGAGGATGCCCTCGACGATGCCGAAGTCGCTGGGGCCGGGAACGCCGAGCCCGAAGCCGATCGCCCGGGCGCCTTCCTGCACGTCGGCGTCCTCGACCATCCGAATGGTCGCGGCATCCGCCTTGTTGTAGACGCAGGCCACCTGGGTGTTCGCGTAGACGGTCGCTTTCGCGTCACGGTACGCCTCGGCGGAACCGTGCCAGTCGAGGTGGTCGTCGGCGATGTTGAGGCAGACGCTGGAGAACGGCACGAGGGCGCCGGGACCGGTGCGGGGCAGGTGGTGCAGCTGGTAGCTGGAGAGCTCGACCACGAGGACGTCCCAACCCTGAGGGTCGCGGACAGCGTCGAGCACGGGCACGCCGATGTTGCCGCAGGGAGCGACGCGCAAGCCGGCGGCGGCCAGCATGGTGGCCGTCAGCTGCACGGTCGTGGTCTTGCCGTTCGTCCCGGTGACGAGGATCCACTCGGCCGCGGGCCCGACCTTGTCGCGCAGGCGCCAGGCCAGTTCGATGTCGCCCCAGACCGGCACTCCGGCCTCGGCGGCCCAGACCAGCAGGGCGTGGTCCGGGTGGTAGCCGGGCGAGGCGATCAGAACCTCCGGCCGATGCCGGATCAGTTCGTCCGGCACGACGCCCGGTGCGGCCCGCACCAGTCCGGCGCCGATCACGTCGAGCAGGCGGACGGTGTCGGCGGGGGCGTCCCCCGCCACGACGAGCACCGCGGCACCGAGCTCGGCCAGGGTGTCGGCGGCCGCGAAGCCGGTCACGCCCAGTCCGAGCACGGCCACGCGCAGGCCGGACCAGTCGGAGTGCCAGCTGGTGAGTCCGTCGAGACGCGCGGCGTCGGGCGGGACGGAGCCGGGTTCGCCGGCGTGGCGACCGGCCACTAGCTGGCCAGCCATTCGAGGTAGAAGGTGCCGACGCCGGCGGACACGAGCAGCCCCCCGATGATCCAGAAGCGCACCACCACGGTGACCTCGGCCCAGCCCTTGAGCTCGAAGTGGTGGTGGATCGGGCTCATCAGGAAGATGCGGCGTCCGCGAGTCACCTTGAAGTAGGCCCGCTGCACGATGACGGATCCGGCCTCGATCACGAACAGGCCGCCGATCAGCACGAGCAGCAGTTCGGTGCGGCTGAGGATTGCCAGCGCCGCGAGGGCACCGCCGATGGCCAGCGAACCGGTGTCACCGAGGAAGATCTTCGCCGGGGAGGTGTTCCACCACAGGAAGCCGATCAGTCCGCCGACGATGGCCGCGGAGACGATGGCCAGGTCGAGCGGGTCGCGCACGTCGTAGGACCGGTAGAGGTCGGCCACGTCGGCTCCCCCGTAGCGGGCCTGATTGGACTGCCAGAAGCCGATCACGATGAACGCGCCGATCGAGAGGATCGACGACCCGGTGGCGAGCCCGTCCAGGCCGTCCGTGACATTGACGCCGTTGGACGTGGCCGCCACGATCAGGCAGATCCAGAGCACGAAGAGGGAAATGCCGACGATGCTGCCCAGCTGCATGAAGTCCAGCGGCAGGTCACGCAGGAAAGAGATCTGGGTGGACGCCGGCGTGACGCCGTAGGCGTTCGGGAACTGGATCGCGAGCACGGCGAACGTGCCCGCCACGAGGACCTGGCCGGTGATCTTCGCCCAGCCGCCGAGTCCGAGGCTGCGCTGGTTGCGCGTCTTCAGGAGGTCGTCGACGAAGCCGACCAGGCCGAGACCGACCATCATGAACAGCACCAGGAGCGGCGAAATCGGAATGTGCGTCCCGGTGATCCACATGGCCGAGAAATAACTGACCACGGTCCCGACGATGAGGACGATGCCGCCCATGGTGGCGGTTCCGCGTTTGGCGTGGTGGCTCTGCGGCCCGTCGTCGCGGATGAACTGTCCCCAGCCCAGCTTGTGGAACAGCCGGATGAACAGCGGCGTCAACGTCAGGGTGAAGAGGAGGGAGAAGGCCCCCGCCATCAGAAGTGCTCTCACGAGAACCACTCTCCCAGACGGTCGCCCAAAAAGCGCAGGCCGGCGGAATTGGATGACTTCACGAGCACCGTGTCCCCCGGTCGCACCGTGGCGCAGAGCAGGTCGAAGGCCTCGTCGGGATTCTCGACGAAGACCGACTCACCATCCCATGATCCCTCGTTGATGGTGCTGATGTGCATGCGTCGGGCGCCCCGCCCGACGACGACGAGCTGGGAGATATTGAGGCGCACGGCGAGCAGCCCGACGCGGTCGTGCTCTTCGCCGGCCAGTTCGCCCAGCTCGCTCATCTCGCCGAGCACGGCGATGGTGCGCCGGCCGGGAACATTGATCTGGGCGAGTGTCTTGAGCGCCGCCGTCATGGAGTCCGGGCTGGCGTTGTAGGCGTCGTTGATGACGGTCACCCCGTCGCGGCCGCCCATGACCTGCATGCGCCAGCGTTCGGCGGTCTGCACGGATTCGAGGGCGGAGACGATGTCGTCGATCGGGACCCCGAGGATCTCGGCGGCCGCGGCGGCGGCCAGGGCGTTCATCACATGGTGCTCGCCGAGCACCTGGAATGCCACCGTCCGGGACTCCCCCGACGCCAACTGCAGCGTGAAGGTGGTTCCGGACGCGGACGCGTGCACCGCGGTGGCGCGCACGCCCTCGTCGCCGTGCTGGCCGAACCAGACGATCCGGGCCGAGGTGGAAGCGGCCATGCCGGCGACGCGCGGATCGTCGGCATTCAACACGGCGACATCCGTCGCGAGCAGTTCGGTGACCATTTCGGTTTTCGCGAGGACGGTGGCCTCGATGCCGCCGAATTCGCCGGCGTGGGCGAGACCGACCTTGAGCACGATCCCGATGTCGGGACGGGCCATCTTGATCAGGCGGGCGATTTCGCCGATGGCGCTCGCACCCATCTCGGCCACCAGAAAACGGGTCTCGTGAGTCAGCTCGAGCATCGTCAGCGGGGCGCCGACCTCGTTATTGAAGGATGCGCGGGCCGCGACGGTCGGACCGACGCGTTCGAGCACGGCCCGAAGCAGGTTCTTCGTCGTGGTCTTGCCGTTGGACCCGGTGACGGCGACGATCTTGAGGTTGCCGGCCTCGCGTACGCGTGCCACGACGAAGGTGGCGAGGGCGCCGAGGGCGAGCACCACATCCGGCACCACGATCTGGGCCACGGGGAGGTCGAGGACACGCTCGACGATCAGCAGGGTGGCCCCGCGTTCGACGGCGGCCGGGGCGAAGAGGTGCCCGTCGGTCACCTCACCGGGCTTGGCCACGAAGATGGAGCCGGGCGCGGTGTCGCGCGAGTCGGTGTGCACCATTCCGTCAGTCACGGAGTCGGTGCTCAGGGAGGTTCCGTCGAGGTGGAGCGTACCGTCGACGGCGAGGGCGATCTGGCCGAGGGTCAGGGCGATCATCTACAGCCACCCTGCATCGCGCAGCGCCTGGCGGGAGTCGTCCCGGGCGGAGTAGGGAATCTTCACTCCGGCGACTTCGTGGTAATTTTCGTGGCCTGGTCCCGCGTACAAAATCGCGTCGCCTTCTTTCGCTAGGGAGAGCGCCGTACGGAACGCCGTGCGGGGATCCGGTACCTCATGGAACTCGCCGCCGGGCACGGCCTCTCTGGCGGCGCTGAGCAGGGTGGCACGGATGGCCGCGGGGTCCTCGAACCGAGGGTGGAAGTCGGTGATGACGACGACATCCGCCCCGCGGGCGGCGATCGCGCCCATATCCGCCCGTTTCGTGGCGTCGCGGTCGCCGTCGGCGCCGAAAACCATGATCAGGCGGCCGGGAGTGAATTTGCGGATGGCCGCGAGGGTGTTCAGGAACGCGTCCGGACTGTGGCCGTAGTCGATGTAGACGAGCGGGCCCGTGTCCCCGGAGATGCGCTCGGCGCGCCCGGGGATGTAAACGTCGATTCCGCCGTCACGGTCGAGGGAATGGGCGATCGCCTCGAGGTCGTAGCCGGATTCGACCAGCATCAGGATGGCCAGGGCCGCGTTGGCGGCCATGAACCAGCCGACCAGAGGGACCCTGGTCTGCAGGCGGCGACCTTCCGGTCCCTCGAGCAGGAACTCGGTGTCCAGCGCGCTTTCGGAGACGATGGACATGTGCCAGTCGGCGGCGACGTCCGGGTTACTGCTCAGGGTGGTGACCGGGATGCGGCACTCGTCGACGATCCGGCGGCCCCACTCGGAGTCGACCGTGATGACGCCCCGCCGGGAGCGGTCGGGCTGGAACAGCTCGAGTTTGGCCTGGAAGTACTCGTCGAGGCTCGCGTAATCGTCGAGGTGGTCGTGGCTCAGGTTCGTGAACCCGGCGACGTCGAAGACGAGTCCGTCCACGCGGTGACGGGTCAGCGCCTGCGCCGACACCTCGATGGCGACGGCGCGCACCTCTGCTTCCCGCATGCGGGAGAGGAGGGCGTGCAGCTCGGTTGCCTCCGGGGTCGTCAGCGAGCTCACCACGGCCAGGTCGCCGATGCGGCGCTCGGCCGTCGACGTGAGGCCGGATACGACGCCGAGCTGGTTGAGGAGGGCGAAGAGGAGGTAGACCACACTGGTCTTGCCGTTGGTGCCGGTGACCGCGAAGAGCGTGGCCGGGTTGTCGTCGGTGCGGTAGATCCAGGCGGCGACGGCTCCCAGCGCGGCACGCGCGTCCGGGGTCACCAGGATGGGCAGGCCGCTTCCGGCGGCCAGCAGCGCGCCGGCCTCATCGGTCAGGATCGCGACCGCGCCGGATTCGCGGGCGCCGGCGGCGTAGGACGCGCCATGACTGGCCCGTCCGGGCACGCCGACATAGAGGTCTCCGGGTTGAACGGTTCGGGAGCTCAGGCTCACTCCGGTGACCTCGAGGCCATCGACGTCGCCGATCACATACAGTTCGAATTCATCGGCTAGTCCCGACAACGATCTGGGGACCGGATGCTGAGGACGGAGAGCCGAGGGTGCCACTTCGGTCACGGGGCTCGCTTTCTTACCAGGTACCGGGAAGGGCAGGCGCGGTGGCGCCCGATGGGACCGCCCGGTACTTCTTCAGCACCTGACTCATGACCTCCTGGAAGATCGGAGCAGATGCGGCTGAAGAATTCAGTTTAACAGGATCGGCGAGGCTGACCGACACGACGTATTGCGGATCGTCGGCGGGCGCGAAGCCGGAGACCGATACCAGATACCCCTTGGTGTATCCACCCTGACCGTCGGGCATCTGCGCCGTCCCGGTCTTCGCCGCCACCCGGTAGCCCGGGATTGCCCACGTTTTGGCCAGCCAGGCCTTCTGGTAGACCATCTCGAGGATATCGGCGGTGTCGCGGGCGGCCTTGGCCGACACGACCGGGGTTCCGACGGCGCCCGGCACATCCGTCATGGTGCCGTCAGCGTGGCGACACCCGGCGACCAGCTGCACGGGCATCCGCACGCCGTTGTTGGCCAGGGTCTGGTACATGCTCGAAACCTGCAAAGCCGTCGTGGTCAGCCCCTGGCCGAACATGGTGGCGTACTTGGTCTGGTTGTCCCAGTCTTCATAGGGGCGCAGGGTGCCGGACTCCTCGGCGAGGAATCCCGATTCCGAGGCGGAGCCGACACCGAACCTGGTCATGTAGTCGTACCGCTGCTGGTCGCTGAGCAACTCGCCGAACTTCGACATGCCCGTGTTCGATGATTCGATCATCACGCCCGTCAGCGTGAGGTTCAGGTCGGCGTGGTTGGAGCTGTCGTTGACGTTGGCGCCGTTGGGCGGCAGGTACCGGTATGGCGCGACGACCCTCGACGCCGGGGTGGCCAGCCCGGCGTCGAGAACGGATGCCGTCGTCAGCGCCTTGAACGTCGAACCGGGCTCGAAGGGGGACGTGAAGGCCCGGGATCCGCGGTCGTCCGCCTCGGGGGTGCCATTGACGTTGTTGGGGTCGACGGAGGGGTAGTCCGCGACGGCCACAAGCTTGCCGGTCTTCACCTCCTGCACCACCACGTTGCCCCAGGCCGCGCCCGTGGCGACGGCCTGTTCAGCCAGCACCTGCTGCACGAACCACTGCAGGTCGGCGTCGATGGTCGTGACGATGTCACCGCCATCCTTGGCCTGAGCGGTGGTGACGGTGCTCTGGGGCAGCCGCACGCCGTCCGCGCCCTTTTCGTAGGTCTCGGTTCCGTTGGTGCTCGCGAGGCAGGCGTCCTGGCCGAGTTCGATGCCGGCCTGGGGCTCTCCCCCGGAGGAGACGAATCCGACCAGGTTGCCGGCCACGGCTCCGTCCGGGTAGACCCTGCCCGGGTTCTTCTCCGCGTACATCCATGGGATGTCGAGCTTGTCGATGGCGCGGAACACCGCGACGTCCACGGCCCGCATGACGACGGCGTAGTCGGAGTCCTTATCGGCGGCGAGGGATGCGGCGATGATCTGGAGGATCTCGTCGCCGGTCTGCCCGGTGATGGCGCCCACCTCCGCGGCCGCCTGCGCGACCGTCACGGTCACGTCACCGGTGTCGGTGCTGCGGTCGAATTCCCTGGCGTTCCGCGGGGACAGGGTGATGTTGTAGCGCATCACCGTGCCGGCCAGGACGACCCCGTTCGCGTCGACGATGTCCCCGCGGGATCCGAAGACGGGCTGCTCGACCGACCGGTTGCCCAGCGAATCGGCGCTCAGCGCTTCGGCGCGCACGACCTGGATGTCGATGAGCCTGACCACGAACACGGCAACGAAAACGAACAGGAACAGGATCGTCACGGCAGTGCGCCGCCTGCTGGACCGGGTGCTGAACCGGGTGCTGCTCGCCACCTGCGAATCCTTACTGCGGCCTGGGCCACGGGTTGGGCGCGTTCTGCGAACGAAACTGTTGGGAGGGAGGGCGCAGCGACACCCTTGATCGGGGTGGGCTGCACACGCGCGAGCTAGCGGGTCGTCGGCGTCGGTAAGGCGTTGGACTCCGCGGCCGGGGCGACCGCAGCGGGGCGCTCAGTCGTCGAACCGCCGACGCTGGCTCCCTGACCGGTGTTCTGCGGCAGATCCGTGACCAACGGTACGCCGGCCAGGAGCGAGTTCGGCACCAGACTCGCCGTACCGGCCTGGCTTCCGCTGGCGGAGGCCGGGGCGCCGAGCACGGCGCCGTCGGACAGGCGCAGGTACACCGGGTTGGAGTTGCTGACCATACCGAGCGCTTCCGCGTTCGCGGCCAGGCTCTGCGGGGACGACACCCGCACGAGGTCCTCGGTCACACTCTCCGCCGTGCGCCCGAGTTCGACCTGGCTGGCCTGCAGCCGGGACACCTCATAGGCGGACTGGGAGATCCCGACACTGAGCAGCAGCTGGGCGAGCACGATGGCCGCAACGCCGGTGACGGCCGAGAGGGCGTAGACGATCTTCGGACGCGCGTGTCGCTGGCTGCGCGGCGACACGATCTCGATGTGACGAGGCTCCGCCACCGGGGCGATGTCGGGGGTGGAGTCCCAGTTCGGTCGTAGGACGCGGGCGAGATTGTCACTCATGCGGCTCTCCTCAGTCGCTCGGCGGCGCGAAGGCGAACCGGCGTTGCGCGCGGGTTTTTCGCCTTTTCTTCATCCGAGGCCAGTTCGGCTCCTCGGATCAAAAGCTTGAACAGTGGTTTGTGTTCGGGCAGTTCGATCGGCAGTCCGGCGGGGGCGGTGGAGCCGGATGCCTTCGCCAGGATCTGCTTCACGATCCGGTCCTCGAGGGACTGGTAGGCCATGACGACGATGCGGCCACCGACGGCGACCGAGTCGAGCGCCGCGGGGATGGCGCGCTCGAGCACGGCGAGTTCCTGGTTGACCTCGATGCGCAGCGCCTGGAAGACCCGCTTCGCGGGATGGCCGGCGCGCTGAACGACGACCGGCGTGACGGCCGTGATCACGGCGACCAGCTGGGCCGACCGCACGAACGGGATGGTGTCCCTGGCCTCGACGATTGCCTTGGCGTAGCGGGCCGCCAGCTTCTCCTCGCCGTACTCATGGAAGATCCGGCGCAGTTCCTGCTCGCTGTAGGTGGCGAGGATGCGCTCGGCCGTCAGGTCGCTGGTGTTGTCCATGCGCATGTCCAGTGGAGCATCCTTGGAGTAGGAGAAGCCGCGCTCGACCCGGTCGAGCTGGAGCGAGGACACGCCGAGGTCGAAGAGCACCCCGGCCACCTCGGGGATGCCGAGGCCGGCCAGCGCGTCCTGGATTCCGTCGTAGACGGTGTGCACAAGGTGAACCCGGTCGCGGAACGGCTTCAGCCGCTCCTCGGCGATCGCGAGGGCGTCGAGGTCCCGGTCGAGTCCGACCAGGACCAGCTCGGGGAATCGCTGCAGGAATGCCTCGGCGTGCCCGCCCATGCCGAGCGTGGCGTCGACCAGGACGGCGCCGGGTCGTTCCAGTGCCGGGGCGAGCAGCTCGACGCAGCGGTCCAGCAGAACTGGGGTGTGGATGTCGTTGATGGCCATAGTCCCGGGTGGTTCCTGATTCCTGATCCCCATCCATTCGTCTCTGGCACCGGGGAAGTGTGTCAGGCAGAACGGCTGGGAGTCAGGCGTCAGGAGCTAGATGAGTCCCGGAATCACCTCCTCCGTGATGTTGGCGAATGAATCTTCCTGTTCGGAGAGGTACGCGTCCCACGCGGCGGAGTCCCAGATCTCGACCCGGTTGCCGGCGCCGATCACGGTGAGGTCCCGGTCGAGCCCGGCCCAGGCGCGCAGGTTCGCGGGAATGGTCACCCGGTTCTGCTTGTCGGGCTGCTCGGCGCTCGCGCCGGAGAACATCATCCGGCTGAAGGATCGCCCGCTCTGGTCCGTGAGCGGGGCCTGGGTGATCTTCGCGTAGTACTCCTCGAACTCCCGGGTCGTGAACACGTAGAGGCAGTTCTCCTGGCCCCGGGTCATGACGATTCCGGGAGACAGCTCGTCGCGGAATTTCGCGGGAAGGATGATGCGACCTTTTTCGTCGAGCTTGGGTGCATACGTGCCAAAGAACATTCATCCCCCCCTTCTCATCCGACCATGATCCGAATCATGCTCCACTTTACTCCACTTTGATCCACCAAACAGGGATTCCGCGGGATTTTTGGAGAAATTCTCCACGGTGACCCGCATGATTACGGGGAAGACCCCAGTGGAGGGAAATTCATCGTCAGAGACCGATCCAGGCCGTTTCCGGGCACAAAAAAAGGGCCGATCGAATGATCGGCCCTGTCTGAGTGGAGCGGTGAAACTCTGTAGCTATGCGGAGGAGGTTACTGCTGGCCGTCCTGGCGGCGATCCCAGCGTTCGTTCATGCGATCCATGAACCCGCGCTGCGACGAACGTTGCTGTTGGTTCGGCCGGGAGCGCGGAGCGGCGGCCGACATCCGCCGGGCGGACTTGCTGGGCGTGGTCGCGATCAGGACCCCGGCGAACATGACGATGAAGCCCAGGACACCGAGCCAGAGCTGCTGAATGGCGACGCCGGCGATGAGTCCGGCAATACCGGCGACGGCGGCCAGGACCCCGAGAGAAATCGAGCGGTAGTTGGGGCGGAGATCGCTGCCTCCGACGGTCGCTACGAAGTCGGCGTCATTGTGGTAAAGGCCGCGCTCCATCTCTTCGAGGAGTCGCTGCTCTTGTTCCGAAAGCGGCATCTCATTCCTCCTGTTTGGGATCGAGCTGATTACCGTTCCGAGTCTAACCCCGCCGTCATGGCTAGGCTAGGCAGGTGGCGCAAAGCAATCATCTGATCGAACTGGTTCATTCTCGCATCGACGAGTTCCTCGAAACCCGTCAACCAATTGTGACTTCTGTCAGCCCCGATCTCACGCCACTGCTGGAGTTCTCACGGCAGTTTCTCAGCGGTGGCAAGCGTTTCCGGGCCCTGTTCTGTTACTGGGGCTGGCAGAGCGTCGGCACCGGTGGACCGGTCGGGTCCGGCCCGGATTCTGCCCGCTCCGGAGCCGCGTCGGCGCCGGTCATCTCCGCGGCGGCGGCCCTGGAAATCTTCCATGCGGCGGCCCTCGTCCACGACGACATCATCGACAATTCGGACACCCGGCGCGGCGCGGCTTCCGCCCACAAACTCTTCGAGGGCATGCACGTCCGGAGCGGCTGGGCCGGGAACCAGGTCGAGTTCGGCCGGGCGGCCGGAATCCTCCTCGGCGACCTCCTGCTGGGTTGGAGCGATGAGCTGCTCGACGAGGGGCTCGCCGCAGCCCCCGACGCGGCGGCCGCGGCCAGGGCTCGGATCGAGTTCAACCGGATGCGCACCGAGGTCACCGTGGGCCAGTACCTCGACATTCTCGAGGAACGCGCCTGGCTCACCCAGCCCGAAACGGAGCTCTTCGACCGGGCGCTGCGGGTCATCGTCTTCAAATCGGCCAAGTACAGCGTGCAGGCGCCGCTCGTGATCGGCGCGGCCCTGGCCGGCGCGGACGCGGAGCACCTCGACGCCCTGCGCGCGTTCGGACTGCCGCTCGGCATCGCCTTCCAGCTCCGCGACGACCTGCTCGGGGTGTTCGGCGACGCCTCCGTCACCGGCAAGCCGAGCGGCGACGACCTTCGTGAGGGCAAACGCACCGTGCTGGTCGCGCTGGCACGCGAGAACCTGACGGACACGGCTCGCACGAACCTGGACGGGCTTCTCGGCGACCCGCTGCTGACGGAAACCCAGATCGGGATGCTGCAGCGCACCATCCTGGACAGCGGCGCCGTCGAACGGATCGAGGCCCTCATCCTCGCCAACGTCGCCGAGGCCCTGGCCGCCCTCGAGGGATCACCGATCAGCGGCGCGGTCACGACGCGTTTGACGGAGCTGGCCGAGACGGTGACCCGCCGCGCTTTCTAGGTCAGGCGAGGGCCTGGGCGACCCGGCGCACCTCGGCCTTGCGGCCCGCAAGCAGCGCCTGCACCGGGGGGACGCCCAGGCTGTCGTCCACCTCGATCAGCCAGCGCATCGCCTGCTCATCGCTGAAGCCGTCGTCGGAGAGCACGATCAGCGTGCCGCGCAGCTCGGGCAGCGGCGCCCCGTCCCGGATGAACGCGGCCGGAACCTGCAGCGGACCGTTGTCTCGGCGGATGGCGAGGAGCTGCTTGTCGTCGATCAGCTGACGCACGCGGCTCTGGCTGACGCCGAGCACTCGGACGAGGTCGGGGATGGACAGCCACTCTTGATCTGAAAAAGATTCGGTCACCTGACAAGCCTCCCATGATTCGCGAAGGCGGACAAACTCCCGTAACGGTTTCGTGCGTGGTGTCACCCAGAACAGGGGCCAACCTGATTGACTCGGGAAAGGAACTGTGTCAGCACCGCTGCCGCATGCAATCGACGGGAGCGTAAATGTCGGCACCAGCCAGCAGGAACAGTCCAGCCAGCAGCACCGGCGACATGAACAGTACGGCGCCCGGCGCGGGCCGCCACCGGCAGACGACCGAGCGCCGGGGCCTCGGCATCCTGGTGACCGTCCCGCTCGTGCTGATCAGCACGATCGCGATCAGCTTGAACCTGGCATCGCCGGCGGAAGCCGCCGCCATCGCGAAGAAGCCGCTGAAGAGTAAAAGTCTTCTGCCGGCCGCTGTTCCGTCGGACCTCGGCCGGCAGAGCGTCTCCGCCGCTGCGGCGCCGACGCAGTACCAGGTTGTCGACGGTGACACCGTGAGCAGCGTGGCCGGTCGATTCGGTCTCTCCACCGCATCCGTGCTCGCCCTCAACGGTCTGGGCTGGTCCGCGGTGATCTTCCCGGGACAGATGCTGACCCTGGCCGGCCAGGTGCAACCGTCCCCTCCGGCACCGGCACCGGTCGCCGCCGAGATCACGCGCTACCTGATCCAGAGCGGAGACACCCTCTCCGGTGTCGCCGCCGCCCACGGGCTCTCCCTCGACGCGTTGCTCCGCGCGAACGGACTCGACGCCGGGAGCATCATCTTCCCCGGGCAGGCCGTCGTATTGCCACCGGCAGGCGGTGCGGGGCCGGCACCCGCCCCGAGCGCGCCTGCCACGGCTGCCGCCTCACAGACCACCGCCCGCACGCACACGATCATCGCCGGCGAGACCATCGGAGCCCTCGCAGCCGCGGCGGGCGTCTTGGTGCAGTCCCTGCTCGACGCCAACGGCCTCGGCTGGTCCAGCATCATCTACCCCGGGCAGGTCCTGTCGATCCCTTCCGCCTCGGCCCCCACAACGCTGTCACTCGAACCGGCCATCCTGATCGAGGCGGCCATCACTCCGCCATCCGCCGTCCTCGGCGAGGTCACGCCGCTCAGCGAGGACATGCGCCGACACGCCGAGACCATCATCGCGATCGGGCGCCGGGCGGGCGCCGGCGATGCCGGCATCGTGATCGCACTGGCCGCCGCGGCCCAGGAATCCGGTCTGCGCAACGTGGAGCACGGCGACCGGGATTCCCTCGGCCTCTTCCAACAGCGACCCAGCTCCGGCTGGGGAACCCCCGAGCAGGTGCTGGACCCGGTGCGAGCCAGCCTCGCGTTCTTCGGTGGCCCGGTGAACCCCAACCCCGGCATCACACGCGGGCTGCTGGACATCCCCGGCTGGGAGGCGATGACGGTGACCGAGGCCGCGCAGACCGTGCAGATCTCGGCCTTTCCGAACCACTACGCGAAGTGGGAAACCTCGGCCCGGGCCTGGCTCACCGAACTCGGTTGACCCGCGATTCGCAGCCATTCAACCTCGAAAACTCTGACTTGCGAGTGTTCCAGCGCGAGGAACGGCGTGGGAATCCCTAGACTCGACTAGTGAGCGATACCCCTGCCGATCCCATGGTCGGCCGTCTGATAGACGGTCGCTATCAGGTGCGCTCCCGGATCGCCCGCGGTGGCATGGCCACCGTCTACCTCGCGACGGACCTGCGCCTCGAACGTCGGGTCGCCATCAAGATCATGCACGGGCACCTTGCCGACGACAACACGTTCAAGGCCCGCTTCGTGCAGGAGGCCCGCTCGGCCGCCCGGCTCGCCCATCCGAACGTCGTCAACGTCTACGACCAGGGCCAGGACGCCGACATGGCCTACCTGGTCATGGAATACCTGCCCGGGATCACCCTGCGCGACCTGCTCAAGGACTACGGCCGTCTCACGAGTGAGCAGACGATGGACATCCTCGAGGCCGTGCTCGCCGGGCTCGCCGCCGCGCACAAGGCCGGGATCGTGCACCGCGACCTCAAACCCGAGAACGTTCTCCTGGCCGACGACGGCCGGATCAAGATCGGCGACTTCGGGCTGGCCCGCGCCGTCAACAACAACACGGCCACCGGGCAGGCACTGCTCGGCACCATCGCCTACCTCTCCCCCGAACTCGTCACGCGGGGCATCGCGGATGCCCGCAGCGACATCTATGCGCTCGGCATCATGACCTACGAGATGCTCACCGGCGAGCAGCCCTACGTGGGCGAAGCTCCCATGCAGATCGCTTATCAGCATGCGAACGACACCGTGCCGCAGCCGAGCGCGCGGGTAGCCACGATTCCGCACGAACTCGACGAGCTGGTGCTCTGGGCCACGGCCCGCGACCCTGAACAGCGCCCCAGGGACGCCCGCGTGATGCTTGACCAGCTGCTCGATTTGGATAAGCTCGTGCGCCCGGCTCCTCCGGTGTCCGGGCAGTCCGCGACCATGGTGATGCCCGGCGGCCTGTCCGCGGCTGTGGCCGACGCGGACACCCAGATCCTGGGTGGCGCCCCGCTCGCCGCCGCGGTGGCTGGCGTGGCCACGGCCGCTGCCACCGAACCTCCCGCCTCCACCACCCTCCTGACCAACACGGCCCGCAGACGCAGGCACCGCGGTTACTGGCTGTTCACGCTGGTGCTCATGCTGGCGGCCCTGGCCGGCGGAACCGGCTGGTTCTTCGGCAACGGCCCCGGGTCGGAAGTCCCCATTCCCGCTCTCACCTCGTCATCCCCCGAAGCCGCCACCGCCCAGCTGTCCGAACTCGGACTGGAGGCGGCACTCGGCACCGAGTTCAGCGGCACCGTCCCCGCCGGGCTCGTCTCGAGCACCAACCCCGACTCGGGCACTCGCGTGGCCAAGGGCAGCACGGTAACGCTCCGGGTGTCCCAGGGCCCGCAGCCGATCGTGCTGCCCGTACTGGCCGGGCTGACAGCCGAGGCGGCCACATCCGCCGTGACCGAGCTGAAGGCCGGTATCGGCGCGACCGATTCCATGTTCGACGACACCGTGGAAACCGGCCTCGTCATCTCGGCCGCCCGTGAACTCGACGGAGCAGACGTCTCCCAGGGCGGGGACTATTTCGAGGGTATGAACGTCAACCTGGTGGTCTCCCTCGGCCCAGTGCCGGACGTGTCCGGCGAGTCGGTCGAGGACGCGACCGCGATCCTGGCGGAGAAGGAGCTGCTCGCCGTCACCGGCGATGAGGTCTTCAGCGACTCCATCGGCGAGGGGAACGTCGTGCGTGCAGACCCCGTGAACGAGGGTCCGGTTCGCGTCGGCGACAGCTATTCCCTCACGGTCTCCCGCGGTCCGGAACCCATCGTCATTCCCAATATCGTCGGCATGCCGTGGAACCAGGGCAAGCAGGTGCTCACCGATCTGGGGTTCAAGCTGAGCTACAACCTCGGCGCGGACGCCATCGCGCCGCTGCTGAGCGTCGCATCGACGGATCCCGTCGCCGGCACCGCCGTGCCCCCGAAGAGCACGATCACCCTCAAGCCGACGAACCCGTTCGGCTAGTCAGCCGCGCGCGTCCGGTGCGCGAGCGAGCACGCGAAAGTGCCCGTTCCGGTCGAGAGTGACCGGCGGAACGGGCATTCTCGACCGCACCCCGATGCAGCACACGCCGGTACCTCCCGGCGCAGGATGTGACTTCCAGCGGACGTTCTACCGTGCGCCGAGCTCCACAGGGTGCGCCGCGGGCTAACGCAGCGATTCGCGGCCGCATCGGACGACGGATGCCGGGCGTCACCCCTGACCCTCCGGTCCCCTCGCTCGGCGTGGCGCGCGTGCAGCGCCGTTCCGCGCGTGGCGTGCCACCCGCACAGCGGCGCACCTCCAGCGCAGCCCGGCAGCGGGCGCCGGGCCCTCGTAACACGCGAGAGTGCCCGTTCCGGGGCCGGGTGTCTAGCGCGCGGCGAGCTCCTCGGCGACCAGGAACGCCAGCTCGAGCGACTGCATGTGGTTGAGTCGCGGGTCGCAAAGCGACTCGTAGCGCGTCGCCAGAGCAGCCTCGTCGATGTGCTCGGAACCACCCAGGCATTCCGTGACGTCGTCACCGGTGAGCTCGACGTGAACGCCGCCCGGGTGCGTGCCGACGCCGCGATGCGCTTCGAAGAAACCGCGCACCTCGTCGACGACATCGTCGAAACGACGTGTCTTGTAGCCGGTGGGCGTGGTCACGCCGTTGCCGTGCATCGGGTCCGTGACCCAGAGCGGCTTGGCGTCGCTGGCCTTGATGGCCTCGAGCAGCGGCGGCAGGGCGTCGCGCACCTTGTCGGCACCCATCCGGGTGATGAAGGTGAGACGGCCGGGCTCGCGGTTCGGGTCGAGTTTGTCGACCAGGCGCAGCATGTCGTCGGTGGACGTGCTCGGGCCGAGCTTGACCCCGATCGGGTTGCGCACCCGGGAAAGGAAGTCGACGTGAGCGCCGTCGAGGTCGCGCGTGCGCTCCCCGATCCAGATGAAGTGCGCTGAGGTGTTGTACGGCGTGCCGGTGCGGGAGTCGATCCGGGTCATTGGACGCTCGTAGTCCATCAACAGCCCCTCGTGGCTGGTGTAGAACTCGGTGCGGCGCATGGCCTCGAAGTCGGCGCCGCAGGCGATCATGAACTTGATCGCCCGGTCGATCTCCTTGGCCACCTTCTCGTAGCGCTGGTTGGCCGGGTTCGCGGCGAAACCCTGGTTCCAGCTGTGCACCTGGCGCAGGTCGGCGAAGCCACCCTGGGTGAAAGCGCGAATGAGATTCAGGGTGGAGGCGGCGGTGTGGTAGCCCTTGACCAGGCGGGCCGGGTCGGCCTCGCGCGATTCGGGGTTGAAGTCGTAGCCATTGACGATGTCGCCGCGGTAGGCCGGCAGGGTGACCCCACCCCGGGTCTCGAAGTCGCTGGAGCGGGGCTTGGCGAACTGGCCGGCCATCCGGCCCATCTTGATCACGGGCATCGACGCGCCGTACGTGAGCACGACAGCCATTTGCAGCACGGTCTTGACCCGGTTGCGGATCTGCTCCGCGGTGGCGCCGCTGAAAGTCTCGGCGCAGTCGCCGCCCTGCAGCAGGAAGGCATGACCGCTGGCGGCCTCGGCGAGCCGGTCCCGCAGGATGTCGACTTCGCCGGCGAACACGAGCGGAGGCTGAGTTGACAATTCAGCGGATGCCGAGGCAACCGCATCCGCGTCGGGCCAGGTCGGCTGCTGCTTTATCGGGAGGGTGCGCCAATAGTCCAGGCCGGCAACCACAGCTCGATCTGCGAGGACGACTGGTTCGGTCGGGTCTACCACGGGACTATTCCTTTTTTCTTTGGTCCGACGCGAAAAAACCGCGTGCGTGACTGCGGGGGCAGGGCCTTCCGGCCATTCGGCAACCCCCTGATTCTATCGGGTCAGGTTGGCACGCTTTTCTTTGACGCTGGTCGCGTAGACGTCCACGTACTCCTGCCGGCTCAGAGCCTGCAACTCGTACATCAGCTCGTCGGTCACGGAGCGGAGCACGAAACGGTCCCCCTCCATGCCGTCGAAACGGCTGAAGTCGAGGGGTTCACCGATCACGATGCCGATCCGGCGCACCTTCGGGATGCGGGTGCCCGTCGGCATCGCCTTCTCGGTGTCGATCATGGCCACGGGGATGACCGGGACCTCAGCCTCGAGCACCATGCGTGCCACGCCTGTGCGGCCGCGGTACATTTTGGCGTCGGGACTGCGGGTACCCTCCGGGTAGATCCCGAGCACGCCACCGGCACCCAGGACGCGCAGGCCGGTGTTGAGCGAGTCCTCGGAGGCCTTGCCGCCCGACCGGTCGATCGGCAGCTGGCCGGTGGCCTTGAAGAACTGGCGGGTCGCCCATCCTTTGAGTCCCTTGCCCGTGAAGTACTCGCTCTTGGCCAGGAAGACGACCCGCCGCGGCACAACCAAAGGCAGGAAGACCGAGTCGATGAACGACAGGTGATTGCTCGCGAGGATCACACCGCCCTCTTTGGGGATGTTCTCGAGCCCGACCACCCAGGGCCGGAAGATGGCCAGCAGCAGAGGGCCGATGACAATGTTTTTCATGAGCCAGTAGAACATCGTTGCTCCCTCGGTAACCCGGAAAGCCTACTGCGCTAAGACGTGTTTCCGCGCCAGGTCGGCTGCTCCGACTACTCCGGCGTCGTTGACGAGCTGTGCGATGGCGAATTCGGCCTCGGGGTGAAAGCCCCTGGCCGGCAGGTTTTCGAGGTAGGCGGCACGGATGGGCTCGAGCAGCAGCTCGCCGGCAGCGGCGACTCCCCCGCCGAAGACGAAGATCTGCGGGTCGAGCACCGCCGCCAGGCTGGAGCAGGCCTGCCCGAGCGAGCCGCCCAGCTGCCGCAGTGCGGCCAGAGCGCCGTTGTCGCCCTCCTGGATCAGACGACCGACCTCCTTGCCGGTCAGCTTGCCCTTGCGTTCACGGGCGGCCGCGAGGCCGAGGCCGATTCCGCCGGCATCCGCCATCTCGGTGGCAATACGCAGAAGGGCCCGGCCCGAGCCGTACTGCTCGATGCAGCCGTGGGCACCGCAGCCGCAGAGTCGTCCACCCGGCACCACACGCAGGTGCCCGAGTTCGGCGGCACAGCCGAAGCCGCCGCGGAACAGGCGGCTGTTGGCGACGATCGCCCCACCCACGCCGGTGCCGATGGTGAGCGTGACCATGTCGCTGTAGCCGCGGCCGGCTCCGAAGGTGAATTCCGCCCAGCCGGCGGCGTTCGCGTCGTTCTCGATCAGAATGGGCATCTCAAGCCGGGCTTCGAGGGTGGCCCGGAGCGGTTCGTGGCGCCAGTTGACGTTGGGCCCGTAGTAAACGGTGGACTGGGCGGCGTCGATGAAGCCGGCCGCGGCGATCCCGGCCGCTACGACCTCCTCGCCCTCGGAGAGGTCGGTGATCATCTCGACCACGGCGTCCTCGATCCCGCGAGGATCACTCGCGGTGGTCGGGCGTCGATCCGAGCGGATGATCGTTCCGAGTTCGTCGACCAGGGCCGCGGCGATTTTAGTGCCGCCGATGTCGATACCAATGGCGTGCACAGAGGACTTCTTTCGTCGATGGATGAAGCGAAACGCTCGGCACGGCGAACAGGGAAGCCGGTGCATCCACCTAGAGTGTAGTGAATCAAGACACTGCCAGGCGAAACGTGCGCTTTCACGTACCGACGTGGGTAGAGTGGGGCGACTTGCCCGCCCGGTACCAGAGGAGTTACCGTGAAACAGTACGATATGCCCGCCAGCGTTGCCGCAGACCCACCAGCCAATGTCACCGATCTTCTGGTCGACCGCGTCGCGGCGACGCCCGACTCCGTGCTGTTCTCATTGCCGAGCAACGGGGGCTGGACACCCGTCACCACGTCGGAGTTCCACGCGCAGGTCGTCGCGTTGGCGAAGGGATTCGTCGCGGCCGGTATCCAGCCCGGCGACAAGATCGGCCTGATGTGCAAGACCCGCTACGAGTGGACGTTGATCGACTTCGCCACCTGGTTCGCCGGTGCCGTGCTCGTCCCCGTCTACGAGACCAGCTCACCCACTCAGATCCAGTGGATCCTGGGCGACTCCGACGCGGCCGCAGTGATAGTCGAAACCGCCGAGCACTTCTCCCGCTTCGACGAGGTGCACCCCGAACTCGGCAGCGTGCAGAAGGTTTGGCAGATCGACCTCGGTGACCTCGACAAGCTCACCGCGTCCGGAGTCGACGTGCCGGATGCCGAAATCGAGCGCCGCCGGTCTCTCGCCGTGGGTTCGGACATCGCCACGCTGATCTATACCTCGGGTTCCACAGGCCGCCCCAAGGGTTGTGTGCTCACCCACTCCAACTTCGTCGAGACGTCACGCAACTCGGCGGTGGCCCTGAAAGAGGTGGTCAGTGACGCGAACGGCGCGTCCACGCTGCTGTTCATCACCACCGCGCACGTTTTCGCCCGGTTCATCTCCGTGCTCTGCGTGCACGCCGGCGTGCGCGTCGGCCACCAGCCCGACACCCGGAAGCTGCTCGAATCGCTCGGCACCTTCAAACCGACCTTCCTGCTCGCCGTGCCGCGGGTGTTCGAGAAGGTCTACAACTCCGCCGAACAGAAGGCGACGGCCGCGGGCCGAGGCAATATCTTCGAGGCGGCCGCCCAGGTCGCCGTCGATCACTCGGTGCTGCTCGACCAGGGCAAGAGCATCCCGCTCATGCTGAAGCTCAAGTTCATGCTCTTCGACCGGCTGGTGTACAGCAAGCTGCGCGCCGCCATGGGCGGCAACGTGAAGTACGCCGTCTCCGGTTCGGCTCCCCTCGGCATGCACCTCGGCCACTTCTACCACAGCCTGGGAATCAAGATCCTGGAGGGCTACGGCCTCACCGAGACAACCGCGCCGACCACCGTGGGCCTGGCCACCAAGTTCAAGATCGGCACCGTCGGCCCGCCCCTTCCCGGAGTCTCGGTGCGCGTTCTGGACGACGGAGAGATCGAGGTCAAGGGCGTCAACGTCTTCAAGGAGTACTGGAAGAATCCCGAGGCCACCGCAGCGACCTTCAACGAAGGCTGGCTGCGCACCGGTGACATCGGCGCCATGGACGGTGACGGCTTCCTCACCATCACCGGGCGCAAGAAGGAGATCATCGTCACCGCCGGCGGCAAGAACGTCGCCCCGGCGGCGTTGGAGGACCCGATCCGGTCCAATCCGCTGATCGGCCAGGTGGTGGTCGTCGGCGATCGCAAGCCCTTCATCGCCGCGCTGGTCACGCTCGACCCCGACATGCTCGCGGTCTGGTTGAACAACAACGGTGAGGATGCGGCCATGACGCTGGCCGAGGCATCCGTCAACCCGAAGGTGCTCGCCGAGGTTCAGCGTGCCGTCGACCACGCCAACGACCACGTCTCCCGGGCGGAGTCGATCCGCAAGTTCACGGTGCTGACCACCGAACTCACCGAGGCGGCGGGGTACCTGACCCCGAAGATGAGCATCAAGCGGGACATCATCCTGCGGGACTTCGCCGACCAGATCGAGGGGATGTACGCGGGCGCCCCGGTGACCGGGTCGAACCCGGTCAATAGCTAGAGCGTTCCGCGAGACACGAAGAGGCCCCGTCGTCACCGGACGACGGGGCCTCTTCGTGTCCTGCGAACGTGGAGGTCAGAACCAGGTCGACTCGCGGACCTCCTTCATGGCGGCCCGCCGATTCTCCTTGTCGAGGCGGTCCAGGTAGAGCAGACCGTCGAGGTGGTCCGTCTCGTGCTGCAGCGCCTGGGCCATGATGCCGGTGCCGGAGAGCTCGACCGCCGCGCCGTCGAGGTCGATTCCACTCACCCGGGCGAACGGGTACCTCGTGGTGGGATACCAGAGGCCCGGCACCGAGAGGCAGCCCTCGTCGACGAGTTCGGGCTCCCCCGAGACCTCCACGAGGACCGGGTTGAGGATGTACCCGATCCTGCCATCGACGTTGAAGCTGAACGCGCGCAGATTCACGCCGATCTGGGAGGCCGCGACGCCTGCCCGGCCGGGCAGGCGCACGCTGTCGACCAGGTCCTCGACCAGGCTCCTCACCCGGGCATCGATCATGTCGATCGGGTCGGAGACGGTTTTGAGGACGGGATCTCCGAGGAGACGGATCTGGCGCTCAGGCAAGTGAGGACTCCAAGTCATTGATGCGGTGGTGCGGGGCGGTGTGTCCGATCGGGTCAGCCTCTCATCACCTCAGACGCCGCGGTCGGCCGGCAGACCCTCCACGACGACGGCCGCCAGGGTGCGGGCGGCCAGCCGGGTGATGGGCTTCAGATCGTCGAAGGAGATGACGCTGCCCGCGGCGAGCTGGGGGTCCCAGGGGATGCGCACGATCTCCCGGACCCGGGACCGGAAGTGCGATTCGATCTCTTCGAGCTTCACCAGGTTCGTGCCCTGCGTCGCCGTGTTGAGCGCGACCACCGCGTTGCGGACCAGGTCGCCGTAGCCGTTGGCTTCGAGCCAGGTCAGCGTTTCGGACGCCAACCGGGCCTCGTCGATGCTGCCCCCGGAGACGATGACGATCGAATCGGCGCGCTGCAGGGTGGCGCGCATGACGCTGTGCACGATTCCGGTGCCGCAGTCGGTGAGCATGATCGAGTAATATCGCGCGGCGAGGTCGGCGACGACGTTGTAGTCGTCCTCGTCGAACGCTTCGGAGAGGAGCGGGTCGGTGTCGGATGCGAGAATGTCGAGCCGGGTGCCGTCGCGGGAGACCAGTGTCGAGAAATCGGTGTATCCGCCGATCGACGCCGCCTTCGTGACCACGTCGCGCACGGTGGACCTGGTCTGTTTCGTGACCCGTTCGGAGAGGGTGCCCCGGTCGGGGTTCGCGTCGACGGCGATGATGCGGTCGTCACGGGCGTCGGCCAGAGCCATGCCCAGGAGCGCAGTGACGGTCGTTTTGCCGACCCCGCCCTTGCGGGTGAGGATCGGTACGAAGCGGGTGCCCCCGTCGAAGTCCTTGCGGATGCGTTCGTCGAGTTGCGTGTGCGCGCGCACCCGGGCCGAGTCGCCGAGGTTCACCAGGTGCAGGGTCGCCGCGAAGACGAAACTGTTCCAGGCTCCGCGGGGCGGCGGCTGGGTGCGCCGGTTGACGGCCAGCAGACGGTCGGGTGTGAGCATGGCCGCGGACTCGGGCGCCGATCCGCCGGCGGGACGCAGGGTCTCCCGGCGGGACTGCAGCACGGCGTCGCTCGCAGCCGGGCCGGCCAGGGCTCGCACCGCCCCCGTGACGCCGGACCGCCGGTCGGGGCGTGCGAGGGCCGGAGTGCTGATCTCGATGGTGTGCGTGGCGGGGCGGTGCAGGTTCTCCGGCAGGGCCGCCGCCAGGTTCACGATCGTGTGCGGCGGCAGCTCACTGTGGTATTCGTCGCCCGGTTGGGTGAGAGGCGACCTGGAGGCGTCCGGACCGGACACCTCCGCGCCTGTGCGCTTATCTGACAAAAAAGATCAGCCCTTCGGTCGAGAGATCGCTCCCAGCCTAGCGTGGCCGCACCACCACCAGCAGATCGCCGGCGTCGACCTGCTGGGTGCGCGGCACCGCCACCCGTTCGATGTAGCCGGCGATGGGCGAGGTGATCGCGGCCTCCATCTTCATGGCCTCGATCGAGGCCACGGCCTGCCCGGCCGCGACGGTGTCGCCCTCCTCGATCTGGAGGGTGACCACCCCGGAGAACGGCGCGGCGATCTGGCCCGGCCGGTTCGCGTCAGCCTTCTCGGCGACCTTGCTGCTGACCGTGATGCTGCGGTCCCGCACGAATACGGGCCGGAGCTGGCCGTTCAGCGTGGTCATGACGGTGCGCATGCCCTTGTCATCGGCCTCGCCGATGGCTTCGAGACCGACGTACAGGCGCACGCCCTTGTCGATCTCCACCGCGTGCTCGATCCCCTGCTGGAGACCGTTGAGGTAGTCCACGGTGTCGAGCACGGACAGGTCGCCGAACAGTTCCCGGATCTGCTCGAACTGGCGGGTGGGTGCCGGGAAGAGCAGCTGGTTCAGCATCGCCTGGCAGGTGATGCTGTCGCTGCCCAGGGCAGCACGTTCGTCCTGGGTGAGTTCGGTGACGCCGACGTGGATGCTGCGCCCGGCGAGCACCTTGCTGCGGAACGGTTCGGGCCATCCGCCGGGAAGGTCGCCCAGCTCCCCCGCCATGAAACCGATCACGGAGTCGGGAACATCGTAGTTGCCCGGGTTCTCGGCGAAGTCGACCGGGTCGGCGCGCACGGCGGCGAGGTAGAGGGCGAGGTCGCCGACCACCTTGGACGACGGCGTCACCTTCGGTACCCGGCCGAGGATGTCGTTGGCCGCGGCGTACATGTCCTCGATCAGTTCGAAGTCATCGGCGAGCCCGAGCGCGACCGCCTGCGTGCGCAGGTTGGACAGCTGGCCGCCGGGGATCTCGTGCTTGTAGACGCGGCCGGTGGGCGCGCGCAGTCCTGATTCGAAGGGGTGGTACACCCGGCGCACGTCCTCCCAGTACGGTTCCAGGTCGCAGACGGCCTGCAGGGAGATGCCGGTGTCGCGCTCGGTGTGGGCGAGCGCGGCGACGAGGGACGACGCCGACGGCTGGCTGGTGGTGCCGGCCATCGGGGCGCTGGCCACGTCCACCGCGTCGGCGCCGGCGCGGCTGGCGGCGAGCAGGGTGGCGAGCTGGCCGCCCGGGGTGTCGTGCGTGTGCACGTGCACGGGGAGGTCGAAGCGTTCTCGCAGGGCGGTGACGAGCTTCTCGGCCGCTGCCGGGCGCAGCAGGCCCGCCATGTCCTTGATCGCCAGGATGTGCGCGCCGGACTCCACGATCTGCTCGGCGAGCCGGAGGTAATAGTCGAGGGTGTAGAGCTTCTCGGCCGGGTCGAGCAGGTCGCCCGTGTAGCAGAGCGCGACCTCGGCGATGGAGGAGCCGGTGGCCAGCACGGCGTCGATGGCCGGGCGCATCTGCGAGACGTCGTTGAGGGCGTCGAAGATGCGGAAGATGTCGACGCCGGTCCTGGCTGCCTCGCGCACGAACGCGTCGGTCACCTCCGTCGGGTACGGGGTGTAACCGACCGTGTTGCGGCCGCGGAGCAGCATCTGCAGGTTGATGTTCGGCAGGGCCTCCCGCAGCGACGCCAGACGCTCCCAGGGGTCTTCACCGAGGAAGCGCAACGCCACGTCGTAGGTGGCGCCGCCCCACGCTTCGACCGATAGCAGTTCCGGGGTCATCCGGGCCACATACGGGGCGACGGCGACGAGGTCGCGGGTGCGCACCCGGGTTGCCAGCAGAGACTGGTGTGCGTCACGGAACGTGGTGTCCGTCACCGCCAGAGCGGTCTGGGCGCGCAGGTCGGCGGCGAAGCCGGCCGGGCCGAGCAGCTGGAGTCTCTGGCGCGAGCCGGCCGGGGCCGGCGTGGACAGGTCGAGTTTCGGCAGCTTCTCGGCCGGGTTCAGCAGGGTCAGCGGCACACCGTTGGGCTTGTTGACGGTCACGTCCGCGAGCCAGTTCAGGATCTTCGTGCCGCGGTCCTTGGAGGCGCGGCCACGCAGCAGGTCGGGTCGCTCGTCGATGAAGGAGGTGCTCAGGTTGCCGGACGCGAAGTCCGGGTCGTCGAGAACGGCCTGCAGGAACGAGATGTTCGTGGACACGCCGCGGATCCGGAACTCGGCCAGCGCGCGCTTGGATCGGGTGACCGCGGACGGGAAGTCCCGGCCGCGGCAGGTGAGCTTGGCGAGCATGGAGTCGAAGTGCGGGCTGATCTGGGCGCCGGGGTTGATCGTGCCGCCGTCGAGCCGGATGCCGGCGCCGCCGGGCGAGCGGTAGGTGGTGATCTTGCCGGTGTCCGGTCGGAACCCCATGGTCGGGTCCTCGGTGGTGATCCGGCACTGGAGGGCCGCGCCGCGCAGCACGATCCTGTCCTGGGTGAGTTCGAGTTCGCGGAGCGTCTCTCCCGCGGCGATGCGGATCTGGGACTGCACGAGGTCGACATCCGTCACCTCTTCGGTCACGGTGTGCTCGACCTGGATGCGCGGGTTCATCTCGATGAACACGTGCTGGCCGGCACGTTCGCCGACCGTGTCGAGCAGGAACTCGACGGTGCCCGCGTTGACGTAGCCGATCGAGCGGGCGAACGCGACGGCGTCGGCGTACAGGCGCTGTCGGGTCTCATCGGAGAGGTTCGGCGCCGGGGCGATCTCGATGACCTTTTGATGGCGGCGCTGCACGGAGCAGTCGCGCTCGAACAGGTGCACGGTCTCGCCCGTGGCGTCGGCCAGGATCTGCACCTCGATGTGGCGCGGTCGGAGCACGGCCTGCTCGAGGAACATGGTCGAGTCGCCGAAGGCGCTGTCGGCCTCGCGCATCGCTTCCTGGAGGGAGCCGCGCAGTTCGCTCATCTGGGCCACGCGGCGCATACCGCGTCCGCCGCCGCCGGCCACCGCCTTGGCGAAGATCGGGAACCCGATGTCCTCGGCCGCGGCGATGAGCTCGTCGACGTCGCGCGACGGGGCGCTGGATTTGAGCACCGGGACGCCCGCCGCGATGGCGTGCTCCTTCGCGGTGACCTTGTTGCCGGCCATTTCGAGCACGTGCTCGCCCGGTCCGATGAAGGTGATGCCGGCATGGCGGGCGGCCAGGGCCAGCTCGGGGTTCTCCGACAGGAAGCCGTAACCGGGGTAGATGGCGTCGGCGCCGCTCTCTTTGGCAACCCGGATGATCTCGCTCACGGTGAGATAGGCGCGCACCGGATGGCCCGGCTCGCCGATCTGGTACGCCTCGTCGGCCTTCAGGCGGTGCAGGGAATTGCGGTCCTCGAAGGGGAACACCGCCACGGTCTTGGCACCCAGCTCGTAGGCAGCCCGAAAAGCCCGAATAGCGATTTCGCCGCGATTGGCAACAAGAATTTTCTTGAACATGCAGACCTTTCAAGCGTTACGCCGCACCAGCCGACGGTTAGGTTCTCCAAGACTAGTGAAGGTAACGTATCTACTTGTGCACGTACTAAGCGTTAGTTCCCTCAAGGGAGGAGTAGGCAAGACCACAGTGACCCTGGGTCTGGCGTCTGCTGCCTTCGCCCGCGGCGTGCGAACCCTGGTGGTGGATATCGATCCGCAATCGGATGTGTCCACGGGGTTGGGCATCGACGTCGCCGGCCACCTCAACATCGCCGACGTGCTCGCCTCCCCCAAGGAAAAGGTCGTTCGCGCGGCCATCGTCCCCAGCGGCTGGACACGCGGTCGCCCCGGCACCATCGACGTGATGATCGGCAGCCCGTCGGCCATCAATTTCGACGGGCCGCACCCGAGCATCCGCGACATCTGGAAGCTTGAAGAGGCGCTCTCCACCGTTGAACAGGAGTACGACCTGGTTCTGATCGACTGCGCGCCGTCTTTGAACGCCCTCACGCGCACCGCGTGGGCCGCCAGCGACCGGGTTGCCGTGGTCACCGAACCCGGCCTGTTCTCCGTGGCAGCGGCCGACCGCGCACTGCGCGCGATCGAGGAGATCCGCCGTGGACTCAGCCCCCGGCTGCAGCCGCTCGGCATCATCGTCAACCGCGCCCGCATGGCCTCACTCGAGCACCAGTTCCGGATCAAGGAACTGCGCGACATGTTCGGGCCGCTCGTGCTCAGCCCGCAGCTGCCGGAGCGCACCTCGCTGCAGCAGGCGCAGGGCGCCGCGAAGCCGCTGCACACCTGGCCCGGCGACAGCGCCCAGGAGATGGCGCGTTACTTCGACCAGCTGCTCGAACGCGTGCTGCGCACGGCTCGCATCGGCGAGTACGCCGAACAGCGGTAGCGGTAGAAGCCCGCAGATCGACGCTCGCTGATAGAAGCGGGCGGATCGCCCGTGCGCTAAGAGACCTTGCGACTGCCCCGGCGAACGGACAGCTCGTCTGAGGGGTCGTTCGGCAGGGTCTCCAACTCGACCAGGCTCGTCTCCACCTCGCGGAGGACCTTGCCCACGGCGATGCCGAACACGCCCTGACCGCGACTGACGAGGTCGATGACCTCGTCGTCGGAGGTGCACAGGTAGACGCTGGCGCCGTCGCTCATCAGGGTGGTCTGGGCCAGGTCGCTGACCCCCGACTCGCGCAACTGGTTCACGGCGGTGCGGATCTGTTGCAGGGAGATTCCCGTGTCGAGGAGCCGCTTCACCAGTTTCAGAACCAGGATGTCGCGAAAGCCGTAGAGACGCTGGGAACCCGAGCCGGCAGCGCCACGCACGGTGGGCTGGACCAGCTCGGTGCGGGCCCAGTAATCAAGCTGGCGGTAACTGATGCCGGCGGCCCGTGCCGCCACGGCACCGCGGTAGCCGGACTTGTCATCGAGCTCGGGCATTCCGTCGGTGAAGAGAAGGCCGAGTCCGTAGCGCGAGGCATCGTCACGCTGATTCAGCTCGCTCATACGATGACCTCTCGGGGGTGGGACTGCGATACGAATGATCGCTCCATCCACGCTACCGAGGCGGACCGACTTGATCAACGACATCCGGTCGATCAAATTGGCGTGTCGGGCCCGTTCACTTGGCCAGGCGACCCAGGGCAGAACGGATCAGGCTGCCGCGGATCACTTCGAGCTGACCGGCGATCTCGACCGCCATTTCGGCAGCCTTTGCCCGGCTCGACGCGTCTTTCCGGCGGGAGAGCGGCACGAGTGCGCTCTCGATCAGGCCGAGCTCCCGCTCGGCCGCGCCGCGGAAACCGCGCAGGTGCCGGGGCTCGATTCCGCTGCGCTGCAGTTCGACCAGGGCCCGCAACACGCTGAGCGCGTCGTCGCCGTAGACGTCGGCGGGCAGGATGATCGACGCGGAGACGGCGTCGTGCAGCAGCATCGCGGATGCCCCCGCCTCGCGCAACAGTTCCTCACGGTCCAGCCGCCGGGCGGTCGACAGCATCGACGGTCCCGGCGTCACTCCCCCGGGCAGGGTCGGCGAGAACCCCGCGTCAAGGTCATCCAGATAGCCGCGGATGACCTTGAGCGGGAGGTAGTGATCGCGCTGCATGGAGAGGACCAGGCGCAACCGGTCCAGATCGCCGGCACAGAATTTGCGGTAACCGGATTCCGTGCGCGCCGGAGAGACCAGTCTCTGTTCCTCCAGAAACCGAAGTTTTGACGGGGTCAGATCCGGGAATTCCGGCGTGAGCCGGGCAAGCACCTGTCCGATGCTGAGCAGTGACGTCGTGCCCGGCGCTCTGGCCTGGGCAGCGGACGCGGGCACTACTCGCTCGCCAGAAGCTTGAGGTCGTGCCGCGAGGCGTAGAACGTCAGCCGGAACTTGCCGACCTGGACTTCGGCGCCGTCGTGCAGCAGCGCGTTATTGATGCGGACCCCGTCGAAATACGTCCCGTTCAGGGACACCAGGTCTTTCACCTCGAACTTGGTACCGCGCCGCAGAAACTCCGCGTGCCGACGGGAAACCGTGACGTCGTCGAGGAAGATATCCGCATTGGGGTGACGACCCACTGTCGTCACGTCCGCGTCCAACAGGAACCGAGCGCCGGCGTTGGGGCCGCGCCGCACGACGAGCAATGCCGACCCGGAGGGGAGAGCCGCGATGGCTTCCTGTTCCTCGGCCGTTACGTCGCCGTCGAGCGATGCCAGCTGGGCAGCGAATTCCTGCCCGAACGTCATCGTCGTATCGGTATTGGCATAGTTCTCGGGCGCGACCTTGCGCTGGGGTTCATTCGTCTTTTTGGAATCAATCACCGTGCACCTCCTAGTCCTCCAGCGTATCGGATGGAACGGGCTGAATTGCCCGCGGCAGGCGAATCACCCTGGCGGCCTCGACGGCGTAGATTATGCCCGCCCACCAGTAAAGAAACGCTCCCCAGATGCCGAAGGCCCAGCCCAGCGGGAGCGACCACCAGGACACTGCGGGGAAGGCCTCTCCCAGCATGATCATCGGCAGGGCGTAGAAGAGGCAGAAGGTGGCGACCTTGCCGAGCTGGTGCACGGGCAGCGGGCCGAATCCGTGATTCGCGAGGATGACGCCGAGGCCGAGCAGGAACACGTCCCGCCCCACGATGACCAGGACGATCCACCAGGGCACCAAATCGCGCCAGGCCAGTCCCAGCAGGGCGGCGAAGATGTACAGCCGGTCGGCGGCCGGGTCGAGGAGCTGGCCGAGCCGCGTGATCTGGCCGAACCGCCGGGCCAGGTAGCCGTCGAGGAAGTCGGTGAGGCTGGCGACCGCCAGCACCAGGAGCGCCCAGGCATCCTCTCCCCGCACCAGTACGACCAGGAAGACCGGCACCAGCGCCAGGCGGAGCATGCTGAGGATATTGGGCAGTGTGAGCACTTTCGAGCTGACGCCGCTTCCCTCTGCACCTGTCACGATCCCCGAGTCTACCGACCCGGCGGCCGAACCGGAATGCGGATGCGTCAGTGTCCCGATGCCCGTTTTCGTCCCTTGTCGGCGTGTTTGTCAGATTTCGCCGCTGCACCCCGCTCCGTCCGGCCGCGGCTTCGCTCCACGCTGCGCCGGAGGGCTTCCATCAGGTCGAGGACCTCTCCCCCGCCGTCCTCGACTGCCTCGCCTGCCTTGGGTTCCCGGCCGAAGGTGAGCTCGGTATCGACGGCGTCCCCCGCGGCGAGCTTCGCTTCGAGGAGTTCCCGGAGCTGGTCCTGGTAGTCGTCCCGGAAATCCTGGGGCGAGAAGTCGGCGGCGAAGGAATCGACCAGTGCGGCCGAGAGCTCGAGCTCCTGGGCGGAGATGCGTACGGACTCCTCGAGCACCGGGAATTCGACGGCCCGCACCTCGTCGCCCCACAGCAACGACTGCAGCAGCAGCACGTCCCCGCGCACCCGGAGGGCACCGAGGCGGGTCTTCTGCCGCAGCGCGAATCGCACGATCGCGGTGCGGTCGGTCGCTTCGAGCGCCCGCCGCAACAAGACGTAGGCCTTGGGCGAGCCGGACGGTTCCAGGAAGTAGCTGCGCTCGAACATGATCGGGTCGAGCTGGTCGCTCGGCACGAACTCGACGACTTCGATCTCTCGGCTCTTCTCGGCCGGCAGCTTGCGCAGGTCCTCGTCGGTGATGATGACCGTCTTGTCGCCGCTGTCCCAGGCCTTGTCGATGTGCGCGTAGTCGACGACCCGGCCGCACCGCTCGCACCGGCGCTGGTAGCGGATGCGCCCGCCGTCGGCGTCGTGCACCTGGTGCAGGGCGACGTCGTGGTCGTCGGTGGCGCTGTAGACCTTGACGGGCACGTTGACCAACCCGAAGGTGATCGCGCCGTTCCAGATCGATCTCATCCCCCCAGTACACACCCGGCGCGCCGGTGGGGCTAGGCACGCTGTGGCCGCGGGAGCATGCTGGCGCCATGAACGAGAGGCCGACCTCCCTCGACTCCCGCCAGGTCGTCTCCGTCGGCGGCCACCGGATCACGCTCACCCACCTCGACAAGGTGCTCTATCCGGAGTCGGGGACCACGAAGGCTGACGTTCTCGGCTACTACGCCGTCATCGCCGACGTGATGATCCCGCACACCGCGAACCGTCCCGCAACCCGGAAGCGGTGGGTGCACGGCGTGGGAACGGGCGATGAACCCGGCCACGTCTTCTTCCAGAAGAACCTGGACCAGTCGACGCCGAGCTGGGTGAAGCGCCGGCCGATCCAGCACTCGGATCATGTGAACGAGTACCCGCTGGTCAACGACCTCGCGACCCTGACCTGGCTGGCTCAGATCTCCGCCCTGGAGATCCACGTTCCGCAGTGGCAGTTCGACCGCGGCGGAACCCCGCGCAACCCGGACCGGCTCGTGCTCGACCTGGACCCCGGGGACGGGGTCACCCTCGACGAGTGCGCCGAGGTCGCCCGGCTGGCCAGAGCCATCCTGCGGGACATGGGCCTCGACCCGCTCCCGGTCACCAGCGGCAGCAAGGGCATCCACCTTTACGCCCCGCTGGATCTCACGCACACCTCCGACCAGGTTTCCCAGGTCGCGCACGAGTTGGCCCGGGCGCTCGAGGCGGACCATCCGGACCTCATCGTCAGCGAGATGAAGAAGGCGCTGCGGCCGGGCCGGGTGTTCGTGGACTGGAGCCAGAACAACGCCGCCAAGACAACCATCACCCCGTATTCGCTGCGCGGAACGCTGCATCCGATGGTGGCCATGCCGCGCACCTGGCGGGAGCTGGCCTCCCCCGGGCTCGCGCAGGTCGACTACAAACAGGCGATGCACCGGGTGCAGCGCGGCGGGGACCCGCTGGCCGCGCTGCTCGAGGCGCATTCCGGCCGGGGGGCGACGGATGCCGGTGGTGACGGAACCGGGTCGGGTGCGGGGTCGGGAGCGCTGGCCGTCTATCTCGGCAAACGGGACGCCTCCCGCACACCGGAGCCGATGCCGTCCGGTGCGCCGGGGGCATCCGCCGGCCGCTCGTTCGTCATTCAGGAGCACCACGCCCGCAACCTGCACTACGACTTGCGCCTCGAGCACGACGGGGTGCTGGCGTCGTGGGCGCTGCCGCGCGGCGTGCCGACCGATCCGGCGACGAACCGGCTTGCCGTGCGCACCGAGGACCATCCGCTCGAATACGCCACGTTCGAGGGTGAGATCCCGGCCGGCGAATACGGGGCCGGCACCGTGAGCATCTGGGACCAGGGCAGTTACGAGCTCGAGAAGTGGCGTGAGGACGAGGTAATCGCCGTGCTGCAGGGCGAACCGGGCGGCGGGCTCGGCGGCACGCGGCGCCTCGCCCTGATCCGCACGAAGGGCATGGGTGGAGCCGACCGGAACTGGCTGGTCCATCTGATGAAGACGAAGCCGGCCAGGCCGGCCGGACACGTGGGGACGGGGTCGGCGGCCGGGGCGCCCGGGGCGCCCGGCCGGGGCGTCCGCCGCACGCCCTACGGACCCATGCTGGCCACGCTCGGTTCCGTCGCCGACCTGCCCGAGGAAGACGACTGGACGTATGAGATGAAGTGGGACGGCATCCGTGCGCTCGCCTGCCTCTCGGGCGAGTCGCCCGATCGGGAGGTGCGCCTGTTCACCCGCAACGGCAACGACGTCACGCACGCGTACCCCGAGCTGGTGCGGGCGCTGCCGGGGGCGGTATCGGCCGACTCGGCGGTATTGGACGGGGAGATCGTCGCCTTCGACGCCGGCGGGCGGCCGAACTTCGGCCTGCTGCAGACGAGGTTTGGGCTGACCGATCGCCGACAGATCGAGGCGGCGGAGGCATCCGCCCCGGTGCGGTTTCTGGCCTTCGACGTGCTCGAGAGAGACGGCGAGCCACTGATCGACTCGGCGTACACGAACCGGCGCCGGGTGCTCGAGGAGATCGTGACCGGGGCCGGTGCGGTGCAGGTGCCGCCGGTCTTCACGGGCGACTCCATTCAGGCGGTGAGAGCCAGCAGCGAACTCGGCCTGGAGGGGATCGTCGCCAAGACCCGGAATGGGCGGTACGAGGCCGGTCGGCGGTCCCGGGCGTGGATCAAGATCAAGCACCATCGCAGCCAGGCGGCGGTGATCGGCGGGTGGCGACCGGGCAACGGGCGCCGGGCCGGCACCGTGGGCTCCCTGCTGCTGGGGATCCCGGACGGCGACGCGCTGACCTACATCGGCCGGGTGGGCACCGGATTCCGGGACGCTGACCTCCCCGCCCTGCGGGCGCGCCTGGATGCCATCGCTGCGGTGGACACCCCCTTCACCGGCATCCCGGCCGCCGACGCCCGGGATGCGCGGTGGGTGAGCCCGGTTCTGGTCGGCGAGGTGGAGTTCGCCGAGTGGACCGGAACGGGGCGGCTGCGCCACCCGGTCTGGCGCGGGTGGCGCCCGGACAAGCCTCCGGGCGAGGTGGTGCGGGTTTAGAGCCGGGCGAGCAGGGCCGGCCAGCTGGCGGCGAAGGCCGGGTGCAGCGGCAGTGCGTCCACCTGGTGGGTCGGCACCCAGCGCAGCGCGATGCTCTCCTGATCACTGATCACGGGTTCGAAGCGCGCCGTCGCACGCACCACGACCGTGGTGTACGACCAGAAACCAAGATCGAGCACCGAGCTGAACTGCACGGTCACCAGCTCCGCGGGCACGCCGGCCTCTTCCGCGGCCTCCCGCAGGGCCGCCTCGAGCGCGCTTTCGTGTTGGTGGCGCGCCCCGCCCGGCAGCCCCCAGGTGTCACCCTGGTGGCTCCAGAGCGCGCGGTGCTGCAGCAGAACCCCGAGCTCCTCGTGGTGGACGAGCAGTCCGGCCGCGCCGTAGAGTCCCCAGAACTTGCGGCCGTCGGGGCCATACACCCACCTGTCGCCGTTTGTGCTCATGGCTCCAGCATGCGCCCCGGCCCCGTGAAAACGCACCGCGTTTCTGAGGTTGGGCGGGGTTACAGGGCGACGATGGCGTGCACGGGGGCGTCGCCGAGACGGGCGCGACCGACCAGATCGGTCAGCTCCAGTACGACGCCGACGCCCGTCAGTCGGTATCCGGCCCGCTCGACCAGCCGGGAGGTCGCGGCGATCGTGCCGCCGGTGGCCAGCACGTCGTCGACGACCAGTACCCGGGCGCCCGGCGCGAGCTGGCCGATCTCAAGCTCAAGGCAGGCCGAGCCGTATTCGAGGTCGTATTCTTCGCTCAGCACCGTGCCGGGAAGCTTGCCGCCCTTGCGCACGGCGAGCACGGCGACGTCCGCCGCGTAGCCGATCGCCGCAGCCAGCAGGAAGCCGCGGGCCTCGATGCCGGCCACCGCATCGAATTCGCCCCGGAACCGGCCGGCGAGCTCGTCGATCAGCGCCCGGAACGCGGTGGCATCGGCGAACACCGGGTTGAGGTCACGGAAGAGGATGCCCGCTTGCGGGAAATCCTGGTACGAGGCGAGAAGGGCATTGACATGGTCTGCAGCGGGGGTGGGCACCCCTCGAGTTTAAGCGCTCGTGCCGACGGATGCCGTTCGGGTCTCCCGAAGGACCAATGGACCACCGGCAATGAACTGTTCGGCAAGGGCCCCGTGATAGCCTCGAATTTAGCTAATAAGATTAGGTACTTTTTCCGGTATCTTGACACAAAACACCCGAAGGGATAGCAAATGCGGCCGGTCGAAGTGCTTGAAGAACTCGTGGTCCTGCTGGACGAGTCCGGCCGCGAAATCGGAACAGCCCCGAAGCTCACCGTGCACGGAACGGACACCGCGCTCCACCTCGCCTTTTCCTGCCATGTGCTCAATCCGGCCGGCGAGGTTCTCGTCACCCGACGCGCCCTGTCGAAGAAGACCTGGCCGGGTGTCTGGACCAACTCCTTCTGCGGCCATCCGCTCCCGGGCGAGACGTTCGCTTCCGCCATCGAGCGGCGCGCGCAGTTCGAGCTGGGACTCCTGATCCAGAACCTGACCGTCACCCTGCCTGACTTCCGGTACCGCGCCGTCGATAGCAGCGGTATCGTCGAGAACGAGATCTGCCCCGTCTACCTGGCCCGCGCCACCAGCGACCCCGTGCCCAACCCGGACGAGGTCATGGAATTCGCGTGGGTGGAGCCGGCCGCCCTGCAGCGCTCGGTGCGGGACGCCCCGTGGGCGTTCAGCCCTTGGCTGGGCCTGCAGCTCCAGGAATTGACCGGCTTCGATGCATGAAATCCAGACGCTCGGGGTAGGGACGGAATTGCAGCGCTTCTTCGCTGCCGCTCGTCTGCGCGCCAGCGACTACGGACCGCACTATGTCGCACTCTGGGACTCCCTCGAGCAGGCCAGCAGCGGCGGCAAGCGGGTGCGCCCCGCACTGGTCCTGGCCGCGTTCACCGGCCTCGGCGGCACCGACCTCACACTGGCGACCCCGGTCGCGGTCAGCTTCGAGCTGCTGCACACGGCCTTCGTGATCCACGACGACGTGATCGACCACGATCTCGACCGCCGCGGCGTGGCCAATATCGCCGGGCAGTTCACCGAGCGCGCCCTCGCCCACGGCGCCGGCCACCAGGCCGGAGCGTGGGCCGTGACGGCCGCGATCCTGGCCGGCGATTTGGCTCTGAGCGAAGCCCACCGCGCCCTCGCGATGCTGCCGGTCGACCTCGAGATGCGTGGTCGCCTGCTCGACCTTCTCGACCGCGCCGTCTTCGTCTCCGCCGCCGGAGAGCTGGCGGACGTGACCAACACCGCGTCGAAGCATCCGCTCACCGTGACTCAGGTCCTCTCCACCCTGGAACAGAAAACCGCCGTCTACTCATTCGAGGCTCCCCTGCAGGCCGGAGCGATCCTGGCCGGCGCATCCGCTGCGTCGATCGACGCGCTCGGCGCGTTCGGACGTCTGATCGGGGTCGCCTTCCAGCTGACCGACGACATCCTCGGCGTGTTCGGTGACCCGGCGAAGACCGGCAAGAGCGTGCTCACCGACCTGCGGGAGGGCAAGCAGACGACCCTGATCGCGCACGCGGGGACCACACCCGGATGGGCGGAGATCGCGCCCTTCATCGGCAAAGCCGACCTCACCGAGGCGGACGCGGAGGCCGTGCGCGGAATGCTGCGTTCCTGCGGCGCCCTGCAGGCAGCGGACGAGCTGGCCACCGACCACTGCACCCGCGCCGTGGCCGCACTCGACCCGGCCGCCGTTCCCACTCCCCTGCGCGAGCTGCTGATCACCCTCGCCGGTACCGCCGTGAACCGCAGCCGATGAACCGCGACAACCCCGCCGACCACACCGGCATCGCGAAATACAACGCCGCGGCCCGCGCCAGCTCCGCCACGGTCATCGGCCACTATTCCACCTCCTTCGGCCTCGCCGCCCGGCTGCTGGCGCCGCGCGTGCGCGGCCAGGTCCGCACCATCTACGCTCTGGTGCGGGTCGCCGACGAGATCGTGGACGGCGCCGCCAGCGAGGCCGGTGTGAGCGTGGACGGCCAGCGCGACCTGCTGGACGCGCTCGAACGGGAGACCGACCGGGCGATGGGGTCGGGCTTCAGCACCAACCTGGTCGTGCACGCCTTTGCGGCGACCGCCCGGGAAGCCGGAATCGACACCAGCCTGACCGCACCGTTCTTCGCCTCGATGCGCCGGGACCTCGATCCGTCGCCGTTCGACGCGGCGGGCGTGGCCGAGTACATCTACGGTTCGGCCGAAGTGATCGGGCTGATGTGCCTGCGCTGTTTCGTGCAGGACACGCCCCGCACCAAGGAGGAGCTTCAGGTGCTGGAGACCGGTGCCCGGAGCCTCGGCGCGGCCTTCCAGAAGGTCAACTTCCTGCGCGACCTCGCCGCCGACCGGGATGCCCTCGGCCGCAACTACTTTCCCGGCGTGAACCTGCTGACCATGACGGAAGAGCAGAAGAACGAACTCCTCGACGACATGGACGCCGACCTCGACGCGGCCGCCCGCGTGCTACCCATGCTTCCGCTGGGGAGCCGCCGCGCGGTCACCGCCGCCCACCATCTCTTCGCCCGCCTGGCGGCGAAGCTGCGAGTCACCCCCGCGCGAGCGCTGATGAGCGCCCGGGTCCGGGTGCCGGATCCGGAGAAAATCATGATTGCACTCACCGCATCGTTCGGACCGGGAGCGTGGAAGCGATGAGCGCGGCCGGCCGGCACACCGTCGTCATCGGCGGCGGCATCGCCGGTCTGGCCAGCGCCGCCCTGCTGGCGCGGGACGGCCATCGGGTCACCCTGCTCGAAGCGAGAAACGAGCTCGGCGGCCGGGCCGGTTTCTGGGACGTCGACGGCTTCCGGTTCGAGACCGGGCCGTCCTGGTACCTGATGCCGCAGGTGTTCGACCACTTCTACCGCCTGTTCGGCACGTCCTCCGCGGAGCAGCTCGACCTGACCCGCCTCGACCCCGGCTACCGGGTGTTCTTCGAGGGCACGGCAGAGCCGGTCGACATCGCGGCGGAGCGGGCCGACAACATCCGCCTGTTCGAAAGCCTCGAACCCGGCGCGGGCGCGGCCCTCGACCGGTACCTCGTGTCGGCCAAAGAGACGTACGACATGGCCGTCAAACGATTCCTGTACACCAGCTTCGCCTCGTTCAGGCCCCTCCTGGTCCCGGATGTCCTGAAACGGCTCGGTCGACTGGCCCGCCTGCTGCTGCAGCCGCTCGACAAGTTCGTCGCCGGCTATGTGAAGGACCACCGACTGCGCCAGATCCTCGGTTACCCGGCCGTGTTCCTGGGCTCCTCCCCCGACCAGACTCCCTCGATGTACCACCTGATGAGCCACCTCGACATGGCCGACGGCGTGCTCTACCCGCAGGGCGGATTCACCCGGCTGATCGACAGCATCGCCGACATCGCCCGTGCCCAGGGCGTGACCGTGATCACCGAGGCGACCGTGACCGCGATCCACACCACCCCGGGCGCGGTGACCGCCGTCGCCGGCGTCAGCTACCGCACCGTCGACGGCACCAACGTCACCCTCGACGCCGACACCGTCGTCTCCGCCGCCGACCTGCACCACACGGAGACCGAACTGCTGCCGGCATCCGCGCAGACCTACCCGGAGCGCTGGTGGCAGAAACGCGTCTCCGGCCCGGGCGCCGTGCTCGTGATGCTCGGGATCGAGGGCGACCTGCCCGAGCTGAAGCACCACAGCCTGTTCTTCACCAGGGACTGGTCCGAGAACTTCGGCCGGATCTTCGGCACGAAGACCAGCGTGCCCTCGCCGGCCTCCTTCTACGCCTGCATGCCCAGCGCCACCGACCCGGGCGTCGCTCCCGCGGGCCACACGAACATGTTCCTGCTGGTGCCGATCCCCGCCGACCCGGGACTCGGCCACGGCGGGATCAACGGCCAGGGCTCGGCCGCGATCGAGAAGGTCGCCGACGACACCATCAAGCAGCTCGGCGACTGGGCCGGCATCCCCGACCTGGCCGAGCGGATCGTGGTGCGCCGCACCGTGGGACCCGGCGACTTCGCCGACGACCTCAACTCCTGGCGCGGCGGGGCTCTCGGCCCCGCGCACACCCTGCGGCAGAGCGCGTTCCTGCGCGGCTCCAACGCCTCCGCGAAGGTCGACGGCCTGTTCTACGCCGGCGGCACCACGATCCCGGGTATCGGGCTTCCGATGTGCCTGATCAGTGCGGAAATCCTGCTCAAGCGCATCAACTCGGACACGAGCACGGGACCGCTGCCGGAACCACTGCCCAATTCCGTTCGGACGCCGCTGCCGGAAGCCCCGTGACTCCGGTGGCAGTGGCACCGGTCACACCGTGACGTTCGCGTACCTGCTGACGCTGCTTGTGAGCCTGGCGGCGATGGTCCTGCTCGACCATCGCTTCCGGCTGTTCTTCTGGCGGAGCCCGGGGCGGGCGGCCGTCGTGCTCGGCGCCGGGCTCGTGTTCTTCCTGGTCTGGGATCTTTTCGGAATCGGTCTGGGCATCTTCTACCGCGGCGAGACGACCCTGATGACCGGCCTGCTGCTCGCCCCGGAGCTGCCCGTGGAGGAGTTCTTCTTCCTCACCTTCCTCTGCTACCTCACCATGAACGCCGTGCAGGGGGCGCGCCTGCTGCTCGCCGCCCGGGCCGTCGACGAGGGGAACGACGGATGACCTACCTGCTTCTGAACACCGTCTTCCTCGTGCTCGCCGCGGCCGTGTTCCTTGTGGCCGTGCGCCGCGGCCGGCTCTCCCGGCGCCGCATCATCGCCGCCGGGATCGCCCTCGCCGCCGTGCTCGTGCTCACGGCCGTTTTCGACAGCATTATGATCGGGGTCGGGCTGGTCGGCTACGACCCGAGTCGCATCTTCGGGCTGCGGATCGGCCTGGCCCCGATCGAAGACTTCGCCTATCCCGTTGCGGCAGCGCTCCTGCTGCCCGCGCTCTGGGCCCTGCTGGGAAAGAAAACCGAATGACTGAGACCCGCACCCCGCCGTTCTGGAAGACCCGGCAGGTTCTGCTCTCGTCGCGGCCGCTGAGCTGGATCAACACGGCGTTCCCGTTCGCCGCCGCGTATGTGGTGACGACCGGCCGGGTGGACGCCCTGCTGGTGGTGGGCACCCTGTTCTTCCTGATCCCCTACAACCTGCTGATGTACGGCATCAACGACGTCTTCGACTACGAGTCCGACCTGCGCAACCCGCGCAAGGGCGGCGTCGAGGGGGCCATGCTCGACCCGGGCCTGCACCGCACGGTGCTCGTCTCCGGGATCGCGACGGCCGTGCCCATGCTGGTAATGATGCTCGTGCTGGCCGGCAGGGAGCATCCGTCGTCGTGGCTGATTCTTGCCGTGAGCCTGTTCGCGGTGGCCGCGTACTCCGTACCCGGCCTGCGGTTCAAGGAGCGCCCGGTCGTGGACTCGATCACCTCGAGCACCCACTTCGTCAGCCCCGCCGTCTACGGGCTCGCCGTGGCCGGCGCCGTCGTCACCCCCGGCCTGGTGGCCCTGCTGGCGGCCTTCTTCCTCTGGGGCATGGCCAGCCACGCGTTCGGCGCGGTGCAGGATGTCGTGCCGGACCGGGAAGGCGGCATCGCCTCGATCGCAACCGCGCTCGGCGCGGCGCGTACCGTGCGTCTGGCGATCGCGTTCTGGGCTCTGGCCGGGGTGCTGATGCTCTTCACCGGCTGGCCGGGGCTGCTGGCCTCGGTCCTCGCGGTGCCCTACATCCTGGCGGCCTGGCCGTTCCGATCGGTGTCCGACGAGCGGGCCGAGACCGCGAACGCCGGCTGGAAGAGGTTCCTCTGGCTCAACTTCCTGACCGGGTTCCTGGTGACCATGCTGCTGATCGCCTGGGTGATGCTCGGACCGTTCTGACGCTCTGGTCGTAGAGTCGAAGGATGGAACCCCTGACCACCGCCCGCGTCGACAGCTGGACCTGGGCCGTGCGCATGTTCAAGACCCGTTCCCAGGCCACCGCCGCCTGCCGGGCCGGTCACGTCAAGGTGAACGGCGAGCGGGCCAAGTCCGCGCAGACCGTGCGGATCGGCGACGAGGTGCGGGTGCGGATCAGCGGTTTCGACCGCATCCTGGTCGTCTCGAAGATCATGCTCAAACGGGTCAGCGCGCCGGTCGCGGCGGAGTGTTTCGTCGACAAGACTCCCCCGCCGCCGCCGCGCGAGGAGGTGGCGCTGCTCCCGATGCGGGACCGGGGGGCCGGCCGACCCACCAAGCGCGAACGCCGCGAAATCGACCGGCTCCGCGCGCCCGAGCCGGTCCCGCCGGGCCCCGACGACGAATAGCCGCGGGAGTGCGGGCCGCCGCCGCCTGCGTTAGCCGCCGACTTGCGTGCATAACTCCTGCAAATCCTGCCGATGCCATCAGACTCCCGCGTGATTCCGGGCCCAACCCGGCCGCTGTCGGCGAATTGCAGGAGTTATGCACGAGGCGCAGAGCAGTTCGGAACTGGTGCGGATGTCCGGGGCCCGGCCGGATGGATCTCCCGAGTCAGCCACGACTCCCGCCGGATGTCCTCCAGGACAGGGTGATCGGGGCCACGAGCAGGCCGACCTCCGAGCGCACCCACCAGTCGCCGGTTTCCCGGCGTTCGGCCGGGGTGGTGTACCGGTAGCGGTAGACCCGGGCGCGCACGTACCGGGGCGGGGCCTGCGGAAACGGGTTGACCCGCAGCATCCGGAGCGTGGGCCGGTCGCCCTCGAGCAGGCGGGCCAGGAACATCTCGAACCACCGGGTGTCCCGGGCGCCGAGCGCCAGGAACCACATCAGCCAGTCCAGCCGCAGGTGGTATGGCGCGAACTGGCGGGGCCGCCGACCGGGGTCGCCGGGCTTGCCGCGGAACTCGTAGGCGCGCCAGCCCGTCTCGTCGGCCGGGTCGGCGTCGCTGCCCTCGACGACCACCTCGTGGCGCTGCCGGGTGACCGTGCCGAACGCGCCGTAGGCGTTCACCAGGTGGTACCGGTTGAAGCTCGCGTTCATCAGCTGCCGGCGGGCGAACAGGTTCCGCAACGGCCAGTAGCTCAGCACCAGCAGCAGGGCCGTGGCCAGGCTCACCAGGATGATGAACCAGAGCGGGGAATCCGGCGCGGCCTCGCCGGCCGGCAGCCACGGCAGCAGCGCACGCAGGGTGGCGTCGTCGACGGCGGAGAAGGCCAGCACGATCGTGATCCAGTTCAGCCAGGCGAAGTTGCCGGTCAGCACCAGCCAGAACTGGCTGAGCAGCACGATCAGGGCCGCGACGGATGCGACGGGCTGGGGCGCGAAGAGGAAGAACGGCACGACCAACTGGGCGAAGTGGTTGCCGACGACCTCCAACCGGTGGAACCACGGGGGCAGGTGGTGCGCGAACCAGGAGAGCGGGTTCGGCATCGGCTGGGTCTCGTGGTGGTAGTACAGGGCGGTCAGGTCGCGCCATTCCCGGCCGCCGCGGAGTTTGATCAGGCCGGCACCGAACTCCAGTCGGAAGAGCAGCCAGCGGCAGAACAGGATCACGAAGACGGGCGGGGCCACCTGCTCGGAGCCGAGGAAGGCCACCACGAAGCCGGCCTCCAGCAGGAGGCTCTCCCAGCCGAAGGAGTAGAAGGTCTGGCCGACGTTGACGATCGACAGGTAGCCCGCGAAGAGCAGGAGGAAGGCGAGCATCGGCAGCCAGGGTGGCCCGAGCTGCGGCAGCCCGGCCACGAGGGTGGCCGCGAGGGCGGCGCCGGACCAGGCGAGGATGCGGAGCATCCGGTCGGAATAGTGCCAGTGGAAGACGCTGGGCGCGTCGCGGAAACGCACGTGCGTCACGAACCGGGCCACCGGGAGGAGGCCGTGGTCGCCGAGTAGAGCGGGGAACTGGTTGACGGCCGAGACGAAGGCGATCAGAAAGCAGGCAGCCACGCCACGCTGCAGCACCTGCCGCGCGATCTCGTAGTCTCCGGTCCCGAACCAGTCCATTTCCGATCAATCTAGGCCTCCCCTGGCCGTGCTTCAATCAGGGTGCCGCCGGAATCCGGCCGTCGCTTGACGGCGGGAACTAAACCGGTATAGCCTGTCTAAACCGGTTCAGTGTGGACCGGTTGTCACAGAGGAGGCCCAGTGAACACTGCTGTGAGCAAGCCTGCCACGCACCCCGCGAAGGTCACCATCGAGGTGGTCGCCAAGCGGGCCGGCGTCAGTAAGGGCCTCGTCTCGTTCGCCCTCAACAACCGGCCCGGCGTCGCCCCCGAGACCCGGGTGCGCATCCTGCAGGTCGCCAAGGAGCTGGGCTGGAAGCCGTCGCTCCGCGCCCGGTCGCTCTCCACTCAACGGTCCTACGCCCTCGGCCTCGTGATCGCCCGCAATCCGGACGTGCTCGCGTCCGACCCGTTCTTTCCCTCCTTCATCGCGGGCGTCGAGAGCATCCTCGCCCCGGAGGGTCGTGCCCTGGTGCTCAGCGTCGTTCCCGACGCTGAAACCGAGTTGAAGACCTACCGTTCCCTCGTAGCCGACGGCCGGGTCGACGGTGTCTTCCTCAGCGACCTCCGGCACGGTGACCCGCGCATCCCGCTCCTCGCGGAGTTGGGCCTGCCGGCGGTCACGCTCGGGCGCCCCGACGGAGCCAGCCCCTTCCCTGCGGTGACCGTGGACGACACACCGGGTGTGATCGCATCCGTCGCCCACCTCGCCACGCTCGGCCACCGCCGCATCGCGCACGTCGCGGGCAGCTCGACGTTGCTGCACGGCAGCCGCCGACGCGCGGCCTTCGCCGCCGCCGTCCGCGAGGCCGGCCTGCCGGAGGGGCAGACCATCGAGACTGATTTCTCCGTGGCCGCCGGATCCGATGCCACCCGGCGCCTCCTGACCCAGGAAACACCCCCGACCGCGATCGTCTACGCCAACGACCCGATGGCCATCGCCGGCCTCGGCATGGCGCACGAGCTGGGCGTGCGGGTTCCGGACGAACTCTCGATCACGGGCTACGACGACATCGACATCTGCCGCTACGTCTATCCGCCGCTGACGACCGTGAGCGCCGCACCGATGGTGTGGGGCCGCGCGGCGGCGAGCACGCTGCTGGCCCTGATGGAGAACGGGTCGGCCGACGACGTGGATCTCCCGGCGGCCCGGCTCGTGATCCGCGGCTCGACCGCACCACCACGCGGCTGACACAGACTTACCGCAGCAAGGCTGCTGCGGGATATGAGAAATGGAGCAACCTATGCACAGCAATGGAATAGCCAGGCGGATTCTCACCGTCACGGCGGCATCCGCCACCGTAGCCCTGGCACTGAGCGCCTGCGCGTCCGGAGGGACAACGGGAGACGCGGCCACCAACCGCGGGCCGATCACGATCTGGTACTCGAACAACGAGACCGAGATCGCCTGGGGCAAGCAGATGGTGGAAGCCTGGAACGCCGAGAACCCCGATGAAAAGGTGAAGGCTCAGGAGATCCCCGCCGGCAAGAGCAGCGAGGAAGTCATCGGAGCGGCCATCACGGCCGGCAACGCCCCCTGCCTCGTATTCAACACGGCCCCGGTCGCGGTACCGCAGTTCGAGAAGCAGGGCGGTCTCGTCGAACTCTCCGGCTTCGAGGACGGCACCGCCTACATCGAGGAACGCAGCGGCGACACGGCCGAGCAGTACCAGAGCGCCGACGGGAAGTACTTCCAGATGCCGTGGAAGTCCAACCCGGTCATGATCTTCTACAACAAGGACATGTTCACCGCCGCCGGGCTCGACGCCGAGAACCCGAAGCTGGCCACCTACGACGAATTCCTCGCCACCTCGCGCACCCTCGTCGAGAGCGGCGCGGCACCGAACGCCATCTACCCGGCACCGACCAGTCAGTTCTTCCAGAGCTGGTTCGACTTCTACCCGCTGTACGCCGCCGAGACCGGCGGCACGCAGCTGATCGAAGACGGCGAGTCCACCTTCGACGATGAGAACGGCGCGAAGGTCGCGGAGTTCTGGAAGACCCTGTACGCCGAGGGTCTCGCCGGCAAGGAGCAGTACCAGGGCGACTCGTTCGCCGACGGCCAGGCCGCCATGTCCATCGTCGGCCCGTGGGCCGTGTCGGTGTACAAGGATGCCGTGAACTGGGGCGCGGTTCCCGTTCCCACCAGCGCGGGCACACCGGCCGAGGAGACCTTCACGTTCAGCGACGCGAAGAACGTCGGAATGTTCACGGCCTGCGAGAACCAGGGCACCGCCTGGGACGTGCTGAAATTCGCCACCAGCGAGGAGCAGGACGGCCAGTTGCTCGAGCTGACCGGCCAGATGCCGCTCCGTCCGGACCTCCCCACGGTGTACCCGGAGTACTTCGCGGCCAACCCTGCCTATGAGCAGTTCGGCGATCAGGCATCCCGCATGGTCGAGGTTCCCAACGTCTCCAACTCGGTCGCCGCGTGGCAGAACTTCCGCGACGCTTACACGAAGGCGGTCATCTCCGGCGAGGGTGAGATTCCCGCCGCCCTCGACAACGCCGCCGAGAAGATCAACACTCTGATCGCCAAGCCGTAACGAATGTCCCTGACAACAGCGAGTCGGTCCGCCGCCGGGAGGAGCACCACTCCTCCCGGCGGGGGGCCCCGCCGGCGCAAACGCCCGCTCCTGGGCACGAACCCGTTCGGGCTCCTGCTCAGCGCCCCGTACCTCATCTTCGTTCTGGCGGTCTTCGCCTACCCGCTGGTCTTCGCCTTCTGGATGTCGTTCCACGACTATTACTTCGCCGCCCCCGGCGCCCAGGTGGACCGGCCGTTCGTGGGCCTGGAGAATTTCCGGGAGGTGCTGGCCGACCCGGCCATCATCCGTTCGTTCGGCAACGTGGGAACCTTTCTTCTGATCAACGTGCCGCTGACGGTCGTCCTCTCTCTCGTGCTCGCGACGGCCCTGAACAAGGCCGTGCGGTTCCGCACCTTCCTGCGCGTGTCGTATTACGTGCCCTACGTGACCGCGAGCGTCGCGGTCGTCGGCGTCTGGATCTTCCTGTTCAGCGGCAACGGCCTCGTGAACCAGATCCTGGGGCCGCTCGCCCCGGAACCGGCGTGGCTGATCAACGAGACCTGGGCCATGCCCACCATCGCCATCTTCGTCACCTGGAAGGGGCTCGGATTCTTCATCCTGCTCTACCTGGCCGCCCTGCAGAACGTCTCGGAAGAGCTCTACGAGGCCGCCGCGACGGATGGCGCGGGCAAGATCCGCATGTTCTTCTCGGTCACCGTTCCGGGCGTGCGCCCGGCGACCGTGCTCGTGCTGCTGCTGTCGACGGTCACCGGCGCCAACCTCTTCACGGAGCCGTACCTGCTGACCGGCGGCGGCGGCCCGAACGGGGCATCCTCGTCACCCGTGCTGATGATGTACCAGCGCGGAATCGAACAGGGGTCGCCCGACACCGCGGCCGCGATCGGCGTCATCCTCGTGATCGGAGTCCTCATCCTCGCGTTCGTGCAGCGGAAGCTTGCGGGCGGTGACGAATCATGAGCCGCGGGCAGAACATCCTGCGGAGCGTGGTGCTCACCGTCGGCGCCCTCGTATTCCTCTTCCCCTTCTACTACATGGTGATCGGCTCCCTGCAGGAGGAACCGGACCCGACCGTCGCCGGCGCGTTCCCGAACCCCGCCAACCTGACGCTCGACAACTACAGTGACATCAACGGCCGGATCAACCTGCTGCAGGGGTTGCTCAACTCGGGGATCTTCACCGGCGGCGTCATCCTGTGCACCGTCGTGTTCGGTGTGCTCGTGGGCTACGCCCTGGCCCAGCTGCAGTGGCGCGGACGCGGGGTCACCTTCGCTCTCGCCCTGCTGGTGCAGGTCGTGCCGTTCCAGCTGCTGATGATCCCGCTCTACGTGATGATCGCCCGGGACTACGGACTGGCCGACAACTATCTGGGCATGATCCTGCCATTCGCCATCAACTCGACGGCTGTGATCATCTTCCGGCAGTACTTCCTGCAGATTCCGAAGGAGCTCTTCGATGCCGCCCGCATCGACGGCGCCGGTGAACTACGGATTCTGCGCCGGATCGCCCTGCCTCTGGTGCGGCCGGCACTGCTGACCGTCGTGCTGCTGACCTTCATCGGCCCGTGGAACGAGTTCCTCTGGCCGTTCCTGATCACCAAGGAGGCGTCACTCCAGCCGCTCGCCGTGTCGCTCGCCAACTACCTCAGCAACGTCGCGGCCACCGCCGCGAACCCGTTCGGGGCGGTCCTCGCCGGGGCGTGCGTCCTGGCCGGCCCTGCTGTGATCCTCTTCATCCTCTTCCAACGACACTTCGTGTCGAACAATATCGGCTCCGGCGTGAAAGGTTAGAAATGCCCAACCCCACCGAATTCCCCTACACCCTGACCCGAATGGGCGTCATCATGACGCCCGAGGAGGGCAACGACCTCGAGGCCGAAGGGGTACTGAATCCCGGCACCGGGCACTCTGCCGACGGAACGCTGTACCTCCTCCCCCGCCTGGTCGCCACCGGCAACGTCTCCCGGGTCGGACTCGCCAAGGTCATCATCACCGACGGCGTGCCCACGGGCGTCGAACGCGAGGGTGTCGTGCTCGAGCCGGACCGCGGCTGGGAGCGCGGCGCGAACAACGCCGGGGTCGAAGACCCCCGGGTCACCTTCGTCCCCCGGCTCGGCCTGCACGTGATGACCTACGTCGCCTACGGCCCGCTCGGCCCGCGCACCGCCGTTGCCGTGTCGTCGGACCTGCGCGAGTGGCGCCGGCTCGGCCCGGCCCTGTTCGCCTTCGACGACGCGCTGGACATGGACCTGAACCTGTTCCACAACAAGGACACCGTGTTCTTCCCGGAGCCGGTCACCGGCCCGGGCGGAGTCGAAAGCTTCGCCGTGCTGCACCGCCCGATGTGGGATCTGAACGAGGTCAAACCGGGTGAGGGCATCCGTGTTCCCGCCGGTGTCACCGACACCCGCCAGAGCATCTGGATCAGCTATGTGCCGGTCGCGGATGTGCTGGTCGACATCACGAAGCTCACCTTCTGGAGCGGTCACCGCTTCTTCGCCGGGCCGGAGTTCCCGTTCGAAGAACTGAAGATCGGCGGCGGCCCTGCCCCACTGCGGGTGCCGGAGGGCTGGCTGCTGATGCACCACGGCGTCACCGGAATCATCGACGGCGCGTTTTCGCAGCAGCAGAAGGTGAACTACTCCGCCGGCGCGATGATTCTCGACGCGGACGACCCGACCATCATCCTGCAGCGTACGTCTGAGCCACTTCTGAAGGCGGAGACGCCCGATGAGATCAGCGGCATCGTGCCGAACGTGGTGTTCCCGACCGCGATCGAGGAAATCGAGGGGCAGCTGTTCGTGTTCTACGGCATGGCCGACTCGAAGATCGGCGTGGCTCGCCTGGATCGCGTCGGCGCTTAGGCGCAGGCGCTGAGGGCTGATGTCGGTGGCGGTCTCGCCGGGGTTCGTTCCCGGTGAGGCCGCCCTCTGCGTTCGTGGCGCAGGTTGTGGAAGCGGGCGCATGCAAGACGGTGCGCCTGGAGCCAGAACCTGCGCCACGATGAGTTTGCGTCACCCGGCGACGCCGGTGCCGTGCTGGATTCCTCGAGCGCCGACTACGAGGTGCGTCCGGCGCGCAGTGCTACGCGGCGCGCACCACGATCTCGCCGGGCTGGGCCGCTTCGCTGCCGAAGACCAGGTGCCGGGTGGCGATCTTGTCGGTGAAGAACCGGTCGTGGCTGACCACCACGACGGCCCCGGGGAAGTGGATCAGCGCACGTTCCATCACCTGGGTACTGGCCATGTCGAGGTGGTTGGTCGGCTCGTCGAGCAGCAACACGGCAGCCCCGGACAGCAGGCACTGTGCCATGGCGACGCGGGACCGCTGGCCGCCGGAGAGGTTGCCGATCTTCTGCTTCAGGTCGGCCTCGGAGAACTGGAACATCGCGAGGAAACGGTTGACCGACTTGCGGGTGGCGGTGAAGGCAAGGCTGCCCGGCATCGCGTTGACGGAGTGGCTGACGGTGTCGTCGTCGTCGAGGCCGTCGAGCACCTGGTTGTAGGAGACCACGGCGGCGCCGGAGGCCCAGGCCACCTCGCCGAAATCGGCCGTCTCCTCCCCCGCCAGCACCCGCAGCAGGGTGGTCTTGCCGCTGCCGTTGGAGCCCAGGATCACGATGCGGTTGCCGCGCCGGATCTCGAAGGTGAGATCGGTGAACAGGGTCTTCTCGCCGTAGGCCTTGCTGAGCGACTCGATCCGGCAGAGCGAGTCCTTGACATGCAATCCGCCGTAGATGTCGGTGATGATCGTGTCGACGGGCCGCGGACTGCGGGTCTTCTTGATGTGGGCGAGCTGGTTGTCGAGGGTGCGGCTGGCGGCCTTCGCGGCTTCGCGGCGGTCGCTGATCCCCTCCGCCTCGAAGGCGAGCAGCTCCGACTCGTGCAGGAACTGCTGCTCGAGGGTCTTCAGGCGGAACTGCTTCTGCACGACATACTCGCCGAAGTTGCCCGGGTACTCATGCAGGTGGAAGTTCTCGACCTCGATGATGCGGGTGACGACCCCGTCGAGGAACCGTCGATCGTGCGAGACGATGATGGCCGCGCCGCGGAATGAGCGGAACCAGGACTCGAGCCACTCGACACCGGCGACGTCGAGGTAGTTGGTCGGTTCGTCCAGCAGCAGGACGTCGGGCTGCTCGAGCAGGATTTTCGCCAGCGCCGCCCGGTTACGCCAGCCGCCGGACAGCTCGTCGATGGCGCAGACGCGGTGGGCCTCGTTGAAGCCGAGGGTGGTCAGCGCTGTGTCGATGCGACGCGGGTAGTCCCACCCGTCGAGGCGGTCCATGTCTTCGAACAGCTCCGCCTGCCGGTGGATCAGCCGGTCCAGTTCGGTGCTCTGCGAGGAATCAGCGGCGATCGCGGCGTCGATCGCCGCGAGCTCCGCCTCGAGGGCCTTGATCGGGGCGAACAGTTCATCGAGCACCTCGGTGATGGTGGATTCACCGTTCAGCTCCGAGAACTGGGAGAAGTAGCCCACCCGGGTGCCGGGGTCGAGGGTGACGGTTCCGGCATCCGCGGTCACCTGGCCGAGGGCCAGCTTGAGGATCGTCGACTTGCCTGAGCCGTTGCGCCCGATCAGGCCGACCCGGTCGCCCGGTTCGAGTCGGAAGAAGGCCTCGCGCAGAATCTGCGTGTTCTCGAAACGGATGCTGACGTCGTTCAGCCTGATCAGGCTCACTGCGGCCGTCCTCTCGGGTTGGGGTTCAAGCCCCGGGCGAGGCGGACGCCCAACTTTACCGTGTCGGGCCGACGGTTCAGGGCATGGGTTCGTCACCCATGGCAGAGGCGCCCTTGTGTTCGTCCAACCGACCGAACGTGGTCTCGAGAACGCTGACCAGCTTGTGAAGTGCCCCGTTGACGGCCGCGTTCACGGTATCCGCATTGTCGGTTGCCGCGAGGGGATTCCCTCCGGTGGGACGCGCCTCGAGCACGCAGCGGATGTCGTCGGTCGTCTCCCGGCCTGCACTCTGGTCGCTGAGGTGAACCTCCACTCGCGTCAAACGGGAGTCGAACCGGGCCAGGACTGTTTCGACCGACGATTCCACCTCCTGCACGACGGTGTCCGTGCCCTCGATGTTGTTGTCGGTGTTGACCAGGATTTGCATCTTTGCTCCTCAAATCGTTCACCCGGCGGTTCGGTGGACAGTGGAGACGTTGCGTCTCGTCCTCTGTCGAACCCCGTCAGATTGTTCCCTTCCAGTATGACGCGCGAAAATGCGCGACTTCACAACCCGCCGACGCCGGTTAGCCGCGCCGGCGCAATCTCTTCAGGGTGGTGAGCTGATCGGCTCGCGACGCTAACCTTCGATTATGACCCTGGGCATCGATCGGCACTCCAGTGAACACCACGCCTCCGCGGCGCTCGGCGTTGCGACGCTCCTGGCCGGCTGGATGCCCGTCGACCTCGCCCAGGACCGGCTGCGAGACGACTATGTCGACTTCGTGCGGGCAGGCCTCGGGTCGGCGCTGGACCGGGACGGCGGCGCCGAGCATCTGACCGCGAGTTGCTTCGTCTTCACGCCGGACCTGAGTCGCGTCCTGCTCTGCTTCCACAAGAAGGGCCGGTTCTGGGTCCAACTCGGCGGCCATATCGAGGCGGCCGACCGGTCCGTGGCCGCGGCCGCGCTGCGCGAGGCGCGCGAAGAGGGCGGCATCGCCGACCTCAGCCCCCTCGGTGCCGGGCCCGGCGACGCGTTCCCGGTCGACGTGCACCGGCACGCGCTGAGTTCCCGGTTCGGGCGATGCACGACGCACTGGGACATCGGTTTCGCGGTGGTCGCGCCGGACGATTCGACGCCCGTGACGAGCCACGAGAGCGAGGACGTCGCCTGGTGGCCGACGGATGCCCTCCCGCAGCAGGTCCCCGAGGGCTTCGGCGACCGCCTCGCCGTGGTGCTTCGCGAGCTGGCGTACCAGCGCGCGGCGCACGCTGAATGCGCACCGGACTCCGGCCGGATGAGGAACCGGGCGGCGCCTCCGCGCCGCCCGGGATGGTGAGTGGAATGCCCGGACAGGCTAGATCTTCTGCGACAGGCAGATGAAGTTGCCCTCGGTGTCGCGGAACCAGGCCGATTTCATCTCATCGGCCGAGGCAACCCCGTTCACGGTCTTCATGCCGGGAACGTCGAAGTCCTCAAAGACGACCCCGCGTTCGCGGAGCCGTCCCATCTCGGCTTCGAGGTCATCCGTGACCCAGCCCATCTGGGTGTTCCTGGCCGTGCCGGCATTGCTGGTCTCGTAGATCTCGAAGACCGAACCCGACCCGACGTGGTAGACGAGGGTTCCCTCGTGGATTTCATCGGGGTCGAGGCCGAGCGCGTCGTGGTAGAACGACTGGGCTCGCTTGAGATCCGCCGCCGGTAACACGGTGTGAAGTTCTTTCAGCATTGTGAAACGCCTCCTGCGGTGCAGTTGGAGGGACAGGCGTGGTAGCCGCCGCAGATCGGGCATCCCGCGCCGCATTGGATGTCGATCTGGCGTGCTTCCGAGGCGGAGCGCCGGCCGACGGCGGAGCGATGGGCGCGAATCGTGGCCGGAACTCCTCACCCGGCTGGGGCAGGTTCTCCACCCCGGCGGGCGTTGGCAATTCGCTTTTCATGCACAATATACGCCGTCGGCAAGCGCCGTTGAAGGGCCATTTCAGTGTCCGGCGTCGACGAATTTCAACCCGACGACGCACCCGACGAGGCCGAGGATGAGCAGAATCTTCACCAGAGAAGCCGGTTCCGCGCCGAAAACCATGGCGTAGAGCACGGTGAGGGCCGCGCCGATCCCGACCCAGACGGCATACGCGGTCCCGGTCGGGATGTCCCGCATGGCGAAGGCGAGCCCGCCCATGCTGAGCATGAGCGCCACCGCGAACACGACGGATGGCCACAGTCGAGTGAACCCGGCCGACTTCCCCAGCGCCGTGGCCCACACGGCTTCCAGAACGCCGGACAGAATGAGAATGATCCACGCCATGACAACAGCTCCCGTGGCCAGTCTTGTCGCAAGCCGGGTACTGAACCGTCGTCCGGAGCCGCGTCGCGCAGCCTCCGCCCACCGTACCCGCCCAGTCTGCGCAAGTCCTGCGCAGGCCTCCGCCGGCCTGCTCCCGCCTGCGCCGGCCTGCGCCGGCCTGCGCACGCTACTCCGCGAGCAGGGCAGCCTCGAACGCCACCCAGGGCAGCATGGCGCACTTGACGCGGGCCGGGTACTTGGAGACACCGGCGAAGGCGGCAGCGTCGCCGAGCTCCTCGTCGTCGGGTTCGATCGTGCCGCGCGAGCGCAGCATGTCGCGGAAGGTGTTCAGCAGGGCCCGCGCGGTGGCGACGTCCTCGCCCCGCACGGTGTCGTGCAGCACGGATGCCGAGGCCATCGAAATCGAGCATCCGTCCCCGGCCCAGGCGAACTCTTCGATCACGGCGTCGCCGGCGGCGTCGCCACCGGACTCCTCGGAGCGCAGACCGACACGCACGGTCACCTCGTCCCCGCAGGTCGTGTTCACCTGGTGCGACTCCGTCACGCGCAACCCGGCACGGGCAACCTCAGCGAGCGGGGCCAACCCCTCCGCCGACGCACCGTGCCGGGCCTTGGCATGATCGAGGATGATCTGCTGGTAGAGCTGCTGCATGGCGTTTGAGGTCATGACTTCACTCCGAAGAACGGGGCGACCTCGGCCAGGGTCGCCAGGAACCGGTCCACTTCGTCGGTCGTGGTGTACAGGTACGTACTGGCGCGGGTCGACGCGGTCACGCCGAGCCGACGGTGCAGCGGCTGCGCGCAGTGGTGCCCGATGCGCACCGCGATGCCGGCCTCGTCGAGATACTGGCCCACGTCGTGGGCGTGCACCCCGGCCAGGTCGAAACTGGCCAATCCGATGCGTTCCACTCCGGCGGGCGGCCCGAGCAGACGCACCCCGGGGATGTCCGCGAGCCCGGCGACGAGGCGCTGCCCCAGTTCGGCCTCGCGCGCCATGATGCGCTCCATGCCGGTCTCGGTCAGGTAGTCGACCGCGGCGGCCAGGGCGATCACCTGCGAAATGCGCTGGGTGCCGGCCTCGAAGCGCTGCGGCGGGGCGAGGAACTCGGCGGTGTGCATGTCCACTGTCGTGATCATGGATCCGCCGGTGAGGAACGGCGGCATGCCCGCGAGCAGTTCGGCCTTGCCGTAGAGCACGCCGATGCCGGTCGGGCCGAGCATCTTGTGACCGGAGAAGACCGCGAAGTCCACGTCGAGCGCGGCCACGTCCACGGGCAGGTGCGGCACCGACTGGCAGGCGTCCAGCAGCACCAGCGCGCCGACCGAGCGGGCCAGAGCGACCAGCTCGGCGACCGGGTTGATCGTGCCCACCACATTGGAGGCGTGCGTGACCGCGAGCAGGCGGGTGCGGGTTCCGATGACGCCCGCCGCCGCGGCCAGATCGAGAGTGCCGTCATCTCGAACCGGAATGAACCGCAGGGTCGCGCCGGTGCGCAGCGCGAGCTGCTGCCACGGGATCAGGTTGGCGTGGTGCTCCATCTCGGTGACGACGATCTCGTCGCCGGCGCCGAACGCGAAGCGCCGCGCGGCCGCACCGCCGAGCCCCAGCGACGCGTTGGAGAACGAGTAGGCGACGAGGTTGATCGCCTCGGTGGCATTCGACGTCCAGACGATTTCGTCGGCCTGTGCCCCGATGAACGCGGCCACGGTCGCCCGGGCCGCCTCGAACGTCTCGGTGGCACCGAACGCCAGCGTGTGGGCCCCGCGGTGCACGGCCGCGTTGCGCTGCTCGTAGAACTCCTGCTCGGCCTCCATGACGCTGAGCGGGTTTTGCGAGGTCGCGCCCGAGTCGAGGTAGTTGAGTGGATGCCCATTGACCAGCTGGTCGAGGATCGGGAAGTCGTTGCGGATGCGGTCGACTTCCTCGTCCGTCAGCGGGCGCGCGCTCGCACGGGTGGACGGTGACACGGAAGACGTCATATGAACCAGCGTATTCCCTCCCCCGGGCATTGCCCACCGGTGCGTCACACGGTCGCCGGCCCGGTCGACAGGTCCAGTCCGAACGTCAGGGCCCGGGTGAATTCGGTCTGCGGGTGCCCGAACACGGTGCGGGTCGGACCCTGCTCGATGATGCGCCCGCCCTGCAGCACGATCACCCGGTCGGCCAGGGCGAGGGCGTCGAGCGGGTCGTGGGTGACCAGGATGACGGACCGATCCAGAAGCACCCGGTGCAGCAGCCGGCGCTGCGCGGGCACCGCCGCCACATCGAGCGCGGTCATCGGCTCGTCGAGCAGCAGCAGCCGGGGTCTGGCCGCGAGGGCCCTGGCCACCGCCACCCGCTGGGCCTGTCCGCCGGACAGCATCCCGGGTCGCCGGTCGGCGAGGCCGGAGACCTCCGCGGCGGCGAGCCACTCGTCGGCGAGCAGCCTCGCTGCCGCCCGGGACTGCCCCGCGCTGCGCGGCCCGAACGCCACGTTGTCGCGCACGCTCAGGTGTGGGAAGAGCAGCGGCTCCTGGGCGAGCAGCACCGTGCGCCGGGCGTGCGGCGGGGTGAAGGTGCCCCGCTGCCCGCCGCCGGCCGCCAGGTCGAACAGAACCTGCCCGTCGAGGGTGGCCCGACCCGAATCGGGCCGCAGCAGGCCAGCGCACAGCTCGACGATGGTGGATTTGCCGGCCCCGTTGGAGCCGAGTAGCGCCACCGTCTCGCCCGGCGACACGGTGAGGGAGACGTCCAGTCCGCGCCGGTGCATCACGGCGGCCAGTTCGAAGGTCACGACAGTCCCCGCGGCCGGTGGGTGGCCAGCATCACGAGCAGGGCGACGGCCACGAGCAGGAGGGCCAGCGCGACGGCCGCATCCGCATCCGATTCCCGCTGCAGGTAGATCTCGAGCGGCAGCGTGCGGGTGACCCCCTGCAGGCTGCCGGCGAAGGTGAGGGTCGCGCCGAATTCGCCGAGCGCGCGCGCGAACGCGAGCACCGCGCCGGAGACCAGGCCGGGCAGCACCAGCGGCAGCGTCACCCGCCGGAGCACCGTGCCGGGGGTGGCGCCGAGTGTGGCGGCGACCGCCTCGAAGCGTGCTCCGGAGGCCCGCAGGGTGGCCTCCACGCTCAGCACCAGGAACGGCAGCGCCACGAAGGTTTGCGCCAGCACGACGGCCGTGGTCGAGAAGGCGATCTGGATGCCGAGCACCTCGAAGGTCTCGCCGAGCAGGCCGCGACGCCCGAAGGTGGACAGCAGGGCGAGGCCGCCCACGACGGGCGGCAGCACGAGCGGCAGCAGGACGACGGCGCGCACCAGGCGCTGTCCGGGGAACCGGCTGCGGGCCAGGGCGAGGGCCATCGGCACGCCGAACAGCAGGCAGAGCACGGTGCTCATCGTGGCGGTGCGCAGGCTGAGCAGCAGCGCCGCGACCGCCGCCTCCGAGGTCACGAGGGCGCCGAACCGGGACCAGTCCACCCGCAAGGTCATGCCCAGGATCGGCAGCACGATGAACAGGGCGCCCGCGCCAGCGAGGATGAGCGTCCACCGGGGCACGCCGAGCGTGACCCGGCCGTCGTGGGAGCCGCCGCGACCGGGCGCCACATCACGGGGCGCCGTCACGTCACGGCGCGCTGTCACGTCACGGCGTGCCAAAACCGGCCGCCCCGAGCACGCTCTGACCGGTCGCTCCGGTCACGAACCGGGCGAAGGATGCCCCGAGCCGCGCCTGCCCGCTGCCGGCCACCACGGCGATCGGGTACTCGTTGACCGTCTGACCGGCCTCCGGCACCGGGATGCCGAGAACCGCGGCGCCGGCGGAGGCGACATCGGTCACGTAGACGAGGCCGGCATCCGCCTGGCCCGAGGTGACCTTGCCGAGCACGTCGGTGACGGCGTTCTCCTCACTCACGGGGGCGAGCGTGACGCCGGTCGCGGCCTCGAGGGCCGGCAGCGCGGCGCCGCACGGCACCTGCGGCGCGCAGACCACGACGTCCACGTTCGGCGCGGCGAGGTCGGCGAACGAGGCGATGCCGGCCGGGTTGTCGGCCGGCACGGCGATCGTCAGGGTGTTGGTGGCGAAGACCGCCGGGTCGCCGTCGACGAGTCCGTCCCCGCGGAGCCGGTCCATGCTCCGCGCGTCGGCCCCCGCGAACACGTCGGCCGGGGCTCCCTCCCGGATCTGGGTCACCAGATCGGCCGAACCGGCGAAGTTGAGCGCGACCGTCACACCGGGATTGTCCGCCTCGAACCGGTCGGCCAGCTCGGTGAAGGTTTTGGTGAGGGATGCCGCGGCGAACACGGTGAGCGTCTCGCCCTGCGCCCGGGACTGCGGCGTGGAGCTCCCGGTCGAACCGGGCGCCGCCCCGGCCGTTCCCGCGCAGCCGGCCAGCACAACGGATGCCGCCGCCAGCCCGAGGGCGAGGCGGACGCTCCGGAACCCGGTCACGACTGGCCCTTCGGGGTTTCGACGATCACGGTGGTGGCCTTGACCACGGCCACAGCCACCGACCCCGGCACCAGGCCGAGGTCGCGCACGGCCTCGGTGCTCATCAGGGACACCACCCGGTGCGGGCCGCACTGCAGCTCCACCTGGCTCATCACCGTGTCGCTGACCACCCGGGTGACCAGGCCGACGAAGCGGTTGCGGGCCGAACTCGCGGTCGTGGCCGGGTCGGCGGGCGACAGGGCGTTCTCCCGGGCCAGTGCCGTCTCGCGGGCCAGGTGAGCCAGGGCGGACCCGTCGACGACCATGCGTCCGGCGTCGTCGGTGCCCGCGGCGAGCGCGCCATTGTCGATCCAGCGCCGGAGGGTGTCGTCGCTGACTCCGAGGTACCCGGCGGCTTCCTTAATCCGTATCTGCGCCATGTCGAGTATCTTATTACCGCATTTGCGGAATGGGCAGTAACGCGGACGGAAACGCGGCACCCACAGTGGGGCAGGCACGTGCAGTGAGGCAGGATGGAGCGCGTGACCGCCGCAGCGAACCATCCGTCGACTCCGTCCGAACCGACCGAGACGGCCGTTCCGCGCCCGCCCCGCACCGCCCAGGTCATCGTCGCCTCCACGCGGGCCGCGGCCGGCGTCTACCCCGACCGTACCGGCCCCGTCATCGACGTCTGGCTGCGGGAGCGCGGTTTCACCCTCGGCGAGCGCCGCGTCGTGCCCGACGGCGACCCGGTCGGCGCCGCCCTGATCGAGGCGCTGGACGCCGGCTGCGACCTGGTGATCACCACGGGCGGCACGGGCGTCAGCCCCCACGACCTCACCCCCGAGCAGACTCTCCCGCACCTCGGCCGGCTGCTCCCCGGACTGATGGAGGAATTCCGTCGCCGCGGCGCCGCCTCCACCTCCCTGGCTCTCATCTCGCGCGGCCACGCCGGGATCGCCCGCGGGCGCACCCTCGTGATCAACCTTCCGGGCTCCCCCCACGGTGTGACGGAGGGCCTGGGTCTCCTCGCCGAGGTGCTCGACCACATCCTCGACCAGCTCCACGGCGTAGACCACTAGTCCCACGTGCCCCACGTGCCCCAGCTCGACTGGTCTCGGCCCGAACGAATTCGACGGAGATTTTGGCCGAAACGGCCCAACACAGCCCAAAAATGCCCGTTTGGCTCAAAATCTCCGTCGAATTGGTTCAGCACCGGACGTTTCCTTGCCCTGGCCCTCCGGGAACACGGGGCGGCTTGCCGTGAGGATGCCGCGAGGGTGCGCGGCGAGTCGCGGGGCGAGACGGGCAGGCGGATAATTCATGGTGTCCGACCTGCGCCCGAGCGGTCGAGTGAGGGAACCGATGGACCTCAACACCGTGCTCACGATCACCTCCGCCCGTCACCGGGACGACCTGGCTCAGCTCGGCGCCGGCGTGGCCCCGCTCGCGGGCGGTTCCGACCTGTTCGCCGACCCGCAGGCACACCTCACCGGCCTCGTCGACCTGCAGACCCTGGGCTGGCCCGCCCTGACCCTGACGACGGATGCCGACACGTCAGGCACAGGATCCGGCCTCACCCCTGGCCTCACCATCGCCGCCACCTGCACCATCGCCGAGCTCTCCCGCCTTCCGGCCGCGCCCGGCTGGACCGCTCATCCGCTGCTCTTCCAGTGCTGCACCGCCCTCTACGGCTCGTTCAAGATCTGGAACGTCGCCACCGTCGGCGGCAACCTCTGCGCCTCCCTGCCGGCCGGCCCGATGACCAGCCTGGCCGCCGCCCTCGACGCCGAGGTGCTGATCTGGCGCCGAGACGGCAGCGACGAACGGATGCCCGCGAGCGCCTTCGTCACCGGCAACACCACCAACGCGCTCCGCACCGGTGACGTGCTGCGGTCGATCGACGTGCCGGCCTCCTCTCTGGCGGCCCGCACCGCGTACCGCAAGATCGCCCTCTCCCCGCTCGGCCGCTCCGGCGCCGTACTGATCGGCCGACTGGACACGGATTCCCGCTTCGTGCTCACCGTCACTGCCGGCACCGTGCGCCCGGTGCAGCTGCGCTACGACTCCCTGCCCGACGCGGGCACACTCGCCGGGGACATCGCCGCCATCGACTGCTGGTTCACGGATGCCCACGGGGCGGCCGACTGGCGCCGCGCCGTGAGCGGCGTGCTCGCCGAGGAGATCCGCGCCGAACTCGACGCCACCGACCTCGAAGAGGGAGACCTCTCATGAGACTGCAGCTCAACGGCGAACCCGTCGACGCGTCCCCGGCCCCCGGACAGTGCCTGCGCTCCTTCCTGCGCGACCAGGAGCACTTCGAGGTCAAAAAGGGGTGCGACACCGGCGACTGCGGCGCCTGCTCCGTGCTGGTCGACGGCGCTCCCGTGCACTCCTGCATCTACCCGGCGTTCCGCGCCGAGGGCACGCAGGTGACGACCGTGGCCGGGCTCGGCATGCCCGGCGACCTGGCCCCGATCCAGCGGCGCTTCGTCGACGCCGCCGGCTTCCAGTGCGGGTTCTGCACCGCGGGCATGATCGTGACCGCGTCCACCCTGACCGAGACCGACCTGGACGACCTCCCCCGCCTGCTCAAGGGCAACCTGTGCCGCTGCACCGGCTACCGCGCCATCGAGGACGCCATCCGCGGCACCCACACCCCCGTCAACGGCTTGGGCCCGGTGATCCAGACCGGGCCACGCCACGGCACCGTCGGCACCTCCCTGGCCGCCCCGGCCGGCGAACGGGTGGTGAGCGGGCAGGAACCGTACACCCTCGACGTCACGGTCCCCGGCCTCCTGCACCTCAGTGTGCTGCAGAGCACCGAGGCGCACGCGCGCATCCGTTCGATCAGAACCTCGGCGGCCGCCGCCCTGCCCGGGGTGCACGCCGTGCTCACCCACGGCGACTCCCCCGCCACCCTGTTCTCCACCGCCCGGCACGAGGACCGCCTCGACGACCCCGACGACACCCTCGTGCTCGATTCGGTGGTGCGGTTCCGGGGCCAGCGCGTCGCGGCCGTCGTCGCGGACACCCTCGCCATCGCCGAGGCCGCCTGCCGCCTGATCGAGATCGACTACGAGCCGCTCCCCGCCGTCTTCGACCCGCACGCCGCTCTCCTGCCCGGTGCTCCCCTGGTGCACGGCGAGAAGGATGCCGGTGCGAGCCGCGTGGCCGACCCGGCCCGCAACCTGGTGGCCGAGCTGCACGGCGAATACGGTGACATCGCGGCCGGGCTGGCCGAGGCAACCCATATCGTGAGCGGCACCTGGCAGACCCAGCGGGTGGCGCACACCCACCTGGAGACGCATGCCACCATCGGCTGGCTCGAGCCCGGCACGGCCGACGCCTCGGCCGGCGGCGAACGGCTCATCCTGCGCACCAGCTCCCAGGTGCCGTTCCTGGTGCACCGGGAGATCTGCCGGCTGTTCGACCTCGCCCCCGAGCGGCTGCGCGTGTTCACGGCCCGGGTCGGCGGCGGCTTCGGCGGCAAGCAGGAGATCCTGACCGAGGACATCGTCGCCCTCGCCGTGCTGAAGACCGGGCGTCCGGTGCAGTACGAGTTCAGCCGGTCGGACGAGTTCACCCTGTCCCCGGCCCGGCACCCGATGCAGATCCAGGTCACCCTCGGCGCCGACGACTCCGGCCGGCTCACCGCGCTGAAGCTCGGCGTGCTCGCCGACACCGGCGCCTACGGCAACCACGCACCCGGGGTGATGTTCCACGGCAGCTCCGAGTCGGTCAGCCTCTACCGGGTGACCAACAAGCGGGTGGATGCCCGGAGCGTCTACACGAACAACCTCCCGTCGGGCGCCTTCCGCGGCTACGGCCTCGGCCAGGTCATCTTCGGCATCGAATCCGCGCTCGACGAGCTCGCCCGCACCGTCGGCATCAACCCGTTCGACCTGCGGCGGCGCAACTCGGTCGGCCCGACCGACCCGCTCGTGGTCACGCACGTCGAGGGCGAGGACCTCATCTTCGGCAGCTACGGCCTCGACCAGTGCCTCGACCTGGCCAAGTCGGCCCTGGCCCGCGGCAACGACGTCCCGGTGCCGCCGGGCGCGCACTGGAAGGTGGGCGAGGGCATGGCCAGCGCCATGATCGCGACCACCCCGCCGCGCGGGCACTACGCGCAGGCGTCGGTCACCCTGGACAGTTCAGGCACCACCTACACGGTGCGGGTCGGCACCGCCGAGTTCGGCAACGGCACCACCACGGTGCACGCGCAGCTCGCCGCCACGGCCCTGAACACGACTCCCGACCGCATCGAGATTGTGCAGTCCGACACGGATGCCATCGGCTACGACACCGGCGCGTTCGGCTCCGCGGGCGTCGTCATCGCCGGCAAGGCCGTGCTCGCGGCGGCGAACGACCTCGCCGACACGCTGCGGTCGGCCGCCACGGAGACGCACCCGGAGGTCCGCGCCGCCGCGTGGACGCTGGAACCCGGCGGGCTGCGCAGCGGTGAGACCTTCGTGACGCTGGCCGCACTGGCGGAGCGCGCCGGGTCATCCGCTCTGCGCGGTGTCGGTTCCGAAGACGGCGCCCGCCGCTCGGTGGCGTTCAACGTGCAGGCGTTCCGGGTGGCGGTGGACACGCGGACCGGCGAGGTGCGCATCCTGCAGTCGATCCAGGCCGCGGATGCCGGGGTCGTGATGAACCCGGAGCAGTGCCGCGGGCAGATCGAGGGTGGGGTCGCGCAGGCGATCGGAACCGCGCTGTACGAGGAGGTCATCCTCGACGGCGCGGGAACCGTGACCACCAGTGTGTTGCGGAATTACCACATCCCGCTTCTCGCCGACCTGCCCGTCACCGAGGTGTACTTCGCGGAGACGCATGACGTGCTCGGTCCGTTCGGGGCGAAGTCGATGAGCGAGTCGCCGTACAACCCGGTGGCGCCGGCGCTGGCGAATGCGGTGCGCGACGCCATCGGCATCCGTCCCACCGAACTGCCCATGTCGCGCGACCGGATCTGGCGGCTGCTGCACCCCGTTCGCACCTGACGGGGTGCAAGAACGGGGTGCGGCAGCGGGATCCAACAACAGGGTGCAGCAGCGGGCTACCGCTTCTTCGCCTTCCGTTCCTGCGCGTCCACGAGCACCGCGACGGTGCGGGCGGGAACGGTGACCGTGCCGGTTGCCGCGTCCCACGTCGTGGTCTTGACGAGCGCGTCCGCCCCGGCGGCCTGAATCCCGCTCAGGGCGAACCCGCGCCCGGCCAGCGTGCCCAACCGGATCGTCCGGGGTTCGGGGCTGGCGTTGAAGAGCACCAGCAGCCCGTCCAGTGTCTGGTCGACGTCGACACCCACCGTGTCGTCGACGCTCATCGCGATCACGCCGGGGGTGGCGTCCGGCCCGCTGGCCGGGAAGGTCAGCTTCTCGTTGATCAGTTTCGCGTCGCCGAGCCGGAACAGCTCGGTCGACTGCTTGAGGCGCAGCAGGTCCTGGGCCTGGGCCGACGCGAACGCGATGTCGTCCGGCGTCGGTTTCAGGGCCGGGTCCTCCAGCAGCGGGCGCATGATGGCCCACTTGTCCTCGTTGGCGGCCGCCGACGGCAGACCGACGCCGAAGTTGCTGGTCTGGCCGGTCCAGTCGATGCGGTTGAACCAGTCGCCCGAGTTGTAGCTGTCGCGGTCGAGCGACTTCGAGCGCAGCAGGTCGGTTCCCGCGTGCCAGAGCGACGGTGACTGCGACAGTGTCGCGGTGGCCAGCGACAGGGTGTTCATGCGAACCCGGTCGCTCATCCCGGTGTCGGACGGCAGTTTGAGGGCGAGCAGGTCGTACAGCGTCTCGTTGTCGTGCGCGTCGACGTAGTTGATCACCTCGTCCGGCTGGTCGGCGTACCCGGCCGGCGACCCGTTGTAGTCGAGTTCGTCGCCGCGCTTGACCGTGCCGTCGCTGGTGACGAAACTGAAATCGCGCAGGTTCGCGGCCAGGCCGAGCCGCACCAGGTCGCTGGCCTGGGCCAGCCGGGCAAGCGCCTGCTCCGTGGTGCCGTTGATTGCCACGCCGTTGGGGTCGGTGCCGAGCCCGGTGCCGAACCCCTGCTGCTGCACGGTGCTGCCGTCGACCGGGCTGCCGCCGTGCACAGCGTCGCGCAGCCGGTCGTTGAACGTGCCGATGCCCGTTCCGCCGAGCTGGCCCTGCGTCGCCTGCTCGAAGAGGGCGTTGTTCGCGACCTCGCCGAAGTTCCAGCCCTCGCCGTAGAGGTAGATCGCCTGGCCGTTCACGCCGTCCTTCTTCAGGGTGAGCGCGTCCAGAGCATCCCGCACGGCCAGCAGGTTGTCCTTCGAGTGGTGGCCCATCAGGTCGAACCGGAACCCGTCCACCCGGTACTCCTTCGCCCAGAGCACGACGGAGTCGACCATCAGCTTCTCGGCCAGTTCGTGTTCGGTGGCGACGTTCTGGCAGCAGGTGGAGGTTTCGACGGCCCCCTGCGGGTTGAGGCGGTGGTAGTAACCGGGCACCACCTGGTCGAGCACCGACTTCTCACCCTGACCGCTCTGCGCGGTGTGGTTGAACACCTCGTCGAGCACAACCTGCAGGCCGTCCTCGTGCAGGGCACCCACCATGCCGCGGAACTCGGCCACCCGGGCGCCGCCGTCGGCGTTCACCGCGTAGGAGCCTTCCGGCACCGAGAAGTGGAACGGGTCGTAGCCCCAGTTGAAGCCGTCCTGGTCCCTGATCGCCTGGATGCAGGCCTGCTGCTCCGGTGAGGCCGGCCCGAAGGAGGCCAGGTCGCAGGCGGGCACGGCCTGGAGGGCACGGTCTTCCTCGATCGTGGCGATGTCGAAGGTCGGCAGCAGGTGAACGGTGTTGAGCCCGGCATCCGCCAGCTCCGCCAGGTGCCGGGTGCCGGCGCTGTCGACGCCGAACGCCCCGTAGGTGCCGCGGAGATCTTCGGGCACGGTGTCGTCGGAGATCGAGAAGTCGCGCACGTGCAGTTCGTAGATCGACCGGTCCACGGCGTCCTCGATCACCGGCGCCTTCGCCTTCTCCCACACCGGGGGGCGGAAGTTCTTGTCGGCCAGGTCGATCAGCACCGACCGGGTCGAGTTGGGCGTGAGGGCGACCGAGTACGGGTCGGTGACCTGGTTCACCTCGATCTTGCCCGTCGTCGGCGCGAACACCGTGACCTCGAAGACGAAGGATGCGCCGGTCCAGTTCTTGGCGCCGGTCGCGGTCCACGCGCCGTCATCCTGGCGCGTCATCGCGATGCGCTCCGGGTCGGCCGTGTCGCCCGCGGTCCAGACGAGCGCGTCGACGTTCTGCGCCGTGGGGGCCCAGACCGCGATCGTGGGCCGTTTCTTCGACCAGGTGACGCCGAGCGTCCGGTCGGTGGCGGCATCCGCGTAGAGGTCGTCGAGTACCCCGGGCAGTTGCACGCCCGTGAACGCGGTCAGGGTGCCCGTGGTGTCGCCGGCGCCCGTGCCGGACTGGGAGACCGCCAGCTGCGTCGTGAGCAGCCGTTCCACATCCGTTCGGTCCAGACCGACCGGGCGCAGGGCCACGGATCCGGCGAGGGCCGGGAAACGCGCCTTCTCCGCGTCGGAGAGCCCGGCCGGGTCGTACGCGAGGGCGACCGTGTCACCGCCGGTCACGACTCCGTCGGCGACCGCCAGGCCCGCGGCCGGCGAGGAGTGCAGCGCGTAGCCGAGCGCGGCCGGGTCGGCGTTCACGGGCAGCAGGTCACGAGGCCAGGCGATGGTCTCTTCGCTCACCCAGTGCGCCCGCTGTTGGCCGGTGCCGGCCAGCGGCGGGTCGGTCACCAGGATCGTGAGCACGTGGCTGGCGAGGTCGTAGCTGAACAGGGTCTCCTTGCCCTCGGTGGCGGTGAAGGACAGGTTCGCGCCGTTCGGCACGCCGCCGACGCCGTAGTTCTCATCCCAACCGAGGTTGTGCGCGACCTTCGCCTCGTACGAACCGGTCGGCAGGGTGTTCGAGCTCAGGGTGAGGGTGCCGTCGCCGTCCACGTCCTGCAGCCAGGTCGCGAGGCAGTCCGGCTGCCAGTCTCCCGAGCATCCGGCCTCCTCCTGGAAGGAACCGGCCGCGACGACGATGTCGCCCTCGGCGGTGCCCTGGAAGAAGTTGTTGCGCGGGTCGTAGTAGAACGTGACCGCACCGCCGGTGGTCGTGTAGCTCACATTGTCGCCGCCGGGAACCCCGCCGGAACCGTAGTTGAGGTCCCAGGAGCCGTTCACGGCGATCTTGTACTCGTAGTCGCCGGCCGGCAGGTCGAACGTGCCGGCGTAGATTCCGTCGGCTCGGAGCGTCAGTTTCGCGGCCTCGCAGCCGGGCTGCCAGTCCCCGGCACACCCCATCTCGGAGTTGTGACTGCCGGCAACGGTGACCAGGTCGATCGCCGGGTCCGGGGTGCCGGTGTCGGCCAGGGAAACGGTGTTGCCCACGGAGGCGAAGCTGGACGCGGCCGCCCGCTGGCCCGCGGCATCCGTGGAGACGGCGCGGTATTCGACCAGGGTGCCCGTGGCGAGGCCGGCGGTGTCGTGGAAGACCCGCGGGGTGGTGTCCTCGGCGGTGCCGAGGCTGGTCCAGGCGGGGTCGCCCACGACCCGCCAGGCGAAGCCGGTTTCCTGCCAGACGCCGTCGTCGACGGTAGCCCCGACGGGTGAGACGCCGGTGACGCCGGCTCCGGCGGCGGGGGCGGCGACCGTGATCGCGGCGGCCGCGGCCGGAGCGCTGACGGGTCGGTCGGCCACGAGGACCACCGAGCCGCGCGCCGGCACGGTCACCGCCAGGTCACCGGTGTCGCTCGATACCGCGGGGGCGGTGTCGCCGAACAGCACCGAGTAGGACGCACCCGCGGTGAGGGTGGGGATCGTCACGGCTTTCGCGGCGGACGAGTTGTTGACAGCGACGAGGTGCTCGATCTTCTCGGTGCGGTCGACCCGGCTGAACGCGTAGACGCCGGCCCCGGTGTCGGCGTAGCGCTCGATCTGGGCACCGGTGGCGAGGGCCGCGTGGTCGCTACGCAGCGCGGAGAGCTCGGCGATCCGGGTGTAGAGGGGCGCATCCGTGGCGAAACGGTCGACCGAACCGGCGGTCTCGCCGGTGATCAGCGGCTGGTTCACGTATTCGGGAACCTGGCTGGCGAACAACGACTGGCGGGCGTCCTTGTCGCCGCCGGCGCCCATGAAGCCCTGTTCGTCGCCGTAGTAGACCACGGGCTGACCGCGGGTCAGGAACATGAGTTCGTGGGCGAGAATGTCCCGGGCCAGCGGGTCATCGGTGCTCTTCAGGAAATAGCCGATGCGGCCCATGTCGTGATTGCCGAGGAAGGTCGGCAGCGCGTAGGCGTTGGAGTCGGGCGTCGTGTAGAGGTCGTCGGAGGCGAACAGCTGGCTGAGCCCCTTCGCGGAGTTGCCGGCGGCGAAGCTGGTGGCCTGGGACTGGAATCCGAAGTCGAGCACCGAGTTGAGGTCGGTCTTGCGGACGTACGGGGAGGTTTTGGTGGCGTCCGCGTCGTAGACCTCGCCGAACATGAAGAAGTCGGGCTTGCCGGCGGCGTGCGCGTAGTCGAGCACCTGCGTCGACCAGGTTTCCCAGAATTCGAGGTTGACGTGCTTGACCGTGTCGATGCGGAAGCCGTCGATACCGAGGTCGACCCAGTCCGTGTACACGTCGACGAAGCCGTTCACGACGGCCGGGTTCTCCGTCATCAGGTCGTCGAGGCCGGAGAAGTCGCCGTCGAGCGCGCTCTCGCCCTCGAAGGTCGAGTCGCCCCGGTTGTGGTACAGCGTCGGGTCGTTCAGCCAGGCCGGCACCTTGGCGGCGGCGTCGGCGGCCGAGAGGTACGGCGTGTAGGGGAAGGATGTCGCATCGAGGGCCGGGAATCCGTCGGTCCCCGCGTAGTCGGCCGGGTCGAAGGCCTCGCCGGCGGCGGTCGTGTACGGCGAGGTGGCCTTGTCGATGTAGGAGTACTGCTTCTCCTCGTTGTCGATGACGTCGGCGGTGTGGTTGGTGATGATGTCGAAGTACACCTTGATGCCGCGGGCGTGCGCGTCGTCGATGAGCGCCTTGAGCTCGGCGTTGGTGCCGAGGTGCGGGTCGATCTGGGTGAAGTCCGTGATCCAGTAGCCGTGGTAGCCCGCGGACGCGTTCGCGCCCTCGCCCTGCACGGCCCGGTTCTTGAACGACGGCGTCAGCCAGAGGGCGCTTGTGCCCAGCCCCTCGATGTAGTCGAGCTGCGAGCGGAGCCCGGCGAGGTCGCCGCCGTTGTAGAAGCCCTTGTTCGCCGGGTCGTAGCCGGACACCTGCGGGTCGTCGCCGAGACCGGCGGTGTTGTTGGCCGGGTCTGCGTCCTTGAACCGGTCGGTCATCACGAAGTAGAACTGCTCGTCGCTGCCGGGCTGGCGGATGGGGGCGGCCGCCACGACCTCGTCGTCCGCGGAATAGGCGCCGGCGAGGGACAGCACCTCGAGGCCGACGCGCTTCAGGCCGAGGTCGAAGGTGAAGCTCAACCGGCTCTCTCCCGCGATGGTCAGCGGGATGTTGTCGGCGCCGCCGTCGAGGCCGTAGGTCACGTCCCAGGTGTCGTTGAGTGCGACCTTGTAGTCGTAGCTGCCGGCCGGCACCGTGAACTCGGCGGACCAGACTCCGTCGACGCCGGTGGGCGCCAGTTCGGTGGACGCGCAGGCCGGCTGCCAGTCCTCCGCGCAGCCGAGTTCGCTCTGCAGGCTGCCGACCAGGGCGACAGTCGGGGTGGCCGCGTTCGCGGGAACCGCGAAGAAGGCGAGACCGGAGAGCACGATCGCACCGGCTCCGATCGCGGCCACGAGACGGCGTACGGCCGGACGGCGTGTAGCGGTGCGTTTCGTCAACATTGACTCCCCCTGTCGCGCCCGGTGGCGCTTCGAACAACAGGTGTGACGCTACTCCGTCACGCACCGCTTGTGCAAGCGTTTACTGCAAGCGCTTGCCGAGAGCCCGGCCCGCCGAGTCCCCCAATACACTGAACAGGTCCAGTGGCAGCGAACGACGAAAGAACGGGCCCCTTCGTGACACCGTCCAGCCGGGTCTACCGCGGCCACATCTTTCACATTGCCGGCTCCCCCACCGTGACCACCGCGCGTCGGCACCTCGTATCCCTGCCCGACGGCGCCCTCGTGACCACCGACGCAGGCCGGATAGCGTGGGTCGGCTCGTTCGCCGATCTCCCCGCCGCCCACGCCGGCCTGCCGGTCACCGACAATCGCGGCGGCTTCATCCTGCCCGGCTTCGTCGACACGCACCTGCACTTCCCGCAGACCTATTCCACGGATGCCTACGGCGGCGGCCAGCTGCTGGAGTGGCTGGTCAACTGCGTCTTCCCGGCCGAGACGCGCCTTGGCGACCCCGAGTTCGGCGAGCGGATCGCCCGGGACTTCACCCGTCGCCGCGTCGCCGCCGGCACGACCAGCGCCCTGGTCTTCGGCTCCGCGTTCCCGCACGCGCAGGACGCCCTGTTCGAGGAGTCGCAGCGGGCCGGGCTGCGTCTGGTCAGCGGGCGCGGCATCCAGACCGTCGGTTCGGAGCCCGCGCGGGCGCTGCTCACCAGCGAGGCACAGGCCCTCGAGCTGGTGACGGAGGAGATCGCCCGCTGGCACGCGGTCGACACCGGCGACCCCGCCACCGCGCTGCTTCAGGTGGCGGTGGTGCCGCGGTTCAGCCTGTCGGTCACCCCCACGACCCTGGCCGGACTCGGCGAGCTCTACGACGACGTGCGCGGGCAGGGCGTGTACTTCCACAGCCACCTGAACGAGAACAACCGGCCCGGCACGGGCGAGATCGACGCCGTGAAATCGGTGTACCAGGTCGACACCTACCTCGACACCTACGACGGCCGGTTTTTGCCGGGTTCGGCGCCTGGCGGGTCGAGCCTGCTGGGGCGGCGCAGCATCCTGGCACACGCCGTGCACTGTGAAGACAGGGAACTGGCCCGTCTCGCCGAGACGGGAACGAGCGTGGCGCATTGCCCCACGTCGCAGCAGTTTCTGGGATCGGGCACCATGCCGTGGCTGCGCACGACGTCGTTCGGCGTGAATGTCGCGATCGGGTCGGATGTCGGTGCGGGCGACGAGTGGCTCGTCTCCCGGGTGCTCAACGACTGTTTCAAGGTGCACCTCTCCGAGCCCGGAGAGGAGGGCCTGGCGCTGGATCCGGCCGCCCTGCTGTTCACCGGCACCCTGGCCGGGGCGCGCGCGCTCGACATGGAGGCCCGGTTCGGCAACTTCGACGTGGGCAAGGACGCCGACTTTTTGCTGATCGACCCGGACCGTTGGGAGCCCCTCGCCACGGTGCTCGAGCGCGGCATCCGGGCCGACGACGAGGAGATGGCCACCGACCAGATCCTCTTCGCGCTGCTGCTGGCCCTCCGTCAGCCCGCGATCGCCGGCGTCTTCGTGCGCGGCCGCCGGGTGCTCGCCCCGGCCGGCTGAGCGTGCCGGCGGTCGAGTCCGTCGTTATCGGTGGTCGAGCCTGTCGAAACCCGGCGAGCCGTCCTCTGAACCCGGCCACCGGCATCCGTGCCCCACGCTAACTCCGGACTTTTTCGCGACACGCCGTTCCCGGCGCCAGCCCACCCGGCGTGTCCCGAAAAACTCCGACTTAACGCCTACCGTCACAGCGCCTATCGGTGGGTAATTGATTACTAGAGTTGAGCAAAACTCTTGACTCAAGATTCGAAGTCATTTACAATTGAGGCATGGCAGGAGCCCCCACTCCGCACCGCCCG
>NZ_SOGN01000029.1 GCF_004403395.1 Cryobacterium cheniae
CGAGATCCCCGGCGTGACCGTGACGAACTTCCTGCGCACCGCGAAGACCGCCGTCGACGGCACGGCGCCGCCCATCCGGACCTGGATCAAGGACGTGCGCGAGTCGATGAAGCAGCTCCGGATGGACAAGTCCTTCGCCGAGCGCAACGTGAACGAGGGCTTCTCCGGCGGCGAGAAGAAGCGCAACGAGATCCTGCAGCTCGAACTACTGAAGCCCCGGTTCGCCATTCTCGACGAGACCGACTCCGGCCTCGACGTCGACGCGCTCAAAGTCGTGTCGGAGGGCGTGAACCGGGCCAAGGAGAACACCGGCCTGGGCCTCGTCCTGATCACGCACTACACGCGCATCCTGCGCTACATCAAGCCGGACTTCGTGCACGTGTTCGTCGACGGCCGCATCGCCGAGCAGGGCGGCCCCGAGCTCGCCGACCGCCTNCCTCGAAGACGAAGGCTACGATCGCTACCAGAGCTCCGCGGTGGCCGGTTGACCCCGGCGACGAGCGCCGTGGAATCGACGGAATCGACCCTGGGCGCGACACGGTTCGAAGCCGTGCACGAGGCCCTCAAGGATGTGATCGACCCGGAACTCGGCATCAACATCGTCGACCTCGGGCTGATCTACGACCTGGGCTGGGACGATGAGAACGACGCCCTGATCATCCACATGACCCTCACCTCGGCCGGCTGCCCGCTGACCGACGTGCTCGAGGAGCAGACCGGCCTCGCCCTGGACGGCGTCGTCGACGCGTTCCGCATCAACTGGGTCTGGATGCCGCCGTGGGGCATCGAGAAGATCACCGCCGACGGCCGGGAGATGATGAGCGCCCTGGGATTCACCATCTAGGCGAGTGAACCCGGTGGGCGCAGGCTGCGATCAACCAGGCCCGCGGCGTTCGGCCCAGGGCGTTTCGGATAACTTGGAGTGTGTGACCCACACCACCCGAAACCTCGGAACCGCCGCCCCGGCCGCCCGGCCGGGACTGCCTGCCTGGCGGAACGCCGTCTTCGCGATCTTCTTCATCTCCGGCCTCGCTCTGGCCACCTGGATGTCCCGCATCCCGGCAGTGCGGGACGGCCTCGAGCTCTCGACGGCGCAAGTAGGAATCGTCATCTTCGGTCTCTCGGCCGGATCGGTGCTCGGCCTGGTGGCGGCGGTCGGGCTGCTCGCGCGTCTCGGCGCCCGGCGCGCCCTGGTGCTCGGTGTCGCGATCTCCTCGCTCGGCCTGATCACGGCCGGGGTCGGCACGAGCCTGCTGCCATCCGCCGGGTTGGTCTTCGCCGGGCTGGCCCTGGTCGGCCTCGGGATGGGTTCCGTCGACGTCATGATGAACGTCGAGGGCGCGGCGGCCGAGCGTGCGATCGGCAAAACGCTGATGCCGCTGATGCACGCCTGCTTCAGCCTCGGCACCGTTGTCGGCGCCCTGGCCGGCGCGGGCGCATCCTTCGTCTCGTTGCCGGTGTTCTGGCACCTGGCCGGGGTCGCCCTGCTGGTGCTCGCCACGGCCGTCGTCGGCGTGCGGTACATCCCGGAGTGCGCTGAGCTCGGCGACGAGCCGGCGCCGGTGTCGGAGTCGGGGGACGCGGCGGGCGAAACATCGGGAGTCGCGTCGGGCTCGGTCCAGGCCGTCCCGCCCGCCGCACCGCCCTGGCGGGAGCGTCTGCGCGCCGGCCTGTCCGTCTGGGGCGATACGAGGATCCTGCTGATCGGCACGATCGTGCTGGGCATGACCTTCGCCGAGGGCTCGGCCAACGACTGGCTGGCCCTGGCCGCCGTCGACGGGCACGGACTGAGCAACACGGAGGGCGCCATCGTCTTCGGCGTCTTCGTGGCGGCGATGACCGTCGGCCGGGTGTTCGGCGGACCGATCCTCGACCGGTTCGGCCGGGTGCCGGTGCTGCGCACCTGCGCGCTGCTCGGCATCCTCGGCCTGGCCCTGTTCATCCTGGCGCCGAACGCATGGCTGCTCTACACCGGCACGGTCCTCTGGGGCCTCGGCGCCTCGCTCGGCTTCCCGGTGGGCATGTCGGCCGCCGCCGACGACACGAAGAACGCCGCGGCCCGGGTGAGCGCCGTCGCCATGATCGGCTACTTCGCCTTCCTCGTGGGCCCGCCCGCGCTCGGCCTGCTCGGCGAGGCCTGGGGCATCCTGAACGCCCTGTTCCTGATCCTGGCGCTGATGGTGCTGGCCGGCCTCGCCGCGCCCGCCGCACGCGAGCGCACCTATTCGGCGCCCGTTCCCGCCCCACGCGGCTAGGCTCGAACGGTGCGCCTTGTGATTGCGAAATGTTCCGTCGACTACGCCGGGAGACTCAGCGCGCATCTGCCGCTGGCCACCCGCCTGCTCATGATCAAGTCGGACGGCAGCGTGCTGGTGCACTCCGACGGCGGCTCGTACAAGCCGCTCAACTGGATGAGCCCGCCGTGCAGCCTCGCCCTGTCCGACCCCGACGACGACCAGACGGATGCCGGCGTCACGGCCGTCTGGACGGTCACCCACGCCAAGACCGCCGACCAGCTCATCGTCAGCATCTACGAGGTGCTGCACGACTCCGCCCACGAGCTCGGCATCGACCCCGGGCTGATCAAGGACGGTGTCGAGGCACACCTGCAGAAGCTGCTGGCCGAGCACATCCACCTGCTCGGCGACGGCCACACCCTCGTGCGTCGGGAGTATATGACGGCGATCGGCCCGGTCGACATCCTGGCGCGAGATTCCGCGGGCGGATCCGTCGCGGTGGAGCTGAAACGGCGCGGCGACATCGACGGTGTGGAGCAGCTCACCCGCTACCTCGACCTCATGAACCGCGACCCGCATCTTGCCCCGGTGCTCGGGGTTTTCGCGGCGCAGATCATCAAGCCGCAGGCACGCACCCTGGCCGAGGACCGCGGCATCCGATGCCTCGTTCTGGACTACGACGCCATGCGCGGACTCGACGACACCCAGTCGAAACTCTTTTAGGGACTGGCGCCCCGCGCGAAAGCGCATTATTCTCACCTTCTTGAGATTTATGCGGGAGTTCGCCGGCGGCCCCCTAGTATTAGCCTGTGATTTCGACATTGACTCGCACCTGGAGTGCCATCCTTTTTGACCTTGACGGAACGATCACCGATTCCGCCCCGGCCATAACCAACTCACTCGCCCGCACTTTCGCCGTGCTGGGCCGCCCGGTTCCCGCCGACGCGGAACTCACGGCCTACGTGGGCCCGCCCCTGCTGGCCGCGTTCAGCGAGTACGCCGGGATGACCCCCGAGGAGGCCGTCGAGGCTCTCGCCGTGTACCGAGCCGATTACCAGGAACGGATGCTGGACACCGCCGTGTACCCGGGCGTCGCCGGGTTGCTCGAGCGCCTCCACGAGGCGAAGATCCCGATGGCCCTCGCCACCAGCAAGCCGGAGCACCACGCGACCGCCGTGCTCGAGCACTTCGATTTGGCGAAGTACTTCACGGCGATGGTGGGCTCCTCCGATTTGGAGACCCGCAGCTCCAAGGCCGACATCGTGGCCGAGGCGCTCGCACGACTCGGCGCCGTCGGGGCCGACGTCGCGGCCCCCGTCATGGTCGGCGACCGCCGGTACGACGCCGAAGGCGCCGCCGCGCACGGCGTCCCGACCATCCTCGTGGAGTGGGGCTACGGATCCCCGACCGAAGCCGTCGGCGCGACCGCGACCGTCTATTCCGTCGACCAGCTCGCCCGTTTGCTGCTCGGCTGACCTCCACGTTCCTCCGCTTGGCTCGCCCGCTTCCGCCCGCTTCCGCCCGCGTCCACTTGCGTCCAATTGCGGAAAAAGCACCTTCGTTTCGACGACGAGGGTGCTTTTTCCGCAACTCGGCCGGGTTTGCCGAACGGTTCCGTGAGCGGGTCCCGCGAGCTCGGCGGGTCCGTGCTGCACCCGGTGGGCGCACCCACTCTCGCCGGGCGCACTGCTCTCCCGCTGAGGGGCCGCTTCCGTGCGAAACTGGCCTTTCCGCAGCATCCGTTCACACCGACGGATGTCCGCCGAGAGGACACCCCATGGACGCCACCGACTGGGACACCCGCTACCGCCTCGCCCGTGAGGCGCAGGCCGGCCAGGCCGGACGCCTGTGGTCGGCCGTGCCGGCGCAGATCGTGCAGGACACCGTGAGCCCGTTCACACCCGGCCGCGCCCTGGACCTGGCCACCGGCGACGGCCGCAACGCGATCTGGCTGGCCGGGCACGGCTGGACGGTCACGGCCGTCGACTTCTCCGTCGAGGCCATCGGCGAGGCCGTCAAGCATGCCGCGGCGGCGGGCGTGGCCGTCGACTGGCAGGTCGGCGATGCCACGACCTGGGATCCGGCGGGCGAGACGTTCGACCTGGTCACCGTGATGTACCTGCACCTGCCGGAGTCCGCGCTGCGGGTCGTTCTGGCGCGCGCCGCGGCCTGGCTCTCCCCCGGTGGGCACCTGGTCGTGCTCGGGCACGACCGGGCCAACCTCGAGACCGGGGCTCCGGGGCCGACGAACCGGGACATCCTCTACACGCCGGTTTTGCTGCGCTCGAGCGTCGACCCCGCGAACCTCGGCGCCTCCCGGGTGGTGCGGTGCGAGACCATCCGTCGCGACCTCGCCACCGACCCGGAGGCCCCCGGCGACGGCGGCGCCACCTTCGCCCTCGACACCCTGCTCGTCGTCGAGGCCTGAGCTCGACCTGCGCGCCTTTCGACTTGTACCCCCCGGGGCATAATGGACCCACTCAAGAGAAGGAGTTTCTGATGGCTATCATTCAGTTCCTCGGTTCGACCGCCGGCCGCTGGGTCCGCGTCATTGCCGGGGTCATCCTGGTTGTCCTGGCCGTTATCCTCGGCGGCTGGTGGCTGCTCCTGGCCGCCCTCGGGGCCGTGTTCATCGCCGCCGGCACCTTCGACTTCTGCCTGCTCGCTCCCCTCGTCGGCAAGCCCCTCAAGGGTTCCGCGTTCCGTAAGACCTTCACATCCTGACCCCGGATGCGCCGGCACCCGTGACGCCGGACGCCGGCCCCGGGTCCGTGCCCACCGACCATACGCCGCTGCAGCGTGCAGTGGTGCGGGTGCTCATCGTCGGCCAGATACTCGGTGGCATCGGCATGGGCGCCACGCTCTCCCTGGGCGCGCTGCTGGCCGCGCAGCTGTCCGGCTCGAGCGCCTGGTCGGGCATGGCCGCAACCATGAGCACCCTGGGCGCCGCCCTCGTGGCGGTGCCCCTGGCCCGCCTGGCCCAGCGCCGGGGGCGCAGCCGCTCCCTCGCTACCGGATCGCTCATCGCCGGCTCCGGCGCCGTTCTCGCCATCACCTCGGTCGCCGTCGACACCTTCCCGCTGCTCCTGCTGGCCCTGATGCTCCTGGGTGCCGGATCGGCCACGAACCTGCAGGCCCGTTTTGCCGCCACCGACCTCGCCAGCACACAATTCCGGGCCCGCGACCTGTCCATCGTGGTCTGGTCGACGACCATCGGTGCCGTGCTCGGCCCGAACCTGTTCGGCCCCGGTGAGGTCGTGGGGACAGCCCTCGGCCTGCCGCCGCTGACCGGAGCCTTCGCATTCTCCCTGATCGCCACGGTCGGGGCGGCCGTCGTCTACACGGTCGGACTCCGGCCAGACCCACTGCTCACCGCCCTCGCCGCGCGCGAGGTGGACCCCTTCGGCGGTACGCGCCGGGGCGGCCTGGCCATCGTGCGCGCCAACCCGCAGGCCCGCTTCGCGGTGGCCGTGATCGCCTTCAGCCACGCAACCATGGTCGCCCTGATGTCGATGGCCCCGGTGCACCTGCGCGACCACGGCGCCACCCTGACACTGGTGGGGCTGACCATCAGCCTCCACGTCGCCGGCATGTACGCGCTGTCGCCCGTCTTCGGCGCCCTGGCCGACCGCCTGGGACGGATGCCCGTCATCCTCCTCGGCCAGGCCCTGCTGCTGGCCTCGCTGGCCATCTTCTGGCTGGCCGGCGAGTCACAGACCGCCATGACCGTGGGGCTGATCCTGCTCGGACTGGGCTGGTCGGCATCCGTCGTCGCCGGTTCGGCGCTGATCGCCGAGGCCGTCGACGTGCACGACCGCGCCGCCCTGCAGGGCTTCTCCGACCTGTCGATGAACGGGGCCGGCGCCCTCGGCGGCGCCCTGGCCGGCCTGGTGCTGAGCGCCGTCGGCTACTCCGGGCTCGGCCTGGTCACCATGGTGCTGGCGGTCGTCATCGTCGTCTGGTCGGTCATGCGCGGCACCGCGGCCCGGCCGTTCGTGCGCTAGCCGGCCGTTCGTGCGCTAGCCGGCCGTTCCGCTCGGGCCAGCCCCGCCGAGCCGTGACTTTCGCCCCTGTTCGGGCGAAAAAGTGGGGCCGAACTCACGGCTCGGCGAGGACTCGGGTGCGCCTAGCGAACGGATGCCGGCGCGGGCTGCGTCCCCGCGGCCAGAGCGAGCAGCGCGGGGATGCCGACCGGCTCGTCCGCCAACAGCGGCACCACCGCGAGCCGCGGCGCGCGCTTGGCGTGCACATGCTCGAGCTCGGGAAGCTCGTTCCGGGCCCGCGCGAGCAGCAGCGGGCTGGTCGGCGCCGCCGCGGCGATCGAGTTGTTCACGATCCACGCCCACGGCGTGATGCCGGCACGCTCCAGGTCGGCCTGCAGCTCCGCGGCCTCGAGCACGGGCGTGGTCTCGGCGAGGGTGACCAGGATCACCTTCGTCTGCTCCGGGTCCTGCAGCCGCATCATCGGCGTCGTCAGACGGATGCCGTCACCCAGTTGCCGGGTGACCTCGCGGTGGTACGACCCGGTCGCATCCAGCAGCAGCAGGGTGTGCCCCGTGGGAGCGGTGTCCATCACGACGAAGGTGTTCTTCGCCTCCCGGCTCACACGGGAGAAGGCCTGGAACACGGCGATCTCCTCGGTGCACGGCGAGCGCAGGTCCTCTCGGAGCATGGCCTGGCCCTGCGCGTCGAGGTGCGCGCCCTTCGTGCGCATGACCCGCTCGGTGTAGTTCGCGATTTCGACGGCCGGGTCGATCCGGGACACGGTCAGGTTCGGCAGGGCGCCGACCAGAGTGTCGTCGAGGTGCGCGGCCGGATCGGTCGTGGTGAGGTGCACGGGCAGCCCGCGCTCGGCGAGGCTCACGGCGATCACCGCCGCGAGCGTGGTCTTGCCCACGCCGCCCTTGCCCATCAGCATCACCAGTCCGTGGCCGCCGGCCTCGATCTCGTCGATCAGGGCCGAGAGCGGGGCCCCCGGCACGGCCGTGTCGACGACGGCGGCCGGCGCCGGAACGGCCTCGGGCTCGAGCAGGCTGCGGAGAGCCGCCAGGCCCACCATGTTGGCGCTCTTCAGCTCCACGTAGTCGGTGGGCGCGGCGCGCAGGCCCTCGGGCATCTCGGCGAGCGCCAGCTGTTCGCGCGCCCGGATGGCCGTGAAGAGCGGGTCGGCCGCGCCGTCGGCAGGGGTGCCCGAACCCGCGTCCGTGTCCGCGTCCGTGTCCGTATGCGTATCCGCGTTCGCGTGCGGGCCGGCCGGCAGGATGCCGTTGACCACCAGGTGCTGCCGCTCCATGCCGATGGCGGCCAGTTCGGCCTGGGTGCGCGCGGCTTCCCGCAGGGTGGAGGCCTGGGCGCGCGCCACGAGCACCAGCCGCGTGCGGTCGGGGTCGGCGAGCGCGGCCACGGCGTCGGCGTAGACGGCGCGCTGCTTCTCGAGGCCGGAGAGCGGCCCGAGGCAGGACGCGTCGCCCGTGCCCTCGGTGAGGAAGTCGGTCCACGACCCGGGCAACTGCAACAGGCGGATGGTGTGCCCGGTGGGGGCCGTGTCGAAGAGGATGTGGTCGTACGCGGCCGTCCACGCGGCATCCGTCAACAGGTCGGTGAACTCGTTGAAGGAGGCGATCTCGGTGGTGCAGGCACCCGAGAGCTGCTCCTCGATCGACGCCACCTCGGCGGCCGGCAGCAGTCCGCGCACCGGGCCGACGATGCGTTCGCGGTACTGCTCGGCCGCCTGCTCGGGGTCGATCTCGAGGGCCGACAGGCCGGGCACCGCCTCGATCCGGGTGACCGTGTTACCGATGCTCACCCCGAATACCTGGCCCACATTGGAGGCCGGGTCGGTGCTGACCAGCAGCACGGATGCCCCGGCCTCCGCCAGGCGCACCGCGCTCGCACAGGCGATGGAGGTCTTGCCGACCCCGCCCTTGCCGGTGAAGAAGAGGAAGCGCGGGGCGTCGGCGAGGAAGCGCAGGGTCGTCACGATCGGCCCTAGCAGCAGCCGCCGGTGCCGCAGCAGCCGGCCTCGGCACTGGCCTCCGCACCCGCACCCTCAGCCGGTGTGGCCGACGCCATGGCGAGCAGCCGAACCGAGCCCTCGGGCTGCACGGCGGCGAGGTGACTGGCCGCTCCGGAGTCGGATGCGGTGTCAGCGGCGGTGTCGGCAGGCGCCAAGCCGGTCCAGCTCACGAGCTCGGCACGGGTGGGGTAGCGGCCGGTGAGCACGGTGGCTCCGCCCACGAGCGTGACCGGCAGGCCCTCCTGGCCGACGGTGTGCAGGAACCGGCGGGCCACCTCGTTCTCCACGAAGGCGAGCGGCTCCTGGGCCAGGTTGAACCGTGCGACGTCGCCGCCGTTCGCGCGGGTGAAATCGAGGTCGGCGGAGAAGGAGACGAGCGCCTGGTCGACGTCGACTCCGCAGATGCCCGTGCCGCAGCAGAGTCCCGGTTCGAAAATCTCGATGTGTGCCATGGGTGACCATCTCCTAGGCCGGCATCCAGTGGGGACGACTTGTCCGTGATGACGGTCCTCCCAGCATATCGATGGTTATCGATATTGCGGGGACCAACTCCGGTTCGGCGCCGACGAATGGGTGACGCGTTTGCGGGACATCCGCGGATCAATCACTGGCTGCGAGTGTTGGCGAAGGTCGAAAGCAGTTCCCCGATGCGATGATCGCGATCCAGGGGGTGCCGAAGCGGCATTGCGGTGTTGAGCCGGTAGGTGTTGCGGCGACCCTCGCGTTCGCGGTCCAGGTAGCCCGCCTCTTCCAGTTCGGTGACGATTCGTTGCGCTGCTCGCTCAGTGATACCGACCTGAACGGCGACGTCGCGTAGGCGCACGTTCGGGTTGTCCGCCACGCATAACAACACGTGGGCGTGATTGGTCAAAAACGTCCAGGTCGCCATCTCTCAATTATCTCCCACCCGACGAGCTTCTCTCTACACTCAATTCCCGACACTCAACATGTGCTATGTTTTTCCTGTTTTGTAGGTCGTGCTTCGAGAGGTTCTGATGTCTGATTGGCTCGTTGTGGGTGGTGTGACCCTGACGCCGTGGATCGCGGGGCTCTGCGCCGTGCTCTTCGGCTGGTCGGGAGCGAGCGGAGACAGGGCTGCCCGCGTGGCGGCGACCGTGGTCGGGTTCGGGTTCGTCGCGACTGTCGCGGTCGCTATCGCATCCGTTTCCGCGCCGCACCGGAGTGAGCAGGTGGCATTCGGGTCCACCTCCGTGCACCTGGATGCCTTGGCGTTGATCTTGTCGATGCTGGTGCTGGGACTCAGCGCACTGATCCAGGTCTTCGCGATTCGATATCTACGGGGTGATCTTCGACAGGTCTGGTTCGTCGTCGCAGCCAACCTGCTCACCGGTTTCACCGTGCTGATGGTGTGCGCCGGGTCGGTGGCCCTGTTCACCGTGGCCTGGATCGGAGCGGGAGCGGCCCTCGTTATGCTCCTGGCAACCTATCGGCCGCTAGCGCAGGCCCGCGATGGGATCCGGCGTACCGGAACCCGGTTCCTGATCGCTGACACTGCCTTCCTGGTTCCTGTCGCCGTCCTGCTGGTCACCGCCGGAGGAGATATTCCCCTGGACCGGCTTGGGGTGGTCGCGCAGTCGTTGCCACTGCCGCTTCAACTGACCTGCGCCGCGCTGCTCGTGGTGTCGGGGTTGGCTCGCTCCAGCCAGATCCCCTTCCAGGGCTGGTTGCCGTTCACGTTGGCGGCACCCACACCGGTGTCCGCGCTGATGCACGCCGGCGTGGTCAACGCCGGTGCGATCCTGCTGATCCGATTCGCCCCGGCCATCGCGCCGCACCAAGCCATCATGATCGGGGTGTTTGTGGCCGGTGCCGTGACTCTGGTCTACGCGTCGGCGGTGCGCCTGGTCCGACCGGATGTGAAGGGAAGGTTGGTGTTCTCGACGATGGCGCAGATGGGGTTCATGATCATGGCCTGCGGTTTGGGAGTGTTCGCGGCGGCAATCTTCCATCTGGTCGCCCACTCCCTGTTCAAATCCACCCTCTTTCTCGGGGCCGGCATGGGGGTGCGCGAGCACGCCGTCGACCGGGACCTCCCACCCCGACAGATCTACTCGCCGTTCACACTCGCTGCAGCGGTGACCCTGTCGGTACTGGTGCCGTTGGCGGCGCTGGCCGCAGCCGAATGGGTGTTCTCACCCACCGTGTCAGCGGCCAGTACCGCTCTGCTCGTATTCGTTGCCGTGACCGCCAGCGTCGCTCTGGGCACGGCACTGAGCACGAACTTCTCACCCCGAACGTTCCTTACCGGCACGGCATCGACAGTGGTGCTGATAGTCGGATATGTGGCCCTCCTGCAGATGTTCACAGCGGCACTGGAGCCCGAGACCACCATCAACGCCGCCCCCGCCTGGCTACTGGCCGTGCCCACCGTCGGCCTCATCGCGGTCCAACTGCTCTCACGCAACCCGCACCAGCTCGCGCACCTGCGTGACCGCGTGTACACCACGGCCGTGACGACCACACTTCCCCGCCCGCCGGCCCTTCCCCGCCCGCCGGCTGCCCCCCGCCCGCCTGTGACCACAGGAGTGTTGTCATGAATTTGATTCTTCGCGCCCAAGTGGCCACGGCGGCACACGACATTGTGCCGTCCTGGCCGGTGGAGTCCTTCATCGCCGTAAATCCTCTGGCGGGCCACGAACCTCGCCCATTCGAGACCGCCGCCACTCCGGGCGTAATCCTGACCCGATCCCGGGACTCCTTCCTCGCCGACGCCGATCGTGGCCGCATCGTCGATGCCGATCTCGAAGCAGCCCTGGTCGAGCGTGTCCCCGAACTCGGCGGGCAACTCACCATCGGCGGTAAAAGCGTATCCGCGATGAGCGTGGCGATTCTGGATCTGAAGACCACGCAGTGGAATTCTCCCGCCGCAGCAGAACCTCCGGCGCCTTGGCTCGACGAGTACCTGGCCACCTGGGTGTCGTCCTACCTGAACCCGGACCCGCTCTGGGCCATGCCCCACAAGCGGCACGGCTTCTACCGGGCGTGGCGAACCCTGGCCCGCTGGGACCCGGCACTCCCCCGAACGGCGCGCCGGACGGTGGTCGAGCTGCCCGTCGAGCCCGACGCCGCACTGGCGTGGGCGCTGGTCAAACTCGGAGTCCCGGCGGAGGCAGTGACGCAGACCCTCCGAACCGAGCTCCAACACCTGCCGGGCTGGGTCAGCCACATCAAATGGCGGGCCGAGAAGATCGGGGACATCGACCTGCTCTCCTACCTGAGCGTGAGATTGACCCTCCAAGCCATCCTCGGCCTGACCGGCCTCCCTTCGCCACGCGGACCCGTCCGAGCCGACGAGACCCCGTCGGCCCTCTGGCACCGGGCCGAGCACGTCGCCCGGTCCATCGGCGGCAGTCGAGCAGACCGGGACGACATCGCGGCAGTGAGCCGGGTCTTGGTCACCCATCCGGTGCCCGACCACGCGTTGACCTGGCAGAAGGCCTATGAACTCCACTACCTCGCCACCCTGGTGGACACCCTCAGGGACACCGACCCGTTCACCCCTCGTCCCCAACTGCAACTGGTGATGTGCATCGACCCCCGGTCCGAAGGAATGCGGCGTCACGTCGAGGTCCTCCCCGGATTGGAAACGTTCGGGTTCGCCGGATTCTTCGGCGTCCCCGTGCGCTTCTCCCGGTACAAAGCCCGAGGAGCCATCAATTCGTTGCCGGCCCTCCTGACGGCCCGGCACCACCTCACCGAACACCCGACCCACCCAGCGAAGGCTGAAGACCACATCATGCGCGGTCGCACCCGGGACGCGCTCCGGCGGTCTACCCACCGTGCCGACTCGGGCACAGTGACACCATTCGCCTTCGCGGAGGTATCCGGTTGGCTGTACGGCGCCATCAGCGTGCTGCGCACCCTCACCCCCACGGTGCAGGCACGAATCCACCGATTCCTGACCCCGGCGACGGCCGCGCTCCCGAGCAACGTGACAGTCGCCGACGCGTTCACACTGGAGGAGCGGGCCGCGATGGCTGAAACTGCGGTGCGGATGATGGGCATCACCCAGTTCGCCCCTCTGGTCGTGCTCGCCGGCCACGCGTCCGAGTCGACGAACAACCTGTACCAATCAGCGTTGGATTGCGGCGCCTGCGGCGGCAACCCCGGGGCGGCCAACGCCCGCGCCTCCGCCGCCATCTTCAACGACCCCGCCGTACGCCCCCTCCTGGCAGCCCGCGGAATCGACATCCCCCCCGACAGCTTCTTCATCGCAGCCGAGCACAACACCGTCACCGACGCCGTCACACTCCTGGACCAGCACCTCATCCCGCAGAGCCACGTCGATGCAGCGGACACCTTCGACCGGGCCCAGCACACAGCCGCAAAGATGCTGGTCAGAGAACGCGCCCAGGACCTACCCGGAGCATCCCCACACTCCCCCGCCCGGGTCCAGGGGCGCGCCCACGACTGGGCCGAGGTGTATCCGGAGCTGGGGCTAGCCGGAAACGCCGCCATGATCATCGGGCCACGTCAGATGACACGCGGCGTCAACCTGGACCGGCGCGTGTTCCTCCACTCCTACCAGACAGAGTTGGACCTGGACGGTGCCGCGTTGGAAACGATCATGACCGCGCCCTTGATAGTCGCCCAGTGGATCAACCACCAGTACTACTTCTCCGCCCTCAACCCCGCCACCCTCGGAGCCGGGACCAAAACCATCCACAATGCCGTTGGCACCATCGGAGTCCTCGCCGGCCACGCGGGCGACCTGCGCCGCGGCCTGCCCTGGCAATCCGTCGGCCTCGGCGACCAACTGTTCCACGAACCGATGCGCCTGACCGTCATCATCCAGGCGCCCCTGGGCAACATAGGCCGCATCGTCTCCCGCAACCAGATGCTGCGCAACCTGCTCGACAACGACTGGATCACCCTCACCGCACGCACCGACCCCGCAGCCCCCTGGCACCGCTACACCCCGTACGGCTGGACGACCGCCCCTACTGCACTGAAAGGAACATGACCATGAACAACCTGACCCAGATGACCCGGCTGGAGGTTGTCGTGCCCGCCCGCGACGCCCCCGCAATCCGCGAACTGATCACCTCCGCCGGAGCCACCGGCTACACGTCCGTGTCGGGGGTGTCCGGAATCGGACACCACGGCCAACACTCCGGGGCCTTACTCTTCAACGAATATGACACCCTCACCATGCTCATCACCGTCCTCCCGCCCGACAACGCCGGCGAGCTGATCGACGCCGTGCAGCAACTTCTCAGCACCTCCAGTGGTGTCATGTTCGTCTCCGACACTTACGTCTCCAGGCCCGACTACTTCCAATGACCTGCCCACGCACGGCCTACACCGGATGAACGATCACCTTCGCCACGATGCACGGCAACGAACTGCTCGCCCACGCCGGACGTCTGGGTGACACTACCGCCCGCCGATCGGAGAGCATGAGTGGAAGACTGGCCCAAGGGCGTTCCGACACGGATTAAGACGCTCACCTTCAGTTCAGCCGACTGTCTCAACCCGAAAGGCCTGCGATGACCGACGCGCACGACGCCGCAGAGCTCCTCCCGCTGCTTCTCGAGCAGGAACGCATCCTTCAGTTCGACTCCTTCGACGTGGGCGACGCCTGGGCCGTCGGGTCGCGGCTGGTCGAACTCGGCAATGCCCGCAAGCATCCGATTGCCGTGTCGATCATGTTCGGCGACCAACGCGTCTTCCATGCGGCGCTATCGGGCGCCTGCGCCGACAACGATGCCTGGCTCGAGAATAAGTTCCGGGTTGTGCGGCGGTTCGCCAGCTCCTCCTTCGCCGTGGGCACGCGCTTCCGGGCGAACTCCCGCGACTTCCGCACAGAGTCGAACCTCGACCCGAACACGCACGCCGCGCACGGCGGCGCCTTCCCGCTGCGCGTGCGGGGCTCGCTCATCGGCGTCGTCGGCGTCTCCGGGCTGGCCCAGCGCGAGGACCACGACCTCGTCGTCGAGGTGCTCGAGGAACACCGCAGCACCCACGGCTGACCGGCACTCGGCCGGCCCGCACCCCGATCCGCACCCGCTCCCGCACCCGCTCCCGCACCCGACTGACCTGCACCGCCACCAGCCCGGATGTGAAAGTCTGGACCGAAGCCCCCGACCTGCTTCCGTTGGAGTATCCGTGACCACCGCACCCTGCCGTTCGATCCCGCCGTCCGACGCAGGCATGCCCGACGACCACATCACCCTGCGGTTCATGGCCGTTCCCGCCGACGTCGCCGCCTCGGGCGCGACCGTCGCCGCCGGCAGTGTGCTCGAGTGGATCGACAAGGCCGCGTACGCCTGCGCGGTGGGTTGGAGTGCCTCCGACACGGTCACCGCCTACGTCGGCAACGTGCACTTCACCCGGCCGATCGAACCCGGCAACCTGGTCGAGGTGCACGCCCGCATCATCCACACCGGCCGCACAAGCATGCACGTGCTGGTCACGGTCGAGACCACGGATGTCCGCGCCCGGGCATACAGTCCGGCGACCCACTGCATCCTCGTCTTCGTCGCCGTGGACGACGCCGGCAGGCCGCAGGAGGTGCCCCGGTGGGTGCCCCACTCCGACGTGGATCGGCAGCTCCAGCAGAACGCGACGGCGCGGCTCGAGCCGCGCAAGCGCATCCAGTCAGCAATGCGCTCACAGGAATATACCGATGACGGCACCACGCCACGTACGGTGTTCCGGTTCCTGGCGGCCCCCGCCGACGCGAACTGGGGCGGCAACGCCCACGGTGGCACGGTGATGCGCTGGATCGACGAGGCCGCTTTCGCGACGGCCGCGGCCTGGAGTTCCGAGGCGGCCGTTGCCGTCTACTCCGGCGGCATCCATTTCTACCGGCCCATCCACATCGGGCACATCGTCGAAGTGGATGCCCGGCTCATTCACACCGGCAAGCGCAGCATGCATGTCAGCATCCGGGTGCGCTCCGGCAGCCCGCGCACGCCGCACGACCTGCAGCTCACGACGCAGTGCATGAGCATCTTCGTGGCGATCGGGTCAGACGCGCGCGCCGAGACGGTGCAACCGCTGGCCCTGATCACCGCGGAGGACAAGCGGCTGGATCAGCACGCCCGGGATCTGGTCGATCTCCGAGCGCCGCTGGCCATGATGCCCGTCGACCACCTGCGCCGGCCCTAGCCGTGCCGGCCCGCCGGCGAGGAGACCCGGCGGAGAATCGGTCAGGAGTCGGCGGGATCGGCGAAGGGGTCGGCGAACGGGTCGCCGTTGGGGGGATTGACGGGGTTCTGTGCCAGCTCAGCGGTGACGGCCAGGGCGGCACGCTCACTCTTGGAGAGCCGCGAGACGTAGGCATGCTTGAGCGCTGCCCACCGGGGCACGGACACCTGGTTGGCAGGGGCCTCGGCGGAATCGGCGAGTTCGAAACGGTCGGCCATGATGCTCAGCGTCGCTCTACGCCTGGGGCGTCGCTGGGCGCGGACCGGCGGGACAGGAATTCGCGCTTCAGAGCCGCCCAGCGCAGCGGGGAAACATAGTGGGTAACGGTGGATCCGGTTGTATCAGCCAAGGGTTCTCTCAGTCTCAAACGTGGTCTGAACGGCACACCGCTGAGCCAGGTTCAATAGTGGAGCGATCGAGATTGACACGGTTGAACATCGGGATTTGTCACGGTTGAGCATCGAGATGAGTACCGACCCACCACCATCAGTGGACGGGATCGCAATTCCACTATCATACCGTGTCGCCTTCGCGGCCACCATCTGTTCAGACGTTCCGGCTAAAGTCGGTCGGATGCACCTGCCTCTTGCTGCCGCCGACCCTGCCGCCGACACCGCCGCCCCGACCCGGAACGCACCGGGGACCACAGCCTTCGCGGGTTTCGTGCAGGTGCGCGGGGCTCGGGAGAACAACCTCCGCAACGTCGACGTCGACGTGCCCCGCGATGCCATCGTCGCTTTCACCGGGGTCTCCGGCTCCGGCAAGTCCTCACTCGCGTTCGGGACAATCTTCGCGGAAGCCCAGCGCCGGTTCCTGGAGTCGGTCGCGCCCTACGCGCGCCGGCTAATCCAGCAGGGCCACACACCGCACGTCGACGAGATCACCGGGCTGCCGCCGGCGGTCGCCCTGCAACAGCGCCGGGGTGCACCCAGCTCCCGGTCGAGCGTCGGCACGCTGACCACCCTGTCCAACTCCCTGCGAATGCTGTATTCCCGGGCCGGCATGTACCCGACGGATGCCCCGCGCCTCGAATCCGACTCCTTCTCCCCCAACACCGTGGCCGGCGCCTGCCCGCAGTGCCACGGCCTCGGCACGGCGCACACCGTGACCGAGGCAACTCTCGTGCCGGACCTGACCCTGAGCATCCGTGACGGGGCCATCGCGGCCTGGCCGGGAGCCTGGCAGGGCAAGAACCTGCGGGACATCCTGATCACCCTCGGCTACGACGTGGACACCGCCTGGCGCGACCTGCCGCGCGCTGCGCGCGACTGGATCCTCTTCACGGACGAGCAGCCCGTGGTGGAGATCACCCCGCAGCGCGACCGCATCGCCAAGCCCTACCAGGGCCGGTTCTGGAGCGCGAAGAGCTACGTGCTGCACACTCTGGCCGACTCGAAGAGCCAGAGTCAGCGGGAGCGCGCGCTGCGCTTCGTCGAAACCGGCCCGTGCCCGCTCTGCGAGGGCAGCGGCCTCACGCCCGCTGCCCTCGCGGTCACGGTGGCCGGTCGGTCGATCGCCCAGCTCAACCTGCTGCCGCTGACCGGGCTCGCCGAGCTCCTGCGGTCGAGCGTCCCGCCGCACGCCGCCGAGGCCACGGAGGCCGCCGGCACCCTCACCCGGGACCTGCTCGCCCGCATCGAGGTGCTCCTCGAACTGGGTCTCGGCTATCTGAGCCTCGGGCGGGCGACGCCCACCCTCTCCCCCGGCGAAATGCAGCGCCTGCGCATCGCCACCCAGCTGCGCTCGGGCCTGTTCGGCGTGATCTACGTTCTCGACGAACCCTCGGCCGGGCTGCACCCGGCCGACGCCGAACCGCTGCTTCTCGTGCTGGAGCAACTGAAGGCCTCCGGCAACTCGGTGTTTGTCGTCGAGCACAATATGGACATCGTGCGCCGGGCCGACTGGGTCGTCGATGTGGGCCCGCTGGCCGGGGCCGGCGGCGGTGCCGTGCTCTACAGCGGGCCGATCGACGGCCTGGCCGCCGTGCCGGAGTCGGTCACCCGGCAGTACCTGTTCCCCGCCGCGTCGGAGGCGGGGCCCGCCGGGTCGGCGCCGGGGCCTGCCGCGCTGCGCACCCCCGCGCACTGGCTGGGCCTGCACGGGGTCACCCGCCACAATCTGCGCGGCGTCGATGCGAGTTTCCCGCTCGGTGTGCTGACCGCGGTGACCGGGGTGTCCGGTTCGGGCAAGTCCACCCTGGTCAGCCAGGTGCTGGCGGATGCCGTGCGGCTCGCGCTGCATCCGGACGCGGACGCATCCGTCGCCCCTGATCCCGACGCCGACACCGACACCGACGCCGACGCCGACGCGAGCGGCACCGAGCCGCGGGCGCGCGTCGACCGGATCTCCGGGCTGGAGGCCGTGAACCGGCTCGTTCGCGTGGACCAGAAGCCCATCGGCCGCACTCCGCGCTCCAACCTGGCCACCTACACCGGGCTCTTCGACGCCGTGCGCGGGACCTTCGCCGCCACCGAGTCGGCCCGGAGCCACGGTTACGGTGCCGGGCGGTTCTCCTTCAACGTGCCCGGCGGTCGCTGCGAGACCTGTCTCGGTGAGGGGTCGGTGAGCGTCGGGCTGCTCTTCCTGCCCGGCAGCTACACGCCCTGCCCGGCCTGCCAGGGCTCCCGCTACAACCCCGAGACCCTCCAGGTGCTGTACCACGGCAAATCCATCGCCGACGTGCTCGGTCTGAGCGTCGAGGAGGCCGCCGGCTTCCTCGCCGACGTGCCGGCCGCCGCCCGCAGCCTCGCCACCCTCCGGGAGGTCGGGCTCGGCTACCTTCGTCTCGGCCAGCCGGCCACGGAGCTCTCCGGCGGCGAGGCGCAGCGGATCAAGCTCGCCACCGAGCTGCAGCGCGCCCGCCGCGGCCACACGATGTATCTGCTCGACGAGCCGACCACCGGGCTGCACCCCGCGGATGTCCGCCTGCTCCTGGCCCAGCTGGGCCGCCTCGTCGACGCCGGCAACACGGTGATCGTCGTCGAGCACAACCTCGATGTGGTGGCCGCCGCGGACTGGGTGATCGACCTCGGTCCGGCCGGCGGCGATGCGGGCGGGCAGATCGTGGCGACCGGAACCCCGGATGCCGTCGCGCGGCATCCGCACAGCCGCACCGCCCCGTACCTCGCCCGCCGCCTCGCCGACCGCCACCACTCCGCCGAGCTGTGAGCAACGCCCCTCAACGCCGACGAAACAGGGGCGAAACTCACGGTTCGGCGCGTGCCATAGATTGGGAAGCGTACGTGTCGGCGCAAAGGAGCACTCATGACTGGTTGGCGAATCCGCGACTTTCACTCGGATGACCTGGACGGCATTCTCCGCCTCTGGGAAGAGATGACGGCCGCCAAGACGGAGCCCGTCTACGGTTTGTCCGAGGTGCTGGCCTCCTGCCAGAAGGACGACGCCGTGATCGCCCTCCACGGCGACGAGGTCGTCGGGGCCGCCGTGGGCCGGGCCGCCCACGCCCAGGGCTGGGTCGTCTTCCTGGCCACTGCCCAGCGCTTCCAGGGCCGCGGAATCGGCACGGCCCTGCTGGCCGCCCTCGAGAAGAAGATGTCCCGGCACGGGCTGACCAAGCTGAGCGCGCTGATGCCCGAGTCAGCCACCCGCGTCGACGCCTTCGTGAAGCGCGGCTTCGAGGTCAAGCAGCACCTGCGCTACTTCGAGCGCCACATCCCGGTGCAGCGCGAGGAGCTGCGGTCACTCAGCGAACTGGGCGGACGCATCCTGCCGCGGGACCTCTGGGAGGGCGTCGGCGGCATGCGCACCGAGAAGGAGCTGCTGGAACGCCGGCTCGTCCTGCCGCTGGCCAAACCGGACATGGCCGAACAGTACGGCGTCGTGCCGCCGAAGGCGGTCGTGCTCTTCGGACCTCCCGGCACCGGCAAGACCACCTTCGCCAAGGCCATCGCGTCGCGCCTGGAATGGCCCTTCGTCGAGGTCTTCCCGTCGCGGCTCGCGGCCGACCCCAAGGGCCTCGCCGGCGCGCTCCGGGAGACCTTCCTCAAGATCTCCGAGCTGGAGCACGCGGTCGTCTTCATCGACGAGGTCGAGGAGATCGCGGCGCAGCGCGGCGGCGAACCGCCCTCGCCCCTGCAGGGCGTCACCAACGAGCTGCTCAAGATCATCCCGGCCTTCCGCGAGCAGCCCGGCCGGCTCCTGGTCTGCGCCACGAACTTCATCCGCGCCCTCGATTCCGCCTTCCTCCGGCACGGGCGCTTCGACTACGTCATCCCGATCGGGCTTCCGGATGTCGCCGCTCGCCAGGCCATCTGGGAGCGCTACATCCCGGAGGGCATGAAAATCACGGTCGACCCGAGCGCCCTGGTCGCAGCGAGCGACGGGTTCTCACCGGCGGACATCGAGTACGCCGCCCGGCGCGCCTCCCAGCAGGCGCTGGAACGCGCCCTGTTCGAGGGCGCGGACGAGTCGACACCCGGAGGCCCGGGCACCGAGGACTACCTGGCCGCGATCCGGTCGACCCGCACCACCGTGTCCGCCCAGGTCGCCAGCGAATTCCTGGAGGACATCGAACGGCTCGCCCGACTCTGATCAACCGGTGACGAGCGTCAGGCCCCGAGTCCCAGCTCGGCGTTGTCCGATTCCTGGATGAACTCGGCCAGGGTGGCCTCGATCGTGGCATACGACCAGCGGTACGCGGCATCCTCGTCGCGCGCATACAGGGCCTCGGCCAGCTGGTTGTGCCGGTGGGCCGACGGCGGCGTGTACTCGGTGATGGTGAAGCGCTGCTCCTCCTCGCGCGTGCGCAAGAGCGCCGCGACCGTGCCGGCGAAGTGCCCCATCACGCTGTTGCCGGAGCCGAGCAGGATCAGGGAGTGGAACTCGACGTCGGCCTCGAGGAACCGGCGGCCGTCGCCGGCGAGATCGGCCGCAACCATGTCCTCGGCTGCCGCCCGCACCGCGTCCAGCTGCTCCGCGGTCATCAGGCGCGCGCTCAGCCGGGCGGCCACGGGCTCTATTCCGAGCCGCAGTTCGAGCATCTCGCGCATCTGGGTCAGATAGTCGGTGCCGCGTCCGCGCCAGTAGATGATCTGCGGGTGCATCAGGTCCCAGGATGCGCGGGGCAGCACCTGGGTGCCCACCCGCTGCCGCGGCTCGACCAGGCCCAGCGACTGCAGCACCCGCAGCGCCTCGCGCAGCACGGAGCGGGAGACCGCGAATTCCGCACTGATCAGATCAAGATTCAGGATGTCCCCGGTCGGGTATCCGCCGTCGACGATCTGCTGGCCCAGGGAGTTCAACACCCGGGCATGAAGACCTCGCTCACGCCACACTCCTGCGCCCGCCCCACGGTTCATCTCTGCTTCTCCCTGCACGGCCCGGCCGCGCGTCGTCCCCAACCGTGATCGTAGCGGCGTTGGTCGGGGAGTTGCGATTCGTATGCCACACTCAATTATCTGATTAATCAGATTATTAGACGATGAGGTCGCAGAGAAGCCGCCTCGGAATGGACATTCAGATGATTCTTCCCCTCGCGGTCCCGGTGGTTCCGATCGAACCGGCCGGCACCGATCTGCAGCTCATCATCGCCGCACTCGTCGGCGTCGCCGTGATCATCCTGCTCATCACCTGGCTCAAGGTGCACCCGTTCCTCGCTCTCTCGATCGGCGCCGTGGGCGTCGGCGTCGGAGCCGGCCTCGCTCCGGCGGACGCCGTCACGAGCTTCAGCACCGGCTTCGGCGCCACCATGGCCGGCGTCGGCATCCTGGTCGGGTTCGGCGCCATGTTCGGCAAGCTGCTGGCCGACTCCGGCGGAGCCGACCGCATCGTCGATTCGCTGGTCACCCGCTCGAGCGCCCGCACCCTCCCGTGGACGATGGCCCTGATCGGCGGGCTGATCGGCCTGCCGATGTTCTTCGAGGTCGGGCTGGTGCTGCTCATCCCCGTGATCATCCTGGTCGCCCGCCGCAGTGGGCTCTCGCTCATCCGCATCGCCATTCCAGCCCTGGCCGGACTGTCCGTCATGCACGGCCTGGTGCCGCCGCACCCCGGTCCCCTCGTGGCCGTGACCACGCTCGACGCGAACCTCGGGCTCACCCTCGCGATCGGCGTCCTCATCGCCATCCCGACCGTCATCATCGCCGGCCCGATCTTCAGCAAGTTCGCGAGCAAGTGGGTCTCCGTGCCCGTTCCGCAGCTGTTCCTCACCACCGAGGAACAGGGCCTGGGCGAGAACGCCAAGCGCCCGAGCTTCCTGATCACCATCTCGGGCATCCTGCTCCCCGTCGTGCTGATGCTCGCCCGGTCGATCGCCGATGCGATCAACCCGGGCTCCACCGCACCGCTCAACGCCACGCTCGACTTCCTCGGCACCCCGATGATCGCCCTCGGCATCGCCGTGATCTACGCGATGATCGTTTTCGGTCGCGGCGGCGGCATGGACCGGTCCGCGGTCGCCCAGTCGCTCTCCGACTCCCTCCCCCCGATCGCGGGCATCCTGCTCATCGTGGGCGCGGGTGGCGGGTTCAAGCAGGTTCTCATCGACACCGGCATCGGCACCGTCATCGCCGACGCCGTGGCCGGCAGCAGCATCTCGGTGCTCGTGCTCGCCTGGTTCGTAGCCGCCCTGATCCGCGTCGCCACCGGGTCGGCCACCGTCGCCACCGTGACGGCCGCCGGCATCCTCGCCCCCGTCGCGGCCAGCCTGGGCGGCACGGATGTCTCACTGATGGTTCTCGCCATCGGCGCCGGTTCCCTGTTCCTCTCCCACGTCAACGACGCCGGGTTCTGGCTCGTCAAGGAGTACCTCGGCACCACCGTCGGGCAGAACCTGAAGACCTGGACCGTGATGGAATGCCTCATCTCCGTCGTCGGCCTCGCGGGCGTCCTCCTCCTGAATATCGTGATCTGACATGTTCGAGAATCAGCAGCCCGTGCTCGTGATCATGGGCATCTCCGGGTCCGGCAAGTCCACCGTGGCGGGGCTCCTCGCCGGCCAGCTCGGGTGGGACCTCCAGGAGGGCGACGACCTGCATCCGCAGGAGAATATCGACAAAATGTCCTCCGGCCGCCCTCTGAACGACGAGGATCGCGCGCCCTGGCTCGACACGGTCTCGTCGTGGATCATCGAACACACCATGGCGGGGGTGCCGGGCATCATCACCTGCTCGGCGCTCAAGCGCCGCTACCGCGACGTGCTGCGCGAACACAACGTGATCTTCGTGCATCTGACCGGGTCGACGGACCTGATCGGGCGCCGGCTGGCGACCCGCCACGACCATTACATGCCGACCTCCCTGCTCGAGTCGCAGGTGGCCACACTCGAGGTGCCCGGCGCCGACGAGCGCGCGATCTCGATCGACGCGGGCCGCGCTCCGGCCGAGGAGGCCGCCGAAATCGTGCGGCGACTCGGCCTGACACCCCGCCCCGGGTCGTCGAGCCTGGGTGCGCCGGAACCGGGCAAGTCCTCGGTGCCCCGCCCCCTCCCCCAGGCGGCGACGTAGGCGGACGACCGGCAGCAGCCCCCACGACCATCGGTTTCCACCGAGGCCCTGGGGGCTTTCTGCTGCCCACCCGGCTGCCCGACCGCCGGCGGGGCAACTCCCTGGGCGAATTCCTGATCGGGTCTGGCGCGTGTCGGCGGCATGAACTACACTCGCAGAATCGAATAGGTGTTCGAGAAAAACAAGGGAGCCACGCATGCCTCAGATCATTGACGCAGTCGTCGACGTGGAGCTGTCCGTCGACGGCGACCCGCGCGCGTTCATCTGGAACCGGTTCGAACACACCGTCATCGGCCAGCCCCAGGCGATCTTCACCCGCACCCGCTGGTGGGAGCACGCCGGCGGAGTTCCGTCCCGCATCGACACCGAACTCTGGCGCCTCGACGCCTCCCGCGGCGACGAGGAACAACACCGTTACGACCTGCGGCGCGACACCGACGGGTCGTGGGTGCTCGCCCTCGACTGGGGGTGAGCTCGAGCCGGCGGGCGGCGCGTCCGGGGGCCGGCCGCTCCCAGCGTTCGTCGATCCGCCCTGGTATACCCTAAGGGGGTATCCAGGACCAGCGACCAGCCCGACGGATGCCCAGACCACAGTTCGGACGGAGCCGGCATGACGCACACGCGCGATGCGATCTCGCTCCGTGGTGACCGCCGGGTCTTCCACTCCGCCGTCCTGGCGGCGCTCACGCTGGGCGCCATGCTGCTCTGCCTGCTCGCCGTGCACTCGGCCGGCACCGGGCACGGCCTGGGCCACGGACCGGGCCACAGCCTGTCCGCCGGGCCGGCAACGACGGCGGCAACGACGGCGGCCGGGGTGGCGACCGTAGCCATGACCGCGGCAGTGACGGCAACCGCGATGACGGCCGGCGCACATTCCGCGACCGCGCACACCGCAGCATCCGTCGGCGCCATCAGCAGTGCCGACACCAACGCGATGACCGGCCCGGCCGCGCTCTCGATGATTTGTTCCCTGCTATTGGTCCTGGGCGGCCTGATTCTGCTGTCCCGGCGCCCCTCGGCCTGCCGCCGCCTGCTCGACGCCGGCGGCTTCATCGTCGACTCCTTCCGGGAAATTCCGCTGCACCTGCACCGGCCCAGCCTCACCCTGCTCTCCATCAGCCGCATTTAGGCCGAAACCCTCGCCAGCGCACCCCACCGGGTTGCGCGGCCCGGCCGCACCCCGGCCCCTGGTTTCCCACCCCTTTTTGTCGACGAATGGAACACCAATGCTCAGCCCCATCCGCACCCTCCGCACCCCCAGCCCCATCCGCACCCTCCGCACCTCGCTGATCGCCGGCGCCGCGCTCACCGCTGCCCTCACCCTCAGCGCCTGCGGCAGCACGTCCCCCGCCGCCGACGCCCCGGCCGCCGCCGAAAGCGGCGGCTCCACCGCCACCGCCACCGCATCCGCCGCCAACGCCGCGGATGTCGACTTCGCCCAGATGATGATCCCCCACCACGAACAGGCCGTCCAGATGAGCGACGACCTGCTCGCCAAGCGCGGCATCGACCCGCGCGTCGTGGCCCTGGCGACCGAGATCAAGGCCGCACAAGAGCCCGAGATCACCCAGCTGACGGACTGGCTGGGCGAGTGGGGCGCCGACACGGGCGGCATGTCCGACATGAACCACGGCACCGACGGCATGATGAGCGAGGCCGACATGATGACGCTCGACAACGCCTCGGGCGCCGACGCCGACCGGGTATTCCTCGAGCTGATGATCGCACACCACGAGGGCGCGATCGCCATGGCGCAGACGCACATCGACGAGGGCGGCAACGCCGACGCGCAGGCGCTCTCGTCCGCCATCGTCGCCTCGCAGTCCGCCGAAATCGCCGTCATGACCGACCTCCTCACCGAGTACTGACGATGACGACTTCCAGGAGAACCCTCCGCCTCGGCGGCGCCGCCGTGATCACCGTCGGCCTCACGGCCGCGCTGGCCGGCTGCGCGCCCACTCCGGCTGCCCCGGCAACCGGCGAGTCCACCACCACGGCCGCCTTCGAACACGTCCACGGCCTCGGCGCCGACCCGTCCACCGGCGAGACCTACGCCGGCACGCACCAGGGTGTGTGGCAGATCCCGACCGGCCTGCTCCCCGACAGCTACCTGGCCGGCGCGCCGGATGCCACGCTCACCCGGCCCGCCCCGAGCGACGGGCCGGCCTTCGACGCCATGGGGTTCACGGTGGCCGCGCCGGGCCTGCTTCTGGCCTCCGGACATCCGGGGTCCGACCCGTCCACGTTGTCGGCACCGAATGTTGGACTGATCAGCAGCACGGATGCGGCGGCCACCTGGACGGACGTCTCCCTCGCCGGCGAGATCGACTTCCACGACCTCGATGCGGTGACCCTGCCCTCGGGAGCCCTGCGCGTCTACGGCTACGACGCCGCCTCCGGCACGGTCAGCATCAGCGACGACGACGGCGGCACCTGGTCGTCCGGGGCCGCGCTGGCGTTGCGCGACCTCGCCGCCGACCCGGCGAACCCCGATCAGGTCTTCGCGACCACACAAGACGGCCTCGCCCGGAGCGACGACGCCGGACGCACGTTCGCGCCGGTCCCCGGCGCTCCGATGCTGTACCTGATCGACGTTCAGGATGCCGCGGCCGGCGGCGGAGTCGTCGGCGTCGACCCGGACGGCGTGCTCTGGCACCAGGCGGCCGGCGACGGAACCTGGACCCGGGGAGGCCAGACCCAGGGCAGCCCGGAAGCCTTCGGCTTCGTCGGCGGCGGCGCACCCTGGCTCCTCGCCGCCGACCGTCGCGGTGTCGTCGCCACTGACGACTTCGGCCTCACCTGGACCGCGCTCGTCGCGGCCCCCGCCTAGCCCGGTGCGACGGATGCTCGAACTCGACCTCGGGGACATACTCGCAGTGACGGGAACGTCGTCTGCCAGGGAAGGAGACCCATCATGATGTGGGGTTATAACGGGAGTCTGGGCTGGACCGTGCTCTTCGGCCTGATCACCCTCATCAGTGTGATCACACTCATCGTGCTGGCCGTGCGCCTGTCGGCCGGAACCAACGACCGGCGCGAAACGGGACCGCCGCCCGGCGGGCCCGGAACCCCGGGCACCGGCACCACGGGCCTCGGAACACCCGGGCGCAGCCGCGCCCGCCAAATCCTCGACGAGCGCTTCGCGACCGGCGAGCTGACCCAGGAGCAGTACCTCGAGCAGGTCCGGGCTCTCGGCGAGGACCCGGTGTGAAACCGCTCAGCCGCCGGGCCGCACTCACTCTCGGCGGCCTCGGCGTGGCCGGCACCGTCGTCGGCGGGGCCGGGCTACTCTGGAGCCGCCAGGCCGACCCGTCCGTGAGCCCTGACGAAACCCAGCCGCCGCTCTCCGGATACGCCGACGGCGACCCGCTGCGCCAGCCGCCCGAGCTGCGGAGCGTCGACGGACTGCTCGAGGTGCAACTGGAGGCCGCTCCCGGCCCAGCCGAGATCGGCGGCCGCACCCTGACGGTTCTCGCCTACAACGAGGGGCTGCCCGGCCCGACCCTGCGCCTGCGGCCCGGAGACCGGCTGCGGGTGCGCCTCCGGAACGGCCTCGCCGAGCCCACCAACCTGCACGTGCACGGCCTGCACGTCTCCCCCGAGGGAAACAGCGACAACCCGTTCGTCATGATCGAGCCCGGTGACGCGTTCGACTACGACTACCGTCTGCCGCGGGACCACCCGGCCGGCCTGTTCTGGTACCACCCACATCACCACGGGCAGGTCGCCGACCAGATCTTCGGCGGCCTGTACGGCGCCATCGTCATCGACGACTCCGCCCCTCTCCCGGTGGCCCGCGAGCGCGTGCTGGTGATCTCCGACATCACCCCGGGCGGGGCCGGCGGGGTTGCCTCGGCCAGCCCGGCCGAACGGATGCGCGGCCGCGAGGGCCGTCTCGTCCTGGTGAACGGCCAGCTGAAGCCCGGCATCGGCATCCGTCCGGGCGAACGCGAGCGCTGGCAGATCGTCAACGCCTGCGTCTCCCGTTACCTGCGGCTGAGCCTCGACGGCCACGGGATGCAGCTGCTCGGCCTCGACGCCGCCCGATTCGAAACGCCCCGCGACGTGGAGGAGGTGCTGCTCGCGCCCGGCAACCGCGCCGACCTGCTGGTCACCGCGGCCACCGGCACCCCCGGCCCCCCGGCCACTCTCCGCGCCCTGCCCTACGACCGGGGAAGCATGGGCATGGGCGGCATGATGGGCGGCTCCCCCTCGTCGACTGCGACGGTCGACCTCGCCACCGTAACCGTGGCCGGCGAACCGGTGGCCGCGGCATCCGCCGTTCCCCGCCAGCCGGCCCCGCGCGACCTGCGCGGTGTCGCGGTCACGGCCCGTCGCGAGCTGGCCTTCGCCATGGGCATGGGCATGGGCGGCGGCGGCGGAATGAGCTTCACCATCAACGGCGACTCGTTCGACGGCGACCGGGTGGACACGACCGTGCAGACCGGCAGCGTCGAGGAATGGCTGCTGTCGAACTCGAGCCCGATGGACCATCCGGTGCATCTGCACGTATGGCCGATGCAGCTGATCGAGGACAACGGTCGCGCCGCCCAGACCGTCCAATGGCGGGATGTGGTCAATGTGCCGGCCGGCGGAACAGTACGGGTGCGCATCGCATTCGACGATTTCCCGGGCCGCACGGTCTACCACTGCCACATCCTCGACCACGAGGATTTCGGCATGATGGGCGTGATCGAGGCCCGGGGTGGCCCCGCACCCGGCGCCGGCTGAGCCGCCGCTGCCGAATCCACCACCACCACCACCGCCGCGCTCCCGGCTGCGTCACCGCCGCCCCGGTGCCTACAGGCTGCTCACCTAGAATGATCGGGAAAGAATTGAAGGACATGAAGCACACTGGTTTGTTCCGGCGCTCTGCGCCGGTTGCGGTCGAAACCGGCCGCCTCGCTGATTTCGCTTACCTCCAACCCGGAGCGGTCTACCTCGACTCCGCCTGTCAGAGCCTCCGGCCGCAGCCGGTCCTCGACGCCCTGACCGAGTACTACACGGAGTACAACGCCTGCGGCGGTCGCGTGAAGTACGCCTGGGGCACCCGCGTCGACCGGGAGGTGCAGGACGCCCGCACGGCCGTGCTCGACCTGCTCGGCCTCTCCGGCCGCAGCCACGCGGTCTCCTTCACTCTCAACACCACCTTCGGCCTCAACCTGCTGCTGCAGCAGCTGCCGCAGGGCCGGTTCGGCCGGGTGGTCACCAGCCACATCGAGCACAACTCGGTCTTCCTGCCCACCATGACGGCGGCCACCAGACTGGGTGTACCCCGCCTGGTGCTCGACCGCGCCCCCGACGGCGCCCTGGTCTACCAGCCGGCCCAGCTCGAACGTGCGGTCGTGGTCGTCAACGTGGCCTCGAACATCGACGGCCGCCTGCTCACCAACCTCACCGACCTGGTGCGCGACACCCACGCCCGCGGCGGCATCGTCATCCTCGACGCAGCCCAGGCCATGGCGCACGAACGCACCCTGCTGGCAAAGACCGAGGCCGACGCGCTCTGCTTTTCCGCCCACAAGATGTACGGCGCCAGCCTCGGGGTGGTCGTGGCCGCCCACGACCTGCTCGGTTCCCTCGAGCTCACCTTCGTGGGCGGCGGCATGGTGGCGGATGTCCGCGAAGACTCCTTCGACCTGCTCACCAACGACCCGGGTGCCCTGCTGGAACCCGGACTGCAGGCCTGGGGCGAGATCATCGCCCTGCGCCGCGCGATCGAGTGGGTCGGCACAGTGCGCCCCGACGGCCGGCCCGCGGCCGAGCACATCCAGGGCCTCTCGCAGCGCCTCTTCGAGGGCCTCAGTGACATCCCCGGGCTCACCCTGGTCAACAGCGAGGCCAGCCCGGTGATCAGCCTTTACGCGCCGAAGCAGGATTCGCACCGGCTCGCCGTGTTCCTCTCCCAGTCCCAGATCATGGTGCGCAGCGGCTACTTCTGCGCCCACCACTATCTGAAAGAACAGCTCGGGCTGCCGCCGTTGCTGCGCTTCTCGCTCGGGCTGCACTCGACCACGGCCGATATCGATCAGGCCGCACAGGCCCTCGCGCGCCTCATGAAAGGCCTCTCCTAAGTGTTCTGTATTGCCGCATTCATCGTTCTCGTCTTCATGGCGGCCGTGTCGGCCCGCTATCGCCGGTACCTCGGCAAGGCCTGGAACTGCACCCTCCGCCGCGTCACGTTCCGCCCCTGCGACACCACCTTCAAGCAGGACATCAAGGACCACCTGCTCGCGCCGCTGGCGGTGCGCCGTCCGGGGCTGGTCGGGCCGGCATCCGTCGCCCTCGAGGTGGTCGCGCTGCTCGTGGTGCTCACCACCGTCTGGAGTGCCTACGTCGTCGTCAAGAGCGGCGTGAACCTCTACGTCTACGGCACCTGCAACAAGCAGGATTCCGCGTCGTGCAGCCTGGGCGCCGAGGCCTGCTCGATCCCCGACCAGACCCCCACCTTCGGTGAATCGCTGCTGTCCGGCGATGTGATCGGGGCGTTCGGCAACGACTTCGCCAGCCTCGGCGAGACGTTCTCCGCGATCCCGTCCCGCATGCAGAACTGGGACGCCGAGGAATACCTGCCCGCCAACGCCAGTTACCTGGCCGCCTACGACGCGAAGAAGGAAACCGCGCTCGAGGTCATCGACCCCGGCTGCACGTACTGCCTGCAGTTGTTCAACAACATCGAAGAGGCCGGGTTCGACGACCGGATGAACCTCACCTACATCGCCTACCCGATCGCGTCCGCCGACGGCTACAAGTTCGAGAACTCACTGCTCGTCACCCAGTACCTCGAGGCGCTTCGGCTGAACCCCCTCGAGGGCGCTGAGACGCCGGTCGACTGGGAGATCCTCCGCCGGATCTACACGGAAGACAACGACAAGGGGGTGTCCTGGCAGAGCGTGATCAACGGCGCCGAGCCGGCTTCCGCCACCGCGCTGCTGCAGGACTGGTCAGCCGAGTTCGGGCTCAGCCCGGAGCAGGTCGCCTCCGTGGCATCCGTCGCCGCTTCCGATGAGGTCGCCGACATCATCGCCACCAACACGCAGCTGGTCGAGGAGCGCATTCACACCGTGAAGATCCCGTCGATCATCTTCGACGGCCGACGTCACGACGGTCTGGTCTCGGTGGGCGACCTGGACTAGGGTGCGTCTCCCAAAGCCTGCTGAGGATTTTGGGAGAAATGGCCATGTCGGCATTCACGGATCAGAGTCGCCTGGTCTCGGAAATCGCGGATACCGTGCTCGCTCCGGCTCTTCAGCGCCATCGTCATCGTCATCGTCATCGGGATGGTCGCTCTCAGCAGATTCGACGGCGTTGAGAAGCCTCGACAGGCCGACTTGGTGCGAAACGCTTCCCGAACTCTGATCGAGCAAGCCGAGGGCGTTGTATCGGAAGGCGCTGAGCTGTCCATGGACGAAGCATTCGCGGCTTTGCGGACATATGCGCGCGACCACAACCGCACGCTGACCACC
>NZ_SOGN01000014.1 GCF_004403395.1 Cryobacterium cheniae
TCCGCCGCCTCTTCGACGCATACCTCTCACCGAAGAGCGCCCCGGTCGCCTTCCACACCGAAGACGACGCCGCCGGCGACCGTGAATCAGCCCGCGAACGGGCGCTGCTCGAACGAGACGACCGCACCCCCGACCAGCGCCGCCACGACGTCCTCGCGGTGATCCTCGACGTCGCCTCCCGCGCCGGCGAGGCCCCGACCATCGGCGGCGCCCCCGCCACGGTCCTGATCAGCGTGCGGGAACAAGACCTCAACGCGGACTTCGGCCAGGGCCGCGGCATCGGCTGGATCGACGGCGTCGAGGCCCCGATCGCGATCAGCGCCGTCAAAGACCTGATCAGCAACGGCGGACAGCAGAAAGTCGTGATCAACGCCGAAGGCCGCATCATCGCCCTCGGCTCACCCGAACGCTGNCGGCTCACCCGAACGCTGCTTCACCCCCGCACAGCGGCGGGCGATTCAACTCCGCGACGGCACCTGCATCATCGCAGGCTGCAAAATCCCCGCCGGGATGACCGAAATCCACCACGTCATCCCCCACGCCCAGGGCGGCCGAACCCACACCGACAACGGCGTCTGCCTCTGCTGGTGGCACCACCGCTACCTTGCCGCGTCAGGCTGGGCCATCCGCATGATGCGGGGGGCCGCGCAGATCATGGCACCACCCTGGCTCGAAACCGGCGCCCGCAAGTGGCGCACCGTCACCAAATCCCGCACCCGAATGACAGACGCGGTCGAACGGAAGAATATTGTCAGGGACGACGAGTGACTCGGGTCTCGGGTCTCGGGTCTCGACAGGCTCGTCCAACGTCGCGGGAACCTGGGTGGGATTGGGGCGGTGCTACTGCACCGCGGAGGTCAGCCGGGCGAGGTTGTCGAGCACCGTGGAGCGCAGCGGCTGCTTCATCCACTCCTCGAGCGTGAGTTCGCGGCTGTCTTCCCGGTAACCATCTTCGACCACCCGCAGCTGCTGCACGAAGGAGCGGCCGCGCACCATCATCGACACCTCGAAGTTGAGGCTGAATGAGCGCATGTCCATATTGCTCGACCCGATCACGGCCACCTCGTCGTCGATGGTGAAGTGCTTGGCGTGCAGCACGTAGGGCGCCTTGTACAGGTAGATCTTCACGCCCGCCCGCAGTAGTTCCTCGTAGTAGGAGCGCTGCGCGTGGTAGACGAGGGCCTGATCGCCGATCTCGGAGACGAACAACTCCACCCGCAGCCCCCGCTGGGTGGCCGTCGTGATGGCGTACATGATCGACTCGTCCGGCACGAAGTACGGACTCGTGATGATGATGCGCTCCTGCGCGTAGTAGAGCAGCGCGAGAAACAGGCGCAGGTTGTTCTCACCCTCGAAGCCGGGCCCGCTGGGCACGATCTGGCAGTCCAGGGAGTGCGGCACGATGTCGGTCTGAACCGGCTGGATGTCCCGGGTGAGCAGGTCGTCGGTCTCGCTGTACCAGTCGGTGATGAAGATCGCATTGAGGCCCGACACGATCGGCCCCTCGACGCGCGTCATCAGGTCTTTCCATTTCAGGCCGCGACGGATGTTTTTGGGTATGTTGTAGGACCGGTCGATGACGTTCTGCGACCCCATGTAGCCGACCGTGCCGTCGATCACCAGGACCTTGCGGTGGTTGCGCAGGTCCGGCCGCTGCCATTTGCCTTTGAGCGGCTGCAACGGCAGCAGCAACTCCCATTTGACGCCGGAGTCGGTGAGCCGGCGCAGTGTCTCGCGGTAGCCGGGCTTGCGCATCGACTGGATGTGGTCCATCAGCACACGCACCGTGACGCCGCGCTTGACGGCGTTCTCGAGGGCATCGAACAGCGGAGCGGTGGTCGGGTCCAGCGAGAAGATGTAGAACTCGACGTGCACGAAGTTGCGGGCCCGGTCGATATCGGTCACCATCTCGGCGAACGTGCTCTCATAGTCGCCGAGCAGCCGAGCCTTGTTGCCGCCGACCAGCGGCATCGACCCTAGATTGCGGTTGAGTTCGACGACGGACTCGAGCCAGAGCGGCCAGGGGTGGTCGCGGCGCACCTGTTCGATGCCCTCGGTGCTGTCGAGGATGAACTGGTTGATCTCCTCCTGCATCTCCAGCCGCTTCTTCGGCAGTGTGCGATAGCCGATCATCAGGAAGAGCAAAGCCCCGATGTAGGGCAGGAAGAAAATGGTGAGCAGCCACGCCATGCCCGACGTCGGCCGGCGGTTGCGAGGAACGACGATGATCGCCACCACACGGATGGCGAAATCAACCACCAGGGCGATCACCAGGATGATGGTCGAGATGTCGATGCCGAACATCCGGTGCTAGGTGACCGGTTTGTCGAGCCCGAGCTTGGCGCGCTCTTCCGCCTCGATCCTGGCGTAGACCTTTCGCTCCGTGCGATCGGACCGCAGGATGGAGCGCATCACAAACCAGAAGATGAGCCCGATCGCGACGGTGGGCAGGAGCGACCAGAAAGCGCTGACCCAGAAATTGTCCATGATGACTCCAACGATACGGGAAAACGGCGGGCAGGCGGCGCTACTTGTTCAGCATCCCAGCGATGCCGGTGCCGATGGCGTAGATCCCCGTTCCCGCGACGCCGACCCAGATCGACAGCTCGAGCAGGGACGGACGTCGGCGGGCTCGCGGCGCCGGTTCGCCGGGCGGGGGTTCGCCGGGAGGTTCAGAGCTCATAGACGGATTATTTCACCAGCGGGAACAGGATGGTCTCCCGGATTCCGAGCCCGGACAGCGCCATCAGCAGGCGGTCGATGCCCATGCCCATGCCGCCGGTGGGCGGCATGCCGTATTCGAGGGCCCGCAGGAATTCCTCGTCGAGGCGCATGGCCTCAGGGTCGCCGCCGGCGGCGAGGCGCGCCTGCTCGACAAAACGCTCGCGCTGCACGACCGGGTCGACCAGCTCGGAGTAGCCGGTGGCCAGCTCGAAGCCGCGCACATACAGGTCCCACTTCTCGACGACACCGGACACGCTGCGGTGGCCGCGCACGAGTGGGCTGGTGTCGATCGGGAAGTCCATCACGAACGTGGGGCGGGTCAGGCCGCCCTTGACGAAGTGCTCCCACAGCTCCTCGACGTATTTGCCGTGGATGGGGTGGTCGATGTCGAGGCCCTCCCTGTCGGCGAGCACCTTCAGCTCGGCGAGCGGCGTGGCCGGCGAGATCTCGTAGCCGACGGCCGCGGACAGGCTGTCGTACATGCCGATCCGGTCCCAGTCGCCGCCCAGGTCGAATTCGGTGCCGTCGGCCCAGGTCACCACGTGCGAGCCGGCAATGGCGAGCGCGGCATCCTGAATGAGGGTCTGGGTGAGGTCGGCGATCGAGTTGTAATCGCCGTAGGCCTCATAGGCCTCCAGCATGGCGAACTCGGGCGAGTGGGTGGAGTCGGCGCCCTCGTTGCGGAAATTGCGGTTGATCTCGTAGACCCGGTCGATGCCGCCGACCACGGCGCGCTTGAGGAACAGTTCCGGGGCGATCCGCAGGTAGAGGTCGGTGTCGAACGCGTTGCTGTGCGTGGTGAACGGGCGAGCGGATGCGCCGCCGTGCATGACCTGCAGCATCGGCGTCTCGATCTCGATGAAATTGCGCTCCGTGAAGGTGCGGCGCAGACTCGCCACGGTCTGCGAGCGTTGGATCACACTGCGGCGGGCCTGCTCACGGGCGATGAGGTCGAGGTACCGGCTGCGCACGCGGGTCTCCTCGCTGAGCTCGGTGTGCAGGTTCGGCAGCGGCAGCAGCGCCTTCGCGGCGACCTGCCACTCTCTCGCCATCACGGAGAGCTCGCCGCGCCGGGAGGAGATGACCTCGCCGGAGACAAAGAGGTGGTCGCCGAGGTCGACGAGGTCCTTCCAGTCGGCGAGGGACTCCTCTCCCACCTCACCCAGGGAGATCATGGCCTGGATGCGGCTGCCGTCGCCGGACTGCAGGCTGGCGAAGCAGAGCTTGCCGGTGTTGCGCAGGTGCACGACGCGGCCGGCGAGACCGACGGTGACGCCGGTGACGGCATCCGCTTCGAGGTATCCGAACTGCGCGCGAACGGCGGGGATCGTGTCGGTGACGGGCACGGACACCGGGTAGGCGCCGCCGGCGGGGCTGGTCGCGGCGGCGTTCAGCCGGTCACGCTTGGCCAGGCGCACGACCTTCTGCTCGTTCGTCTCGGCCTCCGCCGCCGCGGCGGCCAGGATCTCGGCCTCGGTCGGTGCTGGTTTCTGCTGCTCGCTCATGCGGTTCTCCGTGGCGCGTGGCGGCCGGGCGGTGCCCGGCGCTCCCGCGCGTGCTCATAAATGTGACGACGTGTTGATGAAAGGTCGGGTTGGTGACTGTCGGGCTGGTGCTGCGGCCTAGGGAAGGTCCAGGGCCACGTTGTCGATCAGCCGGGTGTGACCGACCAGCGCGGCGACCAGCATGCGGGCCGGGCCGTGATGCTCGTCCCCGACCGGAAGGAAGGTCTGGGGGTCGACGACAACGAGATAGTCCAGTTTAACCAGCGGCTGGGCGTCGATCCGCGCGTGGGCGGCCTGCAGTGCGACCTGGGCCCCCTGGGCGGCGACGGATGCGGCGGCCTCGAGCCCCGCGGACAGCGCCCGGGCGGCGGCGCGCTGCACCGGTTCGAGAGCGAGATTGCGGCTGGAGAGGGCGAGTCCGCCGTCTTCGCGCACGATCGGGACGACCTCGATGGCGGGCCTGAAGTTGAGGTCGGCCAGCATCCGTTCGACCAGGAAGACCTGCTGCGCGTCTTTCTGCCCGAACACGGCCACGTCGGGTCCGACGATGTTGAACAGCTTCGCGACCACCGTCAGCATGCCGTCGAAGTGTCCGGGGCGCGCCGCGCCCTCGAAGAGGCTGCCGACGGCGCCGGCGGTCACCCGGGTGGAAGCGGCGCCGTCCGGGTAGATCACCTGGCTGGTCGGCGCGAACACGAACGGCACGCCCTCCTCGGCCAGAGCCGCGACATCGGCCTCGAGGGTGCGCGGATAGCTGCCGAGGTCTTCCCCGACACCGAATTGCAGCGGGTTGACGAAGATCGACACCACGACGATGTCGCCGATGCTGCGCGCCCGGCGAACCAGGGTCAGGTGACCGGCATGCAGGGCCCCCATGGTCGGGACCAGCACGATGCGGGGTGGACCGCCGGCCTCGCCGCGCTCGGCGCGTTCGCACTCGATGCGCTTCTGCGCATCGGCGAGGCGGCTGCGCAGTTCCTCGATGGTGCCGATGACTTCTGGTTTGGTGAGCACGTTCACTCGTCCTCCGGTGTGTTGCGGTTGTTTCATTCGTCGAAATCGTCCTGGTCGCTGGGCTCGAGCGCCTCAAGCGCGTCGAGTTGGGACAGGTCGAGGCGGTCGGGGCTGGTGCGGGCCAGCGCGTTCTCCAGGGCGGAGCGCATCAGCGGCGCGATCACCGCCCCGGGGTGTTCGATGCCGATGCCGGACAGCAGCCCGGTGGCCTGTTCCACGATCGAGGTGGAGAACGCCGTGGCGGTCTCGACGGCCTCGGCGTAGGCGGCCCGGTCGGCGTCCGCGACGATCACGGGCTCGCCGCCCATCTCCACGACCAGCGCCTGCCCGATCGGGAGCACCGGCGTGGGCGCCGTCACCGCGAAGTAGCTGTCGGCGAGGCGGGCCAGGTCGATGCTGGTGCCGGTGAAGCTCATGGCCGGGTGGATGGCCAGCGGGATCGCACCGCCGGCCTGCGCCGGGGCCAGTACCGCGGTGCCGTATCGGGCGGAGGTGTGCAGCACGAGCTGGCCCGCCTGCCAGGTTCCGGTGGCCGCGAGCCCGCTGACGAGGCTCTCCAGCTGGGCATCGGGCACGGCGATGATCACCAGTTCGCTGCGCTCGACGATCTCGGGAACGGTGAGGATGGGCGCGCCCGGCAGAATCGCTTCGGCCCGGTCGCGGCTGGACTGCGAGATGGCGGAGATGCCGACGATCGCATGGCCTGCCCCGGCGAGGGCGGCGCCGAGGATGGGTCCGACCCGGCCGGCACCGATGATGCCGATTCCGAGGCGTCCGGGACGCTGCGTCATTCGGTGACTCCGTTCGGTTGGTTCCGGTTCGGTTGGTTCCGGTTCGGTTGGTTCCGGTTCGGTTGGTTCCGGTCCGGTTGGTTCCAGCCCGGTTGGTTCCAGTGGTGGCTGGTGTCCGCCTGGGCCGACGAGATGGCGCCGGAGGCGATCCGATCGAAGAAGATTGGGGCCTCGGCGACGTCCACCACCCCGAGATAGGCAGACACCGGCCCGGCGACGGTGTGCAGCCGAGCGGACGCGAGGCGCAGCATCCGGGTCACGGGGCCCTGCGAGATGGTGACACTCTGCAATCGGGCCAGCGGAATCAGCATCAGCTCCCGCGAAATCACGCCGCGGCGGAGCAGGGCGATGCCGTCCGAGACGGTGTAGCCGGTACGGCGCCACGAGAACGGATGCAACCAGGCCGCCCGGCGCGGCGCGTTCGTGAAGCCGTCGTCGCCGCCCTTCGAACGCAGGCCCCGTTCGATCAGGGCCTGCTGCTCCCCCGAGTCGAACCCGGGCAGGATCAGCTCGAGCACCCGGGCGACGTCGGCGAGCGTGCCGACCGGGAGGGTGGTGGTGTTGGCCTCTCCGGCGGCCCCCTTGGTAGTGGAGTGGCCGGCCGTATTGATGCGCACCTGCCACCAGCCGAACGGGCGCCAGAGCAGCGGCTGCGAGACGCCGATCGCGTGGATCCGGCCCGGCGGCAGGGTCTCGTTGCTGGTGGTGAGCAGCCCGAAGCCGACCCTCACACCGTCGGGGGTGCCGGCGATGCTGTAGCGCAGCGACTTGGTGACGCGGGTGAAGTAGAAGCTGACGCTCGCGATCAGGGTGGGGATGAAGGCCACGAGCAGCCAGTCGCTGCCGCCGGCGGTCACGCTGATGAGCAGGGCGATTCCGGCGAGCACGACGAAGACCGTGAAGCCGCTGAACACGACGGATCCGATCAGCCGTCCGGGCGGAATCCGCACCACCGATTCCGGCGGCGCCGCGTCGGGGTCGAGCTCGGGTGCGAAGAAGTCCCGGGCCCGGTCGGCGACGGTGAAGGGAACGGCGGCGGTGCCGGGAGACATGGCGGTGCCGGGAGAGGCTGCGATGCCGGGAGTCGTGGCGGTGCCGGGAGAGCGGACGGCCTCGGGAGCGAGGCCGAGGGTGGGAGCGAGCGCGGCATCCGCAACGGCAACGGCCTGCTGCCGCAGCCCGGACGCGAGGCGAAGGATGTCGCGGCGCAGCTGGTCGGCCGGGGCCGACCCCAGGTAGGCCAGTTGCACGTTGGCGTCCTGGCCGGCCACGCTGACCTCCAGTTTCGCGGCGCCGATCAGGCGCGGGATGAACGGGCGCACGATGTTGACACCCTGGATGCGATCGAGGCGGGCCCGGCGGTTGCTGCGGAAGAGCATTCCGCTGCGCACCTCGACGACCTCCCCGGTGACCCGGAAGGTGTGCATCCGCCAGGACAGGTAGAAGACCGCCAGGATCAGCAGGAGCACGACCGCGACCACGAGCAGGGCCCAGCCGACGGCACCGCGCTCGAGGATCGCGTCGATCGGGTCCCCGCCGTAGCGCGGCACGCCGAAGAAAACGTCGATCAGTCGTTCGCGCAGGTTGGCGATGATGAAACCCAGCACCGCGACGATGAAGATGCCGCCGCGCAGCAGGGGGCTGGCCGGATGCAGCCGGTGCCATTCCCCGTCGGCGAGCGTGGTCACAGTCCGGCCCGGCGACTCTCGGCCAGCTCCACGAGACGGTCGCGCAGGCTCTCCGCGTCGGCGCCCGTGAGTCCGGGGATGAGTACCCCCGACGAGGCGGCCGCGGTCACGAATTTGAGGTCGGCCAGACCGAGCCAGCGCGCGATGGGGCCGCGGGTGATGTCGACCAGCTGCATCCGCCCGTAGGGAACGGAAACGAACCTGGTGAAGAGGATGCCGCGGCGGAAGAGCAGGTCGTCGCGCCGCAACTGGTAGCCGATGGCCCGCACCCGGCGTGGCTCGAAGGCGACGGTGGTACCGGTGATCAAAACGATGGCGCCGATCAGGTAGAGCGCCCACTGCACGTCGAAGAGAAACCACACCGCTGCGGCCGCAGCCGCGAGCACCAGTCCGAAGACGACGGTGCCGACCGTTTCCACCACCACGTAGCGCGGCGAGACGCGCTTCCACTCGCCCACGTCGGGGAGGTCCAGTCGCTCGGCTGGCTCAGCCACGCACTTCTCCCTGCTCTTGATCGTCGCCATCGGGGGGAAGCGTGCAGAAATGCTCGGCGACGAGCCCCAGGGTCAGGAGGATCGCAGCGCCCACCGCCGTCCCGATTGCGGGCCATAACGATGTTACCGTCGGTACGACCGACCGGGTCAGGATGTAGAGCCCGATTCCCAGCCCGCCGCCGAGCAGCAGCGACCCGCTCAGCGCCGACGCCTTCGCCAGCAGCGCCACCCGGATGGCCAGGAACGGGTTGACGTGTTTCCGGACCGCCCCACGGGTGGACTGACGGATCGGCCAGGCCAACGCCACGACGGCGACGCCGATGGCGAACAGCGCGATCGGCAACGTGATCGGGGGCAGGAATATCGCGGACCCGCCGGCCGCGGCGGCCGTCTCGAGCAGGAACGCGACGACCAGGCCGGCCAGGCCCAGGGCGATCAGCACGGAGGGCTGGGTGCGTTTCACCGGTTGCCGCCCGCGGACGGCAAGACGGCGTACGGCGTCAGGGTGGCATCGATCGCTCCGAGAAGCGTGCGCACGGGTCCGCGGCCCGGGATCACGGCCTCCGGGTCGAGGTCCAGCCAGGGCGCCAGCACGAAGTCCCGCTCGGCGGCCCGCGGGTGCGGGATACTCAAACGCTCGTCGTGCAGCGAGACCGAGCCGAACACAATGATGTCGATGTCGAGGGTGCGGTCGCCCCAGCGCTCGACCCGCACCCGGCCGTAGTCGTTCTCGATGGCGTTCACCGCGTCGAGAAGGGCGTGCGGGGCCCCGGTGTAGCGGATGCCGACCACCAGGTTCAGATAACGGGGCGCGTCGTCGTCGACGCCGTCGACCTTCACTGCGGCGGACTCGTAAACCGGAGAGACTCCGGTCAGCTCGAGTCCGGGCACCTGCTCCAGCGCGGAAATGGCCGCGGTGAGGGTGGTCAGGCGGTCGCCGAGGTTGCTCCCGAGGGCGAGCACCGCCGGCTGGCGGTTCGCGGCGGTCATGCCCGCGTCCGCACGATCTGTACGGCGACATCCGTGAAGGGAACGGAGATCGGCGCCTCTGGCTTGTGCACCGTCACCTGCACCTTCTCGGCGGCGTCATGCGCGAGCACCACGGCGGCGATGCGCTCGGCGACGGTTTCGATCAGGTCCACCGGGTTGTGCCGGACGGCATCCGTCACCTCCACGGCGAGGTCGCCGTAGTGGATGGTCTGCGTCACATCGTCGCTCGAGGCGGCGCGCTGCAGGTCGAGCCAGACCGTGACGTCGATGACGAAGTCCTGGCCGTTCTCCCGCTCGAAGTCGTAGACGCCGTGGTGCGCAGTGACGCGCAGGCCGGTGAGCGTGATGGAGTCACTTGTCATGGTCCCATTCTGGCGGAATCCGCCAGTGCCAGCACATTCAGCGCGGCTCGGGTCGCCGCGACGTCGTGCACGCGCACCGCCCAGGCGCCGGCCTGCGCGGCCAGCACGCTGACCACGGCGGTCGGCAGATCGCGCTCCAGCACGCCCGCGTCGGCCGGGAGCACACCGGCGAGGAACCGCTTGCGGGAGGCACCCACCATGACCGGGAACCCCAGGTCGGCGAACTCGGACAGGTGGGCCAGCAGGCGCCAGTTGTGCTGCGGCAGCTTCGAAAAGCCCAGCCCCGGGTCCAGCACGATTTTCTCCCGCCGCAGGCCGGCCGCGGTGAGCGCGTCGACCCGCGCGGACAGCTCGGCGCGCACGTCCGCGACGACGTCGCCGTAGACGGCGAGGTCGTCCATCTTCGGAGCGTGGGCTCGCCAGTGCATCGCCACATAAGTCAGTCCGCTCCGCGCGGCGACGGATGCCATCCGCGGGTCCGCCAGGCCACCGGAGACATCGTTGATGATCTGCGCCCCGGCGGCGGCCGCGGCGACTGCGGTGTTCGCGTTGAGGGTGTCGACGCTGACCATCAGCCCCTGCCGGGCGAGCTCCGCGATCACCGGGATCACCCGGGACTGCTCCTCCGCGGGTGCGACGCGGCCGGCACCGGGGCGGGTGGACTCACCGCCCACGTCGATCAGGTCGGCTCCCTGCAACCGCAGGTCGAGCGCGTGGGCGACGGCGGCATCCGTGGATGCCCACCGACCGCCATCGCTGAAGGAATCCGGCGTGACGTTGAGCACCCCCATGATCAGCGTGCGCGGCCGGGTCACCGACCGGAGCCGATCAGGGCCATGATCTCGGCGCGCATGGCGGGCTCGGCGAGGGAACCGCGGCTGGCCATCGTGACGGTCGAGCTGGCGGTCTGGCGCGAGCCGCGGGCGGCCACACAGCCATGCACGGCATCGAGCACGACCAGCACCCCGAGCGGCGCCAACCCGGTCTGGAGGGCCTCGGCGATCTCCTCAGTCAGGCGCTCCTGCATCTGGGGTCGGGCGGCGATCGCGTCGACGACCGCCGGCAGCTTGCCCAGCCCGACGACCCGCTCGTTCGGCACGTAGGCGAGGTGGGCGACTCCGAGGAAGGGCAGCAGGTGGTGTTCACAGACGGAGCGGAAGGCGATGTCGCGCAGGAGCACCAGTTCGCCCGTGTGCGGGCCCACCGGGATCGTGTCGCGCAGGTGGTCGACCGGGTCGACCGGCAGTCCGGCGAAGAACTCGGCGTAGGTCTCGGCCACCCGCCGCGGAGTGTCCTGGAGGCCCGGACGGGCCGGATCCTCGCCGATTGCGGCGAGGATCTCGGTGACCGCGGCTTCGATCCGCGCCCTGTCTACTGCCACCTCGGCCTACGCGGTGGCGGGGCGAGGGGTGCGGGCCGGCGTGCGGGCCGGCGTGCTCGCCGCGGCCTCGCCGGTGGTGTCGCCGTCGACGACTCCGCTCGGGGTCGAGGCCTTGGGTGCCGGCATCGCGATCGGCGGCAGGTCGGAGACCGGACGCTTGTCGCTGGACAGCCACTGCGGCCGCGGCGGCAGCTGGACGACACCCGTGAAGAGGTCGGCCAGGGCGTGCTGGTCGAGCGTCTCGTGCTCGAGCAGCGCGGCGGCCAGTTCGTCGAGGATGGCCCGGTTCGTGATCAGGACCTCGTAGGCCTCGTCGTGCGCGTCTTCGAGAAGCTGGCGCACCTCGGCGTCGACGCTTTCGGCGACCCGCTCGGAGTAATCCCGCTGGTGGCCCATGTCGCGGCCGAGGAAGACCTCGCCGGAACCCTGACCGAGCTTGAGCGGGCCGACGGCCGAGCTCATGCCGAATTCGGTGACCATCTTGCGGGCGGTCGAGGTGGCCTTCTCGATGTCATTCGAGGCGCCGGTGGTGGGGTCGTGGAAGATGATCTCCTCGGCCACCCGCCCGCCCATGGCGTAGGCGAGCTGGTCGAGCAGTTCGTTGCGCGTCACCGAGTAGCGGTCCTCGACCGGCATGACCATCGTGTAGCCGAGGGCGCGGCCACGCGGCAGGATCGTGATCTTGGTGACCGGGTCGGTGTTGCGCATCGCGGTCGCCACGAGCGCGTGGCCGCCCTCGTGGTACGCGGTGATCAGCTTCTCCTTGTCGCGCATGACTCGGCTGCGGCGCTGCGGACCGGCCATCACCCGGTCGACGGCCTCGTCGAGGGCGCGGTTGTCGATCAGCTGCGCGTTGGAGCGCGCGGTGAGCAGCGCGGCCTCGTTGAGCACGTTGGCCAGGTCGGCGCCGGTGAAGCCGGGCGTCTTGCGCGCCAGAACCTCGAGGTCGACGCCGGGCGCCATCGGCTTGCCTTTGGCGTGCACCTCGAGGATGCGCTTGCGTCCGAGCATGTCGGGCGCGTCCACGCCGATCTGGCGGTCGAAGCGACCGGGCCGCAGCAGCGCGGGGTCGAGGATGTCGGGCCGGTTGGTGGCTGCGATCAGGATGACGTTCGCTTTCACGTCGAAGCCGTCCATCTCGACCAGCAGCTGGTTGAGGGTCTGCTCGCGCTCGTCGTGCCCGCCGCCCATTCCGGCACCGCGGTGGCGTCCGACGGCGTCGATCTCATCGATGAAGATGATGGCCGGGGCGTTTTCCTTGGCCTGCTGGAACAGGTCGCGCACGCGGCTCGCGCCGACGCCCACGAACATCTCCACGAAGTCGGATCCGGAGATCGCGTAGAACGGCACATTGGCCTCGCCGGCGACGGCTCGGGCGAGGAGCGTCTTGCCGGTTCCGGGAGGGCCGTACAGCAGCACGCCCTTCGGGATGCGCGCCCCGACGGCCTGGAACTTTGCCGGCTCCTTGAGGAATTCCTTGATCTCGTGAAGCTCCTCGATGGCCTCGTCGGCGCCCGCGACATCCGCGAACGTCACCTGGGGGCTCTCCTTGGACACGAGCTTGGCTTTGGACTTGCCGAACTGCATGACCTTGTTGCCGCCGCCCTGCATGCCGGCGAGCATGAACCAGAAGAACGCACCGATCAGGAGTAGGGGCAGCATGATGCCGAGCAGAGACAGGAACCAGCTCGACTTCGGCACCTCGTCGGTGAAGCCGTCAGCGGGGTCGGCGTCGGTGACGGCCGTGATGACCTCTTCACCGCGCGGGGCGACGTAGTAGAACTGAACCTCTGTACCGAGTTCCTTATCCGCTTTGGTCAGGGTCAGGTCGACGCGTTGCTCGACGTCGACGATTTTGGCCTCGGAGACCTTTCCGTCTTTCAGGAGCTCCAGCCCCTGTTGGGTGGGAATCTCCTTGAATCCGGACATGGTAATGAGACTCGACCCTATCCAGACGGCAACAATCGCCAGGAGAATGTAGAGGAGCGGCCCGCGCAGTAGCTTCTTGACGTTCATCGTGGTGACAGGCTACCGTGACGCCGCTGGAGGAAGACCGTGTGTTCGCCCAAAGCGCTACCGAGCTCAGCTGTAGATGTGGGGAGCAAGAACGCCGACGGAGCGCAGATTGCGGTAGCGCTCGTCGAAGTCCAGGCCGTAACCGACGACGAACTGGTTCGGGATGTCGAAACCGAGGTACTTCACGTCGATGTCGACGCGTGCGGCATCCGGCTTGCGCAACAGGGCGCAGATCTCGACCGATTCCGGTCCGCGCGACTTCAGGTTGGAGAGCAGCCACGACAGGGTCAGGCCGGAGTCGATGATGTCCTCGACGATGAGCACGTTGCGGCCGAGCAGGTCGGTGTCGAGGTCCTTCAGGATGCGCACGACGCCGCTCGACTGCGTTCCGGACCCGTAGGAGCTGACCGCCATCCAGTCCATCGTGATCGGGTGCACCAGTTCGCGCGCCAGATCGGCCATGACCATGACCGCGCCCTTGAGCACGCCGACCAGCAGCAGGTCCTTGCCGGCGTAGTCTGCCTCGATCAGGCGGCACAGCTCGGCGAGCCGGGTGCGGATCTGATCCTCCTCGATCAGAATCTCGGTGAGGTCGCCTTCAATGTCGCGGGGTTCCATGGGAGCGGGAGGGTCCTTTGCTCGGGGCGTGTCCAGGCACGGTGATAATCAGCCAGCCGTCCTGCCGTACAACTCTAACGCTTGGCAGGTCGAGCGGCTTCTGCCCGTGCCAGTCGGTCACCAGGCGCAGCACCGCGAGCGTATGCACGCGCTCCAGGGAGACGCCGAACGCCCGTTCGACCGCGAACCGGATGATCCGTTGGCGCACTGCAGGCGGATTCGACTCGAGCCGGCCCGCGTCCAGGCGGATCCCGTGATCGGCCGGTTCGCTCAGCTGCTCGCTCAGCGCGCGGGCCAGGTCGTCGAGGGCGCTCGAGTCCTCACGCAGCTGCTCGGCCGTGCGCGCGAGCGCCTCGGCCACGCCGGGGCCCAGCTCCCGTTCGAGCGCCGGCAGCGCGGTCTGGCGCACCCGCACCCGCGTGTAGCGCGGGTCGTCGTTGTGCGGGTCCTGCCAGGGGTGCAGGCCGGCGTCCACGCAGAACTGCCGGGTCCGGGCGCGACGGATGCCGAGCAGCGGCCGCAGGATCGGCCCGGAGACCGGTTTCATTCCCTGCAGGCTCGTGGGACCCGATCCTCGGGCGAGGCCGAGCAGAACGGTCTCCGCCTGGTCGTCGAGGGTGTGCCCGAGCAGGATGTGGCTCGCGCTGGTCTCCCGGAGTGCCTCGGCGAAGGCCGCGTACCGGGCGGTGCGGGCGGAGGCCTCCGGACCACCGGCATCTGTGCCGTGATCGACCGTGACCCGGAGCACGAGCACCGGTTCGAGGCCCAATTCCTGTGCCTGCCGGGCCGCCTCGGCCGCGACGCCCGCCGAGCCGGCCTGGAGGGCGTGGTCGACGATGACCGCCCCGGCGCGGAGCCCCGCGCGCGGCGCCTCGAATGCGGCGGCCGCGGCGAGGGCGAGCGAGTCGGCTCCCCCGCTGAGGCCGACCAACACCAGGGCGCCGCCTGGGACCGGCCCGGCCTCGGCGAGCAGGGTGCGCACATGGCGGCGCACCTCGGCGATCGCCGGGGTCAGCCTCGGGCGGCGTGTGGACTCCATCCAGTAACGTTATCGACAGACTGTGAACAAGGGAGAGACCAGGCCATGGCCGCATACGACGCAGTAATTGAAATCCCTCGCGGGAGCCGCAACAAGTACGAAGTCGATCACGAGACCGGTCGGGTGTATCTGGACCGGGTTCTTTACACGAGCTTCGTGTACCCGACCGACTACGGCTTCTTCGAAAACACCCTCGGACTGGACGGCGACCCGGTCGACGTGCTGGTCCTGATCGAGTTCCCCCTGTTCCCGGGGGTCGGCGTGTCGGTTCGCCCGGTCGGCGTGTTCAATATGACGGATGACGGCGGCTCGGACGCGAAGGTCATCGCGGTTCCCGCCGGCGACCCGCGCTGGGACTACATCCAGGACGTCACGGACATCCCGGAGTACACCCGCAAGGAAATCGAGCACTTCTTCGAGCACTACAAGGACCTCGAACCCGGCAAATGGGTCAAGACCGAGGGCTGGGGCGACGCCGCGGAGGCCGACCAGATCGTGCGCGACGGAATCACGAAGCTGGCGGAAGAGGGCCACTAGCCCCCGCACCCAGCGAATCCGGCGCGATTCGTCTCGCCGAACTGTGAGAAAAGCCCCTTCCCGGAGTCCGGGAAGGGGCTTTTCTCACAGTTCGGCGATGGTGGCCGGCCGGATCAACCGGATCGGTTGGATCAGCCGGGTCGACCCACGTAGGGGGCCACGTCGCCGGCGGACCAGATGCTGTGGATGCGGACGGGCGCGGACGGGTTCGGGGCCTCGAGGATCTTGCCGCCGCCCACATAGAGCGCCACGTGATAATAGTCACCGCTGCCGCCCCAGAAGACGAGGTCGCCGCGCTGCACCTGGCTGAAGGGCACCAGGCGGCCTTGGTTGGCCATGGTGCGGTACTGGTTGGTCGCCGAGTGCGAGCCGATGTAGATGCCCGCCGCCGCGTAGGAGGCCTTCGTCAACCCGGAGCAGTCCCAGACGTTGGGCCCGGAGCCGCCCAGCACGTAGCGGTCGCCGAGCTGCTGGGTGGCGAATGACAGTGCCGTGTCGACCGCTCCTGCGCGCGGTGCTGGCGCCGGGGCTGGTGCCGGTGCCGGAGCCGCGGGCCTGGGCGCCGGTGCCGGTGCCGGAGCCGGAGCCGGAGCCGGAGCCGCGGGCCTGGGCGCCGGAGCCGGTG
>NZ_SOGN01000040.1 GCF_004403395.1 Cryobacterium cheniae
CGCTGTCGAAGCTGTCAGGCATCGGCTCGGACGGCCTGACCGGCGGCACCCGTGGCAGCAGAGGTGGCTTTCCTCAACCGTCGGATCGATGGAATTCGTTCAGAACGGCGCCGAGAGCGTCAGCAATCACCTGTGGGGCTTCGAGCGGGCTGGTGTGGCCACCTGGCGCGACCACGAGATCGCCCTCGCGGCGGATCACGTCGGCGACGCCTCCGGCGATGGCATAATCCTGGGCGCCGCCCACGGCACGCCACGGGACCTGGATTTCGCCCAGCAGGTGCACTGTGTCATGGGGGGCAAGCAGAACAGAGGTCAGCGTCTGCCGGATGCGGGTTCGACCCATGGTAGACAGCCGTGCGGCCATCTGGCTGGCCACGTCTGGATGATCCGAGAGGTAGTCGGCGCCGACCAGAGATCGGGCAGCCATCCGTCCGTATGCGGTCGATGGCAATCCCGCAGCGAGGAGAGCGCGTTGAGCGTGGAACCCAATCCGGGTTAGTCCATGGTTTCTCACCAGCGGAGTGTTGGACAGCACCAGGCCACGAACCAGATCCGGGCGGGCCACGGCCAAGCGCAGGCCGACCATCCCACCCCAGCTGTGGCCGACAATCACGACGGGAAGGGCGTCTTCGGCCGTCAAGGTCGATGTGACGGCATCCATCGCAGCATCGAGGTTGGTCAAGCCGGCCGGGTCGCTGGCGCCGTGTCCAGGCATGTCGAGTGCCACCGCGCGAACGTCAGATCGGAGTTTCAGCACCTGGTCCCACAGGGTGTGGTCCATGAAGACGCCGTGCAGAAGCAGCACGGCCGGAGAACGACCATCCCGCGTGTACGCGGCCAGCCGACCACTCATCGTTGAATCCTTCCGCCAGTGGAACTCTCGCCGGACCCACCGCAAATACCCGGCGTGAAGATTCTGGTGGTGGTATCGGAACTTATCAAGAGCCGTGACAATTCCGCTGAAGCAGATCCCGCACAGTCACCGTTCACGCAGCGCGGGGACGCGACGGGGGATGCCCGGTGCGTCATGCCCTTCCGTGACGGAATCTGGTGGAGTTCCGCTTCAACGTGTAGCCCGTAGTCCCGGCTGCAACTGTTCCCGTTTCGGACAACTGTGGCCGGCGCGCCGGCAACAGTTGTCCGTTACGGCAACAGTCGCCCTCATCTCGTGGGTGAGTACCTCTAGCGAGTAGCGGTCGGCGGGAGCGTGGGTCGAGGACAGGGCGGGTGAGTTGATCCAGCTCGCTTTGACGTTTGAGGGCCCGGCTAGGTCAACGAGAACAAGTCGGTGGGGGCGAGGATCGCCTCGATGATGCCGGTGTCCCGGCCGGTGAAACCGATCACGCCGTAGGTCATCGGCAGTCCGTAATCCGGAACCACGCCTGAGAATGACGACGGCATGTCGAGGGTGACAGAATCGATCCCGAAGGTTTCGTCATAATGCACTTGATCGGCAGGCTTGCCGTCAGCTGTTGCTTCGAAGTCCTGCCCGGTCTGAACGCCGTTGACATCCTTGATTGTGACACCGTTGGTGGCCATGGTTCCGGATGCTTTGACCAAAAAGGCGGGGTTGTACGGACCCGACCGCGGATTGAAATCTGCGTCATGACGGTTCACGGCAATCATGAAGCCGTCCCATTCCGTGAGGTCGGCCCTGGGGTAGTGGGAGGACTCCTCCACCGATTCTGACGTCGGGTCGCCGAGAAGGCCCCTGAGTATGACCACAGCTGCATCCCCATCGCTCTGATAGTTCAGCGATGCGAGGACCGTGCCGTCGGCTGTGACGATATCGGTAGCTTCGGCGCCGATGATTATGGCTGCCGGCAGCGTGGCAGGTGTCGCCGATGGAGTGGGTTCCGGTGTGGCGGTTGCCTGGTCGGTCGCAACCGGTGTCGGTGACGATGCGGTGACATCGCTTTCGGCCTGGTCGGTGCTGCATGCGGCAAGGGTGAGCAGGGCGGCGGCCGCAATGAGGGTCAGAGCCAGTGGTCGGCGCATTCAGAGTCCTCCAGATTGTGAAATTGGGGCTTGGTCGGAGCTTACTTCCGCCTCGCGCGGCTCAGGTCGGTTTCGGGGCTCTGAGGCATAGCCACCGTGCATTCACGCTCCCCCAGAAAAGGTCACACGCCCCAATTCGGTGACGGAGTGCGGAACTCAGTGATGGGACCGAGCGGATTGGCGGCGATGAGCCAGACGGAGAACGTCAGTTCTGACTGGGAACCCACGGGTGGTAACGACACGAGACCAACGTTGATGTCGAGTCTGCTGCCCTGTGGGCGTGCGGTGTCGGGGTATCGTGCCGCGATCTCGGCGGCGTCATCTCCAACCGCGATTCCGTCGACGGTGCTGATATGAACACCGTTCACGGCCGATGAGGAAACCTTGACCCAAGTGTTCGGTTCAGATGGTGTCCCTCTTGGCACACCATCCACGAGGACGAAATCGCCGTCCCATGGAGAAGGCGACTCAGGGGCTGTCGGCAGGACATCGCCCCAGATGTAATTGGTTCCCGAAGGCACCTCGTTGCCGCCCTCGTGTCGAACCGAGATCGGTGCGCTTCCGAAAGCCCTGGAAAGACCGGATACCACCTCGTCGGCCGGCTGAAAATAGTCGAACGTGGACAGGGTCGTGCCGGACGCGTCTCGAAGTTCAAACGACGTCGCAGTGATGAGGAGGTCCGTGACAGGGGCAGGAGCTGACGGATGCGGCGCTTCAGTCGGGCCCGGTGTTGCCGTTGCTGTCGTCGTCGGGCTTTCGCCGCCGAGGACAGAACCCGGTGGGCCGGAACATCCGGTCAGAAACAGACCCGTAACCAGAAACAGTGCTGCCAGCGTTTTGCCGACCCCCTCTGATACGCGCTGAGCGGCCATACGTCCCCCGATGTCGACTTACCGCTGACTGCAGCCGGGACATCGGTGCACAGGTTACGTATCGACGGCCGCGGGCTGCGGCATGTCTCTCGGTGACGGAGCTTTGTGACCTTCCGCCAGCGCTATGGTTCGGGAAGGACGGAATTAGGGGGAATTCGCATGGTTGACGACGTTTCCAGCGGCACGCGCCAGGGCAAGGGGTCGCGGGTGGCCGCGGTTCTGGTATTCAGCATGCTGCTGACCGGGTGTGCAGGTGTTCAGGCGACTGGATCGACGGCGAGTCCGACGAGTTCCGCCGGTCCGACCGCCGGCACGAGCGCACCGACACCGACGCCGACGCCGACGCCGACGCCAAGTGCACCACCCGCTCCGACTGCCGTAAACCCGGACGACCCCGGTTTATGGGTCATCGGCTTCACCAGCGTCGGACCGTTGGCCGTCGGAGCCGAGATGGGTGCGGCAACGCAGTCGATGACCGCTTTCACCAGCAGCAACATCTTCGAGGGCTGCCCCTCGATCGTTTCCTTCGACAAACCCGGTTCCCCCGATGTCGTGATCACCGACACGGGGGAGAACGGCATCGTCAGGCAGATCGTGCTGCAGGGTGGGGTGGACCCCTCGGGCGTCGCGGCCGGTTCGCCGCGGACCAACAGTGGAATCGGGATCGGGGCCACGCTCGATGAGCTCATAACCGCGTACCCCACGCTCACCGACCTGAACGACTACTTCCGCCCCCACTACGCGGTACCCGACGAGAACGGGAATTGGATCCATTTCGCAGTGTCTGAGGGCGTGGTGTACACCATCGTTGTGCACGCCCATGCCTTCATGCCCCGAGAACTCTGCGGTTAGTCGACCCGGTTGAGATCGACAGTTCCGGTCGACTTTGACCCTTCAGATCGGAAATGACGAGCAACAAGGCGCCGCCGGGATTGATGCACGCCGCGGCTCGTTCGAAGGGGGCATTCCCGACGCAATCCACGATGACGTCATAGGTTTCCCCTCGATCAGGAAGTCCTCGGTGGTGTAGTCGATCATCCTTTCTGCGCCGAGTGCGGTCACCAGTTCGGCGTTGGCACCGCTGCACACGCCCGGGACGCGCGCGCCCAACTGCTTGGCGAGCTGCACCGCCGCCGTGCCCACGGCACCGGATGCGCCGTTCACGAGAACCATGTCGCCAGGCTTGATCGCGACCCGGCTCAGAAAAGCGTCGGCGGTGAGTCCGCCGAACGCGAGAGTCACGCCCGCGCCCACGGCCTCGACGACGCCGGCGACATCCATGCCCGGGACCCGCTTGCGGGGGCGGAATACTCCGAGCGCGAGCGCGACCGGCAGGGCCAGTCCCCTCGGAACGTTGCGCGAGGAGCGTTGTCACTCGCGTCGAGCGACAGTCAGCCGACGCCGATCCGAGGGTCCCGTCGCCGGGCATCGGCAACCCACTCACTGACCAGCGTGGTCTTGCCGAAACCGGCCAGGGCGGAGAGGAGGGTCAGCTTTCCGCCCGAGCGGAGCCCCTCGTGCAGGCGTTCGACCAGGCGCGGTCGAGGAACTGCTTGGGATCACAGCCGCGGGATGAAGAGTTTTGTGGCCAGGACCGGCATCGCCAAGTCGTCATCTGAGGCACCGGAGGGTGGCGGCGTCAGCGCAGCATCCGTCGCATCAGGATGCGCGGAAAGCCGCCCGTGACGGTGCTGGTGTCGGCGGCCTTCGTGAAATGTTCCCGCTCGAACCTGCTGCGCGTGCCCACGTAGGTCATCGCGCGAGCACGCCGGGAGCGAGGAAGAGCAGCTGGAACCGAAATTCTGGTGAGGGCCGCGAGCCGCGAGCCGCGAGCCGCGAGCCGTCAGTTCGAGGGTCAGCCCCGCATCGGGGGCCGCATGCTCGGCTCGACCTCGGGTTCGAAGGCGTCGACCCGCAGATTCTGGTCACCGGTCGCGAGGACCCAGGCGGTGCCGACGTACTCAATCCGGCTCATTTCGCCGGCACCGAAACCCACGTTGAAGCCGCCCGTCAGAAGGAGGCCCTCGTCGTCGTTCCCATCGAACAGGGTGGGGGTGGTGGTTCTCAACGAGTCTTCGGTCAGGTTGCTTGTTCCCCGTTCGTCGCGGATGGCGGCGTCGACGATCGCCGCATCCGTCGCACTGTAGGCGGTCGAGAACGTCGTACTCACCACGAGCACGGGGGTCTGCCGATCGAGGCCGGGCGCCGCGAAGATCCTGTCCACGGCGAGCTCGGTGCTCGTGGCTCGCGGTCCGCCGTCGCGGCCCAGCGGGGAAGGCAGGCTCTGAGTCATGATCACGCCCGAGTCCCTCAGCCCGAAGCTCTCAACCAGGGGGGAAAGGTAGGACTGCGCGGACGGAGTGAACGATTCCTTCACCGTCTCGAACCAGACGGTGTCAGCGGTCGAGTAGTCGTCCAGGCGGCTCGAATCGAGGCCCAGCTCCGCGACATACCGCAGGGCAACACTCTGAGCGGCTTCGGCCTCATCGAGGGTGAAGCCATACGTCTCCAACGACTCGAGGTCGACGGTCGCGGCATCGAACTGTGCCGCGGCGGAGTCAGGGTCGAGTGCGGTGCGGCAGTACGACCCGAAGGCGTCGGTGATCTGCTCGTCGGCGATCACGTCACCCCAGGGTCCCTGGCTCGGCGACTCCGGGCAGGACACTGCGGCCGCCGTCGGAGCGGATGTTGCGGGTGCGGTGGTGGTGGCCGGCGTGGTCGCGGCGGTCGGGCTGCCGCCGCTGGCGGGTGCACCCGCGCAGCCGGCCAGAGCGAGCAGCAGAGCCGCGGTGGTCCCTAACTTCGCTGCAGAGGCCAGTCTGTCCCGCGCCGTGGCGGGGCGCGCGAACGTGCGCACCGCCGCGTGCTCCTGGCCGTCAGCGTCGGATGAGTGGCGAATGAAACCGTTCATGTGAACCCCCTGCGGTGATTCTAGGGGGCGAGTGGCGACATCCGCAGTACTCAATCCGGAGGGCCTCCACCGGACGGCCCCGGAGCCGGCAGGTCGAACGTGGCGAGCACCGTGCGACCGCCCGCCGCCGCTCGGGGCGCCATGTCCACGAGGGCGATCTGGGTGAGGGTGAGAGCCTCGCCCTCGTGCACGCGCGAGCCGTTCTTGATGGTGACGTGGGCCCGGAAACCGGTGCCGGTGAACGCGGGCTCGTCGGGGGCGGACGCGACCGGTCGCACGGCGTCGACCAGCGCGCGGTGCAGCTCGGTCAGGGCCGGGTCCGCGTGCACGAGCGTCACCGGTACGTCCTCGCGCCGCCCGAACAGTGCGTCGGAGCCCGCGATCGCCGTGAGGGCGGTGCGGCCGGCGGCCGTGGCGGCGATGACGCGGGCGATGACGGATGCCGCGGCATCGGTGTGAAAAGGTGGCAGCACGGTGATGTGCAGCGGCCAGTCCGACACGAGGAAGCTGTCTCCGGTACGCAGCGGTGTGAGCGGGAGGACGACGACGAGGCGGGGCATGCGCCGATTCTAGGCGAGTCCCACCGGACCGCCGCCGGTGCCACAATGGGCGCATGATGCTGCACCTCACCGGCGATGCCGACGCCGACGCCCTGCTCAGTGACGACCCGTTCGCGCTCCTTTTGGGGATGCTGCTGGACCAGCAGATCGCGATGGAGTCCGCGTTCGCCGGTCCGGCCAAGATCCGCGACCGGATCGGCACGCTCGACCCCGCGGCCATCGCCGGCTTCGACGCCGCCGCGTTCGTCGAGGTGTTCCGGGCCACGCCGGCCGTGCACCGCTATCCCGGATCGATGGCCGCGCGTACGCAGGCCCTCGCGGGTGTGGTCGCCACCGACTGGAGCGGAGACGCGTCCGCCCTGTGGACCGCCGGCTCCCCGGACGGCGCGGAGATCCTGCGGCGCCTGAAGGGGCTCCCGGGGTTCGGCGAGCAAAAGGCGAAGATCTTCCTTGCCCTGCTCGGCAAGCGGCAGGGACTCAGCGCGACCGGCTGGCGCGAGGCATCCGCTCCCTACGGCGAGGACGGCTCGTTCCGGTCCGTCGCCGACATCGTCGACCCCGAATCGCTGACCCGGGTACGGGAGACCAAGCGCGCGGCGAAGGCTGCCGCCAAGAAGGAGTAGACATGGTGCGTTTGCTGATCCGCACGGTCATCTTCCTCGGCTCCGCCGCGCTCGGGCTGGGGGTGGCATCGCTGGTGCTCGACGGTTTCACCCTCACCTGGCAGGGATTCCTGGTCACGGTGCTGGTCTTCGCCGCGGCGCAGACCATCCTGTCGCCATTCATCGTAAAGCTCACTGCCCGCAATGCGCCGGCATTCCTGGGCGGGGTCGGGCTGGTGTCGACCTTCGTGGCGCTCCTGGTCGCATCCGTCGTCGCGAACGGGCTCGTCATCACCGGCTGGCAAACCTGGATTCTGGCCACCCTGGTGGTCTGGCTGGTCACGGCCGTGGCGACCGTGACCTTGCCGCTGCTGTTCCTGCGCAAGGCGGTTCAGAAGCGTAGCGACCGAAAGTAGGGGTGCCTCCGGCATCCCGTGGATTGCCAGGCATTGACCTCCTGACCGGCGGCGATACTCTATGCAAAGAATCAGGAAACTCGTACTAAATTCCTATTAGGCAATCAGGTAGGTAATTCAGTTGCCTAATAATCAATTATCACAGCAAGGTACTTGGTCACTGCTATTTACTGGACTTTCTCGCTCACCGGAGGACAAAGTGATACCCGATTCCCTCACCCAGATTCAATACGACACCGTCTACAACATGTTTTCGCTCGTCATCGCCTCACAGCTGTTCACGTCGATCTTCCTCATCATCGGCCTTAAGCGGGTCCTCCCGCGTTATCGTCAGGCGATGACCGTCGCGGCGATCGTCTGTGGCATCGCCGCCTACCACTATTTCCGCATCTTCGACTCCTTCAAGGCGGCGTTCGTCACCGACGCCATCGGCGGAGCGGGCGACTACGTCCAGGTCGCCGGGGCATCCTTCAACGAGGGGTACCGCTACGTCGACTGGCTGCTCACCGTGCCGCTGCTGCTGCTCGAACTGATTGCGGTTCTCGCTCTGGCGCGCAAGGTGCAGACCAGCCTCCTCTACCGGCTCATCCCCGCGTCGGCGCTGATGATCGCTCTCGGGTACCCCGGTGAACTCACCGCGGACAACGGCATGCGCGGCATCTTCGGGCTCCTTTCCACCATTCCGTTCGCCTACATCCTCTACGTCCTGTTCATCGAGCTGACCAAGTCCCTTGACCGCCAACCGGTCAGCGTGCGCCGCACGATCAGCCAGCTACGGCTCCTCCTGCTGCTGACCTGGGGCGTCTACCCGATCGCCTACCTGCTGCCCATGCTCGGAATCGACGGCTCGGATGCCTGGGTCGGCAAGCAGATCGGGTACTCGATCGCCGACATCCTGGCCAAGTGTCTCTACGGTCTGATCATCTTCCACATCGCACGCATGAAATCGTTCGCGGACGACCCGGCGTTCGCCCGCATGGAACTGTCCGTCGATGAGGCCGAGGAGGTGGCCACCCCCACGAACCCGCGGGGGAAGTGACAGCCTGTGCTCATCGCCCTGGACGATGGAGACGCGGCAGCCGTGGTGCGGCGCCATCTGCACCACCTGGTCGACGACGAGGTGCGGGCCAGTCCCGGCATCCGCGGCGGCCAGACCAGCGCCGACCGCGCCCTGGCCGGGTTCTCGGTCGCCGGCTATGCGGCCCGGCGCAGCCAGGTACTGCCCGAAACCGATCGCGGGGCGTCCCGGCTGTCACCGTACATCCGGCACGGCCTGTTGCCGCTGCCCCGGGTGTGGGAGCACGTCGCCGACGGACCGGACCGGGACACCCGCAAGTTCCGGGACGAGTTGCTCTGGCAGGAATACGCCCGGCATCTCTATGCGCGGGTGGGCGCGGCCCTGCACCGGAACCTGCGCTTCGCGGCCCCCTGGGCGGGAGCCTTCGAACCCGAGGCCTGGCCGCGGCGCATGAACTGCGTCGATTCGGTCGTGTCGGAGCTGGAAACCGACGGCTGGCTGGTCAACCAGACCCGGATGTGGCTGGCCTCCCAGTACACGGTCCGGTCCGGCGCCGGGTGGTATGCCGGCCAGGAGGAGTTCTACCGGCACCTGCTCGACGGCTCCCGCGCGGCCAACCTGCTCGGCTGGCAGTGGACCGTGGGCGCCGGCACCGGCAAACCCTACGGCTTCGCGCGCTGGCAGGTTGAGAAACGCGCCCCGCAGCTCTGCCGGGACTGCCCGCTCGCCCGCGCCTGCCCGATCGAGCAGTTTCCGGTGGACGCGGCGCCGGTGCCGGTGACGGATGCGCCCGCGAACCTCACGCACGATCCGCACCTGTCCGCCACACGGGGACCCGTCGTCGTCCGGCGCCGCACCCCACGGTCGGTCCTGCTCACGGTGGACTCCCTGGGCGACGCCGATCCGGCCCTCGAGGCGCATCCCACGCTTCCGGCGGTCTTCGTCTTCGACGAGCCGGCCCTGGCCCGGCTGCGGCTCTCGAGCAAGAGACTCATCTTCACCGTGGAGACCCTGCAGGATCTGGCCCGGCGCCGCGACGTGGTCGTGCACCGGGGCGACCCGCGAGAAATCGTCCCGGGCCTCGACGCCGCGGTCACGTCCGCGCCGGTGCCCAGCTTCGCGCGCTACGCGGAGGGCGCGGCCGAACTGCAGCCGTGGCCGTGGCTGGTGGCGCCGCACGGCGGCTCGGTGGCCAGTTTCTCCGCCTGGCGCCGGACATCGGCGGGCGTCTAGAGCCCGAAAACGAGGCTCCGAAAACGAGGCAGGGGCTAGCGGCCCTGGCGGCGCTTGCCGGGACGCGGCTGACCCTTGACCTCGGGCGCACGGCCCTTCCCCTTGGCCGCCTTGGCTTTGCCGCCCGCGGGAAGCGGCGGCTTCCAGGGCTCATCCGAGGCGGCCAGCTCGGCGCGGGCATCCGTCAGAAACAGGGTCCCCGCGGTGGTGAGCCGGGTGGTCTCCGTGGTGCGGTCGATGAGGACGACGCCGAGGTTCGCCTCGAGTTTCGCGATCGAGGAACGCAGCTTCGGGGTGGAGATCTTGAGGTTCATCGCGGCGCGCGGGAAGTGCAACTCCTCGGCGACGGCGATGAAATGCCGGAGGAGGGTGATGTCCACGGAACGCCTTTCTTGATGCGCCGCACGAATCGCGGGCAGAGTCACTAGGGTACGCGTTCCCGCTGCGGGTGTCGCCAGGAGCTCGCACCAGGGGCGCAGCGTGCTGCCGGGCCCGCACACGGTAGGCTGGCAATGCATATCCTCAAGTGAATATCGGGCCATCAAGGTCGATGCGGGAGAGTTCGACGCCGAGAGGCAGTCGAACACCGAAGGAGCAATCCTCCCCGACAATCTCTCAGGTACTCGTACCGCATCGGACTGGCCACTCTGAAAAGTAGTCGCGGCACCAGCGCGGCTCGCCCATGGTGAAAATCGCACCCGACCAACGGATGCGGTGAAGCTCTCAGGCCTGACGACAGAGGGGGAGTTCCCAGGGGTTCGTTCGATCGATCGCGCCCCCGAGATTCTCGCTCGGCCTCCGGCCGGCGACAACCTGGAGAACTCATGACCTCGGACACTGCCGCCCACAACGATTCCACCCCCACGGTGGAGCGTTTCTCCCCGCTGCACCAGGCGCACGTCGATGCCGGTGCCGGCTTCACGGACTTCGCCGGCTGGCAGATGCCGGTGCGCTACTCCAGCGATCTCGCCGAGCACCACGCCGTGCGCACCAGCGCGGGCATCTTCGACCTCTCGCACATGGCCGAGATCGTTGTGACCGGGCCGGACGCCGGGGCCTACCTCGACTACGCCCTGGCCGGCAAGCTCTCCGCCATCGACCTGTTGCAGGCCAAGTACAGCCTCATCCTCAATCGTGCCGGCGGCATCATCGACGACATCGTCGTCTACCGCACCACCGAGAACGAGTACCTCGTCATCGCCAACGCGGGCAACCGCTTCCAGGCCTTCGAGGCGCTCGCGGCCCGCGCTGCGCGCTTCGACGTCACCGTCACCGACCGGAGCGACGACGTCGCCCTGATCGCCGTGCAGGGCCCGAACTCGCGCGCCATCCTCGAGGCCACGGCGGGTCTCACGGTCGACGGCGACCTGTCCGCTCTCAAGTACTACCGCGCCCTGGGCGGCACCTTCCAGGCCGGCACCGTGCTCATCGCCCGCACCGGCTACACCGGCGAAGACGGTTTCGAGCTCTACGTCGACGTGCCGGATGCCGCGGCGCTCTGGGATGCGCTCCGCGCGGCGGGCGCATCTTTCGGACTCGTCCCGGCGGGACTCGCCAGCCGCGACACCCTCCGCCTCGAGGCCGGCATGCCGCTCTACGGCCACGAACTGAGCACCTCCACATACCCGGCGCAGGCCGGGCTCGGCCGCGTCGTCAACCTCGCCAAGGAGGTCGACTTCGTCGGCCGCGAGGCCAGCGAAGAGGGTCCCAGCGCCGAGGCCCGCGTGCTCGTGGGCCTCGCGTCGGCCGGCAAGCGCGCCGGGCGGGCCGACTACCTGGTGTATCGCAGTGCTGACGCGACCGTGGCCGACGGCGTGATCACGAGCGGGGCGCTGTCGCCGACACTCGGACATCCGATCGCGATGGCCTACGTGGCCCCCGGGCTGGCGAGACTCGGCACCGAGGTCTTCGTCGACGTGCGCGGCACCCGCATCCCCGCGACCGTGACCGCCCTTCCGTTCTACAAGCGTCAGAAATAATCCACCCCCTCGAGAGGAACACCCCCATGGCTGAGCACTCTGAACTCCAGTACACCGCCGAGCACGAGTGGGTGCAGGTCGACGGCGACACCGCCACCGTCGGCATCACCGCCTACGCCGCCGACAAGCTCGGCGACGTCGTCTTCGTCGAGCTGCCCGCCGTCGGCAGCGACGTCGCCGGCGGCACCGTCGTCGGCGAAATCGAGTCCACGAAATCGGTCGGCGAACTCTTCGCCCCCGTCACGGGCACGATCGCCGAGACCAACGACGCCGTCGTCGAGAGCCCCGAGCTCGTCAACAGCGACCCCTTCGGCGCCGGCTGGCTGCTGAAGGTCACGTTCACCGAACTTCCTCCCCTCCTCAGCTACGCCGAATACTCCGCCCTCATCGGCGAATAACGAACACGAATAGCGCAGGTTCCCGCACCCATGTCACAGCCCTTCACTCAGCGACACATCGGCACGGATGCCGGCGCGCAGTCCCGCATGCTGGCCATCCTCGGTTACGACTCGGTCGACGCCCTCGTCAACGCGGCCGTGCCCGCCTCGATCCAGGTGGACCGGTTCCGCACCATCGGTGACAGCACCCTGCCGCCGGCGGCCACCGAGCGTGAGGCCATCGCCGAGCTGCGGGACCTCGCCGGCCGCAACACCGTGAAGCGGTCCATGATCGGGCTCGGCTACTACGACACCGTCACCCCGGCCGTGATCAAGCGCAACGTGTTCGAGAACCCCAGCTGGTACACCGCGTACACGCCGTACCAGCCCGAAATCTCCCAGGGCCGCCTCGAGGCTCTGATCAACTTCCAGACCATGGTCGCGGACCTGACCGGGCTGTCCACGGCCAACGCGTCCATGCTCGACGAGTCGACCGCCGTGGTGGAGGGCATGCTCCTCACCCGCCGGGCGTCGAAGTCGAAGTCGACCCGGTTCGTCGTCGACGCCGACGCGCTGCCGCAGACGAAGGCGCTGCTGGGCAATCGCGCGGCCGCCCTCGGGATCGACCTGGTGGAGGTCGATTTGGCCGCGGCCGCGACGGATGCGCCCACCGACCTCGGCGAGTACTTCGGGGTCTTCGTGCAGTACCCCGGCGCCTCGGGTCGGGTCTGGAACCCGGCCGGCGTCATCGCCGCCGCCCAGGCCCAGGGCGCCCTCGCCGTGGTGGCCGCCGACCTGCTCGCCCTGACCCTGATCACCTCACCCGGCGAACTCGGCGCGGACGTGGCCGTGGGCACCAGCCAGCGTTTCGGCGTGCCGATGGGGTTCGGCGGTCCGCACGCGGGCTACATGGCCGTGCGCACGGGCCTCGAGCGCCAGCTTCCCGGCCGCCTGGTCGGCGTCAGCGTGGACGCGGCCGGCCACCCGGCCTACCGGTTGTCGCTGCAGGTGCGTGAGCAGCACATCCGTCGTGACAAGGCCACCTCGAACATCTGCACCGCCCAGGTCCTCCTGGCCGTGATGGCCGGCATGTACGCCGTCTACCACGGGCCCGACGGCCTGAAGGCGATCGCGCGCCAGGTGCACGAGCGGGCCGGGCAGCTTGTCGTCGCCCTCCTCGCCGCCGGCGTCGACGTCGTCACGGCGACCTTCTTCGACACGGTCCGGGTCTCCGTTCCCGGCCGCGCCGCCGAGATCACCCTGACCGCCGCCGACAGCGGCATCAACCTGCACCTGGTCGACGCGGACACCATCGGCATCGCCGTGGACGAGACGACGACCCTCGCCGATCTCGCCCGGGTCGTCGGTTCGTTCGGCGGCCGGGACGCCTTCGGCCTGGTCGACTTCAGCATGGTCGAGGCCGGCCTGCCGCCCGAACTGCACCGCACCAGCGAGTTCCTCACCCACCCGGTGTTCAACACGCACCGCTCGGAGACGAGCATGATGCGCTACCTCAAGCGGCTCGCCGACTACGACTACGCGCTCGACCGCGGCATGATCCCGCTCGGTTCCTGCACCATGAAGCTGAACGCGGCCACCGAGATGGAGGCCGTCAGCTGGCCCGAGTTCGGCGGGCTGCACCCGTTCGCGCCGCGCGCCGACGTCGAGGGCTACCTGGAACTGATCCGGCAGCTCGAAACCTGGCTGACGGATGTCACCGGCTACGACTCGGTATCGCTCCAGCCCAATGCCGGCAGCCAGGGTGAACTCGCGGGACTGCTCGCGATCCGCGGCTTCCACCTCTCCACCGGGGACACCCAGCGCACGGTCTGCCTGATCCCGTCCAGCGCGCACGGCACCAACGCGGCATCCGCCGTGCTGGCCGGCATGAAGGTCGTCGTCGTCGCCTGCGACGAGCTCGGCAACGTCGACCTGGACGACCTGCGCGCCAAGATCGCCCAGCACGCCGAGAACCTGGCCGCGCTGATGATCACCTACCCGTCCACGCACGGTGTCTACGAGCACGAGGTCGGCACCATCTGCCGGGCCGTGCACGACGCCGGCGGCCAGGTCTACGTCGACGGCGCCAACCTGAACGCCCTGCTCGGCTTCGCCCGGTACGGGGACTTCGGCGGCGACGTGTCGCACCTCAACCTGCACAAGACGTTCTGCATCCCGCACGGCGGCGGCGGTCCCGGCGTCGGCCCGGTCGCGGCCAAGGCCCACCTCGCACCGTTCCTGCCGGGGCATCCGCTGGCCCAGAGCGAGGAGCACTACCTGCTCGGTGCCGGCGACGCGGCCTCCGGCGAAGACGGTGCCGGCAGCACGGTCGGCGGCACGGTCGTGCACGCCGGCGGGCCGGTATCGGCGGCGCCGTACGGCAGCCCGAGCATCCTGCCCATCTCCTGGGCCTATGTGCGCATGATGGGGGCCGAGGGTCTGCATGAGGCCACCGGCGCCGCGGTGCTCGCGGCCAACTATGTGGCCAAGCGGCTCGAGGCGCACTACCCGGTGCTGTACTCCGGCGACAACGGCCTCGTCGCCCACGAGTGCATCCTCGACCTGCGCCCGCTCACCGAGGCCACCGGGATCAGCGTCGACGACGTGGCCAAGCGTCTCGTCGACTACGGCTTCCACGCGCCGACCATGAGCTTCCCGGTTTCCGGCACGCTGATGATCGAACCGACCGAGAGCGAAGACCTGGCCGAGATCGACCGGTTCGTCGAGGCCATGATCGCGATCAAGGCCGAAGCGGATGCCGTGGCCGCCGGCCGCTGGCCGGCCGAGGACAACCCGTTGCAGGGCGCCCCGCACACCGCGCAGTCGGTGATCGAGGGGGAGTGGACGCACGCCTACGACCGTGAAACCGCGGTCTACCCGGTGCGTAGTCTCATCCGTGGCAAGTACTGGCCGCCGGTGCGCCGCATCGACAACGCCTTCGGCGACCGCAACCTCGTCTGCGCCTGCCCGCCGCCCGAGGCCTTCGAGTAGAGCGCCCCGACCCCTCGCCGAGCCGTGAGAAACGCCCCTCTTCTTCGATAAAAAGGGGGCCGAACTCACGGTTCGGCGAGGTTTTTCCGCCGGTGTGCGGGTCAGGCGGCGGGGGCGAGGAGCCCGGGCCACCAGGCGAGGGCGAGCGGATAGCCGACGAAGGAGACGATGTCGAGGATCCAGTGCGCGATCACGAGCGGCATCGTGCGTCCCCAGCGCAGGTAGCACCAGCCGAACAGAACCCCCATGGCGGCATTGCCGAAGAAGGGGCCGATGCCCTGGTACAGGTGGTAGCTGCCTCGCAGCAGCGCCGAGGACACGATGATCGTCCAGGTCGACCAGCCCAGCTCGCGCAGCCGGGTGAACAGGTAGCCGACCACGATCAGCTCCTCGACCAGCGCCGAGCGCAGCGCCGAGAACACCAGGATCGGGATCGTCCACCAGAACGTGTCGAGCGGTGACGGCACGACCGCCACGGTGAAGCCGAGGGACCGCCCGGCGAGGTAGAGCGCCAGCCCGGGGATGCCGATCACGAGCACCAGTCCGCAGCCGCGCAGCACGTCGCGCCCCAGCTGAGTGAAATCGAAGCCCAGCCTCCGGAAAGAACTCTGCCCGGGCAGCCACAGCAGGTAGAGCACCAGCCCCACCGCGAACAGGGCGAAGAAGATCCCCAGGAACTGATAGCTGAAGTCGAGCCATTCCCGGGGCGACTGCGACCCGTTCAGAGTCGCCGACTGCTCCGAGAGCGGCCGGGTGTCGGTCAGCCGGGCGATGATCGAAATGATCGAATAGAGAGCGGATGCCCCGAGCGAGAGCCCGAGGACGATGCCCACCTCCCAGCGGAGTGCGGTGCGATTGGCGCCGAGAGTCACGCGCCGGGCTTCATCCGGCAGGCCGGCGTTCCCCCGGGCAGGCGGTGGCGGTACCGCGCCACGAACCGGTAGCCCCCTTCAGCCGCCCAGGACCACGGCGGCACGGTGCCGAGCCAGCCGAGGGCGCGCCATGCCGCATTCGGCTGGTGCCGGAGCAGGGCGGACACGGCCGCGGCGCCGCCGAACTGATGACCGTCGACGATCAGCCAGACCCGGGACTGGGCATCCTTCGTCGTCAGCGCAAGGGAGGCCAGGTCGGTCCACTGATACGGGGCGGAGGCCGGCATGCCGGGAAGCAGGCGCTTCATGGTGTTCACGGACGTTGTGCAGAATGCGCAGTCTCCGTCGAAGATCAACAGCGGAGGACGTGCGGAGGCGGGGACGGTCATCTTCCAATCCTCCCACTGCCCCGAACGGGCAGGTTGCTGAATTCGGCGGGGGGATTGCGCGCAAGAACGTGCTGTGGTGCAACTATCCTGCGCAGTTTGTTTCGCATGTGTAACGTTTGCCCAATAGATTATGCGAACTCCGCGCCCGCTCTTTACGGTTGATAAAAACCAGATGTCTGCGTGCTCATGGGCCGTGTGACATTCCCTGCGCACTGGAGGAAAATTGAAAATCAGGAGACTGGGCATACCTGCCATCGCTCTGGCCGCCGCGGGAGCGCTCATGCTCTCCGGTTGTGCGAGCGGAGACGCCACCCCGGCCGAGGGCGACACCGCGGCGATCATCACGACGAACGGCTCCGAGCCGCAGAACCCGCTGATCCCCACGAACACCACGGAGACCGGTGGCGGCAAGATCGCCACCTCGATCTTCGCCGGACTCGTCTCGTACAACGCCAAGGGCGAGACCGAGAACGAGGTCGCCAAGTCGATCGAGTCCGACGACGCGCAGAACTGGACCGTCACGCTCAACGACGGTTGGGAGTTCACCAACGGCGAGGCCGTCACGGCCAACTCCTTCGTGGATGCCTGGAACTTCGGCGCCAAGTTCAGTAACGCCCAGAGCGCCTCCTACTTCTTCGACGACATCGTGGGCTTCGACTATGAAGCCGACTCGGAGCTGACCGGCCTGAAGGTCGTCGACGACTCCACCTTCACGGTCGAGCTGGCCTCTCCCGAGGCCGACTGGCCGCTGCGCCTCGGCTACACGGCGTTCATGCCGCTCCCGTCCGCCGCGTACGACGACATGGAAGCCTTCGGCGAGGACCCGATCGGCAACGGCCCGTACATGCTGGCCAAGAAGGGTGCCTGGGAGCACGAGGTCAAGATGGACCTCGTCACCAACCCCGATTATGACGGTGTGCGCAAGCCCGCCAACGGCGGCCTGACCTTCGTCTTCTACGCCTCGATGGATGCCGCGTACGCGGATGTGCAGGGTGGCAACCTCGACGTGCTCGACGCCGTGCCGGACGCCGCGTTCGAATCCTACGAGTCGGACTTCCCGGAACGCTTCGTGAACCAGCCCGCCGCCATCTTCCAGGGCTTCAACATGCCGTACTACCTCGAGCACTGGAGTGGTGAGGAAGGCAAGCTGCGCCGCGCCGCCATCTCGATGTCGATCGACCGCAAGGAAATCACGGACGTCATCTTCCAGGGCACCCGCACCCCCGCGACCGACTTCACCTCGCCGGTCATCGACGGTTACTCCGACTCCCTCAAGGGTGCCGAAGTCCTCGAATACAACCCCGAAGAGGCCAAGGCCAAGTGGGCCGAAGCTGACAAGATCGCGCCCTACACCGGCACGTTCGACCTCGCCTACAACTCCGACGGCGGCCACGCTGCCTGGGTCGACGCGGTCACCAACAGCATCAAGAACACGCTGGGCATCGAAGCCATCGGCAAGCCGTACCCGACGTTCGCCGCGGCGCTGGACGACCGTGCCGCCGACAAGCTGACCGGTGGAACCCGTGCCGGCTGGCAGGGCGACTACCCGTCGCTGTACAACTTCCTCGCCCCGCTGTACCAGACCGGTGCCGGCTCGAACTACGAGGACTACACCAGCCCCGAGTTCGACGCGCTGCTCAAGAAGGGCGCAGCAGCGTCCTCCGTCGAGGACGCCACCGCGAAGTACCAGGAAGCACAGGAAGTCCTGCTCGCCGACCTTCCGACGATCCCGCTCTGGTACTCCAACGTGACCGGCGTCTGGTCCGAGTCGGTCGAGGGCGTCGTGTTCGGCTGGGACTCCGTGCCGCTGTACTCCGACATCACCAAGAGCGAGTAATCTTCGTTCAATCCGTTCGACAGCAGTAAATGAATGACAAGTGTGGGGTTCGGGGCGTTCAGCCCCGGACCCCACACTGACTAGACTCAACCAGTGATTGTGAATCTCATGTACATACGTTCCGGTTTGGGGACCTGATGATCTGGTATACCGGCAAACGGCTGCTTCAGATGATCCCGGTGTTTTTCGGTGCAACGCTCCTGATCTATTTCATGGTGTTCTCCCTTCCTGGAGACCCGATCGCGGCACTGTACGGCGACCGTCCCCCCGCTCCGGGCGTGATCGATCAGATCCGCGCCCAGTACAACCTGGACAAGCCGTTCATCGTGCAGTACTTCATCTATATCGGCAACTTCTTCCAGGGTGACCTCGGCACCACGTACTCCGGCCGCCCGGTCAGTGACGTGATGGCGAAGGCCTTCCCGATCACCGCCCGCCTGGCCCTGCTCGCTCTGGCCATCGAAGCGTTCTTCGGCATCCTCGTCGGCCTCATCGCCGGTCTCCGCAAGGGCAAGCTCTTCGACACCAGCGCCCTCGTGGTCAGCCTCCTCCTGATCAGCGTTCCCACGTTCGTGATCGGTTTCGTGCTGCAGTACGTCTTCGCGGTGCAGCTCGGCTGGGCGCGCACGACGGTGAGCAGCGAAGCTCCCCTCAATGAACTGCTGCTGCCGGCGCTCGTGCTGGCCTCGGTCTCATTCGCCTACATCGTGCGGCTCACCCGGGCCAGTGTCTCCGACAACCTCAACGCGGACTTCGTGCGCACCGCCACCGCGAAGGGCCTGTCCCGCCGCCGCGTCGTGGGTGTCCACGTGCTGCGCAACTCTCTGGTCCCCGTCGTGACCTTCCTCGGCGTCGACCTCGGCTCGCTTATGGTCGGTGCCATCGTCACCGAGGGCATCTTCAACATCAACGGCGTCGGCGGCACCGTCTACAAGGCGATCAAGCTCGGCGAAGGACCTACCGTGGTGTCGTTCATCGCGGTGATGGTCGTGATCTTCGTGCTGGCCAACCTGCTCGTCGACCTCCTCTATGCAGCTCTGGACCCGAGGATTCGCTATGCCAAATAAGAACCCGAACGCGCAGACGCACTACGTCGCGGCGCTGGAAGAAACCCCGGTCGAAACCGTCGACCGACTCGATGAATCGCAGAAGGCCCGCAGCACCTGGGCGGATGCCTGGGACGCCATGCGCGTGCGTCCCTCCTTCTGGATCTCGTCGGCCCTGATCCTCCTGATCGTCATCGTCGCCCTGTTCCCGAGCCTGTTCGCCCAGGTCTCGCCCACCCAGTGCGACCTCGGCGACAGCCACGCTGGTCCGGAAGACGGACATCCGCTCGGCTACACCCGCCAGGGCTGCGACATCTACGCCCGGATCATCTTCGGCACGCAGGCCTCGGTCACCGTCGGCCTCCTCGCCACGATCCTGGTCACCTTCACGGGCATCATCGTCGGCTCTCTCGCGGGTTACTACGGCGGCCTGCTCGACTCGATCGTCTCCCGCATCGGGGACATCTTCTTCGCCGTCCCCACCGTGCTGGGCGCCATCGTGCTCATGTCGGTCCTGCCGGAACGCACCCCGATCACCATCGCACTGGTGCTGTCGCTCTTCGCGTGGCCGCAGATCGCGAGAATCATGCGCGGCGCCGTGCTCTCCGCCCGCAACTCGGACTATGTGACGGCATCCGTCGCACTGGGCGTCAGCAAGTTCCGTATTCTGCTGCGCCACGTCGTGCCGAACTCGATCGCCCCCGTGATCGTGATCGCCACCGTCTCACTGGGCACGTTCATTGTGGCCGAGGCCACCCTGTCATTCCTCGGCATCGGCCTCCCGCCGGGCATCATGTCCTGGGGTAACGACATCGACGCCGCGAAGAGTTCGCTCCGCACCAACCCGCAGGTGCTGCTGTACCCCGCGGCGGCACTGTCCGTGACCGTTCTCGCGTTCCTTATGCTGGGCGACGTCGTGCGCGACGCCCTCGACCCCGAAGCGAGGGCCCGCCGATGAGCCAGACCATCATCGAACCCGTCAACGACAGCGCCGACCTCTCCAAAGAGCCTCTGCTGCAGATCCGCGACCTCGAGGTCGGGTTCCAGACCCAGCACGGCCTCGTCCCCGCCGTCCGCGGGGTCAGCCTCACCCTTTACGCCGGCCAGACGCTGGCGATCGTGGGGGAGTCCGGCTCGGGCAAGACCACGACCGCGCAGGCCATCATCAAACTCCTCGCCGGGACCGGCAAGATCACGGGCGGTCAGATCCTGTTCGAGGGCCGCGACCTGGCCGGGCTGTCGGACAAGCAGATGCAGGATGTGCGCGGTCGCCTGATCGGCTACGTGCCGCAGGACCCGATGAGCAACCTGAACCCCGTTTGGAACATCGGTTTCCAGGTCGAGGAGGCCATCAAGGCCAACAACGTGGCCCAGGGTAAGGCCGCGCACCAGCGCACGATCCAGGTGTTGCAGGAGGCCGGCCTGAGCGACGCGGAAGACCGCCTCAAGCAGTTCCCGCACCAGTTCTCCGGCGGCATGCGCCAGCGCGTGCTCATCGGCATCGGCCTCTCCGCCCGGCCGAAGCTCCTCATCGCCGACGAGCCCACCTCGGCGCTCGACGTCACGGTGCAGCGGCAGATCCTCGACCACCTCGGCACGCTCACCCGCGACTACGGCACGTCGGTGCTGTTCATCACCCACGACCTGGGCCTCGCGGCCGAGCGGGCCGAGCAGCTAGTCGTGATGTACAAGGGCAAGGTGGTCGAATCCGGGCCGTCGCTGGAGATCCTCGCCAACCCGCAGCATCCCTACACCCAGCGCCTCGTGGCCGCGGCTCCGAGCCTCGCCTCACGGCGCATCCAGTCGGCCAAGAGCGACGCCGCGGATGACGTGGAAATCTTCTCCGGCGGATCGCTCGACACGACCCTCGTGGCCCGTGCGGCCGAGCGCGAGCAGGCCGCCGAGACGGCAGACCTCATCAAGGTGCAGAACATCTCCAAGATGTACCGAATCCGCACCAAGGGTCTGAAGTACACCGAACTGCTGGCCGTCAATGACGTCTCCTTCGCCATCAAGAAGGGCACCACCACGGCGCTCGTCGGCGAATCCGGTTCGGGCAAGTCCACCGTGGCCAAGCTCCTCCTGCAGTTGGAGAGCATCACCAGCGGACAGATCGAATTCGACGGACAGGATGTCGCCGGGCTCAAGGGTGCGGCGCTGCTCAAGTTCCGGCGGCGCGTGCAGCCGGTCTTCCAGGACCCGTACGGTTCGCTGGACCCGCAGTACAACGTGGGCAACACGATCGCTGAGCCCTTGCTGGCTCATAAGATCGGCACCTCCGCGGAGCGGCAGGCCCGGGTGCGCGAGTTGCTCGACCAGGTCTCCCTGCCCTGGGCCACCCGGTACCGATACCCGAGCGAACTATCCGGCGGGCAGCGCCAGCGCATCGCCGTGGCGCGCGCCCTGGCACTGAAGCCGGACGTGCTTGTACTCGACGAGGCGGTTTCCGCCCTCGACGTGCTCGTGCAGGGACAGATCCTGAACCTGCTCACCGAGCTGCAGACGGAACTCGGACTGACCTACCTGTTCATCACGCACGACCTCGCCGTCGTGCGCCTCGTCGCCGACAACGTCTGCGTCATGCAGAAGGGCAGGATCGTCGAGACCGCGTCCACGGACGAGGTCTTCGACAGTCCTCGCGAGTCCTACACCCAGGAGCTGCTCGCGGCCATCCCCGGCGGCAACTTCCAGTTTGGCCGCTGATCGGGTTCCGGCGGCCGGGGGTTCTCCCCGGTCGCCGGACGCCCCGGCGGGCGTTCCTCGGCAGGATCCTGTGAGGCTGGTCCCGGGCGAGACGGCCATCCGATCACCCGCCTCCCTGGCCGTCTTCGCCGCTACGGTCCTGCTGTGCACGGCGCTGGTGGCCGACGCGGTCCTCCGCGGGCGCTGGGACACCGCATTGGCGTCCGTGCCCGCGGTGGCCTTCGTTGTCTGGGGTGCCTGGCTGGTTTTCGCCAGGCCCTGCCTGCGCCTGCACGACCGCGGGCTGACCATCGTCAACGTCATGCGCACGACCACCGTGCCCTGGGGCGAGGTGGACGACATCGTGCTGCGGCACCAGGTCACCGTGGTGACGCGATCGGGTGAGCGGTTCGTGTGCTGGGGTGCGCCGTCCTCCTCCCGGTCCGGAGTGGGGACCACCCGGTCGGCCGGGCAGGTGCGGGAGTCCAGCGGCCGGATCGGCGGGTCGCCGGCGCACCGGGCCATTCGCGGCTTCTGGGATCGGCACGAGGTTCCGCCGCGCGCCGGGGAACGATCTGTGCGTCGATGGCATCGACGGCCGCTCCTGGTCGGGGCCGTTCTCGTTCTCGGGGTCTCCGGTCAGCTGGTCTGGTCGGCGTTCGCCTGAGCCTTGCTTAATCGGGGCGGGTTTTCCCGCGCAATCTGCCCTTAAAGTTTCGAAACTGTTACAACTTCTGTCTAACCGTGCCCCCAAACTGGTAACTGGGGCAGAGTCGCTTCACGCAGGCATAGGCTCTCCCGTTAAGCACACGAGAACAGTTCCTTCCGCCGGTATCCCGGCGCGGGGAGCGACGGGGGAGTTTTCATGGTTTGTAATCGTTGCACGCTGTCGGCCGTCGTTCCCGGCGCCCTGGTCTGATCCGCGCCCCCATGGTCTTCTACATCTTCCGGCGTTTCGTCAACTACTTCTTCCTGTCGATGATCGCGACCTGCCTGGCCTACATCGTGTCCAGCCTCGCGCTCGACCCGGCGGCCAAGTACTACGGCCGCAACCCGCAGCCGTCGCAGCAGACGATCGAGAACATCCTGAACGGTCTCGGCGTCAACCCCGATGTGCCCGTGTTGCAGCGGCTCTGGGACTGGCTCGTCAACATCGTCGTGCACGGCTCGCTGGGCACCGGGGTCAACGGCGTCTCGATCGGTGACCAGATCATCTCCCGCGCCGGGGTCAGCCTGCGGCTGCTCCTGATCGGCTCGCTGATCGGGGCCATCGTCGGAGTGACGCTCGGGGTCTGGGGTGCCGTGCGGCAGTACAAGCTGAGCGACCAGGTCGTCACCTACGGTTCCTATCTGATCTTCGCCACTCCCACCTTCGTCATCGGTGTGCTGCTGATGATCGGCGCGACGGCGCTGAACGGCGCGGCGGGCATGCAACTGATCACCTTCACCGGGGAATACTCGGCCGGGCTCACCGGCTCCTGGGGGGAGCTCGCGCTCGACCGCGGCATCCACCTGCTTCTGCCGACCATCGCGCTGGTGTTGATCGGGGCGGCCGGCTACTCGCGCTACCAGCGCAGCGTCATGCTCGACGTGCTCTCGGCCGACTTCATCAGAACCGCCAGGGCCAAGGGGCGGTCGCGCAATTCGGCCCTCGTGCGTCACGGTGTGCGCGTCGCGCTGATCCCCATGTCCACGTTCTTCGCCTACAGCTTCGGCACTCTCGTTTCGGGGTCGATCATGCTGGAGATCGTCTTCTCGTTCCACGGCATGGGGGAGTTCGCCCTCAATGCGATCAGCCAGAACGACATCAACGCGGTCGCCGGCACGACGTTGTTCGTGGCGATCCTGATCCTGTTCTCGTCGACGCTCTCCGAAGTGCTCTACGCCGCGCTCGACCCGAGAGTGAGGAACTGAGATGTCCCTGGTCGAAGAAACCAATGCGGAACTGGGCACACCGCTCGTTCCGCTGCTGCCGGGTTCGCCCAACGCGCCGTTGGCCCGGCCGGACCGGCCACGCTCCCGCGGCCGCCTGATCTGGCGCCGGCTCACTCAGACCTCCCGCTTCTGGGTGGGGGCGATCGCGATCGCGGTCATCCTCGCCTGGGCGCTGCTCGGACCCGTGCTCTACCCGTTCGACGCCATCGAGCGCGACCCGCTGAACATGGGCCTCGGGCCCACCCAGCTGCACTGGTTCGGCACCAACGGCATCGGCCAGGACCTGTACGCCCAGACGCTGGTCGGGTTGCAGAAATCCCTGGTCATCGGGCTCATCGCCGGGCCCCTTGGCACCATGATCGCCGCCGTCGTCGGCTCCGTCGCCGGTTACCTGGGCGGGGCGGTCGACCGTGTGCTGGTCTGGTGCATCAACCTGCTCCTGGTGCTGCCGTCTTTCATCCTGCTCGTGATCCTGAGCCCGCTGTTCAAGGGACTCTCCTGGGTGTTCCTCACCGTCTTCATCGCCGGCTTCAGCTGGATGATCATGGCGCAGGTGGTGCGATCCCAGACCAGGTCGCTGCGTGACCGCGACTTCGTCAAGGCGTCCCGGTACATGGGTGTGCCCATGCACCGGATCCTCGGCCGTCACATCATCCCGAACGTGGCGTCGCTGCTGATCATCGACGCGACGCTCGGCGTGGTGGCCGCGATCCTGGCCGAAACCAGCCTCAGCTACTTCGGCTTCGGTATCCGGGCTCCCGATGTGTCCCTGGGCACGCTGCTGGCCGAGGGAACCAGCGCTGCCGTGACCCGCCCGTGGATGTTCGTCTTTCCGGCCGGCGTGCTCATCCTGACCCTGTTCGCCGTCAGCCTCATCGGTGACGCCCTGCGCGACGCCGTCGACCCAACCTCGGGAGTCAACCGTGACTAAGCTTCTGACGAACGAGATCCCGGCCGGCACGCCCCGCACGGATGCGCCGCTGCTGGCGGTCACGGACCTGTCGGTCACGTTCCCTCAGCGCGGCGGCCCGTCGGTCCAGGCGGTGCGCGGCATCAGCTACCAGGTGCACCGGGGCGAGTTCCTCGGCATCGTGGGGGAGTCCGGCTCGGGCAAATCCGTCTCCTCGCTGGCGTTGATGGGGCTGCTCCCCAGCTCGGCGCAGGTCACCGGCAGCATCACGTTCGGCGGCCGGTCGCTGCTCGACCTGAACGACCGGCAGCTCTCCCGCATCCGTGGCCAGGAGATCTCGATGATCTTCCAGGATCCGCTGTCGGCGTTGACGCCGGTGTACACCGTGGGGGACCAGATCGCCGAGGCGCTGCTGCTGCACGATTCCGCGCTGAGCAAGCGCGCGGCCTCGGCCCGGGCGATCGAGCTGCTCCAGATCGTGGGCATTCCGGCCCCGGAACGTCGGGCCCGGGCCTTCCCGCACGAGTTCTCCGGCGGCATGCGCCAGCGCGCCATGATCGCCATGGCCATTGCCAACGACCCGCTCCTGATCATCGCGGACGAGCCGACGACGGCCCTGGACGTCACCATCCAGGCTCAGATCCTCGAAGTGCTCGAGAAGGCCAAGTCCCTGACCGGCGCCGCCGTCGTGCTGATCACCCACGACCTGGGGGTGGTGGCCGGCCATGCCGACCGCATCGCCGTGATGTACGCGGGCAAGCTCGTGGAGAACGGCACGACCGACGAGGTCTTCGCTTCCCCGCACATGCCCTACACGATCGGTCTGCTCCGCTCGGTACCCAACATGCAGACGGCCGGCACGCAGCGGCTGGTCCCGCTCGAGGGCCGTCCGCCGTCGCTCACGGCGCTGCCTCGCGGCTGCCCGTTCGCGGCCCGGTGCCCGATTGCCGTCGCCGCCTGCCTCGACACGGAACCGGTGCTCCTGAACCATGCCCCGGCCGCACCGGGCACGCCCGTGGCCGGCCTCGGTGAGACCGCCCACGTCGCCGCCTGCCACCGCGCGGCCGAGATCGCGTCCGGGGCTCTCACCCGCCCCGACGTCTTCCCCCGGCCGGAACCGCTGGCCGTGGAGCACCGCGACAGGGACCGGCACGCCCACCCGGTCCTGACCGTCACCGGTCTGGTGCGCCACTTCCCCCTCACCAAGGGCGGGGTGTTCTCCCGCCAGATCGGCACCGTGCGGGCCGTGGACGGGGTGTCCTTCACGATCCAGCCCGGACAGACCCTGGGGCTGGTCGGCGAGTCAGGCTGCGGCAAATCGACGACCATCCTCGAGATCCTGGAGATGACGAAGCCGCAGGCCGGTCAGATTCTGATCGACGGCCAGGATGTCGCCACGCTGGGTCGTGCCGACCTGCTCCGGTTGCGGAAGGACGTGCAGATCGTCTTCCAGGACCCGATGGCCGCCCTCGACCCCCGGATGCCGATCGGCGACATCATCGCCGAGCCGCTCACCGTTCACGGCGTGAAACCCGCGGCCCGGCGCGCCCGGGTGGCCGAGCTGCTCGACCTGGTCGGGCTCGACCCTCAGATGGCCGACCGCTACCCGCACGAGTTCTCCGGCGGGCAGCGGCAGCGGGTCGGGATCGCCCGCGCCCTCGCCACGAACCCGCGGCTCGTGGTGCTCGACGAACCGGTGTCCGCCCTTGACGTGTCCATCCAGGCCGGCGTGATCAACCTGCTCGAGGACCTCAAGGAGCAGCTGAACCTCTCCTACCTGTTCGTGGCGCACGACCTGGCCATCGTGCGTCAGATCGCCGACACCGTCGCCGTGATGTACCTGGGCCGGATCGTCGAGTACGGGCCGGTGGCCGAGGTCTTCGCGAACCCCCGGCATCCGTATACCCAGGCGCTGATCTCGGCGGCTCCGATCCCGGACCCCGTGATCGAGCGCAGCCGCAAACGGGTGCTACTGGAGGGCGACCTGCCCAGCCCGACGGAGCAGATCGACGGCTGCAACTTCCGCAGCCGCTGCCCGCTCTACGCCCTGCTCCCGCCGCAGAAGAGGGCGCTCTGCGAGAGCATCGACCCGCTGCTGTCCCGGGTCGGCACCGTGGAGACGGCCTGCCACCACGTGGAGCACAGCGCTCTCCTCACCGCGGGCGTCTAGCCCCCACAACCTCCCTCACCGGGAATAGTTCCCACCAAGAAAAGGAGAATCACACATGAAACGGAAAAGTACTGTTTTCGCAGCACTCGCCGTGCTGAGTGCGTCCGCCCTGTTGCTCACGGCATGCGCTCCCGGCAACACCGCGGAGGACTCGCCTGCAGCGAGCGAAAGCAAGGTCCTTCCCACCACGGCGTGGGAGACCGCCGCAGCCGCCGACGTGCAGGGTGGCGGGACGCTCAACCTGTCCATCGATTCCCTGCCCGCGAACTGGAACACCTACCAGGTCGACGGCAACGAGTCGGACACGGTCAACACCGTGGCGCCGACCACCGGCGGCCCGATCCGGGTCGCGGCCGACGGCACCACCACGGTCGACCCGAACTACGCCACCAGCGTCGAGGTCATCAGCGAGGACCCTCAGGTCATCGAGGTCAAGCTCAACCCGGCCGCGGTCTGGGAAGACGGCACCCCGATCACGTACAAGGACTACGTGTCCACCTGGACGGCCATGAACGGCAGCAACGAGGCGTATTCCCCGGCCTCCACGGCCATCTTCGACCAGATCAGCGCGATCGAGTCCACCGGGACCGACTTCGACTTCACGGTGACCTTCGACTCGATCAACGCCGACTGGGCGTCGATCTTCACCAGCGTGCTGCCCGCCGTCGTCACGTCCACGCCTGAGGCGTTCAACACCGGCTACGTCACCACGCCGATGCCCTCCTCCGGCCCGTTCATCATCTCCACCATCGACACCGTCGGCCAGGTCGCCACCCTGACCCGCAACCCGCTGTGGTGGGGCGAGGCGGCCAAGCTCGAGACCATCATCGTCAAGGTCATCAGCGGCGCCTCGGCAGCCACGTCATTCGGCAACTCCGAAACCGACGTGCTCTACATCTCGTCGAACGCCGACGCCTACCAGACCGCCGAGAAGCGCGCGGATGCCGACATCCAGGCATCCGGCGGCCTCACCTGGACCCACGTCACCATGAACGGCTCGAAGGGTCCGCTCGCGGACGTCGAACTGCGGCGCGCCATCGGCCACGCGGTGAACCGCGGTCTCATCTCCGAGTCGGCCAACACGCCGGTCGGCGTGGACGCCACCACCCAGGGCAGCTACATCTTCATGCCGGGCCAGAAGGGCTATGAAGACAACGTGGGCGACGCGATCGGCTACGACGTGGCCGCGGCCGAGAAGCTCCTCGACGACGCCGGCTACAGCGCCGGGGACGACGGAATGCGCGAGAAGGACGGCAAGGCTCTCGAGCTGTCCATCACCGTGCCGGCCGACACCCCCACGAACAAGCAGCGCGCCGTGCAGGTGCAGGCTGACCTGAAGGAGGTCGGCGTCGCCGTCGAACTCAACGAGGTTCCCACCGCGAAGTACTTCTCGGACTACATCATCCCGGGCGACTTCGAGATGACCAGCTTCTCCTGGGTCGGCACACCGTGGCCGATCTCCTCGAGCGAGGCGCTGTTCTCCCCGGTCGACTCCGAGTCGAACTTCACCGGCATCACCGACGAGAAGCTCTCCGCTCTCTACGACGAGGCCAACACGGAGCTCGACGCCGACAAGCGCATCGTCATCGCGAACAAAATCGACAAGGTGCTCGCCGCGTACGTGCCGATCATCCCGATCGCGCCGCTGCCGAACGTGTACGCCGTGAAGTCGGGTCTGGTCAACTACGGGGCCACCCAGTTCGAAACGGTCGACTGGTCCATCGTCGGCTGGAAGAAGTAGCCGGCAACACCCGCAACACAGCACGGACGACGGGACGGGGACTTCGGTTCCCGCCCCGTTTTCCGTGTCCCTGGGCCGACCCGAGCGACTCTCAGCCCCCGGACGTGGAGAGTGCGGTAGGATTATCCGTTGGGTCGGACTTTGACCACACACATCCATTCTTCGTCGCATGCGGTACTTTGCGGCATCCATTCTTCGTAAGGATTTACTTCATGGCGATTGCCACGCGCAATAACCTCCGAAATGTCGCGATCGTAGCCCACGTTGACCACGGCAAGACCACGCTGGTTGATGCGATGCTCCAGCAGACCAACTCATTCGCTGAGCACGCACACACCGAAGAGCGCGCCATGGACTCCAACGAGCTCGAGCGCGAAAAGGGCATCACCATCCTCGCCAAGAACACGGCGATCTCCTACAAGGGCATCCACGCCACGGATGGCCCCATCACCATCAACGTGATCGACACCCCCGGCCACGCCGACTTCGGTGGTGAGGTCGAGCGCGGCCTGTCCATGGTCGACGGTGTCGTGCTTCTGGTCGACGCCAGCGAGGGCCCGCTGCCGCAGACCCGCTTCGTGCTGCGCAAGGCGCTCGAAGCCCACCTGCCCGTCATCCTCCTGGTGAACAAGACCGACCGTCCCGATGCTCGCATCGACGAGGTCGTCGAGGAAAGCCAGGACCTGCTCCTCGGTCTCGCCAGCGACATGGCCGACGACGTGCCCGACCTCGACCTCGACCTGGTGCTCAACGTGCCCGTCGTCTACGCGTCCGGCCGTAACGGTTCCGCCAGCCTCAACCGTCCCGAGAACGGCCAGCTGCCCGACAACGACGACCTCGAGCCGCTCTTCGAAGCCATCCTCCAGCACATCCCGGCGCCGGTCTACGACGACGAGCACCCGCTGCAGGCCTGGGTCACCAACCTCGACTCCTCGCCGTTCCTCGGCCGCCTCGCGCTGCTGCGCATCTTCCAGGGCACCATCAAGAAGGGCCAGACGGTCGCCTGGATCAAGCACGACGGCACCATCGCGAACGTGCGCGTCACCGAGCTCATGATCACCAAGGCGCTCGACCGCTACCCGACCGAGAGCGCCGGCCCCGGCGACATCGTCGCCGTCGCCGGATTCGCCGACATCACCATCGGTGAGACCCTCGCCGACCCCGAGGACCCGCGCGCGCTGCCGACCATCACGGTCGACGACCCGGCCATCTCGATGACCATCGGCACCAACACCTCGCCGCTCATCGGCAAGGTCAAGGGCCACAAGCTGACCGCCCGCATGGTCAAGGACCGTCTCGACAAGGAGCTCGTCGGCAACGTCTCGCTCCGTGTCATCGACATCGGACGCCCGGATGCCTGGGAGGTGCAGGGCCGAGGCGAACTCGCCCTCGCCATCCTGGTCGAGCAGATGCGCCGCGAGGGCTTCGAGCTCACCGTCGGCAAGCCGCAGGTCGTCGTCAAGCGTGTCGACGGCAAGATCCACGAGCCGTACGAGCACCTCACCATCGACTCGCCCGAAGAGTACCTCGGCGCGATCACGCAGCTGCTCGCCGCCCGCAAGGGTCGCATGGAGAACATGGCGAACCACGGCACCGGCTGGGTCCGGATGGAATTCATCGTTCCGTCGCGCGGCCTGATCGGTTTCCGCACCGAGTTCCTCACGGACACCCGCGGTACCGGTATCGCCAACGCCATCTTCCACGGCTACGAGGCCTGGGCCGGCACGATCAACACCCGCACCAACGGCTCGATCGTCGCCGACCGGTCCGGTGTGGTCACGCCGTTCGCGATCATCGCCCTGCAGGAGCGCATGTCGTTCTTCGTCAACCCGACCGAAGAGGTCTACGAGGGCATGGTCATCGGCGAGAACTCGCGCGCCGACGACATGGACGTCAACATCACCAAGGAAAAGAAACTGACCAATATGCGTCAGTCCACCTCCGACACGTTCGAGTCGATGACCCCGTCCAAGCAGCTCACGCTCGAGCAGTGCCTCGAGTTCGCCCGCGAAGACGAGTGCGTCGAGGTCACCCCGGCCATCGTGCGTATCCGCAAGGTCGAGCTGGCCGCTTCGGCACGCCAGCGCAACGTCTCGCGTCTGAAGAAGCAGGACGCGAACTAAAACGCTCCCGAGAGAAACCGCAGTGGGTGTGGTTATGGTTTTCCATGGCGACGCCCCTGCGGTTTCGCGCGTTAATCACCTGACTGATCCAAGCGATCGAACCGACGAATGGGCATCCTGATGCAGTTGAACCGAGTACATGTTCTGGCCGTGACCCTGGCCGTTGCGGGACTGACCGTTCTGACCGGATGCACCGGTGAGACCGTCGGCAACGCGGTCGACGGCGCCGTGAACGGGGCCACCGGGGGTGACGTCAGCCTCGGCGGGCAGCTGCCCGAGGGCTGGCCCGAGGAGATCCCCCTGATCGATGGAAACATCGGCTTCGGGGCCGCGAACCCGGCGGACGGCGACCGGGGCTGGGTCGTCACCGTCGCCAGCAGCGCCGCGGACCCGTTGGCCGACGCCACGGCGAAGCTCGAGGCCGCCGGTTTCACCGCCGACACCGGCGCCACCGCGAACGTCGGCGAGACCGGCGTCGCCGCCCTGACGAACAAGACCTGGTCCGTGGTCGTCGCCGGCACCCCCGAGGGCGTGCTCTACACGGTTTCCCCGGCCGCCTGACCGCCCCACGACCTCACCCCTGCCGGCGCCGGGGATCAGGCGAAGAGGGCGGCTCCCACGAAGGAGCCGCGAGCAACGCCTTGGGGAACGGCGAGCAGGGCCGACCCGACGTGGCACGGCGGCCGATCTTCACGACGTCGGCCACCAGGATGGTCACAATGAGGGCGGCTTCGAGGCCGTCACGCAGGCCGATCAGATAACTTGCGAGCACGGGGCGTCTGGTTCGGGGAGAAAGAAGTTTGCCAGGGCTTCCCGTGGTACGTCACTCCAGCTTCGGTTCTACGATCGTGTCCAGCTATCATTCATGCGTGGGTGTCCGCCCGTCCCAACTCCGTGGAGCTCCTCGATGGTCATGTCCGGCAGTGCAGAACGAGTCGTTTTCGTGCACGACCGGCCCGGCCAGGAATCCCTCCTGACCGGAGGAACCATCTCCCGGCTGCGGTCCGACGACGCCGAGGTCGTCGTCGTGTTCGGCTCCGCGCAGTCCGCGGACGAGGCCGACGTGCGCGCGGCCATGGCGGCGCTCGACGTCCGCGACTGGCGGTTGCTGCCCGAGGCATCCGGCGCGCAGTCACTGGCCGAGGCCGTCGCCGACGTGCTCGACGACGTGCAGGCCACCGCCGTCGTGATCGGCGCCGACGACGAGACCCTGCGTCGGGCGGCATCCGGGGCCGCCGACAGCCTGAACGTGCCGGTCTTCCTGCATCGCCGGGTGACGGATGCCGTCGGCCAGCGTCTGGTCGCGATCGACGTGAGCGCCCAGGTGGACCAGAAGCTGCGCGCGATCGCCGCATACCCGCGCCGGTGGAGCATCACCGACCACGCCGTCGAGCCGGTCGTCGCCGTCGAGCCCGGCGACCCGGCCGACCGTCCGGTCACGATCGGCGGCACCGAAACCTTCCTGCGCCAGCCCCCGGCGCACGCTCCCGCCACGGAAACGGCCCCCGGACCGCTCAGCCGTGGCCTGGCCGCGGTCCTCGCCCTCCTGACCGGGGCCGCATTCGGCGTGGTCGGCACCATCGCGCACCAGGCCACCCTCTCGCTCGGACCCGTGACGATCCCGGTCGGCCTGATCCTGGCCCTCGCCGGCATCACGGCGCTCCTGGCGGGACTCCGACTGGTGCTGGGGGACCGCCTGATCGTCCTGATCTGTGCGATCGGTCTCCTCGGCACCATTTTCGTCCTGTCGCTGCGCAGCAGCGGCGGCTCGGTCCTGGTCCCCGAAGGGATTCCGGGTCTGCTCTGGACCGTCGTCCCGACCCTGGTGGCCACGATCGTGCTGGCGTGGCCGCGAATCCCGGCCCGTCAGGGTTCGGCATAGACTGGATATTCGCTCGTGAAGGGAGCCCCGCACCGTGACATACGTCATTGCACTGCCGTGCGTCGATGTGAAGGACCGCGCCTGCGTGGACGAATGTCCGGTCGACTGCATCTATGAGGGTGACCGCTCGCTCTACATCCACCCGGATGAGTGCGTCGACTGCGGCGCCTGCGAACCGGTGTGCCCGGTCGAGGCCATCTACTACGAAGACGACGTGCCCGAGCAGTGGGCCGAGTACTACAAGGCCAACGTCGAGTTCTTCGACGACATCGGTTCGCCCGGCGGAGCCGCCAAGATCGGTGTGATCCACAAGGACCACCCGATCATCTCCGTGCTGCCCCCGCAGGTCTCGATCTGACCCAGACGTGCTGAAGCCGCTCCCCGACTATCCGTGGGACCAGATGGTCCCCTTCGCCGCGCGGGCCCGTGCCCATGCCGGCGGTATCGTCGACCTGTCGATCGGGTCGCCGGTGGACCCGACACCCGAGGTCATCCGCCGTGCGCTGGCCCAGGCCACCGACGCCCACTCCTACCCGCAGACCGCGGGAACCCCGGAGCTGCAGCGGGCGATCATCGACTGGTACGAGCGCCGGCGCGGCGTCACCGGCCTCACCGAGAAGAACGTGCTGCCGACCATCGGGTCGAAGGAAATGGTGGCTTTGCTGCCCTTCATGCTCGGGTTCGGCGAGGGTGACACCATCGTGCACCCGCTCGCCGCCTACCCGACCTACAGCATCGGCGCGGCCATGGCCGGAGCGGATGCCCTCGCCGCCGACGACCCCGCCGACTGGCCCGACACGACGAAGCTGGTCTGGCTGAACAGCCCGGGCAACCCGGATGGCCGGGTGCTGTCGGTCGCCGAGCTGCGGGCCGCCGTCGCGCGCGCCCGGGAACTCGGCGCGGTGATCGTCTCCGACGAGTGCTACGCCGAGCTCGGCTGGACCGACGGCTGGGACACCCGGCCGACCCCCAGCATCCTGGACCCGCGCGTGATCGGGCAGGACCGGCACGGTGTTCTCGCGCTGTACTCCCTGAGCAAGCAGTCGAACATGGCCGGCTACCGCGGCGCGTTCGCGGCCGGCTGCGCAGACCTGCTCGCCCGAGTGCTGACCGTGCGCAAGCACGCCGGCCTCATGCTTCCCGCGCCGCTGCAGGCCGCCATGGTGGCCGCGCTCGGCGACGACGAGCACGTGGCCGGGCAACGGCGGCGCTACCAGGCGCGCCGCGACGTGCTGCTGCCCGCGCTGGTGGCGGCGGGCTTCCGCATCACCCGCAGCGAGGCCGGGCTCTACCTCTGGGCGACCGAGGGGCGCGGCGCCTGGGAATCGATCGGCAGGCTCGCCGACCGGGGCATCCTTGCCGGACCCGGACCGTTCTACGGCGACGGCTACCCGCAGCACGTGCGCTTCTCCCTCACCGCCACGGACGAGCGGATTGCGGCGGCGGCGAGCCGGTTGTACGCCGGTTAGTACCCCATATTCTCGAGTTGTCAACTCTCTCCAACGAAGCGAGGCCATTCTTGTCGGATGCAACAGTAGGCGGCTCCGGCCATTAGGCTGTACCCGCGTTGACGTCTACAGACACATCGGTGTGCTGTGGCCATTCGCCACAGACGGTCAGCCACCAGACGGTTAGGTAGTGATTTCAGTGACACTCAGTCAGACCCAGGGAGCCGCCGTGAGCGACATCGCCGAGCGAACGCCATCCATCGAACCGAAGCAGGCGACACTGTCGTTTCCCGGCGGATCCGCCGAGTTCCCGATCGTGCGCGGCACGGCCGGTGCCTCCGGCATCGATATCTCGACGCTGACCCGCAAATCGGGTCTGATCACCCTCGACTCCGGGTTCGTGAACACCGCCGCCACGCGGTCGGCGATCACGTTCATCGACGGCGAGAAGGGCATCCTGCGCTACCGGGGCTATCCGATCGAGCAGATCGCCCAGAACTCCAACTTCCTCGAAACCGCCTGGCTGCTGATCTACGGCTCCCTGCCCAGCGCGAGCGAACTCGAGGCCTTCGACACGCGCATCCGTCGCCACACCCTGCTGCACGAGGACCTGCGGCGCCTGTTCGACGTGCTGCCGTACAACGCGCACCCGATGGCCGTGCTCTCCGCCGGGACCTCGGCGCTGGCCGCGTACTACCAGGACGCCCTCGACCCCAATGACCCGGCGCAGGTCGAGCTTGCCACCGTGCACCTGCTCGCCAAGCTGCCCGTGATGGCGGCCTACGCCTACAAGAAGAGCATCGGCCAGGCGTTCCTGTACCCCGACAACTCGCTCGGCTACGTGGACAACTTCCTGCGGCTGATCTTCGGTACCCTCGCCGAGCCCTACGAGGTGAACCCGGTCGTCAGCAAGGCGCTCGAGCGCCTGCTGATGCTGCACGAGGACCACGAGCAGAACGCGTCCACTTCGACCGTTCGCCTGGTCGGTTCCACCGAGGCGAACCTGTTCGCGTCGGTCTCCGCGGGCATCAACGCGCTCTCCGGGCCGCTGCACGGCGGCGCCAACGAGGCCGTGCTGAAGATGCTGGGCGAGATCAAGGCATCCGGTGAAGGCGTCGAGAAGTTCGTCGAACGGGTCAAGAACAAGGAACAGGGTGTTCGCCTGATGGGCTTCGGCCACCGGGTGTACAAGAACTACGACCCGCGCGCGACCCTGGTCAAGGAGAGCGCCGACGAGGTGCTCGCCGCCCTGGGCGTTCAGGACGACCTGCTCGACATCGCCAAGGAACTCGAGCACATCGCGCTCAACGACGACTACTTCCGGGAGCGCAAGCTCTACCCGAACGTGGACTTCTACACCGGCGTCATCTACAAGGCGATGGGCTTCCCGACGAGCATGTTCACGGTGCTCTTCGCGATCGGGCGACTGCCCGGCTGGGCGGCGCACTGGCGTGAGATGAACGAGGACCCGACGACCAAGATCGGTCGCCCGCAGCAGCTCTACATCGGTTCGCCGGCCCGCGACTTCCCGCGCCGGTAGTCCGCGGTCGGGCGGGCCGCGTTCTCGGCCCGGCCCTACTCGGCCCTGAGCAGCAGCGTGTGCGTGGCGGCCTGCCGCACAGCGGCCAGGGAGAAGAGCCAGGGCCGGGTGCGGTTCTCCTGCCAGAGCACGGTCTGGTCGTCGTAGTTGGGATGGAACGCGTGTCCCGAACTGCCGGTCAGATTCAACCAGGTCGAGTCGTCCCAGTCCGCGAGGCTCACCACCTGCCGCATCGACGGCACCCAGTCCACGGTGTAGCCCACCGTGGCATCCCAGCCGACGGCGTCGATGACGCTGGAACCGCCCGCCACCTCGTACGGACCCCGGTTGAAGAGCCACTCCACCGGGGCGATCCCGGATTCGCCGAAGCTGGCATGCGTCACCTCGAGCGTGTGGATGCGGCCCCACTCCCAGTCGTGGACATCCGCGCCCATCAGCTGCGCACCCTCGACGGCGGCCCGGGTGAGAACCCGTTTGAGCATGCTGTCGCGACTGTTGGAGCCGATCCGGTCGTTGTCCCACCACGGCGAGTCCGGCGTCTCGAGCAGTGCGATCACGACGGCGAATGAGCGGTCCCCGCCGGTCAACGCGGTGCCTTCCGGGAGCTTGCCGTCGAACAGCACCGCGAGCAGGTTGCGCCAGACGATGTTGAAGTAGGCCGCCGGGGCGCTGCCCGCGTCGAGGTGGAAGTCCCAGTCGTCGAAGAGGGCCAACGCTTCCCTCGTCGCGCCGGTCGTCTCGATGCCCTGCAGCACGGGCACAAGGACCGCCGCCAGCGGGCTGTAGGTGTCGGCCTGGATGTCACTCATCATCGCCGTCGTCACCGGGGTGCCGGCGTCGATGCGCGCCTGCAGACGCTCCGTGATCGCGGCCGCCCGGTAGCCGAGGTCCCAGTCCTGCGTGATCAGGTAGGGATAGTCCGGGCCGACCGGGGCGTTGTTGGCCGTCACGATGAAGCCGCGGGGCGGATTGACCGACTGTGGCAGGGCGTCGAACGGGATGTAGCCGTCCCAGCCGTACTCGCTCGTCCAGCCGGGCGCGGGAACCGTGCCGTCGCCCTCCCGGCGAATCGGGATCAGCCCGGGTGCCTGGTAGCCGATGTTGCCGGCCACATCGGCGTAGACGAGGTTCTGCGACGGCACGTCGAACAGCGCGGCCGCCTGCCGGAAGCTCGCCCAGTCGGTCGCGGCCCCGAGCGCGAAGATCGCGGATGCCGTTCGACCCGGCGTCAGCGCCGTCCACTGCAGGGCGAGGGCATAGGTGGTGGTCTCGGTGGCGGCCCCCTCAACGCCCTCCGCCGCCGCGGCATCCGCCCCGCCTTCTGTCCCGTCTTCTGTCCCGTCGTCCGCCGCCGGCAGGTCGATCGCCGACGGGTACTCGTTCGCGATCCCGGGGAAGGCGCTGCCGCCGAGCGCACTCACGAGCGGGCCGTGCTCGGTCGCCCGGATCTCGATGGTCACCGGGTCGCCGCCGGCGACCGTGATCGTCTCGGTGCGCGCCAGCAGCGGTTTCTGCGCTCCGTCGTACTCGTAACTGTCCCCGGTGACTTTCTCCAGGTACAGGTCGGCGACATCCGGCCCCAAATTGGTGAAGCCCCACGCGATCTGCGCGTTGTGCCCGATGATGATGCCGGGCAGACCCGAGAAGCCGTACCCGGCCAGGTCGAACGGGCAATCCGCGGTCACCATCTCGCAGCGCAGCCCCACCTGATACCAGACCGACGGCATCACCGCGCCGAGGTGCGGATCGTTCGCGAGGATCGGTTTGCCGGTGGCGGTGTGCTCTCCGGCGACCACCCAGGAGTTGGAGCCGATCTCGCCCCCGGCCGGACCGAGCAGCTCGGGCACGCCCGCGAGCGTACCGCGCAGCCCGGCGAGGGAGGAGGTCAGGGCCGTCCGGGCAGACGCTTCGCCCAGGCCGGGCGGGGGAGCGGCCGCGGTCGTGACATCCTCCGCGGTGACATTCTCCGCGGTGACGTCTGCCGGTGCCCCGCCTGCCGCCGCGACTTTGGCGGCAGGCTCCGGCGCCCCGGCGAGGATGGTCGGGTGCGTCGCATACGGGAATGACGGATGCAGCAGCGCGATTTCATCCGGACCGAGACTGCCGGCGAGCAGCGCCCGGTCGATCTCGTCGTCGAGGTTCGAGCGCAGGTCCCACGCCATCGCCTTCAGCCAGGCCACCGAGTCGGCCGGGGTCCACGGCTCCGGCGCGTAACCGGGGGTCTGCAGCCCCAGAGCCACGTACTCGAGTGAGAGCTCGGCGCCCGCGTGCGTGGCCAGGTAGGCGTTCACACCGTTGGCGTAGGCCTGGAAGTAGCCGAGGGTGACCGGGTCGAGCAGGGCCACCTCCTGCTCGGCGACCGCCCGCCAGCCGAGCGTCCGAATGAAGGTGTCGGTGCCGACCTGGCTCTCGCCGAACAGTTCGGCCAGCCGGCCGCTCGTCACGTGCCGGCGGAAATCCATCTCCCAGAAGCGGTCCTGCGCGTGCACGTACCCCTCGGCCCGGAAGAGGTCCCCGGCGGTCGTGGCCACGATCTGGGGGATGCCGGCCTCGTCGCGGTACACCGTGACGTCGGCTTCGAGGCCGGGCAGCACGAGTTCGCCGGCGAGAGTGGGGAAGGAGCGGGTCACGGTCCACACGCCGAGTCCGGCGGCCAGGACGAAAAGGCTCAGGACGACGGCCAGCGCGACGAGGGCCGACCCGATTCGGCGGTGGCGTTTGCTGCGCGGTGCGTCGGTTCCCACGTCACTCCCTTGTGACTGGCAGCGTACTCCGCGGGGGCGCGGCCGGGCGGGGCGTTTTCGGTTCTCAGGCGTGCAGCTGGGCGTTCAGCACGATGCCGGTGCCGCTGCGCTGGAGCACCTCGACCGCGCCCGAGACCGAGTTGCGACGGAACAGCAGGTTGGCGACCCCGGACAGCTCGACGGCCTTCACCGACGCAGCCTTGCCGTCGGCCGTGCGCGGCTCGCCGGGCAGCAGCACCTTGGTGCCGGCGGTCACGTACAGGCCCGCCTCGACCACGCTGTCCGCGCCGATCGAGATGCCCACCCCGGAATTCGCGCCCAGCAGGGCCCGTTCACCGATCGACACCCGTTCGGTGCCGCCGCCGGACAGCGTGCCCATGATGGAGGCGCCGCCGCCGATGTCGGCGCCGTCACCCACGACGACACCCTGGGAGATCCGCCCCTCGACCATGGAGGTGCCGAGCGTGCCGGCGTTGAAGTTGACGAACCCCTCGTGCATCACCGTGGTTCCGGGGGAGAGGTGCGCCCCCAGACGAACCCGGGACGCATCCGCGATCCGCACCCGGTCGGGCGTGACGTAGTTCAGCAGCGGCGGGAACTTGTCGATCCCGGTCGCCTGGATGCCGTGGCGCTGCAGGGCCGGCCGCAGGCGGGTGAAGTCGGCGGGCAGCATCGGGCCGGCATTGGTCCAGACCACGGCGGGCAGGTGACCGAAGATGCCGTCGAGGTTGAGCGTGTTCGGGCGGGCCAGCAGGTGCGACAACAGGTGGAGGCGCAGGTAGGCATCCGACGTTCCGGCCGGCGCAGCGGTGAGATCGATCTCGACCGTGACGGCCTCGACCCGCACCATGCGCCTCGGGTCCTCGCCGGTGAATTCCTCGAGCTCGGACGGCACGAGCCACCGGTCGCGGCCGGCCGGCAGGGGGCCGAGCCGCGGCGCGGGGAACCAGGTGTCCAGCACCGTGCCGTCGCCGGCGACGGTGGCGAGGCCGTAGCCCCAGGCGTTCGAGGAGGCAACGGATGTCGGGGGTACGGCAGTGGTCATGGCTCTAGGTTAGTAGAGTGCCCCAAAACACTGTGACCCTGGACCTCTCCGCGACCTCGATCGAGCTCACCCGCGCGCTCTGCGACCTGGAGTCGGTGTCCGGCGACGAGACCACCATCGCCGACGCTGTGGAACGCGCGCTCGGCGGGTTGCCGCACCTCGAAATCATCCGCGACGGCGACACCGTCGTCGCCCGCACCAACCTCGGCCGGGCCCAGCGCGTGATCATCGCCGGTCATCTCGACACGGTCCCGGTGAACCGCAACCTGCCCACGCGGTTCGAGACCATCGACGGCGTCGACTACCTCTGGGGCCGCGGCACGGTCGACATGAAGGCCGGCGTGGCCGTGCAGTTGAAGCTGGCCGCCGAACTCACCGCGCCCGGCGTCGACGTGACGTGGATGTGGTACGACCACGAGGAGGTCTCCGACGACCTGAACGGCCTCGGCCGCCTCGCCCGCAACCGGCCCGACCTCTTCGAGGGCGACTTCGCGATCCTCGGCGAGCCCACGAACAGCCAGGTCGAGGGTGGCTGCAACGGCAACGTGCGGGTGGAGATCCGCGCCTTCGGGCTGCGCGCCCACTCCGCCCGCAGCTGGGTCGGCGACAACGCCATCCACAAGGTCGGGCCCATCCTCGACATCCTGGCGGCCTACGAGCCGCGGCAGGTCGAGGTCGAAGGCCTGGTCTACCGCGAGGGTCTCAACGCCGTCGGCATCAGCGGCGGCATCGCCGGCAACGTCATCCCGGACGAGTGCATGGTGCACGTCAACTATCGTTTCGCCCCCAGTCGCACCGCGGCGGAGGCCGTCCTGCACCTGGAGGACCTCTTCCCGGGCTATGAGATCACCATCGTCGACCGGGCCGAGGGTGCCCGACCGGGCCTGGACGCCCCGCTGGCACTGCAGTTCCTGACCGCGGTCGGCGGCGAGGCCAGGCCCAAGTACGGCTGGACGGATGTCGCACGGTTCTCCGCGCTCGGCATCCCCGCCGTCAACTACGGCCCCGGCGACCCGCTGAAGGCCCACGCCGACGACGAACGCGTCGCCCTGGCGCAGATCACGGACTGCGAGGACGGCCTCCGCGCGTGGCTGACCGCACGCATCGGGTAGCGGTGGCGGCGTCCGGCCGGCAGGCACGCGTCCGGCTCACGCCGTGGTGGGTATTCGTCGCCGTGATCTGGGCCGCGTCCCGGCTCGTCACGACGACCCTGGTGCTGCTGCTGGCGCACGTTCAGGACGCCAACCCGTGGACGGCCGCGTCCCCGGGCTACGCCGCGTTCGCGAACATGTGGGACGCCCGCTGGTACAACATCGTCGCCGTCGCCGGGTATCCCCAGGCGCTGCCGCTCACCGCCGGCGGGGAGATCGCGGAGAACGCCTGGGCCTTCATGCCGGGCTACCCGGTGGTGGTGCGCCTGCTGATGGAGCTCAGCGGAGCGCCGTGGGAACCCGTGGCCGTGTTCGTCTCCCTGACCGCCAGCCTGGGCGCCGCCCTGCTGTTCTACCGGCTGATCCGCACGGTGCAGCCGCACTCGGTGGCGCTGTTCGCGGTAGTGCTGTTCTGTGTGGCCCCGCTGTCGCCCCTGCTGCAGTTCGGTTATGCCGAGTCGTTGTACCTCTTCCTGCTCACCCTCGCGCTTCTCCTGCTGCTCGAGCGGCGGTACGTGCTGCTGTTCCCGGTGATCGCCGTGATGGCGCTGACCCGGCCGAGCGGCCTGGCCTTCGCACTCGCCCTGGGGCTGCACGTCGTGCACCGCTGGCTCACCCGGTCGAGAGACCCCTTCCCGGTGCGAGAACGGATGCCGGCGGCATCCGCGGCCGTGTTCAGCGGCATCTGCGGACTGGCCTGGCCGGCCATCGCCTGGATCGCCACCGGGTCGATCACGGCCTACACCGACACCGAGCTGGCCTGGCGGTCCGCCTATATCGGCTACCAGGAGCTGGTTCCGTTCACCGCCTGGTTCCAGAGCGGCGTCTGGTGGCTCGGGATGCCGCTGGGCATCGTCGTCGTCGTCGTGCTCATCGCGGCGTTCGGCCTGACCCTGTTCCTCCCGGCCGTGCGCCGCCTGGGCGTCGACCTGCGCTTCTGGGTGGCCGGTTACGGCCTGTACCTGCTGGCGGTGTTCTTCCCGCAGTCGAGCGTCTTCCGCCTGCTGATGCCGATGTTCCCGCTGCTCGGCGCCGTGGCCCAACCGCGGAGTGTGCTCTACCGGGTGGGCCTGGTGCTGCTGTTCATCGCCGGGCAGTGGGGCTGGCTCCTGCTGTTCTGGGGGGTCGACGGAGCGGACTGGACACCTCCCTAATTACTGTCTCAGCCGGTAAAGGCGGATAATAGAAGTTCAGACGAATGAATGGAAGGGGAGTTCATGGCGGCCATGAAGCCAAGGACCGGAGACGGGCCAATGGAGGCTGTAAAAGAGGGGCGCCTCATCATCGTGCGTGTTCCGCTCGAAGGTGGAGGCCGGCTCGTCGTCTCTGTGAACGACGCTGAAGCCAAAGAGCTTCACGATGCACTGGCCGGCGTCGTCCAGTCGACCGTATAGTTCCAGGATCGGCCGCGCAGCTCACGCTGCGCGGCCGTTTTTTTTTGCCCGGCCGGATGCTCGCGGCGCACCCTGTGGAAGCCGGCGTACGATCCAGCGTGCGCCCCCTGCCACAGGGTGCGCCGCGATGGGTCTCGGCGGCCGGGTAGCGCTAGGCGCGGAGCTTGGTGATCTGCAGCAGCCCGTCGCCCACGGGGGAGAGTGCGCTGATTACCGCGGTGGAGGAGGCGATCACGGTCAGCAGGGTGCGGAACCCGGTGGCCACGTCGTCGCGCTGGGCCGGGTTGGCCACGCGGCCGCGCCAGAGCGCGTGGGCGACGAGAACGGTTCCGCCCGGGCGGGCCAGCCTCAGGGCGTGTTCGACGTACTCGATCACGCACTGCGGGTCGGCGTCGACGAACACGATGTCGTAGGAGTTCTCGTTCATGCGCGGCAGCACGTCCGCTGCCCGGCCCGTGATCAGGCGCACCCGGTTCGCGGGGATGCCGGCTTCGGCGAAGTTGGCCCTGGCGTGCTGCTGGTGGTCGACTTCGGTGTCGATCGAGGTGAGGGTGGCGCCGGGCGCGCCGGTGAGCAGCCAGATGCCGGAGACGCCGGCGCCGGTGCCGACCTCGAGGATGCTCCGGGCCCCGGTGGCGGCCGCGATCACGGCCGACTGGGCCCCGACCGCCGGCGAAATAGCGTCGATTCCGAGCTCGAGGGACTGCTGTCTGGCCCGCGCCACAGCGTCGGACTCCACGACTGAGTCGTCGGAGAATTTCCAGTTCAGATCTTTGTCAGACACAGTTCAACTCCAGTAGGTGAATGGGTCAAGCCTAGGGGCGACCGGGCATGGTCCGGGGAGGCCTCGCCGGGGGTTATTCTGGGGGAATGTTCGGTTTGACGTTCGAGAAGATTCTGCTGATCGGCATTGTCGCCGTCTTCCTGCTCGGACCCGAGCGGCTTCCCCACTACGCCGCCCAGCTCGCCCGCCTCGTGAAGCAGCTCCGAAACCTGGCCAACGGGGCGAAAGACCGGATGCGGGACGAGATGGGCCCGGACTTCGACGACGTCGACTGGAAGAAACTCGACCCGCGTCAGTATGACCCGCGCCGCATCATCCGTGAAGCTCTCACCGACGAAGACGAGCTGAAGGGCCAGTCGGCGACCGTGTCGAGGGCCGTCCCGAACCCCGATGGCGCCTATCTGCAACGCAAACGCGCCCGGGAGGCCTCCTCGTTGCCGGCTCCCTTCGACTCCGAAGCCACCTAGCAGCACCCCTCCGGGCGGAACGGGCCGGGTGCTCGCGCTACGCTGAATCCACGTCTGTGAGGAGTGTGACCGTGTCGAACCCGTCGAACACCCGCGTCAAGCCCAAGCGGGTGCCTCTGCCCGTCTATTCCGCCGAATTGCGCCGTCTGCAGACCGAGTTGGTCGCCATGCAGGAATGGGTGAAGGAGTCCGGCGCCCGCATCGTCGTGATCTTCGAGGGCCGGGATGCGGCCGGCAAGGGGTCGGCGATCAAACGGGTCACCGAATTCCTCAACCCCCGCGTCGCCCGGATCGTCGCCCTCCCGGTGCCGACCGAGCGCGAGCGTGGCCAGTGGTACTTCCAGCGGTACATCGAGCACCTGCCCTCCACCGGCGAGATCGTGCTGATGGACCGGTCCTGGTACAACCGGGCCGGCGTCGAACACGTGATGGGCTACTGCACCCCCGACGAGTACCGTCGGTTCCTGCACCAGGCGCCCCTCTTCGAACGGATGCTGGTCGAAGACGGCATCCTGCTCGTCAAGTACTGGTTCTCGGTGTCCGACACCGAGCAGGAGAGGCGGTTCCGGTCGCGACTGAATGATCCGATGCGCCGCTGGAAGCTGTCCGGGACCGACCTGTTCTCGATCACCAAGTGGGTCGACTACTCCCGCGCCAAAGACGAGATGTTCGTGCACACGGATCTGCCGGAGGCCCCCTGGTGGGTGGTCGAGAGTGAGGACAAGCGGGCCGCGCGCCTCAACGTGATCAGCCACCTGCTATCGATCGTTCCCTACACGCGTCGTGAGCCGCCCCTGGTGACCATCCCGGCGCGTCCCGCCGGCGTGGAATACGAGCGCCCGCCGCGTGAACTGAACCGTCCCGTGCCGGACATCACGGCCACCCTGGGGGAGCCCACGGCGAAGCCGACGGGCAAGGCCAAGATCAAGAAGAAGGCGAAGAAGAAGGTGCAGAAGGCGGCGAAGCTCGCGAAGCCGAAGAAGCAGGCGGCGTCGGCCTCGTCGGCCGAGCTCACCGTCTGACCGGGGCTCAGCGGCGGCGGATGCCCTTCAGTACGGTGGCCAGGAGCAGCATCGGTCCGGCCAGCCGCTCGAAGTCGCGGCCGGTGCGCGGCAGTTGCACCAGACCCGTCGCCCGGGCGATGGTGACGGCGTCCACGAACCGGAGCAGCCCCTCCGGGCCGTTGCGGCGGCCGAGACCGGACTGCTTCAGGCCCCCCATCGGGGCGGCCACCGAGGAGAACGACCCGCGGTAGCCCTCGTTGATGTTCACACTGCCGGCCTCGATGGCGCCGCCGACGCGGAGGGCCCGCCGCACCGACCCGGAGAACACCGACGCGTTCAGCCCGTAGTCGCTGTCGTTGGCGGCGACGATGGCCTCCTGCTCCGAATCGATCACGGTGACCGCCACCACAGGGCCGAAGGTCTCCGCGGCGAAGCATTCCATCGCCGCGGTGACGCCGGTCAGCACGGTGGGTTCGTAGAAGAACGGTCCCCGGTCGGGTCGGGCCCGGCCCCCGACTTCGATCGTGGCACCGTGGGCGACCGCGTCGGCCACCTGGGCGCTCACCCGGTCCAGCTGTGCCTGCGAGGTGAGGGAACCGACATCCGTCGAGTAGTCGTAGTCGGCGCCGAGCGTGAGCGACCGGGTGACGGCCACGAACTCGCGCAGGAACGCATCGGCCACGCCGCGCTGCACGTAGATGCGCTCGATCGACACGCAGAGTTGGCCCATCGCCGTGAAGCAGGCCGTCGCGGCGTCGGCGGCCGCACGGGCCGGGTCGGCGTCGTCGAGCACGATCAGCGGGTTGTTGCCACCCAGCTCCAACGAGACGCCGGTGAGGTTGCCGGCCGCCTGAGCCGCCACCCGCTTGCCGGTTTCAGTCGACCCGGTGAAGCAGATGTAATCGGCCTGCTCGGTGACCGCCCCGCCGATTTCCGCGCCGTCGCCGGCGACCACGGCCCAGAGCTGCTCGGGCACACCGGCGTCGATGAACGCCTGACGCAGGGAGAGAATGCTCAGCGCGCCCTGGTCGTCGGCCTTCTGCACCACGCCGCAGCCGGCGGCGAGGGCCGGCACGACGTCCATGGCGGCGAGGCTGAGCGGGTAGTTCCACGGGGTGATCACTCCGGCGACGCCCTTCGGCCGGTAGCGCACGGTGGCCGTGATGACGAGCGGGATCGCGGAGCGACGGCGCCCGCCGCGCAGCACCCTGCGGGCGGCGAGGGCGTTGAACCGGGTGACGCCGGCGGCCTGGAAGACCTCCTCGAAGGCCTGGCCGCGGGTCTTGCCGGTCTCCGCCTGCACGGTGTCCTGGAGCAGCGCGGTGCGCTGGAGGATCAGGTCGTGCGCGCGCAGCAGGATCGCCCGGCGCCGGGCGAACCCGGCCCGAGCCCAGGCGAGCTGGGCCAGGCGGGCCTGCGTGTACGCCTCCCGCACGTCGGACACTCCGCTGACGGGCAGCTCGTGCAGCGTCTCCCCGGTGAAGGGCGCGATCACGGGAACCGTGCGCCCCGTCGTGGAACGGATGGAGCGGGTGAGGTTCGTGATCGCGGCGGGGTCCAGGGGGGAGGCAGACATGCCCGAAGTCTAGGCGGGGTCAGCGCCGGCGCTCCGCCGCGGCGCGGGTGCGGCACCCTGCTTCGGGGTGATCCCGAGGCTCCTGCCGGAGAGCCCGCGGGCCCGGGTGGCGAGCCGGTCGGCGACCAGACGGATGGCCACGGCCGCGGGGTCGTGCGGGTCGCCCAGCACCACGGGCACCCCGGTGTCCCCGCCGCTGCGGAGCGGCACGCTCAGGGGAACCTGCGCGAGCAGGGGAACGGGGGATTCCTGGCCGGCTCCCAGCCGGCGCGCGACCTCCGCGCCGCCCCCGGAGCCGAACAGCTCGAGCACCGTGCCGTCGGGCTGCACGATCCCGGCCATATTCTCGATCACGCCGTAGACGGTCTGGCCGGTCTGCCGGGCCACGACGCCGCTGCGTTCGGCGATGTCGGCGGCGGCCGGCTGAGGGGTGGTGACGACGATGACCTCGGCCTGGGGCAACAGCTGCCCGACCGAGATGGCCACGTCACCCGTTCCCGGCGGCAGGTCCAGCAGCAGGATGTCCAGGTCGCCGAAGTAGACGTCGGTGAGGAACTGGGTGATCGTGCGGTGCAGCATCGGCCCGCGCCAGGCGACCGCGACGGAGCCGTCCTCCACGAACATGCCGATCGAGATGACCTTCACGTCGAAGGCGATCGGCGGCAGGATCATCTCACCGACCTGGGTCGGCTTGACCGCGGCGGCTTTGCCCGTCTCCGGTGAGGGCGGGGTGACCAGGCCGAGGAGTCCGGGGATGGAGAACCCGTAGACATCCGCGTCGACGATGCCGACCCGCAGGCCGCGCTCGGCCAGCGCCACGGCCAGGTTCGCGGTGATCGTGGACTTGCCCACGCCGCCCTTGCCACTGGTGATGGCGTAGACGCGGGTGAGGGAGTCCGGGCCGAACTGGTTGCCGCGGGCCTCGGCGCCGCCGCGCAGTTTTTCGGTCATCGCCCGGCGCTGCTCACGGGTCATCACGCTCACGTCGACGGTCACATTGCCGGGGCCGGCCACGGATTCCGCGGCGCGCTGCACGTCGCGTTCGATCTGGCGGGCGGCCGGGCAGCCGGCGATGGTGAGGCGGAGCCCCACCCGGACTCGGCCGTCGACGATGTCCACCCCGGCGACCATGTCGAGGTCCGTGATCGGCTTGCGGATCTCCGGGTCGATCACCCGGGCCAGGGCGGTGAGCACCTGGCCCGGGGTGAAGGGGGGCTCAGACACTGGGCGAATGCTCGTCCCTGTCCCTGTCCCGGTCGCGGTCCCGGTCGCCCTTACGGAGGCGTTTCCGGGTCTGCTTGTCCTGGTCCTCGCGCTCTTCCAGGTTCTCGAGCAGCGCGCGCAGCTCGGAGCGGAGGAAGTCGCGGGAGGCCAGGTCCTTCATGCCGAGCCGCAGGGCCACCACCTCGCGGGCGAGGTACTCCGTGTCGGCGAGGTTGCGTTCGGCGCGTTGCCGGTCCTGTTCGAACTGCACCCGGTCTCGGTCATCCTGGCGGTTCTGGGCCAGCAGGATCATCGGGGCCGCGTAGGAGGCCTGCATCGACAGGACCAGGGTCAGCGCAATGAAGCCGAGCGACACGGAGTCGAAGCGCCACTGCGTCGGCGCGAGCGTGTTCCAGGCGATCCAGCTGACGGCGAAGAAGGTGAGCCCGAGCAGGAACCACGGCGTGCCCATGCCGCGGGCGATGGCTTCGGTGAACCGGCCGAAGCGGTCGCGGCTGGGACGGTCGCGATTGCGCCGACGCTTGCGGCCGAGGGCGGGGGTGCGCAGCCCCTTGGGGGAGTCGAGACGGAGATCCGCTCGGTTAGCTCGGGCCATTGCCGGTCCTCCGTCCGTGGTGCAGCGGGATGCTTCCCGTGGTCAGTTCGGTGCGGGCTTCGGCCCGGCGGCGCACGTCGTCGTTGCCGTCGTGGCTTCGCCAATCGTCGGGCAGGAGATAGTCGAGGACGTCGTCAATCGTCACCACCCCGACGAGTCGGTGGTTCTCGTCGACGACCGGCACGGAGACGAGGTCGTAGCTGGCGAGGATGCGGGTGACCTCCGCGGCCGAGGTGTCGGCGGTGACGGGATCGAGACCCTGGTCCAGCAGCGTGCCGAGACGTTCGTGGGGCGGGTAGCGCAGCATCCGTTGGAAATGCACCATGCCGAGGAAGCGGCCGGTGGGTGGCTCGTAGGGCGGCAGGGTGACGCAGATCGCCGCGCCGAGCGCCGGAGCGAGGTCATGGCGGCGGATGAGCGCGAGCCCCTCCGCGACGGTGGCGTCGGCGGAGACGATGATCGGTTCGGTCGTCATCAGGCCGCCGGCGGTGTCGGGGGCGTAGGTGAGGAGGAAACGGACGTCGTCCGCTTCCTCCGGCTCCATCAGGTCGAGCAGCTGCTCGCCGAGCTCCTCCGGCAGCTGCGCGATCAGGTCGGCGGCGTCGTCGGGCTGCATGTGGTCGAGCACGTCGGCGGCGCGGGCGTCGCCGAGGCGGGTCAGGATGCTGACCTGCTCGCTTTCCGGCATCTCCTCGAGGGCATCGGCGAGGCGGCCGTCCGGCAGCTCGCCGGCAACCTCGTGCATGCGCTCCGGCGGAAGATCGAGCAGGGTGTTGGCGAGGTCGGCGGGCTTGAGGTCGGAGTAGGTGGCGATGAGCTGCTCGGCCGACTGGGCCTGGCCCTCGGTGGTCTGCTCGCGGACCTCCCCCCAGTCCGTGAATGTCGTGGCGCCCTTCGCGAAGAGGGACAGGCTGGTCTTGGGGCGGCGCACGAAGAGCTGGCTGATCGCCCAGCCGCCCTGCGGCAGATCCTCGATCGACACGTCCTCGATGGTCGCCTCACCGGAACCGTCGTTGAAGACGACCGTGCGGCCGAGCATCTCGGCGATGACGCGCACTTCGCCGCCGCGCTGCTCGAAGCGGCGCACGTTGATCAGGCCGGTGGTGATGATCTGGCCCGAACCGATGCTGGTGACGCGCCCGATGGACACGAAAACGCGCCGTTTGCCCGGGATCTCCACAATCAGGCCGACGACGAGGGGCGGGTCGTTTTTTCGGTAGACCACCAGCACGTCGCGCACTTTGCCCACACGGTCTCCCGCGGGGTCGAAAACGGTACACCCGGCCAAACGGGCAACGAAGACTCTGGTGGCAGACACACTACAAACTTAGGCCACCTTCAGGGCGTATCGGTCCTGTGAAAGAATGGCCGCATGAGCAATCAAAGCCCCTTCGGTGGGCGCAGGGCCGCAGTGTTCCCCGTTCTGCCCAAGGGGGACGTGCTCGCGACGTACGCGACCTATGGCGAGGCGCAGGAGGCCGTGGACACGTTGGCGAAGTCCGACTTCCCGGTGAAACAGGTTTCCATCCTCGGCAACGACCTCAAAACCGTCGAGCGGGTCACCGGCAAACTCACCTGGGGGCGTGTCGCGCTCGCCGGTGCGGCGTCCGGCGCCTGGTTGGGCGTGTTCTTCGGGCTGCTGTTCTTCATCTTCTCGCCGGACGGCGCGGGGCTGCCGTTCGTCTTCGCCGCCGTGATGATCGGCGCCGGGTTCGGCATGCTGTTCGGGGTCGTCAGCGCCGCACTCAATCGTCGACGCCGGGACTTCACCTCGACCATGCAGGTGATCGCCGGCAGCTATCAGGTGATCGTCGACGGTGCCCTGGTGAATCGGGCCCGGAACGTGCTCGCCGGGCACGCCGAGGCCGAGCTGGCGGTGCCGGCCCCGCCGCATCCGTCGGAGCCCCCTCGCGCCGAGGAGCCGCCCGCCGTCGCGCAGCCGCCTGCGCAGTAGTCCCCGAGTCCAACCACTCGTGCAGGCGCGGGGGGTTTTAGGCGGTGAGGGCGGCGATCCAGGCCTCGACGGCCTCCGAGGTGCGGGGGATGCCGGCCGAGAGGTTCTCGGGGCCGTCGACGGTGACCAGGATGTCGTCTTCGATCCGCACACCGATGCCGCGGTACTCCGCCGGCACCGTCAGGTCGTCGGGCTGGAAGTAGAGGCCGGGTTCGATCGTGAACACCATGCCGGGTTCGATCACGCCGTCCATGTACATCTCGCGGCGCGCCTGCGCGCAGTCATGCACGTCGAGTCCGAGGTGGTGGCTGGTGCCGTGCACCATGTAGCGGCGGTGGTGGCCGTTGTCGGGCAGCAGGGCCTCCTCGGCGGTGACGGGCAGCATGCCCCACTCGGCCGTATGGCGGGCGATGACCGCCATCGCCGCGGCGTGCACGTCGCGGAACACGGCGCCGGGACGCGCCACGGCGAACGCGGCATCCGCTGCCTCGCGCACGGCGTCGTAGACGCGGCGCTGCACGTCGGTGAAGGTGCCGTCGACCGGGAGGGTGCGGGTGATGTCGGCGGTGTAGTAGCTGTCGACCTCGACGCCGGCGTCGATCAGGATCAGGTCACCCGGCACGACGGCGCCGTCGTTGCGGGTCCAGTGCAGGATGCAGGCGTGCGGGCCGGACGCGGCGATGGTGTCGTAGCCGACCGCATTGCCGTCGGACCGGGCCCGGGTGTTGAACACGCCCTCGACCAGCCGTTCTCCGCGGTGGTGGGTGCTCGAGCGGGGCAGGTCCCGGATGACGTCCTCGAAACCGCGGCCGGTGGCCGCGACGGCGAGGCGCATCTGGGCGATCTCGTAGGAGTCCTTGACCAGGCGCAGCTCCGACAGGCCCCGGGCGAACTGCTCGTCGGCGGAGTGGTCGCCGTTGATCTCGACGCTGAACGGGGAGTCGGATGCGTCGGTCGTGAGCACCTTCTCGGCCGCGAACCGGAGGCGGGCCTCGTCGACCTCGGTGGTGAAGTGGGGGTCCGCCTCCCGCAGCACGAGGGTCTCGTTGTCGATCGTGTTCAGGACGGCGGTCAGGTCGGCGATGCCGCGCACCGGCACGCCGAGGTCGCCGGCGACCTGGGCGATCGACGGGCGCGGGCCGATCCAGAACTCGCCGATGTCGGGGTTCGCGTAGAACTCGTCCGAGTCGCGGCCGGCCCGCTCACGGAAGTAGAGGGTGGCGTCGTGGCCGGTCGCGGTGGGCTCGAGCACCAGCACGGCGCCGGGCTCGGCGTCGCTGCCCCAGCCGGTGAGGTGGGCGAAGGCCGAGTGCGCGCGGAACGCGTAGTCGGTGTCGTTGGAGCGCTGTTTGAGGCGGCCGGCGGGGATGATCAGGCGTTGTCCGGGGTGCATCGCGGAGAGGAGTTCGCGGCGGGCGGCCGCGAAGGGCGCCTGCTCGCGGGCGGGCGGCAGCACCTCGGTGCGCTCGGCCCAGTCGCTGGAGATGTACGCCTTGAACCCGGCCGAACCGGGGGTGGTGGAGCGGTTCTCGTTCGATCGGGGAGCAGGGGTGATCGCGGTTTCGCTGGAATTGGCCATGCTTCATTGTCCCATTCCGCTAGGAGGTTGGCGTGAGGGCGGCCACGATCGGGCGGTGGTCGCTGCCCGCGTCGTCTTCCGACTCGATCACACTCATGCTCTGCACCTGCCAATTCGCCGTGGCCAGCACGTGGTCGATCGGCGCGCCGAGCAGGGCCGGTGCAAAGGCAGGCCAGGTGCCGACGGCGCCCGCGCCGGTCGCCAGGCCGGCGTCCCTGCAGTCACCGAGAACGGCGCCGTCGGATGTTTCGCGTCCGCTCAGGTGGTCGACCGTCGCGTTGAAATCGCCGGCCATGATCACATCCGGTCCGGCGCACTGCTCGGCGAGCCAATCCAGGTCGGAACGCCAGTTCGACATCTCGAAGCGGATGGGGGCGACGGCGTGCACCGCGATGATGGTGGGGCCGGCCCCATCGACGGGGGTGGCGACGACGGTCGGCAGCACGTTGGTGTTGCCGGGAGGCCCGGACCCGGCCGCGTTGCTCACGGTGTAGTCGCCGAGGTCGGGGCTGATCAGCAGGGTCGTGGAGCGGGCCTTGGAAATCTGGTCGAAGGCGATGGTGTGCACCCACATCGGGCGTCCTTCCTCGCGCATCTGCTCGGCAACGGCCTCCCCGGTGGCCTCTGTCGTTTCCGGCAGGGTGACGATGTCGGCGCCCCGGTCGAGGGCGAGCCGGGCGATGGCGGCGGCGCCCGGCTCGTCGCCGAGCGTGTTCCAGCTGAGCACGGTGACGGCATCCGTCGTCTCGGCCAGGGCGGGCGTCCCGACCGGGTCGCCGACACCGCGGGAGGCCAGGACGCCGGCGTTCCCGACGCCGAAGAGGGCCAGGAGCACGACCGCCCCTGCGGTGAGTGGGCGGAGCGGGCGGATCAAAACGAGCAGCACCAGGAGCCCGGCGACCAGCAGGGCCGAGCCAGCAACGGCGACGCCGCGCAGGGAGACGGCGTGCGCGGCCACCCAGGTGTTCTGCAGGCCGAAGAGCTGCGGCCAGCCGAGCACGAGCAGCAGGACGGCGGACGCGCCGAGAAACAGGGTGCGCAGGAGTCGAGTCAGCATGTCCGGTCCACGCTAGACGAGCCGGCTGGGAACCCTGCGGGACGGCCCGGTCTGCCGCGCAACTAGCATGGGGGAATGCCAGGTGCTCGACGATTCAGCGGTCCGATCGACCTGCACACGCATTCGAGCGTGTCGGATGGAACCGAAACCCCGTCGCAACTCATCCGGGCCGCCGACGCGGCCGGCCTCGGAACGGTCGCCCTGACCGACCACGATTCCACCGCCGGCTGGGCCGAGGCCAGTGCCGCCGCCCGCACCAGGGGGCTCACGCTCATCCCCGGCATGGAATTCAGCACCCGGGTGGGGTTCGCCAGCGTGCACCTGCTCGCCTACCTGTTCGACCCGTCCAACGCCGGCATCGTGGCCGAAACAGCCCGGGTGCGGCAGGCCCGGCTGGTGCGTGCGGAACAGATGGTGGAACGCATCGGCGTCGACTACGCCCTGACCTGGGACGACGTGCTTGCGCAGACCACACCGGATGCGACGGTCGGCCGCCCGCACATCGCCGACGCCCTGGTGGCCCGCGGGTTCGCGCTCACCCGGAGTGAGGCCTTCGCGGGAATCCTGCACTGGGAGGCCGGCTACTACCAGCCGCACTACGCGCCGGACCCGCTGCGGGCCATCACCCTCGTGCGGGCGGCCGGGGGAGTGCCGGTCATCGCGCACCCGGCGACGCGCGGGGCGATGGACGTCATCCCGGAGGCGAAACTGGCCCGGCTGGCCGAGGCCGGCCTCTTCGGCCTCGAGCTCGAGCACCGGGAGAACAAGCCCGAGGCGAAGGCCCGCCTCTACGTGCTCGCCGAGAAGTACGGGCTCTTCGTCACCGGGTCCAGCGACTACCACGGCGACGGCAAGCCGAACCGGCTGGGCGAGAACACGACCGCGCCCGAGGTGCTCGAGCGCATCATCGAGCAGGGAACGGGTTCGCCGCCGGTCTACGGCTGACGCCATCACGGCCCCGGTGATCGTATCGAGACCGGGCGCGCTGCCCTCGTGGCGCACCTTATGGAACCGGGCGCACGCTAGAACGTGCGCCGCGAACCGTAACGTGCGCCGCGAACCGCGAGCCCCCGGCGCAAACGAAAGCGCCTCCCGCCGAAGCGGGAGGCGCGGTCGTGCAGGAACTCCCTAGCTGGGGGTGCCGGCCTGCGGGGCGTGGCGACGCGTGCGGCTGCGACGGCGCGGGGCGCTGTTGCCGTCGTGGTGCTCGGCTCCGCCGCCGTCGTGCGTTCCGGCGGCCGAGGCGGCGACCGAGGCCTCCGGGTTGGTGGTCGGGCTGACCCGGGTGCGCGAGCGTGGCGGACGGCCGCCGGCCTGATCGCCGGAGTGACCGGCGCCCGAGCGTGCGGCGTCGG
>NZ_SOGN01000008.1 GCF_004403395.1 Cryobacterium cheniae
GACGACCTCGGCCGGGTCGAGCTGATCGTGGCCGGTGCGTCCGACGGCACGCCGTCCGACGGCACGCCCGCCGCCGGTGCGACGGATGCCCGCGCGCCCGCCGCCCTGCCCGACCTGTCCGCGCGGCCGGGACTGGTGTGGGCCGAATCGGTGACCGACGCGCCCCCCGGGGTGCTCGGCCTGCTCCGGGGCGCGGTGATCGCCGACGATCTCGACGCCGCCGGCGCCGCCGTGGACCACCTCACCCGGTCCGCGGCCCTGCCGATCACCATCATCACCCGGGCCGGCGACGTGTTCAGCGACTCCGTGCTGCGCGGCGGCTCCGGGGCCAGGCGCAGTCGCCTCGAACTCGTCGCCGACCGCGACGCGGCCGCCGACGCCGCCGACGCGGTGCGCACCCGGCTGGAGCAGTGCGCCTCCGATCTCGCCGAGGCCCGCACGCTGCTCGCCGCCCGCAAAACCCAGGCGCAGGCCGCGGCGGCCCGGGTGCGGGACCTCGAGTCCCGCACCACCGTGCAGGCCGCGAAGACCAGCCGGGCCACCGTGCAGCTCGAGGCGGCCACCGCCGAACTGAACCGGCTCTCCGCCGCCCTGCTTCTCGCGGCCGAGACCGTCGCCGGGGCGGAGGCCGCGAGTGAGACGGCCAGCGCCGCGCGCGACGAGCAGCGGGTCCGGCCGCGCCCGGTGCTGGACACCGGATCGCGGGACGCGCTCTACGCCGGCCTCGAGCGCGCGCGCGAAAGTGAGGTCGAGGCCCGGCTGCAGGCCGAAACCGCCCGGGAACGCGTGCGCGCCGCACAGGCTCGAGCCGACGCGCTCGAGAAACAGCAGCACACCGAGCGGGCGGCGGCGGAGGAGTCAGCCCGGCGTGCGGTCATCCGTCGTCGCCAGGTGGATGTCGCGGGCCAGGTGGCCGAGGCGCTCCCGCTGGTGCTGGCCTCGGTCGACGCCTCCGTCAGTGCGGCCAGGATGCGCCTGGCCGCCGCCGAGACCGAGCGCAGCAGCCAGAATGCGGAACTCGCTGCACTGCGCCGGGAAGACAGCGCCCTGCGCGCTCGACTGCAGGCCGTCACCGAGACCGTGCACGGCCTGGAACTGGCCATCTACGAGAAGAAGCTGCACCTGTCCGGGATGCTCGAACGCGCCATCAGCGACCTCGGCTTGACCGAGGACGTTCTGGTGTCCGAGTACGGGCCCGACCAGCCGATCCCGAGCTTCGACCCGAGCAACCCCGACCCGAACGCTGCACCGGCCCGCTTCGACCGGGAGGACCAGCAGCGCCGCCTGGCGGTCGCCGAACGCCGCTACGCCCAGCTCGGCCGGGTGAACCCACTGGCCCTCGAGGAGTTCGCGGCTCTCGAGCAGCGGCACCGGTTCCTCACCGAGCAGCTCACCGACCTCACCAGCACGCGTCGCGACCTGCTGACGATCATCGACGAGATCGACGAGAAGATGGGCGCCATCTTCGGCAGCGCCTTCGACGACACCCAGGCGGCATTCGCCGAGGTGTTCCCGGTGCTGTTCCCGGGCGGGAGCGGCAGCATCCGTCTCACCGATCCCGACAACCTGCTCACGACCGGGATCGAGGTGTCGGTCAAGCCCGCCGGCAAGAAGATCGAGCGCCTCTCGCTGCTGTCGGGCGGGGAGCGTTCGCTCGCCGCCGTGGCCCTGCTGATCGCCATCTTCAAGGCCCGCCCGAGCCCGTTCTACATCATGGACGAGGTCGAAGCCGCTCTCGACGACGCGAACCTCGGTCGGCTGCTGACCATCTTCGAGGACCTGCGCGCCACCAGCCAGCTCATCGTCATCACCCACCAGAAACGCACGATGGAGATCGCGGATGCCCTCTACGGCGTCTCGATGCGCCTCGACGGGGTGTCGGCCGTGGTCGGGCAGCGCATCGCGAAGGACGACGAGCAGGCATCCTGAATCCTCGGCGTGGACGAGCGCGCTGCCGAGCGCGCTGCGGAGCGCGCTGCCGACCGCGTTGACTAGCGCGCGGACTTGCGCAGAACGGCCAGAAGCCGCGCGCAGGCCTCGTCGACCCGTCGGCAGGCCATACTGCAGGTCTGCCAGCCGGGGCGGAGGTCGGCCAGGTACTCGCAGGCCGCCATCGATGCCCGGGCGGCCTCCTGGCAGGTTTCCAGAAGGGCGGTGGTCGTCGGACCGTCGCTGCGGGTGTGCCAGGACAGCAGCCGACTCGTCGACGAGCACACCTCGATGCAGTCCAGGTCGGCCAGGAAGCAGCGGGTGACCTCGCCGTTGCCCTCGATCCTGAGGCAGGCGTCCGCGCAGTCCTCGCTCACCGTCACGAGCGCTTCGCACGCCGCGACACACCGAGATATCCCGGTTGGGACGTCGTCGCGCCCTGTGCTGACCGCCATGCCGACACCCTAGACCCGGTTCGAGGTGCTGTCGGGGGGTTGCGGGGGATGCCTGCCGGGACGGTCAGGGAACGGGCACCGGCAGCCCCGCGCTGACCGGATGGTCGGGCCCGGCATGCCGGTCTTCGCGCCCCTGCCGAACGGGAACACCCGCCAGAGAACCAGGAGAACGACCAGGCCGATCCCCAGGGTGATGAGGTCCCCGAGGGTGATGACGCAGCTGGTCTCCCGTGGTGCGCGGGTGCTGCGCCGCTGCGCGGGTGGCACGCCACCGGCGCAGCGGCGCAGGCAGCGCGCGAGCCATAGGCTGTACGTATGGCAGAACGCACCCCCTGGTCTCTCTCCGGCGCACTGCGCGGCATGTTCGCGAAGAAGCTGATCGACGCCGAAACGTGGGAAGACCTCGAAGACGCGCTCATCCAGGCCGATTTCGGTCCCAGCATCACGGAGGCGATCGTGGCCGATCTCCGGGCCAAGGTCGCCAAATACAACACGACCGACCCGACCGACCTGCAACGGATGCTGCGCGAAGGCCTCGAGGAACGGCTCTCCAAACTCGACTCCACCCTCAACCTCAGCGCGCGGCCTGCCGTCGTGCTCGTCGTCGGCGTCAACGGCGTCGGCAAGACCACCACGATCGGCAAATTCGCCAAGTTCCTGCGCACCTACAACCGCAGCGTGCTGATCGGGGCCGCCGACACGTTCCGCGCGGCCGCGGTGGAACAGTTGGCCACCTGGGCCGAACGGGCGGGCGCCGACATCGTACGGCCGCAGGCTCACGGCCAGGACCCGGCATCCGTCGCCTTCCAGACCGTCGAGCGGGCCATGAAAGACGGCACCGAAATTGTGATCATCGACACCGCCGGGCGCCTGCAGACCAAGGGCGGCCTGATGGACGAGCTCACCAAGATCCGCAAGGTGATCGAGAAGCAGACCCCGATCGCCGAGGTGCTGCTCGTGCTCGACGCGACGACCGGCCAGAATGGTCTGGCCCAGGCGGAGGCCTTCATCCAGCACGCCGGCGTGACCGGGCTCGTGCTCACCAAGCTGGACGGATCCGCCAAGGGCGGCTTCGTTCTCGCCGTGCAGGAGAAGACCGGCATCCCCATCAAACTCGTGGGTCAGGGTGAGGGCATCAACGACCTCACCGGCTTCACGCCGCACGTTTTCGCCCAAAAACTCGTCGGATAGGACAGTCATGACCATTGAACACGATTTCTTCGGAATCCTCGGCAGCGACGACACTGGCGAGGTCTACTGGTCGGATTCGGCCGAACTGGGCGACCAGGACGTGCAGATCGACCTCAGTTCGCCCGATGAGGAGTCCGTCTCGGCCGAATCGCTCGACATCGCCGCGGCCATGGTCAACGCCATCGAGGAACTCGACTCGCAGGCCCGCGAATCGCTTGTGGCCGACCTCAGCAAAGAGGGCTCGGTGACGGGCGCCTACATCACGACCGAACTCGACGAGATGGATCCCGAGGTCCTCGACGACGCCCTGATCTGGGATTCCGGCGATAAGCAGATCGACTTCCTGCGCTCCATCCAGCTGCAGCGGATCGGCTTCCACCCGCACCACTCCCGCAGCGAGGAGCACTTCGCGGTGCTCGAGTATTCGATCAGCCCCGATGACACCGACGCCCTGCTCGTCGTCACGATCGATGTGCACGGCGACCCGGTGCTGATCGCCGTCGAGCAGTAGCGCAAACGCGACCCCGGCACGCGACGGGTCCGCGGACCGGTTAAACTAAACGCATCATGGCTACTTTTGGAAACCTCTCAGATCGCCTGGCCGAGACGTTCAAGAATCTCCGCACCAAGGGCAAGCTCAGCGCGGCGGATGTCGACGGCACCGTTCGCGAGATTCGGCGCGCCCTGCTCGACGCCGACGTCGCCCTCGAGGTGGTCAAGGAATTCACCGGCAAGGTGCGCGAGCGCGCCCTCGGCGACGAGGTCAGCAAGGCGCTGAACCCGGCGCAGCAGGTCGTCAAGATCGTCAACGAGGAACTCGTCGAGATCCTCGGTGGCCAGCAGCGCCGACTAGAATTCGCCAAGAAGCCGCCGACCATCATCATGCTCGCGGGCCTCCAGGGCGCCGGTAAGACCACCCTCGCCGGCAAGCTCGCGAAGTGGCTCGCCAAAGACGGCCACACCCCGATCCTGGTCGCGGCCGACCTGCAGCGCCCCAACGCGGTCACCCAGCTCGAGGTCGTCGGCGCCCAGGCCGGCGTGCCGGTCTACGCGCCGGAGCCCGGCAACGGCGTCGGCAACCCGGTCAAGGTCGCCCGCGACGGCGTGAAGTACGCCCAGCAGAAGATGCACGACGTCGTCATCGTCGACACCGCCGGACGCCTCGGCGTCGACGCGGAGATGATGAAGCAGGCCGCGGACATCCGTAAGGCCATCGATCCCGACGAAGTGCTTTTCGTGATCGACGCCATGATCGGCCAGGATGCCGTGGCCACGGCCAAGGCGTTCCAGGACGGCGTCGACTTCACCGGCGTGGTGCTCTCCAAGCTCGACGGCGACGCTCGAGGCGGTGCGGCCCTGTCCGTGGCCTCGATCACCGGCCGTCCCATCATGTTCGCATCCACGGGTGAGAGCCTCGACGACTTCGAGCCGTTCCACCCCGACCGCATGGCCAGCCGCATCCTCGACCTCGGTGACATCCTCACCCTGATCGAGCAGGCGCAGGGTGCCTTCGACGAAGACGAAGCGCGCAAGATGGCGGAGAAGTTCTCCACCGACAGCTTCACCCTCGACGACTTCCTCGGCCAGATGCAGCAGCTGCGCAACATGGGCTCGATCAAGAAGATGATGAGCATGCTCCCGGGCGCCGGGGCCATGAAGCAGCAGCTCGAGAACTTCGACGAGCGCGAGATCGTGCGCACCGAGGCCATCATCCAGTCGATGACCAAGGCCGAGCGCACCACCCCGAAGCTGTTGAACGGATCCCGCCGGCTGCGCATCGCCCGCGGCGCCGGCTCGACCGTGACGGAGGTGAACCAGCTCGTGTCGCGCTTCGAGCAGGCCGCCAAAATGATGAAGACGGTCGCCAAGGGCGGCATGCCCAACATCCCCGGCATGGGTCCGGTCCCCGGGGGCATGGGCGGCGGCCGCAGCAAGCCGCAGCCGAAGAAGAAGGGCTCGAAATCGGGCAACCCGGCCAAGCGTGCGGCGGAGAACCTGGCCCTCGCGTCCGGCGAGAAGCCGGCCGCCGGTGCCGGCGTGAGCGGCGGCACGGGCTTCGGCCTCGGCTCCTCCCGGAAGGCCGGCGGTCCCAGCGAAGACGAAATGGCCGCCCTGCAGAAGATGCTCGGCCGGTAACACGCCCCTGCCAGCGCTGCGCTGCGGATGGCCCGGTTCGCCCGTTTAGGATGAGCGCATGACCTCCTCCCCGCACTCTTCCACGGCCGGGCCGGTGCGCATCGGTGCGCAGATCGCCCCCCAGCACGCCCTGTACCCGAAGATCAGGGCGACCCTGGCCGAGGTCGAGGCCCTGGGCACGGACATCGCCTTCGACTGGGACCACTTCTTCCCGCTCTCCGGCGAGAAGAACGGCCTGCATTTCGAGTCCTGGACGCTCCTCGCGGCGTGGGCGGAGCAGACCTCAACCATCGAGCTGGGCGCGCTGGTGAACTGCCACAGCTACCGCAACGCCGATCTGCAAGCCGACATGGCGCGAACCATCGACCACATCAGCGGCGGCCGGTTCGTCTTCGGCACTGGCTCCGGCTGGTTCGAGCGCGACTACGACGAGTACGGCTACGAGTTCGGCACCGCGGGAACCCGTCTGGATGCCCTCGAAGCCGACCTACCCCGCATCGAGGCGCGCTGGGAGAAGCTGAACCCGCCACCCCTGCGCGACATCCCGGTGCTGATCGGCGGCGGCGGCGAGAAGAAGACCCTCCGGATCGTGGCCAGGCACGCCGACATCTGGCACTCCTTCTCCAGCCCCGCCGTGCTCGAGCACAAACTGGGCGTGCTCTCACAGTGGTGCGACACGGTGGGCCGGGACCTGTCCGAGATCGAGATCTCCACCGAACTGCGGGGGCGCACCGTCGCGGAAGCCGACCAGCTCTACGACCTCGGGGCGCGCCTGTTCACCCTCGGCCTGTCCGGGCCGCACTACGACCTGGCACCGCTGACCGACTGGCTCGCCTGGCGCGACAGCAAAAACGCGCACTGAACATCCGCCGAACCGTGAGAAACGCCCCTGAAAACACGCCGGAGAGGGGCCGAACTCACGGTTCGGCGGATGGTCGGGGGTGCGTTCGGGTGCGTTCGGGTGCGTTCGGGGAGCGAGAGGTGCGTCAGGAAGTGGCGGGGAGGCCCGTGCGCAGTTCGCGGGTCAGCGACTTCACGACGGCCGGCAGGCTGCCCCCGTGCGCCTCGGCGACGCGGAGCTGCCGCTGGTAGCTCGCGCCACCGGAGATGATCCGGTTGAGGCTCTGCAGCTCGTGCAGGCAGCCGAGGCGCTCGGCGACGGGGGAGAGGATGCCGATCAGCCGGCGTACGTCGTCGGTCACCAGGCTTTCGGTCCCCGCGGTATCCGTGATGATCCTGGCGTCCAGGCCGTAGCGGGCCGCCCGCCATTTGTTCTCGCGAACGAACCACGGCTGCATCGATTCCACCGACTCGCCGGCGTCGAGGCGCCCGGACATCCAGTCGACCAGGCACTGGATGAACGCGGCGATGGCCCCGAGTTCCTCCGTGGTGGACACACCGTCGCAGGCGCGCACCTCGATGGTTCCCCACCGCGGTGACGGGCGGATGTCCCAGCGCACCTCGGTCACATCCTCGATCACCCCGGTGACGGCCATATCGGCCACATAGCGCTCCCAGGCCGCCCAGTCCTCCAGGATCCACGGCAGGCCGGCGGTCGGCAGCTGCTGAAACATCAGGGCGCGATTGGAGGCGTAGCCCGTGTTCACGCCCGCCCAGAACGGGCTCGACGCCGACAGGGCCTGCAGGTGCGGCAGGTAGCCGAGCAGGCCGTTCAGAATGGGGATGACCTTGGACTTGTCCTCGATCCCCACATGCACGTGGATGCCCCAGATCATCATGTTTCGGCCCCACCACTGGGTGCGGTCGATCAGCCGGTGGTAGCGGGCCTTGTCCGTGACCTCCTGGTCGAACCATTGACTAAACGGATGCGATCCGCTGCAGATGAGTTCGACGCCCCTCGGATCGGTGATCGCCCGCACCTCGTCAACCTGGGCGGCGACATCCGCGACGGCGCCCGCGACCGTTCGGTGCACCCCCGACACGAGTTCGACGGTGTTCAGGAGCAATTCGCCGGTGATGCGCGGATGCGGTGTGCCGTCGGGTGCGGCCAGGGCAGTCAGGACCTCGTCGGCCAGGCAGACCAGGTCGCCCGTCTCGCCGTCGACGAGGGCGAGTTCCCACTCGATGCCAATGGTTGACCGTTCTGACCGGGCAAATTCGATCTCCACGCGCCGTCCTCCCGATCCTGGTGCACCCGTTCGGGTGTGGCTTGGTGACAATCCTGACACCGATTGAGGGACCGGCACCACAGCCCGCGCCCCAAGCGCCCGGAGGGTCGGCGACGCCGGCCCCGCCGAGGTTGTCGATTATCAGAAAGTCGCCGATGTCTGACAGAATGGTTAGTCGAGTTCTCTTGCGTCCGACCCTCTACTCAGGCGCAGGAAAAAACCTTATTGAGCTTGTGCCGAGTGTGCCCCCACGCTCACGGCCTTCAGTTCGCCAAAAATCAAATACACAGGAGAATTGTGGCTGTCAAAATTCGTTTGAAGCGCATGGGCAAGATCCGTGCACCGTACTACCGCATCGTCGTTGCCGACTCGCGCACCAAGCGCGATGGTCGTGTCATCGAAGAGATCGGCATCTACCACCCCACGCAGGAGCCCTCCGTCATCGAGGTCAAGTCCGAGCGTGCGCTGTACTGGCTGGGCGTTGGCGCACAGCCGACCGAGCAGGTTGAGGCTCTCCTCAAGCTGACCGGCGACTGGGGCATCTTCAAGGGCGACAAGAACGCCGTCAGCACCGTGAAGTTCAAGGAGCCGAAGGTTCCCTTCGTCGCCGACGAGAAGAAGAAGCCGGTTCTGAAGCCGAAGGCCGACAAGCCCGTGGCCAAGGAAGAGGCTCCCAAGGAGACCGAGGCTGCCGCAGAGGCAACCGAAGAGGACAAGGCGTAATTTTGCTCGCTCCCGCGCTTGAGCACCTCGTCAAGGGGATCGTTGATCACCCGGACGATGTGCATGTTGCCGCCCAGACGTCCCCTCGGGGCGAGGTGCTCGAGGTTCGCGTGAACCCCGAGGACCTCGGCCGCGTGATCGGGCGCTCCGGGCGCACGGCCAAGGCACTGCGCACCCTCGTGGCCGCGCTGGCCGACGGCCGGCGCGTGCGCGTCGACGTTGTCGACACCGATTTCTGAACTGGTAAATGAGTAGTTGGATATGAGTTCGGTGAACGACAGCACGACTCCGCGCAGCCAGTTGAGGGTAGGGCGCCTGACGAAGGCGCACGGCCTCAAGGGAGCGATCAAGCTGGAACTGTTCACGGATGACCCGGGACGTCGTTTCGTCCCGGGCGCCGTGTTCACCCTGCAGGTGCCCACGGGTTCGCCCTGGCACGGCAAGAAGATCGAGCTCGTCGAGCTCCGCTGGTACAACCAGCACGCGGTGGGCTTCTTCAAGGATGTCCCCGACCGCGAAGCGGCCGAAGCCCTCGCCAAGGCGATCCTCTGGATCGACCAGGACGACGCGGAACAGTCCGGCGAAGAAGACGCCTGGTACGACCATCAGCTGATCGGCCTCGCCGTCGTCCGCGACGGCGTCAAAATCGGCACCATTGCGCGGCTGGAACACCTCCCCGCGCAGGACCTGCTGATCGTGAAGACCCCCGCCGGCGACGTCATGATCCCGTTCGTGAAGGCCATCGTGCCCTCCGTCGACATCAAGACCGGCATCGTCACCGTCACCCCGCCTCCGGGCCTGCTCGAGGAGCTCCCCGAGGAACCGGACGACGATGACGAGGACGTCGAGAACGACGCCGACACCACCGCAGTCACGGCTGCCCCCGAAACTGAATCAGAACCTGAGACCGAGATCGACGGAGCCCCCGGCCCAAGCTGAAGCACCCCCTTGGGGAGAGGCGCGCCGCGCCCGACCGGCTCCCCACCTCGTCACGACGCGGCAGACCTTTTTTCTAGGAGCACCGCCGCATGTCGTACGTCAAACCGAATCAACTCATTGATGACATTATTCACTCCGGTGTCCTTAAAACGAGACTGACCCTAGGGCAGATGGCGGTGCGGGGCGTACTCGCCGGGGCCATCCTCGGAGCGGCCACCACCGTCGCATTAACCGCCGCGGCCCAGACCGGCCTGCCGATCGTCGGGGCCGTGCTCTTCCCGGTCGGCTTCGCGATGATCCTGCTGCTGGGTCTCGAACTGGTCACCGGAAGCTTCGCCCTTATCCCGCTCGCGATCATGGAGGGGCGGGCCACCATCGCCAGGGGGCTCACGAACTTCTTCGTGGTCATCCTCGCCCACCTCGTCGGGGCCGGCCTGTACGCCTTCCTCTACACGACGTCGATCACCTACCTGGGCACGGACGCGTCCGACCCGATGATCCAGGCCATCATCGACCTCGCCGAGCACAAAGTGCTGCCCTACGAGGCTGTGGGTGCCGGCGGCATCCTGGTCGCGATCATCAAGGCCATGCTCTGCAACTGGATGGTCGCCATCGGCACGATCATGTTCTACACGTCGAAGTCCACGGGCGGCAAGATCCTCGCGATGTGGCTGCCGGTGACCACCTTCTTCAGCCTCGGCCTCGAGCACGCGATCGTCAACATGTTCGCCATCCCGGCCGGCATCATGCTCGGAGCCGACATCACGATCGGCCAGTGGTGGGTCTGGAACCAGGCGCCCGTGCTCCTCGGGAACCTTCTCGGCGCCATCCTCTTCACCGCGCTGCCGATCTACTTCTCGCACCGCACCCGCGTGAACCGCGCCCAGGCATCCGCTGAAGCCGCCGTCCCCGCCGTGCCCGCCGACACCACCGTGCCCGCCGACACCACCGTGCCCGCCGACACCACCGTGCCCGCCGACCCCGCGCTCCTTCGCTCGTAGACTTCTCCCGTGCGCATCGACATCATCACGATCTTTCCGGAGTTCTTCTCCGTCCTCGACGTCTCCCTGGTCGGCAAGGCCCGGCAATCGGGGCTGATCGACCTGCGGGTGCACAATCTGCGCGACCACACCCACGATCGGCACCACACCGTCGACGACACGCCCTACGGTGGCGGTGCGGGCATGGTGATGAAGCCGGAGCCGTGGGGTGACGCGATCGACGCGATCCTCACCGACGTGCACCCCCTCACCGAACCGACGGAGCAGACGGATGCGACGGATGCCGCCCCTCTCCTGATCTTCCCGTCCCCGGCCGGCGAGTTGTTCACGCAGGCCATGGCCCGCGAGCTGGCCGAGGAGCCGAACCTCATCTTCGGCTGCGGCCGCTACGAGGGTATCGACCAGCGGGTCTTCGACCACTACGCGGAGGCCGGCCGGGTGCGTCTGGTCAGCCTGGGTGACTACGTGCTCAACGGGGGAGAAGTGGCCGTGATGGCCATGATCGAGGCCGTCGGGCGCCTGATCCCGGGGGTCGTCGGCAACCCGGAGAGCCTTGTCGAGGAGTCCCACGAGGACGGCCTGCTCGAATACCCGAGCTACACGAAGCCCGCGGCGTGGCGCGGACTCGAGGTGCCTCCGGTGCTGCGGAGCGGCAACCACGGCGCCGTCGCCGCGTGGCGGCGCGAGCAGCAGCTCGAGCGAACCGCCCGGGTGCGCCCCGACCTTCTGCCGCCAGCGAACTGAGAGCGCCTGCTCGGGTCGTCCGGGTAGTCTGATCCCGTGTTCCTACGCAGGGTCTTCTACTACTGGCAGTTCATCGCCGCGCTGGTGCTTCCGGCCTGGCTGCTGATCGGCGCCTCCGTCTACGGAAGCGGCGGCTGGGACGTCGTCGGCAGTTTCTTCACCGGCCTCGTGGTCGGTGTGAGCCTGCTCGGTGTGAGCCTGATCTTCTTCGCTCGCGCAGCGGTGCGCAGCACGCGCATGGTGTCGTGGGCCGACGTGGGCGTCCTCACTCTGTGGCACGCCCTGATCGTGGCCATGGGGTTCACCTACGGCGTCGCGCCGGGGCTCGCCGCGCTGGTGATCCTGGTCGGGATCGGCGCCTTCTGGTTCGCCATCTGGGAGTTGGTCGACGCGGCCCGCCGCAGCATGCGGGCCATGATGCTCCTGATCGAGGAGACGGCGAGGGGCCCCGCGGTTCCGCCGACGATGCCGCCCACCCTGACGCCGACCGAGGGCTTCATCCCGACGCCGGACCCCACGGTCATCATCGTGCGCGAACATCCGCTCGATCCGCACGAGGGGAACAAGACCGGGACGTCGCCGGAGGCTTGACCCGCGGGCATCCGTCTTTTGCGGGCAGGGTCCGTTTCGTGACATAATCATCGTTTGTGCCGTGGCAAGCCTCTGCCACAGGGGAGCTGCAACGTATCGGCACGCAACACACTCATTCATTTGCTGATCCGCACGCCCGCGTGACGGATCGCATAAGCCGTAGTCGTCCTGTGGCGGATACAGAGAGCGAACACTATGCATATTCTCGACCAGGTGGATGCACCATCCCTCCGCAAGGACATCCCGGCGTTCCGCGCCGGCGACACCGTCAAGGTCCACGTCAACATCGTTGAGGGCGCCCGCTCTCGTGTGCAGGTCTTCCAGGGAGTCGTCATCGGACGCTCCGGCGAGGGCGTGCGCGAAACGTTCTGCGTTCGCAAGGTCAGCTTCCAGGTCGGCGTCGAGCGTACCTTCCCGGTGCACTCCCCGGTGATCGACCACATCGAGGTCATCACCCGTGGTGACGTGCGTCGCGCGAAGCTGTACTACCTGCGCAACCTGCGTGGCAAGAAGGCCAAGATCAAAGAGAAGCGCGACTAACAACCCGTCGCAGTCGACTCTCAGCGTCAGCTGGATTCCCCCTGAGCTCCTCACCCGTACACTGGGTCAGGAGCTCAGGCGGTTTAATGACAGACAATTCTCTGCCCACGCGATCCAATCGCCCGGGAACAGAAACGAAGCGCAAGAAGCGCGGCGTTGCACTCTTTATTCGTGACCTACTGGTCATCTTCGTGGTGGCGCTGCTCATCTCGTTCCTGATCAAGACATTCCTCGTGCGGTCGTTCTACATCCCGTCCGGGTCCATGGAAACCACGCTCCTGGTCAACGACCGGATCATCGTGAACCAGCTCGAACCCAAGCTGATCCCGATCACTCGCGGCGACGTCGTCGTCTTCCGGGATCCGGGCGGCTGGCTGCTGCCGCAGGCGCCCCTCGAGCAGAACCCCGTCGTCGCCGCCGTGGACTGGGTCATGGCCGCGGTCGGACTGGCGGCGCCGGACAGCAACGACCACCTCATCAAGCGCGTCATCGGACTGCCGGGCGACCATGTCACCTGCTGCAACCCGCTCGGCCAGATGAGCGTCAACGAGGTGCCCCTGTCCGAACCCTACGTGACGCTGCCGGCCGGGGAGACGAGAGTCTCGCAGGACGACTTCGACGTCGTCGTCCCGGACGGCTCGCTCTGGGTGATGGGGGACAACCGCTACAACTCCAAGGACTCCCGCTACAACACAGAGACCCCCGGCAAGGGGTTCGTGCCCGTCGACAACGTCGTCGGGCGCGCCCTCGTCATCAGCTGGCCGACCTCGCGCTGGGCGTGGCTCGACGACTACCCGGAGGTCTTCCAGGGCATCCCCACGGAGACGAGGTAGGTGGCGGTCGTGGATCCGACCCTCGACGTCGAGCGAGCGCTGCTGGCCGCCGGTGCGACCTGCGTGATCGGCGTCGACGAGGTCGGCCGCGGAGCCCTCGCCGGGCCCGTGGGGGTGGGTGTCGCCGTCGTCAACGCCTCCGCACGGGCCTTCCCGGCCGGATTGCGCGACTCCAAGATGCTCAGTGAACCCCGGCGCGAGCTCCTCGCGCCGCTCGCAGCGGCCTGGGCGCTGCACTCCGCGGTCGGCCTCGCGTCGCCGTTGGAGGTGGACCGGCTGGGCATCATCGCCGCGCTCGGCCTGGCCGGCAAACGGGCCCTCGCACAGCTGTACGCCGCGGGTGTCGACATCACCGGCGCCGTGGTGCTCCTGGACGGCAACGACGACTGGCTGAACAAGGCACTGGGCACCCCGCTCAACGTGGTGACCCGCGTGCGGGCCGACCAGGACTGCGCATCGGTGGCCGCCGCATCCGTCATCGCGAAGGTGCACCGCGACGCCCTGATGATCGAGGCGGATGCCGCGACGCCCGGCTACGAGTGGGCCGGCAACAAGGGCTACGGCAGCCCGGCGCACATGGCTGCCATCGCCCTGCTCGGTCCCGCCCTGCTGCACCGCAAATCCTGGCTGAAGATCACCGCGTAGACTTGAGGAACCATGGAAGAAGATGAGTTCGAGGACTACGACCGCGAGGTCGAGTTGGCCCTGTACCGCGAGTACCGAGACGTTGTGGGGCAGTTCCAGTACGTCGTCGAGACCGAACGACGCTTCTATCTCGCGAACGAGGTGGAATTGGTGCGCCGTGACACGGAACACGACTTCTACTTCGAATTGACCATGAAGGATGTCTGGGTCTGGGACGTCTACCGTTCCGACCGGTTCGTGAAGTCGGTACGGGTGCTGACCTTCAAAGACGTCAACGTCGAGGAACTGGCTTCCAAGGAGTTCGAACTGCCGAAGGAACTCGCACTCGACGAGTAGTAGGACGAATAGCACCACGAATGCTCAGGCCGGTGGGGCCTGCACACTCGGCGCAACGATGCGGTCGAGAACGAAGGGTATGTCTTTTGCTTCAGGAATCTGATCGCGCTCGGGCCACGTGGATCAACCGGGAGGCACTCGCTGAAGCGATGATCCCGTTGATCGGCCGTTTATACCGGGAAAACGACGTCGTCACCAGTGTGCACGGCCGGGGACTGGTCAACCAGTCGGTCATCGGCCTGCTCAAGGCGCACCGCTTCGCGCGGCACATCGACGACGTCGAGCTGCCTCTGGAGGAGACGCTGCCGCTGCTGCAGGTGCTCAGCACGCTGCGGCTCGGGACCGCGTCGATCGACCTGGGCCGGCTGGCCATGGCCTACAAGCTGGAGGGTGCCGGACGAGGTCTGGAGGAGTTCCTCCGCGCCGAACTCGCCGACGTCGTCGACCGCCAGGGTGATGTCGTCAGCGCGGGCACGGATGTCGTGCTCTACGGGTTCGGCCGGATCGGCCGCCTTCTCGCGCGCATCCTGATCGACCATGCCGGCGGGGGACAGGGGCTGCGCCTGCGGGCCATCGTGGTGCGCCGCGGGTCGGACAACGACATCGTCAAACGGGCGAGCCTGTTGCGGCGCGACTCGGTGCACGGACCCTTCGAGGGCACCATCACCGTCGACCCGGTGAACAACACGATCCTCGCCAACGGCACACTCATCCAGGTCATCTACTCGAGCGACCCGGCCACGGTCGACTACACCCGGTACGGCATCCAGAACGCCGTCGTGGTCGACAACACGGGACGCTGGCGCGACGCCGAGGGACTCCGTCAACACCTGGCCTGCCCGGGTGTCGCCCGGGTGCTGCTCACCGCGCCGGGCAAGGGCGCGCTGAAGAACATCGTGCACGGCATCAACCACGACACCATCACCGCGGACGACACCATCGTGACCGCGGCATCCTGCACCACCAACGCGATCACGCCCGTGCTCAAGGCCGTGAACGACCGCTTCGGCATCCGGGACGGCCACGTGGAGACGGTGCACTCGTTCACCAACGACCAGAACCTGATCGACAACTTCCACTCGGGCGACCGCCGCGGGCGCAGCGCCGCCCTGAACATGGTGCTCACCGAGACGGGGGCCGCGAAGGCCGTCGCCAAGGCGTTGCCCGAGCTGGCCGGCAAACTGACCGGCAACGCCATCCGGGTGCCCACGCCCGACGTGTCGATGGCGATCCTCAACCTGACCCTCGAGCAGGGCACCACCAGGGACGAGCTCAACACGTACCTGCGCACCATGTCGCTGCACTCCGAGCTGCACAAGCAGATCGACTACATCGACTCGCCCGAAGTCGTCTCCAGCGACTTCCTCGGCTCCCGCCGGGCCGGTATCGTCGACGGCCTCGCCACCATCTGCACCGACATGAAGGCCGTGCTGTACGTCTGGTACGACAACGAGTACGGATACAGCTGCCAGGTCATCCGGGTGCTGGAAGAGATGGCGGGCGTGCATCCGCCGGTCTTCCCGAAGTTGCTCAGCGCACCGGCCGCCCTGGTCTGATCGGGCGGATCCCGCCGCGCCGGCCCCGGGCGGGTCAGCGCGGCCGGGGCTCGCAGATCACGACCGGGATGTCCCGGTCGGTCTTCTGCTGGTAGCCGTCGTAACCGCGGTAGGCGGCCACGATCTGCGGCCACAGCTCGGCCTTCTCCGCGGGGGAGGCGGTGCGCGCCCGCAGCTTCAGGGTGTTGCCGTGCACGGTCAGTTCGACGTCCGGGTTCGCGACAAGGTTGAGGTACCACTGCGGGTGGCGGTCGTCGCCGCCCTTCGAGGCGATCAGCACGTAGCGCTGGGGCCCGTGGACGGGGGCGGTGAGCATGGTTGTGCGGCGCTTGCCGCTGGAACGGCCGATGGTGTGCAGCTCGACCGCCGGCATCGACCCGAACGAGGCGAGCAGGCGCCCGCCGGAGGCCGCCAGCACCGCGCGGTGCAGCACACTCATCGTCTTCATCTGCAGATCCGTCAGTCGATTGCCAAGGCCCATGGCTCCAGCCTACGAGGTGATCCGCGGGCGGCCGGCGGATGCCCGGCGGATGCCCGGCGTCGCCTGTCCGGTTACAGCGGCAGCGCCCCGGCAAGGCGCACCAGCACGGCCGCCAGATTGACACCCCGGGTCTCCAGGAGCGCGAAGAGCACGCCATAGCCCGCGTACCCGGTGACCGGGATGAGCAGCAGCCACTCCCGCAGGGAGCCGGCGTTGCCCAGCAGCGGCACGGCCAGGTAGCCGCCCGACGACCACAGGCCATCGAGCACCGGCACCCTTCGCCACCATCGCGGCGGCTTCGGGATCCACGGCCACAACAGGGGCAGCCCGCCCGTGGTGAGCAGGTCGCCCAGCAGGTGCACGCCGTAGCCCAGCGTGAAGCAGACCACGAACCACGACTGCTGCTCCGGGGCGAAAACGGCGATGAAGGCCGCCACGGCCAGGCCGATCACCCAGGCCCATCCCCACGACCTGTTCGACAGGCCCAGGACCTTGGCCGCGAACGCGATCGCCGCGGCGCTCAACAGGGCCGGGCCGACGCGCACCGGCTCCGTCGCCCAGGCCGGCTCCCAGAGCACCAACCCGATGACGCTGGCGAGCAGCCACGCCGAGAAGAGGCCGAGCAGACTGTGCAGGCCGTGCCGGTGCCCGCCGGAAGCGCGGGAGATCCCCGTGGTGACGAGCCGGCCCAGCAGCGGGACGGACTGTGAGATCGTGGCCGAGGTGTGGTCGGCGTCGGCGAGGAGGGCCGCCCCGGCGCAGAGCAGGGAGCCGGCGATCGTGCCCACGGGGGTCACCGGGAAGAGGCCGAGGCCGTGCCCGGCGGTCGCCGTGACGGCGATCCAGGCGGCGGCGCCCGTCATGGCATGGTGTGCACCCATCATGAGAGGGGGTCCTAACTGGTTCAGGCCGTCGGGGGCATGCCGAGCCTCGACTGGGCCGATCCAACTGTAGGCGGATTCGTTCTTCGACCGCGCCGGACGGCACTAGCGTGGGGGCATGAGCACACCGGTTCCGACCGCGCCCGCGTCCGCTGCAGCAGACGTCGAAGCATCCGTCGCAGCATCCGTCGTCGTGGAGCAGGCGCTCGCCCTGGCCCCCCTGATCGATGGCCACAACGACTGGGCGTGGGAGTGCCGCCAGAGCCGCGATTACTCCGTGGAGGGTCTCGAGGGCCGTCTGGCCACCGACACCGACATCTCCCGGCTGCGGGCCGGGCGGGTCGGGGCGCAGTTCTGGTCGGTCTACGTGAGCGACGACCACCTCGGCGCCGACGCCGTGCAGGGCACCCTCGAACAAATCGACTGGGTCTATCGCCTCGCCGCGCGCTACCCCGACGACTTCGGCATCGCCCGCAGCGCCGCCGACGTCGAGGCCGCCCGCGCGGCCGGTCGCATCGCCTCCCTGCTCGGCGCCGAGGGTGGGCACAGCCTCAACGACTCCCCGGCCGTGTTGCGCATGTTCGCCCGGCTCGGCGTGCGGTACCTCACCCTCACCCACGTGCACAACACGACCTGGGCCGATTCGGCCACCGACGAACCCGCGCACGACGGCCTCACGGCCCGCGGTGTCGACTTCGTGCGCGAACTGAACCGGCTGGGCATGCTGATCGACCTCTCCCACGTCTCCCCGGCCACGGCGCACGCGGCGCTCGACGCGTCCGACTCGCCCGTCATCTTCAGCCACAGCTCCTGCCGGGCCCTCACCGACCACCCCCGCAATGTGCCCGACGACGTTCTCACGCGCCTGGCGGCCAACGGCGGGGTGATCATGCTCACCTTCGTGCCCCAGTTCCTGTCCGAGGACTACTCGGTCTGGCTCGAGGGCGACCAGACCGGCCCGGCGCCCGTCGTGACGCTGACGGATGTCGCCGACCACGTCGAGCACGCCCGCCGTGTCGCGGGGGTGGGCCACATCGGCCTCGGCGGCGACTTCGACGGCACAGACGAGTTCCCCGCCGGTCTCTCGGGCGTCGACGGTTACCCCGCACTGCTGGCCGAGCTGGCCCGGCGCGGCTGGCCGGCCGCCGACCTGGCCGCCCTCGCCGGCGCCAACGTGTTGCGTGTGCTGCGCGAGACGGATGCCGCCTTCGCGGCCGCCGGACCCGCGGCATCCGGTGCCTCGGTGCCCCGGTTGGTGCGCTGAGCATGCCGGGCTGCGCACGCGACCAATCCGGGTGGCGCCCCGCTTTCGAATCAGTGTCATGACTCCTCGACGACGCCCTGCCTTCTGGATCACCGTCGGGATCGCCGCCGCCGTGCTGGCGGTCGCCGTGGCCCTGCTCACCGTCAGCGGCGCCCTCGGCGGCTCTCTCGGCGGCGTCCTGAGCCGCGGCCAGGGCGAGACCGGCCCGGGCTACTCGGCCCGTGCGCCCGGCGAGACCGTGGTCGCCTTCTACGGTGATTCCTACACGCGCGGCACCGGCGCGTCGGCCACGGACCAGCGTTGGTCGACCATCGTCTCCGCCGAGCGCGGCTGGACCGAGGTCAACCCGAGCCGCAACGGCCTCGGCTTCGTGAACCAGCGCGGGGCGGGCGACGACCTGGTCGATGAGGTCATCGCCGCCAGACCTGACATCGTGATCAGCACCATGGGGCTCAACGACAATTTCTCGATGCCGTCCCGTGCCGACGAGATCGAGGCCGCGATCACCCGCGACTTCACGACCATCCGGGCGGCCCTGCCCGAGGCGCGCCTCATCGTCGTGGAGCCGTTCTGGTACACCGCGGAGCGCCCGGAATCCGTCGAACAGATCATCGGCTGGGTGCAGGCGGCCGCGCTGGACGCCGACGCCGACTACATCTCCGGAGCCTCGCACTGGCTCGACGGGCACCCGGAATGGATGGCCGACGACGGCCTCCACCCCAACGACGCCGGTTATGCGGCCCTCGCCGAGCGGATGGACGCGGAGCTCGACGCGCTGGGGTTGTAGGCCGGGCCGGGCCCGGTCCTCCCCAGACGGGGTCCCGCCGCCGGCCGCACAGCTTCCCTGCCCAGCGAGCGCCGGGCCTGCCCGCCCGCCACGCTGGGGGCGGAGGTGCTTGTGGCACGCAAAGACGAACTGGGCAGGCGGGGCGAGGAGTGCGCCGCGGTCTTCCTCGCCGCCGCCGGCTACCGGGTGGTGGATCGCAACTGGCGTTGCGGGCAGGGTGAGATCGACCTGGTCGCCGAGATCGGGGGAGAGGTCGTCTTCGTCGAGGTGAAGACGCGCTCGGGCACCCGGTTCGGGCATCCGTTCGAAGCGATCACGGTCGCCAAGCTCGCCCGGCTGCGTCGCCTCGCGGCCGCCTGGTGCGAGCAGGCGGATGCCCGGCCCGCGCGCATCCGCGTCGACGCGATCGCGGTGATCATCCGACCCGGCACCGAGCCCGTGATCGAGCACCTGACGGGGGTGTTCTGATGGGGCTCGCCCGCACGCATGCGGTGGCCCTGGTCGGGCTGACCGGGGCGCTGGTCGAGGTGGAGGCCGACATCTCCGGGCAGTTGCCGGGCATCATCCTGATCGGGTTGCCCGATGCGGCCCTGTCGGAAGCCACCGAGCGGGTGCGCGCGGCGGCGAAGAACTCCGGCTGCCCGCTCACCCGCAACAAGCTCACCATCAACCTGTCCCCGGCGTCGCTGCCGAAGCACGGGTCGGGCTTCGACCTGGCCATCGCGCTGGCCTGCCTCGGGGCCGACCAGATGGTCTCTCCCGCCTCGGTGGGCCGGGTGGTGCACATCGGCGAGCTGGCCCTCGACGGGCGGCTGCGGCCGACCCCGGGCATGCTGCCGGCGGTGATCGCGGCCTCCCGGCTCGGCCACGGCACGGTCATGGTTCCGGCCGGAAACGTGGATGAGGCCTCCCTCGTGCCGGGCATGCGGGTGATCGGCGTCGCCTCCCTCCGGGACGCCGCCATCTGGCACGGCGCCGAACTGGAACCGATCCCGGTCGACCCCATCCGGATCCCCGGCGACGCCGCGGCGGAGGCGGCCGAACCCGACCTGGTCGACATCATCGGCAATGACGACGCGATCCTGGCGTTGCAAATCGCGGCGGCCGGCGGGCACCACGTGTTCATGGTGGGGCCGCCCGGCGCCGGCAAGACCATGCTGGCGGCCCGGCTGCCGGGGCTGCTGCCCGACCTCGACCCCGAGGCCTCCCTCGAGGTCAGTTCCATGCGATCGCTCAGCGGCCGCGCCGTCGGACGCGCGCTGATCACCCGGCCACCGCTCGAGGCGCCGCACCACACGGTGACGGCGGCGGCCATGGTCGGCGGCGGCAGCGGGCAGATCCGGCCGGGTGCCGCGGCGCGCGCCTCGCACGGGGTGCTCTTCCTCGATGAGGCTCCCGAATTCGCCTCGGCGGTGCTCGACGCGCTCCGGCAGCCGCTGGAATCCGGGGTGATCAGCATCCATCGCGCCAACGCGGTCGCCCACTTTCCGGCCCGATTCCAGCTCGTGATGGCGGCCAACCCGTGTCCCTGCGGGCAGTACGGGGCCCCCGACCTGGACTGCAGCTGCCCGCCGAGTTCGCGGAGACGGTACCTGGCCCGCATCTCGGGCCCGCTGCTCGACCGCATCGACATCCAGCTGAAGGTGCAGCGCATCACCGCCGCCCAACTGCGCCTGGCCACCGAGACGCCACGCCTGGCGAGCTCCGTCGCCCGCGGGCGGGTGGTCGAGGCCCGCGCGGCCGCGGCCCAGCGCCTCTCCGGAACGCCCTGGGCGCTCAACTCCGACGTGCCCGGACCCTGGTTGCGCGGCCCCGAGGCCCGGCTCGGTGGCGCGGCCACGGCCGTCCTCGACCGGGCGCTCGAGCGCGGCGGCATCACCATGCGCGGCTACGACCGTGTGTTGCGGGTGGCCTGCGCACGTTTAGGACATACTTCAGATATGCCCCGTATAGCGATTTACCTCCGCCAGTCCAAGGCCGTCGAAGGCGACGAGCTCGCGATCGATCGACAGCGCGAGAACTGCCTCGCACGCGCGACCGGGAAGGGGTGGACGGTCGACAACGCCGCGATCTACGTCGACAACAACATCTCGGCCTCGTCCGAGAAGGTCCGCCCCGCTTACCAACGGCTCGTGGCCGACGTGAAGGCTCGGAAGTTCGACGTCGTGATCGCGTGGAACCTCGACCGGCTCACGCGTCGGCCCCGCGAGATCGAGGATTGGATCGACCTCAACGAGCGATACGGCGTGAACCTGATGACCAGCGAGGGGACCGAGCCGATCGACCTATCGACCGAGACGGGGCGGCTCATGCTCCGGGTAACGTCGAGCGTCGCGCGTATGGAGGTCGAGCGGAAGGGTCGCCGCCAGAAGGAGAGCAACGCGCAGTCTCGCGAGCTCGGCCTCCCTCCGACCGGCCGGCGAGCGTTCGGCTACTCGGCCCTCGAGGCAGGCGCGAAGAACGTCCAGGCGACGAGGCTCGGCGCCGGGGGTAAGGAATACCCCGCCTACGGGCACGAACCGAAGGTCGAGGAGGCCGCCGCGATCCGTCGAGGGTTCGATCTGCTCCTCGCGGGCGCTTCGCTCGGGACCGTGGCGCGCGCGTGGACCGCTTCCGGACTCACGACGACGACGGGGGAGCCGTGGGGACAGAACACCGTGCGCGGAGTGCTGACCAATCCTCGATACGCCGCTCTCGTGGCCCCTCCGCGCGAGAAGGCGACCACCGGGCACCGGGCGAACCGCTATGACCTCGACAAGCTCACGCCGGGCGGCTGGGAGCCTCTCGTCGGCGTCGAGACGTGGACGGCGGCGAGCGAGATCCTCCGCGACCCTTCCCGGCGCAAGACCAGCGGAGCGCCCCGGCGCTGGCTCCTCTCCGGCCTCGCGACGTGCGCCGTCGTTGTCGAGAGTGGAGGAGTGTGCGGCGCTCCCATGAAGGCCGGGGCGACGCGCGACAAGGTCGCGGTCTACCGGTGCTCGGCGAGCTACCACCTCGCGCGGAAGGCCGAAGTCGCCGACGAGCTCGTCGCTCATACCGTCATGGCCCGGCTCTCCCGATCGGATGCCGTCGAGCTCCTCGCCAACCACGAGGCTCCCGATCGTGCGGCCCTCAGCGCCGAGCTCACGGCCCTACAAGCTCGGCTCGGCAACGTGGCCGACCTCGTCGCCGACGGGACGCTCACGAAGGATCAGGCGCGGTCTTCGGTGGCACGCCTCCGGGGTCAGGCCGCCGAGCTCACGGCCCGGCTCACCGATGCCGGGAAGGTCGACACCCTCGGGCCGCTGATCCACGCCGCCAATATCCGGGAGGCGTGGGCGTCCCTCTCCGTCGACGTGCAGCGCGCCGTCGTCGCGTCTCTCTATCGGGTCGAGTTCGCCACTCCAGGGCGCGGCACCCGGCCGCCCGCCGACGACGAGGGACGCCGCGACCACACCCGCCGGAGCGTGGCCCTGACCCCACGCTGACTTATGCCCCGCGCACCAATCGGCAACGGTTGACCCGCGGGGCGTAACTCGGGCGCCAAGCGGAGGCGTCCCTCCCCGGCTAGTGCCACTCCTCCGGCTACAGGCCGCCGCCTCGCGGACGTCGAGCGCGCAGGCGTCCGCGAGGCCGTGGGCGGGTGTCGAGGCTCCAGGCGAGGGCGGCCTCGTGGGACTCGTGCTGACCAATCCGGGGCGCTCTCGCGACCTTCCTAGGAGCTCTTCGAGCGGGCGCGCCTGCCGCCTGATTCCCGCGACGCCCGCCGCTTGCATTTCGCCGACCGGCGACGGCCCCGTCGAGGGCCACTCGATTGGCCTCCCAATCTCTCCCCGTCGTCCCCCGTTTCTCTGATGTCAGATCGGGGCACATCAAGCCCTCTATCCCTAAAGGGATAGAGAACGTCTTGACATTGGTTGCCGGGTGTCAAATTGGCCTTTGACATTGACACCCTCCAAACCCCTTAGATCCCTTGTGTTTACAGGGTTGTCAAATGTCAAAGGCCCCTCTTTGACATCGTTTGATAAACCCCGTTCTGATGTCAAGAATGGCCTTTGACATACCCCCCAATGTCAAACCCGTTTCTTGACATCAGGACGGACCATTTCGACCGCCTCCAGCACCGAGCGAGCGGCTCTCGACGGCCCCGGCGACGACCGCGCCGAACCCATCCAGGCCGAAGCCAAGGCAAGCCTCCGATTAGGTCGACGTAATGCGATCGTGACCTAATGTGCACAGTCGAACAAGCTCAACGGTGGCTTGCCTCCGCTTTGTGTGCGACACTGGTCTTGTTGCGGTTCCTCCCCGGCTTGTGAAATAGCTCGCCGGGATCGAGTGCCGCCACCCCTCGGGATAAGCATTTGCGGCCCCGGCGCAAGGGGCAAGGCATCGGTGACTGACTAAGGCGAATCTCGCCACAGCCCGACTCTGGCCAGACAGAGCAACTCAATCTCCTTGAGGCGCTCCCTTGTCTACCCAAACCCTTACCCTCTCCTCGGCCCCCGAGGTCGACGACGACGACTTCGACTTCGATATCGCCGTCGACGATCGCGCCGAGTTCGATCGCCTTCTCTCGATGGGCTTCGACCGAGCGGCCTCCGCCTCGGTCGCCAGCGCGGCCCCACTCACCGACTCTCAGGCCGCGATCATCCGTGCCGCGTTCACCGGGGCGACACGGTGACCACCCAGCCGACGCCAGCGGAAATCGCCCACGCCGTCCGCCGCTCCGAGATCGGGGTCGCCGGGGCGCTCGCTCTCGCCGCGTCAAAGTCGCCCGAGTGGAGGACCGAGCGCGCTAAGAAGGCCGCCGCGGCCGGTGTCAAGAAGCGGGCGCTCAAGCGGGCGACGGAGGCCGCCCTCCGAGCCGCCGCGGGCATCGAGGAGCCGCCGAAGCGCAAAACGTACGCCTCGCGACACCTTCCCAACGACGAAATACTTCGCCCGTACTATCCCGCCGTCGACGCAGCTTGGCCCGACCTCACTCACGATCAGCGCCGTAGGCAGGCCGCCGCCTACCTGCGCGCCGACCGGGCACGCTTGGAGATGGAGAAATGACCCCCGCGCCCCCGGTCGTCGAGGACTACTTCGGAGAGATCGGCGACGGCCTCGTCGGCGGTACGTCTCCCGAGGACGCGCTCGCCAACGAGGCCGAGGGCATCGTCTCTGCCGCGCTCTGGGAGACGGCGGAGGCTAACCCGGAGCTCACTCCGAAGCGCCGCGCGAAGGTCGCAGAAAGGGCCGCCCGAAAGGCGCTCGACAAGCGCTTCGGTGACAGCGATTACGGTGACGTGCTCGCGTACCTCCCGGCATGGTCGCGGGACGTCGCCGAGGCGGTCACGAAGGCCGCCGAGCCCGCGATCGTCGACGACCTCGCGGCCCGGCTCCAGGCGGCCTTCCCGAACATGACGCCCGCCGACCTCGCCCGCTTCGTCGCGGACCCGGAGAATGGCGAAAAACTCCTCGTCGAGAAGGCCCGCGCCGACCGCGACGCCTTCCGGAAGTCGGCCGCGAATCCGGGCGTCGGATTCAACGCCTCCGCCGCGCTCTACGGCGCCGACCTCGAAGACATAGCCGACGCGGCCTATCTGATCGACGGCTACTTTCCGGAGGCGTCCGTCATTGGATTGGTGGGCGAGACAGGTTCTCTCAAGTCCGCGCTCGCCATTGACGCCGGATGCTCGCTCGCGATCGGCGCACGATTCCTCAAAGAGATCCAGACGGCCGGGCCGCGTCGCGTCGTCTTCGTTGCTGCGGAGGGATCGCGCGGGCTCCGGATGCGTCGCCGCGCGTTCATCGTCGACCGTGGCCTCGACGCGGCCGAGATCGCCCTCCTCGATCAGAATTTCATCGTCTACCCGAGCCCGATCAACCTCCTTTCGGCGGACGACGTCGCCGGGCTCCGCCGCTTCGTCGACTCCGTCGAGGCGGATCTCGTGATTCTCGACACACTCTCCGCGCTCACCCAGGGCATGGACGAAAATGCCGCGGGGCCGGTAGCCGACGCGCTCCGAGCGGCCCGGCTGATCGTCTCCGGCCGCGAGAGTGCCTCCGCGCTGATCGTTCACCACCCCGGCAAGGGCGGCGGCGTCGACGGCCGAGGCTCCGGAGCGTGGAAGGCCAACCTTGACGCCGTCCTCGCGACCCAGAAGGACGGCGACCTCGTCGCCTTGACGCTGGAAAAAATGAAGGACGGAAGTTCCGACTCACGGCGGATCATCCGGAAGCGGATCGTCGAGATCCCCGCGTCGGTCAGCCGTCGCGGGGTCGCTCACGAGGCAACGACGAGCGTCGTCGCTTCGCTCATGGCCCGCGGCACGGAGGCGCTCTTCGGGACTGGTAAGCCGCCGACTGCGACGGAACGCCGGGCGGAAGAGATCTTCTCTCATGTGATCCCGGCGCACACGGCCGCCGAGGGCGTCACCCGCGCGGAAATCCTCGAAGCGCGGAGGACGTCGAATGACGAAAGTTACGCAACCGTTACCAACGCGATCAACTCGCTTATCAAGAGCGCCAGGATCGCCGCGGACGGAAAGAACGCGAACGGCTGCGACCGCTACAAGCGCGTCTATATCCCGAGCGCGACCGACCTCGGCCTCGCGGACATCGACGGGAGGGCGATCCCATGACCTGAAAACGAGCAAGCTCTCGACCCGCGTGATCCGGCGCGGCGTAAGGCCAGCAATCGAAACACCAACTAGCTAACCAATCGAAAGGCATTTCATGTCATTGCTCAAATTCTCCAACCGTTCCAACGAAGGCCGAGTCGGCTACGTCATCAACTTCCCCCGTGAGTGCGGCGTGAAGGTTGTCGAGGCCGGGATCGTCGCTCTTGAGGAGGCCGTAGACCACCTTCAGAGCCTCCAGCGCGAGACGAAGCCGACCTTCGACGCCGTCGTCCAGGCGAAGGCGGCCCGCGACGACCAGGGCAAGCGCGACGCGCTTGGTAAGCCGAGCACGCTCTCGGAGTCGATCACGGCAGTCCACGCCGCCGAGCATGCCGTCGAGCTCCTCGACGCCCGCATCGAGGGCGCCAAGGTTCGACAGGTGGACGCCGTGAACACGTTCCATGCGCTCGTGCTCACCAATGAGGAGGCGCTGAAGGCGGCGGCGAAGCCGAAGGCGCAGAACGCCCGGCTGAAGCTCGTTGCGGCCCGCCGGATGCTCACCGACGCCGAGGCGGAGCTCAGCGAGTCCGCCGGGCTCCTCGAAATGTTCGAGTTCGGGGACGCCTACCGTCACGCGATCCGGGCTCACGCGGGCTCGATCCCGCTCTCGGCCGCTATCGAAGGCGCGGGCGACGCCGTCCGCGCGCTCGGCATCCGTGAGAGCGAGCTCGGCTAATGGCGAAGAAGAAGCCCGACGCGGAGGAGATCACGCCGCGACAGCGTCGGATCGCCGATCTGCGCGTCTCAGGTCGGACGTTCGAGGAGATCGCCGCCGAGGTCGGGATCTCGCCGGAGAAGGCCCACGCCGAGGCCGGGAGGGTATTCGCCTCCTTGGTAGGCGAGGACGCGGCAACCATCCGGACGCAATCGGAGCTACGCCTCGATAACGTGCTGGTCCACGCGAACCGCGACCTTCGAGGGGCCTCGACACAGTCGGAGCGGTCGACCCTCTACGGAATCATCCTTCGCGCCGAATCTCAGCGCGCAATGCTCCTCGGGCTGTCCCTGAAACGGGCCGACCAATGAGCGAGCGACGCGAACGCATGGCCCGAAGGTCGACGGCGCGCCACGCCGCGGCCCTCCGCGAAGCTCTCCGCCAATTCAGGGAGACGAATCAGCCGGGCCGCCTCCCAGGGAGGGCGCGGGAGATCCTCGCGCTCCTCGACGACTTCACCATCGAGCTCGGGGCGTACTCCCGAGCCCTCGACACACCCAGCGAAGAGAGGCCCCGCTAATGGCGCTCAAACTCCCTGACCGTCCGGTCCCGCGTCCACCGGCTCTCGTGACTGCTCCCGACAATTGGATCGACTGGAGCGAGCACCCGGCCGCGCCGTTCATCAAAGAAGCCGACAAGATCGTTTTTTCCAAGCTCAAGGCGAAGAAGGCCGCGGGAACGCTGACCAAGTGGGAAGCGTACGACCTCCGCGAGTGCGTGACCGGCCTTGTCGTCGACCGGCGCCGTAGGCGCATGACCCGCGACGAACGCTACCGCGACGAGCTCGCCGTCGAGGCGGCGCGCACGCCTCGGGACCGGGAGCTCTCGGAGGCCCGCTTCGCGCACGGGGTCAAGCTCATGGCGAGGCTGGAGGAAGCGGAAGCGGACGAACGTCGAGATGCCGCCCACGGCTCACTTCTCGTCTTCGAGGTTGAGGCCACGCCGCCGGCCTTGACCGACGAGGAGACGGCGCGAGACGCGGAGCGTGCACGCTTCGTCCCTGACCAGGGCGGCGAGGCCACCCCGAGCCCCGCAATCAGACCGAGACGCCGACGGCGGCCAAGGTTGACCGTTTTGCATGCGTACGCGGACGGCCCCGACGATGACGACGACTACTAACCAACCACGAAAGAGGAGCGCAACTATGACGAACGCCACACCCAGCGAGGCACAGGCCGCCCAGATCAAAGCAATGGCCGGCGGCTCGACCTACGAGCCGCCAATGCCAACGCGGCCCAAAACCGTAAGCGAGATCCAGGCCGAATCGATCCAGGCGTCGGCCAACGGCTGGGATCGCATCGAGTACGCCGACGAATAGACGCAACTCACCAATAAACAGAGCCCCCGCTCGGAGCAATCCGGCGGGGGCTTTGTCGTGCCCTAAATGAAGACCGACCAGAGACTCGCCGCGCTGGAGAGCATTAGGCCCACTCCCGCCCAGATCAGATTCCCCCGCGTTGAAACGAGGATCATTTCTATGAGGCGTTTCGAGTCCTCGGCAGCCAGATACTCAATGCTCTCGATGGTCGGCCTAATGAGTTGATTCTCGGCGTACAGCGCGTGGTACCTCACATTGATCATGTAGCCGACTGCACCGTCGCTCTGTTGTCTCGTGAGCTCTGCAATCTCCGCCATATACGCCTTTGAGAGCTCTTGCGACTTCTCGATTCGCTTCTCTTCGAGACCCGGCTGACGCTTCGCGCTCAAATATGCGGCGATTAGGCCCCCAGCCGTGAGGATGAAGCCGAGAACGGTCAGGGCCGCTATCCAAGGTTGAGGTGTCATTTCTCTACCCTCCCAACGGGCGCGATCTGTGGATAACTTCAACTGAAACGCCCCGGACCTCCAAGAATGGTCCGCATGGAAGCCGACGACCTTGACACGCCCAACTGTCCCGCGTGCCTAATCCGATTCGAGCCTTCCGACACGCTCCGCGTCGTCGTCTGGGAATGTCCGGAGTGTGGCCTCCGGAGGGTCTAGCTGTCCGCCGGATTATGGGTTCCGAGTGTCCAGCCTGAGATATCGTCCATGGGCGCGCGCCAAATCGGAAAGTTGCAGGGACCTTCCGGGTTGGAAACACGAACGTCTATGAGGTGCAGGAATCCGCGCGGTTGAGCGAAGAGACCGGCCTCTTCCCGAGCGCGGTTGTCCGCGTCGGCGTCATCGAAAGCGGCTGTGAAAACACTATTCAGGGTCTCGGCGGCGGCGTCGGCGTTAGTGGGGTCAGCTTCGCCCGCTCCCCGGATCAAATTGGTGAGCCTCTCGGACCACACTCGGCGGGAGACAGCCGTTCCAGAGACGATGAGACCCTTCAGGTTGACGGTTATGCCGATGCGGCCTTCCGTGTAGTCGTCACTCCGGCCGAGGCTCACATCGAGGAGCACTTGGAGAAAATAGTCCTTCGAGCTCCTGACTTCCCCGTCCAACTCCGCTTCGCCCTCGGGCTTGATCGCTGTATCTGAAACGTCCATTGTGTTCCCCTCAATTGGTGTCATGCGTACTCTACCGACCGCCTCCGACATCGATTTTAGTTACGCCCTAAGTGCGCGCAGCTTGTGGCGTGGTCGATCGCCGACCTCGAGGGTGTCGCGCGGCCGGGCATCGAACAGGTAGGGCAGGCCCTGTACCTGCGGAAGGGAATGACGTCATGATGCTGTTCGGGCTGGAGGAATCCACGGTGATCTCGCTGGCCGGGGGCGTGCGAGCATCCGCCGGGCCGGCCGTCATGGATGCCGCGGCCGCCGCCGACGTGTTCGCGCGCGCCGCGTGGACCGGCATCGCGGAGCCGGGCGACGGAGCCGCCGGACTGCTCGTGCAGGGGCTGGGTGCAGGGCCGGCCCTCACCGCCGTGCTCGACCTCTGGACCGGTGCGCGGCTCGCGGCCGCTCTGGCCGCCGCGGGGTGGCCGCTGACCGACGACCTGCCGGCGCAGCTCGAGCAGGGCCTGCAACGGTGGCGGCCGCGGTTGTCCTCGGCCGAGGTGATCCGCTCCCTGCAACAGGCGACTCGCGTGTCCGCCGGGCTTCTCGTGCCCACCGACCCGTCCTGGCCGACGGGCGTCGACGACCTGGCGATCCACGCGCCGATCGCGCTGTGGTGGCGGGGCGTCCCGACGGCTCTGACCGCGCTCTCCAATTCGATCGCCCTGGTGGGTGCCCGTGCAGCCACCGGCTACGGCGAGCATGTGGCGATGGAGGCCTCTGCCGGGCTCGTCGACCGTGGCTTCCTGATCGTGTCCGGGGCGGCCTACGGAATCGACGGCATGGCTCACCGGGCGGCACTGGCCAGCTCGGGGCTGACCGTCGCTTTCCTCGCCGGGGGAGTGGACCGCTACTACCCGAGCGGCCACGACACCCTGCTGAGCCGCATCGCGACGGTGGGGGCCATCGTCTCCGAGCTGCCCTGCGGGGCCGCGCCCACCAAATGGCGGTTCCTGCAGCGCAACCGATTGATCGCCGCCGCCAGCGCGGCCACAGTCGTGCTCGAGGCCGGCTGGCGTTCGGGTTCGCTCAACACCGCCGGCCACGCCGCCGCCCTCGGCCGCCCGCTCGGGGCCGTGCCGGGTCCGGTGACCAGCCCGACCTCGGCCGGCTGCCACCGGCTGATCCGCGAGTATGACGCCGTGTGCGTCACCACGGCCGCGGAGATGGCCGAGCTCGTAGGCGAACGGATGCTGAACCTCACCCTCGACCTGCCGCCCGTCGACGGCGACACGGCCGGGTTCGGCGGCCGCACGAGTGAGCAGGTGCGCGTGTTCGATGCCCTGAGCACGCGGGCGGCCCGCACCGTGCCCGACATCGCCCGCCGGGCGGGCCTGTCGACGTCCGCCGTGCAGGGGGCCCTCGGAGCTCTCGACCTCGAGGGGGTGGTGCGCGAGAAGGAGACCGGCTGGGTGCGCGGCCGCTAGGTGTTCCTCTCACGGTGGTCCAGCCCAGTACGAGGGCCCGGTGTTCAGTACAAAATTACGAGTAATTGATCCAAAATTCCGGATAAATGCGTCCGACTCTAGATCCTATGTACGACATGAGGTATCCTCGAAACATGATCACCCTCGCAGATGACCTGAGGCAGGCAACGGAGGCCGTCGCCCGTCTGGGTGCCTCCTGCGCGGACTACGAAGCCCTCGCCGACGCCGAGGTGCTGGCCGGTCAGAAGCAGATCGCGGCCGCCCGCCGCCTGCTCGACACCCGTTCGGCGTGGATGGCGGCAACGATCGCCCGTCGCTCCCGCCCCGAGCTCGGCCATTCCGGACTGGCCGCGCAGCAGGGCTTTCTTTCCCCCGAGGCCCTGATCCAGAAGTGGACGGGATCGTCCAAGGGTGACGCCTACAAGCTGGTCGCGGTCGGCACGATGATGGCTGATACTGAAGCGGCAGACAAGCTCGTCGAAGCCGCCGTGGGGTCCCCCACAGCGGATGCCGCCGACATCGCTGAGTTCGAGGCGAAGGTGCCCTGGCAGGCTCCGATCGCCCGGGCCGTCACCGCCGGCACTCTCTCCGTCGATGCTGCCGAGTCGATGCGCGCGGGACTCGGCCAGATCGATGCCGCAGTCACCGCAGAGAAGCTCGGGGTGGCACTCGAGGCGCTACAGGCCGAGTCGTCGTCGCTGAACGCGGACGAGGTCTTCAAACGCGCTCGGCGGATGCGTGACCACCTCGACGAGGCCGGCATCGCCGCCCGCGAGAAGCAGGCCCACGACGACCGGTACTTGAAGGTCTACCGACTGGGTAACGGCAACGTGCGACTCAACGGGCTGTTCACCCCGGAGGACGGCGAGTTCGTGCTCTCCACCTTCGACTCCATCACCGGCCCGCGCCGCGGCGGGGTGCGATTCGTTGACAAGGAGCTGGCCGCCTGGGCCCAGAAGATGCAGGAGGATCCCCGAACGACGGAGCAGATCGCAGCGGACTCCCTCGTGCAGCTGCTCAAGATCGCCGGGGAGGCCGACCCGGGCCGCGTATTCGGCGGCCGCCGCCCCTCGGTTCGGGTTATCGTCACCGAGAAGGCCCTCAAGTCGGGTAGACCGGCGCAGGCAGGCCAGATAGAGGGCAACTCGGTCCCGATCTCGCACGAAACGATCGACCGGATCCTGTGCGACACCGGAACCCGCGGCATCCAGTTCGACGCCGACGGGCAGATCATCAACGTCGGACGCGACCAGCGCCTTTTTACCGAGGTGCAGCGTGCCGCGATGGGGGTGCGCGATGGTGGATGCCGGTGGGTGGACTGCGACAGGTCACCCGCCTGGACCGAAGCGCACCACATCAACGAGTGGTCGACCGACAATGGGTATACCGACCTTGCCGACGGGGTGCTGCTCTGCCACCCGCATCATCTGCTCCTGCATAACCAGCATTGGACGATCATCCGCATCGGAACGGAATACTGGCTCAGGCCGCCAGAAGAAGTCGACCCGGAACGAACCCTGATTGCGCTGCCGAGCAAGCGCGGAAACCCGTGATCCGGAGGCCGATCTTCAACCTGCAGGGCTGGCTGTCCTGTTGTCTTGCTGACTTCCGGTTTTTTGGTCGTGGCCCCTGGATCTCGACTCGCGACCTGGCACCGCCTGACGTCGGCGGCAGGCCGTAGTCTGGGCGGGAACGACGAAAGGTGAGCCATGTCAGCCGTGCAACTGGGCCAGCACCCGCCTGCCACCCACCTGATCGCACATATCAGTGACACCCATTTCCTCGGCGGGGGTCAGACGCTCTACGACACGGTCGACACCGACACCACGGTGTACCAGGCGATGGCTCAGCTGGAGCGGTCCGGTCTCCGGCCCGACGCGCTGCTGTTCACCGGTGACATCGCCGACCGCGGAGAGGTCGATGCGTACCGCCGGGTGCGCGACATCGTCGAGGCCGCGGCCGAACGGATGGGTGCCCCCGTCATCTGGGTGATGGGCAACCACGACAAGCGCGAGGCCTTTCGTACCGAACTGCTCCGGGAAGCGGAATCGACGGCGCCGGTGGACCGGGTCTTCGATATCGGGGGAGTGCGCATCATCGCACTGGACACGAGCGTTCCGGGGTACCACCACGGTGACCTGTCCGACGCGCAGCTGGCGTGGCTGTCCGACGTGCTCAGGGAGCCGGCTCCGCACGGCTCCCTGCTGGCCATGCACCACCCGCCCGTCCCCACGATGCTGCCGCTGATGGCCATCCTCGAGCTACGCGGGCAGGCCCGGCTGGCCGAGGTGGTTGCCGACAGCGACATCCGGGCCATCCTGGGCGGGCACCTGCACTACGCGACGACTGGACTCTTCGCGGGAATCCCCGTGTCGGTCGCCGCGGCCACCTGCTACACGATCGATCCGACCGCTCCGCGCGGTTCCCTCAGCGGCCTGCAGGGTGGGCAGTCGATCAACCTCGTGCACGTGTACGACGACCAGATCGTGCACTCGCACGTGGCTCTCGGGGAGTTTCCGGCGGCGACCGGCTTCGACGCGTCCTTCCTCGAACGGATGGAGGCGCTCACGCCCGACGAGCGCACCGAAGCCTTCTCGCGGCAGGACTGACCGAGATGACCGTGCCTGAGCCGGTTCCGGTTCCGGTTCCACCGCCGGTTCCCGTGCCGGAGCCGCCGCTGGAGTCGCCGCTGGAGTCGCTGCCGGCGCCCGTACCGGTGCACCTCCTCGAGGCCTATATCGACGATTTCGTGGTCTACCTGGCCGCTGAGCGCGGCTTCTCCGTGCATACCGTGCGCGCCTACCGTACCGACTTGGCGGGACTGGTCTCCTTCGCCCGCACCCGCGGCGTCAGCGACACAGGAGGACTGAGCCTCGACCTGCTCCGCGACTGGCTGTGGGTCGGAACCCAGGCGGGCCTCGCCCGGGCGACAATCGCACGGCGGTCGGCCTCCGCACGCAGCTTCACGGCCTGGCTGGCCCGCACCGGCGGCAGCGCGACCGACCCCGCGGTTCGGCTGCGCTCGCCGAAACCCGGCCGTCCCCTGCCGCGGGTGATCAACCACACCCAGATGCAGGAGCTGCTCACCCACCTGGAACTCCGGGCCGCCGGCCACGACCCGGCCGCACTGCGCGACCTCGCGATCGTCGAACTGCTCTACGCGTCGGGGCTGCGGGTCTCCGAGCTGGTCGGACTCGACGTCGCCGACGTCGACCTGCACCGACTCACGGTGCGCGTCACCGGCAAGGGGTCCAAGGAACGCGTCGTTCCCTTCGGTGTGCCGGCCCAGCACGCGATCCTCGACTATCTCGAGCGGGGCCGCCCCGTGCTCACCAGGACCGCCGCGCCCGCCGCACGCCTCGCGTCCGCGGCACATCCCGTGCCGGGCACGAACCATGCCGCCGAGAACGCAGCCTCGCCGGGGCGCGCGCTGTTCCTCGGTCTTCGTCGCCAGCGCCTCGGCGTGCGGGCGGTCTACCGCCTGGTCGCCACGCTGCTGGCCGACGTGCCCGGCAACGGGCCGGCCGGTCCGCACGCCCTCCGCCACACGGCAGCCACCCACCTCCTCGACGGCGGAGCCGACCTTCGTGCCGTACAGGAGCTGCTCGGCCACGCGAGCCTGGGCACCACCCAGATTTACACGCACGTCTCGGCGGAACGCCTCAAGCAGAGTTACCGCACCGCGCACCCGCGCGCCTGACTAACGCGCCTGACCAATCAGACACCTGCACCTCAGACACCTGCACCTCAGACACCTGCGCCTCCGCTACCGGCCCTTCACAAGGAGAGCCGGTAGCAGCACAGCCCGCGGAACGCCGACCAGATACAGCAGTGGCGATACGTAGCCACCGTTCAGCCGGGCTCCGAGGTGCAGGCACCGCCCCGCGCAGTGCCCGCCGTCGGCAACCCGTCCGACCGGTTGCCCCGCCGTGACCCGGTCGCCGACCGCGACGCCGGCCGAGACCGGCTCAAGGCTGGAGACCAGGCCGTGGGCATGCTCGATCGAGACCACGGGGCGATCGACCACCACGCCGGCAAAGGAGACGACACCCTCCGCCGGGGCGATCACCTCCCGGCCGGCCTCGGCCGACAGGTCCAGACCCCGATGACCGGGCGCGTACAGGGTGGCGGGTGCCTGGAAACCCCGGAGCACCGGATGCGGCGGCGGCAGCGGCCAGAGCCAGGTGCCGGCCGTGGCCGTTTCCCTGTCCGTCTCCGTTTCCCTGCCCGTCTCCGAGGCCCTGTCCGCCTCCGTGACCATGTCCATGGTCGGCGCTGGGCCGGGTGCCGAGGCCGGAGCCGCACCCTCACGCGCGGGAGAAGCCGCACGCCGAGCCGCCGCCGCATCTGTGGCGTCAGAGGGTGCCAGGGGCGGACCCGCAGCGGGCGGGTCGCTTCGCACGTTGAACAGGCAGGCGAGCGGCAGCAGCGTTGCCGCGATCAGCAGACGGAAGACATTCATGCCACCACCGTGAGGCATCCGTCCCGCGCGCCACCGACGAGGGTGACATCGGTGATCGAGTCCGTAACCTCCCCGGCTGGGGAGGGATGCCCGCACCCGTCGGCGCGCGCACGAGGCTCCTTCCGTGGGTGCTAAACTCTCCGTAGCAGCGCTTTGTGCGCTGACTACGCGTGCCCATTCGGCCTCCAGACCCACTCGGTCCTTGCTTCCTCCGGAAGCTGGGCGGTTCTGTGCCGGGCACCAGGAGTAGTGATCATCCGATCACGACACAAACCGATTGGCGTTCGTCTGCTTCGCAGCGCTCGCCGGACAAGGAGAACGGCTCATGGCCGTCGTAACCATTCGCCAGCTGCTCGACAGCGGCGTGCACTTCGGGCACCAGACCCGCCGTTGGAACCCGAAGATGAAGCGCTTCATCTTCACCGAGCGGTCCGGCATCTACATCATCGACCTGCAGCAGTCGCTCGGGTTCGTCGACAAGGCCTATGACTTCGTCAAGGAGACGGTTGCCCACGGCGGCACCATCCTCTTCGTCGGAACGAAGAAGCAGGCGCAGGAATCGATCGCCGAACAGGCGATCCGCGTGGGCCAGCCCTACGTCAACCAGCGCTGGCTCGGTGGCCTCCTCACCAACTTCCAGACCGTTTCCAAGCGTCTGGCCCGCATGAAAGAGCTCGAAGAGCTCGACTTCGAGGACACCGCCAAGAGCGGTTTCACGAAGAAGGAAATGCTCATCAAGAAGCGCGAGCTCGTCAAGCTTCACAAGAGCCTCGGCGGAATCCGCAACCTCACGAAGACGCCGTCGGCGCTGTGGGTTGTGGACACCAACAAGGAGCACCTCGCCATTGACGAAGCCCGCAAGCTCGGCATTCCCGTCATCGCGATCCTCGACACCAACTGCGACCCGGACGACGTCCAGTACCCGATCCCGGGCAACGACGACGCCATCCGCTCCGTCGGCCTGCTGACCCGCATCATCGCGGACGCCGCAGCCGAGGGCCTCATCCAGCGCCACGCCAAGCCGGAGGCCGAAATCGAGCCCCTCGCCGCGTGGGAAGCCGAACTCCTGGCCGCTCCGGCCGAGACCGCTCCGGCCGAGACCGCTCCGGCAGCTGACGAGACCGCCGTTTCCGAAGACACCACCGAGGCCGTCGTCGCCGAGCCGGCTGCCGAAGAGGTCGCCGCCGAAGCACCCGCCGAAGAAGCCGAAGCCGCAGCCGATGTTGCAGCCGACGCTCCCGCCGAAGAAACCAAGTAAGGACCAAGCATGGCAAGCATCAGCCTCGCAGACGTCAAAGCGCTGCGCGAGCGTCTCGGTACCGGCATGGTCGACACCAAGAACGCCCTCGTTGAAGCCGACGGCGACATGGAAAAGGCCGTCGAACTCCTCCGGATGAAGGGTGCGAAGGGCAACGCCAAGCGCGCCGACCGTTCCACCTCTGAGGGACTCGTCGCCGCCAAGGAAATCGGCAACACCGCCACCCTGATCGAACTCGCCTGCGAGACCGACTTCGTCGCCAAGGGCGTCAAGTTCGTCGCACTGGCCGAGAAGGTCCTCGACGCGGTCGCTGCTGCCGGCGCCACCACGGTCGAAGAAGGCCTGGCCGCTCCGGTCGACGCTCAGACCGTGGGCCAGCTCATCGACGGCGAAGCCGCGATCATCGGCGAGAAGTTCGAACTTCGCCGCGTCGCATCCGTCACCGGTGAGAAGTTCGCGATCTACCTGCACAAGACCAGCAAGGACCTGCCCCCGCAGGTCGGCGTTGTTCTGGGTTACACCGGAGATGACGCCGAGACCGCGCGCAGCGTGGCTCAGCACATCTCCTTCGCGAACCCCGAATACCTCGCTCGCGAAGACGTCCCCGCCGACGCCGTTGAGGCCGAACGCCGGATCGTCACCGAGATCTCGAAGAACGAGGGCAAGCCGGAAGCGGCACTGCCCAAGATCGTCGAGGGTCGCGTCACCGCGTACTTCAAGCAGGTCGCCCTCCTCGAGCAGGACTACGCCAAGGACAACAAGTTGTCCGTCAGCAAGGTCCTCGCCGATGCGGGACTGACCGTCTCGGGCTTCGCCCGATTCAAGGTCGGCGCGTAACCGGTCATTTGATCAACAGTGAAGGAGGCCGGGTTGCAGTCGCAATCCGGTCTCCTTCTGTGTGTGGGTACCCAGCAGCCCACCCGGTAGTTTTAGATCACAACCAGAACACAACCTGAAGCCAGCACAGCCGGCACAACGGAAGAAGCGCACAGCATGTCAAACACGGTCAAGAAGCGCAGGGTCCTCCTCAAACTTTCCGGCGAAGCCTTCGGGGCCGGCGGTCTCGGCGTCAATCCTGACGTCATCAGTGCCCTCGCGCGCGAGATCGCCGAGGCGGCCCAGCAGGTTGAGATCGCGATCGTCGTCGGCGGCGGCAACTTCTTCCGCGGCGCCGAACTGTCGCAGCGCGGAATGGACCGAGGACGCGCCGACTACATGGGCATGCTCGGCACAGTGATGAACGCCCTCGCGCTGCAGGACTTCCTGGAGCAGGCCGGGGCCGAGACCCGGGTGCAGTCCGCCATCGCGATGACCCAGGTCGCCGAGCCGTATATCCCGCGTCGCGCGGAACGCCACCTCGAGAAGGGCCGGGTCGTCATCTTCGGCGCCGGCGCCGGACTGCCCTACTTCTCCACGGACACGGTCGCGGCCCAGCGTGCCCTCGAAATCGACGCGGAAATCGTGCTCGTCGCCAAGAACGGTGTCGACGGCGTCTACTCGGACGACCCGCGGACCAACCCGGACGCGCACAAGATCGACCGCATCACCTACCAGGAGGCCCTGCAGCGCGGCCTCAAGGTCGTCGACTCGACCGCCTTCAGCCTCTGCATGGACAACGGGATGCCCATGCAGGTGTTCGGGATGGCCCCCCACGGCAACGTGACGGCCGCCATTCTCGGCGCCGATCTGGGAACCCTCGTCTCCAACTAAGCTTGTCCACGCCACCGAAGAAGGAGTCATCGTGATCACGGATGTTCTGTCCGACGCCACCGCCCGCATGCACAAGGCCGTGGAAGCCGCCAAAGACGACTTCGCGACCGTGCGAACCGGTCGCGCAAATCCGCAGATGTTCGCCAAGATCCTGGTGAACTACTACGGCACGCCGACACCGCTGGAACAGCTTGCCTCGCTGCAGAACCAGGAAGCCCGCACGCTTCTGATCGGCCCCTATGACAAGGGCGCGCTGCGCGACATCGAGCAGGCCATCCGGGACACCCCGAACCTGGGTGCCAACCTCGGCAACGACGGCAACGTCATCCGGGCCACTCTGCCGGAGCTGACCGCGGACCGCCGCAAGGAATACGTGAAAATCGTCCGCACCAAGGCGGAGGATGCCAAGGTGTCCGTGCGCAACCTGCGCCGCAAGGCCAAGGACGACCTCGACGCACTCAAGAGTGAAGTAGGTGACGACGACGTGGCCCGCGGGGAGAAAGAACTCGAACACATCACCAAGACCCACGTGGATGCCATCGACGACGCCCTCAAGCGCAAAGAAGCCGAACTCCTCGAGATCTAAGGACGATCCAGCCTCATGACGGACGAATCAGGCGATCCCGGCGACCGGGATGGGCTGCGCGCCAAACGTGAACATGGCGTCAGCCGTGCCGAGTTCCGAGCCCAGGTGCAATCGAAGAAGGCCGATCTCGAACGTCAGATGCTGGCTACCCGGGCGCAGCTGGACGCCACCCAGGAACGCATCCAGGCGCGCACCGGGCGCAACCTGATCCTGGCGACCCTGATCGGACTCGCCCTGGGCCTGTTCATGCTGTTCAGCCTCATTTTCATCAAGGACCTGTTCATGGTCTGCGCGATCGCGTTCGTGGGCTTCACCGCCTTCGAGCTCGCCCAGGCCCTCCGCCTCGCCGGACGCAACGTGCCACGGGTGCCGGTCGTGATCGCATCCGTGGGCGTCGTGCCCGCCGCGTTCTACTTCGGCGCAACCGGCCAGTGGCTGGCCACTCTCGCCGGGATCGTGCTGATCGCCCTGTGGCGGGTGGCTCTCCTCGCGTGGCGCGACCACCGTGCCCCTGCCAGGACCGTTCTCGGCGACATCGGTGGGGGCTTCCTGATCCAGTCCTACGTCGTCTTCCTCGGCAGCTTCTCGGTGCTGCTGGTCGCCCAGCCCGACGGACAGTGGTGGACCCTCGCCTTCCTTCTGCTGGTGATCTCCGCCGACACGGCGGCGTACGCCGCCGGCCTCAGCTTCGGCAAGCACCATATGGTCCCCTCGATCAGCCCGAAGAAGACCTGGGAAGGGTTCGCCGGAGCCGGCCTCGCCTGCCTCGGGATCGGCATGCTGCTCTCCGTGTTCATGCTCGACCAGCCCTGGTGGTTCGGCCTCATCTTCGGTGTCGTGATCCTGCTCAGCGCGACCTTCGGCGACCTCGCCGAATCCCTGATCAAACGCGATCTCGGCATCAAGGACATGAGTTCGTGGCTGCCCGGCCACGGTGGGCTCCTGGACCGGCTGGACTCGATCCTGCCATCCGCCGCAGCCGCCTACGCGCTCTACCTGATCTTCGCCTGATGGCCTCGGTTTCGTCAGGCGCGCGGCAGTGAGGCAGAATGTTCCGGTGACCACGTTTCCTCGAACCGGTAAGAAGACGCTCGGCTACAGCGCCCCGCAGGTCGAGGAATTCCTCGCAGTCGCCCGAAAGGCCTATGACTCCGTTGACGACAGCGCCGAGCTGACGGCCGAGGACATCCGTCTCACCGCGTTCAGCATGCACAAGGGCGGCTATTCGCCCGCACATGTGGATGCCGCCCTCGAGCGTCTCGAGGACGCCTTTGCGATCCGGGACCGCGACCGTGCCGCGCGGGCGCAGGGGACCGAAGCGTGGCTGGACGAGGTGCACGACCTCGCCCAGGTGCTCGTGAATCGGCTGAGCCGCAAAGACGGACACCGATTCCACCGGGTCAACCTTCTCAGTGTCGGTTACAACCGAACGGATGTCGACCGGTTCGCCCAGAAACTCGTGCGGTACTTCGAAGACGGCTTCCCCATCACGGTGGATGAAGTACGCACCGCCGTGTTCCGTCCCCAGCGCCGCGGTTACCGGGAAACCCAGGTCGATGTCGTGCTCGACAGCGTCGTCGACGTGATCCTGGCCGTCCGTTGATCGGGCGGCGCGGCGCGCCGCAGTCCATCCCCACCGTTATCTGGCTGTTATGTCGCATTTCCGATAGGATCGAAAAATCGTGGGTAGACAATTGAACATCATTCCGTCCGAGCACGCCGGCAGGCCCGTCAAGGTCAAAATGAGAAGGGCCCGCTCCCGCGGGCGCGCTTCCCGCTTCGTTTTCGCCTTCACCGCCGCTGCGGCTTTCGTACTCGTCTCCGTTGTCGACCCGTATTCCGGCGCCACGGCATCACCCTATTTCCAGATTGCCGGAGACCGTTTTAATGGTGAGGCAACCCAGCAGATCCAGATTGCCACGGCAGCCTCGAACACATTCACCCGCGACAGCTTCACCGTTACCGAGAAGCCCAAGCCCGTTCCCGTCCCCGTCCCGGTTGCGGCTGCCGCTGCCGCTCCGGTCCCGGCCGAGCCCAAATCGGCGTCGAGTTCGGCTCCGTCCGCGGCCGTGCCGGACCCCGGGTCCGCCCAGGCGATCGCGGCCGACGCCGTTGCCGCCCGTGGCTGGGGTGACGACCAGTTCAACTGCCTCGTGTCGCTATGGAACAAGGAGTCCGGCTGGCGCGTCAATGCGGAGAACAGCTCCAGCGGCGCCTACGGAATCCCGCAGTCCTTGCCGGGCTCCAAGATGGCCTCCGCCGGCGACGACTGGCAGACCAACCCCGCCACGCAGATCCAGTGGGGACTCGGCTACATCTCCGGCCGCTATGGCACGCCGTGCGGCGCCTGGGCCCACTCCGGCGATGTCGGTTGGTACTAGCGCTATCGCACCGGAGGCCCGCACGTAGACTGTCCCAATGGCCCGCAGCAACCGACCCCGTGGCCGCAAGCCCGGTCCGGGATCGGAAGATGACGGCCTCGAGCGGATGCGCGCCGGCTGGCGTCGCACGGAAACCCGTCGCGACGGGCTCTGGACCGTGCAACCCGTGCCGGGACCGCAGGCCCTGAAGTCGTACGTGTGCCCCGGATGTCACCGCGAGGTCGCCCCCGGCACCGCCCACGTGGTCGCCTGGCGCGGCGACGGCGTCATGGGTGAGGCGTCCGACCTCGCCGCGAGGCGCCACTGGCACTCGCACTGCTGGAAGATCAAGTAGCCGTCACCAGCGGCACAAAAGGAGAAACCGTGACGTCGAGCGTGGAAATCCGTGCGGGAGTCGAACTGCCGGCGGTGCGCGAGCAAATCGAGCTGCACACGGCGGACGGCCTGACCCTGGTCGGCGAACTAGCCACCCCCGTGGGCCGGGCGCCGGTGGCCACGCTGGTGACTTTGCATCCGCTGCCCACCCACGGCGGATTCATGGACTCGCACATCCTGCGCAAGGCGGCCGGACGGCTTCCGGCCCTCGCCGACCTGGCGGTGCTGCGGTTCAACAGCCGCGGCACGACCTCGCCGCGCGGGACCAGCGGCGGCAGCTTCGGTGACGGTGTCGATGAACGCCTGGACGTCGCGGCCGCGATGGCTTTCGTCGCCGAGCGCGGCCTGCCCGATCCCTGGCTGCTCGGCTGGTCTTTCGGCACCGAGCTCGCGATCAAGTACGGCCTCGAGCACCCGATCCGGGGCGCCATCCTCCTCTCGCCTCCGCTGCACCGGGCGTCTGCTGCCGACCTGGCCGCCTGGGCCGGCCGGGACGCGCACCTGGTGGCGCTCATTCCCGAGTTCGACGACTATCTGCGCCCCGAGGAGGCACGCGAGCGCTTCGCGAGTGTGCCGGGCACGCGCTTGATCGCGGTGGAGGGCGGGAAACACCTGTGGGTGGGGGAGAGCGCAACGCGCCGCGTGCTCGACGAGGTCGTCGCCGTGGTCAACCCGGCCGCCGCGCCGCTGCCCACGGAGTGGACCGCTTCGGCCTAGAGCTCGTTCTGCCGCGGGATCACGACCTGCTTGACGATCATGATTGTCGCCGCGGCGACCGGGATCGCGATCAGCGCGCCCAGGATGCCGAGCAGGTTGCCGCCGGCGAGAGCGGCCACCACGACGACGGCGCCGGGAACGGCCACGGCCCGGTTCATGATGTTGGGGCTGAGCAGGTACGCCTCCACCTGCATGTAGATCAGGTAATAGATGCCGGCGACCAGGGCCGTGAACGGCGAGCTGCCGATGCCGGGGATCAGGCAGGTCAGGACGATGATGATCGACCCGGTGATCGTTCCCACGAGGGGGATCAGCGAGAACAGGAACGCGATCAGAGCGAGCAGCGCCGGGAACGGCGCACCGATGATCGACAGGAAGATGAAGCTGAGCACGCCGTTGCACAGTGCGAGCGCTCCCTGGCCGATCACGAAGCGGCCGACGGATGTCGTGATCTGCTCGCTGAGATCGGCGAACCGAGCCCGCTTGGAGGCCGGCACCAGCTGGTACATGGCCTGTTTCATGCCATTCAGGGAGGAGGTGAAGTAGAGCGTGAGGATCAGGATGATCAGGGCGCCGAAGAGGCCGTTGACAATCGCCAGTCCGGACTGGATGATGGTGGTCGAGATGTTCGTGATGTTCTTGCCGACGAGATCGGTGATCGACTCGGTGATCTTGGACAGCGGGAGGGCCGGGAACTGCTTCTGCACGTCGGCGAGGAAGGTGGAGGTGTTGATGGACTTGACCAGGTCCGGAATGGCCTTGGAGAGCTTGGTGACCTGGTCCACGATGATCGGAACGACGGCGAAGATCACCCCGGTCAGCACCCCGATCACGGCGACGAGCACCGTGAGGATGGCGGCCCAGCGGGGGAACCTCTTCTTCTCCAGCCAGGACACGGCCGGGTCGAGCCCGAGCGCCAGGAACAGTGCCGCACCGATGTAGGTGATGATCGTCTGCAGCGTGATCACCGACGTGATGATGAGCAGGCCGACGCCGACGCCGAGGGTGCCGATCAGTCCGACGCGAAAGGCATTCTGAATCTTCACGGTTCTCCCCAAGGCGACGGCTGAGCGTCGGTGCGACGACTGTGCCGACGTTGGTGCCGGCGGTGGTGCAGTGCAGGTGGCTGTGCTGGTGATTCTGTCGGGCTGGTGTCGGCGTTACTCGTCGTCGTCGCTGGCGGTGACCTTCTCCGCCTGAGTGAGCAGACCGCGCAGGCTCTCGAAGTATCCGGCCACGGCGTCGCGCTCAATCCTAATCTGGGACAGGCGCTCCTCGGCGTCGGCCACGAGCACGCGAGTACGCAATTCGGCGTCGGTCACCAATGCGGTGGCCCGTGCCTCGGCTTCCCGCACGAGGCGTTCGGCGGATTCCTCGGCGACCTTCTTCGACACTCGGACTTCGTCCCGGGCGGATGCGTCCAGCTGGTCGTTCAGCGCACGCAGTTCGAGCGTGCGCTGGTTGGTCTCGGCGAGCTGCCTGGCAGCATCCGCGACGAACTTCTGCGTTTGGGCCACCGCCTCCTGGTGGCGCTGCAACTGGGCCTGCTCCGCTTCGTCCCGGCGGGCCTTCAGCTCGACGTCGAGGTCGGCTCTGGCCTGGTCGATCTCGCGCTTGAGCTTGGCGGCTTCGTGCTCTCCACGCTTGCGGGAGGCCGTCAGATGGTTCTCGAGGTCGATACGGAGCTGCTCGCTGTCGGCGACGAAGTCCGCCCGGGTCTGCTCATTGTCACGACCGAGGTCGGCGTGGGACTGCTCGATCTCCGCGGCCAGGGCGACGCGTGCCTTGCCCATCTCGCGGCTGAGGTCGGCGCGCTGTCGTTCGAGGTCGCGGGCCAGGTCGGTTTGCGCCTGCTCGCTTTCAATCAACAGGTCGGCGCGGCCCTGCTCGATCTCCCGTTCGAGGTCGGTTCGGGCCTGCTCGATCTCGATGGCGAGGAGGTTGCGGGCCTGCTCGGTTTCGTGGTCAAGGTCGATCCGGGCCTGGTCGGTCTCCCGGGCGAGGTCGATGCGATGCTGCGTAGTTTCTGCTGCCAGGTCGATCCGGGCCTGGTCGGTCTCCCGGGCGAGATCGGCGCGCTGCTGGTCGAGTTCGTGGGCGACCTCGGCGCGCGTCAACTCGGTCTCGCTGGTGAGCCCGGCAGCGACCTCGCGGGCCTCGGTGGCCTCCCGCTGGGCGACAACGCGCACCTCGGCGGCCTCGCGCTCCGCTTCCGACCGGATTGCCGCGACTTCGCGTTTCACGGTGGCGCGCAGCTCGGCAGCCTCGGTGGCCACCGCGCCGCGGATGGCAGCAGCGTCATGCACGGCGTCCTGGGTGAGGGTGGTGGAATCCTCGTGGGCCCGGGCGAGCAGGTCATCGGCCTCGGCGATGGCATCGTTCAGGATGCGACCGGCCTTCACCGCGGCATCCGACAGCGTCCGTTCGGCGCGCTCGGTGCCCTCGCTGAGCAACGTCTGCACTTCGCTGGCCGCGGAGGCGCGGAGCCGTTCGGCGTCGATATCGGCCTGGGCGATCACCCTCGTGGACTGCTCCTCCGCCACCCGCAGCGTGTTCTCGAGCTTGGTGCCGAGGCCGGAGAAGGTGGGGCTGCCGACCTCTTCGATTTCGGCGTTCAGATCGTCGACCTGGGTGCTGAGGCGCTTGATTTCCTTCATGGCCTCGGTGCTCTGGGTATTCGCCTGGACCAGGTCGCGCCGCAGTCCCTGGATCGCCTTGTCAACTTCCTCGCGGTCATATCCGCGGAATACCTGGGTGAAGTCTGCTTCGTCGTTCGCCACGCTGTCTCCTCAAACTGGGGCTCTGACCCCCGTTTACGGTCTGTCGGAGGGAGCTTGCACAATTTTAGTCTGTTGCGACGGTACCGGCGCGTTCCAACCTGAATGACTATTAGGTGCCTCTCAGGGGCAACCGGTATCGTGAGGAGTCCTGTCTGTTGCTGATTGGGCCCGCGTCCGGGTCCTACGCGCCTGCGCGCGTGATGAGCGGCCGGCGACACAGGAGGGTTGACGTGCGTTTTGTTTTTGCCATAGTGGCATTCGTCCTTGCTGCCGCGATGATTGTGCTCGGGATCGCCCAGCGGACCATTTTTCTTGAACCGAACTCGGTCAGCCTGAGTGCCACCGTCGCCGACGATGCCCGGTTTGCGGTGGTCGAGTCCAGTGCACTCAACGCCGTCCCGGGCAGCCAGACGATCACCGTGAGCGGTTCCGACACGGTCTTCCTTGCCTACGGGCGCACCGGTGACGTGAAGGCGTGGCTCGGAGACGAACCGTATGTCGACATTCGGAAGGCCGGCAAGTCGGTCGCCCTCAGCAGCAAACTCGTCGATCCGGGCGCGGATGCCGAGGCCGACCCGTCGACCCCCGCGGCGGTGCCGGAGACGGTCACCAACCCGGCGGGTTCTGACCTGTGGCTGCAGGAGTTCACGGCGAAGAACACGGTCACCACCACGGTCAAGATACCGGACGGCATCTCAATGATCGTGGCCTCCGACGGCGAGGCCCCCGCGCCCACGGAGGTCAGACTGTCCTGGCCCACCGACAACGCCACTCCCTGGGCCGGCCCGCTGATCGTCGGCGGCGGCGTCGTCGGCCTGATCGGCCTGATCATCTACCTGTTGGCGCTCCTGCACCTGCGCCGCTCCCACGGCCCCCGCCGCAACCTGCCGCGCGGGCCTCGGATGCCCCGGCTCCCGCGCGTGCCCCGCCCGAAGGCCATCAAGGCGAGCCAGATCAACGGTTCGGGCAAGCCCCTCACCCGCTCCCTGATCGCCGTGCCCGTGATCCTGGTCAGCGGTCTCGTGCTCAGCGGCTGTTCGGCCGATTTCTGGCCGGTCGTCTCGCCGCCCGAGGCCGTCGTCAGTGCGACGCCCGCTCCGACCGGCACCGCCGGACCGGCCCAGGACGTGCCGCCGCCGGCCGTGACCGTGCCGCAGCTCGAACGCATCGTGACCGGTATCGCCGCTCTGACCGCGGATGCCGATGCGAACCTCAACGTGGAAGCCATCTCCACCCGGTTCACCGGCCCCGCGCTGGAAAAGCGTCTGGCGAACTATAAGATCCGCGCGGCCGACTCGGCCATCGCCGCACTGCCGTCGTTGCCCACGTCGCCTCTTCGGCTCACCCTGCCGCAGCAGTCCTCCACCTGGCCGCGGGTCGTCATGACGGTCCTGCAGGACGAGACCGACTCCGCCACGGCGCCGACGGCCCTCGTGCTGCGACAGGAGTCACCGCGGGCCGACTACCGGGTCGAATACTTGATCCAGCTCGAGGCGGCCGCCACGGTGCCCCAGGTTGCTCCGGCGGCGATCGGCGCCCCGATCATCGCGCCCGACTCCACTTTCCTCCTGCTCTCGCCCGACCAAGTAGCCGCGGCCTACGCGGATGTGCTTCAGCTGGGGGAGGCCAGCCCCTCCTACGGCCTGTTCGAGGCGGAGGGTGACACCTTCCGCACCCAGGTCACCGAACTGAAAACGTCGCGTAAGGCAGGCCTGCCCGCGACGGCGTCCATCGAATTCGGTGCGACCGCGGGCACCGGGCGCACCGTGGCATTGGCGACCAACGACTCCGGCAGCATCGTCGCCGTGAGCCTGACCGAGACCGAGACGGTCAAACCCGTGGATGCCGGCGCGACCGTGAGCCCCGAGGGTGCCAGCAAGGCCCTCTCCGGCATCACGGCCACGGCCAAGGGCATCACCAGCACCTATGCCGACCAGCTCCTGTTCCATGTGCCGGCCGCAGGTTCGAACGAAAAAATCGTCCTCCTTGGTTTCTCCCAGGGTCTGATCTCATCAACGGAGCTCCCATGAGTGTTGTCCCCCCATCCGGCATGAATCTGCGCGGAGCCGTCGACCTGTCCTCCCTGGTGAACCGTCCGGCGGCGCCGGCCGCGGGAGACCCGGCGACAGCCGGAGCCCCGGGTGCGCCCGCGGCGGGCCCCGTCGCGGTGCCCAGCCTTGTGCTCGAGGGCACGGATGCGAACTTCGGCGAGATCCTGGAACTCTCGATGAGCGTTCCGGTCATCGTCGACCTCTGGGCCGAATGGTGTGAGCCGTGCAAGCAGCTCACCCCGATCCTGGAGAGGCTGGCCCTGGAGTACGCCGGCCAGTTCGTGTTGGCCAAGGTCGACGTGGACTCGAACCCGCAGCTCACCCAGGCTTTCCAGGCCCAGTCGGTCCCGACCGTCGCCGCCCTCATCGGCGGTCAGCCGGTGCAGCTCTTCAGCGGCGCGCTACCCGAGGGCCAGGTTCGCGAGGTTCTGCACCGTGTGTTCGAGCTGGCGGCGGAGCACGGCGTCACCTCCATGGCCGCTGCCCCGGAGGCCGTCGCCGACGAGGCCGGGGCGGAGGCACCGGTCCCCGTGGAACCCGAGCTGCCGCCGCTGCACCAAGAGGCCTACGACGCCATCGAGCGTGGGGACTACGATGCGGCGATCGCCCTCTACAAGACCGCGCTGGCGCGGGATCCCCGGGACCAGATGGCCGTCGCCGGCCTGGCCCAGGTGAGCCTGCTGGCCCGGTTGCACGGCAAGACCATGGCCGAGATCCGTTCCGCCGCCGCGGCCGACCCCGACGACCTGCAGGCACAGCTCGCGGTCGCCGACCTCGACCTCTCCGGCGGCCACATCGAGGACGCCTTCGATCGGCTGCTCGCCCTCTTCCCCGCTCAGGACCCGGCCGGCCGCAACCTGATCCGCGAGCGCATCCTGGAGCTGTTCGAGGTCATCGGCCAGGACGACCCGCGGGTGCCGCCGACCCGTTCCCGCCTCACCGCGCTGCTCTACTAGCCGCCACCGACCCGGTACCGGGCACCCGATACCCGGTACTCCGCGAAAGCGCGAAAATGGCCCCCTCGGCGATGCCGAAGGGGCCATTTTCGCGCTCTCGCGCGAGCATTCCGGGCTGTCAGCGGTTCAAGCGCAGCCAGAGACCGGCGAGCGGGGGCAGGGTGACCACGGCGGATGCCGGGCGTCCGGCCCAGGGAACGTCGACCGCCGTCACGGCGCCCAGGTTTCCGACCCCGGAACCGCCGAACTCGTCGGCATCCGTGTTCAGGATCTCCTCCCACACCCCGGCGGACGGCAGGCCGACCTGGAAGTCGGTGTGCGGCGCTCCGGAGAAGTTGAACAGGCAGGCGATCGGGTTGCCGTCGGCGTCCCAGCGCAGGAATGAGACGACGTTCTGGTCGGCGGCTCCGCCGTCCAGCAGCTCGAACCCGCTCGGGTCGTTGTCCTGGGCCCAGAGGCTCGGGTTCGACCGGTACACCCGGTTGAGCTGGCCGACCAGATTGAACAGGCCGCGGTGGGCCGGCTGGTCGAGGGTCCACCAGTCCAGACCCCTGGCCTCGCTCCACTCGGAGCGCTGCCCGAATTCCTGGCCCATGAACAGCAGCTGCTTGCCGGGGTGCGCCCACATGAACGCGAAGTAGGCGCGCACGTTCGCGAGCTGCTGCCAGGAGTCGCCGGGCATCTTGGAGACGAGGGAGCCCTTGCCGTGCACGACCTCGTCGTGGCTGATCGGGAGCAGGAAGTTCTCGCTGAACGCGTAGACGAAGGAGAACGTGATCTGGTTGTGGTGGTGGGCCCGGTACATCGGGTCGACCGCCATGTACTCCAGCGTGTCGTGCATCCAGCCCATGTTCCACTTGAAGCCGAAGCCGAGGCCTCCGGCCGAAGTCGGTGCCGTCACCCCACCCCAGTTGGTGGACTCCTCGGCGATCATCACCGCTCCGGGATTGCGCTTGTAGGCGGTGGCCGTGATCTCCTGCAGCAGGCTGATCGCCTCGAGGTTCTCGTTGCCGCCGTGGATGTTCGGCTCCCACTGGCCGTCCTCACGGGAGTAGTCCAGGTAGAGCATCGACGCGACGGCGTCGACCCGCAGTCCGTCGATGTGGAATTCCTCTAGCCAGTAGAGGGCGTTCGCGACCAGGAAGTTGCGCACCTGCTTCTGGCCGAAGTCGAAGACGTAGGTGCCCCAGTCCATCTGCTCGCCGCGGCGCGGGTCCGGGTGCTCGTACAGCGCTTCGCCGTCGAAGCGGGCCAGCGCGAAGTCGTCCTTCGGGAAGTGCCCGGGCACCCAGTCCATCAGCACGCCGATGCCGGCCTGGTGCAGCCGGTCGATCAGGTAGCGCAGGTCGTCGGGGTGGCCGAAACGGCTCGTCGGCGCGTAGTAGCCGGTGACCTGGTAGCCCCATGAGCCGCCGAACGGATGCTCGGTGAGCGGCATGAACTCCACATGCGTGTACGCCAGCTCGTTCAGGTAGTCGATCAGCTGGTCGGCGAGGTCGCGGTAGCTGAGCCCCGGACGCCAGGAGCCGACGTGCATTTCGTAGATGCTCATGGCCCGGTTGTGGGGGTCGGTGGCCGAACGGTCGGTGAGCCAGCCGGCATCCGCCCACTCGTAGCTGGTCTCACCGATGATGGAGGCCGTCTTGGGCGGGATCTCGGTGTAGCGGGCCATCGGGTCGGCCTTCTGCACCCAGTCGCCCGACCGGGTCAGCAGTTCGAACTTGTAGTTGGATCCGGCGGTCAGCCCGGGCACGAACAGCTCCCAGACCCCGGTGCTGCCCATGTTGCGCATGGCGTGCAGCGTGCCGCTCCACTGGTTGAAGTCACCGATCACGCGGACGGCCTGGGCGTGCGGGGCCCACACTGCAAAGGAGGTGCCGGACGTGGTGCCGAGCGGGCCGGCGCCTGGCCGGTAATGGGCGCCGAGGACGTCCCAGAGGCGTTCGTGGCGGCCCTCCCCGATGAGGTGCAGGTCGAGTTCGCCGAGAGTGGGCAGGTAGCGGTAGGGGTCGTCGACGATCCAGGTGGGGCCGTCGCTGTAGCGGGCCTCCACGAGGTAGTCCTGCAGGCCGAGTGTGCAGACACCCTGCCAGATGCCGTGGCCCAGGTGCGCCAGCTCCACATGTGCACCCGTCGGCAGCACGGCGAAGACCTCGATTGCGGACGGCCGGAGGGCACGGACGACGGTGAGCGGGTCCGCGATGCCGGTCTGCTCGAGCAGGTGCTGCCCCAGGACCTCGTGCGGGTCGTGGTAGCTGCCGGTGGCGACGCTGGCGAGGATGTGTTCGGCGATCACCGGCAGCTCCACCTTCGCGGCGGAGTGCCGCGGTTCGGCGGAGTGCCGCGGTTCGGCAGAAGCCCGCGCGGCCGACGTCCGGGAGTCCGGTGCCTGCTCGGCGCCCTTCCGGTCCACGTTCTTCTTGTCGGCGATCTTCTTGTCGGCGGACTTCTTGCCCGCGGACTTCTTGCCCGAACGTGCCTGTGCGTCCTTCATTGAGCTGGTCCCTTCACGTGCAGGATGTGCACAGGTTCGGTGAATGCGTCGAGACGCACGAAGTTGTCGGCCGACCAGGTCCAGACGGCACCGGTGATCAGGTCCTCGACCTCGTAGGAGGAGCCGTAGGGGAGACCGAACCGGGCGACGTCGAGGTGCACGACGGTCTGGCGCACGGAGTGCGGGTCGACGTTCGCGACGATGATCAGCGCGTCCGGCTGCCCGGTGCCCGTGAACGGGGCGTCGAGGAACTTGCTGTAGACGAGGATGCCCTCGTCTTCACTCTCGTGGATATCGAGGTTGCGCAGCTGTCCGAGTGCCGGGTGCTCGGCACGGATGCGGTTGAGGCGGGTGAGGTAGGGCGCCAGGGAGGCGCCGGCGGCCTCGGCGGCCGCGAAGTCACGCGGCCGGTACTGGTACTTCTCGTTGTCGATGTTCTCCTCGGCTCCGGGCCGGGCCACGCTCTCGAAGAGGTCGAAACCCGTGTACACGCCCCAGGTCGGCGCCGCGGTGGCCGCGAGGGCCGCCCGGATCTTGAACGCCGCCGGGCCGCCGAACTGCAGGTATTCGGAGAGGATGTCGGGCGTGTTCACGAACAGGTTCGGGCGCAGGAAGTCGGCGGTTTCGTGGGCGAGCCCGTCGAAGAACTCCGACAGCTCCTTCTTCGTGTTGCGCCAGGTGAAGTACGTGTAGGACTGCTGGAACCCCACCTTGCCCAGACCCTGCAGCAGGGCCGGCCGGGTGAAGGCCTCGGCGAGGAAGAAGACATCCGGGAATTCCGCGTTGATCTCGAAGATCAGCCACTCCCAGAAGTCGAGCGGTTTCGTGTGCGGGTTGTCGACCCGGAAGATGTTGACGCCGACGCCGATCCAGTAGCGCACGATCCGCAGCACTTCGGCGCGGATGCCCAGGGGATCGTTGTCGAAGTTGATCGGGTAGATGTCCTGGTACTTCTTCGGCGGGTTCTCGGCGTAGGCGATGGAGCCGTCGGGCAGCGTGGTGAACCACTCGGGGTGCTCGGTGACCCAGGGGTGGTCCGGCGACGCTTGAAGGGCCAGGTCGAGGGCGACCTCGAGGCCGTTCTCGCGAGCGGCCGCGAGGAAGACCTGGAAGTCCGCCACGGTGCCGAGATCCGGGTGGATGGTGTCGTGGCCACCGTCCGCCGATCCGATCGCCCAGGGCGAGCCCGGGTCGTTCGGTCCGGCGTTGAGCGTGTTGTTGGGTCCCTTGCGGAAGGCCAGGCCGATCGGGTGGATCGGCGGCAGGTACAGCACGTTGAAGCCCATCGCGGCCACGGCCGGGAGCCGGTCTGCGGCGGTGCGGAAGGTGCCGCTCTGCCAGGAGCCGTCGACGCGCTGGACGGCGCCCTCCGACCGCGGGAAGAACTCGTACCAGGAGCCGACTCCGGCCCGGGTGCGCTCGACCAGGACGGTGCGGGACTCCGAGACCGATTCGAGCCCGGCCATCGGGCGCACGGCGGCCGCGGCGGCCAGCTGCGGGCTGCCGAGCACGGCGAAGCGGTCGGCAACAGATTTGGCGGGGTCGACGAGGGTCGTCGCGGCGGTGGCCAACGCGCGGCGCTCGGGGAGAGGCCGGGCCTGGTCGGCGCTTTCGCGTTTCAGCAGCTCCGACCCGATCAGGAACATGAGTTCCACGTCGACGTCGGCCGGGATCTTCAGCGAGGCGTTGTGCAGCCAGGTGGCCCAGTCGTCCGCGTAGGCGCGCACGCGGTACTGCCAGCGACCCTGGGTGCCCAGGGTGACGAGGGTCTCCCAGCGGTCGGTGCCCGGGGCCTTCAGGGCCATCGGATGCTGCGATTCGGTTCCATCCGGGGCGGTCAGCAGCAGCATGACGCCGATGAGATCGTGTCCCTCCCGGAAGGCGGTCGCCGCAAACGGCACCGCTTCGCCGGCGAACGCCTTCGGCGGCCAGAGGTTGTCGTTCAACTGAGGGGCCAGATCGAGGATCGGGATACGCCCGATCCGGGGTTCTGCCGGGACTGTCGTCTGGACTTCCTGAACCGCGCCGGGGGTTTCAGGAGCCGCGCCTGTGCGTTTTACTGTCTTAGCCACCTACTGACCGTAGCGCGGATTGGGAGTGCAATGCTGCCTCCATTAACCCGTGCGACACGTCCCGCCCCTAGGCTGAAGTTGTGAAAGCGATCCGCAAATTTACCGTCCGAACCGTGCTGCCCGCGTCGCTCGCCGCGCTCGACGAGCTTGCCGCCAACCTGCGCTGGTCCTGGCATGAGCCGACCCGCCAGTTGTTCGAGCACATAGCCCCCGAATTGTGGCGTGAGATCGGGACCGACCCGGTCGCGTTGCTGGGGGCCGTCGACACGGCCCGCCTCGAATCCCTCGCCCAGGACGACGGTTACGTGGCGTGGGCGAACGCCACTCGGGACGAGTTGCGTGAGTACCTCGAGAAGCCCCGGTGGTACCAGGGGCTCGAGGGCGACAAGCCGGCATCCATCGCCTACTTCTCCCCGGAGTTCGGCATCGCCGCCGCACTGCCGCAGTATTCGGGCGGACTCGGCATCCTCGCGGGAGATCATCTCAAGAGCGCCTCGGACCTCGGCGTGCCGCTGGTCGGAGTCGGCCTGTTCTACCGCGCCGGCTACTTCAGCCAGGCGATCTCGCCCGACGGCTGGCAGCTGGAGAGCTACCCGCTCCTCGACCCGGACGGCCTGCCGTTGTCGGTGCTCCGCCGGGCCGACGGTTCGCCCGTACAGGTCTCCCTCGCCCTGCCCGATGACCGAACCCTGCACGCGCGCGTCTGGCAGGCGATGGTCGGTCGCATCCGCCTGTTGATGCTCGACACCGACATCCCCGAGAACACCGACGAACTGCGACTGGTCACCGACCGCCTGTACGGCGGCGGAGGCGAACACCGGCTGCTGCAGGAGCTGCTGCTCGGCATCGGCGGCGCGCGCGCCGTCAAGAAGTGGAGCAGCCTCAACGGGCAGGCCGACCCCGAGGTGTTCCACACCAATGAGGGTCACGCCGGGTTCCTCGGGCTCGAGCGCATCTCCAGCCTGATCGGTGAGGGGCTCAGCTTCGCGGAGGCGTTGCAGGTGGCCCGGGCCGGAACGGTGTTCACGACCCACACCCCGGTCGCCGCCGGCATCGACCGGTTCGACCGCAGCCTGGTGCGACGCTACTTCGAGACCGACCTGCTTCCGGGCGTCGCCGTGGACGACCTCCTCGCCCTCGGCGCGGAGAACTTCGCGGACGGCAACCCGGACGTCTTCAACATGGCCCTGATGGGCCTGCGTCTGGGGCAGCACGCCAACGGCGTGTCCAAGTTGCACGGCGAAGTCAGCCGGGTGATGTTCAAGGGCCTCTGGCCGGGGTTCGACGCCGCCGACGTTCCCATCGACTCGATCACGAACGGCGTGCACGCCCCGACCTGGACCGACCCGGCCCTCCTCGCGCTCGCGCAGAACCGCCTGGGCACCAGCGACACCTCCGAGGCCGACTGGGCGTCTCCCGCCGTGTCCGACACGGACCTGTGGCAGGTGCGCGGGCAGATGCGGCGTCAGTTCGTCGAGGATGCCCGCCGCCGGATCGCGGCTGCCTGGCAAGACCAGAACCCGGGCGGCATCGTGCCGTCCTGGATCGGCAATGTCTTCGATCCCGACGTGCTCACGATCGGGTTCGCCCGCCGCGTGCCGACCTACAAGCGCCTGACGCTGATGCTGCACGACCCCGAGCGGTTGCGCGCCCTGCTGCTCCACCCGGAGCACCCGATCCAGATCGTGATCGCGGGTAAGTCGCATCCGGCCGACGAAGAGGGCAAGCGGCTCATCCAGCGGATCGTGCAGTTCGCGGCCGACCCCGAACTACGCACGAGAATCGCATTCCTGCCCGACTACAACATCGGGATGGCCCAGCTCATGTACCCGGGGACCGACGTGTGGCTGAACAACCCGCTGCGCCCGCTGGAGGCCTGCGGCACCTCCGGTATGAAGGCGGCCCTCAACGGCGCCCTCAACCTGTCGATCCTCGACGGCTGGTGGCCGGAATACTACGACGGCAAAAACGGCTGGGCGATTCCGTCCGCGGACTCCGCCGGCGACGCCGCCGAACGCGACCGGATCGAGGCCGACGCGCTCTACGAACTGATCGAGCATCAGGTCGCGCCGCCGTTCTACGACCGCAACGCCGACGGGGTGCCCGAACGCTGGGTGTCGTCGATCCGGCACACCCTGGCGACGCTGTCACCCGAGCTGAACGCCGGCCGGATGGTGCGCCAGTACGTGCAGAAGCTGTACCGGCCGGCCGGGAAGGCCGAGGCCCGCCTCGCCGAGAACAACTACCGCGCGGCACGGGAACTGGCCGGGTGGAAGGGCAGAATCGTGTCGAGCTGGCCCGGGGTCGCCGTGGCCCACGTCGAATCCGGCGGCGTCGCCACGGTGCCGCAGGTCGGCGACGCGCTGCACCTGCGCGCGCACATCCAGCTGAACGGCCTGGCGCCCGAGGACGTCACCGTCGAGGTGGTCTACGGCAAGAGCCTCGGCAACGATGATCTGACCGACGTCATCGCGATGCCGTTGGCGGCGGAACCGTTCGTGACCGGCGTGACGGATGCCGGCGCGCCGACCCTGTTCACCGGCACGATCGAACTCGACCGTGGCGGCGCATTCGGCTACTCGGTGCGGGTCGTGCCCCGCAACGAGCTCCTGGTGAGCCCCGCGGAGATGGGGCTGATCGCCGTCGCCGGCTAACCCCGGAGTCCCCGCCGAGCCGTGAGTTTCGCCCCCTTTGCCCGCGTTCGAGGGGGCGTTTCTCACGGTTCGGCGGGTCTCGAAACGACTAGGCGCGGGCGATCGCCGCGAACACCGCGGATGCGGCCCGGGCGAGGTCGGCCGGCGTCAGCTCGATGTCGAAGCCGCGCCGCCCGCCGGAGACGAAAACGGTGTCGAACCCCAGGGCGCTCTCGTCGACCACGGTCGTGAGCCGGCTCTTCTGCCCGATCGGGCTGATGCCGCCCACCACGTAGCCGGTCTTGCGCTCGGCGAGGGACGGGTCGGCCATCACGGCCCGCTTCGCGCCCACGGCGACGGCCAGGGCCTTGAGGTCGAGCTGCCCCGTGACCGGCACGACGCCGACGACCAGCCGGCCGTCGACATCCGTCAGCAGCGTCTTGAACACCCGGCCGGCATCAACGCCCAGCTTCCCGGCCGCTTCCAGCCCGAAACTCGTCGACCCCGCCTCGTGCGCGTAAGCGTGCGGGGTGAACGGGATCCCGGCGTGCACGAGCGCCACCGTCGCCGGCGTTCCGACGCTTCCCTCCACCCGCTTCGCCACCTCAGCGACCGACGCTCAATGCGCCCGGAGCAACTGCATCGAGGCGCCCGGCACGAGGAACCGGTCCCCGGGGGCGTGCTCGATGACCGCGTCGCGCAGGTCGTCGTGGCTGGAATCCCAGAGCAGCGAGTACGACGTGACGCCCTTGTGCAGGGGCAGCGTCACCGTCACCTCTTCCTCACGGCCCTGCACGATCAGCAGGATGCGGTTGAACTCCTCGTGCTCCGGGGTGCTCGCCGCCAGGTACTGGAGGGTGCGCTCCTGGGGGGAGTGCCAGTCCTCCTCGGACATGGACCGGCCCTCCACGTTGTACCAGTCCATTTCGCTGGCGCTGAGGATCGTTTCGCCGGGGCGTCCGAACCTCACCGGGCGCAGCGCCGGGTTCTCGCGCCGCAGCTGGAGCAGGCGCCGGGTCACCCGGTGCAGGTCTTCCTGCCAGTCGTCGAGGTCCCAGTTCAGCCAGGTGAGCTCGCTGTCGTGGCAGTAGGCGTTGTTGTTGCCGCGCTGGCTGCGGCCGAATTCGTCGCCCGCGGTGATCATCGGCACTCCGGCCGACAGCAGCAGCGTCGCGAGCAGGTTGCGCATGGCCTTGCGCCGGGTGGTCAGGATGTCCCGGTCCCGGGTCGGGCCCTCCGCGCCGTGGTTGAACGAGTTGTTGGAGTCCGTGCCGTCCCGGTTCGACTCCCCGTTGCCGACGTTGTGCTTGACGTTGTACGAGGTCAGGTCGGCCATGGTGAAACCGTCGTGGGCCGTAATGAAGTTGAGCGAGGCGAGCGGCCCGCGCTCCCGGGAGAAGGTGTTCGCGGAACCGGCCAGGCGGGTCGCGAAGCGCCCGATCCCGCTGCCGGCGTGCCCGTCGCGGGCGGCCGCGAGGTCGGTCAGCCAGAACGATCGCATGCGGTCGCGGTAGCGGTCGTTCCACTCGGTCCAGCCGTCGGGGAAGTTGCCGGTCTGCCAGCCGCCCATCCCGATGTCCCAGGGTTCGGCGATCAGTTTCACCTTCGAGAGTTCCGGGTCGGCCGCGATCTCGGCGAGCAACGGGCTGTTCTGCTGGAACTCGACGTTCTCGTCCCGGGCGAGCGTGGCCGCCAGGTCGAATCGGAAGCCGTCGACCTGCACCTCGTTAGCCCAATAGCGCAACGAGTCGAGCACCAGGCGGCGGGGAACGTCATGAGACACGTTCAGCGTGTTGCCGCAGCCCGTCACGTCGGTGTAGCCGCCGGCGCTGTTCTGCCGGTAGTAGGCGGCGTTGTCGATGCCGCGAAGGCTGCTGACCGGGCCGTTCGGGCCCTCCTCGGCGGTGTGGTTGTAGACCACGTCGAGGATGACCTCAAGGCCCGCCTCGTGCAGGAGTTTGACCATGCCCTTGAACTCCCGGAGCACCGCCTCCGGTCCCGCGGCCTGCGACGCCTGGGTGGCGTAATCGGCGTGCGGAGAAAAGAAATTGAAGGTGTTGTAACCCCAATAATTGCTCAGACCCTGTTTGATCAGGCGCTGTTCGGACACGAACGCCTGTACCGGGAGCAGTTCGACGCTGGTCACGCCGAGGTTCTTCAGATAGTGGATGGTCGACTCGTGGGCGAGGCCCGCGTAGGTGCCGCGGAGGTTCGCCGGGACCGAGGGACTGAGGTTGGTCAGGCCGCGAACATGGGCCTCGTAGACCACCGTGTGGTCCAGGGCGATCCGCGGTTTGACCGAACCGGCCCAGTCGAAGTCGTCGTCGACGACGGAAGACTGCCACTGGTCGGGGCCGACCCGGACGAGTCCCCGGGAATACGGTTCGACCAGCGTTTTCTCGGGGTGGAAGGAGTTGCGGGGTGCGGTGGGGCCGGAGACCCGGATGCCGTAGCGGCGTCCGGGGGAGAGGGTGCGGGAACGTCCTGACCAGACACCGTGCTCATCCTTGACCATGGGCACGGTCTTGATGATCCAGCTCGGGTCGGTGGCGTCGAAAATGCACAGGTCGATGGAGTCGGCGGTCTCCGACCACACGCGGAGTTCGCCGCCGTGGGAGGTGACTCGCACGCCGAGGCTGCGCAGGGGATCAGGCGGGGTCATGCGTTCTAGAGTAATGAGTACACCAGATGAACTTTTACCAGCAGGAGACCCTCCGGTGGGGCCTTCGGCACCCGAGCGCGCGCGGACGGAGCGAGATGGCGATCTACCTGGACCATGCGGCGACCACCCCGATGCTGCCCGACGCCATCGACGCCTACGTTCGGGCGCTGGCTGTGGTGGGCAATCCCGCATCCGTGCACAGCCAGGGTCAGAACGCGAAACGGATGCTCGAGGAGGCCCGCGAGCAGGTCGCCGCCAGCCTCGGCTGCGACCCGATCGAGGTGGTCTTCACCGGCGGCGGCACCGAGGCGATCAACCTCGGCATCAAGGGGCTGTTCTGGGCCAGGCAGCCGCGCAACCGCATCCTCGTTCCCGGAGGGGAGCACCACGCCACCATGGACACCGTCGAGTGGCTCGAACGCCACGAGGGCGCCGTGGTCGAGTGGCTGCCGCTGGACACCGCCGGCCGGATCGACCTGGCCGCGGTCGCCCAATGCATTGCCGTCAATCCCGACGACATCGCTCTCGTCACGCTGCTCAGTGCCAACAACGAGGTCGGAACCCTGCAGCCGGTGGCCGAGGTGGCGGCGCTCGCGGCGGCCCACGGCATTCCGGTGCATGTGGACGCGGTGGCGGCGTACGGCCATGTTCCGATCGACTTCCACGCCCTCAGCCAGGCCGGGGTGGCCGCGCTGAGCGTCTCCGCGCACAAGATCGGCGGCCCGGTGGGGATCGGGGCGCTCGCGCTCTCGCGCCGCGCCACGATCGAGCCGCTGCTGCACGGCGGCGGGCAGCAGCGTCAGGTGCGCAGCGGCACCCAGGACGTCGCGGCGGCCGTGGCGTTCGCGGTCGCGGCAAACGCCGTGCACGACCTCCCGGCCGAGAACGCGCGGGTTTCCGCGTTGCGCGATCGGCTCGTCGCCGGCTTCCGCGCGGCAGTGCCGTCCGCCGTCGTGAACGGCGCCGCGGACCCGCAGGACCGCCTGCCGGGCACCGCGCACTTCAGCTTTCCGGGCTGCGAGGGCGACTCGCTCCTGTTCCTGCTCGACGTGGCCGGCATCTCGGTGTCCACGGGGTCCGCCTGCCAGGCGGGTGTCCCCGAGCCCTCGCATGTGCTGCGCGCCATGGGCCGCAGCGAGGCTGAGGCGCGCGGCGCCCTGCGGATCACCCTCGGCCGCACCAACACCGAGGCCGACGTGGACGCCCTGCTCGCCGCCCTCCCCGCCGCCCACGCCCGGGCGGCCAAGGCCGGCCTGGCCGACCGGGTGCCGGGGCGCTGAGCGCGCCCGCGCATCCGTCGCTGACCGTTCTCGCCCGCTACGCGGGTGCTGCGCCGCTCCGCGCATGGCACGCCGCGCGCACAGCGGCGCAGCTCCCGCGCGGAGGCCGCGCGCGAGAGGGACCGGTGCCGGGCGCGTTGGCCATTCGGCTTTGCCCGATTACACTCGTCAGGTGAAGGTTTTGGCAGCAATGAGCGGTGGGGTGGACTCCGCCGTCGCCGCAGCCCGCATGGTCGAGGCGGGACATGAGGTGGTCGGGGTGCACCTGGCGCTCAGCCGGATGCCCGGCACCCTGCGCACCGGAAGCCGCGGCTGCTGCACCGTCGAGGATTCGATGGACGCTCAGCGGGCCGCCAACATCATCGGCATCCCGTACTACGTCTGGGATTTCTCCGAACGCTTCAAGCTCGATGTGGTCGATGACTTCATCGCCGAATACGCCGCCGGCCGCACCCCGAACCCCTGCATGCGCTGCAACGAGCGGATCAAGTTCGCCGCCCTGCTCGAAAAGGCCCTCGACCTCGGCTTCGACGCCGTCGCCACCGGTCACTACGCCACGATCGTGACGGATGCCGACGGCAACCGCGAACTGCACCGCGCCAGCGCCTGGGCCAAGGACCAGTCCTATGTGCTCGGCGTGCTCACCCAGGACCAGCTCGCACACTCGATGTTCCCGCTCGGAGCGACGCCGTCCAAGGCCGAGGTGCGCGCCGAGGCCGCCGAACGGGGTTTCTCGGTGGCGAACAAGCCCGACTCGTACGACATCTGCTTCATCCCCGACGGCGATACCCGAGGCTGGCTGGCCGAGCGTGTGCCGCCGGCGACCGGCGACATCCTGGACCGCGACGGCAACACCCTCGGCCGGCACGAGGGCGCCGCCGCGTTCACCGTCGGTCAGCGTAAGGGGCTGCAGATCGGAACCCCCGCCGCCGACGGCAAGCCGCGGTTCGTGCTCGAGGTGCGTCCGATCTCCAACACCGTCGTCGTCGGGCCGAAAGAGGCCCTCGCGATCAAGGAGATCGCCGGCACCAAGTTCACCTGGTGCGGCGTCGCCCCCGCGCACCCGGAGATCGCCTTCGACTGCGACGTGCAGATCCGCGCGCACGCCGACCCGGTTCCCGCCGTGGCCCGGGTGGTTCCGATCAAGGCCGGCTCGTCCGCCGAAACCAGTGCGAGCCACGGGACCGGCGCCACCACCGAACTCGTCATCGTCCCGGCCGAGCCGCTCACCGGCGTCGCGCCCGGGCAGACCGCCGTCGTCTACCTCGGCACCCGCGTGCTCGGCCAGTGCACCATCGACCGCACGGTCAGCGCCGTCGACACTGCCGCAGACACAGCCGTCCACACTGCCGAGACCAGCGCCCTCGACGTCCCCGTCGCCGTCGATGCGTAGCCCAGAGCCCGCTCCCGCGGTGGACGCGGCCCTGCACGTCGCGGCGGCCGAGGTCGCCGACCTGACCCGGCGCATCCTGGAGGCCCGCGACGCGTACTACGACCGCAACGAGGTCATCATCTCCGACGCGGAGTACGACGAGCTGGTACGCCGGCTCGCCGGTTTCGAGCGCGAATTCCCCGAGCTGGCCAGCCAGGACAGCCCCACGCAGACCGTGGGCGGCCGCGCCGAGACCAGCCTGTTCGATCCGGTGCAGCACGCCGAACGCATGCTCAGCCTCGACAACGTGTTCTCGCAGGGCGAGTTCTCACTCTGGGCGGCGAAGGTCGAGCGCGACGCCGGGCGGCCCGTGCACTACCTCTGTGAACTCAAGATCGATGGGCTCGCGATCAACCTGCGCTACGAGCACGGGGTGCTGGTCAGCGCCGCCACCCGCGGCGACGGGGTCGTCGGGGAGGACGTCAGCGAGAACGTCGCGTGGGTTCCCGGAATCCCCAGGCAGTTGCCGGGCACCGGGCATCCCGCCCTGATGGAGGTGCGCGGCGAGGTGTTCTTTCCGGTCGCCGCCTTCCTCGAACTCAACGCCGCCCAGGTCGCCGCCGGCGAACGCGTCTTCGCGAACCCCCGCAACGCGGCGGCCGGCTCCCTGCGCCAGAAGGCGGAGGGCAAGGCCCCGGAACCGTTGCGCCTGATGCACGCCCGGCTCGGCCGGCTCCGGATGCTGGTGCACGGCATCGGCGCGTGGACCAGCCCGCCGGTCGCGTCCCAATCCGGTGTCTACGACCTGTTGCAGGGCTGGGCTCTGCCCACCAGCAGCTATTACCGGGTGGAACCCTCTGCGGAGCGAGCGGCCGACTTCATCGCGTACTACGGCGAGCACCGGGCGAGCGTCGACCACGAGATCGACGGCATCGTGATCAAGGTCGACGAGCTGGCCCTGCACGCCGAGCTCGGTGCCACCAGCCGGGCACCGCGCTGGGCGATCGCCTACAAGTACCCGCCGGAGCAGGTCAACACCCGGCTGCTCGACATCGTCGTCAGCGTGGGCCGCACCGGCCGCGCCACCCCGTTCGCCGTGATGGAGAAGGTGCGCGTCGCGGGTTCCGAGGTGCGCCAGGCCACCCTGCACAACCAGGACGTGGTCAAGAGCAAGGGCGTACTGATCGGCGATACCGTCGTGCTGCGCAAGGCCGGCGACGTCATCCCCGAGGTGCTCGGCCCGGTGCTCGAGCTGCGGGACGGCACCGAGCGCGCCTTCGTCATGCCCGTGAACTGCCCGGAGTGCGGCACGCCGCTGGCCCCGGCCAAGGAGGGCGACATCGATCTGCGCTGCCCGAACGCGCGCAGCTGCCCGGCCCAGGTGCGCGGCCGGGTGGAGCACATCGGCTCCCGCGGCGCCCTCGACATCGAGGTGCTGGGCGAGGTGGCCGCCGCGGCCCTCACCCAGCCCACCCGTCCGGCGGAGCCGCCGCTACCCACCGAGGCCGGACTGTTCGATCTCACCCTCGGCGACCTGCTGCCGATCGAGGTCATCGTGCGGGACGCCGAGACCGGGCTCGCCAAGGAAGAGGACGACGGTTCCGTGCGGCTGCGCACCCCGTTCCGGCGCAACCCCACCGCCGCCGAGAAGAAGCAGGGCAGTGAGGGCCCGCAGCCGTCGTCGAGCGCCGTCAAGCTTCTGCGCGAGATCGAGCTGGCGAAGACGAAACCGCTGTGGCGGCTCCTGGTGTCCCTCAACATCCGTCACGTCGGGCCGGTGGCGGCGCGCGCCCTGGCCGGTCACTTCGGATCCCTCGACCTGATCCGCGCCGCGTCCCGCGAGGAGCTCGCGCAGGTCGACGGTGTCGGCGGCATCATCGCGGACGCCATCATCGCCTGGTTCGAGGTCGACTGGCACCAGGGCATCGTGGAGCAGTGGACGCGGGCCGGCGTGCAGTTCACGACCCCCGGCCATCCGGGTCCGGGTGCCGCGGCGGCCGCCGGGGGAGTGCTGGCCGGACTCACGGTCGTGGCCACCGGCTCGATCGAGGGCTACACCAGGGAAGAGGCGCAGGAGGCGATCATTTCCGCCGGCGGCAAGTCCGCCGGGAGCGTGTCGAAGAACACCGACTTCGTCGCTGCCGGTCCGGGTGCCGGGTCGAAGCTGGGCAAGGCGGAGGCGCTCGGCCTGCGCATCCTGGACGCCGCCCAGTTCCACCTGCTCGTCACCGAGGGGCCGGCGGCGCTGTCCGAGACACCGGCCGACACCGACACCGACACCGACACCGACACCGACACTGATACCGAAGCCGACGCCGACGCCGACGCCGACGCCGACACAGACGCCCCAGGGTCATCAACGGCGGCAGCCGACACCGGCCCGGCCTGACCTCAGCCGGGGTGGGTGGCCGGCACCTCCGACGCGTCGACCCAGCCGCGCACCATCCGGGTGAACAGGTCCACATTCTCGATGCTCCAGACGTGGTGCATGCCGGGTGCGATCCAGGTGCGGGTCTGAGGCAGCCTTGACTGCAGCAGGGGGAAGCTGTTCCGGACGAGACGAGACTCCCGTTCGCCGGCCACCGCCAGCAGAGGCCCGTGGTAGCGCCCCAGCCCCTCCGGGGCTCCGCCGCGGCTCACATCGTCGAACACGCGCCGGGCGTTGTCTGTTCGGATGCGCAGGCCATGTTCCACGAACAGGTCCACCGCGTCGGCGGGCAGACCGAAGGCCTTCGCCTGGGCCCGCCAATACCAGGCCCTGTCCCAGAGCGGCAGTTGCAGCGTGTTCAGGAACCGCGCGGCACCGTGCACACCACTGAGCGGCACCCCGGACACCAGGCATGAGCGCAGCACTCCCGGGTTCCGGGCCATCACGTGGGTGGCAACCAGCCCGCCCAGGGAGAGCCCCACCAGGTGGGCCCGGCCGCCGCGCGCGTGGCCTGCGATGAGACCGGCCACGTCGTCGGCGGACTGCCCGAGGGAGAGCCAGTCCTCCTCGGTCCGGTCGCCGAAACCGGGCAGATCGGGGGTGAGCAGGTGCCGATCCGGCATACCCTCCACCTGGGGCTGCCAGGACCAGGAGGCCACGGTGCCGCCGTGCAGGAACACGATCGTGTCGGTCCCTGCCGTGTCCTCGCCGTGTTCCAGGGGATAGCGGTGACTGCTCATCCGAGGGCCTCCTTCGTCTCGTTCAGCCACGCGAGTTCCGCCTCGGCATGGAGGATGCCGTTCCGCAGCGTGGCGAAGCGCAGCCTACGCCCGAGGTCGTCCGGTGCACGATCATCGGGCTCGCGGTGGGTTTGGTCCTGCTCGGCGACGGAACGCAGTCCGGCCAGCATCGCGATGGCCTGGCTGCGCCGGGCCCGCAGCACCGCCCGGGTGGCCGGCACCCCCAGCGTTCCGACGAAGAACAGCCGCATCAGGAACGCGTCGTGCGGAGTCTCCGGCTCCAGGGGTGACCGCAGCCAGTCGTTCAGGGCCGCACGGCCGGCCGGGGTGATGTGGTGCTCGCGCCGGTCGGGGCGCCCGTCCTGCGGGATGACCTCGACCTCGGCGAGGCCGTCGGCGACCAGTGCCGCGAGCGTGCGGTAGATCTGGGATTGGTCGGCCGACCAGAAATGGGCGACGGATGCCTCGATGCTCTTTTTGAGGTCGTAGCCCGTCATCGGTGCGAGGTCCAGGATCCCGAGAAGGGCGATTTTGAGCGACATGTACATATTGGACCACACCTATACAGGACTACGCAAGTATCATTTTTCTCGCAAATGCCCCTCTATCGGGGGTCTCCCAAACCCACTGTGGGGGCACGGACGCACCATCCGTTTCAGTACTCTGGAGAGGCAGTGCTTGTCTTTGTAGGCCGGGCTGGATTGCTGCTCGGTGTTCGTGAGGGGACGTACCCAGGTTTGCTGTTGGAAGCGGCGGTTCTATCGCTCTCCCTGGCTCTCAACGGAGCCAGTGAGACCTTTGGAGTACACGCACTCAGCAACACGGTACAGGGGCAGCCGGTGCCGAACCGGGGTGCCGAACCCGCTGCGACCGAACCGCTGTGGCTGAACCTGTCGGCGCGGAACGGCACCTCCGTCGGGGTGCCCGTCGCCGGCGACCCGATGGTGTCCGCGCAACCGATCGCATCCGTCCCACGGTCCAGCACGGTCGCCACTCTCGCATCCGTGCGGGGGATGACCGGCGCCAACCTGCTGGCCGGCCTGTCCACCCTCACGGTCGCCGATCTGACCGCGTTCGTGCAGCAGGCCCCCGGCCAGGTCGACGCCCTGCTGACGGCGCCGCCCGCAGCCTCCGCGGTGGCCGGCCTCTGGACCGAACTCGGCGCTGCCGAGCGGTCCGCGCTGCTGGCGGCCGCACCCAAGCTCGTCGGCAACCTGGAGGGCGTCCCCTTCCGGGAGCGAGGCCGCGCCAACGCCCGCTACCTCACGCAGCGCCTGGCCGACGTCTCACAGAGGCTGGCCGACGCACCCGACGCACCCGACGCACCCGACGCACCCGACGCACTCGACGCAAACGACGCAAACGAGCGCACGGTGCTCACCCGGGAACTAACCGTCCTGCTTCAGGTCAAGGCGGCACTGCGCACCCCCGACGGCGCACCCCGCCGGTCCCTGATCCTCCTCGACCCGACAGGCGGCGGGCGTGCCGCGATCGCCCTCGGCAACCCGGATACCGCCGATTTCGTCTCCTATCTGGTGCCCGGTATGAACTACACGGTCGAGCAGCAGATCGTCAACTGGACCGACACGGCCGACGCCGTGTACACGGAGCAGATCGATGTGCTGCGCGGGCAGGCCGCCGCCGGGCAGGCACTGACGGGCAAGTTCGACGCCGAAGTCGCCGGCGTCGCCACGATCGCCTGGATCGGCTATGAGACACCCCACTTGTTCAACGTGGGTGGGACGGGCCTGGCGGAGGCCGGCGCCGACTTCCTGGAACAGTCGGCACTCGGCATCGAAGCCGATCGCGGCACGCGTCAGCCCTTCGTTTCCGTGCTCGCGCACTCGTACGGATCAACCGTGGCACTCACGGCACTGGCCCGCGGCACCTTCGGGGTGGACGCCCTGGTGCTGGTGGGCTCCCCGGGCAGCCAGGTGCAGTCCGTGGACAGCCTGAGTGTCGCGCCGGGCAACGTCTACGTGGGCAGTGCCGACTGGGACCCGACCGTGAACAGCGCGTTCTTCGGCAGCGACCCCGGTGCCGCATCCTACGGCGCGAAGGCCCTCGGCGTCTCCGGCGGGCACGACCGGGTCACCGGCTCCCGGTTGACCGGATCGGTCGGCCACAACGCCTATTTCGACCGGGGCAGCGAGTCCCTGCACAACATGGCGCTGATCGGAACCGGCAACGCGGATCTTGTCACCGACGGCTCCGAATAGAATTGGGGGATCCACCCCCGACGATCGTACGGAGCAACATGTCTGAAATCACGGCCGAGCAGGTTGCCCATTTGGCCAACCTTGCCCGGATCGACCTCAGCTCGGAGGAGATCGCCCGCCTCACGACCGAACTCGGTCAGATCGTTGACTCGGTCGCGAAGGTCGCCGAAGTGGCCACGCCGGATGTGCCGGCGACGAGCCACCCGATGCCGCTGACCAATGTCTTCCGCGCCGACACGGTTGTCCCCTCACTCTCGGTCGAGCAGGCGCTCTCCGGAGCCCCCGACCGGGACGGCGACAAGTTCCGCGTGCCCGCAATCCTGGACGAGGAGTAACCCATGACCAACCTGATCAAGCGCTCTGCCGCCGACCTCTCCGAGCTGCTTGCCGATCGGTCCGTCAGCTCCGTCGAGGTGACCCAGGCCCACCTGGACCAGATCGCGGCCATCGAAACCGGGGTGCACGCGTTCCTCCACGTGGCCGGAGATGCCGCGCTGGCCGCAGCCGCCCGCATCGACGCCCGGCGTGCCGCCGGTGAGGTGCTCGGTCCGCTCGCCGGGGTGCCCATCGCCATCAAGGATGTGCTCGCCACCATCGACATGCCGTCGACCGCCGGTTCGAGGATTCTGGAGGGCTGGATCCCCCCGTACGACGCCACCGTGGTGCGGCGCGTGCGCGACGCCGGACTGATTCCCCTCGGCAAGACCAACATGGACGAGTTCGCGATGGGCTCGTCGACCGAGTTCTCCGCGTACGGCCCGACGCACAATCCCTGGGACTTCGACCGGATCCCCGGTGGTTCCGGCGGTGGCTCCGCGGCCGCCGTCAGCTCCTTCGAAGCCCCGCTGGCACTCGGCAGCGACACCGGCGGCTCGATTCGCCAGCCGGCCGCCGTCACCGGTTCGGTCGGCGTCAAGCCCACCTACGGCGGCGTGTCCCGCTACGGTTCGATCGCTCTCGCATCCTCTCTGGACCAGGTCGGTCCGGTGACCCGTACGGTGCTCGACGCCGCCCTGCTGCACGACGTGATCGGCGGGCACGACCCGCTCGACTCGACGTCGCTCACGGACACCTGGCCGTCGATGGCCGCCGCCGCGCGCGCCGGTCTCGCGGACGGAGCACTCAAGGGAGTGCGGGTCGGTGTGGTCAAGGAACTCGGTGGCGACGGATTCCAGGCCGGTGTCGCACAGCGCTTCACCGAAACCCTGGCGCTGCTCGCCGCCGCGGGCGCCGAGATCGTCGAGGTCTCCGCCCCCAACTTCGAGTATGCGATCGCGGCCTACTACCTGATTCTGCCGGCCGAGGCGTCGAGCAACCTGGCACGGTTCGACTCGGTGCGCTTCGGCATCCGGGTCAACCCGGAAGACGGCCCGCTGACCAGCGAACGGGTCATGGCGGCCACGCGCGACGCGGGCTTCGGTCCCGAGGTCAAGCGCCGCATCATCCTCGGCACCTACGCCCTCAGCGCCGGCTACTACGACGCCTACTACGGCAGCGCGCAGAAGGTGCGCACGCTGATCCAGCGGGACTTCGACGCGGCCTTCGCGAAGGTCGACGTGCTGGTGTCGCCGAGTGCGCCGACCACCGCGTTCAAGTTCGGCGAGAAGATGGCCGACCCGATGGCGATGTACCTGAACGACGTCACGACGATCCCGGCCAACCTGGCCGGCATCCCCGGCATGAGCCTGCCGATGGGTCTGGCACCCGAAGACGGGCTGCCGGTAGGCCTGCAGATCATGGCGCCAGCGAAAATGGATGCCCGTCTCTACAGTTTCGGAGCCGCCGTCGAGGCGCTGCTCGAAGCATCCTGGGGGCACACGCTTCTCAGCCAGGCGCCGGAACTGGCGCCGAAAGAAATCACAGAGGGAGCCGTCTGATGAAGAAGGCCGAACTGATGGACTACGACAAGGCCCTGGAGCTGTTCGAGCCGGTGCTCGGCTTCGAGGTGCACGTCGAGCTCAACACCAAGACCAAGATGTTCTGCGGCTGCGCGAACGAATTCGGCCAGGGTGCCAACACCAACACCTGCCCCACCTGCCTGGGTCTTCCCGGCGGGCTGCCGCAGGTGAATGCGCAGGCCATTGAGTCGAGCATCCGTCTGGGGCTCGCCCTCGGCTGTGAGATCGCGGAGTACTCGCGGTTCGCGCGCAAGAACTACTTCTACCCGGACACGGCGAAGAACTTCCAGACCTCGCAGTACGACGAGCCGATCGCGTTCGACGGTCAGCTCACCATCGAACTAGAAAGCGGACGTCTGGTCACGGTCGACATCGAGCGCGCCCACATGGAGGACGACGCCGGCAAGCTCACCCACGTTGGTGGGGCGACCGGTCGCATCCAGGGTGCCGACTACTCGCTGGTCGACTACAACCGCGGCGGCGTGCCGCTGGTCGAGATCGTCACCCAGATGATCGAGGGCGGCGAGGCGGACTCGCCCGAGATCGGCCGCACCTATGTCGCCGCCATCCGCGAGATCGTGAAGGCGCTCGGCGTCTCCAACGCCCGGATGGAAGAGGGGAACGTGCGCTGCGACGCGAACGTGTCGCTCCGCCCGCGCGGCTCGAATGTGCTCGGAACGCGAACCGAGACCAAGAATGTGAACTCGCTGCGTTCGGTCGAGCGGGCCGTGCGCTACGAGATCCAGCGTCAGGCGGCGCTACTGCACGCCGGCGGAACCATCACCCAGGAGACCCGGCACTGGCACGAGGACACCGGCATCACCTCGGCCGGTCGGCCCAAGTCCGACGCCGACGACTACCGGTACTTCCCGGAGCCGGACCTGGTACCCGTGGCCCCGTCGCGGGAATGGGTGGAAGAACTCCGCGCCACTCTGCCCGAGCCTCCCGCCGCACGCCGCAAGCGGCTCCAGGCCGACTGGGGCTTCGCCAACCTCGAATTCCAGGATGTCGTCAACTCCGACCTCCTCGACGCCGTCGAGGCCACCATTGCGGCCGGCGCCGCGCCCCAGGCCGCCCGCAAATGGTGGACCGGTGAGGTCGCCCGCCTCGCGAACGTCTCCGGCGTCTCCGCCGACTCGCTCGTGCAGCCGGCGCAGGTCGCCGCACTGATCGAACTGGTCGTGGCCGGCACCCTGACCGACCGCCTGGCCCGTCAGGTGCTCGAGGGCGTCATCGCCGGCGAGGGCACTCCGCTCGAGGTTGTCGAGTCCCGTGGTCTCGCGGTCGTTTCCGACGACGGCGCCCTCATCGCCGCGATCGACGAGGCACTGGCCGCCCAGCCCGACGTTCTGGCGAAGATACGCGACGGCAAGGTCCAGGCGGCAGGCGCCGTGATCGGTGCCGTCATGAAGGCCATGCGCGGGCAAGCGGATGCGGCCCGCGTGCGCGAGCTCGTGCTCGAGCGTGCCGGAGCGGCCGAGTAGTGGGCCTGAGGAACAAGCGCCGGCCCGCCGCCGACGGGCACCCGGCCGCGCAGCCGGGTGCCCTCGGTGTGGGGGCGCAGGTGGTGGTGCGTTTGGACCGCGATCGGTATCCGGACGCCATGGCCGACGACCCGAGCGGCGTGATCGTGGCGGCCGGTGAACTCCAGGGCGCGGCCCTGTACGCCCCCGTGTCCGGACGGGAAACCGTGTGGGTCGTGGAATTCGACGAACCCTTCTACGGTCTCGACGGTTCCGGCCCGCACGCGTCGGCTCGGGTGGCGCAGAGCTCACTCGAAGCTGCCCCGGAGGCGTGAACCTCGTGGAACAGGGGCAGGACCGCCCGGCGACAGCGGCGGAGATCCGTCGCTGGCGCCGGTACCTCGCCGATGAACGGGCCGAAGCGAATGTGTACCGCGACCTGGCCCGGCGCCGCTCCGGCGAGGAACGCGAGATCCTGCTGGCACTGGCCGAAGCCGAAGGGCGCCACGAGGCGCACTGGCGGCACCTTCTCGGGGACCAGGTCGGAGTGCCGCGCCGGGGCGCCGTCCGCACCCGCTTTCTGGGGTTCCTGGCCCGCCGGTTCGGATCGGTGTTCGTGCTGGCCCTCGCCCAACGCGCCGAAGCACGATCACCGTACGACGCCGACGCCGACGCCACCGAGACCATGGCCGCCGATGAGCGCATCCACGAGGAGGTCGTGCGCGGGCTTGCCGCTCGCGGCCGGCACCGGTTGGCCGGCACGTTCCGGGCCGCGGTCTTCGGGATCAACGACGGCCTGGTCAGCAACCTGGCCCTGGTGCTGGGCATCGGCGCCACCGGAGTACCCGCCGCCACGATCCTGTTCACCGGTATCGCCGGGCTCCTTGCCGGAGCGCTCTCGATGGGTGCCGGTGAATATGTCTCGGTGCGGTCTCAGCGTGAGCTGCTCGAGGCGTCGACGCCGAATCCGGCGTCCCGGAGCGTGCTGTCCCACCTCGATCTGGCCGCGAACGAACTGACCCTGGTCTATCGCGCGCAGGGGATGTCCCCGGAGAAGGCCGAGACCCACGCGCGCGAAATTCTGCGCACGGTGGCCATCGCTACCGGACCGGTCGGCGTCAAGAAGACCGGCGGCCTGGCTCCGGCGGTGGACGAGCACGAAGCGATCGGCACGGGCATCGGCGCGGCCACGTCGAGTTTCTGTTTCTTCGCTTCCGGGGCGATCCTGCCGGTGCTGCCCTATCTGTTCGGCTTCGAGGGGATCACCGCGGTGATCATCGCCGCCGTGCTCGTGGGGCTCGCCCTGCTGGCCACCGGTGCCATCGTCGGTCTGCTGTCGGGCGGGCCGCCCTGGCGCCGCGCCATCCGTCAGCTCATCATCGGTTTCGGCGCCGCCGGCGTCACCTATCTGCTGGGTCTTCTCTTCGGAACCTCGATCGCCTAACGCGGCTCCCGAGCCGGCCGGTAATTGAGCTGCCCCGGTGGTTGAGCCTGTCGAAACCCCGCTCAGAACGGGGCCGGATCGCCCGAGGCCAGCGGTCGAACGGTCGGCTTCGATCCCGGCCGCTTCCCCGGCGGGCGGATGATCGTGGCCGGCTCACTGAGGGACGTGCGCCCGGTCGGCGATGTCCACTTCAGGGTTCCGTCCGGGTTGTGCGCGTAGGTGCACCGGGTCTCTGACTTGAGTGCGGGGTCGGCCGGACACAGATGCGCGAGGTTGTCGTGCTCCGTCAGCCCGTCGAACTGCCAGTCGAGGGTGTGGTCGATGTCGCACTGTGTCGCCGCACGGCGGCAGCCCGGCCACCGGCAGGTTTCGTCTCGCACCCGGAGGTACCGTCGCAGTTCTTTCGGCACCTTGTAGCGGGTGCGCCCGACCGAGAGCACCGCTCCCGTCTCCGGGTGGGTCAGGATCCGGATGAAGCCGGGTGCCCGAGCCGCGATCTCGCGTGCGGTGTCGGGGTCGATCGGTCCGTATCCCTCGAGGTGCCCGGGTGCCTCGGAGTGGCCGAGGAGCGTCATCACCGGAACGGTCACGTGCACCGAGCCCCGGATTCCCTTGCCCACTCCGGAGGCGGTGACCCCGTCGAGGATGAGGTCTTCGAAGACGTCTGCCCGCAGCTGGGTGAGTGTGCGGGTCTCGTTCGGGCCCTGCAGGCTCATCCCCATCACGGTGAGGCGGTCGTACCCGGCCTTCACCTTCTCCGCCGAGTCGAACCAGTGCAGCGAGGCCATCCCGTCGGCCTCGGGCTCGAAGATCACCTTGCGGTCGGCCACCGATTTTTGGTGCCGGGCTGTGATCGACTCCGGGTGCTGCCGTTCCCGCATGATCCGGGCCTTGTCCTTGAGGTTGGCCACGGTCAGGTGCGGGGCGGATTTCAGCAGGGCCTCTTCGAAACCGGCCAGTGCCTTGGCGGGGAGGGACCAGGCCCGGTTCATGATCACCTGCGCGTGCCGGTAGGTGATCGACCCGTCCTGCAGTGCGGCCCGGGTGGCGGGCAGCTCGTTCATCAGGGTCTGGCTTTCGGCGATCAGGGTCTCGGTCGAGCGCACGGGCAGCCGCAGGGTGCACGCGAGTTCGGTGACGAACTCCCGTTCGGCGACCGTCGCGGCATCCCACCGGGCACGAGGCACCCCGGCCGTGATCCCGGACAAGGCCGGGGGACCTTCCCGAGCCTTGTCTTCGGCTGCCTGGGCCGCATTCCGGGCCAGGGTTTCGGCGAACCGGCGGGCCTGATCGACCTGTTCGGCCAGGCGGGCGTCGACCCGGGGGGACTCGGCCTGCGTCTCCCGGCTCGCATCGAAGTGACGACCCAGGCTCTCTAGCTGCTCACTGTAGGAGGGCTTCATGAGACACACGTTTCGGGTGACCATTGACAGTCGAGGCCCCAGATCGGCACCTGCCAGCGCCCTGTGGATAACTTGATCACACCCGCATTGTGGCGGATCAGACGCAGCTGTCCCGGGGCCGCCCACGGGCATCCGTTACTACCGGGTCTCGACAGGCTCGACCGCCAAGGCGGCATGACCACCGACAACAGGCTCGACCACCGAGACCAGACCGAAACCGAGAGAAACGCCCGACGGGTCCATAATGTCTCGGCGGAGCCCCGGAGCCCCGGAGCCCCGCAAGCCCCGCCAGGATTGCCCGAGCAAGGAGTCGTCGTGAGTGCTGACCGCCCCGCGATCCGGTTGACCGGATTGACGAAGAGTTTCGGCGGCGCCGCGAATGCCGTCGACGGCATCGACCTCGACATCGCCGAGGGGGAGTTCTTCTCGATGCTGGGACCATCCGGTTCCGGCAAGACCACCGTGCTGCGCCTCATCGCCGGATTCGAGCAGCCCACGGCCGGCACGGTGTCGCTGCTCGGGGAGGACGTCACCGACCGCGCCCCCTTCGACCGTGACGTCAACACGGTGTTCCAGGACTACGCCCTCTTCCCCCATATGAGCGTGCTCGACAATGTGGCCTACGGGCTGCGCGTGCGGGGAGTCTCCAGGCGCGAACGGCATGCACAGGCCCGGCAGGCCCTCGAGACCGTGCGCCTCGGCGGCTTCGGAGACCGCAAACCCGGCCAGCTCTCCGGCGGCCAGCGCCAGCGGGTGGCCCTGGCCCGCGCCACCGTCGTGCGGCCCAAGGTGCTGCTCCTCGACGAACCGCTCGGCGCCCTCGACCTCAAGCTCCGGGAGCAGATGCAGGTCGAACTCAAGGAGTTGCAACGCGAACTGGGCATCACCTTCATCTTCGTCACGCACGACCAGGAGGAGGCGCTCACCCTGAGCGACCGCATCGCGGTCTTCAACGAGGGGCGCATCGAACAGCTCGGCACACCGGCGGAGATCTACGACCGACCTCTGTCGCCGTTCGTGGCCGCCTTCGTCGGAACCTCCAACATCTTTCCCGACGCCCTCTCCCGAGCCGTGCTCGGTCGCGGGGGCATGCACGCCCTGCGCCCCGAGAAGGTCACGGTCGGCCGGGCGGATGCCGTGCCGTCCACCCAGCGCACGGCACCCGGCACACTCGCCGAGGTGATCTACGTCGGCAGCACCTCCCGGCTGATCGTCGACCTCGACGCGGGCATGCGCATCATCGCGCTCGAGCAGAACGACGCGCACCGGGTGACGGAGGACGAGCGCGGATCCCGGGTGAGCGTCGGCTGGCAGGACAGCGACATCGTCGCGCTCGAGAAGGCGACCGCCGACACCACCGACCCAGCCACCGACCCAGCGACCGATACCGCCACCGATTCAGCCCCGAAACTCACCACCGACACAGCACGATAACCGGAATGGAGAATGCAATGACACATCTTTCAGCACGACGCGCCCGTATTCGTTCGTCAATCCTGACGGGATTGGCGATCGCCTCCGTGGCGTTGTTGACCGCTTGCGGCACCGGGGGCGACGGGGGAACCGGGGGCGCGGACAGCAGCGAAGCGCCCACGGAACTCGGCGAGAACGAGAGCACGGTCTCGATCCTGGCCTGGCCGGGCTACGTCGAAGACGGCAGCAACGACCCCTCCGTCGACTGGGTGAGCGCCTTCGAGGAGGAGACCGGGTGCATGGTCACCAGCAAGACGTACGGCACCTCCGACGAGGCCTTCAACCTGATGAAGACCGGCGAGTACGACGTGGTCGCGGCCTCCGGTGACGCCTCCCTGCGCCTGGTCGCGGCCGGAGACGTGGCCCCGGTCAACACCGACCTCATCCCCAACTACGAGGGCATCTACGACTTCCTGAAGATGCAGGACTGGAACAGCGTCGACGGCGTCGCCTACGGGATTCCGCACGGCTACGGCGCGAACCTGCTGATGTACAACACCGACGCCGTGACGCCGGCGCCCACCTCCTGGGACGTCGTCTTCGACGAGTCCGCCCAGTACACGGGCAAGGTGACGGCCTACGACTCCCCGATCTATATCGCGGATGCCGCCATGTACCTGATGACCCACCAGCCCGACCTCGGCATCGAGAACCCGTACTCGCTGGACGAGACGCAGCTTGCCGCGGCCGTCGACCTGCTCAAGGCGCAGCGGGAGAACATCGGCGAATACTGGTCGGACTACCTCAAGTCGATCCAGGCCTTCGAGACCGGTGACACCGTCGTCGGCACCACCTGGCAGGTCATCCGCAATTCCCTGGCCGAAGGAACCCCGGCCGAGGTCGTGCTGCCCGAGGAGGGCGTCACCGGATGGTCCGACACCTGGATGGTCGCATCCGAGGCGCAAAGCCCGAACTGCGCCTACGCCTGGCTGAACTACATCGCCAGCCCGGAAGCGAACGCCCAGGCCACCGAGTACTTCGGTGAGGCCCCATCCAACCAGGGCGCCTGCGACTTCACGGTGAACCCCGACCAGTGCGAGATCTTCCACGCCGGCGACGAGGAGTACGCGTCGCAGATCTGGTACTGGTCGACTCCGATCGAGGACTGCCTCGACGGCCGCACCGACGTGAAGTGCACCGACTACTCCGACTGGACGACCGCCTGGCAGGAGATCAAGGGCTAGCGGCATCCCCTCAGGCCGAGCCGGAAAAGAGGAATCATGACGGTTGACACGGCGTCACCGGGGCAACGGATACCGGTGCCCCCGCATCGCGACACGCTCGCCCGACGCGGTTCCATCTCGTTGAGCCGGCATCCGCGGTTGCGACTGACGCTGATGCTGTCCGCCCCTCTGCTCTGGCTCGGCCTGATCTACATCGTCGCCCTCGCCGCTCTGCTGATCACCGCCCTGTGGACGGTGGACAGCTTCACGGGCACCATCACACGGTCGTGGACGCTCGACAACATCATCACCGTGGTCACCGGCTCGCTCTACCAGACGGTGACGGTGCGCACGGTGGGGGTGGCATTGCTGGTGACGCTGATCGACATTCTGGTGGCCCTGCCGATCGCGTTCTTCATGGCGAAGGTGGCCAGTCCACGGTGGCAGCGCATCCTGGTGATCGCGGTGCTGATGCCGCTGTGGGCCAGCTACCTGGTCAAGGCCTATGCGTGGCGGTCGGTGCTCTCCCAGAACGGCATCTTCGAGTGGCTGGTGGCCCCGTTCGGCGGAGAGACCCCCGGCTACGGCCTGCCGGCGACCGTCATCACGCTGGCCTATCTCTGGCTGCCCTACGTGATCCTGCCCGTCTACGCCGGCCTGGAACGGGTTCCGGACTCGTTGCTCGAGGCGTCCGGGGACCTGGGCGGCAAGACGTGGGCCACCCTGCGCCTGGTCGTGCTGCCGATGATCTGGCCGGCCATCATCGCCGGGTCCATCTTCAGCTTCTCCCTGTCGCTTGGCGACTACATCACCGTCAATATCGTGGGCGGGGCGAACCAGATGCTCGGCAACCTCGTCTATACGAACGTCGGCGCGGCCAACAACCTGCCGCTCGCCGCGGCGATCGCCCTGATTCCGATCGTCATCATCTTCGGCTACCTGGCCGTGGTGCGCCGCACCGGCGCCCTGGAAAACCTGTAAGGGGGCATTATGCGTCTGTCGAGGCTCGCGCGAGGCATCCTGGGCGCCGTCACCGGCGTCATCCTGCTCGTGATCTACCTGCCGCTGATGGTCGTGCTGGTGAACTCGTTCAGCACGAGCACCAGCCTCGTCTGGCCGCCGCCGGGACTCACCCTCGAATGGTGGGGCCGGGCCTTCCAGAGCGAGGGGGCCCTCGAGGCGGTGCTCACGAGCGTGCAGATCGCCCTCATCGCCACCCTGGTCTCGCTCGTGCTCGGCACCCTGATCTCCCTGGCGCTGCAGCGGTTCGCCTTCTTCGGCCGCGAGGCGGTGAGTCTGCTGGTGATCCTGCCGATCGCCCTGCCCGGCATCATCACCGGTATCGCCCTGAACAACGCCTTCCGCACCATTCTCGGGGTGCAGCTGTCGATCGCGACCGTGATCGTCGCCCACGCCACGTTCTGTATCGTCACCGTGTTCAACAACGTGATCGCCCGGCTGCGGCGCCTCGGAACCAGCTACGAGGAGGCGTCGGCCGACCTCGGCGCGGGGCTCTGGACCACGTTCCGGCTGGTCACCTTCCCGCAGTTGCGCTCGGCGCTGCTCGCGGGCGGTCTGCTCGCCTTCGCCCTCAGCTTCGACGAGATCATCGTGACGACCTTCACCGCGGGGGCCGGCGTCAAGACGCTGCCGATCTGGATCCTGGACAACCTGTTCCGTCCGAGCCAGGCGCCGATCGTCAACGTCATCGCCGTGGTGCTGGTGCTGGTGTCGATCGTTCCGATCTACATCGCCCAGCGCATCGCCGGAGCGGAGAAGGTGAGCCGGTAAGGCCCCATTCCGGTCAGCGCAGCCCGCGGGCTACAGCGGGCTCGGGTCCCGGCCGGTGAGGGCGAGCAGCCGGGTCTGCAACGGCGCGTTCTCGTCGGCCGGAACGGGGGAGGCGAAGAGGCCGCTGGCCTCGAGGGTGTCCCGCTGGGCCTCGAACACCGTCCAGACCGCCTCGATCAGGGCCGGATCAAGGGACTCGTCGGCAGCCGTCGCCCGGGCCAGGTCCCAGGAGTGGACCGTGACGTCGGAGACCTGCTCGCGCAGATAGTCGGATGCCGTCACCGTGTCATACGACAGGGTCACCGGCGCGTCGGCCGAGGTTGCCGCCCAGGCAGCGGACGCCAGCGCCGAGTGGGTGGCCCATTCCTTCGCCAGGTCCGGGCCCAGCGGGGCGAGCGAGCGTCGGGCGTCGAGCACCGAGAGGCCGTTGAGCAGTGGCGGGATCCACTGCTGTTCCAGCACCACGTGGCGCACCAGGTCGGTCACGTTCCACTCCGTGTCCGGTGTGGTGGCAGCCCAGTCGGTGATCAGGTCGACGCGGCTGCCGAACTCTTCCGCGGCCCGTTTCTGCAGCGCAAGCCAGTCATGCGTCATGGGACTCCTTCGGTGGAACGATGAAACACTGGAACGGTGGAGCGGGTGCCCCTGCAACGCTACAACCGGCATCCGTCACTGTGCATTCCGTCACCGTGCATTCCTTCCCGGCACCGGGCGCATTCTCCTGTCGCGGAATCGGCGCGGCCTGTCGCCGGTCCGGGTTAGGGTCTCTCCAGGAGTTGAAGGACCACGAGCAGGCAGGACACATGAGCAGGCAGGACGTATGAGCAGGCAGGATGGCAGCGATCGCACGGTTTCGACCGACGCCGTCGACGACAGCACCGCGACTCTGCTCCACATCGACCTGGACGCCTTCTTCGCGTCGGTCGAACTGCTCGATCACCCCGAGCTGGTGCACCGCCCGGTGATCGTGGGGCACCGGTCAGGGCGCTCGGTGGTCACGGCGGCGAACTATGTGGCCCGGCGCTACGGCGTCAATTCGGCCATGCCCATGGCGCTCGCCCTGCGGCGCTGCCCGGCGGCGGTGGTGCTCGAGCCGCACATGGGCCGGTACAAGGAGTATTCCGACCGGGTGATGCGGATTTTCGAGGAGTTCACGCCGCTGGTCGAGCAACTCGGCATCGACGAGGCGTTCCTGGATGTGGCGGGGGCACGCCGCCTGCACGGGTCGCCGGCCGAGATCGGCGCGAAAATCCGGGCGCGGGTCGCGGCCGAGACCGGGCTCACCTGCTCGGTCGGCGCGGCGAGTACGAAGTTCGTCGCCAAAATGGCGTCGGGCCGGGCCAAACCCGACGGCCTGCTCGTGATCCCCGCCGACGACACCCTCGCGTTCCTGCATCCGTTGCCCGTCGGGGCCCTGTGGGGAGTCGGCGCCACGACCGAGCAGGCGCTGCTCGGGCAGGGCCTGCGTCAGATCGGCGACCTCGCCCGCACCCCGCTCGCCGTGCTGCAGAAGTGCGTGGGGGATGCTTCCGGCCGCAAACTGCACGAGCTGGCCTGGGGGAGGGACCCGCGGGTGGTCACCGTGGAACACGAGGAGAAGAGCGTCGGCCACGAGGTCACCTTCGAATACGACGTGACGGATGTCGCCCGGCTGCGCAGTGAACTGCTGCGGCAATCCGACGCGGTGGCTGCCCGGCTGCGGCGCGCCGGCCTCGTCGGCCGCTGCGTGGTGCTCAAGCTGCGCTACACCGACTTCAGCACCGTCACCCGCTCGCGCACCCTGTCGGAACCGACCAGTGTCGGCCGCCGGATCTATGAGGAGGTGGCCGCCAGCTTCGAGGTGCTGGCGGCGTCCGGCATCCGGGTGCGCCTGATCGGCGTGCGTGTCGAGCAGCTCAGCGACGGAGACGGCAGCGGCGCGGGCCTCTGGGACCCCGACGACGACTGGCGCGACGCCGAACGGGCCGTCGATTCGGTGACCGCACGGTTCGGCCGCGGCACGCTGCGGCCTGCCTCACTGCTGGACCCGGACACACCCCGAACGGCGACTCCCGAGCAACCACGCCCCGGGCGACTTCCGTTCGGCGATCGCGAACCAGACAGGGGGTAGCCTGAAACCATGACTAGCCTTCCAGAGAAGCTCGCAGAAATCTCTCGTACCGCCGGCGTCAGGTCGGCCTACGGTGATCCGGTCCAGGTCGACGGCGTCACCCTGATTCCCGTTGCTCTCGTCTACTACGGTTTCGGCGGCGGTGAGGGCGATTCCGCCGCCACCGGCACCGGGTCCGGCGGCGGAGGCGGCGGGGCATCCCTGCCGATCGGCGCCTACGTCAAGTCGGGAACGACGGTGCGCTTCGAGCCCAACGTCATCTCGTTGCTCTCGGTCGGCATCCCGTTCCTGTGGGTGGCCGGCAAGGCCATCTCCCGCATCATCCGCGCCCTCAAGCGCTAGTCGCGAAGACCACCAGCCGTCCAGTAGCCCAGCCGCCCGGCCACGTCGGCTGGGCGGCTGGCTGCGCTCCGGGGCGGTCAGTGCCCGCAGGGCCGTTCGCTTCGTGCAGGGTCGGCCTGGAATACATCGGGGATGCCGTCGTTGTCGGCGTCGAGCGCCTCCTTCTCGGCGATGCGGCCGTAGTGCCGGTTGCGGCTGCGCAGCACGACGCTCGCCAGCAGCGCGGCCAGCAGCGAACCGGTCAGGATGGCCACCTTGGCGTGATCGTCGTGCGGGCTGCCCTGTCCGAAGGCCAGTTCGCTGATCAGCAGCGACACCGTGAAGCCGACACCGGCGAGCATGGCCACACCGAGCACGTCCACCCAGGCGAGATCCGGGTCGAGGGCGCCCCGGGTGGTCTTGGTGACCAGCCAGGTGGCCAGCATGATGCCGACCGGCTTGCCGACCACCAGGGCGACGACGATTCCGATCGCGACCGGGTCGGTGAGGGCCGTGGTCAGACCCTCCACGCCGCCGAGCGTGACGCCGGCGGAGAAGAACGCGAACACCGGCACGGCGAAGCCGGCCGACAGCGGGCGGATGCGGTGCTCCAGGTTCTGGGCGAGGCCCGGGCCGGCGTCGGGTCCGCCGCCTCGGCGGCTGCGCAGCACGGGCACAGCGAAGCCGAGCAGCACTCCGGCGACGGTGGCGTGGATGCCGGAGCCGTGCACGAGTGCCCAGGTGACCAGGCCGAGCGGCAGCAGAACGGCGCCCGCGGCCCACTTGGTGGTGCCGAACAGGTAGGAGTACTTATGCGCCAGAAAGGCGAAGAGCCCCAACGGCACGATGGCGAGCAGCAGCAGGACAGGCTGGAGGTCTCCGGAGTAGAAGAAAGCGATGATGGCGATGGCGAGCAGGTCGTCGACCACGGCCAGGGTCAGCAGGAAGATGCGCAGTGCGCTGGGCAGTTTGGAGCCGATCACGGCGAGCACGGCCACGGCGAAGGCGATGTCGGTGGCGGTGGGGATGGCCCAGCCGCGCAGCATCTCCGGCCCCGAGCTGAACGCGATCGCGGTGAAGATCAAGGCCGGAACAATGACGCCGCCGATGGCCGCGGCAACCGGGACGACCGCACGGCTGAACGTGCGCAGGTCACCGGCGACGAACTCGCGTTTGAGCTCGAGTCCGGCGATGAAGAAGAAGATCGCCAGGAGCCCGTCAGCGGCCCACGCGCCGAGGCTCAGGTTGAGGTGCCACGGCTCGTAGCCGATCTGGAAGTTCCGCACGGAATAGTAGAAATCGGACGCCCCAGTGTTGGCCAGGATCAGCGCCAGCACCGTCGCCACCAGCAGGAGCGCACCACCCACGGTCTCCTTGCGCAGGATCGTCGAGACGTGCAGGTACTCGGGGTAGCTGCTCCGGTTGAAGACATTCAGTTTCGGGGTGGCAGGCAGGGGTGATGGTTTCGTCATAGACGAGCCTCAGGCAATCGGGGTTTTGTGGCGCACGAACAATACTGTCGACCAGACTTCCCGACTCACCACTTCCAGCGTACCGCGTTCGGGGGCTCAGCGCCGTCAGCGCCGTCCGCGCCACCACCGCCCCGGAAGGTCGCGCCAGCCCTGGGGGATGTGCCAAGGGCCGCGCACGGGCAGTCCACGTCGCATCCGTCGCCGCCGCAGAACGAAGTGACGCAGCAGCAGGAGCAGCAGCGCGGCGAGGATCAGGGGAACGGTGAACATCATTCGATCCCGTCGGCGATGCGGCGGCGAGACGTGGACTCCATCCCGCGAGTCTAGGCCGCGGACTATACTGAGTCCGAACACGGGAGTCCGGTCAACCGGGCTGAGAGGAAGCTTCTGAAGCTTCGACCGTCGAACCTGATCTGGATCATGCCAGCGCAGGGAGGCAGCTTTTCTCGTTCCCGTGCCCTGGAACCAGCTACGGAAAGGGCACGACCAGTGCACGCAACAACCACTCTTCTCACCTCCGCCACGAACCGAAAGCCGCGGAATTTCCGCTGGCGGGTCGTCGATATCGTCATCGCCAGCGTCATCGGCGTGGCCAGCGGACTCATCTTCGTCGTCTGGAACCAGGCCTACAACCCGCTCAGCGGCCTGCTCACTCCGCTGCTGCCGGGCCTGCAGGCCCTGCTGGGCGGCGGATGGCTGTTCGCCGGCGTGCTCGGCGGCCTCATCATCCGCAAACCCGGTGCGGCCCTCTACACCGAGCTGCTCGCGGCGGTCGTGTCGACCCTGGTGGGCGGCACCGCCTGGGGAGCCACCATCCTGGTGTCCGGCCTGGTGCAGGGTCTCGGCGCCGAGCTGGTCTTCGCGCTGTTCTTCTACGCCAACTACCGCGTCGTCGTGGCCCTGCTCGCCGGCGCGGGAGCCGGCCTGGCCCTCGCGGTCAATGACCTGGTGCTCTGGTACCCCGGGTCGGCCGCTCCGTTCATCGCCATCTACACCGCCTCCTCGATCGTCTCCGGCGTTCTGGTGGCCGGGCTGCTGTCCTGGTTGGCCATGCGCGGTCTCGCCCGCACCGGTGCGCTGTCTCGCTTCGCCGCGGGGCGATCGAACCGCGCCCGGGTTTAGGGACGGGCGATGACACCGGCAGCAGCGGCATCCGTCTCGGGCGCGTCCGTCGTCGCCCGTGGCTGGGGCTGGCGGCATGCCGGGCGGCGGGGCTGGGCCGTCGACGGTCTCGACCTGCGAATCGAGCCGGGCGAGCGCGTGCTGCTGCTCGGCGCCTCCGGGGCCGGCAAGTCCACCCTGCTGCACGCCCTCGCCGGAGTTCTCGGCGGCGACGAGGAGGGTGAGCAGCGCGGTCAGCTGCTCGTGAACGGCGCCGAACCGACCGCTGCGCGCGGCCAGGCCGGGCTGCTGCTGCAGGACCCGGACTCCCAGGTGATCCTGGCGCGGGTGGGCGACGACGTCGCCTTCGGCTGCGAGAATCTCGGGGTGCCGCGTGAGGAGATCTGGCGCCGGGTGCACGACGCCCTGGACATGGTCGGCCTGGACCTGCCGCTCAGTCATCCGACGTCGGCGCTGTCGGGCGGGCAGAAGCAGCGCCTGGCCCTTGCCGGGGTGTTGGCGATGCGGCCGGGGCTCCTCCTGCTCGACGAACCCACGGCGAACCTCGACCCGGCGGGGGTGCTGGACGTGCGCGATTCCGTCGCCCGCGTGCTCGAGCACTCCGAGGCGACGTTCATCGTGATCGAACACCGCGTGGCGATCTGGCAGAGCCTCGTGAACCGGGTGATCGTGCTCGACGCAGCCGGGGGAGTGCTCGCCGACGGCCACCCCGACGACGTGCTGTCGCTCCAGGGGGACCGGCTCGCGGCCGCCGGCGTCTGGGTGCCCGGGCGGGGCAGCGGGCTGACCGTGCCCCGCCGTGAGACCCGCCCGGCGTCCCTGTCGACGTCGGTGCCCGGCTCGGAACCCCTGCTCCGCACGCCCGGCCTTGCGATCGCGCGCACACGCACCGATTTCGTGGCCAGGGATATCGACCTGACGGTGCACGCCGGCACCGCCCTGGCCCTCACCGGGCCGAACGGGGCCGGCAAATCGACCCTGGCGCTCACTCTCGCCGGCCTGCTGAAACCGGCCGGAGGCGCGGTTCTCGCGGGCCCGGAGCTTGCCGACGGGGCCGACGCGGAACCGATCCGTTGGAAGTCCCGCCAGCTGCTCACCCGCATCGGCACCGTGTTCCAGGACCCGGAACACCAGTTCGTGGCCGCCACCGTGCGGGCCGAACTCGCCGTCGGGCCGCGGGCCCTCAACCAACCGGGGCCCGCGATCACCGCCCGGGTCGACCAGGTGCTGCAGCGCCTCCGCCTGGACCATCTGGCCGAGGCGAACCCGTTCACCCTCTCCGGCGGCGAGAAGCGCCGGTTGTCGGTGGGCACCGTACTGGCGACCCGGCCACGGCTGCTCGTGCTCGACGAGCCCACCTTCGGCCAGGACCTGCGCACCTGGCGGGAAATCGTGGCCCTGCTCGACGAACTCCTGCGGGAGGGCACCGCGGTGGTCGCCGTCTCGCACGACACCGACTTTGTGGCCGCCCTCGGCGATCGCGAATACCACCTGACCGGGCAGGCCGGCCCCGGCGTCACGTCACGGGCGGCGGTGTCACGGTGAGCGTGCTGACGCCGGCCCGGGGCCCCCAGGCCATCTTCCGGATCAACCCGGTCGCGAAGCTGGCCGCCACGCTGCTGCTGGCGGGCGTGCTCATCCTGACCATCGACTGGGTCTCCGCCTCCGTCGCCCTCGCCTGTGAGTTCGTGCTCTTCTGCTGGGCTGGGCTGTCCCTGAAAACCTTCGCCCTGCGCACCCTGCCGGTCTGGATCGCCGCGCCCACCGCCGGACTCACCACCCTGCTGTACGGACAGGCGGCCGGGCAGGTCTACTGGTCCTTCGGGCTGGTGAACGTGACCGAGGGATCGCTCGAGCTGGCCATCGCCACGACCCTGCGCATCCTCGCCATCGGGCTGCCATCGGTGGTGCTCTTCGTGACCGTCGACCCCACCGACCTCGCCGACGGCCTCGCCCAGGTCGTGAGGTTGCCGGCCCGCTTCGTGTTGGGCGGCCTGGCCGGGCTGCGCCTGGTCGGCCTGTTCCTCGAGGACTGGCGTGCCCTCGAACTGGCCCGGCGAGCCCGCGGCATCGCGGACCGCGGCGCCCTGCGCCGGCTGCTCAGCCAGGCCTTCGCCCTGCTCGTGCTGTCGATCCGTCGCGGCAGCAAGCTCGCGACCGCGATGGAGGCCCGCGGGTTCGGCGCCCCGGTACGGCGTACCTGGGCCCGTCCCTCCACCTTCCGGGGGCGCGAGTTCGCCCTGGTCGGCCTCGGTCTGGCCGTGGCCCTGCTCTCGGTGGGTGTCTCCGTGGCGACCGGAAGCTGGAACTTTGTGCTCACCTGATCCGGCCCGGTCCTCCGATCCGGTCGATGACCGGCGGATGCTGCTGGCCCCCGTGCTCCGTGACCTCGCCCGCGCCGGGGCGGCCCCCGTCGTTCTGATCGACGGGCCGAGCGGGGCCGGCAAGAGCACCCTCGCCGACGCGCTGGTCGCCGCCTGGCCGAGACCCGTGCGCCCCACCCTGGTGCGCCTGGACGACATCTACCCCGGCTGGCAGGGGCTGGACGCCGCCATCGCCCACCTGACGGGAGGGGTGCTCATCCCGAGGAAACTCGGCCGACCCGGCACCTGGCAACGCTACGACTGGGATCGGGGCGAGCCGGCGGAATGGCACCTCGTCGACCCGGCACGCCCGCTGATCGTGGAGGGCTGCGGCACCCTCGCGGCCGCCCACGCACCGCTCAGCGACATCAGGGTCTGGCTGGCCGCCGATGACGTCGTCCGCAAGCAGCGGGCGCTCGACCGGGACGGCGAAACGTTCCGTTCGCACTGGGACCAGTGGGAAGCGGACTGGGACGCATATCGGGATCGGGAGCAGCCCGAGCGGCAGGCGACGATCCGGCTGGCCGGGACCCCGGGCATCCGTCGCCCCGACACGCCCCCCGGAATCGGGCCCGGCGCGTCTGCCGGAAGCCCGATTGCGGGGCTAAGTTGAAGTCATGGCTGATAAAAGCACAGAAAGCGTCCTTTACACCGCGGAATTCGTCGACGGCCCCCTCGCGGGGCAGGTCGACGCCCGGGTGCTGATACACGGCAAACACGAACCCCGCGTCAGCATGATGGCCGCCGTCGAAGGTGTCGAAACGCTGTTCTGGTACGACGAGGTGGACACGCGCGATGTGCAGGGCCGCCTGCACGTGCGCTACCGCTTCGACGCCGGCGAGAGCGACCCGTACCTGCCGACCGGCGAGGCTCAGTAGTCGCCGGTAGTCGCCGGTAGCCGCCAGCAGCACGCCGGTAGCCGCCGGCGGCTGGTCGCGGCTAGCGGTTCGCGGCGATCAGCGCCGAGATCATCGGTACGGGGTTCAGCAGCCGCCAGCCGAGGCCCGGCGGGCTGATCGTGCGGTCGAGGACCAACGTCGACGTCACCGGGGCGCCCCCGGCGTCCACCGTGACCCGGCCGACGGTCTTGCCCGCGCGTCCGGTCGACAGCGGGTCCACGGTCACCTCGGCGTCGCCCGGCGCCTGCGCCTGCCAGCCATACGTGGTCGTGGCCGTGCGCACGGTTCCGGATGCCTCGGCGCCCCACGGAGTGCTGAACTCCACGTACGCGTCGCCCTGGGCGAGGGTGGGCAGCTCGCGCACCCCGGCCCGGGCGCTCTCCATCAGGGCGGTGACGTCGATGGCGAGGGTGTCGTAGTCGGGTTCGCCGATCAGGGCGCCGGCGAAGGTGTACACGGAGTCCGGGCCCTGCACCTGGGCGGTGAAGAGGAAGCAGACGCCGGCGCCCTCCGTGTAGCTGCGGGTGATGCCGGTGACGCCCGCCTCGGGCAGGAACGCCGTGGTGTTGTCCACGCCGCGCTGGCCCACCAGGGCGGAGGCCGGCTGGGAGAGGATGGCGCCGATCACCGGGTCGGCGGCGGCCAGGCCGGCCAGCCGGGCGAGGTCGGAGGCCGTTCCCACGCTGTCGTCGCTGAGGCCGGTGGCATCGGCGACGTGCGTGCCGGCAAGTCCCTGCTCGGCGAGCCAGGCGTTGGCCGCGGCGGTGTAGGCGTCGAGGGATCCGAAGGCCCAGCGGGCGAGCGTGTCGGCGTGGTTGTTGCTGGAGCCGAGGATCATCGCCTGGAGCAGCTCGGTCTCGGTCCACAGTTCGCCGGGGAAGACGATGACGGTGCGGTTGTCGGTGCTGTAGTAGTCGAGGTAGTCCTGGTAGTCGGCGGCCGTGATCGGAACCTGAGGCCCCGTTTCGCCGAGGGCCAGCGGCTTCGCATCGAGCACGACCAGGGCGGTCACGATCTTCGTCGCGGCGGCCATCGGCAGCGGTTCGGCAGAGCCGGCCACCGCCAGGGGCAGAGTGGTGGCGAGGGCGGCGGCATCCGGTGTCGTCGTCTCCGGAGCGGCCGGATCGGCGGCGACCGTGGCCAGACCGATCACGGCGCTGCCGCCGGTGGCGGGCAGCACCGGTGGGAACGGAACGGCCTCGCCGGCGGGCGGTGTGACCAGGGTGGCGGTTGCTTCGGGCAACGGCCCCAGCAGGGTGGCCGGGCCGTAGACGCCGACGGACAGGATGACGAGGGCGCCGACCGTGGCACTGATCAGTCGGACAGGCCGGAAACTACTCATGACGCAAGGCTAATGGTGGTTCGTCATCCCCAGCCGAGTTCGTGCAGCCTGTCGTCGTCGATGCCGTAGAAATGGGCGATTTCGTGCACCAGGGTGATGTGCACCTGGTCGCGCAACTCGTCGAGATCCGCGCAGAGCTCCAGCAGCGGTTCCCGGTAGAGCACGATCCGGTCGGGCATCTCGCCGAAACCGTACTGCCCGCGCTCGGTCAGGGCGACGCCGTCGTAGAGCCCCAGGGTGTCCATCGTGCCGTCGTCGGGCCGGTCCTCGACCACGAAGATCACGTTGTCCAGGCCGTCGACCATGTCGTCGGGCAGAAGATCGAGCTCGTCGACGACGAGACGCTCGAATTCCTCGTGAGTCAGGTGCGGCATCCGTTCAGCTTCTCACAGCGGCGTCAGCGAAAAAAACAAACGCCCACCGGGAGCCGAGGCTCCGGGTGGGCGTTCATCTAAGGCGTACTGCGTGTTTTTCTTGGGGTGAGTAACGGGGCTTGAACCCGCGGCCTTCCGGACCACAACCGGATGCTCTACCAGCTGAGCTATACCCACCAAGCGTTGCTTTTCCTAAGAAAAGGCAACTCGATAAGTGTATTACATGTTTGGAGCGAAAGTATTCACGGCCTCGGCCGCGCTGATCTTCGCCTGTTCGCTGGACGGCCCCGGGTCGGCCACGAACACGGTTTGGCGGTAATACGCCAGTTCGCGGATGGATTCGAGGATGTCGGCCAGGGCGCGGTGTCCGCCGTCTTTCGCGGGGGCGTTGAAATACACCCGTGGGTACCAGCGGCGGGCCAGTTCCTTGATCGAGGACACGTCGACGTTGCGGTAGTGCAGCTGGTCGTCGAGGCGGGGCATGTACTTCGTCAGGAAGGCCCGGTCGGTGCCGATCGAATTGCCGGCCAGCGGAGCCTTCTGATCGGCCGGGATGAACTTCAGCACGTATTCGAGAACCAGGGTCTCAGCTTCGGCGGCGCTGATGCCGTTCGGGATCTCGTTGATCAGCCCGCTGGTCTCGTGCATGTTGCGCACGAAGTCGTTCATGTTCGCCAGCGACGCCGGATTCGGCTTGATGATGAGGTCTAGTCCCGGGTCGATGATGTTGAGTTCATAATCGGTGATCACCACCGCGATCTCCACCAACTCGTCGGAATCAATGTCCAAACCGGTCATTTCGCAATCAATCCATACCAACCGGTCACTACTTTTTGTCATGTGCCGAGTCTAACGGCGGCCGTCGACCGGCCCCAGTGTGCAGGTGGGGCAGCCGCGCGGCCGTTCCGGCGCTCCGTAGACTACCGAGAATGGAATTGACGTTTTTCTCCTCCGCCTTCTGTGAGCCCTGCATGCAGACCCGGGCGGTCCTGGCCGAGGTCGAACGCCTGGTTCCCCTGGCCTCGGTGCGCGAACTCGACGTGGTGCGGGACGTCGCGGAGGCGGAGGCGGCCGGCATCCGAATCACCCCCACCGTGATCATTCGGGACGCGACCGGGGCTGAAGTCTTCCGGGCCACCGGTGTGCCCACTCTCGCCCAGGTGCTCGTCGCGGCCGCGAAGGCTGTGTGAGCGCCGACGGGCCGGGTCTGCGGTATCGTTGGACGTTGTTTCGCCCCCGTAGCTCAGTGGATAGAGCAGCGGCCTTCTAATCCGCTTGTCGTAGGTTCGATTCCTACCGGGGGCACTCCACATCACCCGGGAATCCCGTTCGCGATCCGTCGGCTTGGTAGATTTGCGGGATGCGAGAACTACAGGCGCGAATCATCGCCGAGCTGAACGTGTCCCCGAGGATCGACGCCGCCTCCGAGGTGCGCCGCCGGGTGCAGTTCCTCGCGGACTACCTGGTGCGAACCGGTGCGAAGGGACTCGTTCTCGGCATCAGCGGGGGCCAGGATTCCAGTCTGGCCGGCCGCCTCTGCCAGTTGGCGGTGGAGCAACTGGCTCAGGGGGGACATCCAGTGACGTTCCAGGCCGTGCGCCTGCCCTACCTGGTGCAGCGGGACGAAGAGGATGCGCAGCTCGCCCTCGAGTTCATTCGGCCCACTTCGACCGTCACCTTCGACATCGCCGCCGCCGTCGACGGCATCGAGTCGGAATTCGCCGACGCGACGAGCCGCCCGCTACCCGACTTCGACAAGGGAAACGTCAAGGCCCGGATGCGCATGATCGCCCAGTACGCCCTCGCCGGATCGGCCGGTCTGCTCGTCGTGGGAACCGACCACGCCGCCGAGGCGGTCACCGGATTCTTCACCAAGTACGGCGACGGCGGCACGGACATCCTGCCGCTGAATGGACTGACCAAGCGTCAGGGGCGCGCGCTGCTGGTCGAGCTCGGGGCGCCGGACCGGTTGTACCTGAAAGCGCCGACCGCCGACCTTCTCGACGACAACCCCGGCCAGACCGACGAGGCCAACCTGGGATTGCGGTACGAGCAGATCGACGATTTTTTGGAGGGGCTGCCCGTCGCAGACGCCGTCGCGGAGGCGATCGAGAAACGCTACCTCAGCACCGACCACAAGCGTCGGGTGCCGGCATCGATGTTCGACGAGTGGTGGCGCTGACTCGTTAAAAACCTCAGCCGCCGCCTCACTCGGGAGCGCGGCGGCGGCTGAGGTCTGACTAGCTCTGGAACGGGGTGGGGCGCACCTCGAGGGCCTGCACGTCGTCGAGGAGGCGCTGGGTCTCCGTCGACGGCGAGGTCGTTTCGGACGGGTACTGGAGCGGGGCGGGTGCGGGTGCGGCCGGCTCCGCGGCGTACTGGTCGTGGTGCTGCTGGGCCGTCCAGGCATCCTGCTCGGCAAGGAGGTTTTTCTCCGTGCTGTTCTTGGAGACTCTCCACCGGTCGAGGTCGCTCTGGAAGATCTTGCGGGTGCGGCCCGGCTTCTCCTGCCATTCGACCAGACGGTCCCGGAATTCGACCAGCGCGGGCTCGAGCTGATAGCCGAACGTGGCCGAGGTGCGCTTGAGCTCAGCGAGCTGATGCGCGGCCCAGTTCGCGGCGACGCCCGAACCCTTGATCGGCAGGAGGCGGAGCTGCACGTCGGCCTGGCCGACCGCGCGGTCCGCCATGACCTGTTCCTGCGGCGTGAGCGAGTTCCAGACGGATGCCTCGGTCGCGGCATCCACGAGGGTTCCGATCACTGCCGCCTTGAGCGCCCGGTCATTCTGCACGAGGAGACGCCTGATCGCCTCGCGCGCGATCAGCGCCGCCAGAAGGCTGGCGACGACGATCGAAACGATGAGCACCACGGCGCTGAAAACCATGGTCTGATTGCTGGCTGCCGTGAGCCAGGATACGAAACTATTCCACCACTGCATGAGCGCACTTTACCGGCGTCTCGCCCCGATCTGCGGGAGCGGCGCGGCGTGCCCTGCGGAGGATCCGTGCAGTCAGCGGAAGCAGTCGGCCGCGTCGTCGATGCGCCAGAACGAACCGACGTTCATCGTTCGGGTGGCGGCGAGCAGGCGGCGAGCGGAGAACCGGTCGCCGTCGGCGTCGGTGCGCCGCTCGATGTGCCCGAGAACCATGCCGGACGGGTTCGAGACCCGCCAGAGGCCGTCTTTCACGGGAACGAGCGACAGGCCCCGGATGACCGGCAAACGGGGTGCCGTTGACGCTGGTATGGACATGGAATCCTCCGCGGTCGACCGTTCGTGGGTGATGGTCCCTTTAGGTTACGGAGAGCCACCGACATTGCTCCCGGTACTGCCGCACAGGCCCGTTCTGCACCTCGCTAGCCCAGGCCGGTGCCGTGCACGGCGTACGGTTCGATCGCGTCGATCTCGCCCTGGGTCAGAGCCGGGGCGTCGAGTGCGGCCACGGTCTGCTCGAGTTGGTTGACGCTGCTCGCACCGACCAGCACACTGGTCACCGACGGTTGGCGCAGGATCCAGGTGACCGCCAGTTGCGCCAGCGTCTGGCCGCGCTCGGCGGCGATCGCATCGAGGGCGCGGGCGCGGTCCAGATAGGTGCCGGTGAGCATGGTCTCCGAGAGGGAGTTGCTCGTGGCGGCCCGCGAGCCGGCCGGGATGGTTCCGCCCAGGTAGCGGTCCGTGAGCAGGCCCTGGGCCAGGGGCGAGAAGACGATACTGCCCATGCCGAGCTCGTCGAGCACCGGGAAGAGCCCGTCCTCGACGTGGCGGTCGAACATCGAGTAGCGCGGCTGGTGGATCAGCAGCGGGATCTTGTGCTCGGCCAGTGCCGCCGCTGCTGCCCGCGTCTGCTCGGGGGTGTAGCTGGAGATGCCCGCATAGAGGGCCTTGCCCTGCTGCACCGCCGAGGCCAGGGCACCCATGGTCTCCTCAATGGGAGTCTCCGGGTCGGGACGGTGGGAGTAGAAGATGTCGACGTAGTCGACCCCAAGCCGGCCCAGGCTCGCGTCGAGGGAGGAGAGCAGATACTTGCGGGAGCCGAAATCGCCGTACGGGCCCGGCCACATGTCGTAGCCGGCCTTGCTGGAGATGATCATCTCGTCCCGGTAGGCGCGGAAATCCTCGGCGAAAATGCGGCCGAAATTGGTCTCGGCCGCCCCGGGAGGAGGGCCGTAGTTGTTGGCCAGGTCGAAGTGGGTGACCCCCAGGTCGAAGGCGCGCCGCAGGATGGCGCGTTGGGTCTCGATCGGGCGTTCGTGGCCGAAGTTGTGCCAGAGGCCGAGAGACAGGGCCGGCAATTTGAGGCCGCTCCGTCCGGTGCGGCGGTAGGTCATCTCGGCATAGCGGTTCGGAGCGGGAACGAAGGTCATGCCGTTACTCTAGGTGCGTGCAAACTTTTGTGGTCGCGGGTGGATGTTTCTGGTGTCTCGATGCTGTGTATCGGGTGTTGCGTGGCGTGAGCGCGGTGGTCTCCGGGTATACCGGGGGCGACGCGCCGAAGCCGACGTACGAGTCGGTGTGCACTGGCCGTACCGGCCATGCCGAGGCCATCGCCGTGACGTTCGACCCGGAGGTCATCCCGGCCGGCGTCATCCTCGACGTGTTCTTCACGCTGCACGACCCGACCCAGCTGAACCGCCAGGGCGCCGACGTGGGCACCCAGTACCGCTCGGCCATGTTCTTCATCGACGACGAGCAGAAGCAGCTTTTCGAAACCGCCCGCACCCGGGCCGCCGAATGGTGGGGCGACGGCATCGTCACCACGATCGAGCCACTCGGCGAGTACTTCGTGGCCGAGGACTACCACCAGGACTTCTTCGCCAAGAACCCCGGTCAGGGCTACTGCATGGCCGTTGCCCTGCCCAAGGTGAACAAGATCCGCAAGTCCTACGCCGAGTACCTCCGCTAGCAGCGCGCCCGTCCCTCCCCAGGCACGCGAGCACGTCATTCGGCACAGGATCCGGATGCCGCACCCGCGTGCCGTTCTGCCGCCGCACACTCGGAGAACGCGATCCGGGGCGGCGGAGACAGGCACGAGCCGTCGCTCCCAGGTCGCGTGTTCCGGGCATTCGTCCGGGACCCGCTGGATGAGGGAGACCGCAATGAGCGACAGCATCACCGTGACCGGAATCGTAGCCACCACGCCTCGTCACCTCGTGACCAGTTCGGGACTGGCCATCACCACGTTTCGGCTGGCGTCCGGCCAACGGCGCTTCGACCGGGTGAAGCAGAGCTGGGTCGACGCCGAGACCAACTGGTACACGGTCTCCTCCTTCCGGCAACTGGCCCACAACGTGGTGAGCTCCGTGCAGAAGGGCGAGCACGTCGTCGTGTCCGGGCGGCTGCGCATCCGGCCCTGGGAGAACGCCGACCGAAACGGCACCTCGGTCGAGGTCGAAGCCGACACCGTCGGGCACGACCTCGCCTGGTGCCGCACGGTCTACAAGCGCTCGCCTCCGCCCGGCGTGGCGGCGGCGGCACAGCCGGCCGAACCCTCGGACGGCTTCCTTCCGGCCGATGGCGATGACGAACCCCGGCTGAGCGGGGAGGCAGAGGCCACGGCACTGGTCGGGGTCGATTCCTAGCGGACATCTGGCAGACTCGGATGTCTGACCGCACCGCGGTCGCGGAAGGATCACGTGCCGGCACCATCAGATCAGGAAACCCGGAGACAACGAACCGGCATCCGTTTCGGACGCTGCGGGAGCGCGCTCCTGCTCGGCCTGACCGTCAGCATGTCCTTGGCGGCCTGCACGGCCGTGCCTGCCGGGACACCGCCGGCCACGGTCCCGGCGGCGGCCACTCCGACCCCGAGCGCAACCCCGGCGCCCGCGCCGGTGCTGCAGCCCGAGAAAGACGCCACGGCGAACCTGGCCTACTTCGACAGCGTCGCGACGGCGGTCGTGGCCGCCGACGGCGCCGCGGGCGGGCAGGCGTTCGTGGACGCGCTGGTGGCCGCGGGTTTCGACAAGGCCCAGATGGAAGTCACCTTCGACGAGACCAACGTCGACCTGGCCGCGGACTCGATCCAGTTCTCCGTGCGGTTCAACGGGCAATGCCTGATCGGGCAGAACGGACCGGCCACCGGCGGGTACCACAGTGCGGTCACGGCGATCCTCGCATCAGGAACGTGTCTGGTCGGGGCCACGCGGCAAATAGACTGGTAAGCACTATGGCTGAATTTATCTACACGATGGTCCGCGCTCGCAAGGCGGTCGGCGACAAGCTGATCCTCGACGACGTCACCATGTCATTCTTCCCCGGCGCCAAAATCGGTATCGTGGGGCCGAACGGCGCGGGAAAATCCACGATCCTCAAGATCATGGCCGGACTGGACACCCCCAGCAACGGTGAGGCGAAGCTCTCACCCGGTTACTCCGTCGGCATCCTGATGCAGGAGCCCGAACTCGACGAGACCAAGACGGTCCTCGAGAACGTGCAGGAGGGGGTCGGCCCGATCAAGGCCAAGGTCGACCGGTTCAACGAGATCAGCCTCGCGCTGGCCGAACCCGACGCGGACTTCGACGCGCTGCTGGCCGAAATGGGCACCCTGCAGGAAGCCATCGACGCCGCCGACGCGTGGGACCTCGACTCGCAGCTCGAGCAGGCCATGGACGCCCTCCGCACACCGCCGGGCGACTATCCCGTGGCCGACCTCTCCGGTGGTGAGAAGCGCCGGGTGGCGCTGACCAAGCTGCTGCTGCAGAAGCCCGACCTGCTCCTCCTCGACGAGCCCACCAACCACCTCGACGCCGAAAGCGTGCTCTGGCTCGAGCAGCACCTGGCCCAGTACCCCGGCGCCGTCCTCGCCGTCACTCACGACCGGTACTTCCTCGACCACGTGGCCGAGTGGATCGCCGAGGTCGACCGTGGCCACCTGTACCCCTACGAGGGCAACTACTCGACGTACCTCGAGAAGAAGCAGGAGCGACTGCTGATCGCGGGCAAGAAGGACGCGAAGATGGCCAAGCGGCTCGCGGACGAGCTCGAATGGGTGCGCTCGAACGCGAAGGGTCGCCAGGCCAAGTCGAAGGCGCGCCTCGCGCGCTACGAAGAGATGGCGGCGGCCGCCGAGAGCACCCGCAAGCTCGACTTCGAAGAAATCCAGATCCCGGTCGGCCCGCGCCTCGGCGCCCAGGTCATCGACGCCAAGAAGGTCAAGAAGGGCTTCGGCGACCGCGTCCTCATCGAGGACCTCTCCTTCACCCTCCCGCGCAACGGCATCGTCGGCATCATCGGCCCCAACGGCGTGGGCAAGACCACGCTGTTCAAGACGATCGTCGGACTCGAGCCGCTCGACCAGGGCGAACTGAAGATCGGCGAAACCGTCGACATCTCCTACGTCGACCAGAGCCGCGCCGGCATCGACCCGAACAAGTCCCTCTGGGAGGTCGTCTCCGACGGCCAGGACTACATCCAGGTCGGCAAGACCGAGATCCCGTCGCGGGCCTACGTGTCCACCTTCGGGTTCAAGGGTCCCGACCAGCAGAAGAAGGCCGGCGTGCTCTCCGGTGGAGAGCGCAACCGCCTCAACCTGGCACTCACCCTCAAACAGGGTGGCAACCTGCTGCTGCTCGACGAGCCCACCAACGACCTGGACGTCGAGACTCTCGGGTCGCTCGAGAACGCGCTCCTCGAATTCCCCGGCTGCGCCGTGGTCATCACTCACGACCGGTGGTTCCTAGACCGGATCGCCACGCACATCCTGTCCTACGAGGGCACCGACGAAGACCCGGCAAACTGGTACTGGTTCGAGGGCAACTTCGAGTCGTACGAGCAGAACAAGATCGAACGCCTCGGTCCGGATGCCGCGAAGCCGCACCGCTCCGCGTACCGCAAGCTGACCCGCGACTAGGGCCCCCGATGAAGCTGCACGTTCCGGTGAAGTTGCGCTGGTCAGACCTGGATGCCTACGGCCACGTCAACAACGCCGAGCTGCTGCGCGTGCTCGAGGATGCGCGCATCCAGGCATTCTGGCCGGATGAGGACGGCGCCGGCCCCGGGGCGTTCGCCGGCACCGCGGTGCTCGACGGGCGTCCGGGAGCGGCGACGCTGACCCTGATCGCGCGAATGGAGGCCGAGTACCTGGCCCCGATCCCGTACCTGAGGCAGCCTCTGGACATCCGCCTCTGGCTCGGTAAACTCGGCGGAGCCAGCCTCGAGGTCTGCTACGAGGTCTGGACTCCGGTCGGGCTGGAGCCGGCGGTGCTCTTCGCGCAGGCGAGCACCACGATCGTGCTGGTGGACGCCGCGACCGAGCGGCCCCGCAAGATCAACGAGGTCGAGCGCGCCGCGTGGACGCCGTACGTGGACGAGCCCATCCGGTTCACCCGCCGCGCGACCGTGCCGTCGGAGTAAGCCGGGCCAACGCGGCCCGAACCCAGGCCGTCTCAGCCGGCGGTGATGGCGTCGCCGGTGACGGTGACCTTCACCGGCGCCAGCGGGGCGGAGGCCGGTCCGGCGAGGACCTCGCCGGTTTCACGGTCGAACTTCGAGCCGTGGCACGGGCAGTCGAACTCGTCCTTCACCGGTTTGACCACGCAGCCCTGGTGGGTGCAGATAGCGCTGAACGCGACCACGGTGCCGGCCTCGGGCTGGCTGATCAGGATGGGTTTGCCGTCGAGGGAAGCCTCGATGGAACCGCCCACCGGGATGTCGGCCAGCTTGGCCAACTCAACCGGGCCGTTTCCGGCGGAGCCGGAGTCCTCGGCGGCATCGGTGCTGCAGCCGGCCAGGACCACGGCGGTGCCGGCCGTGCCGAGAAGGAGCGCGGTACGGCGGGAGATGTCGGTGGCGTTCGTCATGGTTCTCCTCGATCGGGCGGACGTTCAGAGGCGTTCAGAGGCGTTCACAGCCTGGAAAAAATGCTACTCCGTGTTCGTGGGCGCGCGCAGCATGCCCTCCTGCGCAACGGTGGCCAGTAGCAGGCCCTCGCGGCTGTAGATGCTGCCGGTGGCGAGGCCGCGTCCGCCCTGGGCGGTCGGGGAATCCTGAACGTACAGCATCCACTCGTCGACGCGCCCGAAGCGGTGGAACCACATGGCGTGGTCCAGGCTCGCGACCTTGAGGCCCGGGGTGGCCCAGGCCACGCCGTGGCGGCGCATGACGGGCTCCATGATCGAGTAGTCGCTGGCGTACGCCAGGGCGGCGCGGTGCAGGTCGGGGTCGTCGGGCAGCGGGCCCATGGTCTTCATCCACACGGCCTGGCGGGAGGTGTGCTCGCCGTCGACCTTGAGGTAGATCGGCGACGGCAGGTGTCGCATGTCGAACGGCCGCTCGTTCGCCCAGTAGCGGGCGATGGAGTGGTCGACCTGGGCCAGGGAATCCGCGGTCGTCGGCAGGGACTCCGGGTCGGGCATATCGGCCGGCATCTCGATCTGGTGCTCGAGGCCCTCATCGTCATCCTGGAAGGAGGCGATCATCGACAGGATCGGGCGCCCGTCCTGGTACGCCTGCGTGCGGCGGGTTGAAAACGAACGGCCGTCGTGGATGCGGTCGACAGAGAAGGTGATCGGCTGGCCCACGTCGCCGGGGCGCAGGAAATAGCCGTGCATCGAGTGCACGTGGCGGTCGTCGGGCACCGTGCGCATCGCGGCGACCAGCGATTGGGCGAGCACCTGACCGCCGAACACGCGGCCGAGCGGCATCCACTGCGACGGCCCGGTGAAGATGTCCTCGCTGGTGCGGGCGCCCGTGTCGGTGAGGTCAAGGGCGGCCATAAGGCCTTCCATCGGCGAGTCCATGGGGCCTCCTCAGGCGCGTGACGGTCAAGGCGCGGGCATCGCTGTGACGCGCGCCGTACCTTGGTAGTTTAGGAGCAGATGAGTAAGTCATTTTCTCTCCCAGACTCCCTGTCCCTTCGCGACCTCCAGGTCTACCTGTCCCGTGCCGGCCGGGTGGAGGACGGTTCCGTGCGCCTGATCCAGGCCGCAGGGGTGCTCGCCGTCTACACCGCGATCCTCTATCCGCGCGGTCTCCTCGACTCCAGCCCCACCGTGCTGGGCCTGCGCACCTTCGCGCTCACCGCGCCGGTCGAGCTCGACGCGGTCGTCCCGGTGCGCTCCCTGCTGGACCGGCTCGCCCGCCTCACCGCGGCCGTGCAGACGGAGGAAGCGCCGGTGGTCGTCACCGTTCCCCTCGAAGTGACCACGGTGACCTGGGCCGGCATCTCGCCGCCCCAGGGCGGCTGGGCACTGCTGGGTGAAACGGATGCCGCGCTGCTCGACGCGGCCGCCCAGGCCGGTATCGAGGAGGTCGCCGCCGTCATCCCGACCGGGACCGGCGGGCAGATCGTGCAACGGGTGCGCTCCGAGGTCTGGAGCCGTCCGATCCCGGGCCTGGAGATCGTGCCGGCCGGCGCCGCCTTCGCGGCCGTCAGCCTCGGCTTCCTGCCGAAGGATGAACCCGTGCGCCTGTTCGAGACGGGCCTGTGGACCCGGCTGAGCACGAGCCGCGGACACATCCTCGTGCGTCGTAAGCCCTGGTCGCTGAGCCGCTGAGCCGCCGCTGAGCCGCCGCTGAGCCGCTGACCGCGCATCATCGGGCTACGCGGACTCAATCCGCCGGCCGCGCGTGCCCTGCCACAGCCGGGCGAGCACGACGGACGCCGGTGCGTCGAGGGCGGACCGGAACCCGGTGCCGGCCCAGAGGGCGAGCCCGTCGGCGTCGCCGCGCCGACCCGCATCCGCTCTGAGGCCACTGGTGAGGTGGTGCACCTGGGGATACGCGCGGGGAGCGGTGGCGTCGTGCGCGGCGATGAACGCGTTGCGCAGCCCGCGTGCCGGACGCCCGGAGAACGCTCGCGTGACCACGGTGTGATCGAATCTCGGGTCGACGAGGGCGTCCTTATGCGCCCGCTGGGCGCCGGATTCCACGGTGCGGAGGAACGCCGTGCCCAGTTGCACGGCGTCCGCGCCGCGGGCCAGGAGCGCCGTGATCCCGGCACTGGAGTGGATGCCTCCGGCTGCGATGAGCGGTAGCCGCGACAGGCGCCGGACGGCGGAGACCAGTTCCGGCAGGGGAGTGGTCTCCGGTTCTTCGATCGTCGTGAACGTCGCCCGGTGACCTCCCGCCTCCGGGCCCTGGACGCAGAGCACGTCGACTCCGCGTGCCGCGGCCAGGGCCGCCTCCGGAAGCGAGGTGACCGTTGCGATCACGCACGCGTCGACGGCGTGCAGCCCGTCCACCGCCGCGGCCGGCGGCAACCCGAAGGTGAACGACACCACCGGGACCCGGTACTCGATGAGAAGGGCCACCTTGTCGGAGAACCAGTCATCGTCCGAGACCCGTGTCGGGGGTAATTCCACACCGTGTTCCACCGCGGTTGCCTCCAGTTCCAGGCGGTAGGCGTCGACTCCGGACCGGTCGGTCATCGGCGGCGCGGGAACGAACACGTTCACGCCGTACGGCCGCCGGGAACCCTGTTTCACGTCGGTGATCTGCCGGGCCATCGCATCCGGATGCTTGTACCCGGCAGCCAGGAAGGCGAGGCCGCCTCCCTCGGTGATGCTGCGAACCAGTTCCGGGGTGGAGGCGCCACCGGCCATGGGCGCGGCGATGATCGGAATGCGAAGGTCTGTCAGGCTGAACATGGTCTCTCCCCGGTGTTTGGGTGCGTGTTGCGCAGTTCGTATGGCGTGTCCGTGCCAGCAGTACAGCTAGCGGTACAGCTAGCCCGCCGCCAGGAGCGCCGCCCAGAGGTCGGCGCGGGCGTGGAAGGCTCCCAGATCGCGGCCGAGCAGCTGCTCGGCGTGGCTGATCCGGCCGCGCACGGTGTGCCGGTGCACGCCGAGTTCCGTCGCCGCCGGGCCGAATTGGCCGTTGTGCTCGAGCCACACGCGCAGGGTCGTGAGGAGTGCCGTCCCGTGCGCGGCATCGTGGTCGGCGAGCGGTCGGAGGGTGGCTCGGCCGACCTCCGAGGCATCCGTTCGAGCCAGGAACGCGAGCACCCCCTGCCGGGAGATGACCTCGAATTCGACGATGCCGGCCGCACCCTCGTGGGCGCGCTCGAGCGCCTGCCGGGCCTGGGCGGCCGCGTGCGGCAGCGAGCGGTAGTCGCTCCGGTCGGAGACGCCCACGTGCAGGCCGAAGTCCACCAGTTCGGCGAGCAGCGGGTCGGCGGCGGGATCGACGATGAGCAGCACCTGCCGGCCGTCACGGGCGAAGAACAGGTGACCGGGGCGCTCCTCGACCCGCAGTTCGAGCAGCTCGGCGAGGGCGTCCAGGCGTTCGGGGGGAGGGGAGACGACGGCGACCCGCACCGGCTCGGCCGGGAGGGAACCCCAGAGCTCGCCGGAGACGCTCTGCACCAGCGGCAGGTCGCCGCCGAGTAGCGCCTGCAGCAGTCCGGACCGCAGGTGCCCGCGGGCGCGTCCCTGGGCGCTGTTCTGCTCGAGCGCCAGCCCGGCGAGGGCGATGACGCTGGTCACCACGTGCTGGCTGGCCTGGTCGAGCAGGGTGACGCCACCGAGGGCCAGCACCCCGCGCAGCTGGTCGCGCCGGCCGAGAGTCTGCAGGGTCAGGGTCTCGCCGCCCTCGTCGAGGGTGGTGCCGGCGCGCTGCCCGCGGCGGAGCAGCCGGCCGGCCTCCGCCTGCACCTGCCGCAGGGCGGGGGAGGCGTCGGCACCGGAGAACGCATCCCGGGGGAAGACCCGGTCGAGCGCGCCGCCCGCGTCGAAGAGCGCGACCCAGTGGCCCAGCTGCCGGGACAGCTCGCTGAGGATGTTGCTCAGGCCGTCGGGGCGGAGGGCCGCGTGCGAAATGGCGCGCTGGGCGCCCTGCGCCCAGGTGTTGCGGGCGTAGCGCAACTCGGCGACCAGGTCGCCGGCCGCGCGGGCCACCGCGATGAACGGTGTCTCGTAGGGCACCTCGACCAGGGGAAGTCCCTCGGCCAGACAGGCCGCCACGAGGGCGTCCGGGGTGCCGGCGCGCACGACCTCGGTGCCGAAGCCGAGGCAGGCGATTCCGCGGGCCGTGAGCCGGCACACATAGTCGCGGTAGTAGTCATCCGTCGTCGGGTCGGCGAACTGGGTGCCGGTGGTGAGCAGCACCTGGCTGGCGGAGAGGAAAGGCGTCGGGTCGGCGAGGTCGGAACTGTGCACCCATTCCACGGGCTGGTCGAGCGCGTGCGCGGGCAGCTGCCACTCGGGCGTGAGCAGTCGCAGTTCCAGGCCGGGCTGGGCGAGCAGGCGGCGCAGGGTGGGCAGAAGCGGCGGGGCCAGGTTCGAAGCCATGGGACGAGTGTACAACGTGGCGAAAGGTTCCCGGTGAGTTGTACATGGTGGCGGATCGCGCGGACGGTCGCCCTGCGTAGCCTTCTGGAAGCGGCATCGTCGCCGGCCTCACGCCGATGCACCGGCAGAGAAACAGGAGCAGCCATGACCCTCGTAGACGCCCTTCCCCTGATCCCGGTCGGCGGTCCGACCCTTCCCCAGGAACGCCGCCTCGTCACCGCCGTCCCCGGCCCGAAGTCCCAGAAGCTCAGCCGTCGCAAGCTTGAAGCCGTTTCCGCCGGGGTGGGCGTCACCCTGCCCGTCTACATCGTCGCGGCCGGCGGCGGCGTACTCGTCGACGTCGACGGCAACTCCCTGATCGACCTCGGCAGCGGCATCGCCGTGACCGGCGTCGGCAACAGCGCCCCCGAGGTCGTCGCAGCCGTGGCCGCCCAGCTGGCCCAGTTCACGCACACCTGCTTCACCGTCACGCCGTACGACTCCTACATCGAGGTGGCCGAGACGCTCAACCGGCTCACCCCCGGCGACCACGCCAAGCGCAGCGCCCTGTTCAACTCCGGCGCCGAGGCCGTGGAGAATGCCGTCAAGATCGCCCGCCACTACACCGGCAAGCAGGCCGTCGTCGCGTTCGACCACGCCTACCACGGCCGCACCACCCTGACCATGGGCCTCACCGCGAAGAACCAGCCCTACAAGAACGGCTTCGGCCCCTTTGCCGCGGAGATCTACCGCGCACCCACCTCGTACCCCTACCGCGACGCCGGTCTCGACGGGGTCGGGGCCGCCCGGCGCGCCATCACCCAGATCGAGAAGCAGATCGGCGCCGACAACCTGGCCGCCCTGATCATCGAGCCGATCCAGGGTGAGGGCGGCTTCATCGTGCCCGCGCCCGGCTTCCTGCCCACCCTGGTGGACTGGTGCCGCGCCAACAGGGTCGTCTTCATCGCCGACGAGGTGCAGACCGGCTTCGCCCGCACCGGCGACCTGTTCGCCAGCAACCACGAGGGCATCGTCCCCGACCTGATGGTGCTGGCCAAGGGCATCGCCGGTGGGCTGCCGCTCTCCGCCGTCACCGGCCGTGCCGAGATCATGGACGCCCCCCAGGTCGGCGGCATCGGCGGCACCTATGGCGGAAACCCGCTCGCCTGCGCCGCGGCCCTGGCCACCATGCGCAGCTACGAGACCGAGAACCTGGCCCAGCGCGCCCGCGAAATCGGCGCCATCCTGACCGGGCGGTTGAACGCCATCCGTGCCGTCGACAAGCGTGTGGGCGATGTGCGTGGCCGCGGTGCCATGATCGCGATCGAACTGGTCGACCCGGTTACCGGAGACCCGGATGCCGCCCTCACCGGCCGCGTCGTGGCGGCCGCCCATGCGCAGGGCGTCGTGCTGCTCACCTGCGGCACCTATGGCAACGTGATCCGCTTCCTGCCGCCGCTGAGCATCCCGGACGACCTCTTGGTCGAGGGCCTGCAGGTGCTGAGCAGCGTGTTCGCGGCCGCATGAGCCTCGTCGACACCGTTCCGGCGGCCACCACCCTGCTCACCCGACCGCTCGCGACCACACTGCCCGCCGCCACGACCACACTGAGCGCCGCGACGACCACACTGCCCGCCGCCACGACCACACTGAGCGCCGCGACGGCGACCCCGCCGGCCACCCCGCTGGACGACGCCCGGTCGCAGCTGACCGCCGCCATCGGCGTGCTCGGTTACGGCTCGGGCCTGCATTCCCTGCTTGCCACCCCGCGCCGCGAACTGACCGTCGCCGTGCCGCTGCGCCGCGACGACGGCAGCACCTGCCTGTTCACCGGCTACCGGGTGCAGCACAACCTGTCCCGCGGCCCCGCGAAGGGCGGCCTCCGCTACAGCCCCCACGTCACCCTGGACGAGGTGCGGGCCCTGGCCATGTGGATGACGTGGAAGTGCGCCCTGCTCGACGTGCCCTACGGCGGAGCAAAGGGTGGGGTCACCATCGACCCGCGACTGTACTCCCAGGCGGAGCTGGAGCGGGTCACCCGCCGGTACACGAGCGAGATCCTCCCCATCATCGGCCCGGAGAAGGACATCCCGGCCCCCGATATGGGCACCGACGAGCGCACCATGGCCTGGATCATGGACACCTACTCGGTCAACGTCGGCTACACGGTGCCCGGAATCGTGACCGGCAAACCGATCAGCCTCGGCGGATCGCACGGGCGGGCCAGCGCCACCTCCCGCGGGGTCACCCACATCGCCCTCGCGGCGCTGACGCACCGCGGCCTCCGGGTGAACGGGGCCACCGCGGCCGTGCAGGGCTTCGGCAAGGTCGGCCACGACGCCGCGGTGTTCCTCACCGAGGCCGGCGTGCGCGTGGTGGCCGTCAGCGACCAGTACGGCGCGGTCTACAACGCGCAGGGGCTCGACTTCGAGCGCCTCGGCGCGCACGTCGCGGCCACCGGTCGGGTCGACGGCTTCGACGGCGCGGAACCGCTGGACGGCGACCTGCTGCTCGAACTCGACGTGGACCTGCTCGTGCCGGCCGCCGTCGAGGGAGTGCTGCACGCGGGCAACGCGGCCCGGGTCACGGCCCGGGTCATCGTCGAGGGCGCCAACGGGCCCACCTCGCCCGCGGCCGACCTCATCTTCGCCGCGAACGGGCAGCTCGTCGTGCCCGATATCCTCGCCAATGCGGGCGGCGTCATCGTGTCCTATTTCGAGTGGGTACAGGGCAATCAGGCATACTGGTGGAACGCTGCGGAGGTCGAGCACAAGCTCGCCGAGCGGATGCTGGCGGCCTGGCACCAGGTCGTCGACTACGCGGCCGCCAAGAACCTGTCCCTGCGCGCCGCAGCCACCGTGCTCGCCGTGGAAAGGGTGGCGGAAGCGCACCTGCTGCGCGGCCTGTACCCCTAAGCGACACCCGCATTTCACCACCCGTATCTCCCGCATCGCATCGGAAAGAGACTCATCGTGTCCACTCGTGAAACCGAACTCCTCGCCCGCGTCCCGGACGGCCTCTACATCAACGGCACCTGGCAGCAGGGTGGCGGCGACGCCATCGAGGTCACCGACCCGGCGACCGGTGCCGTGCTCAAGCGCATTGCGAACGCGGATGCCGCCGACGGCATCCGGGCCCTCGATGCGGCCGTCGAGGCGGCCGAGTCGTGGGCGGCCACCGCGCCGCGTGTCCGGGCCGAGATCCTGCGCCGGGCCTTCGACCTGCTGCAGGAACGCCGCGACGACTTCGCGCTGCTGATGACCATGGAGATGGGCAAGCCTCTCGCCGAGGCCAACGGAGAGGTCACCTACGGCGGCGAGTTCCTGCGCTGGTTCAGCGAGGAGGCCGTGCGCATCAGCGGTCGCTTCGGGTTGAACCCGGAGGGAACCGGCACGATGGTCGTCTCTCAGCACCCGGTCGGTCCGTGCCTGCTGATCACCCCGTGGAACTTCCCGCTGGCGATGGCCACCCGCAAGATCGCCCCCGCGCTCGCCGCCGGCTGCACGGTCGTCGTGAAGCCCGCCGAGCTGACCCCGCTGACCACCCTCTTCTTCGTGCAGCTGCTCGAAGACGCCGGCGTTCCGGCCGGCGTCGTCAACGTGATCACCACGTCGACGTCTTCCGCCGTGGCCGGGCCGATCATCGCCGACCCCCGGCTGCGGAAGCTCAGCTTCACCGGGTCGACCGCCGTGGGACGCAAGCTCATCCAGCAGGCATCCGAGGGCGTGCTGCGCACCTCGATGGAGCTCGGCGGCAACGCCCCGTTCGTCGTCTTCGAGGACGCCGACCTGGACAAGGCCGTCGAAGGCGCGATGCTGGCCAAATTCCGAAACATCGGCCAGGCCTGCACCGCGGCGAACCGCTTCATCGTGCAGGAGTCCATCGCCGCCGAATTCGCCAGCCGCCTCACCGAGCGCGTCGGCGCGATGAAGATCGGCCGCGGCACCGAAACCGGCGTCACCATCGGCCCGCTCGTCAGCGAGGCGGCCGTCGCCGGCACCGACGCCCTCGTGCAGGACGCGCTGGCCCACGGCGCCACCCTGCTCGCCGGCGGCAAACGCCCCGCAGGGCCCGGCAGCTTCTACGAGCCCACCGTGCTGACCGGCGTGGCCCCGGCCAGCGCCATCCTGACCGAGGAGATCTTCGGTCCGGTCGTCGGCATCGTCACCTTCGCCGACGAGGCCGAGGCCGTCCGCCTGGCCAACTCCACCGAATACGGCCTGATCAGCTACGTCTTCACTCAGGACCTCGCCCGCGGGCAGCGGATGATCGCCAGCCTCGAAACCGGAATGATGGGCTTGAACACGGGCCTTGTCTCCAACGCGGCCGCACCGTTCGGCGGGGTCAAGCAGTCCGGTATGGGCCGCGAGGGCGGGCTCGAGGGCATCCAGGAGTACCTGTCCACGAAATACACCCTCATCCCGGTCTCCTGACCGGTGCGCCACCGGCGCCACCCCGTCCATTCCTCCACCCAGCAGAAGAACACAATGGAGCACTCCTTGAGCATCATCGAACGTGACATCGTCATCATCGGCGCCGGCGCAGCCGGCCTGACCGGCGCGACCGAGCTGAGGAAGGCCGGCCTGACCGTGGCCGTGCTCGAAGCCCGCGACCGGGTCGGCGGCCGGCTGCACACCGACGACATCGACGGTGCCATGCTCGAGATCGGCGGACAGTGGGTCTCGCCCGACCAGGACGCGCTCAAGGAGACCATCGCCGAGCTGGGCCTGGAAACCTTCGCGCGGTACCGCGAGGGCGAGAGCGTCTACATCAACGCGGCGGGGGAGCGCACCCGGTTCCAGGGGGAGATCTTCCCGGTCTCGGCCGACACCGAGCGCGAGATGGTGGCCCTGATCGCCACCCTCGACGAGCTCGTCTCCGAGATGGACCCCGACCGCCCCTGGGCGCACCCGCGCGCGGTGGAACTGGACCAGATCTCCTTTCGCCGCTGGCTCGAAGAGGCGACCGACGATCAGGAGGCGCGCGACAACATCAGCCTGTTCATCGCGGGGGCCATGCTGACCAAACCGGCCCACGCCTTCTCCACCCTGCAGGCGCTGCTGATGGCGGCCAGCGCCGGCAGCTTCAGCAACCTCGTCGACGCCGACTTCATCCTCGACGAACGAGTCGTGGGCGGCCTGCAGCGGGTGCCGATCCTGCTCGCCGAGAACCTCGGCGACGACGTCTTCCTCGGTCAGGCCGCACGCACCGTGCGCTGGGGCGACGCCGGCGTGACCGTGCTCACCGACGACCTCGAGGTGCGCGCGCGCCGCGTGATCGTGGCCGTGCCACCCGTGCTCTACACCCGGATCTCGTTCGACCCGCCGCTGCCGCGCCGCCAGCAGATGATGCACCAGCACCTCTCGATGGGCTTCGTGATCAAGGTGCACGCGGTTTACGAGACCCCGTTCTGGCGGGAAGACGGCCTCTCCGGCACGGCTTTCAGCCCCTACGAGCTCTCCCATGAGGCCTACGACAACACCAACTTCGAAGACCCGCGCGGCACCCTGGTCGGTTTCGTCTCCGACGAGGCCGCCGACGGCGTGTTCACCGTCTCGGCCGAGGAGCGCAAGCAGGCCATCCTGACCTCGCTCTCGCACTACTTCGGCGAGAAGGCCCTGACGCCCGTGGTCTACTACGAGAGCGACTGGGGCACCGAGGAGTGGACTCGCGGCGCCTACGCGGCCAGCTTCGACCTGGGCGGGCTGGCCCGTTTCGGAGCCGACCTGCGCACCCCGGTCGGCCCGATCTTCTTCTCCTGCAGCGACCTCGCCGGAAAGGGCTACCAGCACGTCGACGGCGCCATTCGGATGGGACGCGAAACGGCCGCGGAGATCGTCGCCGGGCTCGGCGCCTAGGACCCGCGCGGCGGCATCCGCCGGCTCGGTATCCGCCTGCGGCTCACCCTACGGAAACGGGTGCACGGTAGAACGTGCGCCCGCTTACGCAGGGTGCGCCGCCAGCGTGCGGTGGAACCGGCGCGGAGCTGTTAGTCGTCGAAGGTGTTGAGCATCGCGAAGGCCGCGCGCTCGAGGTAGTCCCAGAGCTGGTCCCGCTGCAGCGGGGGGAGAGCGGCCTTGTCGACGGCGGCGCGCATGTGGTGGAGCCAGCGGTCGCGGGCATCCGGGTTGACCTTGAACGGCTGGTGCCGTTGGCGTAGGCGGGGGTGGCCGCGCTGCTCGCTGTAGGTGCCCGGGCCTCCCCAGTACTGCTCGAGGAACAGGGTCAGGCGTTGGGCGGCCGGCCCCAGGTCGTCCTCCGGATACATCGGCTTCAGCACCGGGTCGGTGGCGACGCCGCGGTAGAACTCGTTCACGAGCTCTTCGAAGAACGGCTTTCCGCCGACCTGCTCGTAGAACGTGGCGCCGATACAGGCACCGTTCTCACCGTCACGCAGATGGACTGTGCCGGACGGGGCAGGCGTGGGGGTGGTGGCGTCATTCGTCATCGCGGATCTCCGGATCTGGTGCCGTGTGCGTGGCTGCCTCGGTCGGTGGCGTCGGGGCCTTGGGCGCCGTGGACTTGGAAGTGAGGGTCCGGGGCGTCTCCGGTGGCAGTACCGCCTGGGCCGTGCCCGGCTGCGCGGTGTCCGGCTCAGCATCGCGGGACTGCGTCGTGCGGAGCAGGGCGATCCCGGCGTTCTTGGGCCGGCGCGGTGCGCGCGGCGCCTTGTTCTTCCGCACCGGGATGGGGCCGGTGAACGCGGCGGTGGCGACGTCGGGCATGGCCGCGGCGGCCGCCGCGGCCGCATCGGGTGTCTGCTCGGAGCCGGGGTCGGAACCGGCGGTGATCGCGCCATCCGTGCCGGCCATGACAACACTGTTGAGGGGGGTCAGCCCGATGCCCATGCCGTCGAGAGCCTTTTTCAAGTGCAGGCGCAGGTCGCGGGCGAAGTCCCACTTCGCCGCCACGCGGGTCTTCACGACGAGGCGCACCACGAGGGCCTCGGCGGAGATCGACTCGAGACCCCAGATTTCGGGCTTTTCGAGGATGACGGGGCGCCATTTGCGGCTGGAAGCGAGGGCCTTGGCCACGCGGAGCAGCTCGTTCTGAACGGCCTCGACATCCGACGAGTAGGGGATGGCGAGGTCGATGATGACGCGCGCCCAGCCCTGGGACATATTGCCGACGCGCAGGATCTCGCCGTTTCGGACGAACCACAGGGTGCCGTCGACGTCACGCACCTGGGTGACCCGGATGCCCACGGTCTCGACGACGCCGGAGGCGAAGCCCACGTCGACGATGTCGCCGACGCCGATCTGGTCTTCCACCACCATGAACAGGCCGTTGAGGATGTCCTTGACGATGTTCTGGGCACCGAAACCGAGGCCGGCGCCGAGGGCGGCCGTGAGCAGGGCGAAGGAGCCGAGGATGTCCTTGTTCACGATATTGACGATCAACAGGATCGTCACGATCAGCAGGGTCACGTTGATGATGTTCGAGAGCACCGAACCGAGGGTGCGGGTGCGCTGCACGACCCGCACGGCGGCCAGCGGCGACACGTTCAGCGACTGCGTGTCGTCGACGTTCTGGGTCTTCTTCACCCCCGTCACGATCTGCTGCACCACGCGATCGATCACGAAGCGCAGCACCCAGCGGATCACCAGCGCGCCGATGATGATGACGACGATGTTGATGACCTTGAGCCACAGGTCGATCGCGAAGAATTGGTTCAGTTCAAGCCAGATAGCGTCAAAGTCCATATCGAAACGAGTCTACAGAGCATCCGGCGGCGAAAGCTGAGGGCCCTGCCGCGGTGGTGCGGCAGGGCCCTCAGCTCGTGCGGGTGGTGCGGGTAGTGCAATCTGGTCGCGGCGCGGCTACTCCGCGTCGCGCGCCTGGGCGGCCAGGGCGCGTTCGACCCCGGCCAGGTTCTCGATCACCAGGCGGCGCAGCGCGAGCGGCTCCGGATTGGCGTCGAGCCAGGTGCGCGTCGCCGTGACGAGCGCCTGGTTCGCGAGCGGCGCCGGGTAGAGGCCGAGCACCAGCTTCTCCGCGATCGAGAAGCTGCGGGCGGCCCAGACCGGCTGCAGCATGGCGAAGTACTGGTCGACGAACGGTTCCAGCAGCGTGGTGTCGTTGGCGCGCAGGAAGCCGGCGGCCGTGACCCGCACGATGGTGTTCGGCGCGGTGTCCACGTCGATCAGCGACGACCAGGCGGCCTGCTTGCCCTCCCGGGTGGGGATGGCGGCGCGGGCCTGGGCGGCCGACTGGGCGCCGGTCGCGGTGTTGTCCGCGGCCAGGGCCGCGTCGATCTCGGCCGCGCCGGCCTTGCCGCCGGCGACGAGGGCGATGAGCAGCTCCCAGGCCAGGTCGGTATCGATCAAGAGGCGGTCGAGCGGCGCCGTTCCGTCCCGCAGCGCGGCCACGGATGCCAGCTGGCTCTCGGTGGTCGCGAGGGCGGCGAAGAACTTCACGAACTGGAACTGCTCGTCGGTGCCGGCCTCGGCGTGGCGGGCGAGGGACCAGAGTGCGTCCCCGACCTCCTTGATCGTCGCCGTACGGAATTCCTCGGCGACGTAGTACGTTGCGGCGAGCACGACCTGGCCGAGCACGGTGCGCAGCGTGGTGGACTCGGATTCCGTCGCGACGTTGCCGAGCACGAGCGTGATGAAATCACGTGCCGCGGTCTCGGCGTCGCGGGTCGCGTCCCAGACCGCACCCCAGATGATGGCGCGGGCGAGGGGGTTCTCGATCGCGGACAGGTTCTCGAGGGCCACCTCCTGCGACGCCGGGTCGAGGCGGATCTTGGCGTAGGCCAGATCGTCGTCGTTGAGCAGAACGAGGTCGGGACGCTGGCGGCCGAGCAGTGATGGGACATCCGTCTGCTCGCCGTCGACGTCGATCTCGACCCGGTGCGTGCGCACCAGGGTGCCGTCAGCCAGATCGTAGAAGCCGATGGCGAGGCGGTGCGGGCGGATGGTGGGGTAGTCGGCGGCGGCGGTCTGCAGCACCGTGAAGCCGGTGATGGTGCCGGAATCGTCGACGGTGATCTCGGGGCGGAGGGTGTTCACGCCCGCGGTCTCGAGCCAGAGCTTCGTCCACTCGGTGAGGTCGCGGCCGCTGGAGGCCTCGAGTTCGACCATCAGGTCGTTCAGCTCGGTGTTGCCCCACTGGTGCTTCTGGAAGTACGCGGCGACACCGGTGAAGAATTCGTCGCGGCCGACCCAGGCCACGAGCTGCTTGAGCACGGAGCCGCCCTTGGCGTACGTGATGCCGTCGAAGTTGACCTGCACGTCTTCGAGGTCGTTGATCGTGGCGGTGATCGGGTGGGTGGAGGGCAGCTGGTCCTGCTTGTAGGCCCAGCTCTTCTCCATCACGGCGAAGGTGGTCCACGCTTCGGTCCACTCGGTGGCCTCCGCGGTGGCCATGGTGGACGCCCACTCGGCGAACGACTCGTTCAGCCACAGGTCGTTCCACCACTTCATGGTGACCAGGTCGCCGAACCACATGTGCGCAAGCTCGTGCAGCACGGTGACGACACGGCGCTCCTTGATGGCGTCGGTGACCTTGGACCGGAACACGTAGGTTTCCGTGAAGGTGACCGCGCCGGCGTTCTCCATGGCGCCCGCGTTGAACTCCGGGACGAACATCTGGTCGTACTTGTCGAACGGGTACGGGAAGTTGAACTTGCCCTCGAAGTATTCGAAACCCTGGCGGGTCTTCTCGAACAGGTAGTCGGTGTCGAGGTACTCGAACAGGCTCTTGCGGCTGAAGAGGCCGAGCGGGATGACGCGGCCGTCGCTGGAGGTCAGCTCGCTGCGCACGACGGCGTAGGGGCCGGCCACGAGGGCCGTGATGTAGCTGGAGATGGTGTGGGTGGGGGCGAAGGCCCACGTCTTATCGCCGTTGCCGGCATCCGTCGGCTCGGGCGTGGCGGAGTTGGAGATGACCTCCCAGGCTCCGGGCGCGGTGACCGTGAAGGCGAACGTGGCCTTGAGGTCGGGCTGCTCGAACACGGTGAAGACGCGACGGGAGTCGGGCACCTCGAACTGGCTGTAAAGGTAGACCTCGTTGTCGACCGGGTCGACGAATCGGTGCAGGCCCTCGCCGGTGTTCGTGTACTCGGCGTCGGTGACGACGGTGAGTGTGTTCTCGGCGGCAAGACCGTCGAGCTGAATCCGGATGCCGTCACTGACGTCTGAAGGGTCGAGCGCGACCCCGTTGAGCGTCACCGAGTGCACGGTGCGGGTGATCGCGTCAATGAAGGTCGACGATCCGGGCGTCGCGGTGAAGTGCACCGTGGTCTCGCTGCCGAACGTTTCCGGTCCGGCCGTGAGGTCGAGGGTGACCTCGTAGCTCTGAACGGTGATGAGCGCCGCGCGCTCCTGGGCTTCGATCCTGGTGAGGTTCTCTCCGGGCAACGGTTTCTCCATCTCGGTTTCGCGGTGTGCGCGCACGCCGGCGCCAAGGGCGCAGCGCACGAATAACCAGCCTAGCCAAGGAATATGGTGTCCGCACGGGGGCAAGCAGTTCTGTCTTGGCTCGACATAGGGTGAGTCTCAATGACAAATCGTGACGTGCTGCTCTCCGCCTACGACGCGCAGCTGCGGCTGCGGGTTCCGCCCGACCTGCCCACGGGCATCCGATACGACTTGCAGGGGTCGGTGCTCTGCATTTCGGGACGGTACCGGGGCTTCGTCGAGACCACCCGCAACGTGGGGGTGACCGGCGCGGCTCTCAACGCCCTGATCAAAGAGCACCGTGACTTCTTCGCGGCCCGCGGCGAGGCCGTCGAGTGGAAGACCCGCGGCCACGACCTTCCCGCGGATCTGCCGGACCGCCTGCGCGCGGCCGGGTTCGTGCCCGAGGACCGGGAGACGGTCATCGTCGGCGAGACCGTGCGCCTGAACGCCGACCCGGTGCTGCCCGCCGGCGTCACGATCCGGGTGGTCGACACCCGGCCGGATTTCGAGCGAATCGCCACGCTGCAGTCACAGGTCTGGGGCGAGGACCACGCCTGGCTGGCCGGGGAACTCGAGAGCAGTGTGCGCGGGGCCCCGGGTGACGTGCTCGTCTTCGTCGCTGAGGCCGGCGGCGAGGTCGTCTCCTCGTGCCGGCTCGAATTCAACCCCGGCACCGATTTCGCGGGCCTCTGGGGTGGATCGACTCTCGCTGCGTGGCGGGGCCGCGGCATCTACCGGGCGTTGGTGGCCCACCGCGCGCGGCTCGCGCACGAGCGTCGTGTGCGCTACCTGCAGGTGGACGCCTCCGCCGACAGCGAACCGATCCTGTTGCGGCTGGGCTTCCAGGCCGTGACGACGACGACCCCCTACGTCTGGACCCCGCCGGCGCCAGGCTGAACCCCGTCCGACCGATACCGCCAGGTCGCCGAGGGGGAGGCGCGCGGCATGCACGCCTGGCTATCGAACGAGGTGCAGACGGTCGTGCCCGCGGTCAGTGAGCGGATGCGTTCGGTCCCCGCCGCCTCCACCGACTTCGTCCTTGCCCTCGACGGCGAGCCCATCGCGTACACGCGGCCGCACGGCCGTGCCCTGCACCGGTTCGGTGCCCGATTGCGCTCCGAGCCGCTCCCGGACCGCCTCGGCGCCGCCCTCCGGCATCTCCAGGTCGGCGGTCACGAACGACGTCGGGCGGAGCGTCAGTGCGACCGCTCCGGCATTGGTCGTCGCACACTGCTCCACCGTGAAAGTCGATTGCAGGCAGCCCGAGTCGAAGAGCCGCTTTGTCTGGCCGACGACGACGGGGAAGTAGAGGAGCCGGTATTCGTCGACGAGGCCGGCGTCGTGCAGGGTGCGGGCCAGCAGGCAGCTGCCGTGCACCTGCAGCTCGCGCCCCGGCTGGGCCTTCAGCTGTGCCACGGACTCGGGGATGTCGGCAGCCAGCACGGTCGTGTTGTTCCAGGTGGCGTCCGCGAGCGTCGTCGAGACCACGTATTTCGGCAGTCCGTTGAGGCCCGTCGCCACCGGGTTGTCCGGGTCGGCCTCGGCGAACCAGCCGTCGACGATCCGCCCGAACCCCTCATCGGCGTGGGGCACGAGCCAGCCCCCGCGCTCGAAGCCGCCGGAGGTATCCTCTTCTGGCACCGAGGCGGGCCGGAGGGCCGCCTTCAGGCCCAGCGTCGTCCGGGGCCCGGAGGCTGTCAATCGGAGGCTGTCAACTACCAGGTGCCCGGCTTGTAGTCCTTGAGGAAGACGCCGCAGAGGTCCTCGCCGGCCTCGCCGCGCACGATCGGGTCGTAGACCCGCGCCGCTCCGTCGACCAGGTCGAGCGGGGCGTGGAAGCCCTCCTCGGCGAGCCGGATCTTGGTGGGGTGCGGCCGCTCGTCGGTGATCCAGCCGGTGTCGACGCTGGTCATCAGGATGCCGTCGGACAGCATCTCCTTCGCGCTGGTGCGGGTGAGCATGTTCAGCGCGGCCTTCGCCATGTTCGTGTGCGGGTGGCCGGGACCCTTGTAGCCGCGGCCGAACACGCCCTCCATCGCCGACACGTTCACGATGTAGGTGCGGCGGGCGTCGGATGCCTTGAGCGACGCGCGCAGACGGCTCACCAGCAGGAACGGGGCCGTGGTGTTGCAGAGCTGCACCTCGAGCATCTCCAACGGGTCGACGTCCTCCACGTTCGCGGTCCAGCTGTTCTCATCGTGCAGGTCGGGCACGAGCCCGCCGGCGTCGATCGCGGTGCCCGCGGCGAGGCGCTCGAGCGAGGAGGATCCCGGCGCGAGGGCCAGGGCGGTGAGGTCGTCGGCGGTGAGCGCGCCGCTCGCGCCGGCCGCCGCGGCCAGAATCGGGTGGCTGGTGACGGATGCCGCCAGAGCCGTCGGGTGCGCGTCGCTGGTGTGCCCGAACGTGACGATCTCCGGGAGGGTACCCGCCGGCAGCGTCGGCAGCGGCGACTCCTCCGCCTCCACCAGCATCGAGTAGGAGCCGGGGGAGCGGCGCACGGTCTGGGCGGCGTTGTTGATCAGGATGTCGAGCGGTCCGGCCGCGGCGACCGAGTCGGCCAGACCGATCACCTGCGCCGGGTCGCGCAGGTCGATTCCGACGATGCGCAGGCGGTGCAGCCAGTCGGCCGAGTCGGGCATGGCGCTGAAGCGGCGCACCGCGTCGCGCGGGAACCGGGTGGTGATGGTGGTGTGGGCGCCGTCGCGCAGCAGGCGAAGGGCGATGTACATGCCGATCTTGGCTCGGCCGCCGGTGAGCAGGGCGCGCTTGCCGGTCAGGTCGGTGCGGGCATCCCGCTTCTCGTGGCTCATCGCCGCGCAGGCGGGGCAGAGCTGGTGGTAGAAGGCGTCGACGAGGGTGTACTTCTGCTTGCAGATGTAGCAGGCCCGCGGCACGAGCAGCTCACCCGCCGACGCCCGGTCGGTGCCGAGGCGCAGCTGGGCACCGATGGTCTCGTCGTCGATGCGGGTGCGGGCGCCGGTCGCGGTCGCGGCGATGACCTCACGGTCGGCGTCGGCGATCGCCTGTCGCTTCTCGCCGCGGCGCACCATCTTCACGGACTTGAACATCTTGGCGGTGGCCTGCCGCACGGTGACGAAGTCGGGGTCTTCGGGGTCGATCTCGCTGAGCGAGGCGAGCACGCGCAGGGCGATCGCCATCTCGGCAGGGTCGATGCCCGGGGCGGACTCGGCCACGGAAGCGGGCTCGGCAGAAGGCGTCGTGGTCATCGGACAATTCTACGATCGGTCGGCAGACAACTGTTGCCCGGCCGGACGACTGTTGCCGGTGTAGCGGCAACAGTCGTCCGTTCGGGCAACGATTGTGGAGCGGAGTGCACGGGCGTGGCTAGACCTTCAGGGCTTCCGGGGCCTGCTCCGGCTCGGCTGCCGGCTCCGTCAGCAGCGCTGACAGGTCCATCGACGAGGTCGGCGGCTCATACGTCTCATCGAACGGCATCTCGTCGGTGTCCAGGTCGGGGTTGGCGTCCTGGGTGGCGACCAACTCGCGGGCCTCGAAGACCGAGTTCACGCTGGGCATCGAACCCATCAGCGGACGCCCGGCCGACTCGCGCAGGAAGAAGATCGCGATTCCACCGATGACGGATGTCCCCATCAGGTAGTACGCCGGCATCATCTCGTTCTCGGTCGAGGCGATCAGCGCCGCGATGATGAACGGCGTCGTGCCGCCGAAGATGGCGACCGAGAAGTTGTACGCGATACCCATGGCGCCATAACGGCTTTCGGTCGGGAACAGCGCCGGCAGGGCCGAGGCGAGGTTGGCGACGTAGAACGTGACGGGCAGGGCGATCATGGCCAGGCCGAGCAGCGTCGTCCAGATCTCTCCGACGCCGATCAGCAGGAACGCGGGGATGGACAGCACCACGGCACTGGACGCACCCATCCAGAGCACGGGGCGGCGGCCGATCTTGTCCGACAGCCGACCGGCGAGGGGGATGCACAGCGCCATGACGACGAGGATCGGGATGGTCAGCAATGTGCCGTGCAGCTCGTCGTAGCCCTTGGTGGCGGTCAGGTACGTGGGCATGTAGGAGGTGAGCGCGTAGCCGAGCGTATTGGCCGCGGCAACCAGGACCATCGCGACGATGATGCCGCGCCAGTGGTTCTTGAAGATGCTGACCGGGCCGTTGGTCGCGGCGGACTCGTCGGTGAACGACGGGTCGGTGGCGGCGAGTTCCTTCGCGTCCAGGGTGGCCTGGAACGTGGGGGATTCCTCGATCTTCAGACGGAACCAGATGGCGATCAGGCCGAGCGGTCCGGCGATCAGGAACGGGATGCGCCAGCCCCAGTCCTCCATGACAGGCTGCCCGAGGGTGACCTGCAGGATGGAGACGAGCGCGGCGCCGATGGCGAATCCGAGGTAGCTGCCCATGTCGAGCAGGCTGGCGAAGAAGCCGCGGTGCTTGTCGGGCGAGTGCTCGCTGACGAAGGTGGTCGCACCGGCGTACTCACCGCCGGTGGAGAAGCCCTGCACGAGCTTGGTGAAGACCAGCAGCGCGGCGGCGAGCATGCCCACCTGGGCGTAGCCGGGCAGCAGGCCCACGGCGAAAGTGGATGCCGCCATCAGCATCAGGGTCATCGACAGCACCTTCTGGCGGCCGATCTTGTCCCCGAGCCAGCCGAAGAACACGCCACCCAGCGGGCGGGCGATGAACGTCGCGGCGAAGGTGCCGAGCAGGAAGAGGGTCTGCACCGTCGGGTCGGACTCGGGCAGGAACACCGGGCCCATGGTCGTGATGAGGTAGCCGAACACGCCGACGTCATACCATTCCATCGTGTTTCCCACGATGGTCCCGCCGAGGGCCTTCTTCAGCCTGGACTGGTTGACCACGTTCACGTGGGACACCTTCAAGCGGCGCTGGAGCAGCGGCTTCTTGGTCTTGACCCCGGTGCCGTCGGCACCGGAATAGGAGTTTGTTCTGGGCATGGGTGCTTCTCTCGTGGAGATCATGTAGCTGCGAAAAAAAAGGGCCCGCTTTCGGGCATAAGGAGATATTTTAGCCGAATATGGTCAATAATCAGACATTTTGCCGGAGATAACCCTCCTGGACAGGGGTTTACGTGAGGTCCCGGTCGGTGCTTTCCCAGCCGGGGGACACCTAGGCTGAGCCTTATGGCTGACTCCGTGAAGTTCTGGTTCGACCCCTCCTGCCCCTGGGCCTGGATGACCTCCCGCTGGGTGGCCGAGGTCGCCGCCCTGCGCGGTTTCGACGTCGAATGGAAGGTGATGAGCCTGGCCGTCCTGAACGAGGATCAGGACGTGTCCGAGGAGTACCGCGCGTTTTTCCCGCGTGCCCTCAGATACACCCGCCTGACGCAGGCCGCGCAGGAGCTGCACGGGCAGAAGACGGTCAAGGCGCTCTACGACGCCCTGGGCGCGCGCATCCACCTCGGTGGCAGCACCGACCCCGACGAAGTCATTCCCGCGGCGCTCGCCGAGGTGGGCCTGCCGGCATCCTTCATCAGGTGGGCCGACAGCGACACCTACGACCCGCAGATGCGTGCCAGCCACTTCGACGCCCTGGAGCGGGTGGGCCAGGATGTCGGCACCCCCGTCATCGCCGTAAACGACGTGGCCTTCTTCGGCCCGGTCGTCTCGCCCGCGCCGAGCGGCGACGCGGCACTCCGGCTCTGGGACGGCGTGCTGGCCGTGGCCGGATGCGACGGTTTCTTCGAGCTGAAGCGTTCCCGCACCCGCGAGCCGATCTTCACCGGTGCTGCGCCGGAACGGATGGAGTAAATAGAATCGGATGCATGCGCATCCACATCGCCACTGACCACGCCGGACTCGACTTCAGTCACCAGCTGGCCACGCACCTCACCCAGGCCGGCCACGATGTCGTGGACCACGGACCCGAGGTCTACGACGCCCTCGACGACTACCCCGGTTTCTGCATCCGAGCGGCCGAGGCCGTCGTCGCCGACCTCGCCCAGGGCGTCGTCGCGCTCGGCGTCGTGTTCGGCGGCTCGGGCAACGGCGAGCAGATGGCCGCGAACAAGGTGAAGGGCGTGCGCGCCGCGCTGGTCTGGAGCCTCAACACCGCCCGGCTGGCCCGCGAGCACAACGACGCCAACGTCATCTCCATCGGTGCCAGACAGCACACCATCGAAGACGCCATCGACTTCATCGACACGTTCATCGCGGAGCCGTTCCCCGGCGACGAACGCCACCGCCGCCGCATCTCCCAGCTGGCGGAGTACGAGACGCTCGGCACCATCAACGGCACGCGTCTCGCCGACTAGCCGTGCCCGAGGGTCATTCCGTCCACCGCATCGCGCGCCAGTTCGCCCGTAACTTCGTCGGCAAACGCATCGGGGTGTCGTCCCCGCAGGGCCGGTTCGTGGACGGTGCTGCGATGCTCGACGGCCACACGATGACGGATGCCCGCACCGTCGGCAAGCAGATGTTCCTGGAGTTCGACAACGGGCTCTGGCTGCGCGTGCACCTGGGGCTCTACGGGGCCTGGGATTTCGCCGGGGACATCCGGGTCGACGCCACCGTCGCATCCGCCAACGGTCGCATGGGCCAGACCGGCATGCGCGGTACCGGGGACGCCGTGCTCGACTCGGCCGGGGAGAACTCGCTTCGAAGCATCGGCGCGCCCCGCCTGACCCGGCTGCGGATGGCGGAAAACGAGAAGATCAGCGTCGAACCCGACGGTTTCCCGCCCGACCCCATCGGCCAGGTGCGGGTGCGCCTGCTCGGCACCGACGTCGTGGCGGACCTGCGCGGACCCACGGCCTGCGAGGTCCTCGACCCCCTGCAGGTGCAGGCGGCCATGGACCGCCTCGGACCCGACCCGATGCTCGACGACAGCCCCGCCGCCGAGGACCGCTTCGTGGAGGTGGTGCGGAAGAAACCCACCCCGATCGGGCGCCTGCTGATGGACCAGTCCGTGGTCAGCGGCATCGGCAACGTCTACCGGGCCGAACTTCTGTTCCGTGCCGGCCTGAACCCCTATGCCCCCGGTAAGTCGCTCAGCGACGAGCAGGCACGGGCACTCTGGCGCGACTGGGCGTACCTGCTGAAGATCGGCGTGGCGACCGGGCAGATGATGACCATGGACGGCCTCAGCGATGCGGCCCACCGGCGCGCCATGAAAAGACGGGCCGACCGGCACTGGGTCTACAAGCGCGAGGGGCTGCCCTGCCGGGTCTGCGGCACGCACATCACCCTGGAGGAGATGGCCGCCCGCAAGCTCTACTGGTGCCCGAAGTGCCAGGCCTGACCCGCTTCACCTGACCTGCCTGACCTGATCTGCCCCACGACCAGAACCGGAAACCGATGAGACACAACCCCATTTTCGCGCTGGAAGACCCGGCCGAGATCCGCCGTCTCATCCGGGAGCACCCGTGGGCCACGCTGATCAGTCACACCGATTCGGGTCTGGTGGCCTCCCATTACCCGGTGCTGCTCGAGGAGGAGGGCGGCGGGGCCGACGAGATCGTGCTGGTCGGCCACGTCGGCCGCCCCGACGAGGCCCTGCACGAGCTCGGCCGGCACGAGCTGCTGGTGATCATCCAGGGGCCCCACGGCTACATCTCACCCGGCTGGTACGACCCGGCGCCCGCCGTTCCGACCTGGAACTTCATCACCGCGCACCTCCACGGCACGCCCGAACTGCTCAGCGACGACGAGAACCTGCGGGTGCTGGGCCGCCTGGTCGACCATTTCGAGGAACGGATGCCCGAGCCCCGACGCCTCTTCGGCACCGACGCCGACGCCGCCTATGCCGCCCGCATCGTGGCCGGTACGGTCGGTTTCCGGCTCTCGGTGAGCCGGTTCACCGCCAAGAGCAAGCTCAGCCAGAACAAGCCGGCCGAGACCGTGGCGCGCATCCTGGGCGTACTCGACGGCGACGGGCCTTACGCCAGCCCGGGTCTCGCGGCCGAGATGCGCCGGGTGCACGGGGCCGACCGGTGAGCGGCTCCGCGCCCGCGCCCGCGCCCGTCCCCGCGCCCGTCCCGGCATCCGCTGCGGCACCTCCGCTGGTGCTGCGGAACGGCCGACTGCCCGGCGGCGACGAGATCGTGGACACGCTGATCATCGACGGCCGGGTGCGCCGGATGGGCTATCTCGGCCCGGCGGCTGCGGGCATCCGTTCGGTCGATCTGGCCGAACGCTGGCTGATTCCGGGCCTCTGGGACAATCATGTGCATTTCAGCCAGTGGGCGCAGACGAACCAGCGGCTGGATCTGACCGGCGCCGACAGCGCGTCGGCCGCGGCCTCCCTCGTTGCCGGGCGGGCGCCGGCCGTGGGGCCGGGGGAGACCCTGGTCGGCTTCGGGTTTCGCGACGGCCTGTGGCCGGATGCCCCGAGCCGGGCCCTCCTGGACGCCGCCGCCGGCACCGTCCCGGTCGTCCTGATCAGCGGAGATCTGCATTCCTGCTGGCTGAACTCGGCCGCGCTCGCCCGCCACGGTCACCCGCAGCACCCCACCGGGCTGCTTCGCGAAGAGGACGCCTTCGCCGTCGTGCGGGCACTCGCCGAGGTGCCCGACGCGGTGATGGACGGCTGGGCCGACAGCGCGGCCCGGGCCGCGGCATCCCGCGGGGTCGTGGGCATCGTCGAAATGGAGATGGACTGGAACCTGGACACCTGGCGGCGGCGAATCCGGGGCGGCACCGACTCGCTGCGGGTGGAGTTCGGCGTGTACACGCAGCACCTGGAACGCGCCATCGCGCTGGGGCTGCAGAGCGGCGCCGGCGTCGACGGCACCGACGGGCTGCTCACCGTGGGGCCCTACAAGGTGATCACGGACGGCTCGCTGAACACCCGCACCGCGTACTGCGTGGACGAGTATCCCGGCCTCGAGGGTCAGACCGGGGCACATGGGCTGCTCAACGTGCCGCCGGAGGAGCTGCGCGCGCATCTCGGCCGGGCCGTGGCCGCGGGCATCCGCCCCGCCGTGCACGCCATCGGCGACCGGGCCAACGCGCTGGCCCTCGACGCGTTCGAGCGGCTCGGCTGCGCCGGAAGCATCGAGCACGCGCAGCTTCTCGCCCAGGAGGACGTCGCCCGCTTCGCCCGGCTCGGTGTGGTGGCGAGCGTGCAGCCCGAGCACGCGCTCGACGACCGGGACGTCGCCGACCGTTACTGGGCGGGACGCACCGACCGGGCCTTCGTGCTGAAAAGCCTGCTGGACGCCGGGGTCACGCTCGCGCTCGGGTCCGACGCGCCGGTCGCGCCGCTGGACCCGTGGGTGAGCATCGCGGCCGCCGTCGGGCGCACCCGCGGCGGCCGCGAACCGTGGCACGCCGAGCAGGCCATCTCGCGGCAGGCCGCGCTCGCCGCGTCCACGCGCGGCCGGCATCGCGTTCTGGTGGGGGACGTCGCCGACCTTGCGGTGTGCGAGATCGACCCGTTCGTCGCCTCCGTGCCCGACCTGCGACGGATGCCCGTGGCCGCCACCCTGCTCGCCGGCCGCTTCACCCACGCCGCACTCTGACCGGCCGCCCGTCATGTGCGGCCGGGCTCGCCGGCCGCCGGCGCCGATTTCCGCGACACTGACCGTTCCCTGAGCATCCCGATGCCCGGACCCGGACCGGACAGGAGCAGAATTGAACAATGAGTGAGATCGCGAATTCCAAACTGGCCATCATCGGAGCCGGTGCCGTCGGGTCGTCCCTGGCCTACGCCTCCCTGATCCGGCAATCCGCGCGGGAAGTCGTGCTGTACGACATCAACGGACCCAAGGTGGAGGCCGAGGTCCTCGATCTGGCCCACGGCACCCAGTTCACCGGTGCCTCCTGCGTGGCCGGCGGCAGCGACCTCGACGCTATCGCCGGCGCGAACATGGTGGTGATCACGGCCGGGGCCAGGCAGCATCCCGGCCAGTCCCGGCTCGAGATGGCCGGCGTCAACGTGGGAATCCTGCGGGAGCTGATGCCCAAGCTGGTCGAGCGGGCCCCGGGAGCCGTCTACATGCTCGTCACCAACCCCTGCGATGTGCTGGCCTACGCCGCACGCCAATTCAGCGGTCTGCCGGCCGAGCGCGTCTTCGGTTCGGGCACGGTGCTCGATTCCTCCCGGCTGCGCTGGATGCTCGCGCACCGCGTCGGAGTCGCGATCGCCAATGTGCACGCCGTGATCGTCGGCGAGCACGGCGATTCGGAGTTCCCGCTCTGGTCCCAGGCCCGGATCGGTCCGATCTCCCTGGCCGAGTGGGTGCAGGACGACATCTCGCCCAAGGGCCTGGTGCCGTTCTCGGAGGCGGAGTTCGATGCGATCACCGAGAGTGTGAAGAGCGCGGCCTACACGGTCATCGCCGGCAAGGGCGCCACGAACTACGCGATCGGACTCTCGGGCGCCCGGATCGTCGAGGCCGTGCTGCGGGACGAGGGCGCGGTGCTTCCGGTCAGCTCGGTGCTCACGAACTACCGCGGAATCAGCAATGTGGCGCTGTCGGTGCCAAGCGTGATCAACGCCGAGGGCGTCTCCCGGGTGATCGAGGTGCCCTTCAACGAGAAGGAGCAGGAACTGTTCGAGCACTCGGCGGCGACACTGCGCCAGACGCTGGACAGCCTGGGACTCGACTGAGGCCTGGGCGGCGGTCCGATTCGGGCCTGTTCTGGAGGGGATGACGGGAATCGAACCCGCGCCATCAGTTTGGAAAACTGAGGCTCTACCATTGAGCTACATCCCCTGGGCGCAGTCTCCTGCGCACTCCCACAGCGTAGTACACCTTGGCGGTCGCCTGCTCCACGTCCCGGCCCGCGGCATCCGGACCGTGCAGTAGACTTACCGAGGTCATTCCGCGAATTGCGTGTACTTTGCGCGCCAAGCGGATGCCATCACCGGGTTGAGATATTGTCCGGGGCGTAGCTCAGCTTGGTAGAGCGCTCGGTTTGGGGCCGAGAGGTCGCAGGTTCGAATCCTGTCGCCCCGACCAACACCCCCCTATACATCGGTCGAACACAGGAGATTGCCACGTGAAGTCCACGGTAGAAAAACTGAGCCCCACTCGCGCGAAGGTCACCATCTCGGTGGCCCCCGAGGAGTTGAAGCCCAGCATCACCCACGCCTACGGCCACATCGCCGAGGACATCAACATTCCCGGCTTCCGCAAGGGCAAGGTCCCGCCGGCCATCATCGACCAGCGCGTCGGCAAGTCCGCCGTGCTGGAGCACGCGGTCAACGAGAGCCTCGACGGTTTCTACCGCACGGCCGTGAGCGAGCACAAGCTGCGCCCGCTGGGCCGCCCCGAGGCCGACATCGTCGCCTGGCCCAGTGACAAGGACTTCTCCGGAGACCTGGAGTTGGCCATCGAGGTCGACGTGCGCCCCGAGATCGACCTGCCGAACTACTCCGGCCTGAAGCTCACCGTCGACGCCGTCGAGGTGTCCGACGACGAGGTCACCGAGGAGCTCGACAACCTGCGCAGCCGCTTCGGCACGCTCGTCACCGTCGACCGCCCCGCCACCACGGGCGACTTCGCCCAGATCGACCTGATCGCCGCCATCAGCGGCGTCGAGGTCGACAACGCCAGCGGGATCTCCTATGAGATCGGCTCCGGCGACCTCATCGACGGCATCGACGAGGCGCTCGACTCCCTCAGCGCCGGCGAGACCACCACCTTCAACTCCAACCTCATGGGTGGGGACCACGAGGGCGAGACCGCCGAGATCACCGTCACCGTCATCGCCGTCAAGGAGCGCGAGCTTCCCACCGCCGACGACGACTTCGCGCAGATCGCCAGCGAGTTCGACACCATCGCCGAGCTAACCGAGAGCCTCAAGGTCCAGGTCGAGCGCTCCAAGGTCTTCGGCCAGGGAACCCAGGCCCGCGAGAAGCTCGTTGACCAGCTCCTCGAGTCGGTCGAGGTTCCGATCCCGACCGCGATCATCGAGGACGAGGTTCGTCGCCACCTCGAGGGCGAGAACCGCCTCGAAGACGCCGAGCACCGCGCCGAGGTCACCGAGTCCAGCGAGAAGACGTTCCGTCAGCAGATCCTGCTCGACACGATCGCCGAGGCCGAGAAGGTCCAGGTCAGCCAGGACGAGCTCACCCAGTACCTGATCCAGGGCGCAGCCCAGTACGGCATGGACCCGAGCGAATTCGTTCAGGCGCTGAGCGGCAACGGTCAGATCCCGTCGATGGTGGCCGAGGTCGCCCGCAACAAGGCCCTCGCCATCGCCCTGGGCAAGGCCGAGGTCGTTGACTCCAACGGCAACGCCGTCGACCTGTCCGAGTTCGTCGCGATCGCCGACGAGGCGTCCGACGAGGACGAGGAGATCGAGGAAGACGACTCCAACGCCGCCGAGGTCGAGGCTGAGGTCGACGCCGAGGTCGAGGCCATCAAGGCCGCCGAGGCCAAGGCCGCCAAGGCCAAGGCCGCCAAGGCGAAGTCGGCCAAGGCCGCCGCGGCCAAGAAGAAGGCCGACGCCGCCAAGAAGTAGCACCATCACCACCGCTCAGGCGAGCCGACGGGCCGGATGTCACAGACATCCGGCCCGTTTCGCGTCTCCGCCCGACGGTCGTGCGGGGCGCGCCACAGTGGCCCACGGCGGCGCGTTATCTGCCGAGGGCGAACAGAGCCGTTCCGGAGCGTCGGCTCCTATAGATTCATTCTGAAGCGACAAGTGAAACGGAGCGCGACATGGCCGAAATGACACCCACACCCGGCGTTTTTGACCGACTGCTGAAAGACCGCATCATCTGGCTGGGTTCAGAGGTCCGGGATGAGAACGCCAACGAGATTTGTGCCAAGATCCTGCTGCTGGCCGCAGAGGACTCGGAACGGGACATCTTCCTGTACATCAACTCGCCCGGCGGCTCGATCACGGCGGGCATGGCCATTTACGACACGATGAGGTTCGTTCCGAACGACATCGTCACCGTCGGCATCGGACTCGCCGCGTCGATGGGACAGTTCCTGTTGTCCTCCGGCACCAAGGGCAAGCGGTACATCACCCCCAACGCCCGCGTTCTGTTGCACCAGCCGTCCGGCGGATTCGGTGGCACGGCCGCCGACATCCAGACCCAGGCCAAGGTCATCCTGGACATGAAGAAGCGGATGGCCGAACTCACGGCCGAGCAGACCGGCAAATCGGTCGAGCAGGTCCTCATCGACAACGACCGCGACAACTGGTTCACCGCCGACGAGGCCGTGGCCTATGGTTTCGTCGACCACCTGCGCGGCTCCGCGTCGGAAGTAATCGGCGGCGGCGGCACCGACGACTCAGTGAACAAGAAGTAGGACGGGCAGACGACATGGAATTCACCAATTTTGGTCACCAGGCCGGGGGCAGCGCTCCGCAGTCACCCGAGGCCCGTTACATCCTTCCCACCTTCGAAGAGCGCACGGCCTACGGCTACAAGCGCCAGGACCCCTACGCGAAACTCTTCGAGGACCGCATCATCTTCCTCGGCGTGCAGGTCGACGACGCGTCCGCCGATGACGTCATGGCCCAGCTCCTCGTGCTCGAGAGCCAGGACCCCGACCGCGACATCGTGATGTACATCAACTCACCCGGTGGCTCCTTCACCGCGATGACGGCGATCTACGACACCATGCAGTACATCCGCCCGCACATCCAGACGGTCTGCCTCGGCCAGGCGGCCTCCGCCGCCGCCGTGCTGCTGGCCGGCGGCACGCCCGGCAAGCGCCTCGCCCTGCCGAACGCGCGCATCCTCATCCACCAGCCTTCGGCGGGCGGCCAGGGTGGCGGTCAGGCGTCCGACATCGAGATCCAGGCCGCGGAGATTCAGCGGATGCGTGAGTGGCTCGAATTCACCATCTCCCACCACTCCAACCGCACCGCGGAGCAGGTTCACAAGGACATCGACCGCGACAAGATCCTCGGCGCCGTCGAGGCACTCGAGTACGGGCTGATCGACCAGATCCTGACCAGCCGCAAAAACGTGCCCACGCTCGTCAAGTAGACGAGCGAACCGTGACCGCGACGGATGTCCGGGCTCAGCTGAGCCGGGCATCCGTCGCGTTTGCCATGTCGGGGGGTCCCTGTAGACCGGTGCCGGAACGTTATCCGGCAGAAGCGGTCAGCCTGCACCCGTGGTTCATGGGCACAAGCTAGGCTCAATGCAGCGAATCGATGGAGGAGGCTGACGGATGGCCCGAATAGGCGAAAGCGCCGACCTGTTGAAGTGCTCTTTCTGCGGAAAGAGCCAGAAGCAGGTGCAGCAGCTCATTGCGGGCCCCGGCGTGTACATCTGCGACGAGTGCGTCGAACTGTGCAACGAGATCATCGAAGAGCGCCTGGCCGAGGCCACCGCCGAAGACGGACCCGGCGAATTCGAGCTGCCCAAGCCGAAGGAGATCTTCGGATTCCTCGAGGAATACGTCATCGGGCAGGAAGCCGCCAAGCGCGCCCTCGCCGTTGCCGTCTACAACCACTACAAGCGCGTTCGTTCCCGCGCCACCCTGACGGCCGCCGATGCCATCCGCGACGACGTGGAGATCGCCAAGTCCAATATTCTGCTGATCGGCCCCACCGGCTGCGGCAAGACGTATCTCGCCCAGACGCTCGCGAAACGACTCAACGTTCCCTTCGCGGTAGCGGATGCGACGGCGCTCACCGAGGCCGGCTATGTCGGTGAAGACGTGGAGAACATCCTCCTCAAGCTGATCCAGGCCGCCGACTACGACGTCAAGCGCGCCGAAACCGGCATCATCTATATCGACGAGATCGACAAGATCGCGCGCAAGGCCGAGAACCCCTCGATCACCCGCGACGTGTCCGGCGAGGGTGTGCAGCAGGCCCTGCTGAAGATCCTCGAAGGCACCGTGGCCTCGGTTCCGCCGCAGGGCGGACGCAAGCATCCGCACCAGGAATTCATTCAGATCGACACCACGAATGTGCTCTTCATCGTGGCGGGCGCGTTTGCGGGCCTCGACGACATCATCTCGACCCGGGCCGGCAAGAAGGGCATCGGGTTCGGCGCTCCGCTGCACAGCAAGGGCGACGACGTCAACCTGTTCAGTGAGGTTCTGCCCGAAGACCTGCACAAGTTCGGGCTGATTCCCGAGTTCATCGGCCGTCTCCCCGTGGTCACCACCGTCACCCAGCTCGACCAGGTGGCCCTGATGCAGATTCTGACGGTGCCGAAGAACGCCCTCGTGCGGCAGTACCAGCGCATGTTCGAGCTCGACGGTGTCGAACTCGATTTCGAGCAACCCGCGCTCGAGGCCATCGCCGATCTCGCGGTGCTGCGTAAAACGGGCGCCCGCGGTCTGCGCGCGATCATGGAAGAGGTTCTCGGGCCGATCATGTTCGAGGTTCCGTCGAGCGCCGAGGTGGCGCGCGTCGTGGTCACTCGGGCCGCCGTGCTCGACAACGCCGAGCCCACCATCGAGCTGCACAAGCCTCGTCGCGTCGACAAGTCCGCCTAGGTCCACCTCAGTGCGTCTGTGGCCATCGGCCCGGCATCGCGGGTCGGGTTACGGCCTCGTGTTCTGGGGTGTGTCAGATTTTTGCGGGTCGATCCTCGTAATCGATGGAATTTCCGGACTGTCGGAGGCGACTGATCATCACTCCACTACATTCGATATTTCTGCTCACAAAACGTGAGTAAGTCTCGATTGTATGTCCTATTCCTGCTAAAATTGCCCTGTGACCATCCTCCTGGAACACCCCGCAGCGGATGCCGCGCCCGGCCCCTCTGCTGCGGCGCGGGCGGTCGCGGAGCTGCACGCTCTGGCGGCCGGGCTCTGGGAATCGCTGCGGTGTTCGGCGGTGCGCGGGTTCGATGATGACGGCCTGCTGCGGGTGACCGCGGCGGTCGAGGTGCTCGGGCGGCGGGTGGACGCGGTGCGGGTGGCGGCCGCGGCGGAGGTCGCGGACCGGTCCCGTCCGGAGCTCGGCACCGGTCAGCTCTCGGCGAAACGCGGCTGCCGCACTGCCGGGGAGCTCCTCGAGCGGGTCACCCTGGTGTCCGGGCCGACCGCGGGGCGGCGGATGCGGCTCGGCAAGCAGCTCCGCACCGGCCTGTCCCTGGGCGGCGAGCCTCTGCCGCCCACCTTCCCTGCCACGGCGATCGGCCTGGCCACCGGTGCCATCGGCATGGACACGGCCGACGCGATTGTCACGGCGTTGACGCCGACGCTGCGGTGCACCGACCTGGACTCGGTGCAGGCCGCCGAGAGCGAACTCGTCGCCGCGGCGACCGGCACCAGTGCGGAGACCCCGGTACCGGCGTCGGCGGACGAGATCCGGCTGCAGGCCTCGGTCTGGAAGGCCGTTCTCGCCCCGGACGGGTCTCGGCCCGACGACCACGCCATGACCGCCCGCGGGATCCGGCTCGGCCGGGAACGCGACGGCATCGTGCCGGTATCGGGGTCGTTGATGCCGGAGATCGCGGGCAAGCTCCGCCGCCTCTTCGACGCATACCTCTCACCGAAGAGCGCCCCGGTCGCCTTCCACACCGAAGGCGACGCCGCCGGCGACCGTGAATCAGCCCGCGAACAGGCGCTGCTCGAACGAGACGACCGCACCCCCGACCAGCGCCGCCACGACGTCCTCGCGGTGATCCTCGACGTCGCCTCCCGCGCCGGCGAGGCCCCGACCATCGGCGGCGCCCCCGCCACGGTCCTGATCAGCGTGCGGGAGCAAGATTTGAACGCGGACTTCGGCCAGGGCCGTGGCATCGGCTGGATCGACGGCGTCGAGGCCCCGATCGCGATCAGCGCCGTCAAAGACCTGATCAGCAACGGCGGACAGCAGAAAGTCGTGATCAACGCCGAAGGCCGCATCATCGCCCTCGGCTCACCCGAACGCTGCTTCACCCCGGCGCAACGGCGGGCGATTCAGCTCCGCGACGGCACCTGCATCATCGCAGGCTGCAAGATCCCCGCCGGGATGACCGAAATCCACCATGTCATCCCCCACGCCCACGGCGGCCGAACCCACACCGACAACGGCGTCTGCCTCTGCTGGTTCCACCACCGCTACCTTGCCGCGTCAGGCTGGGCCATCCGCATGATGCGCGGGGCCGCGCAGATCATGGCACCACCCTGGCTCGAAACCGGGACCCGCACATGGCGCACCGTCACCAAATCCCGCACCCGCCTGACGGACGCGGTCGAACGGAAGAACGTGACCCGCGACGACGAGTAGGGTTCTGGTGTCTGGTGTCTGGTGTCTGGTGTCTGGTGTCTGGTGTCTGGTGTCTGGTCTCTGGTCTCGGGTCTCGACAGCCTCGACCAACGTCACGGGAACCCTGGCGAGGTCGGGTCACCGGGGTCTCGAGAGGCTCGATCAACGTCACGGGAACCTTGGCGGGGCCGGGTCACCGGGGTGGCGGCATCCGCGCACCCGTCGATGCTGTCCTTTCGGGCGCTAGTTCAGGCCGCGACGGTCGAGCAACGGCTGCATGGTCGCGTCGCGGCCGCGGAAGTGGCGGTACGCCGCGAGCGGGTCGGTGCTGCCGCCCACTTCGAGCAGCCGGGACCGGAAGCGTTCGCCGTTGGCCCGGGTGAGCCCGCCGTTCTCCTCGAACCACTCGCCGGTGTCGGCGTCGAGCACCTCGCTCCAGATGTACGAGTAGTATCCGGCGTCATAGCCGCCCGCGAAGGTGTGCGCAAAATAGGTGCTGGCATAGCGGGTCGGCACGGCCGGGTTGTCGAGACCGGCGGCGGCTAGCGCGGATGCCTCGAACGCGGCGACATCCGTCACCACCTCGTCGACGCCGAGGCGGTGCCAGGCCTGGTCGAGCAGGGCCGCCGCGAGGTACTCGCTGGTGGAGAACCCCTCGTTGAAGGTGGACGAGGCCTCGATGCGGTCGACGAGGTCCTGGGGCATGGGCTCCCCGGTCTCATGGTGCCGGGCGTAGTTCGCGAGAACCTCGGGCCACAGCATCCACATCTCGTTGACCTGGCTGGGGAACTCGACGAAGTCGCGGTACACGTTGGTGCCGGCGAATTTCGGGTAGGTGACTCGCGCGAACAGGCCGTGCAGGGCATGCCCGAACTCGTGGAACAGGGTGACGACCTCGTCGAAGCTGAGCAGGGTGGGCTCGCCGGCGGCCGGACGGGGCACGTTCAGGTTGTTGCAGACAATCGTGGGGGTGCCGAGCAGCGTCGACTGGGAGCCGAGGGCATTCATCCACGCGCCGCCCCGCTTGGAATCACGGGTGTAGACGTCGATGATGTAGAGGCCCACGGGGGAGCCGTCGGCCTCCGCAACCTCGAACACGCGCGCTCCCGGATGCCAGGCGACGAGGTCGGGGCGCTCGGTGAAGGTGACGCCGTAGAGCAGGTTGGCCGCGTAGAAAACGCCGTCCTGCAGCACCCGTTCGAACTCGAAGAAGGGGCGCATGGCCGCGGTGTCCACGTTGTAGCGGGACCGCCGCACCTTCTCGGTGTAGAAGGCCCAGTCCCAGGCGGCGAGGTCGAAGCCCCCGCCGTCCTGGTCGATCTGCGCCTGCAGGTCGGCCTGCTCGATGCGGGCGTTCCGGGCCGCGGCCGGGGCGAGCCGCCCCAGCATGTCGGCCACAGCCTCCGGGGTCTTCGCCGTCTGGTCCGCGGTCACGCCGGCCGCGTGGCTGTCGAATCCGAGCAGCCGGGCGCGCTCGGCACGCAGCCGGGAGATCTCCAGCACCAGGGCGCGGTTGTCGAACCGGCCGCCCCGGATGCCGCGGGACCGCGACGCCGCCAGCAGCCGCTCGCGCACAGCCCGGTTCGTCAGCTGAGCCAGGTAGGGGTGCGAGGTGGGCAGCACCAGGGTGATCACGTACCGGCCGCTGAGTCCGCGCTCGGTGGCTGCCTCGGCGGCGGCGGAGATCTGGCCGGGGGTGAGGCCGTCCAGCTCACTCACGTCGTCGAGCACGAGGGCCAGGTCGTTGGTGTCGGCGAGCAGATTCTTCTCGAACCGGGTGGTGGCCGTGGAGAGTCGCTTGTTGTAGTCCCGCAGCCGTGCCTTGTCGTCCTCGCCGAGGCCGGCGCCCGCAAGCGTGAACTCGGTGAAGTAGCGTTCGACCAGGTAGCGCGCCTCCGGCTCGAGGGCCAGCCCTTCGCGCTGGTCGTGCAGGGTCGCGATCCGGTCGAACAGGGCCGGGTTCAGACGGATGGCGTCCGCGTGCGCCGCGAGGAGGGGGGCCAGCTCCTCCCCGAGGGCGTTGGTGACGTCGCTCGAGTCCGAGGAACTCCGGTTGAAGAACACCTCGGCCACCCGGGTGAGCAACTGCCCGCTGCGCTCGAGCGGCACCATCGTATTGTCGAAGGTGGGGGCATCCGTGCTCGCGCAGATCACCCCGATCTCGGCGAGCTGCTCCGTCATGCCGTCCAGGAACGCCGGGCGGTAATGCTCCTCAGCAATCAGCGCGAACGGGGGCAGCTCGAAGGGAATCGTGCTGGGGCCGGCGAAGGGGTTCATCCGCTCACCCTGTCACATCTCCGGTCAATCCACGGTTCGCCTCTCGCCGTATTCCCCCGCGAGCCTAGGATCGGGTCATGATCGACGAGCCGGCACGTCCCGAGACCGCGCCCCGGGAGCAATACACGCACGGGCACCACGAGAGCGTGGTGCGCTCCCACACCTGGCGCACGGTCGCCAACTCGGCGGCTTATCTGATCCCGCACCTGGCTGCCGGTCTGAGCCTGCTGGACGTGGGCTGCGGCCCGGGCACGATCACGGTCGACCTGGCCCGACGGCTGTATCCCGGGCAGGTCACCGGCCTCGATGCGTCGGAGCAGATCGTGCGTCTCGCGGCCGGACTGGCCTTCGACGCGGGGGTGCGGAACGCGTCGTTCCGGGTGGGTGACGCCTATGCGCTGGAATTCGCCGACGACAGCTTCGACATCGTGCACGCGCACCAGGTGCTGCAACACCTTGCGAACCCCGTCGTGGCGCTGCGGGAATTCCGTCGTGTGCTGAAGCCGGGCGGGATCCTGGCGGCGCGCGACGTCGATTCCGGGGGAGTGATGTACTACCCGAAGCTGCAGGGCCTGCAGATGTGGGAGAGCGCATTCCGCGACGTGCAGTACTGGAACGGCGGCGACCCCGACGCCGGGCGGTCGCTCAAGGCATGGGCGCACCGGGCCGGGTTCACCGACGTGGTGAGTACGGCGTCGATCTGGTGCTTCGCCTCGGATGTCGAACGCGAGTGGTGGGGGCAGTCCTGGGCGGAGCGGGTGATCGAGTCCGACTTCGCGGCGCATGCCATCGAGGTGGGCGCGGCCGATCTGGCCGACCTGCGGATGATGCAGGCCGCCTGGCTGCAGTGGGCCGGCGACCCCGACGGCTGGTTCGGCGCGGCGCACGGCGAGATCGTCGCCCGGAAGGCCCGGGACGCGAGCCGCTAGATCCAGTCGTCCTCGTCGTCGAGCACGATCGACGGCTGGGTGATCGTGGCGCTGTCCTCGGCCTTGTCGTAGCGGATGACCGTGCCGTCGTCGAGCTCGAGCACGGGGTTGCCCTCCAGCCAGGTCAGCGTCCAGTGCCATGCTCTGGCGTCTTCCGCCAGTGCGGTGAGCTCTTCTTCGACCGCACGGATGGCGATCTCCACGACGTGGGGCAGACCGGCCGGTGCAGGGTGGCCCAGCGGCCAGCGGGTTCCCATCTTCATTTACAGCTCGATCTCGTAGGTGACCCAGTCCGTGCGGGTGGCCACATCGTCGTACAGGCGCTGCGCGGGCTCGTTGTCGGCGGCGGTCAGCCATTGCACGGTGGTGAGACGGTGCTGGGCGGCGTATTCCTTGGCGAACTCGATCAGAGCCCGGCCGGTTCCCGTGCTGCGGGACTCCGGCGTCACGAAGAGGTCGTCCAGGAACAGGCCGTGGGTGGCGCTCAACGTGTTCGGAACCTCACGGTAGTGGGCGAGGCCGACGAACCGGCCGTCGTCGTCGACGGCCACAGCGCCGGTGAGCGACTCGTTCTTGTCGATGATCCAGGCCCAGACCTGCAGGGCCTTCTGGTCGGTCAGTTCGTTCTTGTAGAACTCGCTGTAGCCCTCGAACAGTCCCAGCCACGAGAAGAAGTCCTTGTCGCCGAGCGCGCGTACCTTGATTGACATTCGGTTCTCCTAGTTCTCTGTCACCGTGGCGAGCACGATGTCAGTGACAGCCAATTCGCTGCCCTCAATAAAAACCAACTCCGAAATGCGGCCAACGGCACTCAGATCGGCCGAAGCCTGCCTGAGCAGGGCAATCTCTGCAGCCGTACCGCTAATTACAGCAGAAACCACGGCTGATTTCTGGGAGGCCTTCGCGTCGGTCTTCGCGCGTCGGATGCCGGTGAGCGCCCGGCTGGACAGGTCCAGCAGGGCCACGTTGCCGCCCTGCCCTCCGCCGAGGTCCGCCTGCACGGGCCAGGGGGCACGGTGGATCGACTCCTCGTTGGACCACGACCAGGCCTCCTCGGTCGCGAAGGGCACGAACGGGGCGAAGAGGCGCAGCAGTGTGGCCAGTGCGGTGCGCAGGGCGGCGACGGCCGAAGCCTGGCCTGCACCCGCCTCGCCGTAGGCGCGTTCCTTCACCAGTTCGAGGTAGTCGTCGCAGAACGTCCAGAAGAAGCTCTCGGTGAGTTCCAGCGCACGGGCGTGGTCGTAGCCCTCGAACGCGGCGGTGGCCTGACCGACGACGACAGTGAGCCGGGCGAGCATGCTCTGGTCGAGCGGCTCGGCCACCGGGGCGTCGGTGGCGCCGTCGAAGGCGAGGATGAACTTGGACGCGTTCAAGATCTTGATCGCCAGGCGACGGCCGATCTTGATCTGGGTCGGGTTCTTGGGGTCGAAGGCGGCATCGGTGCCGAGGCGCGACGACGCGGCCCAGTAACGCACGGCATCCGAGCCGTGCTGCTCGAGCATGTCCGCCGGGGTGACCACATTGCCCTTGGACTTGGACATCTTCTTGCGGTCCGGGTCGACGATGAAGCCGGACAGGGCCGCGTGCTGCCACGGCGAGATGCCGTGTTCCAGCTCAGCGCGCAGCAGGGTGGAGAACAACCAGGTGCGGATGATGTCCTGGCCCTGCGGGCGCAGCGAATACGGGTAGACCAGGTCGAACAGTTCGGGGTCCCGTTCCCAGCCGCCCGCGAGCTGCGGGGTCAGGGAGGAGGTCGCCCAGGTGTCCATCACGTCGACTTCGCCGACGAAACCGTTGGCCTGGCCGCGCTGCTCGGGCGCGTAGCCCGGTGCGGTGTCGGAGGACGGGTCGACCGGGAGCAGGTCGCGGGTGGCGACGATGGGCTGGTCGAAGCGCGGATTCGCGTCGGCATCCAGCGGGTACCAGATCGGCAGCGGAACGCCGAAGAAGCGCTGGCGGGAGACGAGCCAGTCGCCGGTGAGGCCGTTGACCCAGTTCTCGTAGCGCACGCGCATGAACTCCGGGTGCCATTGCAGGTCGGTGCCGTGCGTGATCAGGCGCGCGCGCAGCTTCTCGTCCCTGGCCCCGTTGCGGATGTACCACTGGCGGGTCGACACGATTTCGAGCGGCTTGTCGCCTTTCTCGAAGAACTTGACCGGGTGCACGATCGCACGGGGCTCGCCGATCAGGTCGCCGCTGGTGCGGAGCAGGTCGACCACGGCCGCCTTGGCGGAGAAGACGGTCTTACCGGCCAGCTGCGTGTACGCGGCCTTCCCTGCCTCGCTCGTGATCGCCTCGGGCGCTTCGGCGATGATGCGGCCGTCGAAGCCCATGATGGCGCGGTTCGGCAGGTCGAGTTCCCGCCACCAGATCACGTCGGTCACATCGCCGAAGGTGCAGATCATGGCGATTCCGCTGCCCTTGTCCTTCTGCGCGAGGTGGTGGGCCAGAATCGGCACCTCCACGTCGAAGAGAGGGGTGCGCACGGTCGTGCCGAACAGTTCCTTGTAGCGCTCATCGTCCGGATGCGCCACGAGGGCCACACAGGCGGGCAGCAGTTCCGGGCGGGTGGTCTCGATCTCGATGGCGCCGCCGCCCTGCTTGGCGAAGGAGACCCGGTGGTACGACGCGGGCATCTCCTTGTCTTCCAGTTCGGCCTGGGCGACCGCGGTGCGGAAGGTGACGTCCCAGAGGGTGGGGGCCATGGCCTGGTAGGCCTCACCGCGCTCGACGTTGCCGATGAACGCCGACTGGGAGGTGACCAGGGAATCGTTGCCGATCGTGCGGTAGGTCTGGGTCCAGTCCACGCTGAGGCCCAGCATGCGCCAGACGGCCTCGAACTGCTTCTCGTCTTCGATGGTGAGGCGCTCGCACAACTCGATGAAGTTGCGGCGGCTGATCGGCAGCTGGTCGGCGGCCTTGGTGCTCTTGCCGTCGCCGCCCTCGAACGGTGCGGTGAAGTCGTCGGTGTAGGGCAGCGACGGGTCGCAGCGCACGCCGTAGTAGTTCTGCACGCGTCGCTCGGTGGGCAGGCCGTTGTCGTCCCAGCCCATCGGGTAGAAGACGCTCCTGCCGCGCATCCGCTGGAAGCGGGCGATGACATCGGTGTGGGTGTAGGAGAAGACGTGGCCGATGTGCAGCGAGCCGGAGGCGGTCGGCGGCGGGGTGTCGATCGAGAAAATGCTGTCCCGCGTGGCAGAGTCACGGTCGAAACGGTAGGTTCCGGCCTCTTCCCAGGAGCCGCCCCACTTGGTTTCGAGGCCCTCAAGGGCCGGTTTTTCCGGAACGCTGGCGGCGGTCATGTTTCTCCGATTCGATCTGTGCGGCACCGTGTCGTTGGTGAAGTGCCTGAGTATTGGGCCTCGTCCAACTTACCGGATGCCCCGTCGTCCACCGACTCCGGCCGTCACCAGGCCCGCAGCACCCCGCAGACCTCGGCCGGGCATCGTGGCGGGTGGGAGGATGAGGGCGGGAAGGGGAACCATGGATGACCCGGACACACTGACCGCGGCCCGGCGCACGGTGCTGCGCCGCAAGGTGCGCTGGGTCGTGGGCTTCACGATCGGCTACAACGTGTTCGAGGCCGTCGCCTCGATCGCGGCGGGCGCCGCGGCATCCTCGACCGCCCTGATCGCCTTCGGCCTGGACTCGGTGATCGAGGTGCTCTCCGCCGCGGTCATCGTCTGGCAGTTCTCCCGCCGCGACCCGGACCGGTGGCAGAAACCGGCGCTGCGCGCCATCGCGATCGCCTTCTTCGCCCTCGCCGGGTACGTGATCCTGAACGCGGGTTTGAGCTTCGCCGGCGTGGTCGAGGCGGAGCCGAGCCCGCTGGGAATCGTCATCGCCTGCCTGAGCCTGGTGATCATGCCCGGGGTGGCGGGCGTGGAGCGTCGTGCCGGCGCCGAGCTCGGCAGCGCCAGTGTGATCGCCGATTCCCGGCAGTTGCTGCTCTGCGCATGGCTGTCCGGGTCGATGTTGCTGGGGCTGACGGCCAACGCGCTCCTCGGCTGGGCCTGGGCCGACTCGCTCGCCGCCCTCGTGATCGCCGGGTTCGCGATCAAGGAGGGGGTCGAGGCGTGGCGCGGTGAGGCCGAGCCACCGGTGTTTCAGGCCGGCGAGTAGGGGCTGACCTACGTCAGAACCCGATCCGGGGGACGGCGCCGAGCAGGTCCTGCGTGTACGGATGCTCCGGCGCGGCGAAGACCCGGGCCGCGTCGCCGGCCTCGACGATGCGCCCGCCCCGCATCACGGCCACCTGGTCGCTGACGTGCTGGATCACCCCGAGGTCGTGGGAGATGAACAGCAGGCTGAGGCCCCGGTCCCGCTGCAGCTCGTCGAGAAGGTCGAGCACCTGTGCCTGCACGGTCACATCGAGAGATGACACGGGCTCGTCGCAGATCAGAATCTGCGGCTCCGAGGCCAGCGCCCGGGCGATGCTCACCCGCTGCCTCTGCCCGCCGGAGAGGGAGCGCGGGCGGCGCCCGAGCAGACCCTGCGACAGACCCACCGCGTCGAGCAGCTGCAGCACGCGCCGCCGGTCGGCGGTCGAGACGGATGCTCCGCCGCGCCCGGTGCGGCCGGCGCCGCCGCCGACCGCGTCCCGGAGCACCTGTTCGACGCTCAGCCGGGGGTCGAAGGAGCTGAGAGCATCCTGGTAGACCGCCCCGAGTCCGGGCCGCAGCAGCCTGCGCTGCTTCGCCGAGGCGGCGCTGAACGCCTGCCCGAGCAGCCGCACCTCGCCGGCGTCCGGCCGGGTCAGCGCCAGCGCCAGGCGGGCCGTCGTGGTCTTGCCGGAGCCGGATTCGCCGACGATGCCGAGCGTCGTGCCGCGGGCGAGCCGAAACGAGACCCCGTCGACCGCGAGCTGCTCGGCGCCGCCCGGGCGGGTGAAGCGCTTGACCAGTCCGACGGCCTCGAGCACCGTGTGGCGGGGAGCGTCGCGGCCGGCAGGGCCCGGGGAAGCCAGGCCCGGGGAAGTCAGGGCCGGGGACGACCGGGAGGGGGAGACCGGGGCCGCGGCCCGCACGCTGAGGCGCAGCCCGCGGGGTTTGTCGACCGGGATCGCGGCGAGCATCTGCCGGGTGACCGGATGATCCGGCCTGGTCAGCATCTCGTGCGCCGGTCCCTGCTCCACGATGCGTCCCTCGTGGAGCACGGCGATCCGGTCGGCGATGCGGCCGACGACGGCCAGGTCGTGGCTGATCAGGAGGATGCCGGTGCCGGCGCGTTTCAGGCTCGCCAGCAGCTCCAGGATCTGGGCCTGCACGGTGACGTCGAGCGCCGTGGTGGGTTCGTCGGCGATCAGCAGCGGCGGGTCCAGGGCGATCGCGGCGGCGATCAGGGCGCGCTGGCGCTGGCCGCCGGAGAGCTCGCCGGCGCGTTTCCGCACCTCGGTGGCCGCGTCGGGCAGGCCGACCCGGTCCAGCAGCTCGAGCACGCGGGCGTGCCGCGCGGCCGCGCCGAGGTCGGTGTGCAGTCGCAGCGAGTCGGCGATCTCTCGGCCCACCGGGCGCAGCGGGTCCAGGGAGACGAGGGCATCCTGCAGCACCAGGCCCACGTCCCGGCCGCGCCGCCGACGCCAGTGCTGCTCGGTGAGCCCGCGCACATCGGAGCCCGCGAGGCTCAGCTCGTCGGCGCTCACCCGTGCGTTCTCGCCGGCCAGACCGAGCAGGCTGCGCGCCGTGACGCTCTTGCCCGAGCCGGATTCGCCGACGATGGCCAGGCATTCGCCGGGGGCCACCTCGAATGAGATGCCGTTCAGAACCGGGTCGGCGTCGCCGCCCGGCCCGAAGCCGACGACGAGGTTCCGCACCCGCACGGCGGGGGCACCGGTGCCGGTCTCGTCGCTCATGCGTGCCTCAACCGTCGCTCGATGCCGCGGCCGAGCGCCGTGGCCGACACCGCCGTGAGCACGATGAACAGCCCCGGGAAGAAGCTCATCCACCAGGCCGAGCCGATGTACGTGCGTCCGGCGGAGAGCATCGCCCCCCATTCCGCGGCCGGAGGCGCGGCGCCCAGGCCCAGGTAGCTCAGCGCCGACGCCCAGACGATGGCCTGGCCGATGCCGAGCGTGCCGAGCACGAACAGCGGCGCGAGGGTGTTGGGCAGGATGTGCCGCACCAGGATCTGCCCCGGGCTGCGTCCCAGCACGGTCGCCGCCTCGACGAAGGCCGAGGATCGCACGGACAGGAGCTGGCCACGGATGATGCGGGCATAGCCGGGGGCGGTTGCCAGGCCCACGGCGACGGTCGCCGTGGCAACGCCCGGTCCGAAGATCAGGATGAAGAGCAGTGCCAGCAGCAGGCCGGGGAACGCGAACAGCACCTCGAGGAACCGGTTGACGGTGAAGTCGACGATGGGGCCGAGCATGCCGGCCAGGGTGCCGAGCACGAGTCCCAGGCCGAGGCCGATCAGGGTGGCGACGGTGCCGATCAGCAGGGAACTGCCGGTGCCGTGGCTGACCCGGGTGTAAATGTCCCGGCCGGACTCGTCGGTGCCGAACCAGTGCGCGGGCGAAGGTGACTGGAACGCCGACAGCGGGTCGATCCCGAGCGGGTCGCCGGGGGCAACGAGCGCGGGGAACAGGGCCGCTGTGACCAGGAAGATCGTGAACAGGCCGGCCAGTGCCTCGGCCACGCCGAACCGGCGGGGCGGGCGGTGCTGGCGGTTCGCGCGCGGCGACCGGCCCAGGCCGGCCTGGATCTCAAGGTCGCTCATCGGGTTCGCAGCCGCGGGTCGGCGATGCGCTGGGCCAGGTCGGTGAGCAGGGTCATCAGGATGTAGCCGACGGCCACGATCAGCACCGCACCGACCACGACGGGAACGTCGCGCACGGTCACCGCGTTCAGCAGCGTGCGTCCGAGGCCGGGCCGGGCGAAGATGGTCTCGACCACCACGGCCCCGCTGATCAGGGAGCCGAAGGCCCAGCCGGAGAGGCTGATCGCCGGCAGCGCCGCGTGCCGGATCGAGTGCACCCAGCGCACCCCGCGTTCGCTTTCGCCGCGGGCGCGGGCGGAGAGCACGAACGGGGATTCGAGCGCGGTGAGCAGGGACTCCCGCATGATCTGGCCGAGGAATCCGGCCAGAGGCACGGCGAGGGTCAGTACCGGCAGCACCAGCCCGGCGACCCCGGGGGTGCTGATCGGCGGCAGCCAGCCCAGCCAGACACTGAAGAGAACGATCAGCGCCGTCGCCAGCCAGAAGTGCGGGAGCGCGGCGGCCACGATCTCCAGGCCCGACCCCACGGACCAGGCGACGCGCCCGCCGCGGGTGGACCAGGTGGCCAGCCCGAGGGCGAGCAGCCAGGCCACGCCGAGGGCGAGCACGGCCAGCAGCAGGGTGCCGCCGAGCTGGCCGATCAGGAGCGGGGCGACATCCTGGTTCAGAGAGTAGGAGCGGCCGAGATCCCCGGTGGCCAGGCGCGCCAGCTGCGCCAGGTACTGCACGAGCACGGGCTGGTCGAGCCCGTATTCGGCGCGCACCGCGGCCAGCGCCTCCGGGGAGGTCTGTGAGCCGGGGCCGCCCAGGATGGCCTCGGCCGGGTCGCCGGGGATCAGACGGATGGCGAAGAAGGTGAGCGTGGCCACCATCCAGAGCACGAAGAGCGCTCCGCCCAGGCGGGCCAGGGCTCCCCGGAAGACCCGGGTGCCCCGGCCTACTTCAGCCACGCATCGTAGAACGTGGGCGTCGACACGGTCGGCAGCGCCCGCGCACCCACCACGTCGGAGCCGAGCAGGTAGTGGTTCTGCTGGTCGAAGAGCGGCAGGATGTAGAAGCCCTCGAGCACCGTGTTCTGGGCGTCGGTGTACAGGGCGGCGCGCGTGTCGGCATCCGTCACCCGGCCGGCCTGGGTGAGCAGGGCGTCGATGGCCGGGTCGTCCACCTGGGCGTGGTTGGCGAAGTAGCCGCTGGGCGCCGGGGTGATGCCGTCGGAGTGGAAGAGAATGCGCAGAACGTCGGGTCCGACCTTCGTGTACGGGGCGCTGACGGCGTCGTAGTTGCTCTCGCCCAGGGCGGTGTACCAGCTGGACAGGTCCATCGGGCTGAGCACGACCTCGAAGCCGGTCTCCTTCGCGGTGGCCTGGATCTGCTCGAACAGGGACTGCTCGGCCGGGATGGACTGGTTCGTGCTCACCGGGAACTCGACCGTGAGGCGCTCGCCGTCTTTCACCCGGTAGCCGCCGGAGTCACGCTCGGTCCAGCCGGCGGAATCGAGCAGGTCTGAGGCCGCCTCGGGGTCGTAGCCGAACAGGTCCGGGGCCGACACGGCGAGCGGCTCGGCGCTGGAGAGGGCGGAGTAGGACCGCTCGGCCGTGCCCTGGAACAGGCTGGTGACGGCGTCGTCGACATTGGCCGAGCGGATGAAGGCCTCCCGCACGAGCGGGTCGTCGAAAGGTGCGCGGCCGGAGTTCAGCTCGATCCGGTTGGAGGCACCCGGGCGCGGGGCGTCGAGGTGCACGATGGTGTCGCTCGCCTCGGCCTGCACGATGGTGTCGGGCTGGGCATTGTCGATCACGTCGGCGTCGCCGGACTGCAGGGCCGCGTAGCGGGAGGCGGAGTCGGGGATGAACCGCCAGACGATGGAGTCGAGGTAGGCCGGCCCGGTGTGCGCGGCATCCTCGGGCGGGGAGTTGTAGTTCTCGTTCCGCACCAGGGTGATCGAGTCCTGCTGCACCCACTTCTCGACCTGGAACGGGCCGGTGCCGACCGGGGAGGCGCAGTTCTCGTCCTGGCTGCGGGCCAGGGCGGTGGGGGATTCGATCGCCAGCCACGGCTGCGAGAGGGACTCGAGCAGGGCGCTGTCGGGTTCGCTGAGCCGGAGGCGCACGACGTTGGCGGAGACCGCCTCGGTGCCGGTGACCTTCGCCAGGGCCAGGTAGCCGGTCGACGAGCCCGTCTCCGGGTCCTGGAGGTGCGCGATGTTCGCCTGCACGGCGGCGGCGTCGAGCGGGGTGCCGTCGGTGAAGTTCACGTCGGCGGCGAGCGTGAAGTCCCAGGCCAGCCCGTCGGCGCTCTCGGTCCACGAGTCCGCCAGCCAGGGGATGATCGCGCCGTCCGCGTCTCGGGACACGAGCGACTCGAGGTACTGGCTGCCGACCAGGGCCTGCGGGTAGTTCCCGCCGACGTGCGGGTCCAGACAGGTGGGCTCGGCGTCACCGGAGGCGTAGGTCAGGGTGCCGCCGGTGATGGGCTCGGTGGCTTCGGGGGACTCGGCGGTGGTGCAGCCGGTGAGCAGGATGCCGGTGGCGACGAGGCCGACCAAACCGGTCAGGGTGCGCGATGCGCGGTGGGGGTACCCCGAAAGGTGCATGGTGGGTCTCTTTCCGGCGTGAGGTGGCCGAGTGTGCAATTGTTGGACGGGGGCAATTGTTGGACTCCGTCCACAAAAGGAACGGACCCGTCCCATCGTAGAACACAGGAGCGGCATGCCCGATCACGAACCGAAGCGGGCCGGCCGGCCGCGCGGATCCTCGCGGGCGATGCTGGAGGAGGCGTCCGCCGAACTGTTCCTCGAACAGACCTATGCGGGCACCACGATCGTGCAGATCACCCGGCGCGCGGGCGTCAGCCGGGCCACCTTCTTCAATTACTTCACGGCCAAGAGCGACCTCCTCTGGGTCGACGTCGATGCCGGGCTGGCCCGGTTCCCGGCCGCTCTCGAGCAGTGCGCCGGCGCGGATGGGCCGGTGCAGGCGGTGGACGCCGTGGAGCGCGCGCTGCTGCAGGTTTGCGCCGCCTTCGGGCCGGGGCAGGTGCCATGGGCGCTCACCCAGAACGAGCTGATGGGCACGACCGGAGAGCTGGAGGCATCCGCCCTGTCCCGGTTCATGGCCCAGGTGACCCTGGTCACCCGCTTCGTCGGCGCGCGCTCGGAAACCTCCGCCGCAGGCAACGAAACGGTAGCCGACCGCGAGCTGTCCAGCCGAGCCTTCGCGATGGCCGTGCTGGCGGCCGCGGCCGCCGCCACCGGGGTCTGGGCGCGGGCCGGGGTCACCCGCGGGGCGCTGGCGCCCTTCGTGGGCACGGCCATCGCACCCGTCTGCGCGGGATACCGCGCGCTGCACACCGTGGGTTAGGCGCGGGGTAGAATCAACCAGCATGACTATGATCCGGCCATCACCGGTGAGTCTTCGGAAGAACGGCTATCGTCCTCGCGGCGGTTCCCAGTAGAACCGAACGGGTCGGGCCCGTCACAGCCTCAGAACAAGCGGTTTCGCGAGGTTTCGGCCCCGGGAGACAAGCGAGGTGGTACCGCGGCGAATCCCGTTCGGAGTCGGCGTCCTCGTGGAACAGGGGCAGATCTGTGAACGACGGAGCCTGCCCGACTCGTCCAGGAGAAACATGACCTACCCCCAAGGCCAGCAGTCCGGTTCCCCAGCTCAGCCCGGCGGCATCGTGCCCTCGCCGAATTTCCCGCAGATCGAAACCGACGTGCTCGCGTTCTGGAACGCCGACGGCACCTTCCAGGCGTCGATCGACAACCGCGCGGATGCCCCCGAGTGGGTCTTCTACGACGGTCCGCCGTTCGCCAACGGCCTGCCCCACTACGGCCACCTGTTGACCGGGTACGCGAAAGACCTCTTCCCGCGCTTCCAGACCATGCGCGGGAAGCAGGTGCACCGCCGCTTCGGCTGGGACACCCACGGGCTGCCGGCCGAACTGGAGGCCGAACGCGAACTCGGTATCACCGACAAGAGCGAGATCGAGAAGATGGGCATCGGGGCATTCAATGCCGTCGCCCGCAGCTCCGTGCTGAAGTACACCAAGGTCTGGGAAGAATACGTCACCCGCCAGGCCCGCTGGGTCGACTTCGAGAACGACTACAAGACCCTCGACATCAATTTCATGGAATCGGTGATCTGGGCCTTCAAACGCCTGCACGACAAGGGGCTCGCGTACGAGGGCTACCGGGTGCTGCCGTACTGCTGGCGCGACCAGACGCCGCTGTCCAACCACGAACTGCGGATGGACGACGACGTCTACAAGATGCGCCAGGACCAGACCGTCACGGTGACGTTCCCGCTGGTCGGGGCCAAGGCGGAAGCCCTCGGGCTCACCGCCGTGCGCGCCCTCGCCTGGACCACCACGCCCTGGACCCTGCCGACGAACCTCGCGCTCGCCGTGGGCCCGCAGATCACCTACGCCGTCGTCCCCGCCGGCCCGAACGGCACCCCCGACGCGACGGTCCTGCGGGAGTCCGTGCCGGGAACCGGCGCCGCGGCATCCGTCACCCCCACCGAGGTTTTCGGCGCCGAATACCTGATCGCGATCGACCTCGTCGGCAACTACGCCAAAGACCTCGGCTACGTTTCCGCCGAAGACGCCACCGCGGCGATCTCCCGTACCGTGCTCGGCAGTAACCTCGAAGGCGTCTCCTACGACCGCCTCTTCGACTACTACGCCGACACCACGGTCTGGGGCACCCAGAATGCCTGGACGATCGTCGTGGCGGACTATGTCACCACCGCGGACGGAACCGGAATCGTGCACCAGGCCCCGGCCTACGGCGAGGAAGACCAGAAGCTCTGTGAGGCCGCCGGCATCCCGGTGATCATCTCCCTCGACGCCGGCGGCAAGTTCCTCGCCGATGTGCCCGAGGTCGCCGGCCAGCTCTGGAGCGAGGCGAACAAGCCGCTCACGCAGCTGATCAGGAACGCGGGCCGCCTGCTCCGTCAGGCCAGCTACGAGCACTCGTATCCGCACTGCTGGCGCTGCCGCAACCCGCTCATCTACAAGGCCGTGTCGAGCTGGTTCGTGCGCGTCACCGATTTCCGGGACCGCATGGTGGACCTGAACCAGGACATCAACTGGGTGCCGGAGAACGTCAAGGACGGCCAGTTCGGCAAATGGATCGGAAACGCCCGCGACTGGTCGATCAGCCGCAACCGGTACTGGGGTTCGCCGATCCCGGTCTGGAAGAGCGACAACCCCGACTACCCCCGCATCGACGTCTACGGCTCACTCGACGAGCTCGAGGCCGACTTCGGAGTGCGCCCCACCGACCTGCACCGCCCCTATATCGACGCGCTCACCCGGCCGAACCCCGACGACCCCACCGGACAGTCCACCATGAGGCGCATCGAGGATGTCCTCGACGTCTGGTTCGACTCCGGCTCGATGCCGTTCGCCCAGGTGCACTACCCGTTCGAGAATGCCGACTGGTTCGACAGCCACAACCCGGCCGACTTCATCGTCGAATACATCGGACAGACCCGCGGCTGGTTCTACATGCTGCACACGCTGTCCACCGCACTGTTCGACCGGCCGGCCTTCAAGAACGTCGTCAGCCACGGCATCGTGCTCGGCAACGACGGGCAGAAGATGTCCAAGTCGTTGCGCAACTACCCCGACGTGAACGAGGTGTTCGACCGCGACGGCTCCGATGCCATGCGCTGGTTCCTGATGAGCTCCTCCGTGCTGCGCGGCGGCAACCTGATCGTCACCGAGGAGGGTATCCGCGAGGGTGCCCGCCAGGTCATGCTCCCGCTCTGGAGCACCTGGTACTTCTTCTCCCTGTACGCGAACGCGTCCGGCGAGAACGGCTACGACGCCACCTGGCGCACCGACTCCACCGATGTGCTCGACCGCTACCTGCTGGCGAAGACCCGAGACCTGATCGTGGACGTCACGACCGACCTCGAGAACCTCGACAGCACCCTCGCGGCCGCCCGGTTGCGCGACTTCGCCGACGTCCTCACCAACTGGTACGTGCGCCGTTCCCGCGACCGGTTCTGGGCCGGCGCCGCTGACTCGGTCGGGGCGGTCTCGTCAGGCTCGACCACCGCGGCAGGCTCGACCACCGCGAACGAGGCGTTCGACACGCTCTACACCGTGCTCGAAACGGTGACCCGGGTCGCCGCCCCGCTGCTCCCGCTCGTCACCGAGCGCATCTGGCAGGGACTGACCGGCGGCCGCAGCGTGCACCTGACCGACTGGCCCGACGCCGCATTGTTCCCCGCGGATGCCGTGCTCGTCACCGCGATGGACCAGGTGCGCACCATCAGCTCCACCGTGCTGTCGCTGCGCAAGCAGGCCGGGCTGCGCGTGCGCCTTCCGCTGGCCACCCTGACCGTGGTCACCGCCGACACGGCCGCCCTGGCCCCGTTCGAAGGCATCCTGCGCGACGAGCTGAACGTGAAGAGCGTGCGTCTGGTCGAACTGGCCGACGACAGCGCGAGCACCTACGGCATCACCTCCCGCCTCACCGTCAACGCCCGGGCCGCGGGCCCCCGCCTCGGCAAGCAGGTGCAGCAGGTCATCAAGGCCGCCCGCGCCGGTGACTGGAGCGAGACCGACGGCGTCGTCACCGCCGGCGGCATCCCGCTCGCCGCGGGGGAGTACGAACTCGTGCTGCAGACCGGTCCGGCCGACGGTTCCGCCGCCGCCGGTACCTCCGCAGCCGGCGACGAGGCGGCGGATGCCCCGGCCCTGGCCCTCCTGGCCGGCGGCGGTTTCGTACTGCTCGAGACGCAGACCACCCCCGAACTCGAGGCGGAGGGCTTCGCCCGCGACCTGATCCGCGCCGTGCAGGACACCCGCAAGTCGGCCGGATTCGAGGTGAGCGACCGCATCCGTCTCGATCTCGTCTTCTACTCCGCCGAGGACGCCGCGACCTTCGCCCTCGCGGCGGGCGTCGATGTCGCCGCGGAGACCCTGACCGTCCGGTTCGCCAGCCATCTGGCCGCCGAGGTGTCCGAGGACAGTCTGGCGCACGGCCTGCCGTCCGAGTGGCTGCAGAGCCTGGTCGGCTTCCCCGTCGAGCACTACGTGCTCTTCGAGGCCGGTCAGTACGCCAACCGGGGGACCGTTTTGGTCGCCGTCGCCCGAGAGAACGGACTCGTCCATGTCTGAATCGAAGAAGCCCGAGTCGTCGAAGCCCGACTCGAAGAAGTCGCGCCGGCCTTCCGATGCCGGTCGTGAGGCCGGCGACGCCGTCTTCGCCGCCCTCCTCGCCCGCGTGGGCGAGGGTGCGCCGAAGCCGCGGCTGGCCCCGACCCGTCGGGCGCTGGAGCTGTTGGGCGACCCGCAGACGGTGTACCCCGTCATCCACGTCACCGGCACCAACGGCAAGACCAGCACCAGCCGCATCACCGAGAGCATCGTGCGCGCCTACGGGTTGCGCACCGGGCTGATGACGAGCCCGCACCTGGTGCGGCTGAATGAGCGCATCGTGATCGACGGGGAGTCCATCACGGATGAGGCCCTGGCCGCGAACTGGGCCGACATCGAACCCTTCCTCGCCATGGTCGACGCCGAGCTCGCCGCCGCCGGCGACGACGCGCTCACCTTCTTCGAGGCGCTCACCGTGCTGGCCTTCGCCTGCTTCGCCGACGCCCCCGTGGACGTCGCCGTGATCGAGGTCGGCATGGGCGGCGAGTGGGACTCCACCAACGTGGCCGACGGGCAGGTGGCCGTGTTCACGCCCATCGCCCTCGACCACACCCTCCGCCTCGGCGACACGATCGCCGAGATCGCCCGCACCAAGGCCGGCATCATCAAGCCGTCCGCCGCCGTGGTCTCGGCCCGGCAGAGCGAGGGCGCGCAGGCCGAACTCGAACGCGCCGCGGAGCTGACCGAGTCGACCCTGGCCAGCGAGGGCGAGGATTTCGCTCTGCTCAGCAGCCAGGTGGCCGTGGGCGGGCAGCTCATCTCGGTGCGCGGCCTCGCCGGCACCTACTCCGACCTGTTCCTGCCGCTGTACGGCACGCACCAGGCCCAGAATGCGGCTGTCGCCATCGCCGCCGTCGAGTCCTTCCTCGGGGCCGGCACCACGGCGCTCGCGCACGACCTGGTGGAAGAGGGCCTCGCGCAGGTCACCTCGCCCGGACGCCTGCAGCTGGTCGGCATCGAACCGACCGTGCTGGTGGATGCCGCGCACAACCCCCACGGCGCCGCCGCCCTCAGCACGGCGCTGGCCGAGTACTTCGACTTCGACGAAATCGTGGCCGTGGTGGGCATCCTCACCGACAAGGACGCGACCGGCATCATCGCCGCGCTGGCGCCCCAGGTGGTGCGGTTCCACGTCACGCAGTCCCTGTCCGAACGCGCGATCGGGGTCGATGACCTCGCCGACCTGGTTGCCGGGGTCGGCAGCGAGAACAGCACCATCCGGTTCGACGACCTCGCGCAGGCCCTGGACTCCGCCCGGGACTGGGCCCTCGAATCGAAGAAGCGGGCCGTGATCGTGACCGGGTCGATCACCCTTGTCGGGGAAGCCATCGTGCTGGCCGACGCCCGGGAATGGCTGGCGAAATGACGCCCGCACCGCGCTCGGTCAAACGCACCCTCGCGACCATCGTGCTCGGCTTCGAGGTCATCGTGGTGGCCCTCGCCGCCCTCGTGATCTTCGGCCTCGGGGCGCTGCCGCCCTGGCTCGCCTTGGGCGGGGGAGCGGCGCTGGGCCTGGCCATGGTGGGCGTGCTCGCGCTGCTCCGCTACGAGTGGGCCTACGTCGCCGGCTGGATCCTCCAGCTGATCATGGTGGCCGCCGGCTTCCTCAACCCGGCCATGTTCTTCGTCGGCGGCATGTTCGCCGCCATGTGGGCGTACTGCATGATCGCCGGCTCCCGAATCGACAATCAGAACAAGAACTTCCCCAACAGCGAGAACAACCAGAAGGAGAACTCATGAGCACCCAGGTCCAGGAAACCCTCGTTTTGGTCAAACCGGATGGCGTTGCCCGCAACCTCTCCGGCGAGATCCTGCGCCGAATCGAGCAGAAGGGATACTCCCTCGTCGACGCGAAGCTCGTGCAGGCCGACCGGTCCCTCCTGGCCGAGCACTACGCCGAGCACCAGGGCAAGCCGTTCTTCGAACCCCTCGTCGAGTTCATGGAAAGCGGCCCGATCCTGGTGCTGCGCATTGCCGGCGAACGCGTGATCGAAGGTTTCCGTTCCCTGGCCGGCACGACCGACCCGACCACGGCCGCTCCCGGCACCATCCGCGGCGACTTCGGCCGCGACTGGGGCACCAAGGTGCAGCAGAACCTCGTGCACGGCTCCGACTCGCCCGAATCGGCCGACCGCGAACTGGCCCTCTGGTTCGCCTGACCCTCACCCATGAAGGAGCAGCCGCGGTCCGAATGCCGGGAGCGGCTGCTCCTGCAGTCCCGTCTGACCAGAAAGTCTCACCCCATGCCGCAAGCCCGGAGCCCCTGGATCAAACTGATCTGGGCCATCCCTCTGGCGATCATTTTGCTGGCCGCCGTCGTGCTCGCAGCCCAGGGCATCCGTGACCTGCCGGTCGCGCAGGCGTTCCTGGTCGACTACCCGGGGGCCTCGACGCTGCCGGACTGGGCCCCCGTCGGTTTCCCCGCCTGGCTCGCCTGGCAGCACGGCCTGAACGTCTTCTTCCTGCTCTTCATCGTGCGGTCGGGCTGGCAGATCCGCTCGGCCGGGCGGCCGAGCCTGTTCTGGACCCGAAGCAACACCGGCCTCCTCCGCACGAAGCATGCCCCGCGCCGGATGGGCATCAACGTCTGGCTGCACCTCGTGGTGGACGCCCTCTGGGTGCTCAACGGGGTCGCCTTCTACGTGCTGCTCTTCGTCACCGGCCAGTGGGTGCGCATCGTGCCGGTCAGCTGGGACATCATCCCGAACGCGCTCTCGGCCGCCCTCCAGTACGCATCGCTGGACTGGCCGGTCACCGACGGCTGGGTGAACTACAACGCCCTCCAGACCCTGAGCTACTTCAGTATCGTGTTCGTGGCGGCGCCGCTCGCCCTGGCCACGGGCATCCGTCTGTCGCCGCTCTGCACGTCCCGCCGGCTCGGCCTACTGATTCCGCTGCGCCCGACCAGGGTCGTGCACGTGGGCGTGATGATCTTCTTCCTCGCGTTCACCGTGATCCACGTCACACTGGTGTTCGCGACCGGCGCCCTGCGCAACCTGAACCACATGTACGCGGCGCAGAGCGACGACGGCTGGACCGGATTCTGGATCTTTGCGGCCTCCCTGATCGTGATGCTCGTGGCCTGGGTGGCCGCGGGTCCCCGACTGCTGCGGGCGATCGCCTCCCTCGGTGGAACCGTCACCACGCGCTGAGCCGGTCGGTGGTTGAGCCGGTCGGTGGTTGAGCCTGTCGGTGGTTGAGCCGGTCGGTGGTTGAGCCTGTCGAAACCCGGTGGCCCCGCTCAGAACGGCGCCGGCTCATCCGAATGCGGTTGCCGCGCCCTTTCCTTCGGGGCTCTTCAGCGTCTCCGGCGGAGGCGCCGCCGAACGGATGATCGTGGCCGGCTCACTGAGGAACGTGCGCCCGGTCGGGGAGGTCCACTTCAGTGTGCCGTCCGGCAAGTGCACGTAGCTCCACCTTGTCTCCGACTTCAGGGCATGGTCGGCGGGGCAGAGGTGGGCGAGGTTGTCGTGCGCGGTGATCCCCGCGAATTGCCAGTCGAGGGTGTGGTCAAGGTCGGAATGCGCGGCCGCCCGGCGGCAGCCCGGCCACCGGCAGGTCTCGTCCCGCACCCGGAGATACCGTCGCAGGTCTTTCGGCACCTTGTACCGGGTGCGGCCGACCGAGAGCACCACCCCGGTCTCCGGGTGGGTCAGGATTCGGATGAAGCTGGGCGCTCGCGCCGCAATCTCCCGGGCGGTATCCGGGTCGATCGGCCCGTACCCCTCGAGGTGGCCGGGTTCCTCGGAGTGGCCGAGCAGCGTCATCGCCGGGACGGTCACGTGCACCGTGCCCCGGATTCCCTTACCCACACCGGAGGCGGTCACCCCGTCGAGGATGAGATCCTCGAACACATCCGCCCGCAGCTGCGTCACCGTGCGGGGTTCGTCGGGGCCTTGCAGGCTCAGCCCCATCACGGTGAGCCGGTCATGCGCGGCTTTCACCCTCGCCGCGGAGTCGTACCAGTGCATTGACGCCATCCCATCGGCCTCGGGCTCGAAAGTGACCGTGCGGTCCAGAACCGATTTCTGGTGTCGGGCCCTGATCGACTCGGGGTGCAGCCGTTCCCGCATCACGCGGGCCTTGTACTTGAGGTTCGACACCGTCAGGTGCGGAGCCGACTTCAACAGCGCCTCCTCGAACCCGGCCAGTGCCTCGGCAGGGAGTGACCAGGCCTGGTTCATGATCGCCTGAGCGTGCCGGTAGGTGATCAACCCGTCCTGCAGGGCCGCCCGGGTGGCAGGGAGCTCGTGTATGAGGGTTCGGCTTTCGGCGATCAGGGTCTCCGCCGACCGCACCGGCAACCGCAGGGTGCAGGCCAGTTCGGTCACGAACTCCCGCTCGGCGACCATCACGGCATCCCACCGGGCCCGGGGCACCGCGGCCGTCCCGGCCGCCCCGGCCGCAATCCCGGCCGCAACCCCGGCCGAGAGAGGCCCGTCACGGGCCGCGTCTCTGGCTGCCTGGGCCGCGTTCCGGCCCAGGGCCTCGGCGAACCGGCGGGCCTCGTCGACCTGCTCGGCGAGGCGGGCGTCGACCCGGGCGGACTCCGCCTGCGTCTCCCGGATCGCGTCGAAGTGACGACCCAGGGTCTCGAGCTGCTCACTGTAGGAGGGCTTCATGGGAGTCACGTTACGGGTGACCGCTGACATTCCAAGCCCCAGCCGGGCGCCCCCTCGACTCCCTGTGGATAACCTGATCAAATCCGCATTGTGGAGGAACGGAGGCGCCCGCAGGGTCCGTCGCCGGGCCCGCCGGAGGCATCCGTTTCCGCCGGGCTGATGCGACCTTGCGGGCCGCACCTGCGGTTCGTGGCGCACCGTGTGGAAGTGGGCGCACGGTAGAACGTGCGCCTGCCTCCATAGGGTGCGCCGCGACGGGTGCGGCGCCGTGGGCGAGGCGCCCGTGCCATCGGGGCAACCTCTCAGCTACAGGCGGTTCAGGAAGTCCATTTCGACCTGGGCGATGACGGCGGCGACCAGGTAGCAGACGATGGTGATCACGATAAGCCACGAATAGGCGACGGATGCGAGGCGCCGCACCCGCGGCCCCGCAGGAAGGTTGCCCGTCATGAGGTTGTGCAGCGTCACGGCCAGGAACAGCGGGATCGTGACCGTCCAGGTCACCATGCACCACGGGCAGAGCACGTCGAGCACGAAGAAGCTCTGCGCCATCAGCCAGATGACGAAGGCGAGGGCGCCGGTGACGCCCACGTTCAGCGCGACCCAGAACCACCGGGCGAATCGTGCCCCGGCCAGGATCGCCGCCCCGATCGTGATCACGACCGGCCAGGCCATCAGGCCGATCACCGGGTTCGGGAACCCGAGAATGGCGCCCTGCCACGAGCCCAGGTTGGTACTGCAGCCCACCAGGACGCTGAAGTTGCAGGACAGCTGGGCCTGCGGATCCTCGAGGATCGCGAACTTGTCGATGGTCAGCAGGAACGCCGCGGTGAGGGCGATCAGACCACCGATGATGAAGAAAAGGGCGAGCCCGATGGGGCGCTTGACGGGCGGGGTGAAGGGCACGTTCGGATTATGTCATGTGCCTCGCGCGTGTTCCTGAGAATGCATGCGATAATCGAAACAGTCGCTTGGGCCGCGCTCAAGTTGACGCCAGAGAAGTCTTAATGGGCCGTAAATGCCCAGATTCATTGGTCCCACGACCAAAGGTATTAGCAGCCAGAGCCAAGAGCCGGTTGCGAACGAAGAGGATTCCCGAGGGTTTCGCGCAAGCGTAATCCTCCCACGAGAGAGTAGCCGGATGGGTGGCGCGGTCGCCCAAACCGGTCAAGGAGCGCACCAGTGATGGTGGAAGACAACGACAACATCAAAAGACTCAAGGGATTGTTCGGCACCCGCCGCACCTCCCGGAGGGCTGCCACGCCGGTGACCGCTCCGGAGGCCGTGCCGGCTGCCCAGCAGAATGTCGCCCCGGCGACACTCGAGCCGGTCGCCGCACCGCAGACGACCCCCGTCCATACCGACGACGCCGTGACCGGGCAGGCATCCGCCGCCCCGATCGGCGGCACCCCCGACACAGAACAGGACGCTGCCGTGGAACTGACGCCGCCGCCCACCCCGACCGCCGAAGTGGTTCGCCGCCCGTCCACCTCGCTGGTTTTCCAGGCCCCGGTCATCATGCCGCTGCCGGCGCGCACCGGAGCCCGCCGCGACACCGTGCGCCAGGACACCCGCCAGGACAGCCGCCAGGAGCAGCGTCAGGACACCCGGCCCGACCAGCGACAGGACCACGACGACGAGGGCGACGAGTCGTCGACCGTTCGCCGTCGCGCCCGACGCCGCACCGGTGACGAGAACCGGTCCGGATCCGACGACCCGGCGAACACCGTCGTTCGCGTGCGCGCGCCCCGGGAACCCGAGCTCATCACCGAACCCCAGCGAATCAAGGGATCAACTCGACTCGAGGCAAAGAAGCAGCGCCGCCGTGACGGCCGCGATGCCGGCCGTCGCCGTCCGGTGATCACCGAGGCAGAGTTCCTCGCGCGCCGCGAATCCGTCGACCGGGTCATGGTCGTGCGGGCAAAGCACAACAAGATCCAGATCGGTGTGCTGGAAGACGGCGTGCTGGTCGAGCACTATGTGGCCAAGAACCAGGATGCATCGCTGATCGGCAACGTTTATCTCGGCAAGGTGCAGAACGTGCTGCCGAGCATGGAAGCCGCCTTCGTCGACATCGGACGCGGTCGCAACGCCGTGCTCTACTCCGGCGAGGTCGACTGGGATGCCGCCGCCGTGAACTCCGGCAACAGTAGCCAGGCCCGCCGCATCGAGCTCGCGCTCAAGCCGGGCGACAAGGTGCTCGTGCAGGTCACCAAGGACCCGATCGGCCACAAGGGTGCGCGCCTCACCAGCCAGGTGTCGCTGCCCGGCCGCTACCTCGTCTACGTGCCGAACGGCTCGATGAACGGGATCAGCCGCAAACTGCCCGACACCGAGCGGGCCCGCTTGAAGAAGATCCTCAAGGAGGTTCTGCCCGAGAACGTGGGTGTCATCGTGCGCACCGCGGCCGAGGGTGCCACCGACGAGCAGCTCACGCTCGACGTCAACCGGCTCACCTCGCAGTGGGCGTCCATCGCCAGGCAGGTCGACACGGTACAGGCCCCGGCCCTGCTGCACAGCGAGCCGGACCTTCTGATCAAGATCGTGCGGGATGTCTTCAACGAGGACTTCCAGAAGATGGTCATCTCCGGCGAGGAATCCCGCGAGGTCATCGAGGCCTACCTGCGCCAGGTCGCACCGGACCTGGTTGAGCGCGTGGAGCGTTACGAGGGCGAGAACGACGCCTTCGACGAATACCGCATCTCGGAGCAGATCGAGAAGGCCCTCGACCGCAAGGTCTGGCTGCCGTCCGGCGGATCCCTGGTGATCGACCGCACCGAGGCCATGACCGTCGTCGACGTCAACACCGGCAAGTTCGTCGGCTCGGGCGGAAACCTCGAAGAGACCGTCACGAAGAACAACCTCGAGGCTGCCGAAGAAATCGTGCGCCAGCTGCGCCTGCGCGACATCGGTGGCATCATCGTCGTCGACTTCATCGACATGGTCCTCGAAACCAACCGCGACCTCGTACTGCGCCGCATGCTCGAATGTCTGAGCCGCGACCGCACCAAGCACCAGGTCGCGGAGGTCACCTCTCTCGGACTCGTGCAGATGACCCGCAAGAAGCTGGGACTCGGACTCCTGGAATCGTTCAGCGAGAACTGTGAGGCCTGCGCCGGCCGGGGCATCGTCATCCACCACGACCCGGTGCTCAAGCACCGCCAGACCGCTCAGCCGGCCATGGAGCGTCGCCCGCGCAGCAAGCCGGGCAACACCTCCGGCGGCGACAACGGCAACGGGCACCGCGGTGGCGGGAACGGCAACAACGGAGGAAACTCGGGGGCCGCGAACGCGCCACAGGCCGACGCCGGCAAGTCCGGGCACGGCACCCACGGCACCCACGGCATCACCGAAGACGCCAAGCACGCCCTCGCGCTGATCGCCGCCCGCACCATCCCGCGCGCCCTGACCGGCTCGATCCCGATCATCGCCCTGCCTGAGGCGAAGCCGGAATCGACTCCCGTGGAGATGGCGGCCCCGGCGACCTCCGACAACACGGCATCCGTCGCATCCGACGATGCCGCAGCCGCCGAGACCAACCCGATCTCCGAGGTCGTGAACGAGGCCGTCACGGCCGAGACGTCCGCCCCGCCCGCACGCCGCAGCCGCAGGGCGTCCTCCACGCCCCGCCAGCGGGATGCAGCGTCCGTCGTTGCCCCCCAGGTGCCGGTGGAGCAGCCCCGGGCCGAGGAGCCTGTCGCGGCAGAGGCCGAGGCGTCCGACGACGACGAGCCGGTCGCCATCCTGGACATCCCGGTCAAGAAGTCTTCCCGCAGCCGCCGTCCGGTCAGCAAGCAGGTCACCGATCAGCTTCTGGACTCGGTGCTGGACTCCCTGCCGGAGCCCAAGCAGCCCGGACAGGGGCGGGCGCGCAGCCGCCGGGTGACGACGGCCGGCGGATCCACCGGGTCGGCTCAGCCGATCGTGAACACGGCCCCGGATTCCCAGCAGTAGCGAGAATTCCCGCGGAAACGAAACGAGTCGACCGGGCGACCGGCGGTGCACGGCCCACGGGCCAGGGCATCGCCGGTCGCCCGGTCTCGTCAAGCCCTAAACCCTCGAAAGCCCGTTCAGGACTCCGGGGGAACGTCACGGGCCGCCCGGTCCCGCCCGCTCACCCGCAGGCCGCTCGCGCGGAGCCGCAGCACCAGTTCCCGATTACCCACCGGATGCGCTCCCGCGGCCACCAGGCCGTCGTAGCGGTGGGCGGGAACGTCGTAGTGGTCCAGGTCGAAGCCGCGGCGGGGGATGCCGTTCAAGGCCGCGAACGCGTGCAGTTCTGCCAGGGAGGAATCGCTGACAAGATGGGACCAGACGGTGCCATGCGCGGGCCACAAAGGCGTGTCGATCAACACTGTCATCACCCGATTCTACAAGTCCGGCCTCGGTTTGACCGTTGCAGCAGGATCGGCTAATGTTGACTTTTGGTGTGCGATGGGCCTTTGCCCCCGCGATCACCGAGGTTTTCTGAAAGCGACGGGCCGACTTGGTCTGTTCAAAGCAGTAACTTTCCATCACGGGGCCTCACGGCTCCCCAGAGATAGGTACGTAACGTGGTTTACGCAGTTGTGCGCGCCGGTGGGCGGCAGGAAAAGGTAGAGGTCGGGACCATCGTCACGATGGACCGAATCAAAGCCAACAAGGACGGCAACGTCGAGCTGGCCGCAGTGCTTCTCGTCGACGGCGACACGATCACCTCTGACTCGCAGTCACTGGCCAAGATCACGGTTACCGCCGAAGTCTTGAACGACCTCCGTGGTCCGAAGATCGTCATCCAGAAGTTCAAGAACAAGACCGGGTACAAGAAGCGTCAGGGGCACCGTCAGGAGCTCACTCGCGTTCAGGTTACCGGCATCGCCTAGGCCCTGAGGAGCAGAACAGATGGCACATAAAAAAGGCGCGAGTTCCACTCGCAACGGTCGCGACTCCAACGCCCAGCGCCTCGGCGTGAAGCGCTTCGGCGGTCAGGTTGTCAGCGCGGGCGAGATCATCGTCCGTCAGCGTGGCACCCACTTCCACCCCGGCGTCAACGTCGGCCGTGGTGGCGACGACACGCTCTTCGCTCTCGAGCCCGGCTCGGTTGAGTTCGGCGCCAAGGGCGGCCGCAAGGTCGTCAACATCGTGGTGGCTGCCGCTTAGGCATTCCACATCGGTAAGCGTGAGGGCGGGCTTCGGCTCGCCCTTTGCGTGTTTTACGGCACCAGGCAGCACACGTTCCACGGCATCACCGTTTGAGGCACCACTGAGTTTTTGCCACCTGAAAGGGGCACCCCCATGGCCACGTTTGTTGACCACGTCACTCTCCACCTGCGAGCAGGCAACGGAGGGAACGGCTGTGTCTCCGTCAAGCGTGAGAAGTTCAAGCCTCTCGCCGGCCCCGACGGCGGCAACGGCGGAAGCGGCGGCGACATCGTGCTCGTCGCCGACCCGAACGTGACGACTCTCCTCGGCTACCACCGTTCCCCGCACCGCAGCTCCGCGAACGGCGGGCCCGGCATGGGCGACCACCGCGCCGGCTTCGGCAGCGAGCTGATGGAGCTGTCCGTGCCGCTCGGCACCGTGGTCAAAGACGCCGAGGGCAACGAACTCGCCGACATGACCGAACCGGGCTTCCGCATCGTCGTCGCTCCCGGCGGGCAGGGCGGGCTCGGCAACGCGGCCCTCGCCTCACTCAAGCGCAAGGCCCCCGGATTCGCCCTCCTCGGCACCTACGGCTGGGAAGGCGACATCCAGCTCGAACTCAAGACCGTGGCGGATGTCGCGCTCGTCGGCTACCCCTCGGCCGGCAAGTCCAGCCTGATTGCGGCCATCTCGGCCGCCCGGCCCAAGATCGCGGACTACCCGTTCACGACCCTGCACCCCAACCTCGGCGTCGTGGACGCCGGCGAAGTGCGCTACACCGTCGCCGACGTGCCCGGACTGATCGAGGGTGCCAGCGAGGGCAAGGGCCTGGGCCTCGAATTCCTCCGTCACGTGGAGCGCTGCACCGCGCTGCTGCACATCCTCGACTGCGCCACGCTCGACCCTGACCGCGACCCGCTCAGCGACCTCGACGTCATCCTCGGCGAACTCGCCGCCTACCCGGTGCCCGAGGGCCAGAAGCCGCTCCTCGAGCGCCCCCAGCTGATCGCACTGAACAAGATCGACGTTCCCGAGGGCCGCGAGCTCGCGGAGTTCGTCAAGCCCGACCTCGAGGCGCGCGGCTACCGCGTGTTCGAGATCTCGACCGTCAGCCACGAGGGTCTCAAGCAGCTCAACTACGCCCTGGCGGAGACCGTCGAGGCCGGCCGTGTCGCGGCCGCCGCGGCGCAGGCCGTCAAGCCGCGCATCGTGATCCGCCCGAAGCCCGTCGACGACAGCGGCTTCGTCGTCAAGGTCGAGGGTGGCTCATTCGGCAACATCTACCGCATCATCGGCACCAAGCCCGAGCGCTGGGTGCAGCAAACGGACTTCAAGAACGACGAGGCCGTCGGCTTCCTGGCCGACCGCCTGGCCAAGCTCGGCATCGAGAACGAACTGTTCAAGGCCGGCGCGATCGCCGGGTCGACGGTCATCATCGGGCCCGGCAACGGCGTCGTCTTCGACTGGGAGCCCACCCTCACCTCCACGGCCGAACTGATCACGGCCCCGCGCGGCACCGACACCCGCCTTGACGACTCCAAGCGACGCACCAGCAACGAACGCCGCGAGGAGTACTTCGGCCGGATGGACGCCAAGGCCGCCGCACGCGCGGAGCTGATCCGGGAGCGTGAGGCCGGCATGTGGTCCACCGGCGAGGAAGAGTACAACGGCGACACGCTCACCGGCGACGGTTCAGTCCCGGTGTCGCCCCGTAAGGAGAGCACGGCGGAATGAGTCACCGCGCCCAAAGCGCCCCTGTGACCGCACTCCGCCGGCACGACGTGGCGTCGGCTGCGCGCATCGTGGTGAAGGTCGGCTCGTCGTCGATCAGCGGGGCGAACAGCGGGCAGATCGCGCCGCTCGTCGACGCACTGGCCGCGGCGCACGGGCGCGGAGCGGAGATCGTCCTCGTCTCCTCCGGCGCCATCGCCACCGGCATGCCGTACCTGCAGTTGGACGAGCGTCCCACCGACCTGGCCACTCAGCAGGCCGCGGCATCCGTGGGACAGAACCTGCTCATCTTCCGCTACCAGGACAGCCTCGACCGGTACGACATCATCGCCGGCCAGGTGCTGCTCACGGCCGGCGACCTGGAGAACCCCTCCCACCGCGGCAACGCGCACCGGGCGATGGACCGCCTGCTCGGTCTGCGCATCCTGCCGATCGTCAACGAGAACGACACGGTCGCCACCCACGAGATCCGCTTCGGCGACAACGACCGGCTCGCCGCAATGGTCGCCACGCTGATCCACGCCGACCTGCTGGTTCTGCTCAGCGACGTCGACGCCCTCTACACGCGCGCCCCGCACCTGCCGGGTGCGGAACGCATCGACCACGTCGTGCACGGCGACCCGATGCTCGGAGTCGAGCTCAGCGGCAGCCGCTCCGGGGTGGGCACCGGTGGAGCCGACACCAAGGTGTCGGCCGCCCGCATCGCGGCGGCGGCCGGCACCGCTGTGCTGCTCACCTCGACCGGCCTGGTGGCCGAGGCGCTCCGCGGCGACCTGGTCGGAACCTGGTTCGCACCCGCTCTGCCGTAAGCTACCGGCATGCTGCCGACCGACGCACCTCAGATCACGCCGATCCTCGAAGCCGCGCGCACCGCTGCCCGTACCCTGGCCACCACGCCGACCGGGCTGAAGAACAAGGCGTTGCACAGCATCGCCGCAGCCCTGCGGGGGAGCGCGGCCGAGATTCTGGCCGCCAATGCCCTCGATCTCACTGCCGGCACGGAAAACGGCCTGCCCACGGGCATGCTCGACCGGCTCAGGCTCGACGACGCGCGCATCGACGCCCTCGCCGACGCCGTGCTCGAGATCAGCCTGCTCGCCGATCCCGTCGGTGAAGTGGTGCGCGGATCCAGCCTGCCCAACGGCGTGCGGATCAGTCAGGTGCGCGTGCCCTTCGGCGTCGTCGGCGTCATCTACGAAGCCCGCCCGAACGTCACCGTCGACATCGCCGCCCTCGCCCTGAAGAGCGGGAACGCCGTCGTCCTGCGCGGCGGGTCGGCCGCCGAGAACACCAACCGGGTGCTCGTCGGGCTGCTCCAGGCCGCCACCCTGCAGGTCGGACTGCCCGCAGCGTGCGTGCAGACCATCGATCCGGCCGGCCGCGCCGGCGCCACCGAACTGATGCAGGCCCGCGGCCACGTCGACGTGCTGATCCCGCGGGGGAGCGCCGGCCTGATCCAGGCGGTCGTCACCCAGTCGACGGTGCCGGTGATCGAGACCGGGGCCGGTGTCGTGCACATCTTCCTCGACGAGTCGGCAAACCCGCAGTGGGCGGTCGACATCGTGCACAACTCGAAGGTGCACCGGCCCAGTGTCTGCAACGCCCTCGAGACCCTGCTCGTGCACGAGGCCGCGGCGGCCAGGCTCCTGCCGGGCGTGCTGGCGAAGCTGTCGAAGTCCGGAGTCACCCTGCACGGTGACGAGCGCGTGCGCGCGATCTACCCCGCGGCCGTGCCGGCCACGTCGGAGGACTGGTCCGCCGAGTACCTGGGTCTCGAGCTGGCCGTGGCCGTCGTCGACTCGCTCGACGCCGCCATCGCGCACATCCGACGGTACTCGACCGGGCACACCGAGTCGATCATCACGAATGACATCGTCAACGCCGACCGGTTCCTGAATGAAGTGGATTCCGCGGCCGTCATGGTCAACGCCTCCACCCGGTTCACCGATGGCGGCGAGTTCGGCTTCGGAGCCGAAGTGGGCATTTCCACCCAGAAACTGCACGCGCGCGGGCCGATGGGTCTGCCCGAGCTCACCAGCACCAAGTGGATCGTGCGTGGCTCCGGCCAGGTGCGCGCATAGGCCCCCGCTAGACTGTTGGCCGTGGCGCATCCGCTTGCCTTCCGTGTCCCTGAATGGAGAACCCCATGTCGTTCCTGACCGTTGTGCTGGCTGAGACCGGTCACGTCGCTTTGCCGATGCCGATCTTCGTGTACGGAGTGATCGCACTCGTGGTCTTCGCCGCGCTCGGCTTCGTGGTCTGGTCCTACCGGGATGTCGCCAACCGCCACCAGGCCAAGGCGAAGGCCTACGCCGACGCCCACGGCGGCGCACGCAGCGGCCACTAAACGAAAAGCTTCGCCCATCGATATTTCCAGGGCCCGCCCACCGCGCATCGGCGTGATGGGCGGTACTTTCGACCCCATCCACCACGGGCACCTCGTGGCCGCCAGCGAGGTCGCCCAGAGCTTCGACCTCGACGAGGTCATCTTCGTGCCCACCGGTCAGCCCTGGCAGAAAGCGGATGTCACCGCCAGCGAGCACCGCTATCTCATGACGGTCATCGCCACCGCGTCCAACCCCCGCTTCACCGTAAGCCGGGTCGACATCGACCGTACCGGGCCCACCTACACGATCGACACCCTGCGCGACCTGCACGCCGAACGCCCGGAAGCTGAGCTGTTCTTCATCACGGGGGCCGACGCGATGGGGCAGATCCTGGGCTGGAAAGACGTGCAGGAACTCTGGGACCTGGCTCATTTCGTGGCTGTGAGTCGTCCGGGACACGAGCTCAGTATTTCGGGATTGCCCAACCAGGACGTAAGCTTGTTGGAGGTTCCGGCTCTGGCCATCTCGTCCACAGACTGCCGGCAACGTGTGAATCGGGGGTTCCCGGTCTGGTACTTGGTCCCCGACGGGGTCGTCCAGTACATCTCAAAGCATCATCTGTATCGGAGTGTGGCATGACGTTGGGTAACGACCCACAGCCACTGACGCGGCGACAAGCGCGCGAGTTGGCCAGTCGGAACGAGCACATCGTCACCGGCGAATCCGCCCTACCTGTGGCGCCGGCGCCGCTCGAACCCGCCCCGGCGCAGGCGAAGGACGCCCCCGCGGCCAGGCCGCCCGCTTTCGCGCCCCGCAGCGCCGACAGGACGCCGAGCGCTGACAACACCCAGGAACACAGCACCCTCACCCGTCGTGAGTTGCGCGCCCTTCAGGCCGCGCACACCGGTGACTCCGGCGAATACGCGCTGAAGAACCGCCCCCACGGCGACTCGGTCGCCGCCGCGCCCGAGACGGCCCCGCATACCTTCGCCATCGACGCCCTGCATGTTCCCGCCGCCCCCGCGGCCCCCGCCAAGGCGCCGCCGCCGGTGGAGTTCCTGGTCGAGGCCTCCCCGCGCACCAGGGTGAAGTCCCGCCCGGGACTACTGCACCCGCCCGTCGGCCACTGGTCGCTGGCCCGCGACGAGGTCGACGACCATGATTCCGGTGTGACTCAGCTCGAGCCCTTCGACCAGATCGTGGCTCGCGGCATCAGCGCCGGCGGCATCCCCACCACCACCAACGCCCTGATCCTGCCCTCCATCCCGCATCAGGGAACCACGTCCGGCCCGCTCTCCAGCACCGGCGAGATCATGGTCACCGGCTCGATCGACCTGCCCCGCAGCCTCGGTTCCACCGGAGCCCTCCCGAACCTCTTCGATTCGTCCGAGATGGACCAGATGCTCGACCAGCTCGACGAGGGCGGATACCGCAGCGACGTCGCCCCGGTGAGCGCGAGCCGGGCCGTCAGCACCCACGCATCGACCCGGGGAGTCATGGCTCCGCCGAAAAAGCGCGGACTGACCGTTCCGGCTGTCCTGACCGTCACCGCAGGTGCCCTCGCCTTCGGCGTGCTGGCACTGATCGTGGCCGGCTACACCCTCAATATTTTCTAGTGCCATATTTTCTAATGCCATCCATTTCGCTTTTACTAACTCAGGGATTCATTCGATGACCGCTTCTGCCCATGCTCTCGAGCTCCTCAAGGTGGCTGCCGCCGCCGCAGACTCGAAGGCCGGGGAAGACCTCGTCGCAATCGACGTGTCCAATCCCCTTCCCCTCACCGACATCTTCCTGATCGTCACGGGGCGCTCCGAGCGCAACGTGGTGGCCATCGCCGGTGAGATCGAAGACAAGATGACCGAGGCCGGCCACAAGCCGCTGCGTCGTGAAGGCCGTGCCGAGGGTCGCTGGGTCCTCGTCGACTTCGGCGACCTCGTCGTGCACATCTTCCACGAGGAAGAGCGCGTGTACTACTCGCTGGAACGCCTGTGGAAGGACTGCCCCGTCGTCCCGATCGATCTGCCCGCCCACGAGGCCGCGGAGTAGCGGTGGTCAGCAGCAGGTGATTCATGTAGTAGCCTAGAGAAGTTGTTTCGGGGAAGTTCCGAAACACAATCTGGGTCCGTGGCGCAGCTGGTAGCGCACCTGCATGGCATGCAGGGGGTCAGGGGTTCGAATCCCCTCGGATCCACCGAGCAGCACGAAAAGAACAGGCCCCGACTTCGGTCGGGGCCTGTTCTTTTTGATCGTGCTTTGTTCAACTCGGCAGTGTCCGTTGACACGGGCCCTTAGTCCGTTCCGTTCACCAGGGCGAAACGCGGGACATCCTCTCCCTGGATGGTGACGCACTCCGTGAACATGGCCAGGGGGCGCACCCACAGCCCATGTTCCCCGTAGAGAGCGGTGTAGACCACCAACTGTTCCTCGGTCTCCGAATGCCGGGCAACGCCGAGGACCTCATAGAGGTTTCCTTTGTAGTGTCTGTATCTGCCGATCGCGATGTCATTCATGGTGCGCCGACTCTAGGCTCTCCCGCCCGGCATTCCCAAACCGTCACCGTCCGGCCTGCCCGCTTGCCGGCCGCGCACTGTTGCAGCTCACCGTCCGGGCTGACTATGGACGATGAGGGAGGTGGGAGCGATGGTCGTTTTCAAGGATCGGGTCGACGCCGGCAGGCAGTTGGCCGAGCAGTTGGAATCCCTCCGCGGACAGGACGTGGTGGTGCTCGGTCTGCCGCGAGGCGGGGTCCCCGTGGCCGCGGAGGTGGCGCAGGCTCTCGACCTGCCCCTGGACGTGATCGTGGTGCGCAAGCTCGGCGTGCCGTACCAGCCGGAACTGGCGATGGGCGCCATCGGCGAGGGGGGTGTGCTCGTGTTGAACAACGACGTGCTGAGCCTGGCCCAGATCGCGGAGGACGAATTGGCCGCCGTCGAGCGGCGGGAACGGGCGGAGCTGGAGTCCCGGGTGATCCGTTTTCGGCAGGGCCGGGAACGTCAACGCCTGACCGGCCGCACAGCCCTCATCGTCGACGACGGGATTGCCACCGGATCGACCGCACGGGTGGCCTGCCTGGTGGCCAGGGGACTCGGGGCGGCGAAGGTGGTCTTCGCGGTCCCGGTCGGCGCGGCCGACAGCATCCGTGACCTGCCCGGCGCCGACGAGGTGGTCTGCCTGTCGGTTCCCCGCCAGTTGATCGCGGTCGGCTACCACTACTTCGACTTCACCCCCACTACCGATGACGAGGTGAGCGCGCTGCTCGGCGCTGCCGACCGGCGGCAGAGCCGACGACGCATGGCCCCGAGCGGCTCCGAGCGGGCGGCAGCGCCCGAGGCAGGATCGGAGCTTCCCCCGGCAGACGACGCGGAGGTCGTGATCCCCGTTGACACGATCGTGCTCGGCGGCCACCTGCGGATTCCCCCGGCGGCCACCGGGGTCGTGGTTTTCGCGCACGGCAGCGGCAGCGGTCGTTACAGTCCGCGTAACCGGTTCGTCGCCGATGTGCTGCACCGGGCGGGCCTCGGCACAGTCCTGCTCGACCTGCTCACCGAGGAGGAGGAGACCGACCGCGCCAACGTCTTCGACATCGGGCTGCTCGCGCACCGGCTGAGCGCTGTCACCGGCTGGCTGGGAACCCGGCCCGACTCCCGGTCGCTCCCGGTCGGCTACTTCGGCGCAAGCACGGGGGCCGGGGCCGCCCTCTGGGCCGCGGCCGATTCCGGTGGACGGATCGCGGCGGTGGTGTCCCGCGGTGGCCGACCCGACCTGGCCGGACGGCGGCTGCGCCAGGTGCACGCTCCCACCCTGCTCATCGTCGGTGGCGCCGACACGATCGTGCTCGAGCTGAACCGGCAGGCGCAGGCCGCGCTGGGCGGCTCCAGCCGGTTGTCCGTCGTACCCGGCGCCACGCACCTCTTCGAGGAGCCGGGAACCCTGGCCCAAGCCGCCGACCTGGCCCGGGACTGGTTCGTCGACCACCTCGCCCCGGCCGACCGAAAACCGGCTGCCCGCACGGCTCCGAGCCGGGCCGGCACACGAGCGACGGGGGCCACGGAATGAACCCGGCACGGCGGGAGGCGACGGTGCCGGAGGTCCTCGCGCAGATCCAGTCCCTGGCGCGTCCCCTGACCGGCAGGGGCAATCTCGACGGCGTGGTCGACCTGGTCGGCAGGGGCTTGCTTCGTCGGCATCGGTGAGGCCTCGCACGACACCCACGAGCCGACGCGCTGCCCAACGCGCTGCGGGCCTGGCGCTGCTTCGTGCCCTACGGGGAACACCCCCAACGTTACGCCTGGAGCACCCGGCTGGTCCTGGAGCCGACCGGGTTCCAGCACCCGGCGCGGTGCGATACCGTCCTATCCGATACTGGAAGGGTGCCAGAGACCTCGACCCCCGCGCAGCGCCCGGCGCCCTGCCCCTGCCTGAGCGGCAACCCGTATGCCGAGTGCTGCGGCCGGTACCATCGCGGGGAGGCGTTCGCGCCCACCGCCGAGGCGCTGATGCGATCCCGATACGCGGCCTTCGCGATGGGGGAGCCGGATTACCTGCTGGCGACGTGGCATCCGCTCACCCGCCCGGACGCGCTGGAACTCGACGCCGACGTGCGCTGGATCCGCCTCGAGATCGACAGGACGGCCGCGGGCGGCCCGTTCGACAGGGAGGGGGTGGTGGAGTTCACGGCGTACAGCCGGTCCGGCGGCAGCGCCGCGCAGCAGCACGAGGTCAGCCGGTTCGTGCGGATGGACCGCCGCTGGGTGTACCTGGACGGCGTCTAGGCCAACGGCAGGAACAGGGCCGCCAGGAGCGCGATGTAGACGACAACGAAGACGGCGGGGGTCAGGAACCGCACAACGTTGATCCAGGGCGCGGAGGAGATGACGCCGCGACCGAGGGCGCTGCTCGCGGGCAGCGCGCGCAGGTCCGCCACGATGAAGAGTCCCTCGTTCGCGGACGCGATCTGCGCGAGCGCTCCGAGTATGCCCGATGCCAGCAGAATGCCCGCGGCCGCGATCCGCACGCTCAGTTCGGTCTCCGCCAGGCCGAACGACAGCAACGCCACGAGCGCCGTCAGCAGGAAGGTCGGGGCGAGTTGGGACACGATGATGTGCCAGCGGACCCGGGTCCAGAGTGAGATGAGTTCGTGTTCGGTCAAGGGGATCTCCAGTCGCCGGGGCGACCGGATGGTGGCTCCCGACCCCATTCTGCCCGGTTTTTCCGGCGCGCCGGAATAACCACGGGCCGGGCGCGGTTCCCTCGGTGGATGCATTTGCATAGACTTTGTGGCGGTCGTCCCGACCACGGCTAGGAGCACACACCAGATGAAAAAGACGTTCGAACTCGGGCTGGACACCTTCGGCGACGTCACCTTCGACGCCTCCGGCGCCCGGCTGTCCCAGGCGGAGACGTTGCGCAACGTGGTGGCCGAGGGTGTGCTGGCCGATCAGGTCGGCCTGGACTTCTTCGGGATCGGTGAGCACCACCGGGAAGATTTCGCCGTCTCCGCCCCCGAGGTGGTACTGGCCGCTATCGCCGGGCAGACCACCGGCATCCGTCTCGGGTCCGCCGTCACCGTGCTCAGCTCCGACGACCCGGTGCGCGTCTTCCAGCGCTTCTCCACCCTCGACGCGGTCTCCGCCGGGCGGGCCGAGGTCATCCTGGGCCGCGGCTCCTTCACCGAGTCGTTCCCGCTGTTCGGCCTGGAGCTGGAACAGTACGAGGTCCTCTTCGAAGAGAAGCTCAACCTGTTCACCGAGCTGCTCAAGGAAAAGCCCGTCACCTGGTCGGGTGAGACCCGGGGCGCCCTCCGCAACCAGCGGGTGTTCCCGCCCACCGAATCCGGTTCCCTGACCACCTGGATCGGGGTGGGCGGCAGCCCGCAGTCCGTCGTGCGTGCGGCGCACTACGGCCTGCCGCTGATGCTCGCCATCATCGGCGGTTCGCCGCTGGCCTTCGTGCCTCTCGTCGAGCTCTACCACCGTGCCCTGGCCCAGTTCGGCCAGCCGTCTCGTCCGATCGGCGAGCATTCGCCGGGATACGTCGCGGCGACGGATGCGCAGGCTCGCGAGGAAATGTGGCCGCATTACGCCGCCATGCAGGAGCGGATCGGCCGCGAACGCGGCTGGGGTCCGGTCACCCGGGAACGCTTCGACCACGACGCCGGCCCGGACGGCGCCCTGTTCGTCGGCTCGCCGCAGACCGTGGCCTCGAAGATCGCCGCCACCGCGGTGGGGCTCGGACTCTCCCGATTCGACCTCAAGTACAGCCTGGGCACGCTTTCGCACGAGAAGTTGATGACCAGCATCGAGCTCTACGGCACCGAGGTGGCGCCGCTCGTGCGCGAGCTGGTGGCCCGGTCGCAGCAGGCCTGAGTCAGAGCACGAGGTCGGCGAGCGGCCGTTCGCCGACCGAACGGATGCTGGTGACCGTCGCGTATCCCCCCAGAACAGCGTCGACGAGCTGTCCGAGCATTTGCCCGGTCTCACCCGTCAGCACACAGCACAAGGTGACGGAGGAGCCGAGGGCCGGCAACATCCGAACCCGGCAGACTCCCTGGCCACCGGCGTGCAGGTGTACGTCGGGAACGGTCTCACGGCCCTCGACGGTGACCGTGAGAACCGGGGACGGAGCGAAGACCACGACCACATTCACAGCGGAATGAGACCCGGATCGGGCTTCCGCGAAGACGGATCGGGCGTCGGCCATGCCCGGCAGACTGTAGCGTACTTGTGGACCTATCGGCCCGGTCGGTGAGCCCACAGCACGAGACCCACAGCACGAGACCCACAGCACGAGGAGCACCCTTTGGAAACCTGGCCCGGCACTGCCTACCCGCTCGGCGCAACGTATGACGGCAGCGGCACGAACTTCGCCCTGTTCAGCGAAGCCGCCCACCGAGTCGAGCTCTGCCTCTTCGACGACCAGGGCGGCGAGACCCGCATCGAGGTGGTCGAATCCAGCGCGTTCATCTGGCACTGCTACCTGCCGCTGATCCAGCCGGGACAGCGTTACGGCTACCGCGTGCACGGTGACTACAACCCGGCCGCGGGCAACCGGGCGAACCCGAACAAGCTCCTGCTCGACCCCTATGCCAAAGCCACCTGCGGAACCATCGACTGGGACCAGTCCCTGTTCTCCTACAACTTCGGCGACCCGGATTCGCGCAACGACGAGGACTCCGCCCCGCACATGATGCTCGGCGTCGTCGTCAACCCGTTCTTCGACTGGGTGGGCGACCGGCCCCTGCGCACGCCCTACAGCGCGTCCCTGATCTACGAGGCCCACGTGAAGGGCCTGACCAAGCTGCAGGAACTGGTGCCGGAGGGCCAGCGCGGCACGTACGCCGGCGTCGCCCATCCGTCGGTGATCGACCACCTGCAGAAACTCGGCGTGACCGCGATCGAACTGATGCCGGTTCACCAGTTCGTCAACGACGGCACCCTCGAGGAAAAGGGTCTGAACAACTACTGGGGCTACAACACCATCGGGTTCTTCGCCCCGCACAACGCGTATTCCTCCACCGGCGACCTCGGCAACCAGGTGCAGGAATTCAAGGGCATGGTGCGCAGCCTGCACGATGCGGGCATCGAGGTCATCCTCGACGTGGTCTACAACCACACGGCGGAGGGCAACCACCTCGGCCCGACGATCTCGTTCAAGGGCATCGACAATGAGGCGTACTACCGGCTCATGGACGACGACAAGCGCTACTACATGGACTACACGGGCACCGGAAACACGCTGAACGTGCGCCACCCGCACTCGCTGCAGCTGATCATGGACTCGCTGCGCTACTGGGTTCTCGAGATGCACGTCGACGGTTTCCGTTTCGACCTGGCCTCGGCCCTGGCCCGTGACCTCTACGACGTCGACAAGCTCTCCACCTTCTTCGAACTCGTGCAGCAGGACCCGGTAGTGTCCCAGGTCAAGCTCATCGCCGAGCCGTGGGACGTCGGCCCCGGCGGCTACCAGGTCGGCAATTTCCCGGCCCAGTGGACGGAATGGAACGGGAAGTACCGCGACACCGTGCGTGACTTCTGGCGCGGCGAACCGTCGACGCTGGGCGAGTTCGCCTCGCGCATCACCGGGTCCGCCGACCTCTACGAGCACTCCGGCCGCCGCCCCGTCGCGTCGATCAACTTCGTCACCGCGCACGACGGGTTCACCCTCTCCGACCTGGTCTCCTACAACGAGAAGCACAACGACGCCAACGGCGAAGACGGCCAGGACGGCGAATCGCACAACCGGTCCTGGAACTCCGGAACCGAGGGCCCGACGGATGACCCGGAGGTCCTGGCATTGCGGGCCCGGCAGCAGCGCAACTACGTGGCCACCCTGCTGCTGTCGCAGGGCGTGCCGATGATCCTGCACGGCGACGAGCTCGGCCGCACCCAGGAGGGCAACAACAACACCTACGCCCAGGACAACGAACTGAGCTGGATCCACTGGTCCGACGCGGACCACCCATTGATCGAGTTCACGGCCGCCGTGTCCCGGCTGCGCCGGGAACACCCGACCTTCCGCCGCAGCAGCTTCTTCAACGGCCACCCCGGCGCCCGCACGGTGGGCGACCCGATGAGTGACCTCGTCTGGCTCACCCCCGACGGGCAGGAAATGCAGTCCCAGGACTGGGACGAGCACCTCACCCGCACCGTCGCCATGTTCCTCAGCGGTGACGGCATCCGGGAGCGCGACTCCCGCGGCCAGGTGGTGACCGACGTGAACTTCCTGGTCTGCTTCAACGCCGACGCCGAGGACGTGGAGTTCACGCTGCCCTCGGCCGAATACGCCCCGGCATGGGAGATCGTCGTCGACACGGCGGGGGAGGGCGCCGACGCGATCCCACGGCCCGCCGGGTCCCTGCACACGGTCATTTCCCGGTCGCTCGTGGTGCTGCGGGCGTACCACGCCCCGGAAACCGTGCCGGACCACTCCGTCGCGGCCTCCCTGGCCGGGCTGATGACGGGGACCATCTCCGTGGTCGACCCGGCGCATCTGGTCCAGCCGTGAGGATTCCGCGGAACACCTACCGCCTGCAGATCACGGCATCGTTCGACCTGGCCGCCGCCGAGGGAGTCCTCGACTACCTGACCGAGCTGGGCGCGGACTGGCTCTACCTGTCGCCTCTCCTCGCCGCGGAGGAGGGCTCCGACCACGGTTACGACGTGGTCGACCACTCCCGCATCGACCCCGTGCGGGGCGGCGCCGAGGCGCTCACCCGCCTGGCGGCGGCCGCGACGGATGCCGGGCGCGGCATCCTGGTCGACATCGTGCCCAACCACATGGGCGTCGCGACCCCGCACCGGAACCAGTGGTGGTGGAACCTGCTCCGGAACGGTCTTGCGTCACGCTACGCGGAGGCCTTCGACGTGGACTGGGCCGCGAACGCCGACCGGCTCCTGCTGCCCGTGCTCGGTGACGACGCGGACGGCCGGAGCGAGCTCGACCGCCTCGAGGTCGTCGGCGACGAGCTGCGCTACTACGACAACCGGTTCCCGCTCGCCCCCGGCACCGCCGACGACGGTGCGGACGCCCGCGTCGTCCACGCCCGCCAGCATTACGAACTCGTCAACTGGCGCCGCGCGGACGCACAGCTGAACTACCGGCGTTTCTTCTCCGTGAACACGCTGGCCGGCCTCCGGGTCGAGGTGCCGTGGGTCTTCGACGAATCCCACCGGGAGATCCTGCGCTGGGTGCAGGACGGCCTCGTGCAGGGGCTCCGGGTCGACCACCCCGACGGCCTCGCCGACCCGGGCGGCTACCTCGACCGGTTGCGGGAAGCCACCGATGGCGCCTACGTGCTCGTCGAAAAGATCCTCGAGGGCGACGAGGCGCTGCCGACCAGCTGGGCCACCGCCGGCACGACCGGCTACGACGCCCTCGCCGACTTCGACCGGCTGCTCGTCGACCCGGCGGGGCAGGGCGCCCTCGACGCGCTGGAGGCCCGGCTGCAGGCCGAGGCCGCAGCCCCGACCGGTGATGCGTTGCCGGCGAGCTGGCCCGACCTCGTTCACGCGCGGAAGCGCGTGATCGCCGACAACACCCTCCAGACCGAGGTCGTGCGCCTGGCCCGCCTCGTGCCCGGCACCGACGCCTCTCCCGACGCCCCGATCGTCGACGCCCTGGCCGAACTCCTGGCCTGCTTCCCGGTCTACCGCTCCTACCTCCCGGTGGGCATCGACGAGCTGCGTCACGCGGCCGCCGAGGCCGCCCGCCACCGGCCCGACCTGGTGGGTGCGATCGACGGGCTGCTTCCGCTGCTCGGCGACCCGGCACATCCGCTGGCCGTGCGCTTCCAGCAGACCTCGGGCATGGTGATGGCGAAGGGTGTCGAAGACACCGCGTACTACCGGTACAGCCGGCTCACCTCGCTCAACGAGGTCGGCGCCGACCCGGGGGAGTTCGCGGTCGACGCGGCCGAATTCCACCGGCGCCAGCAGAGGCGCCAGGCCACCTTCCCGGCCGCGATGACGGCCCTCTCCACCCACGACACCAAGCGCAGTGAGGATGTGCGCGCCCGCATCTCGGTGATCGCCGAGATCCCCGCGGAATGGGAGAGCACCCTCCGCATCCTGCGCGCGGCCGCACCGCTCGGCGACGCCCCGTTCGAGAACCTGCTCTGGCAGGCCATCGTCGGCTCCTGGCCGGCCACGCCGGACCGCCTCATCGCCTACGCCGAGAAGGCCGCCCGGGAAGCCGGGACCTCGACCACCTGGACCGACCGGAACGAGGAATTCGAGACCGCCATGCGCGGCCTGGTGACCGCCTGCTTCGACGATCCCGCGGTCACGCAGACACTCGCGGCGTTCGTCGACCGGGTGCGGGGTGCCGGCTGGAGCAACGCGCTCTCGAACAAACTCGTACAGCTGACGGCCCCCGGCGTGCCCGACGTCTACCAGGGCAGTGAGCTGTGGGACACGTCCCTCGTCGACCCCGACAACCGCCGCCCGGTCGACTACGACCTGCGGCGCGGCTACCTGGCCCGGGTGCGGGACGGCTGGTTGCCGCCGGTCGACGAGACCGGCGCCGCGAAACTGCTGGTCACCACGCGCGCCCTCCGGCTGCGTCGCGACCAGCCCGAACGCTTCTTCCGGCACAGCCCGGTCGCCGCGTTCGGCGCCGCCGCCGACCACGTGATCGCGTTCGACCGCGGCGGCGCGGTCACCATCGCCACCAGGCTTCCCCTCGGCCTCGCCGCCGCGGGCGGCTGGGGCGACACGACCGTGGTCCTGGCCGACCGACCGGTCATCGACCTGCTGACCAATGAACTCCACCCCGGCGGAACCCTCAGCGTGGCGGCCCTCCTCCGGCGCTACCCGGTGGCACTGCTGGTGCCGGCCGACAGCGCCGACAGCGCCGACACCGCCGACACCGCTGACACCGCCGACACGACCCGTACGACCGACCCGGAAGGTTCCGACCATGCCCGCTGAATTCGAAGTCTGGGCACCCGACGCAAAAACCGTGGCCGTAGAACTCACCGACCAGACCCTGCCGATGACCCCGCGGGGCGACGGATGGTGGCACGCACCACGATCGGTGACCGAACCTGGCGACCGGCCCGTCGACTACGGGTTCCTGATCGACGAAGAGGGCCCCTTCCCCGACCCGTGCTCCCGGCACCAGCCGAACGGAGTGCACGCGAAGAGCCGCACGTTCGACCCCGGCGAACACGTCTGGCAGGACGGCGCCTGGACCGGCCGCCAGCTGGCCGGCAGCACGATCTACGAGCTGCACCTCGGCACCTTCACCCCGGAGGGCACCCTGGATGCCGCGGTGGGCCGGCTGGCCCACCTGGCCTCCATCGGCGTCGACTTCGTGGAGCTGCTCCCGGTCAACGCCTTCAACGGCACCCACAACTGGGGCTACGACGGCGTGCTCTGGTACGCCGTCCACGAGGGCTACGGCGGCCCGGCCGCGTACCAGCGGTTCGTGGACGCCTGCCACCAGGCCGGCATCGGCGTCATCCAGGACGTGGTCTACAACCACCTCGGCCCGAGCGGCAATTACCTTCCGAAGTTCGGCCCGTACCTGAATGAAGCGGGCGACACCGGCTGGGGTTCCTCCCTCAACCTCGACGGCCCGCAGTCCGACCCGGTGCGCCGCTACATCCTCGACAACGCCCTGATGTGGCTCGGCGACTACCACGTCGACGGGCTCCGCCTCGACGCGGTGCACGCCCTGCGCGACGACCACGCCCTGCACCTGCTCGAGGAACTCGCCACCGAGGTCGACGTGCTCAGCGCCACCTGCGGGCGCCCCCTCAGCCTGATCGCCGAGTCCGACCTCAACGACCCCCGGCTGATCACACCGCGGGATACCGGCGGCTACGGGCTCACCGGCCAGTGGAGTGACGACTTCCACCACGCCGTGCATGTGGCCGTCAGCGGCGAGACCATGGGCTACTACGCCGACTTCGAGCCGCTCGGCGCCCTCGCGAAGGTGCTCACCCACGGGTTCTTCCACGACGGCACCTTCTCCAGCTTCCGCGGGCGCACCCACGGCCGCCCGATCGACACGGCCCGGATGCCGACCTGGCGCCTCGTCGTCGGCAACCAGAACCACGACCAGATCGGCAACCGGGCAACGGGAGACCGTCTCAGCGCAACCCTCGACGCCGGGCAGCTGGCGATCGCCGCCACCCTGACCCTGCTCGGACCGTTCACGCCCATGCTGTTCATGGGCGAGGAATGGGGCGCCAGCACACCCTGGCAGTTCTTCACGTCGCATCCGGAGCCCGAACTCGGCGAGGCCGTCCGCACGGGCCGGATCGGCGAATTCGCGCGCATGGGCTGGGACCCGGCGCTGGTGCCCGACCCGCAGGACCCGGCCACATTCACCCGGTCGGTGCTCGACTGGGACGAGCTGTCCCAACCGGCTCACGCGCGCCTGCTCGGGTTCTACCAGGCTCTGGCCCGGCTGCGCCGGTCCCGGCCGGACTTCACCGACCCGCGCTTCGGCCGGGTCGCGGTCGACTTCGACGAGAACGAACGGTGGCTGCGGCTCCGCCGCGGCGACACCGAGGTCCTGGTCAACCTGGGCACGGAGGCCCGCCAGGTGCCGACGGATGCCCCGGCGCTGCTGGCATCCTTCGCCGCCGCCGGCGACGCGGTCCGGGCCCGCACCCCCACCACGGTGCTGCTCGCGGCGCACTCCGTGGCCGTGCTCGGCACCCCCGAGTAGCCCGCCCGCCGACCCGCCGACCCGCCGACCCGCCGCCCCGCCGAGCCGTGAGTTCCGCCCCTCTTTTCCGCTCGCGAAGGGGAGTTACTCACGGCTCGGCGGGTTTGGCGTGGCGGGTCTCCACATCCAGGCCGGGTCGGGCAACTGTGCAAGCACGTCACCATGGGTTGTGTTTTTGTCTGTCAGGATGGGATCACCGATCAAGGAAAGGATGCCCCCGTGGTAGCGCGAGTAACGGCAACGTCGATCGTGGATGCCGTCGCGAGCAACCTGCGAACCCGCATCCTCGAGGGCGAATCGACCTCTGACATCGCTCGCCCCGAGACCGAGATGACCGGCGGCTCCGCGCTGGCCGTGGTGGAGCCCGACAGGCGCTTCCACACCGGGGAGGGCGACGGCGTCGGGGCTGCCGAGCTGCTGGACGAGCACCTGGGCCGGGCCCGCGAACGCCTCGCGGCGGCCATCGGCGGCGAAGCCGGCACTGAGGCCCACCTCCCGTCGTCCGTGCACCCTGTCTGAGTCCCCGGGATACGCTATGGGCTACTTTCTCGCACCGTCGACCAGTGCCGCACTCTCACACCTGGCGGTCGTGGACGCCGCCCCCGGCTCGGCGCCGCTCGAGCGGCTGCGGGCCATCCGTTCCCTACTCCTCGAGCTCGACGCGGACCCGGCCACCCTGGCAGGCGTGCGCGACGCGCTCCGTGACGGCGTCGGCTGGGACGAGCTGGCGGATGCCGCCGGACTCAAACCGGCCGCCGCGAAGTGGCGCTGGAGCGGCACCGACGCCGAGATCGCCGCCCGGCAGGTGGCCGGCCGCAAGCGGGCCGCGCGCCCCAGCGCCGTGCCCACGGATCTGCCCGGGTTGTCCGTGTCCGAGGCTGCCGCGCAGCTGGGGGTCACCCCCCAAGCGATCTACCTGAAGCTGAGCCGCGGCAAGCTCTCAGGCCGAACCGTCGAACTCGCCGACGGGCGCAGCTACAAACGGGTCTTCCTCGACGTCGACGCGGATGCCCGCATGCCCGGCGGAACAGCCGCCCGCCTTGACCGCGCCGAACCGGTAGAAGACAATAACCCCACCGACCCCACAGACCCCACCGCATCTTCCCCCGATGCACACTGAAGACGGAGCCCGTACTATGACTGATTTCACCTCGACCAGCACCACCCGGGCGATGCCCCTGTCCGATCAGACCGAGACGCTCGAACCCTTCGAAGAGCCGCAGCCGCAGCCGCCTGCGGCCCAGTCGGCGCCCAAGCCGGCCCTGCGATTCACGACCACTCCCGGTCAACGCACCGCTCTGGTCGTCCTGGTCGGCATCGCTTCCCTGGCCGTGGCCTTCATCGTGATGCTCCTGGTCGGGGTGTCGAGCGAGAGCATCAACGCCCTGGCCGTGTTCGTCACACCTGTCGCCTCGATGGTGGCCGCCTACTACGGCATCACCCTGAGCATCCAGCAGGTACGCAGTGAACGCGCCGAGAAGGAGAAAGCCATGGCCCGAGCGGATGCCGCCGACGCCGCCAGCCGCGAAACCGAGATCTGGGCGGCCCAGATGGAGTCCGGCCTGCGCGTCGCGGTGGCCCAGCTCACCACCGCCCGCATCCCCACCGACTCGGTCACGAAGGCCGCCGGAACCCCCGACGGCTTCTTCTAACCGACTCCTGAAACGACGGGAATGAGGGGTGGCGCTCCCGGAGCACCCCGCACTCCTGTCGTTTCACCCCGCCTGTCGGTTCACACCTGGGATGCGGCTATCCGGCTTCCTCCTCGTCGGTGCCGTTCCGCACGCGTACGAGGGTGCCCCAGCAGGCGACGGTCGTCAGCACGACCGCTCCGACGGCTCCCAGCGCGAGCGGCGACAGGGCGAAGGCCAGGGGCAGCGCCAGCAGCAGCAGGGCGATTCCCGTGAGATGGGAGATCAGCACCTCCCGGGCCACGACGAATCGGAACAACGCCAGCCCCAGCAGGTACAGCAGCGGCCCTCCGGCGATCGCGACGGCCGTCGAGAAGACGACCGGGTCATCCGGATGCGCCAGGATCTCCTTGTCGCCGACCGAAGTCAGCACCACGCCGGCGATGATCAGGGCATGCACGTAGGTATACGCGAGCCGGGCGAGCCGGCCCGGGTCGGCGGCCGCGGCGAGGGCCTTGCTGCCCGCGTACTCACTGTGGTCGAAGTACAGCCACCACATGGCCGCCCCACTCACGAAGGCCAGCAGCAGGCCGAGCACGCCCGCCACCGAGACGTCCTGGTCGACGAAGGCGAAGCCCGTCACCAGGAATGACTCGCCGAGCGCGATGATGACGAACAGGGCGCTGCGCTCCGCGATGTGCGGGCCGGAGAGCTCGCCGTCGCCGGGAGTGGCCCGGCCGAGGCCGGGTACCGGGAAACCGAGCGTCGCGGACACGAACTCGATCGCGAGTGCGATGGCCCAGAACAGCAACCGGTAGTCGGCCGGGAGCAGGCCGCCCAGAATCCAGAAGAGCCCGGCCAGGGCCAGCCAGACGAAGATCCGCACGAACGCGCGGAAGAGGGCGCGGTCGTGGCGCGCGAGGGCGAGCGCCATGAAGGCCGTCCGGCCCAGCTGCAGGGTGACGTAGGCGACGGCGAAGACGAATCCCCGGTCGCCGAACGATTCGTAGATCGAGACGCTGACCACCAGACCGACCAGGGAGAGGCCGAGCACGACCCCGCGCACCGGCAACCGGGCCGGATCGAGCACGTTGGTCACCCAGGTGGTGTGCACCCAGATCCACCACAGGGCGAGCACCAGGATGACGGACTCGGCGGCGCCCTGCAAGGATTGGTTCTCGTAGAGGTGGCGTGACAGCTGGGTCAGCGCGAACACGAAGATCAGGTCGAAGAACAGCTCGATATAGGTGACCCGGTCCGCCTGTTCGGAACGATCCGGCCGCAGCAGGTTGGGCCGGAAGCCGAGACGGACGGTGTGGCGGCGACCGGTGCCAGAGGCGGAGGGGACGGTGCTGGGGGTTGCGTTCACGCACCCAGTCTGCCTCAGTCGGCCGGATGCGGCGGCACGCGGCGTGGCATCTTCAGACTGTTGCCATGCCGGGACTTTCTGTGACATTGTTTACAAAACGAACGGTCAGTTAGTAAACACGGCGATCAAAGGTGATGAAGCCATGCCCGAAGCATTCCTGGTTGATGGTGTTCGAACTCCCATCGGGCGATACGGCGGGGTGCTGGCCGGTATCCGTCCCGACGACCTGGCCGCCATCGTGCTCGCCTCGGTCGTCTCCCGGTCCGGGCTGGATCCCGCCCTGATCGACGAGGTCATCCTCGGCGGCGCCAACCAGGCCGGCGAAGACAACCGCAACGTCGCCCGCATGGCCGTACTCCTGGCCGGTCTCCCCGACAGCGTGCCGGGGATCACGGTCAACCGGCTCTGCGCATCCGGCCTGTCCGCCGTGAATATGGCCGCCAACATGATCAAGGCCGGCGAAGCGGACCTCGTGATCGCCGGTGGCGTCGAATCGATGACCCGCGCGCCCTGGGTTCTCGCCAAACCGGAGAAGGCGTTCGCCAAGCCGGGCGAGATCGTCGACACCTCGATCGGCTGGCGCTTCGCGAACCCGCGCCTGAAAGCACGCGACAAGGCCACCTTCTCCATGTCGGAGACGGCCGAGGAAGTCGCCGCCCTCGACGGCATCAGCCGGGCGGATGCCGACGCGTTCGCCCTGCGCTCGCACCGGCTGGCCCTCGAGGCGCAACGTGACGGCATCTTCACTCCCGAGATCGTGGGCGTTCCGACCCAAGCCGGTCTGGTCGAGCTCGACGAGGGTCCCCGAGCCGACACCACGCTCGAACGCCTCGCCGGGCTGCGCTCGGTCGTGCGGCCGGGCGGCATCGTCACCGCCGGCAACGCCAGCTCCCTCAACGACGGCGCCTCCGCCATCGTCGTGGCGAGCGAGGCCGCCATCGAGCGTCTGGGGCTGACGCCCCGCGCCCGGGTGGTAGGCGGTGCCAGCGCCGGCGTCGCCCCGGAAACCATGGGCCTCGGCCCCGTCCCGGCCACGCAGAAGCTGCTGCACCGCCTGGGCCTGACCATCGGGGATGTCGACGCCGTCGAACTCAACGAGGCGTTCGCGACCCAGTCGCTGGCCTGCATCCGCCGGCTCGGCCTCGACCCGGAGATCGTCAACCGGCACGGCGGCGCCATCGCCCTCGGGCATCCGCTCGGATCGTCGGGTTCGCGCATCCTGATCACCCTGCTGGGACGCATGGAGCGCGAGAGTGCCCGCCGCGGCGTGGCCACCATGTGCGTGGGCGTCGGGCAGGGCTCCTCCCTGCTCGTGGAGCGCGTCTAGATGCCCCGCGGGTTCACGACCCTGCTGGTCGAGCGCAGGCCGGACCGCGTGCATGTGCAGCTCAACCGTCCTGCCGTGCGCAACGCCATCGACCAGACCATGATCGACGAGCTGCACCTGGTCTGCGCCGATCTCGAACAGGATCCCCGCATCCTGATCCTCTCCGGCACGAACGGCGTCTTCGCGTCCGGCGCCGATATCGCCCAACTGCGGGAGCGCCGGGCCGAGGACGCGCTGAACGGGATCAACTCGACCCTTTTCGGCCGGATCGCCCGGCTACCGATGCCCGTCATCGCCGCCATCGACGGCTGGGCGCTCGGCGGCGGGGCCGAGCTGGCCTACGCCGCCGACTTCCGGATCGCCTCCGACACCGCACGGCTCGGCAACCCGGAGACGGCCCTCGGCATCATTCCGGCCGCCGGGGCGCTGTGGCGGCTGGCCGCACTGGTCGGCGAACCCGTGGCCAAGGAGATCATCCTGGCCGGGCGCATCCTGAACGCCGCCGAGGCGCTGGCGGTGCATCTCGTCACCGAGGTGCACGAGCCGGCCGCCCTGCTGGCGGCCGCCCATGCACTGGCCGACCGGATCGCCCAGCAGGATCCCCTGGCCACCCAGCTGGCCAAGGAGGTCTTCCACGTACCGGCCACCGAGCATCCGCTGGCCGACAACCTCGCCCAGGCACGCCTGTTCGAGTCCGAGCAGAAATTCACCCGCATGACCGCATTCCTGGAGAGGAAGAAGCGATGACGCTCAGCACCGCGAACAGCACAGTGACCGGCAGCCTGCCCGACTCCGCGTCGTCGAAGGTGCCAGACCGGGTCGGCGTGCTCGGCGGAGGCCGCATGGGCGCCGGCATCGCCCACGCATTCCTGATGGCCGGCGCCCACGTCACCGTCGTGGAGCAGGGCGAGGACGCGGCGGCCGCCGCCCGCGACCGGGTGCTGGCAGCCGTCGACAAGTCCCTCAGCCGCGGCAGCGTGACCGCGAGCCGCGCCGAGCTCGGCGAGCGGCTGGCCGTGGCAACGGATGCCGCCGCGTTCGCCGGCTCCGGCCTCGTCGTCGAGGCCGTGCCGGAGGTCGTGGCGCTGAAGACGCAGGCGCTCCGCCTGGTGGAGGCGAACCTCGCACCCACGGCCTGGTTGGCGTCCAACACCTCCTCGCTGTCGATCACCGCCCTGGCCGAGGCGCTGGACCGCCCGGACCGGTTCATCGGGCTGCACTTCTTCAACCCGGTGCCGGTCTCGACCCTGATCGAGGTCGTCACGGGGGAGCGCACCGATCCGGAGCTCGCCCGGCTCGCCCAGGCCTGGGTGGCGGCGCTCGGGAAGACGCCCATCCTGGTGCGGGACTCGCCCGGCTTCGCCAGCTCCCGCCTCGGCGTCGCGATCGCGCTCGAGGCGATCCGGATGGTCGAGGAGGGTGTCGCCAGCCCCGAGGACATCGACACGGCCATGGTGCTCGGCTACAAGCATCCGGTCGGGCCTCTCTGCACCACCGACATCGTCGGCCTCGACGTTCGCCTCGGCATCGCCGAACACCTGCACGAAACGCTCGGCGACCGGTTCGCCCCGCCGCAACTGCTGCGCGACCTCGTCGCGCGTGGTGACCTCGGACGCAAAAGCGGCCGCGGCTTCTTCGATTGGAAGGACGCATCATGACACTCCTCAGCAACGGCACAGGCGCCGGCACGGGCACTGACACGAGCTCTGACACGGTCGTCCCCAGCTACGTCCTCGACTCCTGGTGGACGCCGGGCGAAGGCGCACACGCCCAGCGTGTCCTTGACGCGAGCACCGGGGCCGAGGTCGCCCGGGTCAGCAGCGACGGTCTCGACCTCGCCGCCGTGGTCGCACACGCCCGCACGGTCGGCCAGGCCTCGCTCGGGGAACTGACCTTCCACCAGCGCGCCATCCTGCTCAAGAAGCTCGGACAGTACCTGGGCGGGGTCAAGGAGGAGCTGTACGAGCTCTCCGCCCGCACCGGCGCCACCCGCTACGACTCGATGGTCGACATCGACGGCGGCATCGGCGTGCTGTTCACCCTGTCCTCCAAGGGCCGGCGCGAGATGCCCAACAGCCAGGTCTACATCGACGGCGACGTCGAGGCGCTCTCCCGCGACGGCTCCTTCAGCGGCCAGCACATCTACACCCGCATCCCCGGTGTCGCCTGCCAGATCAACGCCTTCAACTTCCCGGTCTGGGGCATGCTCGAGAAGCTGGCCCCGGCGTTCATCGCCGGTGTGCCGACGATCGTGAAGCCGGCAACACCCACCGGATACCTGACCGAGGCGGTCGTGCGTCACATCCTGGCGTCCGGCATCCTGCCCGCCGGTTCCCTGCAGCTGATCTCCGGCAGCGCCCGCGACCTGATCGACCACCTCGACTACCGCGACCTGGTGGCGTTCACCGGGTCGGCCGGCACCGCCCGCTCCCTCAAGGCGCACCCGAACGTGGTCGAGGGGGGCGTGCGCTTCACCAGCGAGACCGATTCGCTCAACGCAGCGATCCTGGGCCCGGACGCCGCGGCCGGCACGGCCGAGTTCGACGCCTACGTCGCCTCCGTGGTGACCGAGATGACCAGCAAGGCCGGCCAGAAGTGCACCAGCATCCGCCGGCTGATCGTGCCGGCGGGGCGCCGCGACCAGGTCGTCGCAGCCGTGTCCGAACGGATGGCCCGCCGCGTCACCATCGGCGACCCGCGCGCCGAGGGGGTCACCATGGGGCCCCTCGCCAGCACCGGGCAGCGCGACGAGGTTCTCGCCAGCGTCTCCCGCCTGATCGACGGCGGCGGACGCATCGTGATGGGCTCGGTGGACGCGCCGACCGGAACCGATCCGGAGGGCGCCTTCGTGGCCCCCATCCTGCTGGCCTTCCACGACCCGGAAAGCCCGGCCGTGCACGAGATCGAGGCCTTCGGCCCGGTCGCCTCCATCATCGAGTACACCGACCTGGACCATGCCATCGCACTGGCCGCGCGCGGCGGCGGCTCGCTGGTGACGACCGTGGCCACCCACCATCCCGATGTCGCGCGCACGCTCGTGCTCGGGATCGCCGCGCACCACGGCCGGGTGCTGATGCTCGACCGGGTCGACGCGCGCAGCAGCACGGGCCACGGCTCGCCCGTTCCGCACCTCGTGCACGGCGGTCCCGGGCGGGCCGGCGGCAGCGAGGAGCTCGGCGGCATCCGTTCGGTGCTGCACCACATGCAGCGCACGGCCATCCAGGGTTCGCCCGACATGCTGACCGCCATCACGGGGGAGTGGCACACCGGTGCCGCGGTGCGCACGGGCATCCACCCGTTCCGCAAGTCCCTGGCCGAGTTGCGGGTGGGCGACCAGACTCAGGGCGGGCCGCGCGTGGTCACCCTGGCCGACATCACGGCGTTCGCCGAGGCCACCGGCGACAAGTTCTACGCGCACACCGACGCGGCGGCGGCGGCGGCGAACCCGTTCTTTCCCGGCATCGTCGCGCACGGCTACCTGCTGGTGTCCTGGGCGGCCGGATTGTTCGTGGACGCGGCCCCGGGGCCGGTGCTCGCGAACTCCGGACTGGAGAAGCTGCGGTTCGTCACCCCGGTGTCGCCCGGTGACAGCATCCGGGTCACCCTGACGGCCAAGCGGATCACTCCGCGCGAGACCGACGAATACGGGGAGGTGTGCTGGGATGCCGTCCTGCACAACCAGAACGATGAGGTCGTCGCCAGCTACGATGTCCTCACCCTGGTCGCCAAGGAGTAACCAGCACGGCATGAGGTGACTGCGGCACATCCGGAGGGTGTTGCGGCCGACTCAGGAGATCAGTTCGGCCGAGCCGGTGATCACCGGTTCACCCGATCCGGGTGGTGCCAGCGGGTGCGCCTCGTTCCAGTATCGGTAGTTGCAGGCCGGGCTCACCCGTGACAGGTGAGCCCGGACGACACCGACAAGGGCTCAACCCTGGAAATGGAGTGACTCATGGCTGACGGAGAAAACCCGGTGACGCCTCACCTCCTGCACATCGGTCCGTCGGAGGAAGCAGGCCTGACCGTGGACGACGTCGAGGACGTGCTCGTCGCCGTTGCCCCGATCATCGGGGGAGCGGGCCGGATGCCGACAGTCACCGAAATGAGAGAGCTCCCATGACGAACTCGGTCCGCAACCAGAACACACGCGCCCTGATCGGCCTTCTCGTCGCGGCCGCTCTTCTGACCGGGTGCGCCGAGGCAGAGCCGACCGCGTCACCCACGCCGTCCGCCGGCTCCACCTCGGCGTCGTCGGACGCCCCGACCGGCACGCCGCCGACGGAGGACCAGACCGCCTGGGCCGGTGATGTCTGCTCGTCGACGGCCACCCTGAAGACGGATGTGCAGGGTCTGGTGTCGGCCGCCGCCACGGGTGGAGACGATGTCTCGGCCCGTCTGAACACCCGGATGGCGACCGTGAAGAAGTCGGCTGCCGCCCTCGCCGATACGATCAAGGACGTGCCGAAGGGCAGCGAAGACGATCCCGAGGTTACCGCCGTCAGGGAGTCCTCGGATGACCTCCGTTCGTCGATCTCCGACCTGGAGGCGAGCGTGGCCTCGGTCGAGGGTGCGACCGGCACTGCCCTGGTCGCGGCGCTCGGTTCGGTCGCCGGCGACGCCGGCGCCTCCCTGACGGCGCTCGCGACCACCGTGGCGGCGATCGCCAGGGCCGCCGCCGACGGCACAAGCACGATCGGGCAGGCCTTCGACGCCGCGCCGGAGTGCACTTCCCTGACCCGGTAGGCCTCAATCGATCCGGCGACCTGTTCGGCATGACAGCATGAACGAAGGATCAGGGGGAGGGAACCAGGGCTGGTGCCGGAACTCCTGGTGCGGGATGTTGAAGCCGGCCTCGCGTTCTGGTGCGGGTTGTGTGGATTTACCTCGTTATTCCCGGTCACCGATCCGGACGACTACCTGATTCGCTTCCCTAACCCACTCGAACGGCGTCCCGCAGATCGACAGTCCGGTAGTCCCACGGATGCGATCAGGCGGCCGCCTCGGCGGCCGTCGGCAGATTCGCCAGGCGCCATTCCAGCATCCCCTCGTTCAATCGCGTCGCTCGACGGCCGCTCCGGTGCAGCACGCCGACGGCCTCGTAGGAGAGCACGCAGTACGCGCCGCGGCAATACGCGACAACCTCGCGGTCCGGCGCCAGCTCACCGAGTCGGTCACTGAGTTCCTCGAGGGGAATGGAGAGGGCGCCGGGGATGTGCGCTGCCTGGTATTCCTGCCGTGGCCGCACATCCAGCACGGTGATCGTCCCCGCGGTCGCGCGTGCGAGAAGATCCTCCCGGCTGATTTCCTCCCGCGCCTCGCCGCCTCCCGCGTCGGGTTCATCGAGACCCAGGTAGGCGATGCGCTTGGATTCGACGTCAGAAAGGTGGGTCTGCGCGACGGCGCGCACCAGGTTGAAGAGCCGGGCGATGTCGTCGCCGGCGAGCCGGTAGTGAATCCGGGTGCCCTCCCGGCGAGTGCTGACCAGACCGGCATGCTTGAGGGTTTGCAGATGGGCGGATGCGGTGGTCACTCCCAGCCCGGCCGCGTTCGCCAGCGATTCGACCGTGCGTTCGCCTTGGGCGAGCAGATCGACCAGCTCGAGACGTTTGCCGCTGCCGAGGGCCTTGCCGACCCGCGCGAATTCGTCGAACAGCGCTGATTTCTTCTCCCGATCGCCCATTCGCTTCCTCCCGGTTCACCTCAGACTAGTATCTACTAGTAATCCATGGTTTTGTGGAATACCAATCACGCCCGCCGAGCGGGTTGCTCGCTGGAGACCGGACTATGAGCCAGACGTCGAACACCGCCGATGACCGCAAGGGCGTGCCCCGTGGCATCGTCCTGGGCCTCCGGCAGAATTTCCCGCAGTTCCTGCTGCTCGTCGCGATCAACGCTCTGGTCGGTGGAACGCTCGGCCAGGAACGCACGGTGTTGCCGTTGCTGGCGGACGAGGTCTTCCAGCTCGACCGGTACACGGGTGCGCTGACCTTCATCCTCGCCTTCGGTCTGGCCAAGGCCGGCACCAACTATTTCGCCGGCACCCTTTCCGACCGGTACGGCCGCAAGCCGGTGCTGGTCGCGGGCTGGCTGATCGCCATCCCCGTTCCCCTCCTGCTCATCCTCGGCCCGACCTGGGGCTGGATCATCGCCGCCAACGTGATCCTCGGAATCAGCCAGGGACTGACCTGGTCGACCACCGTGGTCATGAAAATGGACCTCGTCGGCCCCAGCCGACGCGGCCTCGCCATGGGTTTCAACGAGGCGGCCGGCTACCTCGGCGTCGCAGCCACGGCCCTGGCCAGCGGATACATCGCCGCCGAGTACGGGCTGCGGCCCGGCCCGTTCCTGCTCGGCGCGGCCTTCATCGCCCTGGGCCTCGGGCTCTCCGTCGTCTTCGTTCGCGAAACGCACCAGCACGCCAAAGTCGAGGCCGCCAATCACGAGTCCGTGCACGCCCATGCCGGCTCCCTCAGCAACGGCGAGGTGTTCACCCTGACCAGCTTCCGCGACCGGTCATTGTCCTCGATCAGCCAGGCCGGGATGGTCAACAACCTCAATGACGGCCTCGCCTGGGGGCTCTTCCCGATTCTCTTCGCCGCCGCGGGCCTCAGCATCGAACGCATCGGCATCCTGGCGGCCGTCTACCCGGCGGTCTGGGGCGCCGGGCAGCTCGTCACCGGCGGGCTGTCCGACCGGATCGGGCGCAAATGGCTGATCGTCGGGGGAATGATCGTGCAGGGCGTCGCCCTCGGCATGGTCGCCGCGGGGGACACCTTCGGGGTCTGGCTGGCCGCCGCCATCCTGCTCGGGGCCGGAACCGCCATGGTCTACCCGACGCTGCTCGCCGCGATCGGCGATGTCGCCCACCCCGAATGGCGGGCACGCTCGGTGGGGGCCTACCGGTTGTGGCGTGACGGGGGTTTCGCCGTGGGCGCGCTGCTCTCCGGCCTGCTCGCCGACGCCTTCGGCATCCCCACCGCGGTCGCCGTGGTCGCGGCGCTGACCGCGGCGTCCGGACTCGTCGTGGCCGTGCGGATGCGCGGAGACGACCACCTCCGAACGAGCACCCGCTGAGGCGCGGTCCGTGCCATTCGCTCCTAGACGGACTTCTGGGAGTCCGGCAGCGCGGAGTGGCGTTCCCCGCGCTTCGGCGGCACGTACGTGCAGGTGTCACCGGCGCACAGCTGCGGTTTCTGCTTCGCAAACGCCCGCTGCAACTCGCAGCCCAGGCAGATGCCGAACGCACTCTCGATGAACAGCAGCGACAGGCAGAGGCTGCACAGGGCGAGGGTGAGGCCGTCGCCGACGTTGAGGAATCCCATCACTGCGCACGAGATGAATGCCATGACCAGGCCGAATGACCAGGCCAGCTTCTTCTGGGATGCGCCCACCCATTCCGGCCTTTGGGCTCGCACCAGCAGCGAGCCCACGATCAGGCTCGGGGTGTACTTCGTGCCGACGAAGAGACGGAAGGTCATGTCGAACATGAAGATCGCGCCGAACATGCGCAGCGGTCGAAAGTCGTCCGTGAGCGCGGCGACCATGAAGGCGATGATGCCGCCGAGGAACAAGAGGCCGGCGGATGCCCGCACCGCTCGTTCGTTGACCACGGGGATGTCGATTCCGTCGACGAACTCGCCGATGACCGGCGGGTCCTGGGTCGTCATGATGTCGTCCCCTGCAGTGTTGAAATCTCGCTCATGGCCTGGATGCCTCCGGCGCGGTACGCCTCCCAGTCGCGGTCCTGGCCAGCGCCGGGCATCACCTGGTCCGCCCAGCGGACCGTCAGGGCGGTTGCCTCGGCCTTGACCTGTCCGGTATCGGTGCCGTCGATGATGCGGCGTGACAGCTCACCGAGTGCCGCCACTTTCCCCTCCTGGAACTTGGCGGCGGGGTGTGAGCGACCGTCCTTCGCCAGGGCACACGATGTCGTGTCGCCGAGCAACCTCGACCATTCGTGTGCCGCTTGCGTTCGGGCGCGCAGTATCTCGGTCCGGGTTAGGTCTGTGGGCCCGTCAGCTGCCATTACGGCACGTGCAGCGATCGGACTCCGCCACTCCGTACAGTGCATCCTCGATGTGCTGGCCGCAGCCGTCCCAGGTCGCCTTTTTGCAGTTTGAACACGTGATCTGGTAGCACATGGTTTCCTCTTCCTGTGTCGGTGGAATGAGACTAACATACCCCCAGGGGTATTGGTGCAACCAGAAAAAAGGTGGACAGAGAATCCTCTGCCCACCTTCTGACTTGAGGTGTCCTACTTGGCGGTCACCGTGATGAGAGGGCTTCCGACCTCGACCTGGCCAGACGCTGCCTGGTCGACCGATCCGAACTTCTTCGGGTTGGTCACAAGCACCGGGGTCACCAGCGAGTAGCCGGCATCCTCGATCACCTTGCGGTCGAAGGTCACCAGCGGAGTGCCCGCCTCAACCCGGTCGCCCGCGGCCACCTTGACGGTGAACCCCTTGCCGGCCAGGTTAACGGTGTCGATGCCCACGTGAATGAGCATTTCAACCCCGCTGTCGAGGCGCAGCCCGAAGGCATGGCCTGTCGCCTGAGCGACGAGGACCTTGCCGGCAGCAGGTGCGTACACGGTGTCCTCGGTCGGATCAACTCCGACACCCAGCCCGACGATGCCCTTACTGAACACGGGGTCCGGGATATCGGCGAGAGGTACGACGATGCCTGCGATGGGCGAACCGACCGTCGCGAGAACGGTGGCGACCGCAGTGGCGGTGGCCGTGCCTGTGCTTGACGCACCGGCAACCATCGGTGCGGCGATGTCAGAGACAGGAGGTGTCTCCTCGCTCGCGATGGTTCCCGCAGCCTGAGCCGCGGCGAATTCCGCCTTCTGCTCGGGCGTCTTGTAGCCGGAGAGGATGACGAGGACCATCGCGGTGATGAAGGACGCGCCAACAGCGCCGGCGTAGAGCGGGATGTTGTCGAACGCGGGGATGGTCAACAGCGAGGTGAAGACGAATGCACTGGTCTTCACGCCGCCGCCGAGGCCGAGGATGACGCCACCGACGAGGCAGCCCACGAGCATCCGCGGGTAGATGCGCTTGAATCTCAGGTGGATGCCGTACAGCGAGGGTTCCGAAATGCCACCCAGGAGACCGGCCGCCAGTGCGCCTGTCGCCGTCTGCTTCATCTGGCGGTCCTTCTCGCGGATGGACAGGAACAGCACGCCGGCGGTTGCGCCGAAGCACGCGAAGTTCCAGGCGCCCATGGGGCCCTGGATGAAGTCATAGCCGAGGGACTGGATGTTGAGCAGCATGATGGCGTTCAGCGGCCAGTGCAGTCCGAGAGGAACCATGAACGGGTAGGCCAGCGGGATGACGACCGCGAAGATGAACGGCGAGAAGTCGTTGATCGACTTGAGGAAGTTACCGAGAGCAGCACCTCCGTACACGCCCATCGGGCCGATCAGGAAGGCGGTCAGCGGGATCATGATGAGCATGCTGAGGAACGGCACGAAAATCAGCTGAACGCTGGACGGAATGATCTTCTTCAGGTACTTGGTCAGCAGGCCGAGCACGACCGCCATGATCAGCGGCGGGAACACCTGCGAGCTGTAGTCGGTGACGGTCAGCGGAAGCCCGAAGATCTGCACAACGGCTGCCTTGCCGCCGAAGACGGTCTCGGCACCGTCGGTGAGTCCCAGCGCGTTGAAGCCGGGGAGCATGACGACGGCCATGATGCCGAAACCGACCCAGGGGTCAGCGCCGAGGCGCTTGGACGCGTTGTAGGCGACCATCAGCGGCAGGAAGACGAAAACGCCCTGCCACATCAGGTTGACGAAGGCCCAGGACGGGTCAAGGGTGACGCCTGGTGCGTTCCACGAGGGGATGACTCCGAGGGTTGCCATCAGTGCCATGAACGTGATGAACAGGGATGCGCCGAGCAGTGCTCCCAGGATCGGGCGGAAGGAGTCCGACAGGATCTCGAAGAACGTGTCCAGCCAGGCGAACTTTCCGCGTGGACCCTTCGCGCGTTCAGCAGCCTTCACATCGGCGGCGGTATCACCCGTGCCGTGGTCACCGGCGTGCTTCTTCATTGCGGGTAGCGCCATAATGTCGTTGTATACGGTCTCAACGGCTCCGCCGATGACAACCTGGTAGCGATTGCCGGTCTGGGGAACAGCACCGAGTACGAGAGGAACCGCCTCGACGGCCGCTTGGTCGATCCCCGATGCATCCTTCAGCGTGAAACGCAGCCGGGTGGCACAGTGGGTGAGGCCGACGACGTTTTCGGCCCCTCCAATACTCGTAATTATGTCTGCAGCGGGTTTCGATGCCACCTTGGACTCCTTCTGGTGTTGATGCGGAACGTATGATTCCCGCTTGTTACAGCGCAGCGCAGCGCGATGGCTGATGAACGTATTTTTTACACGTATCGTTAGCAATGATAACGGATATTTTGGCCACCCGATCGAGCGCACATGCGCCCTCGATGGGCCACGGAGGGGATTGTGCCCCAGCGCGACTGGGACGTGTCGGTGACCGGGCGAGTCGGGGAAAGAGGAACACGTCTGTCATCCCGAGCCGTTCTGGTGTATCGCGGACGGCGCACATAGGTTGGTTCCATGTCCAAACCGATTGAAGAGCTGTGGCCACCCTTCGGGCTGCGAATCACTTGCGGACCGGTGACTCTGTCTCCTGTTCGAGACGCTGACCTGCCCGAACTCGATGCGTTGGTCGGGGCCGGCATCCACGTGCCGACGGAGATGCCCTTCTTCTTCCCGTGGACCGTGGGTTCCCCGGGGGAGGTTCGCCGGAGGCTCCTGCAGTACCACTGGGCCCAACGAGCAGAGATGTCACCGGCATCCTGGACGCTCGAGACCACGGTTCGTTTCGAGGGTGAGATCGTCGGTTGCCAGAGCATCTCGACCAGGGACTACCTCGTCACGAGAACAGGGGAGACGGGCTCGTGGCTCGGCATGAAGCACCACGGCCGAGGGATCGGCACGGTCATGCGTCAGGCGCTCTGCGCCTTCATGTTCGATCACCTGGACGCGGCCGAGGTCACCTCAGCGGCATTCGTTGACAATGCTGCTTCGCTCGCTGTGTCGAGAAAAGTCGGGTACCGGGAGAACGGGGTCGGCCGGCTCAAAAGGCGCGACGGCGAGATGGCTTTGAACCAGAAATTGGTTCTGACTGCCGACACCCTGAAGCGCGCCGACCCCGTGGAAGTCGAAGGGGCACTCCAGCTCCGCACGTTCCTCGGCCTGAACGGACCCGATCAATGATCAGAGAATTGTCCTCGACAATGCGGGTTTGATCTTGTTCTTCACAGGACGCTTGTGGGTGAGCGGATGCCGCGTTGAATGTCGGTGGCCGGGCCCTCGCCGACGAGCTCCCGGCCACCCCGGGCAGCGTTGGCCACGGGCGAGATCAGTTTCCAGCATGAGCGCGGTGATCAACCATGCGTGGTCGGTGCCGGCCGAGGCCAGGCCAGGGTTCGAGGCGGCGGTGCTGAAGTCGGCGGGCACGGTGACGGCGTCGAAGTTGAAGCGGCCGGGGCGCCGAGCTTCACCCGCATCCTGGTGCACCCGGAGATCGGGGCGGTGCTCTCGATCGGCCGCGACCGGTACACGGTGCCGAAAGAGCTGAAACGATTCCTGTGGCGGGTGTTGCACCTCGGCGACGGATTGCTGCAGTGGACGTCACCGACCGGGCGCACGTTCGTGAGCGAGCCGGCCACGGTCATCCGCTCGGCGTCGACCAAACCGCCGCCCGCCTCGCCCGCCCCGGGAACCGGGTCAGAGGTGCCCGCGCCGTTCTGACGAGGCGCGCAGCAGAAACGCGAAAAGGACAAGGAGTGCTCCCGTGAACCAGCCGCCGAGCGGGGCGCCCACCGGCAGCCACAGGAGAAGCAGGACTCCGACCAAAATCAGGAGTCCGGCGAGCACGGCGAAGAGTCGCATCCCGTAGAGGAAGACGAACGGCAGATAGTGCGCACCGACGATGATCATGCTGGCCGGGAAGAACAGATTCGGTTCGGTCAGTCCCACGACCACGGCCACGAGCATGCCGGCGGGGACGGTGAATGCAATCTGGGTGGCGAGCGCGGCCATCGGGTGGCCCTTCGGTAACGCCGCGGGCCCACCGGCGGCGCGAAGAGCGAGCGTCGTCAGGGGAAAAATCAGCATCCCACCCAGGAACAGGGTCGTGATCGACGCACCCGGCGACACCCAACTCGCCACGGCTGCTGCGATCAGCCACAAAGTACCTGAAACCAACTGCCCGACGAAGCCGCCGCGGTAGACACGTCGCACGTCGGCCTGAGCCTCATCAATTCGCATGACGGCATCGTCCCACGGCGACGGAACGTGCCACGATTGGCCTAGCAGAACGGGAGATACGTGATGGTTCAGTTTTGTTTTCCAGAACACCTGCGGCACCTGTGCAGACGATCCCGTCTCGGAATGGTCGGGTAGCCATGATCGAGGCGTTCGGTAGCGCGCTCCCGGTCGCGGTGGCGGTCGCATTGAGTCCTTTCCCGATCATTGCGGTTGTTCTCCTGCTGCTGTCGCCGACGGGCAAGTCGGAGGGTCTGGCATTCCTGGCCGGTCGCGTCGTCGGTGTGGCCGTTATCGTCGGGGTGTTCGCCATGATTTCGGATCTGGTCGAGCGATCCGATGAGGTTTCTCCGCTGGTCGCGGTGGCGCGCGTTCTCGTGGGGGCTGCGCTCTCGGTGCTTGCGGTGTGGAAGTGGCCGAAATGGCCGCGAGAAGAGAGGGAAGCGAAACTTCCCGGATGGATGAGCGTGCTCGAAGGCGGTTCACCCTGGCGGGCCGCGCGCGTGGCGATTCTCTTGTCGGCGGCGAACCCGAAGGAACTGCTTCTCGGCGTGGGAGCGGGGATCACGATCGGCAGCGCGGGCCTCCCGGTGGGCCCGACCCTCGCCGTGGCGGCTGCATACACGGCGATTGCCTGCGCGAGTGTTGCCGTGCCGGTCGTGGCGTTCGTCATGGCCCCAGAGCGAGTGCGGCACCCGCTCGATCAACTTCGGGTGCTCCTGGTGCGCCACAACGCCGCGATCATGAGCGTGCTGCTGGTGGTGATCGGCGCTGCCCTGATCGGAGGGGGACTGGCCGACGAGTGAAACACACGATGGGTTCGCGAGTCAGTCGGAAGTTCCAAGAACCGGGTGCGCGCAACCCAAACCCTTGACCCGTGCGTGCCTATCCCCTAGCTTTCCCGGTGGGAGGTGGGCCCTGAAGCCCTCGTCCGGTTCGCCGCCGCGTATGCAGATCTGAACCAAACCGATTACGACGTGTTCACTGCCAAGGCCGTGACCAGACACTGACCGACCCTCACCGGGCCCGGGGGGCCCAGATTCCCGGGTTTCACAGGTGTTGGGTTTGGCAGGCTCGCAGTATGTCGACCGGCAGTTGCGCTCGCTTGGCGCACTCCTTGAGCCTGAGGAGACCAGCATTGCCACCACTAAGCCGAACATTCTCATCCTGTGGGGCGACGACATCGGATGGTGGAAAATCAGCTACAACAGCCGCGGCCAGATGGGTCACCACACCCCGAACATCGATCGGGTTGCCCACGAGGGCATCGCCTTCACCGACTACTACGGGCAGCAGAGATGTACAGCGGGCCGAGCCGCCTTCATCACCGGTCAGAACCCGATCCGCACGGGCCTGACCAAGGTCGGGATGACCGGGGCCGATATCGTCCTGCGGGCCGAAGATCCCACCATCGCCGACTTGCTCAAGCCATTGGGCTATCGCACGGGGCAGTTCGGTAAGAACCACCTCGGTGACAAAGACGAGTCAGTACCGACCGTGCACGGATTCGATGAGTTCTTCGGCAACCTCTACCATCTGAATGCCGAGGAGGAGCCGGAGGGCGACAGCTACCCCACGGACCCGGCATTCCGCGCGCGATTCGGTCCTCGGGGGG
>NZ_SOGN01000019.1 GCF_004403395.1 Cryobacterium cheniae
GTCGACCGCGCCGGCGTCGACCGCGCCGGCGTCGACCGCGCCGGCCTCGACCACGTCCGCGCAGCACGTCTCGCCGTCCACCGCGTCGGCACCGCCCGCCTCCCCGGACGGATCCACGCGCGCCGTCGAGCCGGAGCCACCCTACGACGACGAGCCCCCGCCCTACGACGAGGAGTTTCCGCCGGACCTGCACGCGAACAGCGGCCCGTCCGGCCGAGTCCAGCCGTCCGCCGCTCGGGCGGCGCCGTCCGCAGGTCCCGGAACCCCGAACCGGCCCGGAACCGGGCCCGGAACCCCGCCACGCGCCCAGGCGCCGGCGCCGAACCAGGCGGTCGGCGCAGCATCCGTCGCCCGGCGCGGACCCGCGTTCGGAGAGAAGCAGCGCTACGGCGAATCGGTGGTGCGCGAGATTCTCGGCGCCACCTTCATCGAAGAACAGCCGCACGACCCGGCCCCCCGAACCAGAGGCGACTAACCCATGTACGAAGGCATCGTTCAGGAACTGATCGACGAGCTCGGCACGCTGCCCGGCATCGGGCCCAAGTCCGCGCAGCGGATCGCGTTCCACATCCTGCAGACGGAGCAGTTCGACGTCACCCGGCTCGCGAACGTGCTGCTCGAGGTGCGCGACAAGGTGAAGTTCTGCGACATCTGCGGCAACGTGTCCGAGCAGAAAACCTGCCTGATCTGCCGCGATCCGCGCCGCAATCCCGCGATGATCTGCGTGGTCGAAGAGGCCAAGGACGTCGTCGCGATCGAGCGCACCCGCGAATTCAAGGGCCTCTACCACGTGCTCGGCGGGGCGATCAGCCCCATCGACGGCGTCGGGCCGGACGACCTGCGCATCCGCCAGCTGATGCAACGCCTCGCCGACAACACGGTGCAGGAAGTCATCATCGCCACCGACCCGAACCTCGAGGGGGAGGCGACGGCGACCTACCTGTCGCGCCTGCTGACCACCCTCGAGATCAAGGTCACCCGGCTCGCCTCGGGGCTGCCGGTCGGCGGCGACCTTGAGTACGCCGACGAGGTCACCCTGGGGCGCGCCTTCGAGGGCCGCCGCATTGTCCGCAACTAGGGCTTCTCGCCGCCCCCGGCCCTCGCACCCGCTGCCGCAACTGTTGCCCCCCGGCGCCTGCCCGCCGCCCCAAGTGTTGCCCCCACGGCGCCTGCCCGCTCCCCTGCGCGCGCACTGCCGCAAGTGTTGCCGAAGCGGACAACTGTGCCCGGTGTGTGGGCAACACTTGTCCGTGCGGGCAACAGTTGCAGCCAGGAGCCGGCTTAGGGCTGCATCCACGAGTGAGGCCTACCCGCTGCCCTACGCGCGCACTGCCGCAAGTGTTGCCGAAGCGGACAACTGTGCCCGGTGTGTGGGCAACACTTGTCCGTGCGGGCAACAGTTGCGGCCAGGGGCGGCCGCCGCCCGCAGCGACGACAGACGGGCCGGGGGAGACCCGGCCCGTGGCATCCGTTGCACCGTTGATTCGCGGGCAACGCCAGCTGCGGAGAATTTCGAGACTCGCCGTGTGGCGGGGCGACGGATGCCGCGTGTCGCGAAATTCTCCGCAGTTACGGTGTTCTATTTCGCGCTGGCAGTCGCCCGCGGTTGCCCGCCGGCCACCTCTGGCTCCAGCGGCTTGTTCGCGTCGAGCACCGCGCGATAGGCAGGCAGGTGGGTGAACAGTTCATCGGTGAGCGGGTTGCGCCGTCTCTTCACGATTGTGTAGATCTGGTAGACGACAACGGCGATGTTGGCGGCGAGAGCCAGGGCGCTGACCGCGAACAGGGCGACCGGATCGTGCGACGACTGCACCGAGAAGGACGAGCTGGACACGAAGGTCGGGAAGGCCATGGTGAACATCATCCAGAACGCCAGGGTTTGCGCGCGATGTTGCAGCCAGGCGCCGCGCTTGATGAAGAAGGCCGGGATCGTGCACGAGACGAGCAGGGCGGCGCCGGCGTAGAACGAGTGGTCGCCGACCGCGTTGTAGACGTAGGCGAAGTTCCAGAGGTCGTAGGCGATGATCCAGAACCACAGCATGTCCGGCCAGATCATGTCCTTCTTCGGACCGCGGCTGATGATGATGCCGGCCCAGCCGCAGATCGTGACCAGGTTCAGCAGCCCGGCGACACCATTCATGATGTTCCACGGCCCGCCCACCATGAAGACCCCGTCGACCATCCCGTTCAGTCCGTACACCTCGAAGTCGCGAATCACGGCCTCGAAGATGTTGAGAGCCAGAATGAATGCGGGAAACATCAGCGCGTACCGGTTCTTGGACAGACGCGGGATGAAACGGATGGCCATGAAGCCCAGGCATCCGGCGAGAGCCGAGTAGACCTTGACCCAGTGGAACCAGGTTCCCGTGCTGGAACCGGCGCCGGCGGTGGTCGGCCAGACGAAGAGCGTGAGCGCGACCGGCAGCGCGATGAACAGCACCAGCGCCGCCCATTTGTTGGACCGGGCGACCTCGTTGGCGATCATCAGCCCCGCGACGACCGCGAACCACATCAGGGTGGACGACCAGGGGATGGTTTCGAATAGGAACATGTGCGACTACTCCTTTGGATTGGATGGAGACGGTGAGGCCGGCGCGGTGCGCTCGAGGTGGAGCGTCTGGCGCACAATCGCCACGAGCACCTCGTCCGTGACGGCGGGCTTCGATCGAACGAGGCCGATCAGACCGAACACCAGCACGTAGAACACCTCGGCGACGTTGTCGATCCGGATCTGGTGCCGCCGCGCGTAGGCCTCCACGGTGGTGACCTGCAGGCGGTCGACGACGGCCATGACCGCCCGGTCGACGAACTCGTTGTAGAGGCCCGCGTACTCGGTGCGGCCGAGCTCCTCCCGGAACAGGTCGGTGCGGTGCAGGTGATGGCGGAACAGCGCGACGCAGTCCACCAGGGCGCGGTCGATGTCGCCGGGGATCCGTGCGGCATCCCAGCGATCGAGGTCGGCCACGAACTCCGCGATGTGGTCCTCGCAGATGAGGTCGATGATCGCCTCTTTGTCCGGGAAGTAGTGATAGATCAAGCCGCGGGTGACCCCGACCCGGGCCGCGATGTCCGTGATCGACACGCGGGCGACGCCGCTCTCGGCAACGAGCTCCCGGGCGGCCCGGAGAATGTCGTCCCGGCGCTCGTCCGGCTGCTTGCTCTGGCGCACGGGCATCTTCGATGTGAACTCCTCGGGCATCGGAGCCTCCTCAACGGCTGTGTCGAAAACCTCTGGCGGGGCGAGAGCCGCCCTCTGTTCCAGATCATATGACCGCGATTGACACTGTGTCAATGACAACGCGTCAACGGATGTCCCGGACGTCTCGCGGCATCCGTCGCCTCTGCACCTCGCTCCCTCCTTTCGACCGTTCGCGCCGCCCTGCCCTGCCTGCCCGGCCTGTCCGCCCGGCCTGCGCGCCCGGCCCGCCCCGCCCCGCCTGCCCTGCGCGCTCCGCCCCGCTGCCTCAACTGTTGCCGGCGCGGACAACTGTGCCCGGTGTGCCGGCAACAGTTGTCCGCCCGGGCAACAGTTGCGGTCGAGTGTCAACTCCGGCCGCGGAACGTCACATGAACCGTCGCGAATGCAAGAGCATTTATGATGGAAGCTTGACTGTGCCTGCGTACCCGAACCCTTGGAGTGCCACGTGAGCTTGATCGTGCAGAAGTTCGGCGGATCATCCGTCGCCGATGCCGAAAGCATCAAACGTGTCGCCAAACGAATCGTCGACACCCGAAAAGCGGGCAACGAGGTCGTCGTCGCCGTCTCCGCGATGGGCGATTCCACCGACGAACTCCTCGACCTCGCGCACCAGGTCACCCCGATCCCCGCGCCCCGCGAGCTCGACATGCTCCTCACCGCGGGCGAGCGCATCTCGATGGCGCTGCTCGCCATGGCCATCAAGAGCATGGGCTACGACGCCCGCTCCTTCACCGGCAGCCAGGCCGGCATGATCACGGATGCCCAACACGGCGCCGCCCGCATCGTCGACGTGACTCCCGGGCGCATCCGCGGTGCCCTCGACGAGGGTGCCGTGGCCATCGTCGCCGGCTTCCAGGGCTTCAACCGGGACACCAAAGACATCACCACGCTCGGCCGCGGCGGCTCCGACACAACCGCCGTCGCACTGGCCGCCGCCCTCAACGCCGACATCTGCGAGATCTACACGGATGTCGACGGCGTCTTCACCGCCGACCCGCGCGTCGTTCCCCGCGCCCGCAAGCTCGACCGGATCTCCAGCGAGGAGATGCTCGAGCTCGCCGCCGCGGGTGCCAAGGTCCTCTACATTCGTGCGGTGGAATATGCGCGACGGCACGGTGTGACGCTGCATGTGCGGTCCTCGTTCAACAACAACGTGGGAACGATCGTCTACAACCCCGACACCACGAGCCCGCACGTCGCGATCCCGAATTCGTCGGCCACCGAGCGCACGCATCCCAATAACGCATCCGCGAATGGAGAGACAGTGGAAGAGCCAATCATCGCCGGGGTCGCCGCCGACCTGAGCGAAGCCAAGGTCACGGTCGTCGGCGTTCCCGACATCCCGGGCAAGGCCGCGCAGATCTTCAAGATCGTCGCGAAGACCAACGCGAACGTCGACATGATCGTGCAGAACGTCTCGGCCGCATCCACCGGGCTGACCGATATCTCCTTCACCCTGCCCAAATCCGAGGGGCAGCAGGTGTTGACCGCGCTGACCAATGAGCAGGCCACCGTCGGATTCGCCGGGCTGCAGTACGACGACCAGATCGGCAAGCTCGCGCTCGTCGGGGCCGGCATGCGCACCAACACGGGCGTCTCCGCCAAACTGTTCGAGGCGCTCTACGAGGCCGGGATCAACATTGAAATGATCTCCACCAGCGAGATCCGCATCTCGGTGGTCACCCGCGCCGACACCATCAACCAGGCGCTGCGGGTCGTGCACACCGCCTTCGGCCTGGACTCCGCCGACGACGCCATCGTGCACGGCGGCACCGGCCGCTAACCGGCATCCGTCCCCACCCCACCCCACCCCACCCCACCCCACCCCACCCCACCCCACCCCACCCCACCCCACCCCACCCGGGCCCAGTGCGAGCATCGTCGTGTGCATAACTCCTGCAATTTGCTCGGAAACCCCCTGTTTCGGCCCATTTCAGCCACAATCAGACGAATTTGCAGGAGTTATGCAAAAGAACGACCGACGACCGGCTACCGACGACCGACTGAGACCGACCACCAACCGATTGAGGAACACACAGTGACCAGCAGCACAGGAATCCAGATCGGCGTCGTCGGAGCCACCGGCCAGGTCGGAGCCGTCGTGCGCCGCCTGCTCGAGGAGCGGGACTTCCCGGTCGACGGCATCCGTTTCTTCGCGTCAGCCCGGTCCGCCGGCTCCGTCCTGATCTTCAAGGGCGAGAAGATCGTCGTCGAAGACGCATCCACCGCCGACCCCGCCGGGCTCGACGTGGCCATCTTCTCCGCCGGCGCCACACTCTCCAAGACTCAGGCTCCCCGGTTCGCCGCGGCCGGCGTCACCGTGATCGACAACTCCTCCGGCTGGCGGATGGACCCCGACGTGCCCCTGGTCGTCAGCGAGGTCAACCCCGAAGCCATCAAGCTCGCCGTCAAGGGCATCATCGCCAACCCGAACTGCACCACCATGGCGGCCATGCCCGTGCTCAAGGTGCTGCACGACGAGGCCGGCCTCGAGCGCCTGATCGTGAGCACCTACCAGGCCGTCTCCGGCAGCGGCCTCGCCGGCGCCCGCGAGCTCGCCAGCCAGGTGCGCGCCGCCGCCCTGAGCGACAACCTGCTGCAGTTGGTGCACGACGGGTCCGCCGTGCCGATGCCGGAGCCCATCGTCTACGCCCGCCCAATCGCGTTCGACGTGATCCCGCTGGCCGGCTCCATCGTCGATGACGGCGAATTCGAGACCGACGAGGAGAAGAAGCTCCGCAACGAGAGCCGCAAGATCCTCGAGCTGCCCGACCTGCTCGTCTCCGGCACCTGCGTGCGCGTGCCCGTCTTCACCGGCCACGCCCTCTCGATCAACGCCGAGTTCGCCAACCCGTTGACGGTCGCCCGCGCGCTCGAACTGCTCGCCACCGCGCCCGGCGTGGTCGTGACGGATGTCCCCACACCCCTCGAGGCGGCCGGCCAGGACCCGAGCTTCGTGGGCCGCGTGCGCCAGGACAGCGGTGTGCCGAACGGGCGCGGACTGGCCCTGTTCATCACCGGCGACAACCTGCGCAAGGGTGCGGCCCTCAACGCCGTACAGATCGCGGAGCTCGTCGCGGCGGACCTGCTCGTTCGCTGACCTGCGCGCGGTGGTGACCGACGGGCCGCTCACTCCGCTAGTGTCAGACTTCGTGGGCGGGATTCGGAACTCAAGGGGCGTCAAACGGCTGGCGTTCCTGACGTTTGCCGGAATCGCCTTCGCGCTGATTCTCGCCTCGATCGTGCTCCTCCTGAACGACCCCTCGAATAGCTGGCTGATTGCCGCGGTCGGTGTGGTCTGCGCGGCCGTGCTGGAACTCACCTGGGTGCGGGTGGGATCCGTGGCGCACCGCAGCCCGATGATCAGTCTCCCGGTGCTGGCGCTGCCGGCGCTGGCACCGAGCCTCACACTGCAGGCCTCGGCCGGCCTGATCGTGCTCGGCGTTCTGCTGGCCATCCTGATCGAGTCCGGGCGCACCGCCGTCGCCCTCTACAGCGCCGGCCTCCAGGGTGCCGGCGCCCTCGTCGCCATGGGCCTGTTCACCTGGGCCGGCGGGGGCGGGCTGCCGATCCTGGCCGCGGTGGCCGCGGCATCCGTGGGCTACGTCGTCTTCATCATCGCGATCGAGGTGCTGCGCCAGCGCTTCCTCGCCGCGCCCCTCGGGTACGGCGGCGGGCGGCCGCTGTCGCCGCTGCGGGTGCTCCTGGTTCTGGTCGGCACCGTCGTGGTCACGGTGACGGCCGCCTACTGGAACTACGTGGGACTGCCGTTCCTGGTCGAGGTCGACGCCACCCTCGACGCCGTCATCGTGCTGTTCGCGCTGATGATCGTCGCGGCCCTGGTCAAGGTCTCCACGATGATGACGGTGATGCGCAGCCGGTTGGCCGGCATGGTCGCCGCCGCAAGCGCCCTGGCCGCCGACCCCGCCGCCGAGCCGATCGACCCGGCCATCGTCAAGGGTGCCGCCGCCACGAGCGCCCGCGACAACACCTGCCCGGCCACCAGCACCGCCGCCGACGCCCCGGCCCCCGAGCCCGGCTCCCCGGCCGCCGTCACCGACCTGCTGCGCCGCGTGGTGGCGGATGCGATCGGCGTCGAGTCCGTCGTCGTGCGCGGCGAGCCCGCCCGGCCCGGCGAGATCAGCATGCTGTTGCCCCTGGCCGGCGTCACCGGGCCGGCCCAGTACATCGTGGCCCGGCGCGACGCCATGGACGGCGCCTTCACCGGCAACGACCGGCGCGCCCTCCAGGCCCTCGCCACGACCGCCGAGATGGTCGTTCGGGCCCGCCGCAACATCGCCGGCCTCACCCTGCGCGCCAACACCGACCCGCTGACGAGCCTGCCCAATTACGGCGCGTTCCAGGAGGCCCTGGCCAACATCAACGACCACCGGGACTACTCCGAGGCCCTGGCCGTGCTGTTCATCGACCTCGACGAGTTCAAGCGCCTGAACGACCGCTTCGGCCACCAGACCGGCGACGACGTGCTGCGCGAGCTCGGGCGGCGGCTCAGCGCCGTGGTGCGTCCGCACGACGTGGTCGCCCGGGTCGGCGGCGACGAATTCGTGGTCATCCTCACCCATCTGGCGTCGCTGGCCGAGGCGAAGTCCATCGCCGAGCGCATCCTGGTGGTCGCGGGGGAGCCGATGGTCATCGGCCAGGCGACGCACAGCCCGATCATCAGCGTGGGACTGGCCTACTCCGCGCACCGGGAAACCGACGTCAACCAGCTGGTCCAGGATGCCGACCGGTCGATGCTCGCGATCAAGAAGTCCCGGCGGCGCGGCGGCCCGTCCAAGGAGAGCAGCCTCAACATCTCGAGCCACCGCTCCTCCCAGATGAACGACATCATCGCCCACGCCATCGACGAGGACCTGCTCGAACTCGCCTTCCAGCCCATCGTCAGCCTCGTCACCGGGCAGATCTGGGCGTTCGAAGCCCTCGTGCGGTACACCCACCCGGACCTCGGCCCGCTGTCGCCGCCGTCGATCGTGGAGAAGGCGAAGGGCCTCGGCCGGCTCGACGCGATGACCCGCCAGGTGGCCGTGAAGGCCATGGCCGCGGCCGCCGATTTCCGGCTGGTCGAGCCGAGCGTGGTCTGCATGACCATCAACGTCGAGGCCGGGCAGATCCTGCCCGAGCGCATGGGCACCTACATCGAGGACCTCGCCGAACGCTACCCCGGCATCTCGCTCTGCCTCGAGCTCAACGAGCGGTCGATGACCAAGGTCACCCCCGCCATCCGTCGCCAGGCCGACCGCCTGCGCGACCTCGGCCTGATGATCGCCCTCGACGACTACGGCTCCCAGGATTCCTCGGTCGACGCCCTGGTGCGGATGCCCATGGACATCCTCAAAATCGACCGCAGCCTGGTCGACGACCTCGACGACATCCGCCAGCGCGAGGTGCTCACCGCCCTGCAGGGTTTCGGCGACAACCTCGAGTACTCGATGATCGTCGAGGGGGTGGAGAACGACGCGATGGCGGACCACCTGAGCGCGCTGGGCATCCGCAGCGCGCAGGGGTTCCACTACGGCGTGCCGGAGAGTTTCGAGCGCACCCTGTCGCGGCTGGAGCTGCACGGCGCCCGCGCGGTCGTCCCTCGCAGTGAGCCGGCCGCGGCGAGAGGATAATTCGGCAAGGCGGCCCTCCCACGAGGGCGGTCACGCCACATGTTCGGTGTGGCGTTTTTCTCTGCCGTTTTCTAGGAGTACCCATGTCCGCACGACCCTGGCTCATCACCTCAGCTCTCACGGTGGCCGCCGTCACCCTTGTCGGCTGCGCCCCGCCCACCCCGGAGCCAAGCGTGACCCCGGTGGCGGAACCCGCGCACTGGTCCTACGACGGCGCGAGCGGACCGGCGTCGTGGGCGGAGCTGGACCCCGGCTTCGCGGCCTGCGGCGTGGGCACCGCCCAGTCCCCGATCGACCTGCCCGCGACCGTGCCCGCACCGAGCACCGGCATCCAGCTGAGCGCCGGGGACGCGGACGGCGATGTGTTCGACACCGGGCACGCGGTCGAGTTCGAGGCCGACGGCGAGGGCGAGACCCTGACCTTCGCCGATGATGCGTACAGCCTGCAACAGATTCACGCCCACGTGCCGTCGGAGCACACCGTGAACGGCCGGCCGGCGGCGGGCGAGCTGCACCTGGTGCACGCGGACGCGGCCGGCAAGCTGCTGGTGCTGGGCATCCTCGTGACCGAGGGGCCGGCATCCGACGCCCTGGCGCCGTTCATCGACGAGGCCACGCATGCGGCCGACGAAGAGGACGTGACGATGGATGTCTCGGCGGTGTTGCCGCCGTCGCTGGAGCACTACGAGTACTCGGGCAGCCTGACCACGCCGCCGTGCACCGAAGATGTGCATTGGGTCGTGATGAGCACGCCGATCTCGATGTCGGTGGAGCAGATCGGCACGCTCGAAGACGCACACAGCCACAACGCGCGGCCGACGCAGCCGCTGGGGGGCCGGGTCGTGGTCGGCGGATCCGCGGAGCTCGGGGTCGAGGGCTAGCAGCCGGGTCGCACCGGAGCTGCCACGCAGGCACGGTGCCGGGGCCGGGCCGGGGCTGGCGGGCCCCGGTGCGGGCCGGTGCTGGCGGGCCCCGGCCCGGTGCCGGGGACCCGAACCGGTACCCTTGAATCCATGAGCACAGAGCCGGTCCCGTTCGAGGTGGAGTCCCTCGTTCTCGACCTCGAACCCGAGCGCCGGGCGGTGCTCTACCCGGTTCTCGACGCCGTGCGCGACGCCATGCCCGCGGGGTATCGGCTCGGCGTCTACGGCGGCATGCTCGGCTGGGCGGTTCCGCTGGAGCGGTTCCCGAACACCTATAACCAGCAGCCGCTCGTCTACGTCAGCCTGGCCGCGCAGAAGAACTACAACTCCCTGTATCTGATGGGCCTCTACAGCTCTCCCGAGAAGGATGCCGCGTTCCGCTCCCAGTGGGAGGCCACCGGGCGCGCGTTGAACATGGGCAAGAGCTGCGTGCGGTTCAAGACGCTGGCCGATCTCGACCTGGACCTGGTGATCCGCGAGGTCGCGAGCGTGCCGATGGACGAGTACATCGCCACCTACGAGCGGCTGAAGAACCGCGCCTGAGGCCGGTGCGGGGTCAACCGTGACCTGCCGCGGCGGCGTTCCGGCGGGAGGCATCCGTTACCACCGATACAGTGGAAGGGTGAATCCAATGGCGAATGTCGATGTCGTTCTTATTGGTGGCGGCATTATGAGCGCCACCCTCGGTACCTTGATCAAGCAGTTGCAGCCCGACTGGACCATCGAGGTTTACGAGCGGCTGGGGGAGGTCGCACAGGAGAGCTCCAACCCGTGGAACAACGCGGGAACCGGCCATGCGGCCCTGTGCGAGCTGAACTACATGCCCGAGGCGAAGGACGGCACCGTCACCGCGGCCAAGGCCGTGGCCATCAACGAGCAGTTCCAGATCAGCCGCCAGCTGTGGGCGCACCTGGTCGAGACGGGCGTGCTGCCGGCGCCGACGAAATTCATCAACTCCACCCCGCACATGACCTTCGTGCACGGCCAGAGCAGCGTCGAGTACCTGCGCAAGCGGTTCGCGGTACTCAAGGGCGAGCCCCTCTTCCAGGGCATGGAGTACAGCGAGGACCCGGCCGTGATCGGCACCTGGACCCCGCTGCTCACCCAGAAGCGCCCGAAGAACCAGAAGATCGCGGCGACCCGCATCGTGTCGGGAACCGACGTGGACTTCGGCGCCCTCACCCGCTACCTCCTCGACAACCTCAAGGCCGAGGGCGTGGGCGTGCACATGAACCAGCAGGTCACCGGGTTGAAACAGCTCACGGATGGCATGTGGAAGCTCAATCTGCGCCGCCTGGTCGGCAACCACCCCAGCATCGTCAAGGCCCGATTCGTCTTCGTCGGCGCGGGCGGCGGCGCCCTGGCGCTGCTGCAGCAGAGCGGCATCCCCGAGATCGAGGGTTTCGGCGGGTTCCCGATCAGCGGGCAGTTCCTGCGCACCACGAACCCGAAGCTCGTCGCGCAGCACCATGCCAAGGTCTACGGCAAGGCCGCCACGGGCGCGCCGCCCATGTCGGTGCCGCACCTCGACACCCGCGTGGTCGAGGGCGAGACCTCCCTGCTGTTCGGCCCGTACGCCGGCTTCACCCCCAAGTTCCTCAAGTCGAGCAGCTGGCTCGACCTGCCGTTCTCGATCCGGGCACACAACATCGGACCGATGCTCTCCGTCGCGGCGCACAACTTCGGCCTGATGAAATACCTGATCGGAGAGGTGTTCGCCTCCAAGAAGACGAAGCTGAAGGCGCTGCAGGAGTTCATTCCGACCGCGAAGATCGAGGACTGGGAACTCATCACCGCCGGGCAGCGCGTGCAGGTCATGAAGAAGGATCCGGAGCAGGGCGGCGTGCTGCAGTTCGGCACCGAGGTCATCACCTCGGCCGACGGCACCATCGCCGGACTGCTCGGCGCCTCCCCCGGAGCCTCGACCGCGGCCCCGATCATGGTCGACCTGATCCAGCGCTGCTTCCCCGAGCAGTACCCGGCCTGGGAGCCCAAGCTGCGCGAGATGATCCCGAGCCTCGGCACGAAGCTCTCCGACGACCCGGCCGCCGCCGCCGCGTCGTTGGCCGCCACCGCCGCCGTCCTGAACCTCACCGCGTAGGGCGCGGCCGGGGCGGGGCCGCCCGGGGTTCGCGCCCGGCTGCCCGCCCTTCGGAGTAAGCGTGCACTGCTGCGCCGAACGGATGCCGCGTGGCGGCATCCGTTCGCTTCACCCGTGCGTGCAGCGGATGCCCGCTCTGCCGGTCGGGCTATCCGCAGTACTCCGACGGGAGAATGGGTTCGCTGCTGACGCCGATGGCGTCCACCACTCCGTCGCGGATCGTGAAGACGATCCAGCGGCCGGTGTCGCTCGAGATGCCGTAATACGTTTGCAGATCGCCGTAGGTGCCCGTCTCGGATACCTCCGGATACGCCGCCTCCAGCTGCTGCAGCGTCGCGCCGATTCCGATGCCGGCTTCCGTCTTCGGCGAGCCTGCTTCGACGTCGGCGACCGGCGTGCCGAACGTCTCCGCGCCGAGGGTGATCAGCTCGATGGCGCCGTCTGCAGCCGGCCTGACCCAGATGCCGGGCACGCCGTCCATCGCGAACATCTTGACCGGGCAGACGTCGTTGGACGTGTCGGCGAACGCGGTCATGTCCGCAGTCTCCTCGGCGATCTGGCCGCCGAAGGTGAGGGGGCCGACCCCGTCGAACGTGATCAGCCAGGAGCTCGGGTTCGCGGGATCAACCGTGGGGGTGGGCGCGGCCGTCGGCGTCGGCGTCGGGGTCGGACTGGGCGTGGCCGAGGGCGTTTCGCTCGCCTGCGCTGAAGCCGGGGCCGACTCCGCCGGGGCCGCCTGGGCGCATCCGGCCAACATGAGAAGTGAAGCGGCCAGCGCCGTGGTCACGATCGTGGCCCGAAAGGCTCGTTGCATTTTTTCCCCCAGAAAAGTGTCCGACAGCGGCGGGCGCCAGTGCCCCGTGCCCCGTGCCCCGTGCCCCGTGCCCCGTGCCCCGTGCCCCATTATGCTCACCGCTTCGCGCCAAACTGCAGGTTATGCACGTCCCGCGCCGAGACGAGTCGGAAAGAGGTGCGCAGTGGTGGCTAATTCAGGAGATTGGGCCGAGTCGAGGCCGCAGCGGGGAGACTGCCGCCCTGGTCCGGGCCGGCGCCGCGCGCGGCGACAGGGTCTCCTGAGTTGGCCACATCCGGTGCCGGACACCTCGGCTGCGGGGCACTGCATACGCGCCAGGAGTTCCATCTTCCTGCCGCCGCGGGGCCGCTCACCCTGCCGGGAGGCCCGCCGGAGCCAGTCCCGACCCGTGCTGATGCATAACTCCTGCAAATTCTGCGAAAAGGGGTCGAAACAGGCTGAATTCGGCCTGTTTTGGCCAAATTGCAGGAGTTATGCACGTCCGGCGCCGGGACGAGTCGGGAATAGGTGGGAAGAGCCTGGAATATGGCGAACTCAGGAGATTGGGCCGAGTCGAGGCCTCAGCGGCCGAACGAATTCGACGGAGAACGTGCACAAAGATTGCGCACAGGGCCCCGGAGTCGCGTTATTGTGCACAATCTCCGTCGAATTCGTTCGAGGTGAAGCGGATTCCCCGGGGAGGCGCGGGAGCGCCCTCGCGGAATGAGAGAATCATCCGAAGAGAGAGGGTGGCTATGACGCTTGGACTTCCAGACCACCTGGTGAAGAGGACGCTCAGCTACGCCCTCGCCCGGGCCGCGCACTGGTTCGCGCTGACCTGCCTGGCCGCCTCCCTCGTCGCCGTGATCCTCCTGAGCTTGTCCACAACCGCAGCCACCGAAGCCGCCCAAGCAGCCACCGAAGCCGCCCAAGCCGCAACCACAGCAGCAGCCACAACCCCCACCCCCACCCAAACCGCGGCCACCATCGCCGCCCTCCTCCTGATGGCGACGGCCCTGATCGCCCTCTCGCTGCGCCGCACCGTCACCCTGACCCTCACCTACCTGGCCGTCGGCGCCGTCGCCACCTACCTCTACACGATCACCGTGCTCGGCCTGCCGGGCGTCTTCCCGAGTTCGAACGTCTTCCTCGTCACGCTGCCGAAGCTGGCCCTGGTGATGGTTGGCGGCGCCGGGGCATCCGCCCGGGCCGGCGTGCTCTGGAGCACCACCGGTTTCGTCCTGGCCGAAATCGTCACGGTGTCCGCGGCCGCCCGGGCCGACGTGCCCTACGGCGCGGACGTCTTCACCGTCTCCACCTACCTCTTCCTGGTCAGCGTGCTGCTGCTCACCGCCTTCGTGCGCCGCGACCGCACCGTGCAGGTCGCCCTGCACCGGGCCATGCAGACCGACCAGACCCGCCTGCTGCGCCACGAACTCGACCAGCGCACCCTCGCCCTGGGCCAGGACACCACCCTCCAGCAGCTCGTCGCCCTCGCCCGCGCGCACCCCGGGCCGCTCAGCGCCAACCTGGCCGGCAGCATCCGCGACGCCCTGCAGACCCTGCGCGGCACCGACTGGCTCACCGACGCCGACGCGCTGAGCGTCGAGCCGTCGCGGGGCACGGATGCCTGGCTCACCAGCGAGGTCTACGCCGCCATCGAGCGCAGCCGCGATCGTGGCCTCGTGGTCGAAGTCACGGGAGATCGCGCCGCCCTCGGCCGCCTGGGCCCGGCCATCGACCGCGAGCTGGGCCTGGCCGTGCAGCAGTGCCTCGTGAACGTGATCCTGCACTCCGGCATCGTCGCCGCCGAGGTCGTGATCGAGTCCGAGCCGAACAGCATTTCCCTGATGGTGATGGATGCCGGCCGCGGCTTCACGGAATCGGAAACCGGCGCCGACCGCCTCGGCCTGCGCCAGGCCGTGCACCGCCGGATCGAACGCCTGGGTGGCTCGGTGAGCGTGCTCACCCGGCCGGGCGCCGGCACCTCGGTGCTGCTCAGCGTTCCCGTGGCACCGGAAGAAGCGGACGAACCCGTAGAACCCGGCGAGCACGCCGCGCCCACAGCTACCAGGCCCACAGCTACCGGGCCCACAAATTCCGGGCCCACAGATACCGGGCAGACAGCTACCGCGCCCACAGATTCCGCACCAACGGATACCGCACCAACGGATACCCCCGACCCCGAGCGGGTGGCCCAGTGACCGCCGCACACCCGACCCCGTCCGCAGACGACGCAATCCCGACCAACACCCCAAGCAACACGACCGCCCCAATCACCACCCCCAGCAGCACGACCACCCCCAACCACACCCCAAACCCCACCCCGAACCACACCCCCGTCCCCACCCCGCACACCAAGCCGCACGCCTTCACCCAGCAGCGCCTCGACCCGCTGGGCGCCCTCGCCGTCTGGCCGATCGTTCCCGGCGTCGCCGCGCTCGGGTTCGGCTACGCGGTGCTGACCACGGTGCTGCAGGCCGACGAGATCTGGCAGCCGTACCTGGCCGTGCTCACGCTCCTCGCCGCGGCGGGCGCGTCCGCCGTGCTCGTGCTCGCCGGCGGGCGGTCGCAGTCGCCGGTGCGGCAGACGTCCCTGCTGCTGATCATGGGCCTCGGCCTGGCCGCCCACCTGCTCGACCAGGCCTCCCGCTGGGGGAGCAACGCCCTGGTGCAAGACGACTTCGGCCCGATCATGCTCGGTCTCCTGCTCGTGGCCCTCGCCCCGTTCCGTCCCTGGCGCGAGCTCGCGGTGGCCGCGATCATCGCCGCCTTCGTCATCGCCCTGGTCGCGCTGCCGCAGGTGCCGTTCCGCAGCCTGACGGTGCCCCCGGGCATCTACCTGGTCGTCGCGGTCACCCCGGTGCTCGCCCTCGGGCTCGCCGCCGCCGCGTATTCCCGCCGCATGGTGCGCCTGCTGCTGGCCTGGCAGACGGATGCTCGCCGCGCCATCGCCCGCCGCACCGAAGAATCCCGCGGGCGCGTGGTGCGCGAGGTGCTCGAGCAGCAGCGCGCCGCCCTGCAGCCCGGCGTCTTCCCCCTCTTCGAGGACGTGCTCGCCCGCGGCGAGGTGACCAAGGCCGACATCGTCCGGGCGAACGAACTCGCCGCCGGGGTGCGCCGCGGCATCGTGGCGCACATCGACGAGACCTGGCTCGACGCCGTGATCGCCCGGGAGCGGGCCGGGCTCCTCGAGCGCGGCAAGGATCCGCTGCTGGTCGTGGCCGACCCGGAGCACCGGGCGGCCCACTTCGGCACGCAGCAGCGCGCGGCCACCGCCGCCCTGATCACCCTGCTCTGCCTGGCTCCCGGCTTCGACCCGCGCAGCCTCGTCGTGCAGGCCGACACCGAGCCCGAGTCCGACCCGGACACCCAGATCGACCCGCCGAGCGACCGCCAGCAGCGGCATTCCGGCACCGACACCTTCTCGATCCGGCTGGCGCTCGACCTCCCGCCGCGCCGGGTGCGCGCCCTGCTGCGCTCCTACATCGCGGTGCTGCGGATGGTGTTCCCGTGGGTGCGGGTGAGCATCCGTCGCCCGAGCCTCACGCTGGAGTTCGGCGACAAGCGCCCGGATCCCCCCAGTACGCTGGGCTAGGCGCACCCGGCGCCACGCAGCGCGGCGCCACGACGCGCAGCGCAGCAACAGAGCAGCGCAGCATGACGAGCGCGACCAGCCGAGGGGGCACCCACCGCATGGCCAAACTGTATTTCCGCTACGGAGCCATGAACAGCGGCAAGAGCACCTCGATGCTCCAGGCCGCCTACAACTACGAGGAGCGCGGCCACCAGGTGCTGCTGGCCAAGCCGTCGGTCGACACCAAGGGCGACCGCGGCATCCTCTCCAGGCTCGGCGTCACCCGGGCGGTCGACTACCTGCTCACCCCCGAGACGGATGCCTACGCCCTCTTCCAGCAGCACCGCGCCCGGGTGCTCGCCGAGACCGGCCTCGACGTGAGCTCCCTGCTGGTGGACGAGGCGCAGTTCCTCACCGAGCAGCAGGTGGACGACCTGCTGCGCATCGCGATCCTGAAGAACATCCCGGTGCTGGCCTACGGCATCCGCACCGATTTTCAGACGGTGGCCTTCCCGGGCAGCCGGCGCCTGCTCGAGGTGGCGCACAGCCTCGAGGAGCTCAAGACCATCTGCCGCTGCGGGCGCAAGGCCGTGTTCAACGGGCGCCAGGTCGACGGGGTCTTCGTCTTCAACGGCGACCAGGTGGCCATCGACGGCGCCGAGGTGACCTACGAGTCGCTCTGCGGATCGTGCTACCTCGAGGAGAGCGGCGGCGTTCTGAACAACCGCAGCCGGCCCGCACCCGCATGACCGGTGAGAAGGGGCGCTCAACGACTTCGGGATCGTGAGCGCCCCACCAACCCCCCGGTCGGTTTTCCCCACTGCCCAACGTATTGACCGCTTCCCGTTCTGACCAGCCGTTACTTCTTGTGGCACCAGAACAGGGGCCAGTTTTCCGAAGTCGTTGAACCCTGCCCGAGACCCCGGCAGGCACCCGAACCCCGAATCCAAGGATCACCGATGACCCGCTTTCGAGTAGCCCTGATCGATGACCACGAGATCGTTGCCCGCGGATTCGCCGGCCTCTTCGCGACGATCCCCGAGATCGAGGTGGTGGCCACGGTCGCGACCGTGACCGAACTGCTCGAGTCCGCGGAGCAGCAGACGCCCGTCGACCTCGTCATCCTGGACCTGCGGCTCTCCGACGGGTCCACCGTCACAGCCAACGTCGACCGGCTGCGCGGCGCGGGAGCGGCTGTGCTCGCGTTCACCGGCGGCGACGACGCCGCCCTGATGCGGGCCGCCGCGCGCAGCGGCGTGCTGGGGGTGGTGCGCAAGTCCGAGCCCACCGCGGTGCTGCTCGACACCGTCACCCGCGCGGCGGCGGGGGAGACCATCGTCTCCACCGAGTGGGCCGCGGCCCTCGACGGCGACCCGGACCTCTCCGACGCCGGCCTGAGCGTGCGGGAGTGCGAGGCGCTCTCCCTCTACGCGGCGGGCGCGAAGGCACCGCTGGTGGCCTCCCGGATGGGGCTCTCCGAGGCCACGGTGATCGACTACATCCGTCGCGTGCGCTCGAAATACGAGCGCGTCGGCCGCCCGGCGAACACCAAGATCGACCTCTACAAGCGTGCGCTGGAAGACGGCCTCCTGCCCATCCCCGGCCAGCCGTGACCCGGCCGAGCACAATGCAGACCAAGTCGCACACCCCCCGGCAGGCCAGAACGCAGTCCGCGACCGAGCGCCTGGCCCGCCTGATCTACGCCTCCCTCGGACCCACCGCCCTCGTCTTCGGGCTGCTCTCCCTGGGCACCGTCCTCGGGCAGGCCTGGCAGGAGGAGGGCCCCGGATCGATGGCGGCGTGGCTGCTGATCTTCGGGCTGCCGGTGCTGCTCGCCCTGCTCTCGGTGCGGGTGCCGCTGCGGGTGCTGCGGGTGATCGCGCTCGCCGAGGGCGCGCTCTTCGTGCTGCTGCTCCTCTTCTGGCTCACCATGCGGGCGGAGCCGCTGCCGGCGGGCGCGGACATCCCCTGGGCGATCACCCTCACCGGCGTGCCCGTGATGGCCGTGGCGGTGGCCACCACCCGCGACCGCACGGCGTGGGCCTACCTGGTGCTGGTCTGCACGATGAGCGGGCTGGTGCGGGCGGCCACCTCGTCCGATCCCCACCCGGTGCTGGTCGGCGTCGAAGACGCCCTCTACTCGGCCCTGCTGCTCAGCATGCTGGTGGGGCTGACCACCATGGCCCGCCGCAGCGCCATCAAGGTCGACCAGGCCGCCACGCTCGCTCGCGCGCAGCTCGTCGGCCGGGCCGACCGCCTGGCCCGCAAACGCGAACGCCTCACCATCGACGCCCTGGTGCACGACAGCGTCATCTCGACCCTGCTGATGGCCGGCCGCGGAGGCACCCCGGTGCCGGTGCTGAGCCGGCACGCGGCCGACACCCTGGTGCGGCTCGACGCCCTGCGCGCCCCACAGCCCGACCCGAGCGTGCCCGGCGCCGAGGTGACCCGGCGCCTCGAGCAGCTGGTCGGCGAGCTGGCACCGGATGCCGAGATCACCTCCCATCTGCATGGCACCCTCACGGTGCCCGCGCAAGCCGTGACCGCCCTGCTCGGTGCCGTCGGCGAGGCCCTCCGCAACTCGGTCGCCGCGGCCGGTGTGCCGGATCCCGAGCAGCGTCCCGGCACGCCGCCACACCGCCCGGTGGCCCGCATCCTCACCGTGCGCAGCTACCAGGGCGGCATCCGGGTGGCCGTGCACGACGACGGTGTCGGCTTCGACCCCGCCCGGGTGCCCGCCGAGCGCCTGGGCATCGCGCAGAGCATCATCGGCCGCATGGAGCGCCTCTCCGGCGGTGCCGCCGCCGTGCGCTCCCGCCCCGGCGCCGGCACCGAGGTGGTGGTCTCCTGGACCCCCGCGCCCGCAGGCCCACCCGCAGCACGGACTGCAGGACCAGATCCAGAACCAGCGCCAGCACAAGCACCGGCAACCCCAGCCCCGGCACCAGCCCCCTCCCTGCAACAGCAGGGCATCACCCGCCTGCCGAAGTCCATGTCCACGGCGATCCTGGTGGGATTCATCGCCGTGCACGCCGTTCTCGCCTTCGCCGACGATGAACCCCTCTGGACCCTGCCCTACGAGATCCTCGGATTCCTCGCAGTGAGCGCGGCGGCCGCCTGGCTCACCCTCGTCGTGCCCGACCCGGTGTCGAATCGGCATGCGATCGTGGTGCTCGCGCTGTGCGGGCTGGCAGCGGCGGCCACGGCGTTCCCGGTTCCGCCGGTCGGGTCGACCCCGTTCGCCCACTGGCACCTCGGGGCGATCACCATGATGCTGGTCGTGCTGGCGGTGCGCGGCCGGCCCGGATTCGCCTGGTACGGCTACGCCATGATCATGGTCATCTCGATCGTCTGGGCGCTGCTCAACGGGCAGACGCTGCTCGACGGGGTCAACCTGGCCATCCGTCACGCCGGCACGCTGCTCGCCGGAACCCTGTTCGCCGTGGGCCTGAAGCGCTCCACCCTGGCCCTCGCCCGGCTGAACCGGGAACGGGCCCTGAACGGAGCGGCCGCGGCCACGGCGGCCGCGGCCCTTGAGGAGCGCGAAACCCAGCTCACCCGGTTGAACACTCTGGCCCGGCCCACCCTGCAGCGCCTCGCCGACGCCCTGCAGCCCGACGCCCTGCAGCCCGACCCGAAGCAGATCGATGCGACCCTGCGCGCGGACTGCCTGCTCGTGGAGGCCACCCTCCGCGATGCCATCCGGGGGCGCTCGCTCTTCGTGGAGCCGGTGATCAGCGCGGCCCGCGCCGCCCGCAGCCGAGGCGTCGACGTGACCCTGCTCGACGACAGCGCCGACCGTCCGCCCCTGCAACTGGCCGCCGCGGCCGCGATCGTGGCCGCCCAGCTCGACACCCTCACCTACGGCCGCCTGACCGCCCGGGTGCTGCCCGCCGACCGGCCCACCATCGCCTCGATCGTGGTCGAGGCCGGCGAGTCACGGATGCTCACGGTCACCCCCGACGGCCTCCTCCAGCCCACCTAGCCAAAGTCGCCCCGAACTGGGGTATCGCTCCCGCTAGCACCAGCCCCGGCGCATCCCGTAGTGTCCTCGTTTATGAGGACACAGGTCCCCATAAATGAGGACACACCCGGTCCTCATTGGGGGACTTTTTCAGGCGCTGTGAAGGGCCCTGACCTCCAACCAACCCAGACCGTCAGTGGGCGGGGTTTACCCCCAAAGCCCGCCCACTGATGTATTTCACCGTCACCCATCCCCGCGCGAAGATGGCGTTCATCTCCCAGCAGGCCGGGGCCACCGGCGGCTCGCTTTCACCGGCCAATCGATCGTCGCGCTTCAGGGTGCCGCGGGGCAGACCGCCACCGCGAACACCACGCCGGTGGCACTGAGCATCACCGGCAGTCCGGCCGGCGTTGCGCTGGCCTATACCACCAACCCAGGGCCGCCCGTTTCCGGCCTGGCCACCTTCTCCAGCTGCGGAATTGGAAAGATCGGAACCTACGCACTCACCGCAACCGCGCCCGCCGTAACCGGGGCCACCACCGGCAGCGCAACCGCCCGCGTGAAACGCGGGTGCGAACGGCCGGTGGTCGAGCCTGTCGAGACCCCCGAGCTTCCCTCAGTGGCCCGTTCTTCAGCCGACACCCTAGGCGCGGAGCAACGGAACCTGAGCGCTCGGGAACTATGCAAAACTAGAAAGGGGTTCAAAGTTCGGGCCTTGATCCGTTCGTTGAGGAAAGGCCGCCGCGTGGAGCTTCGCGACTACATTCGAATCCTGCGAAAGAGCTGGGTACTGATCGTCCTACTCACCCTCGTCGCCGTCGGTGCAGCCTCTACCTACTCCATTCTGCAGACGCCCGAGTTCAGCGCCACCTCAAAGGTCTTCGTCTCCACCCAGGCCAGCGGAACGACGAGTGACCTCGCCCAGGGCAGCAGCTTCACTGTGCAGCGGGTCAAGACCTACTCCGACCTCGTGGCCACCCCCATCGTGCTGCTCCCGGTCATCGCAACCCTCGACCTTGGCACCACTGCCGACCAGCTTGCGGGCAAGATCACTGCCTCAGCCCCTATCGACACCTCGATCATCGAAATCACCGTCATCGACACCGACCCAGTGCGCGCTGCGGACATCGCCAATGCCGCCTCGCAGAGCCTTACCGCGGTCGTTGAAGACATTGAGACCCCCGAGGCCGCCGACGCCATCTCCCCGGTCAAGCTCACCCGCGCGCAGGAGGCCACAGTGCCGTCCGTGCCGGTCAGCCCGAACGTGCCCCTCAACATCGTGCTCGGCTTCCTCGTGGGTCTGGCCTTGGGCGTGGGCCTGGCCGTATTACGCGAGACGCTCGACACGCGCATTCGCACCGAGCGCGACGTGGAATCGGTGACGGACGTCGCGATCCTTGGCGGCATCGTCTTCGACCCCAAGGCACAGGAACGCCCGCTGATCGTGCACGTCGACCCGCGCAGCCCGCGTGCCGAGTCGTTCCGCACCCTGCGCACCAACCTGCAGTTCCTCGACGTGGGCCGCACGGATCGCAGCTTCGTGATCACGTCCTCCATCGAGAGCGAGGGGAAGAGCACCACGGGCGCGAACCTGGCCATCGCGCTCGCCGACTCGGGCGCCCGCGTGCTGCTCATCGATGCTGACCTGCGCCGTCCCAAGATCCACGACTACATGGGCATCGACGGCACCGTGGGTCTCACCGACCTGCTCGTCGGCCGCGCCGAGCTGAAAGATATCATCCAGCCTTGGGGCAAGGGCAAGCTCTTCGTGCTGCCCGCCGGGCACGTGCCGCCGAACCCGAGCGAGTTGCTCGGCTCGGCACGCATGAGTCACTTCATCGGCGAGTTCAACAAGACCTTTGACGTGGTCATCTTCGACGCGCCGCCGCTACTGCCGGTGACAGATGCCGCCATTCTCGCCAAGAACGTGGGCGGCGCGATCATCGTGGTGGCTGCCGGCCGCACGCACAAGAACCAGCTCAAGGGCGCAATTGCCGCCCTCGACAACGTCGGTGCCCCAATCTCCGGCATGGTGCTCACCATGCTGCCGACCAAGGGCCCCGACTCCTACGGCTACGGCCGCTACGGCTACGGCTACGGCTACGGCGCCGAAGAGACCCCCGAGCCCAACTCCCGCAAGGCACGCGCCCTAGCCAAGGCAGGGCGCTGACCGTGGCCGACCACTCGTCGGTCGACCTCCCGGTTGTCGAGACCACCCCCACGGACACCTTGAACATCCTGGTCGTCTGCACCGGCAACATCTGCCGGTCCCCCCTCGCCGAAAAACTCCTCCAATCCCGCCTGACCGCGGCTGGCATCCCCGCCATCGTCACAAGCGCCGGAACCCGCGCCATGGTCAACCACCCGATGACAGACGAGGCAGCTTTCCTGGCCACCCGATACGGCGCGGAGCCCACACTCCACGCCGCGCAGCAGCTCACGGCGGACCGCATCGCGGCCGCCGACATCGTCCTCACCGCCACCCGGGAGCACCGAGGCGAGGTAGTCTCCCTCCACCCCCGTGCCAACCGCTACGCCTATACCCTCAACCAGTTTGCGAGACTGGTCACCGCAAAGCTTTCGGATGTCGAGCTCCCGGTGGTTGAGCCTGCCGAAACCCCCACCATCAACAATTTCCTCGCCGAAATCTCCACCACGAAGGGCCTAGCTCTTCCCCCGCTAGACCCCAACGACGACGACATCGACGACCCCTACCGCCGCTCCGCGGAGGTATACGACCGCGTAGGTGTCGAAATCGACAAGGCCGTAACCACCATCACCGCCGCCCTCTCCGCGGCGACCGGGCGCCCGTAACCATGGCCCGCCCACTTCGCCATATTCCACGCGACTCCTCCACTCGACGCGTCTGGGTCTACCTCGCCGTCGCAATGTTTCTCCTCGCCGACATCGCCCTGATCGCCTTCGCGCTCAACTCCACCCGCCCCGGCGTCACAGCCGAGGCACCTCGGTCCGCTCCCAGACTCGCTGCCACGAGCGACCCCGCCACCACGCCGGATCCTGCCGCCAAGCCGGCAGCACCAACTGGCGTGGCAGTGCCGCCCGCCCGCTTCCTCTCTGCCGTCGACGACACCACGGCCTGGCGGGTGGTTACTGGCGAGTGCCCCGCCACCCCGGCGACTCCCGAACTCACGACCGACTCCGGAGCCACCTGGGAATCAAAGAGCGCCACCGGCCCCACCGAGGTCACCGCACCGCAGGCCCTTAAGGCCACGAGCGAGAGCATTATAGAGTTCGTGGGCCTGTCCGCGACCGACTGCGCCCCCGAGTTTGTCCAGACTTTCGTGGGTGGCGACACTTTTAAGTCCTATCCCGAGAAGCTCGGCGGGGCCTGGTTCGTCAATCCGGCCGACCGAGCCGTGGTGCACAGCCCTGCCGGCGACGCCGCTGCGCCCTGCCCGGCCGTTATTGCCCTCGCGCCCCGCGACGCCAATTCGGCCGCCGTGCTGTGCGATGAACAGACTATTTTTACTACCACGAATGCCGCCGCAACTTGGTCATCGGCCGTCACAGTTCCCGGCGCCGTTAACCTGAATATGACTCAAGCAGGTTACATTATTGTTGCGGTCGGTCTTCCGGAATGTGCGGGAGTGCAGCTTGTCGCTCTGCCGGCCGAATCCCCCACGGTCACGTCGGCAGGCTGTCTCCTGGTCGATACGCCGATGGAGATCATGCCGGGCAATGTTGCCGTGTCTGAGGCCTCTGGTACCCTTTGGCTCTGGGCGGGTAACGAACTGAAACGATCATCAGACGGGGGAATGGCCTGGCAGTAATCTGCCGAGCCGGAGGAATGAACGAAGAAACAGTAACGGTCGCACCTGCGGTCCAGAATTCATCTCGTGACTGGCGTATCATTTATGCCGCACGCTTGGCCATCACAGACTTACTCGTTCTCATCTGGGTGGTCTTCGGGGTCCAGATTCTCTGGTTTGGACTTGATACGGCAGATCTCGATTTTCGCGGGAACGCCAGCGACCTGAGCATCAGCTACACCTTGGTTTCCCTGGTCATCATCGTGAGCTGGATGACTCTGCTTGGAGTGTATGGTTCTCGGGGGTATCGAGTGTTGGGCACGGGGCCCGACGAGTACAAGCTCATTGCGAATGCGTCGATCCGGCTTTTCGGGCTGGTGGCGATCATCGCCTATCTTTTTCATATTGATGTGGCTCGCGGCTATATCCTCATCGCGTTTCCTCTGGGCATAATTGTGCTTACCTGTTCCCGGTGGATGTGGAGGCAGTGGCTGGTCGTGCAGCGGCTTCGTGGAAGATTCTCTGCTCGCGTAGTGCTGGTTGGTTCCCAATCGTCGGCGTTTCGCATTCACCGCGAACTGAGTCGACAACCTGGTGCCGGATATCTTGTCGTCGGTGCCTGCGTCGAGGGAGGGCGAAGCGGGGACTACTTGGGGGACACAAAGATCCCCGTTTTCGGAGGTCTCGACGATCTGCATCTCGCTCTCGACTTGGCCAATGCGGACACAGTCATAGTCACTGGTAGCGATGAAATGACTCCCGATCGAATGCGCGAACTCAGCTGGGGCCTGGAACCCGGTCAACACCACTTGGTGTTGGTCCCCAGACTGACAGATATCGGTGGTCCTCGAATTCACACTCGACCTGTTTCAGGATTGCCACTCATCCACGTTGAGACTCCCCGTTTTGATGGGAAGAAACTCTTCACCAAGCGCGCGGTCGACGTGGTGGGGTCTGGGCTCCTCCTCCTACTCCTCTCACCGCTTATGGGGCTCATTGCACTTGCGGTCCGCATCGGGATGCCAGGCCCTGTGCTCTTCCACCAGACCCGAGTTGGCATCAATGGCGTGGCCTTCAGAATGTTAAAGTTTCGCTCGATGGTCCCGGATGCGGAAGATCTGCTTGCCGACCTTCAGGAGGATGAGCGTGCAGAGGGAAATTCGGTCCTGTTCAAGATGAAGGATGACCCTCGGATTACGCCCCTCGGGTCACGCCTTCGCCGCTTAAGTCTTGACGAATTGCCTCAGCTCTTCAACGTCTTTTCTGGGAGTATGTCGCTCGTTGGCCCCCGTCCGCCGTTGGAATCCGAGGTTGAGAAGTATGAGCAGCACGTTCACAGGCGATTCCTTGTGAAACCCGGCATCACAGGGCTCTGGCAGACGAACGGGCGATCGTCCCTATCCTGGGAGGAGAGCGTGCGTCTTGATCTTTATTATGTCGAGAATTGGTCTCTGGCAGGCGACCTTGTCATTCTTTGGCGCACTCTCAAGGCCGTTTTAGCAAAGGAAGGTGCATTTTGAGTTTGCCGTTCAGAGGGGCTGACGCTTCCTCTGAGTTGTCAAACCAGCGTTCAGCCAAACCGCGAGTCGCCATTATTGGTACGCGCGGCTACCCGAGCTACTACGGGGGCTTTGAGACGGCGGTCCGTCGGCTCGCTCCATATCTTGCCGATCGGGGCTGGGATGTAATTGTCTACGGGCGCCCGGGTGCAACTCGCGACAGCGATCCGTCGCTCGATCCGAGAATTATCCGCAAGGAAACGAGCGGGCTGGAGACGAAGTCTTTGAGTACGCTGTCCTACGGATTGACAGCGTGCCTCCATGCTTCAAGGACAAAACCCGACGTTGCTCTCGTCATGAACGTGGCAAACGGCTTCTGGCTTCCAATCCTGCGCCTTCGTGGAATCCCCACGCTGGTGAATGTCGACGGCATTGAATGGGACCGAGCCAAGTGGGGACGATTCGCGAAGTTAGTCTTTCGCACCGGTGCCAAGCTCACCGCTCGATTCGGCACTCGCTTGGTTTTCGATGCTCGTGCCATTGCAGCGCGGTGGCAGACGGACTTCGGCCGCGAAGGTATCTTCATTCCGTATGGGGGGGAGATAGCAGAGGAATTGCCAGCGGAGGATGGGCTGACCCACCGCGGTTACGTGCTTGTCGTCGCGCGCTTTGTACCCGAGAACACGATCCCCGAGTTTCTCGAAGCGGCTGAAGTACTCTGCCGTTCATGGCCGGTCGTCATCGTGGGATCCTCAGGTTATGGCGGGGTGCTGGAGGACAAGATTCGTGCGTTGGCGCTTCACTCCGAAAATATCCGTTGGCTCGGGCATATCAGCGACGATCGGCGTCTGCTTTCACTCTGGCAGCACGCGGGCGTCTACTTCCACGGCCACAGCGTGGGGGGAACGAATCCGGCGCTTGTTCAAGCTATGGCCTGCGGTGCACCAACCGTTGCACGCGACACTGTTTACAACCGCGAGGTGCTGGGGACCGCTGGTGCGTTCGTGGTGCCCAACGTCGCCTCCATTGTGGAGATGACCCGGAAGCTCATGAGCGACTCCTCACTTCAAACTGAGTTCAGCGAGGCTGCCAGGCTTCGCGCGGAGGCGTTCTACTCCTGGGATGCGATTTCTCGAGATTATGAAGAGTCGCTTATTCGCCTGCTGCACAAATAATTCTGAGAGGGACAGACTTGCCTCGGTTAGGTAGGGGAGCCGGTTCTTTGACACAGTTCGTGTCCGTGCCAAAAATGGTTTGAGGAGAATCGGAACACATGAAGACCCGCTTCACAGGTCTGCCGTCGGCAGATATGCATCTGGTCCATTCGCAGTGGGCTGTAAAGGTATTGATGATGTTTGCTAGGGGACTGCTGAAGAAGCCGTTCTTGGGGAGTTCAAAGGGGCTTCTCTTGCTCGGCCGCGGATCGAGGATAAGGAACGCTCAATTCGTTTCACATGCCGGGCGGCTCGTTGTCGAAGATTCTGCTGAGATTCAGGGGCTATCCAGGGAAGGGATAGTGTTCGGGCGCGATGTATCTGTTGGAAGTGGAACCTTGATTCGCCCCTCGAGCTACTACGGGGGCGAAATAGGAATCGGCCTGCAAGTAGGAGATCGATCCAGTTTCGGCGCAGATTGCTTTATAGGATGCTCAGGGCGAATAGTCATCGGGTCTGATGTCATGATTGGCCCAGGGGTTCGGCTCTTCTCTGAAAACCACAATTTCGAACATACGGATCAAACAATCAAGTCACAGGGCGTCACACGCAGTTACCTGAAAATCGGTGATGACTGTTGGATAGCCTCTGGAGTTACTTTGACAGCCGGCATCACGGTCGGTCGAGGTGCTGTCGTCGCGGCGGGCAGTGTCGTCACGACGGATGTTCCTGATTACGCAGTCGTCGCTGGCGTCCCAGCGAAAGTCATGAAGTATCGCGTTGCGGGGGCCGAAAAATGACAAATTCGCGAAACGTGCTTTTCGTTCATTCCTCAAACGAAATGTATGGGGCCGACAGGATGCTTCTTCGCGTTTTGGCTGCGCTTCCCGAGGGCGTAAAGCCGACTGTGTGGCTTCCGGACGACACTTCATCTGCTGCCAACTCACTGAGCACTCACCTGACGAAAGCCGGAATTGGCTACGAGGTTCGTGCCATGCCGGTACTGCGCCGAAAGTACCTGAATGCGCCAGGCCTTGCTCGATTGTTCAAGGGGATGATTGCCGGGACCTTTGCTCTGCGGAAGATGGCCCCTGATGCCGTTTTTTGTATGACCAGTGCCGTGCTCACATTCGCGCCTATTTCCCGCCTAGCTGGCGTGAAGAGTGTTGTGCTCTACAACCAGGAAATATGGACTGACCGGGAAAGCTGGATTCTCGGGATCCTGGCGCGAGCATGTACCAACGCTGTCGCCATTTCGGATGCCTCTCTTAAGTCCTTGAGGGGACCAATCGCGAATAGAGCTGTTACCATCGCAAATGGTGTGCCCGATCGCGATCCCGCTTACGGGCCGATTGTTGATCGCTCGGGGCCGGTGCGTTTCTTCATAGGGAGTCGCTGGAATTCCTGGAAAGGACACGAGACACTTCTCGAGGCATGGGACTCAAACGTCGCGCCGGGTCTCTTGGTGATCGCAGGGTCCGCTCCACCCCTTGGTCAAGGAGTGGATGTGGAGGGTCTCGTGGAAGCGCTGAAACACCCCGGCTCCGTGTCTGTCGTCGGCGAGACTGACGATGTCACAAAGCACATTGACTATGCCGACTTCGTGATCATTCCATCGGATGCTCCAGAGCCGTTTGGCCTACTCGCGATTGAAGCCTTTGCACGTGCACGTCCAGTTATAGCGAGCGACGCCGGCGGCCTCGCTCGAATCGTCCAGCATGGACACACCGGTCTGAAGTTCCCGTCGCGGAATGCCTCCGAGTTGCGCCTCCTGCTTCAAACTGAAGCGACGCGGGAAAGGGCAATTCGCATGGGACGAGAGGCGCGTGCTGATTATGAAGAGAGCTATTCGTCGGAAAAGTTTCGAGTTCGTTTCGTCGAATTTTGGTCGACCCTGTTTTGACATATCACTGTGTTCCACGGACGCGCAGAGCATCGGGCACAAATGGGTTCCCACGATCGTCGCGCTGCTCGTGTTGCCTTTGAAGGGCAACGGGCCGTCTTCTCCCGGACGAAGTGCAGGAGTCGTCACAACATCGAGAGGATCAACGCACGGGCTGGGAGGGGATTCGCTCACCTCCCCTCACCGCACTGCTGCTGGGCTGAGCGGCGTTCCCAAGCGCAGCAGACATCATATGAAAGGGCTCGGAAATGAAATCAGGCGCACTACGCGGTGAGTTGAAGCCAGAATCTCGATCGAATAATGGAGGCCAAAGGGTCAGGATTATCGATCCGAGTGCGGGCATCGGCGTCGGTCACCATGCGCACTGGTTTCGGCTCCTTGACGATTCATTGAATGCGCATGACTTGCCTGCCACAGCCGAGGCGCCAGACGTTGACGGCGAGAAGGAGGGGTGGTCGAGGTGGTACTGCCGTGCAATCGACAACAGCATCGATGCGGGGCCAAGTCACCTCGTCTTCTCATCCGCGGACGACGCTTTAACTTCGATGCTGCGCAAGTCCCTGAGACTTCGTAGGAACCACCTAAATGTTCATGCCTTATTCTTCAGGTTGAGCAGACAGCCCCGGGCGGGCGGGCGGGCGGCGTTTGCAGTGAAGATTGTCTTGCTTTTCGCACTGCGAATGTTGATCCCGGGGTTTCGTGCGTACGTGCTTGAGCTCCCGATTGGAGCGCCCCCCAAATGGCACAGATGGGTGCAACTTATTCCGGTGGTTGATTCCTCAGCATTTGAAGTCGGTCAACCTGTTGGGGTCGCTGAGGCCCGATCAGCATACGGCGGAAGCCTTCCGGCTGAGAATCAGATCATTTTGGTGATCGGCATGCTTGGGCCAGGAAAACATGTGGACTCCTTTTTGCACATGTGGAATGAGGCTCCAATTGAAGGCGCGTCGCTAGTGTTTGCGGGCGTGGCGGAGCCACCCACCCACGAGGCGCTGCGGTCGGCAGCAGAGACCAACGTTGGAATTGTGTACATCTCAGGTCGGCTCACGGATGTTGTGTTTGACCATCTTCTGGAGAGCGCCGACGTGGTCGCAGCCGTTTACCGCTACTCCGCTTCCAGCGGAGTAGCGCTGAGAGCACTCGCCTTGGGCACGGCGTTAGTTGTCGGAGGGTCCAAGGTTCTGACAACACAATTGAGAGGAACTCCGGGGGTCGTTGTTGCTGAGGACACCTCTGCGGCGGAGCTATCGCGGGCCATTCGCATTGCGTTGGGAACTCGAGTTCCCCCTCTTCAGCTGGATCCAAATAATTCTGCAGTCTTTCCTAGGCCGATAGTTGAGTCGATTCTTAAAGCGGAATCGACGTGAGAAGGCTCTTCAAGAGTCGTAGCTTTTCCTTTTCCTTCTCTCAAGCTGTCTTTTCGCTTTCCAATTTTCTACTTAATCTGGTCCTGCTGCGCGGGCTGAGCCCGGCGGAGTTTGGCTCAGCATCTTTGGCGCTGACATTCGTCTACTTTGTTGTTGCGTTTCAACGCAGCCTCGTTGGGGACATGATGATTGTCTTCGCATCGCGATCAGTGAGTGTTGCTGTGTCCGGGGTGATGGTCGTTGCAGGTGTTGCTGCGTTCGCGTCGGTGGGAATGACGGTTGCCTGGGCACTAATGCCCGCCAGTATCCCGATCTATTTGCCGCTTATGGCTGGGCTGATTGTTCTCCAAGATGGTCTTCGTTATGCGGTGGCGTCGAGCGGGACCGCAGCTGACCTCCTACGCGGGGACGCCGTCTGGATTGCGAGTAGTCTGGCTGCCGCCTGGCTCGCAGTCACCGGCGTACAGGACACTGGAACGACGATCCTTGTTTGGTCAGTCGGCGCTTCAGTTACTGCCCTGCTCTTGCTGGTCCAAGTCCGTCGGGCATCTAACGGGGTGGATCGCCGGGTCGGATTCTTCCGATTCACTGGCAGTCTCGGTCTCTGGAACAGTGGGCAATTCCTTGTAAGCAACGGGACCATTCAGGCAGCGCTTACCGCAACGGCTATCGCCGTGGGGTCGCAGGACTTCGCGGGGTATCGTGCGATGCAAATACTCTTGGGTCCTTTACTGACAGCTGTTCTTGCCTTCGCGTCCCCTCTGCTTCTTTGGATCTCCAAGCAAGGAACTGACGATTGGACCGCAAAGCATGCAGTCATCGGAGGCGGCGTCCTCGCCGTCCTGATGGGCGCAGCTGGTCTTGTCGTGCTTGCAGCTTCGCACTCTCTGATTCTTTTGGTCTCAGGGCGCGAGTACATTCAGTATTCTCCGCTGCTGCTGCCTGGGTTGGTAGCGCTGGTTTTCGTCGCCGCCAACGTGCCCATCGCCTCGACTTTCACGTCCCTCGGCAAGGGGCGAGTCTTCTTCGTCACTTCGGTAGCCGTGACAGTGCCTGCATCGTTGGTTGTGGTCTTTTCTGCATACGCAGTTGGGATTGAGTGCGCTGCTTGGGCTACTGCTGCCCAATACGGCCTGATTGCAGGTGTATGTGCCTACGTACTGGTGCGAATTCATCCTTCGCGGCCCCGCGATGTAGATCCGCGTTGACACACAGCGAAAACAGGGCAACTTCTGCCAAGCGAGTTTGAGCGGCCCTGTTTTAACTGGCACTATGAACGGCCGTTCTGGTCTATCCTCTCCCTGAGGGAATAGAACTTAGTCGGATGCTCGAGCGAAGCGCATTAGTTGTTGTACTCTCACTTCCCAGGTCCCAACCTCCAAAAGGCGCGAGTGTGCCCTATCTACTCGGTCTTGGAATAGGTGAGGCGAGTCGGTCAAGGTCTTCAAGAGATCGGGCAGCTCGCTCAGGGATACGTTCACACCCGGGCAGAAGCCGAACAAAGTCGTCATTTCTTGAGGCACGTGTCCGACAATGAGCGTCTTAGTTGCGACCGCTTCGAGATACCTGTGTGTCATGGACTCCCAGTGGCCGGTGCGCCCATCTGGGTGCGATACGGCGCCTGGATAGCACAGAAGCGCCTGTGACGCCTGGAGAGCTGAAATTAAATCTGCACGCGTCGGAAGAAAGACCATGGGGGACAGCGGATCCTTAAAGCGGTGCTGGCGCCCGAGGCGCTCGAGCGTTTCGCGAACCATGTCATGACCTGCCGCGTAGCGTCGACCGATTTCCAATACGCAGGTGGATCGCGATGAAAGGCTGGGACCAGGTAGGTAGAGCGCTTCATCAATAGCTTCCGGAAGCCACAGGATTTCGATATCGGGAAACTCCGCCGACCAGAACTCTGCAGCTTGACTGGACGTAAACGCAATTCGCTTCAGAGCATAGCGCCGAATGAAATCACGCCACTCGGCCTCGCGCGACGGCCAACAATCCCAGACGAACGGGACAATCTCGTGTAGTGCGCCGTACGGATGTAACTGCCTCTCCGCCAAGCCCATAAGCCCAATTATCGACGTGGTCTTGGCTCCCGAGAGGCGCGGGGGTGTCAGCCGTAACTTTGCGAAGGACCGCCCAAATACGTCCCAAAAACTCGGCCAGGCGTGTCCCTTCAGCGGGCGGGCCCCGGCCAAGTTCAGGGCGATCTCAAGATCCTGCAGGATGAGTTCGGAAAATTCTTCTCCCTTGCGGGTCTCGATATAGGTGACACTAGGTGTTTCGGGCGTAGTCACTCGTGCATCCTCCCTCTCCTGCGCGTGTCCTGATATTTGAGATCTTGCAAGGTTCGTTCCGCCTAGTCATCGAGTGGCCATTCCGTCTTCAGTCCATGAATCAAATGAGCATGGCACTCTTGTACTCGGAGTTCGACGGAGTAGGCGCCACAATGACCTTGGCCGAAGGTCGACTGCCGCCAATCGCGCCTGCGGCGACTGCGATGGAGGCAGCGGAAGCCATAGGGCTGAATAGAAGGTCCCAACATGCCAGGAGCCCAAGGAACGCAACTGCCATCTCAAAGGGCCGAACGTTTTGGAAGATTCGGGTCACACCCAGTAATAAGTACAGCCCGACGATGGCGGCGGCTACAAAACCCAGGACTCCGAAGTGGAACCAAACGTTAGCTAAGGAAGAGTGCAGGTCCACTCGATCGCCAAAAACCTGGCTGTAAAAATATGGACCGGCTGTGTCTCCACCCACGCCCCTGACGCCGGTCATAGCTTCGGACATGGCGAATGTTGATGGCGTGCTCCCCACCCCGAATCCGGGAGGGTAGATTCGCATGAGCTCCATGGTGGCGCCCCACTCTGTTCGGCCTCCAAGGATTGGGTTTTGCCCGAGTGCTGTCTGTCGAACGGCTCTCTCTTGTAGGCCGGCACCGGCAAGTCCGCTGACAATGACCTGATTGATTGTGATTGCAGTTATCCCGACGATCCCAGAAAGGTACAGCAGGACACTCGCTGGACGCCGTGCTCCCAATCTTCCAACTGGCTTGGACAGTACGTCGACCAGTAGCACGACGATGCACAGGACCGCCATGCTCCGGAAGTCCATCGTGAGGTTAGCGAAGATCAGGACGAACAACGTGCCCCGGCGAATAAACGGCCGCAAGCGGTCCACCAATAGCAGGGCAATCACGGTGACGCCGGTGCTCCCCGCGAACTTCCACCAATTGTCTGTTTGGCCGAGCTGGAACAGAGACGAGAAGACAGCCCCGAGACCGACGAGAAACAGGGCGACGGACAAGTGCAGCTGCCCAAACGCCCAGCGACAAGCGAGAGCAGCTACCGTAAGTCCCAGCAGCCAAACGACCATTTCCGACACCACGAAGAAACTGCCTGTCGTACCGAATCGAGCGGGTACCGTGACTGCCAGCAGGATGCCACCTAATATGACGGTCATTACCGTAATAGCAGCGGTCCAACCGAATCGGCCCCTCAACGTGACGGGTAAGAGCGCGAACCCGAGGATCGCAGCTATCGGGAGAGAAGAAATACCCGGTACGCGAAGTAGAGCAGTCGCCAAAACCAACCCCGCCATGAATCGGGTCAACGCAACAAAAGGCGCTGTGCGGATTGAAGGGTTCGAGTAGAGCCTCCCAATGCGAGTACTTGACATCTTGGACCCTCTGGAAGCGTTCATGCCGGGCTTTTAGACTACTTCAAACTGGATCGGCACAGTCCAGCCGGGAATTCCAGTCAATCATTCCTGTCGCTATCTGCAGTGCGATGGACCGCAAACCTGTGCGTCGGCACCCGAGCTTCTGACATTTAGAAGGCCCTGAAAAAATTGGGCCTTCCGGCCCGACGAATCTGTCACGCAGTGAGCTTATGTCGAGGCAAATCGTTGTGAGTCCAGCCCACTAGTGCAGGCCAGGACGAGGAGCCACGCGCCCATGGGGTTGCCTCACCGAACCAGGGCCGGTCCGGTCTGAGAGCTTGGTCTGGAATAGCCGCGCGGCCCAAACAAGGCGACTCTGCGTGCCTGGCTTCGTGTTCGCTTCGCGAGGCGTGCGAACCGTGCTGTCACCAAAGGTCTGTCAGCCTGGCCCCTTATCTGGGTCCTCCAGCTTGAGGGCGAATAGCAGGCAAGACGAGCCAAAGCTGATCGCCACCGAAACGACATCTCTCGCCCCACTATCGATCACGCAACCAGCAGCCCTCAAGGCTGACAGTCAAGTCGACTTGACGGAGGCCTAGCGTCAAGAACCGTTTACCCATTTCGTCAGGCAATCCGAACGCTGACTAGGTCTCAACGAGGGCCCGGACAATGCGACAGGCTAGGCTCGAATCATTGTTTGGCGCCGTCAATGAGCGTCAAGACCGAAGCGGGGGAGTCACTTGCGGGCATTATTGACGGGTGGAAACGGGATGCTGGCGCGAAGCATCAAAGATTCTTGGGACCGGCTGCGACCCGACGATGAGCTCATCGTCGTCAGGCGCGAGGACGCCGACCTGACGGATGCCGTGGCCACGAAAGCAATGATTAGGGGCGCAAGGCCCGAAATCGTCCTGCATGCGGCCGCCCGAGTCGGTGGGATTGCCGCGAACATCGCGGATCCGGCAGGTTTTTTGATGGACAATCTTCTTATCGATTCCAGCGTACTCAAGGCTGCATTTGACTTAGGGGTGGAGAAGGTTGTCTACTTCGGCAGCTCATGCATGTACCCGCGTGACTATCGGCAGCCTCTGATGGAAGCCGACCTACTGGCCGCGCCCCTCGAGCCCACGAATGAAGGCTATGCGCTCTCTAAGATAGTCGCGGCCAAATATTGCGAGTACGTGGCAGATCAGTTTGGGCGCAGCTTCCGTGTCGTTATCCCCTCCAACCTCTATGGGCCGGATGATGATTATTCTCTCGGCCACGGACACCTGGTCGCCGCCGCGATTGCCAAAGCGCATGCTGCAAAGCTTGCGGGTTCAACTCAAATTGGTGTTTGGGGAGATGGGACGGCCCTGCGGGAATTCACTTACGTGGGCGACCTGGCATCCTGGGTGGTTGCGAACTTGGATCGTATCGATTCATGGCCGACGATGATGAACCTTGGTTTCGGAAGAGACCATTCGGTGCTCGACTATTACCAGGCGGCCATGGAAGTAGTCGGCTGGAAATGCGAACTGGTTCTCGACACAAGTAAGCCAGCAGGAATGCATCAAAAACTGATGAGTTCCGACGTAGCTAAGCAGCATGGCTGGGCCCCTCAGACAGAACTGCTTGACGGGATGCGGATTGCGTACCGTCGGTTCCTTGATGTCTCCCCAACCAATAATTCCCACTCAACGAGAGAAACTCCCACACAATGACTACTGCGCGGTACCCCCTAGCCACGTCTACCTGGGACGATGCCGAATACGCCGCACTGCAGCGTGTCATCGATACTGGCCGCTTCACGATGGGGCCCGAAGTGCGGAAATTTGAGGAAGAGTTCGCTGCATTCTTCGGCTCACGGCACGCGGTAATGGTGAATTCGGGCAGTAGTGCAAACCTCATCGCGATCGCCGCGGCGGTGGCGAATCCAGACGTTGACCTGAACCCTGGGGACGAAGTAATTGTCCCGGCAGTGTCATGGGCCACGACGTATTACCCTATTCATCAACTTGGGCTTGTTCTTCGTTTCGTTGATATTGACGTCGATACCCTCAACATGAATCCCAAATTGGTTGTGGATGCGATCGGTCCAAGAACGAAAGCCATATTCGCCGTCAGCCTCCTCGGGAACCCGGCGGACCTGATGACATTGGCTGGCATTTGTGCTGAACACGGCCTGACGCTTATAGAAGACAACTGCGAATCGCTGGGATCATCGATTGACTCAAAGTTCACAGGCACCTTCGGGCTTGCAGGTACATTCAGTTCCTTCTTCTCGCATCACATCTCAACGATGGAGGGCGGACTGATCTTGACCGATGATGACTACATGTATCAGGCAATGGTCTCCCTGCGCGCCCACGGGTGGACACGGGATCTCCCCCAAGACAACCTCATCTGTCCCAAAACCGGTGTGGACTTTGATGACCAGTTCAGATTCGCGCTCCCTGGATACAACGTGCGCCCACTCGAAATGTCGGGCGCCCTCGGTCGAGAGCAGCTAAAGAAGGTTCCATCGCTTGTCGCTGGGCGGCAGGCGAATGCCATTCTGTTCGCAGAACGATTCGCGCCAGTGGAGGATGTTCGGATTCAGTCAGTGGCTGCCTCGAGCAGCTGGTTTGGGTTCTCCCTTGTCCTGGAAGGAAGACTCGAGGGACGACGAGCGCAGGTTGTCTCCGCGTTAGCAGAAGCTGGCATCGAATCAAGGCCGATCGTTGCAGGGAATTTCACCAAAAACCCCGTGATGTCGAAGCTCCGCACGGTGGTTCCAACTGATCTGCCGGCTGCTGACAAGATTCACGCTGACGGTCTCTTTGTGGGAAATCACCACTATCCGATTCCAGCAGAATTGGATCTCCTACTTGAGGTGATCGAGTGCGTGGTTTAACTCCCGAGTTGGGCGCAGTAGAGAAGCATGCCAGCGCCCCTTCTTGATTCAAGTCCTCAAGGACACACGCATCATTAGTCTTCCGGGGGACAACAATTCTTATTGTGAACAACGGTGGCGGTCGCAGGCCACCACGCCGAAAAGTATGGGGAAATAGTTGACGAAGCGCGCTTTCATTACAGGCATCACGGGGCAGGACGGGTCGTATCTCGCGGAGTTGCTCCTGTCAAAGGGGTACGAAGTGCACGGAATGATCCGGCGCGCGTCGACCTTTAACACCGTGCGAATCGACCATCTCTTTGTTGATCCACACGAGCCGGGGGCGAGGCTGTTCCTTCACTATGGCGATCTTGGCGACGGGGCCCGCATGGTTACTTTGTTGGCGGAAATCAAGCCGGACGAGGTCTACAACCTCGCAGCCCAGTCTCATGTCCGAGTATCCTTTGACGAACCTGAACACACTGGCGACACAACGGGCATGGGAACAATCCGTCTTCTTGAAGCAGTGCGAATGTCCGGCATCAGTACTCGCTTCTACCAAGCGTCTAGCTCAGAGATGTTTGGCGCTACTCCTCCACCCCAAAACGAGGAAACCCCCTTTTACCCCCGATCGCCCTACGGTGCGGCAAAGGTATACAGCTACTGGGTGACGAAGAACTACCGCGAGGCCTACGGCATGTTCGCTGTGAACGGGATCTTGTTCAACCATGAGTCTCCTCGTCGCGGTGAGACATTCGTTACCCGCAAGATCACTCGCGCCGTCGCTGCAGTTAAAGCCGGTAAACAGGAATTTCTCTACCTGGGCAACCTCGATTCAGTTCGAGACTGGGGCTATGCGGCTGAGTACGTCGAAGGCATGTGGCGCATGCTACAGGTGGACGAACCCGACGATTTCGTGCTTGCCACGGGCGGGAACTTCACGGTGCGCGATTTCGTGGAAACCTCGTTCAGTCACGCAGGCCTCGATTGGGAAAACCACGTCAGATTCGATGAGCGATACCTGCGCCCGACGGAGGTTGATGCACTTGTTGGTGATGCATCGAAGGCCAGGGAAAAACTCGGCTGGGAGGCAAAGGTCGACACGGCGGAACTTGCCCGAATCATGGTTGACGCGGACATTGCTGCGCTGGAGCGCGCCGGGCACCCCTATATAGACGAAGTGAAGCTCGAGAGCTGGGGGACGAAGTAGTCCGAGCCCAGACTCTAGCGCGGGGTGTGCCCTGCAAAGTTCAAACCGGGCAGGCGCGGGCCGTTGCCCCACCGGAATCTGTCATCATGGATTCAGCCAATACATGAAGGATACGTCGCTCACAGTGATCACCAGATCGGCGGTCCACCGCTCCCTGCATTGCAGACGATCCCGAATCGTCACATTGTCAGGGCTATTACTGGTCCTGCTCGTCGTTGTTGCCGTGACTTGGGTCGGTACACGGGGGATGCTAGCGAAGCGAGAGATCGAAAGCGCTGTCCCTCTTGCCTCGATGATTCAGGCTCAAGTTGTGGCTGGAGACGCCGAGGCGGCCGGGGAAACCGCGGAGAAGCTCTCCGCTCACGCATCGAGTGCGGCAAGTTTGACGAACGACCCTGTGTGGCGTTCCTTCGAACTGGTCCCTGTTCTGGGCTCCAACTTCACCGCAGTGCGCGAGCTTGCCGCTATTGTTGACGGCGTTTCGCAGAGCGCCATTACTCCGCTGGTCGGCGTCGCACGTTCTGTCGAGCTGGGCGACTTCAAGCCTGTAGACGGTTCAATCGACCTCCAGCCGCTTATTCAGGCCCGGTCGCAGGTCGCCGCCGCGAGTACGGCTTTGGCCGTGTCCGAGAAATCCGTGCGGGCAATCCAGACGGGCAACACGCTCGATGTCGTTCGAAGGGCCGCTGATCAGCTCGAGGCTGCCGTTACCCGTGCTGCGGGGAGCGTTGACGTCGTCGATCGGGCCGTACGTCTGGCGCCGAACATGTTGGGTGCAGCCGGGCCGCGCAACTACGTGCTGATGTTCCAGAACCCGGCGGAGCTGCGGGCCACTGGGGGAATCGCCGGTGCGGTGGCACTCCTTCATGCCGAGAACGGAAGAATCACGCTGGCGCAGCAGGCGTCGAGTGGTGACTTCCCTCGGTATGACACACCCGTGCTACCGCTGGCAGATGAAACACGCGGCCTCTACGGCGATATCACTGGCCAGTACATTCAAGACGTGAACCTCACGCCCGACTTTCCGCAGTCGGCGCTGCTCGCGCGTGAAATGTGGCGCACGCAGTTTGGCCTTGAGACCGATGGTGTGATCTCAATCGACCCGGTGTCCCTAAGCTACCTCCTGAGGGCAACAGGTCCGATAACTCTGGCTACCGGCGAGGTGCTGACGGCCGAAAATGCGGTGCAGCTGTTACTCAGCGATGTTTATTCGCGGTATGAGGATCCAGCCGACCAAGACGCGTTCTTCGCTGCTGCGGCGGCATCCGTTTTCTCGACGGTGTCGCGGGGAGACGCCGACCCTGTCGCACTGGTGACGGCCCTGGCTCAGGCAGGCAGCGAGCACCGCGTTCTGGTGTGGAACGCCAATGACGAAGACCAAGCAGTGCTCACAAACACGACTCTCGCCGGCGGCCTGCCGCTGAGCAACGCTAGTGCCACCCGATTTGGTGTGTACCTGAACGACGCGACGGGCGCGAAGATGGGTATGTACCTCGATATGCAGGTCGCCGTGGGCCAGGTAACCTGCCGAAAGGACAAGCGCCCCAACTATGGTGTTTCCGTCACGTTGAGTAACACCGCGCCTGCTGATGCGGCAATCACCCTGTCGGATTACGTAACTGGTGGCGGTGTCTACGGGGTTGCACCCGGGAACGTAAAAACCGTCGTGTCTGCCTACGGGGCGCCGGGCATGCAGAATCTGGGTATGACTCGGGATGACTCGGTCGTTGCGTATCATCCCGCCACGGACTCTTCGCACCCGGTCAGCGCCATTGAGGTCGAGCTGGCGCCAGGAGAATCCACAGTCCTGCACTTCGGTTGGTTGGGACTGGAGCCCTCCTCCGCGCCGATCGTTGCGCAATCGACGCCCGTAATTCACCTAAACGAAACACGTGAACTGGAATTGGGCTGTGAATCTGCCCTATGGTAGAGACGTGTCGTCGGTGACGCACCTGTGCGTCGGCACAACTTTCATTTCTACGGGGGGACCCTCAACCATGGCAAAAAAGACTTTCGCAGTTATCGCGCTGGCATTCCTCGCGATCTTCGCAGTGCCGGCCGCAGCCAACGCTGCTGGATACATTGCGGCAGACAACATCTCCGTCAGCGGTTCGGCGACTGCCGGCAGTGAACAGACCGTCACGTTTGACGACGGCTCCTTCACCCCCGGCGAGACCGTAACCTTCGCCGTGACCGGCGAGGGCTTCGCGACCTCCACGATCACCATGACCGGCACCGCCGACGCCCAGGGTGCCGTCACGTTCAAGTTCACCCTTCCGGCCGACGCGAGTGGTTCCTACTCTGTCACCGCAACGGGCACCACCTCGGGCAACGTCGGCACCGCCACCATCACGGTTGTTACCGCTGACGCTGGAACCACTGGCACCGACACCGCTGAGGACGTTGATGGCGGCCTCGCAAACACCGGTTACGAAGCTCCGGTTCTTCTCATCTGGGGTGCCGCTGGCGCGCTTCTCCTCGGCGTGGCACTCGTGCTCGTGCTGAACGTCGTTCGTCGCCAGAAGGCGACCGCGTAACACTCAGTTTGCAGAAGGCCCCGAACGCGAGTTCGGGGCCTTCTGCGTGTGCGGGGGCCGACAGGTGCAAATAGGCTTGAAGCTATGGGAGTGAATGCATGAAGATTTCAGTTATCGGCTGTGGCTACCTCGGGGCTGTGCACGCCTCGGCGATGGCCGAACTCGGCCACGACGTGGTGGGTATTGACATCGACGCGCACAAGATCGAGCAGCTGGCCGCGGGCAAGCCGCCGTTCTACGAGCCGGGACTACCTGAGATCCTCACGTCGGCGCGTGCCTCCGGCAGATTGCGTTTCAGCACCGACATCGCCGATGCCGCCGGCGCTCGGGTGCATTTCATCGGCGTGGGCACCCCGCAGAAGCCCGGCAGTCATGCCGCCGACCTCACCTACGTGGACACGGCCGTGCAGTCGCTGTTGCCGCATCTTGCCGCGGGCGACCTCGTCGTGGGCAAGAGCACCGTGCCAGTCGGCACCGCCGCCCGCCTCGCCGGAGTGATTGAGGCATCCGGTAGCGGTGCATCGCTGGCCTGGAACCCCGAATTTCTGCGCGAGGGCTTCGCGGTGAAAGACACCATCAGCCCCGACCGCCTTGTCTACGGGGTGCCGGCCGGTGCAGCCGGCGAGCACGCTACTGCGCTGCTTAACGAGGTCTACGCCTCGGCCATGGCAGCCGAGACGCCCCTGATCGTCACCGACTACGCCACCGCGGAACTCGTGAAGGTCGCCGCGAATGCCTTCCTGGCCACGAAGATCAGCTTCATCAACGCCATGAGCGAAATCGCCGATGTCTCCGGGGCCAACGTCACCGAGCTGGCAGACGCCATCGGCTTCGACGTGCGCATTGGCCGCAAGTTCCTCAATGCCGGGGTCGGTTTTGGTGGCGGCTGCCTGCCCAAGGACATCCGCGCGTTCACGGCCCGTGCCGAAGAACTCGGTCGCGGCGACTCGGTCGCGTTCCTCAAGGAGGTCGACGCGATCAACCTGCGGCAGCGTCAGCGCGTCGTGGCCATGACCCTACAGGCGCTGGGCAAGCCCGTGTACAAGTGCAAGGTGGCCGTGCTCGGTCTGAGCTTCAAGCCGCACTCCGACGACGTGCGCGACTCGCCGGCCCTCGACGTGGCCGTGCAACTCCGCGGCCTAGGCGCCGACGTGGTGGCGACTGACCCGCAGGGCATCGAGAACTCGCGGGCGCGGCATCCGCAGCTCAATTACTCGAGCAGCATCGAGGAGACGCTACGCGATGCCGACGCCGTCGTGCTCGTCACGGAGTGGGCCGAGTTCAAGGAGATCGACCCGGTCTGGGCGGCCACGCTTGTGCGCACGCCGATCATCATCGACGGCCGCAACACCCTCGACGCGGCCGTATGGCGTGCCGCCGGGTGGACCTACCAGGGGATCGGGCGGCCGTAACCGTCCCGAGCAAAGTGCGATGAGCTCGCCGCAGGCCGACTTCGCTGGCGGGCGTCCGCCGTCAGGCCTTCTGAAGGGCCCTTGCTACGAGCACGAGAGTCGGCACGGCCACGATCACGATGACGGCGATTCGGGTCACCTGAAACATCTTGGTGTGTTCTCGGCGCCGGGACCAGCGACGAATCTTACGGGTGCGGTATCTGATGCTCACCTTCCGACGCTACGCTGCGCCGAACGTGGAGAAGGCATCCACAGCGCCCCCAGAGGTGGTGCCCCCAGAGCTGGTGCCCCCAGAAAAACGAGTTACTTCAGCAGGGCCGGCACACGTTCCACGGGCACTGAACGCGGGGCGTCGAGCTTGGCCTTCCAGGCGAGGAACGGGCGCTCCACCAGCCACCAGCTGATTGTTGCCGCAAAAATGGTGATCGGCAGGGAGAGCAGGGGACCGTTCGGGATGGACGGCGTGGCACTGAGCCACAGCACCACCGGGTAGTTCCACAGGTAGGCCGCATACGAAACGGTGCCGAGGGCCAGCGCCGGCTTCAGCCACCGCGCCGGGAGGGCCTTCCACTCCCGCAGGTGGAAGATCAGCACCACCGTCAGCAGGGCTACCAGCGGGCCGATGGCCAGGTAGGTGAGGTGCCAGCTCTTGGCGAGCGGGGAGAACGTGATCACCATGAGAATGCCCAGGCTGAATAGTGAGAGCGCCGCCCTCGGAACGCGGGATTTGGGCAGCAGGCGGGCCAGGGCATCCTGACCGAGGCAGGCGGCGGCGCCGATGACCATCGCGATCGCCCAGGAGCTGGGCAGCGTGTATATGCGGGTGATGTCCGGGGCCGTCATCAGCATCGACGCGATCATCACGGTCATGATGGCGAGCACCGAACCGACCAGCACCCAGCGCATGCGGCGGAACCGCACCCCGATGGCCAGCAGGATCGGCCAGACCAGGTAGAACTGTTCCTCGGTCGCCAGCGTCCACAGGTGGCTGATGCCGGAGCTGCCCAGCGGGATCGGCAGGTTGCCGGTGTAGGTGATCCCGATCAGCAGGCCCCGGCCGAGGCCGGCCTTGTCGCCCCAGGGGTCAAGAGCCAGCGTGACCACGGCCAACACGGCCAGGAAGAGCACCATCGCCGGAACCAGCCGGATCGCGCGGTTGCGGTAGAAACGGCCGTACCGCACCCGACCGAAGCGGTGAAGGTCGGAGACGAGCAGCCCGGTGATCAGGTAGCCGCTGAGGGCGAAGAACATGACGACACCCACGATGCCGCCGCCGCCGATCGTCGACGGCCACGCGTGGCGAACAAGCACCAGAGCGATGGCAAGGCCGCGAATGAGGTCGAGGCCCACGATGCGCCCGGGTCTAAGAGTTTCGGGCACCAATGGTCCTTCGCTAAGTCTGCAGTGTCACCAGACTACCGAGTGGGCTGAGGCTCAGTGCGAACCTGACCACGCGGACCGGGCCGCTTCGGAACGCGATTCTGTTTTCTTTCTCGGTCAGGTCGGTGATTTGACCCGAGTAAACTTGAAGCTCGGATTTCAAGGGGTGTGCGCGTGGTCGACCAGGAGCTTCAGCGGGAACAGAACTATGTCGCGAACCTGTATGCGCGCCTCGACGCGCTGCAGCGGGAGGCCGAGCAGCAGCTCGTGGCCGTGCGGCGGCTCGACGTGGGCGGCAACCACCAGTCGCGCTCCGAGCGGGACACGTTCGCGCGGCTCTACGAAGACCGCATCGTGCAGCTGCGCGAGGTTGACGACCGGCTGGCGTTCGGCCGGCTCGAGGTGGCGGCGGACCCATCTGACGCTGACTCGGCTTCTGGCACTGGGTCTTCTTCTGGCTCCGGCTCTGGTGCGACGGATGCCTCCGTCTACCGTTACATCGGCCGGCTGGGGCTGCGCGACGAAGACCTGCAGCCCATCCTGCTCGACTGGCGGGTGCCGCAGGCCAGCGCGTTCTACCAGGCCACCGCGGCCACGCCGCTCGGGGCCCGCGCCCGCCGGCACCTGCTCTCGAAGGGGCGGGACATCATCCGCATCGAGGACGAGATCCTCGACGCGGCGCTGCTCGAGGGCGATGCGGCAGCCGCGCACCAGGGGGAGGGCGCGCTGCTGGCCGCGCTTACCGCCCAACGCACCGGTCACATGAGCGATATCGTGTCGACGATCCAGGCGGAGCAGGACCGCATCATCCGTTCAGAGTTGAAGGGCGTGCTCGTCGTGCAGGGCGGGCCGGGCACCGGCAAGACAGCCGTGGCCCTACACCGTGCGGCGTACCTCCTATATACGCATCGCGATCGGCTGAAGAATTCGGGCGTGCTCATCGTGGGGCCGTCGGAGTCGTTCCTGAACTACATCGAGGCGGTGCTGCCGTCGCTGGGGGAGACCGGGGTGGTGCTCGCATCCGTGGGCCAGCTCTACCCGGGCATCGAGGCGACCAGAGAGGATGCCCCGGCCGTCGCCGCGATCAAGGGCCAGGCCTCCATGGCCCGGCTGATCGCCCGCGCCGTGCGGTCGCGGCAACGGGTGCCGGCTGCGGCGCAGGTGCTCGTCGTGAACGGTGACCGGATCACCCTCAAACCGCAGCTGATCGAGACCGCGATTCACCGGGCGCGGGCCGGCGGCAAACCGCACAACGAGGCCCGGGTCACGTTTGTGAAGAACGCGCTCGCCGCGCTCAGCCGGGAGTGGCTCGCGCAGTTGAAGAGTCAGGGCCGGTCGATGGACGACAGCGACCTGCCCATGCTGCGCGAAGACCTGCGCCTGGCCGACGACGTGCGGGTGGCGCTGAACACCGCCTGGCTGCCGCTCACGCCCGAGAAGCTCGTGCAAGACCTCTACGCCCGCCCGCAGTGGCTGGCGCAGCTCACCCCCACCTGGACGCCCGCGCAGCGCGCCCTGCTGCACCGCCCGCGGGACGCCGAGTTCACCATCTCCGACGTGCCGCTACTCGACGAGGCGGCCGACCACCTCGGCGAGTACAACGTGGTCGACGCGGCCCAGAAGCGCGAGCAGAAAGAGCAGCGCAAGCGCGACGTGGAGAACGCGGAACTGGCGATCTCCAACATGGAGGTGAAGGGCCTCGTGAACGCGAAGGCGCTCGCCGACAGCTTCGCCGAGCTCGGCGACCGGGCCACCACGGCCGAGCGCGCCGCCCTCGACCGCACCTGGACCTACGGGCATGTGGTCGTCGACGAGGCGCAGGAACTCTCCCCGATGCAGTGGCGGCTGGTGCTGCGGCGCGGTCCGCTGCGCTCGTTCACGATCGTGGGCGACATCGCGCAGGCGGCGTCGGCCGCGGCCGCGTCGAACTGGCGCGACGCCCTCGCACCCCTGCTCGACTCGTCGCAGGAGGAGTCGCGCTGGCGGCTCGAGGAGCTCACCGTGAACTACCGCACGCCCAGCCAGATCGCTTCGGCCGCCGAGTCGATGGCGCTCGCGCACAACCTGCCGATCACGCCGGCCAAGTCGGTGCGGGCGAGCGAGTGGCCGATTGAGACGCTTCCGGATGTTGTTTCGGCTGTTCGGCGGGAACGCTCGCTTGGGCTGGGTGGCACCGTCGCAGTGATCGTGCTGGAGCCTGCGCTGGCCGGGGTTGTTGCTTCGTTGTCTGCTGAGTTCGGTTCTGCTGCGTTCGGTTCTTCTGTTGTCGGCGTCGGGGCTGCAGGATTGCTCAAGGAGGTGGCGGTGCTCACCCCGCACGACGCGAAGGGGCTGGAGTTCGACGCCGTGGTTGTGGTGGACCCGGCGGGGATCGTGGCGGCGTCGTCGCGGGGTGCGGGTGCGCTGTATGTGGCGATGACGCGGCCTACGCAGCGGCTGTATCTCGTGTCGACGGGGGAGTTGCCCGCCGGGCTGTAGTCCGCCCGCTTCGCGGCGGGGGCGGGGGTGGCGGCGGCGGCGGTGGCGGCGGCGGCGGCTCCGGCGGCGGCGGCGGTTGAGTCTGCCGCGGCCCGGTGGTGGAGTCCCTCCCGTCCGCCCTCGGCGGTGGTTGAGCCTCCCGCCCCGGTGGTTGAGCCTGTCGCCCCGGTGGTTGAGCCTGCCGTAACCCGGCGAGCCGTCCTCCGGAGGTTCCCGTCCACCCCCGGCGCTTTAGCCCCTTGCCCCGATGGTTGAGTCCCTCCCGTCCGCCCTCGGCGGTGCTTGAGCCTGCCGCCCCGGTGGTTGAGCCTGTCGCCCCGGTGGTTGAGCCTGCCGTAACCCGGCGAGCCATCCTCCGGAGGTTCCCGTCCACCCCCAGCGCTTTAGCACCTCGCCCCGGTGGTTGAGCTTGTCGAAACCCGGCGAGCCGTCCTCTGAACCCGGCCACCGGCATCCGTGCCCACGCTAACTCCGGACTTTTTCGCGACACGCCGTTCCCGGCGCCGGCCCACCCGGCGTGTCTCGAAAATCTCCGGTTTAACGTCACGACGCCTACCGTCACAGCGCCTATCGGTGGGTAATTGATTACTAGAGTTAAGCAAAACTCTTGACTCTAGATTCGAAGTCATTTACAATTGAGGCATGGCAGGAGCCCCCACTCCGCACCGCCCCACCGCCTCCACCCAGGCGGTTCCTTCCGAGGCCCCGACTGCTGAGGCCCCGCCTGCCGGGGCCGCGTCTGCCGGGGCCGCGTCTGCCGGGGCCGCGCCTGCCGGGGCCGCGCCTGCCGAGGCCCCGCCTTCCGAGGCCCCGCCTACCGAGCCCCCGCCTACCGAGGCCCCGCCTACTCTGGTGCAGCAGCTGCAGCAGGCCCGTGACCTGGCGGCGACCGTGCTCGATTCGGTGGCTTTCTCCCTCCTGGACGAGGCCGACGCGATGGCGGTGCTTCGCACGGTCGAAGACCTCGGCCGCCGGGTCGATGCCGCCAGAGTCGCATCCGCCGCCGACATTGCGGGGCGGTCCCGCCGGATCCTCGGCCATGAGTCCCTCGCCTTCAAGAACGGTGCCAGCAGTGGTACCGACCTGATCACCCGGCTGACCCGTATCTCGGCCCGGGAGGCGAATCGGCGGGTGCGGCTCGGCGACAATGTGACGCCGCGGCTGGCCGGCACCAGCATGCTGCCGCCCTACTACCCGGCCGTGGCGGATGCTCTCACCGCCGGTGATCTCGGCGTCGACGCGGCCGAGAACATCGTCACGGCCCTCGACACGGTCGCGGCCCGGGTCGCGCCCGATGACCTCGGCGTCGCCGAGCGCACCCTGGTCGCCAATGCGACCGGGGCCGTCACCGAGGAAACGGCCGGGCTGCCCGGCGAAGGGTTCGCGTTTCCCGCCGACCTCGTACGCGGACTCGCGACCCAGTGGCAGGCCCACCTCGACCCCGACGGCACCGCCCCGAACGAGCCCGTCGCCGAGTCCCGCAGCACCGTGGGCTTCGGGCTCCTCCGCGACGGCCTCTACCCCTTACGCGGCGGCGTCACCCCCGAATTCCGGGGAATCCTGAACGGCCTCTTCGACACCTACCTCTCCGCCCACGCCGCGCCCGCATTCCCCACCGAAGAGGAACAGGCGCGCATGAATGCCGGAGAGCTCATCCCCGGCGCCGAAGCCGCCGCCCTCAGCGACGACCGCAACGGCGGCGAGAAGCGCGCCGACATCCTCCGCGGAATCCTCGAAGCCGCCACCCGCGACCCGGGCACCCCCAGCATGGGCGGCGCAGCCCCCACGGTCATGATCCACGTGAACAAGGCCGACCTTCTCGCCGACCGTGGGGTGGGCTGGATCGACGGGGTCGACGCCCCCATCTCCATGAAATCCGTGGTGCAGGCCCTCTGCTCCGGCGGATTCCAAGAGATCTTCTTCGGCGAGAACAACGAAGTCCTCAGCCTCAGCACCGAGAAGCGGTTCTTCAACCGGGCCCAGCGCAGAGCGATCGCCGCCCGCGACGGCGGCTGCACCATCCCGGGGTGCGACGTGCCCGCAGCCTGGTGCGAGGTGCATCACGTCATCCCCTGGCACCGCGGCGGCAAAACCAAAATCGACAACGGGGTCCTGCTCTGCTGGTACCACCACCACAGCATCGACACCTCCGGCTGGGAAATCCGCATGATCCGCGGCAAACCCGAAGTCCGGGCACCCTTCTGCTACGACCCGACCAGAACCTGGCGGCCAGCGGGGGGCCATCGGGCCGGGACCCGCTCGGGGTCTCGACAGAATCGACCGGCGTTAACGTGAATTACCGGGATCGCGTCACCTGGGTCTTGACCGGCTCGACAGACGTCAACGTGAGTTCGTGGAATCGCGTCACCTCGGGTCTCGGGTCTCGGGTCTCGGGTCTCGACGGGGCCGACCGGCCTTAATGTGAGGCCACTGGCATCGCGTCACCGGGGGTCCTCACCGGCTTGACCGCGGGGGCTCAAGGCGGCCCACGGGCATCCGTCACCCCCGGCTGTACACTTTTTGGGGACGTCGCGCATGGGTGACGTCAAGCTCCGGGCCATGATTGCGGCTGCGAGTCTTCACAAAGGAACCACAATTCACATGACGACACTTCCCCGCCTGGTGGCCTTCGACCTCGATGACACCCTCGCCGCGTCCAAGTCCCCGCTCGACTCGCGCATGGCCGCCCTCCTGGTTCGCCTGCTCGGCGCCGTCGAGGTCTGCGTCATCTCCGGTGGCCAGATCGCTCAGTTCCACATGCAGCTGATCGACAACCTCGAAAACGTCAGCGACGAGGCCCTCGCCCGGCTGCACCTGATGCCCACCTGCGGCACCCAGTACTTCCGCCACGTCGACGGCGCCTGGACCCAGATCTACGCCGAATACCTGACCGACGCCGAGAAGACGGATGCCCTCAACGCCGTCGAGATCTCCGCGCGTTCGCTGGGGTACTGGGAGAGCGAAACCTGGGGCCCGATCCTCGAGGACCGCGGTTCGCAGATCACCTTCTCCGCCCTCGGCCAGGCGGCCCCGGTCGCCGTGAAGACCGTGTGGGATCCCACCGGTGAGAAGAAGAACGCCCTGCGCGAAGCCGTGCAGGTGCTGCTCCCCGACCTCGAGGTGCGGTCCGGCGGGTCCACCTCGGTGGACATCACCCGGCGCGGCATCGACAAGGCCTACGGCATGAAGAAGCTCGCCACCCTCATCGGCGTGCCCCTCGCGGACATGCTGTTCGTCGGCGATCGCCTCGACGAGAACGGCAACGACTACCCGGTCAAGGTCCTCGGCGTCGAGTGCGTCGCCGTGGAGGGCTGGGAAGACACCGCCGCGTTCCTCGAGATCCTGATCCCGCAGCTGGAGGCCGGGGCGGCGGACGCGAGCTAACTCGCGGCCAGGCCGCGCGCCCCAACCGGCTCGACGAGCGTGGCCACGAACGCGTGCAGCCAGTGCCGCAGGTCCGGTCCGAGGTCCTCGCGGTCGACGGCGAGCTGCACGATGGCCTTGATGTAGTCGAGGCGGTCGCCGGTGTCATAGCGGCGGCCGCGGAAGATGACCCCGTAGACGCCGCCGGTGGCCTCCGGGTTCAGCGCCATCTCCTGCAGGGCGTCGGTGAGCTGGATCTCGTTGCCCTTGCCCGGCTGGGTGTGCTCGAGCACGTCGAAGACCTCGGGGCGCAGCACGTAGCGGCCGATGATGGCCAGGTTCGACGGGGCATCCTCGGTCGCCGGCTTCTCGACCAGCCCGGTCACCCGCACCACGTCGGGGTCGTCGGTGGCCTCGACCGCGGCGGCGCCGTAGAGGTGGATCTGTGAGGGCTCGACCTCCATCAGCGCGATGATGCTGGTGTTGCGCTTGCCCTGCTCCGCGAGCATCTTCGCCAGCAGCGGGTCGCGGTCGTCGATGATGTCGTCGCCGAGCAGCACCGCGAAGGGTTCCTTACCGACGTGCATCCTGGCCCTCAGCACAGCGTGGCCGAGTCCCAGCGGATCTCCCTGGCGCACGTAGTGGATGTCCGCCAGCCGGTTGGCGTGCCGCACCTTCGCCAGCCGGTCATAGTCGCCCTTGATCTCGAGCAGAGCCTCGAGCTCGGTCATGCGATCGAAGTGGTTCTGCAGAGCGTTCTTGTTGCGCCCGGTGACCATGAGCACATCGGTCAGGCCCGCCAACACGGCCTCCTCCACCACGTACTGGATGGCCGGTTTGTCGACGACAGGCAGCATTTCCTTCGGCATGGCCTTCGTCGCCGGAAGGAACCGGGTTCCCAGACCGGCCGCGGGGATGACGACTTTCGTGATGGCTGTGATCATGGGCCACAGACTAGGGCGATGTGTTGCCGGCGCATAGCGCCGCAGTCTCTTCGGTCAGCGCGGGCGGTCGCTGCGCAGCGGAACCAGTCCGAGCACCGCGCCGACCGCGGCCCCGAGCGTGTTCGCGAGCACATCGGCCAGCGTGGCGAACCGGTCCGGCAGAAAGATCAGCTGCCCCAGCTCGATGGTGCAGCTCGCCGCGAAACCAGCCAGCACGGCCAACCACCACCCGCGCCGGCCGGCCATGATCACGACGAACAGGCCGACCGGCACGAACAACACAATGTTGGCGATGAACTCGACCAGGCTATAGCGCACCCATTCCGGCGCGCCGTGCACCTGCAGCCAGTCGATCAGAGCCAGCAACGACTCGTAGGCGTTCCGGTCGACCGGGACGGGCCAGAACGCAATGAGGGCCAGCACGACCAGATAGACCAGCATCAGCCACGGCGCCCACCGGCGAAGCCGAGCGCGCCCCCGAGAACCCGCGGCGGGCGTGCCCGATGCGGGGGATTCGGGGCACGGTGCTGCGGGGGAGTCGGGGTCCATGCCGGTCACGTCTCCACTTCTCGGAGTCTGGGCGGTCTGCTCCGACCGACAGAACCGGGTGGAGGACCGCAACACTGTCGGATTCACCACCGTAGACGCGTCGGTGCTTGCAGGCCAGTCGGCCGGCCCCGAATCAACGCCGGCCCGCCTCCGACCCGACGCCGACTCAACGCCGGCCCGCCTCCGACCCGACCCCGACTTCGGCGCGGAAGGGTGCAGCAGGTGGTAAAAATGAGGACTAGTCAGGTTAGCGGAGCGGGAGTTTACTGACGTCGTTCGCCCTCAACCCGAATCGGGGCGGTCAGGCGGGCTGTCATGCGATCGTCACACCACCGTCCGTCACGCCGTCGCCTCCTTGATATGGTCGGCCTCACGGCGCTGGTGGTCGCCGCGTCCCTGATCGGCACTCTGGTCGGCGGTTCGCCGACCGAGGCCCAACCCACGAGCCCGGTCGCACCCGTGACGGTGTCCGCGATCGCGAGCGACACCACTCCCGCGCGGACGATATCGCCTGCGACCTCGATGACGAGCCTGCCGGAAATCCGGTACCTCGCCGCGGTCGACGAATTCCGGGAGAAGCGGCTGCGTCTGACCGGTGCGATCGCCGTGGCCGACTCGGTCGTCGCCTCGGCGCAGCTCGCCCTGGACGGCAGCGCCCTCCGGGTGCTCGACGAGAATGCGCGCGCCGTGCTGGCCGCGAGCATCCTCCGGGAGCAGACCCGCATCGACGACGCCCGCCGCAACCTCGACCGTTCGTCCAGCGTCTCGACCGGGCCCAACACCTTCCTGGGCCCGAACTTCGGGCAGGCGGAAAGAGCGCTTCGGGCCGCGGAAGTGCCCGCCCCCGAGACGCTCGCCTCCGTACCGGAGCAACTCGCCGACCCGGTGCAGGGCGTCCGGGACGCGACCGCCCGCTGGGAGGCGGAGCAGGCCAGGCTGGCGGCCGAGGCAGCGGCCCGCGCGGCAGAGGCGGCTGCTGCGGCTGCTGCGGCTGCGGAGGCGGCGGCGGCAGCGGCCGCGGCTTCGGCTGCGGACGCGGGAGCGGACGCGGCGTCGCCCGGGTTCGAATCCGAGAACCGGGCGACCACCTCGCCGAGCACGGATGCCCAGGGCCCGTCCGCCGGCACCCCACTGTTCAACAAGTACGTCTGGACCGCGGGCTTCCAGGCCGAGCTTGACGCCTGCAACGGCGCGGTGGACCTCACCGGCAGCTACGGCGTGAACGTCATCGGCGAACACTGGTCCTGCGGGGGTTCCCGGTTCCCGGGGGCCGGCACGATCATCACCCTGTCGGGAACCCGGTCCGGCACGTACCGGGTCGGCGGAGTCGCCGCGGTGCTCAACGCCAGCACCGACGGCCGGGGCGACATCCCCGGAGGCTACGACCTGCTCTTCCAGACCTGTATCAACGGGTCGGACGCGACCATGTCGTTCACGGTGCTGACCCGCGTCGGCTGACCTGCGTCGGCTGACCCGCGTCGGCTGACCCCGGCCGAGCTCCTCAGCCCCAGCCGCCGTCCGAGCGGCCGCCCCGCCTACCGCCCGGCCGCAACCCGCTTCGGCAGCACGAACACGAGCAGCAGTGCCAGCACGCTGAACGCGGCGCTCACGCCCATCGCCGCGGTCGCGCTGTCGGTGAAGCCGGCGGCGACGGCGTCCGCACCGGGGCCGGCCACCACCAGGGTGCCGAAGAACACGCTGCCGATCACAGCGATGCCCACCGCGCTGCCGACCCGCTGCATCACGCCGACCACGCCGCTGGCCGCGCCGGCCTCGGAGCGGTCCACGGTCGCCACGATGAACTGGGCGTTCGGTGCGATGAAGAAACCGCTGCCGAGGCCCGCGATCAGAAGGGGCGGCAGCAGCTGCCAGTTGGTGATCTCCGGTCCGATCAGGAGCAGGGCGAGCCAGATCCAGACCAGACCCACGGTGACCAGGGACACCCCGATCACCAGCACGGTGCGGCCGAGCCGCTGCGCCAGCCGGTCGCTCTGCGACGCGCCGATGATGGTTCCGATCGCGAACGGGATCGACACCAGGCCCGACTCCAGCGCGGTGTGCCCGAGCCCCGCCTGCCAGAGAATCGAAATGGTGAAGAAGATGCTGGTGAACGCCGCGAAATAAACCAGGGCGAGCACGATTCCGCCGGTGAACGCCGGGTGCCGGAACAGCTTCGGCGGCACCAGCGGACTCTTGCCCCACCGGGTGTACGCGACCTCCCAGAAACCGAACGCCACGATCAGCAGCGCGCCCGCTGCCAGGGTCAGGTAGGTCCAGAGCGGCCAGCCCTGGTCCTCACCCTCGATCAGCGGAACGAGCAGCGCCACGAGTCCGCCGGAGATCAGCAGCAGGCCCACCCAGTCGATGCCGCCGCTCGGGGTGCCCGGGGCGCGTTCGGAGCCGGCCGGCAGCAGGATCGCCGCCGCGACGAGGGCGACGACGCCGATCGGCAGGTTGACCCAGAAGACCAGGCGCCATCCGTTCTCGTTGCCGAACGCCTCGATGATCAGGCCGCCGATGATCGGGCCGAGGGCCGTGGACACGCCGATCACGGAGCCCATGATCGCGAACGCCTTGCCGCGGGCGATCGGCGGGAACAGGAGCTGGATCACAGCGGTCACCGCCGGCACGAACATGCCGCCGGCAAGTCCCTGCACCACCCGGGCGATGATCAGCTGCAGGTCGTTCTGGGCGAGCCCGCAGGCGAGACTGGCCAGGGTGAACAGCAGCAGACCGGTGAAGAAGACCCACTTGTGGCCGATGCGGTCGCCGAGCCGGCCGGCCGGGATCAGGGCGATGCCGAAGGCGAGCGCATAGCCGGAGATGATCCAGGAGAGCGTGGCTTCCGAGGCATCCAGGCTGGTACGGATGGTCGGAAGCGCCACATTCACGATCGTGGTGTCGAGCAGCGCCATGAACATGCCGGCCAGCAGCACGACCAGGGCCTGCCAGGCGTGCCGCGGAATCACGACGGGCGCGGGCTGGTGATCGGGGCTGGAATCGGTCATGAGATGATCCTCTCGCGCTTCTGGCTGCGCGGGCTCGGCCGCACCCAACACAAAACCCCCACTCCGCAGAGTGGGGGTCTTGTATATCTGTCGGGGTAACAGGATTTGAACCTGCGACCTCGTCGTCCCGAACGACGCGCGCTACCAAGCTGCGCCATACCCCGATGGCCCGTAAGCCTTGTCAAGTATAACCCCCCGGATGCCCCACCACGACCATCCGCTGGGCCAACCCGTCGAGACCTCGGCTACGCCGCCGTCAGCGTCAGCAGGGTCGCCTCCGGCGCGCAGGCGAACCGCACCGGCGCGTAGATCGACGTGCCGAGCCCCGCGGACACGTTCAGGTACGACGTGTGCAGGCCGGAGTCCCAGAGGCTGAGCCCCTTGACCTGTTTGCGCGGGATGTCGCAGTTGGTGACGAGGGCGCCGTACCGGGGAACGCACACCTGCCCGCCGTGCGTGTGCCCGGCCAGGATCAGCTGGGCGCCATGGTTGACGAACGAGTTCAGCACCCGCTGATACGGCGCGTGGGCGACACCCACGGTGAGCGTCGACCGCGGCGGGGACGCCTCCTCGGGGTCGGGCCAGTACTCCTCCGACAACGGGTCGCTCGCGCGCAGGTCGTCGATGGCCCGGGTGATCAGGTCGAGGCGGTCGAGCCCGATGTGCGGGTCGTCCACCCCGAACAGCTCCAGGTGGGTGCCGTTGATGTCGAGGGCGGCCGCGGCATTGTCGAGGTCGAGCCAGCCGAGGTCGGCGAACACGCGGTGCAGGTGGTCGATGTCGAGCTTCTCATGCAGCGCCGATTTGAGCGTCGACGGGGAGCGGAAGTACCGCAACGGGTTCTTCAGCTGCGGACCGTAATAGTCATTCGACCCGTTGACGAAGATGCCCGGGATGCCGCGGAACGGTTCCAGGGCGTACTCGATCCCGGAGATCCCGTCGGGATGGCCGAGGTTGTCGCCGGTGTTCACGATCAGGTCGGGCTCGAGGTCGGCCAGGGCGCGCACCCACTCCTGCTTGTCGCGCTGCCACGGCGCCATGTGCAGGTCAGAGAGGTGCAGCACCTTGATCGGGGCGGATCCCGGTGCAAGCACCGGGACGGGAACCTCGCGCAGGGTGAACATGCGGCGCTCCACGAGGGAGCCCCAGGCGAACGCGGCCACCCCGGCCGCGGCTACCACCCCGGCACTGACGGCCAGGGAGTTGCCTGCGGCGCCGGCGCGGGTCATCCGTTGCCCCCGCCGTTGCCGTTATTGTTCGGCGCGGGGGCGGCCGGGGGAGCGGGCGCGGCGCCGAGCTTGGCGACCACGATCGTGACCACGCTGCCCGCCGCGGCGCCGGTCCCGGCAGTCGGCGTCATCGAGAGCACCGTGCCGACCTGCGCCGGATCGGCGACGTCCTGTTCCTTCTTGTCGATGCTGTAACCCTGCAGGGTGGCTCGGGCGTCGGCCTCGGTCTTGCCTACCACGTCGGGCACGGGCTGGAGCGCGCCGTTGCTGGAGAAGACGGTGACGGTCGCGCCGCGGCTGGCGCCGGTGCCGGCGGCCGGGTCGGTGCGGGCCACGGTGCCGGCGGGCATCTCGGAGTCGGTGGCGCCGCCGTCGACCACTTCGAAGCCGGCCGCGGTCAGCGTGGCGGTGGCGTCGCTCATCGACTTGCCGCGCAGGTCGGGGATCGGAATCTGAACGGCCTGCAACACCTTGTTGGATGCCTCCGGGAAGGGGTCTCCGCCGTACTTCGCGTTCGCGACGCTCATCACTTCCGGCCACATCCGGTGACGGGCGGTGGCGGCCGTGCCGCCCTCCCAGTCATCCACGAGACGCTGGTTGATGTCGCCGGTGACGCTGACGACGCCGACGACGGTGGCGACCTTGCTGCTCGCACCGCTCATCCAGGTGTCCTTGTTGCCGTCGGTGGTTCCGGTCTTGCCGATCATCGGCACCTTCGGGGACGTGGCGGCATTCGATGCCCGCGCCGTTCCCTCGGTCATGACTTTCTGCATCGCGAAGGTCATACCGGCGTCGACCTCGGGGCTGATCGCCTGAGTGCATTCGGTCTGCGGCGGGGTCATGTCGGTGCCGTCGCCGCCGACGATCCGGTCGATCACGATCGGGCTGCAGCTGAGGCCGTTGTTGGCGATACCGGCGAAAGCGATCGCCATGCTCAGCGGGGCGACCTCGTTCGTGCCCAGCACGGCCGAGGGTCCCTGGTCGAGCGGCTCGAGGTCGGCGCGGCCCACTCCGAAGGCTTCGGCCATCTTCGCGATGCCGCAGAGGTCCAGCTTCTTCGCCATGCCGATGAAGCCGGTGTTGATGGAGTTGATCGTCGACTGCAGTGCGCTGTAGTTGGCGCCGGGCTCGTTCGCGTCGTTCTTCGGGTCGAAGACGAAGCTCTGGTTGCCCTCACAGCTGTTCTTGAAGACGCCCCAGTCGCTCTTGCGGCGGGAATCGACGCGCTCGTTCAGCGTGTGCCCCTGGCTCAGCCACTCGGCCAGCGTGAAGACCTTGTAGGTCGAGCCGGGCTGGAACCCCAGCGAGCCACCCTCGTCGACGTTGGTGTTGTAGTTGATGCCGGTGTAGTCGGCGTTGTTCTCGGTCACCGCCGGGTCCTGGCTGTAGTCCTTGTTCTGCGTCATCGCCAGCACGCGGCCGGTGCCCACCTCGACACTGGTGATCACGCCGCCCACGTCCCAATCCCCGTACTGCTTGGGCACGTGCTTCTGCATCGTGTTCTGGGCGGCGGTCTGCAGGTCGAGGTCGAGCGTGGTGTAGATCTCGTAGCCGCCGCGACGGAAGTTGGCCAGGCGGGCTTCGGCGGTGTCGCCGAAGGTGGGGTCGTTCTGAAGGGTGTTGACGACCAGGTCACAGAAGTAGGCGCTGCCGCCGGCCGTGGCACAGCCGGTGCTCGGCTCCGTGATGGTGGGCGTGATCACCGTGGCGACGGCGGCGTCGTGGTCCGCCTGGGTGATCTTCTCGTACTTGAGCATCTCGCCCAGGATGTAGTCGCGGCGTTCCTTGTTGGCGGCGTAGCCGTTGGCGACACCGTTGGTTTCGCTCTCCGGGTCGTCGAGCTGGAATTTGACCGGGTTGTTCACGATCGCCACCAGGCTCGCCGCCTGGGCCAGCGTCAGGTTGGCGGCGGTCGTGTTGTAGTAGTAGTTCGCGGCCGACTCGATGCCGTAGACCGTGCCGCCGAAGCCGGTGATGTTCAGGTACTGGCGGAGGATGTCGTCTTTCGCGTACTGCTTCTCCACGCCGATGGCGAGGCGCATCTCCTTGAGCTTGCGGTCCGGGGTGGTCTCCGTGGCGAGGTCGTAGCAGCTCATGCGCTTCTCTTCGTCGGCCAGGGCCTCGCACTTCTGCACCTGCACGTTCTTGACGTACTGCTGGGTGATCGAGGATCCACCGCGCGCGTCGCCGGTGGCCACGGTGCTCACCACACCCTTGACGGTGCCCTCGAGGTCGATGCCGCCGTGCTCGTAGAAGCGGGGGTCCTCGCCGGCGATCGAGGCATCCTTCACGAACGGGCTGATCGCGTCCCAACCGACCTCGACGCGGTTCTGGTCGTAGAACGAGGCCAGCAGAACCGTGCTGCCGTCGGAGTTGGTGGCATAGATGTTGCTCTTCTGTGCCAGCTGGTCGATCGCAAGGTAGTCGGGCAGGCTCTCGAACATGTTGATCGTGTTCGTGGCCGTCATGCCGGAGAGCGCCAGGGCGGGGGTGACGGCAGCGGCGACGAGCACACCGGCAATGGCGCTCATCCCGACGAAACCGAGGAGGCCGCCGAGCACTCCACTAACCGTACGATTTTTGGCAGACATACACTGAGACTAAGTGACAAATCTGGAAAACCGCCTGAATCGGAGCCTTATGCCTGCCTGGGAGTACCTCACGACGCCGCTGATGATTCACAACACAGCTGCCATTTTGAACAATTGGGGCTCGGAGGGATGGGAGCTCGTGCAGGTCGTTCCCGGACCCGAGGGTGGGCTCGTCGCCTACCTGAAGCGCCCCGTCGCCACCGCAGGAGCCTGAGCGGTGTCGCAGATCGACGCCCGACTGGCCGAGCTCGGCATCGAACTGCCGAGCGTCGTGCCGCCGGTGGCCACGTATGTTCCGGCCGTCGTGTCCGGCTCGCTGGTCTTCACCAGCGGTCAGCTGCCGATGGTCTCGGGCGCCTTGCCGGCCACCGGCAAGGTCGGTGACGGCCACGGTCTCGTGCCGGCCGCCGACGCCCAGGACTACGCCCGGCAGTGTGCGCTCAACGCGCTCGCCGCCATCCAGGCCGTGATCGGATCTCTCGACCGCATCACGCAGGTCGTCAAGGTCACCGGCTTCGTCGCATCCGACCCGTCGTTCACCGGCCAGCCCGGTGTCGTCAACGGTGCCTCCCAGGTGCTCGGCGAGATCTTCGGCGACCGGGGCGTGCACGCCCGCTCGGCCGTCGGCGTCGCCGTGCTGCCGTTGGACTCGCCGGTCGAGCTGGAGCTCATCGTCTCCTTCGCCTGACCCATACGAATTCGACGGAGATTTTCCCTTAAACAGGCCTAAACGGATGCTGTGGGCCGGTTTTCGCGAAAATCTCCGTCGAATTGGTTAGACGCTCGCTACTTCAGGGTGGACATGATCGCCGTCATCACCGAGGTGTCGGCCAGGGTGGTGGTGTCGCCGACCTCGCGGCCCTCCGCGACATCCTGCAGCAGACGACGGATGATCTTGCCCGAGCGGGTCTTCGGCAGCTCGCTCACGATGAAGATCTGGCGGGGCCGGGCGATGGCGCCGATCTGCTGGGACACGTGCGCCCGCAGCACGGCCTGGATGTCCTCGTGCGAGGACTCCTCCAGGTGGCTGTACTTGATGATGACGAACGCCACCACAGCCTGGCCGGTCGTCTCGTCGTGCGCGCCCACCACGGCCGCCTCGGCGGTCATCGGGTGCGCCACCAGCGACGACTCGATCTCGGCCGTCGACAGGCGGTGCCCCGACACGTTCATCACGTCGTCGACCCGGCCGAGCAGCCAGATCTCGCCGTCGCGGTCGAGGCGGGCGCCGTCACCGGCGAAGTAGCGAGGGTTCTCCGAGCCGAACTTCTCCCAGTACGTCTCCTTGAAGCGTTCCGGGTCGCCCCAGATGCCGCGCAGCATCGACGGCCACGGTTCGGTCACCACGAGGAGGCCACCGTTGTCCCGGCCCACGTGGTTGCCCTCGTCGTCGAGCACGTCGATCACGACGCCGGGGATCGGGCTCTGCGCCGAACCGGGCTTGGTCGTCGTCACACCGGGCAGGGCGGAGATCATGATCGCCCCGGTCTCGGTCTGCCACCATGTGTCGACCACCGGCGCGACATTGCCGCCGATGACCTCGCGGTACCACATCCACGCCTCCGGGTTGATGGGCTCGCCCACCGAACCGAGCAGGCGCAGGCTGGTCAGATCGAAGCCCTGCGGAATCTGGCGACCCAGCTTCATGAAGGTACGGATGGCCGTGGGCGCCGTGTACAGGATGCTCACCTTGTACTTCTCGACGATCTCCCACCACCGGCCGGGGTGCGGGGTGTCCGGGGTTCCCTCGAAGAGCACCTGGGTGGCGCCGTTGGCGAGCGGGCCGTAGACCACGTAGCTGTGGCCGGTGATCCAGCCGACGTCGGCGGTGCACCAGTAGACATCCGTCTCGGGGTGCAGGTCGAACACGTTCTTGTGGGTGAAGGCCACCTGGGTGAGGTAACCGCCGGTGGTGTGCAGGATGCCCTTGGGCTTGCCGGTGGTGCCGGACGTGTAGAGGATGAACAGCGGGTTCTCGGCCGGGAAACCCAGCGCCTCGTGCTCGGCGTCAACCGAGGCGAGCTCGTCGTGCCACCACAGGTCGCGGTCGAACCACTCCACGAAGCCGTCGGTGCGCTTGACCACGAGCACGTTGCGCACGGTGGAGTCGCCGCCCTCGAGGGCCGCGTCGACGGCGGGCTTGAGCGCGGAGGCCTTGCCCTTGCGGTAGCCGCCGTCGGCGGTGATCACGAGCACGGCGCTGGCGTCGTCGATGCGCGAACGGAGGCTCTCGGCGCTGAAACCGCCGAAGATGACCGAGTGCACGGCGCCGATGCGGGCCACGGCGAGCATCGAGATCACCGCTTCCGGGATCATCGGCAGGTAGATCGCGACGCGGTCCCCGGCGTTGACGCCGAGTTTTGTCAGCACATTTGCAGCACGTTTCACTTCGGCCGTGAGCTCGGCATACGTGATGTCGCGGGAGTCGCCCGGCTCACCCTCGAAATGCAGCGCGACCCGGTCGCCGTTGCCGGCGAGCACGTGCCGGTCGAGGCAGTTCCAGGCCACGTTCAATTCGCCGTCTTCGAACCACTTCGCGAACGGCGGGTTCGTCCAGTCCAGCGTTTTCGTGAACGGCTTGTGCCAGTGCAGAAGGTCACGGGCCTGATCAGCCCAGAATTTCAGGCGGTCGTCTGCGGCGTCCTGGTAGAGCTCCGCCTTGGCGATGGATTGTGCGGCGAACTCCGGCGTCGGCGGGAATCTGCGGGATTCGTGGAGAAGGTTATCGATCTTGACGCTCATACGGATGTCGCTCCTTTGCGATGCGCTGCGTGTGTTGGGCGCGTGAACCTGGCCCCCTCCTGAACCATACACGGCGACATCCGGCCCTCACGTTGCGGGAAATTGCGGCGTGTTCGTACCCCCATTTCTGGTCTCATCAGGCGCAGCGGTTCTGTGTCCTCATTTATGAGGACATCGGGGACTTGCGCATCTGTAATTCCCCTTGTACATTTGGACACGTCCGAACGAAAGTTCAGACCAGCGGTGCGTTCGATTCCCCCCAATCGACGTGCTGCCGAGGCGGCACCTGTTCCCCCCAATAGGTGCCGCCCCCCTTTTTTAACCGGTGGTTTCGCCCGGTGGTTTCGCCCAGTGGTTTGTCCCGTGGTGTCGCCGGTGGTTCGCCCGGTCCTCCCCAGCCGCCGGTCGGCCGGAGTTCTTCTCGATCCCTTGCCGGCGGCGGTCGCGCTCGCCCCGTCGATCTAACGTCGGGGCATGCCCGAGCCCTTCGTCGCCGTCCCGTCGTACGGCCGGGCTGCGTCCGCTCCGGGCCCGGATGCTGCTGCCGAGCCCCGCACGGATGCGCCGCCGCCGGGTGCGCTCCCGCCGGTCCGGCCCCTCGACGTGTCCGGGCTCGGCCCGCTGGCCGAGTTCGCCGGCGACGGTGAGGTCACCGACCTGTTCGTCAACGGCGCGGCCGGGCTGTGGGTCGATGCCGGCCGCGGCCTGCTGCAGGACCCGAGCTGGAGCTGCCCCGAACCGGCCGTGCGTGAGCTGGCGGTGCGCCTGATCGCCCTCGGCGGGCGCCACATCGACGAGGCCAGCCCCTGCGTCGACGTGCGACTCTCCGACGGAATCCGGGTGCATGCGGTGCTGCCGCCGGCGTCGAGCACGGGCACGCTGCTGTCCATCCGGCTGCCTCGCGCCGAGCGGCTGAGCCTCGCCGCGCTGGCCGCGGGGGGTCTGTTCGGGGTGGGGGAGACATCCGTCGCCGTCGCCGACCGGCTGCGCGCGGCCGTGACCGGGCGCGAGAATCTGCTCATCACGGGCGCGGCCGGCAGCGGCAAGACCACCCTCCTGGCCGCGCTGCTCGGCCAGGCGCCACCGGGGGAGCGCATCGTGGCCATCGAAGACGTCGCCGAACTGCGCATCGACCACCCGCATGTCGTGGCCCTCGAGGCCCGGCAGCCGAACCTCGAGGGGGCCGGCCGGATCGGCCTGGAGAGTCTCCTGCGCGAGGCCTTACGGATGCGCCCCGACCGGCTCGTGCTCGGCGAATGCCGCGGTGCCGAGATCCGGGAGCTGCTGGCCGCCCTCAACACCGGCCACGACGGCGGCGCCGGCACCCTGCACGCGAACTCCCTGCAGGACGTGCCGGCCCGGCTCGAAGCCCTCGGCGCCCTCGCCGGACTGAGCCCGGAAGCGGTGGCCCGGCAGGCGGTGAGCGCCATCGGGCTCGTGCTGCACCTCGAGCGCCGTGACGGCCGCCGCCGGCTCGCCCCGCTCGGCCGGTTCGCGCTGGATTCCCGGGACCGCCTGCTGGTGGTGCCCGCGGCGCCGGTGGGCCCTGGCGGGGCGGGTCCCGGCGGGGCGGGCCCTGGCGGGGCGGGC
>NZ_SOGN01000049.1 GCF_004403395.1 Cryobacterium cheniae
AGTCACCACCTGCGGCGAAATCCCACGGCGAGCGGATGCGCCCGCGGCGTCGGGATCCGACCAACCGAACTCGTACACACCCAACCCCGCAAGTTCGGGACGGTCAAGCAGGACGTCAGACATATATACCTCTTCTCCCATCCACGACAACCCGGATATTAGTCCGGTCATCCCCCGAGCGGCCTCCAGTGGAGACCCGGTCGAGGAGCGGGTTGTGTGGGCGGCTACGTTGCGTACCTAAGATGTTTAAGGACGACGGGGGTGATGCGCCGCGATTATCTCAACCGCTGTGTTCCCGCCCATGAAACACCTAATTCTACAGGCTGACGACGGGTTCAGGAGTGCGGTCCGGCGTTTTCACATGTGGGTCATCGAAGAGGAAGAAGAACCGGTGAATCGAATTGCGGCGTGGTTGCCGACGAGGATCGACAGGCGCGTGCGGGTGATCGCGTGGGTCTACCTCGCAGCCCAGATACTTCTGGTCGGGACGGGAGGCCTGGTGCGCCTGACCAGCTCGGGCCTCGGCTGTCCCACCTGGCCCAAGTGCACCGCCGATTCCGTCGTGAACACACCCGAGATGGGCATCCACGGCGTCATCGAATTCGGTAATCGCATGCTCGGGGTTGCCCTCGGCCTGATCGCCATCGCGGCGTTCCTCGCCGTGGTGCGCCTCCGCAAGGAGCGCCCGGACCTGTTCTGGATTGCACTGCTGGCGGGGCTGGGTATCCCCGCTCAGGCCGTCATCGGCGGCATCAGTGTTCTCGCGCAGCTGAACCCCTACGTGGTCGGCTTCCACTTCGTGATCTCGGTGATCCTGGTCTCGCTGTGCACCGTCTTCGTGCACCGGGTCTACACCGGCCGGGTGCAACGCACCCTCGCCGTACCGGTCTGGTACCGGGTTCTGGCGTATGTCACGAGCGGGGTCGTGTTTGTCACGATTCTGGTCGGTATCCTCACCACCGGCTCGGGTCCCCACGCCGGCGACGCGGATGCTCCACGCACGGGACTTGACCCTGAAATCCTGCAGCACGTGCACAGTTGGCCCGCCTACGCCACCGTTGCCCTCACCCTGGTGCTCCTGATCGCGGCCTTCTCACGGGCTCTGCCGACGCAGGGCTGGGCCCTGCTGCTACTGCTCGTCGAGGCCATGCAGGTCGGCGTTGGCCTGATCCAGTCGAACACGGGTCTCCCGGCCGGGCTGGTCGGCATCCACATGGTGCTGTCCTGCGTGCTCGTCGCCGTGATGACCGCGCTGATCCTGAACCTCAGCACGCCGGTCGATGCGCGGGTGTCCCCCCGAGCCACCAACCCGAACCTGGTCGGTCGACGGTAGCGAATACCCGGGAGCGGTGACCACCGGGAGCTCTTCGCTGCGCGAGAACGCATCACGGGGTCCGAACCGACGTTGCCTATACTGGGACATGCTCGCCAATCTCGGTGCATGCAGGCATGATCCACCGGAACCGGGCATCTGCTGCGACACCGTGATGACGCTGATGTCCTCGGGCGCGCACAACAGCGGGTGCGGGTTCTCAGCAACCTTCTCCCCTTCAGAAGGGTCAATACCAAGTGGCAGCACTGCAGTGGGATTCGATTGACAGCAAGGCGGTCGACACCGCACGCCTCCTCGCGGCCGATGCCGTGGAGAAGGTCGGGAACGGGCACCCGGGTACCGCCATGAGCCTTGCTCCCGCGGCCTACCTTCTGTTCCAGAAGGTGATGCGTCGTGACCCGTCCGACAATGAGTGGATCGGTCGTGACCGTTTCATTCTCTCGGTCGGCCACAGCTCGCTCACCCAGTACGTTCAGTTGTACCTCGGTGGCTACGGCCTCGAGCTCGACGACCTGAAGGCGCTGCGCACCTGGGGTTCCAAGACCCCCGGGCACCCGGAATACGGCCACACCGACGGGGTCGAGATCACGACCGGTCCCCTCGGCCAGGGTCTGGCCTCCGCCGTCGGCTTCGCCTACGCCTCCCGTTTCGAGCGGGGCATGTTCGACCCGGATGCGTCGGTCGGCACGAGCCCGTTCGATCACTTCGTCTACGTGATCGCCGGCGACGGCGACCTGCAGGAAGGCATCACAAGCGAGGCCTCCTCCCTCGCCGGCCACCAGCAGCTCGGCAACCTGATCGCGATCTACGACAGCAACCAGATCTCCATCGAGGACGACACCAACATCGCCTTCACCGAGGACGTCGCGGCCCGCTATGCGGCCTACGACTGGCACGTGCAGACGGTGGACTGGAAGAAGACCGGCGAATACGTCGAAGACGTCGCCGCGCTCAACGACGCGATCGAGGCGGCCCAGTCCGTCACCGACAAGCCGTCGCTGATCATCCTGAAGACCATCATCGGCTGGCCCAGCCCGAAGAAGCAGAACACCGGCAAGATCCACGGATCGGCGCTCGGCGCCGAGGAGTTGGCCGCCGTCAAGACGGTCCTCGGCTTCGACCCCGCGCAGTCCTTCGAGGTCACCGACGAGGTCATCGCCCACACCCGACGGGCCGTGGACCGCGGCGCCATCGCCCACGCCGCGTGGACCACCGCGTTCGACGCCTGGGCGACCGCCAACCCCGAGCGCAAGCACCTGCTCGACCGGGTGCTCTCCGGCGACCTGCCCGACGGCGTCGACGCTGCCCTCCCCGTCTTCCCCGCCGGAACCGAGGTGTCGACCCGGGCCGCGTCCGGCAAGGTCCTGACCGCCCTCGGCGCCGTCATCCCCGAACTTTGGGGCGGCTCCGCCGACCTCGCCGAATCCAACAACACCACCATCAATGGTGCGGCCTCGTTCATCCCGAGCGAGCACTCCACCGGCGAGTGGACCGGCAACCCGTACGGCCGCGTGCTGCACTTCGGCATCCGCGAACACGCCATGGCCGCCATCCTCAACGGAATCGTGCTGCACGGGAACACGCGCCCCTTCGGTGGCACCTTCCTGATCTTCAGCGACTACATGCGTCCGGCCATCCGTCTGGCCGCGCTGATGAAGGCCCCGTCGATTTTCGTCTGGACCCATGACTCCGTCGCCCTGGGCGAGGACGGCCCCACCCACCAGCCGATCGAGCAGCTTGCGACCCTGCGCGCCATCCCCGGACTCGACGTGGTGCGCCCCGGCGACGCCAACGAGGTGTCCTGGGCATGGAAGACCATCCTCGAGCGCCGCCAGGGACCGGCCGGCATCGTGCTGACCCGCCAGAACATTCCCGTGTTCGAGCGCGGCGAGGGCGACGCCACCGGCGACGTGCTCGCATCCGCCCAGAACGTGGCGAAGGGCGCCTACGTGCTCGCCGAGGCACAGGGCGGAACCCCCGACGTGATCCTGATCGGCACCGGCTCCGAGGTGCAGCTGGCCCTGGCGGCCCGCGAGCAGCTCCAGGCCGAGGGCATCAGCGCGCGCGTCGTCTCCGCCCCCAGCCTCGAGTGGTTCCGGGAGCAGAGCGCCGAGTACCGCGAGGCCGTGCTGCCGGCATCGATCACCGCCCGGGTATCGGTCGAGGCGGGAATCGCGTTGACCTGGGACAGATTCGTCGGCGACCGCGGCCGCAGCGTCTCGATCGAGCACTTCGGTGCGTCGGCCGACTACAAGACCCTGTTCCGTGAATTCGGCATCACGACGGATGCCGTCGTGGCCGCCGCCAAGGAATCCCTCGCCGCGCACTGAGCCTGCCGCACGGCGACACCACACACCTGAACACCCTGCATTTTAAAGGAGATACGAAACATGACTGAGAACACTCCCCTCGCCGAGCTGTCACTAGCCGGCGTCAGCATCTGGCTGGACGACCTGTCCCGGGAGCGCATCGCTTCCGGCGGCCTGGCAAACCTGATCGACACGAAGAACGTCGTCGGCGTGACCACCAACCCGACGATCTTCGCCGGCGCCCTGAGCAAGGGTGAGGCGTACGCCGAGCAGGTTTCGGCTCTGGCCGCCGCCGGCACCAGCGTGCACGACGCCGTGTTCGAGATCACCACCGACGATGTGACCGCGGCCTGCGATATTTTCCGTCCGGTCTACGATCGCACCCACGGCGTCGACGGGCGCGTCTCGATCGAGGTCGAGCCCGGACTGGCCCACGACGCGGCCGGCACGGTCACGCAGGCCCAGGAACTGTGGGCGAAGGTCAATCGGCCCAACGCCATGATTAAGATCCCCGCAACGGTGGAAGGCCTCGAAGCGATTACCGCGACGATCGCCCTCGGCATCAGCGTCAACGTCACCCTGATCTTCAGCCTCGAGCGTCACCGCCAGGTCATCAACGCGTACCTGTCCGGTCTGGAGAAGGCCAAGGCCGCCGGCATCGACCTCAGCACGATCCACTCCGTCGCGTCGTTCTTCGTGTCGCGGGTCGACACCGAGATCAACGGCCGCCTCGAGGTCATCGGGACGGATACCGCGCTCTCGCTCAAGAGCAAGGCCGGCGTCGCCAATGCCCAGCTCGCCTACCAGGTCTACGAGGAAGCCTTCTCCACGGAGCGCTCCCTCGGTCTGATCAGTGCCGGCGCCAACAAGCAACGTCCCCTCTGGGCCTCCACCGGCGTCAAGGACCCCGCCCTCCCCGACACCCTCTACGTGACCAACCTGGTTGCGCCCGAGGTCGTCAACACCATGCCGGAGAAGACCCTCGAGGCCACACTCGACCACGGCGTCATTCCCGCGAACTCCGTCAGCGGAGCGTACGACGAAGCCAACCGGGTCCTCGACGCCCTGGCCGACGAGGGTGTCTCCTACAACGACGTCACCCAGGTTCTCGAGGCCGAAGGCGTCGCCAAGTTCATCATCTCGTGGAACGAGCTCCTGGACACCGTGACCGCCGCCCTCGACTCCGCCAGGACGACCGCGACCGGCGCAGCACTGTGAGCTTCCGCATCTCCGTCAGCGGCGCTGCCGCCGACGCCGTGCGCACCACCGTCCCGACCCTGGTTGCCGACCTCGTCGCATCCGGAATCACCGCACTCGACCCGGCCCTCTGGGGCCCGGACGCCGAGGCCGAAGCCGCGAAGCGACTCGGCTGGACCGAGTCAGTCGCAGATTCCCGCCCGCTGATTCCGGAGATCCTCGCCCTGCGCGACTCACTGCGGGCTGCCGGTGTCACCCGCATCGCCCTCGCCGGAATGGGCGGCTCCTCGCTGGCCCCCGAGGTCATCACCCGCACCTCGGGTGTGCCGCTCACCGTGCTCGATTCGACCGACCCCGGCCAGGTCCTCTCGGCCCTCGGCCAGAATCTGGCCTCCACCGCGCTCGTCGTGTCGTCGAAGTCCGGATCGACGGCCGAGACCGACAGCCAGCGGCGCGTCTTCGAACGCGCCTTCCGTGAGGCCGGGATCGACCCGGTCGAGCGCATCATCATCGTCACCGACCCCGGCTCCCCGCTCGACGCCGACGCCCGCTCCGTGGGCTACCGCGTCTTCAACGCGGATCCCACGGTCGGTGGACGTTTCTCGGTGCTGACCGCGTTCGGACTCGTTCCGTCCGGTCTCGCCGGCGTGGACATCGCCGAGCTGCTCGACGAGGCCGAGGCCATTTCGCTCTCCCTCGCCATTGACCGCCCCGAGAACCCGGGACTCATCCTGGGTGCGGCCATCGCCGCGACCACCCCGCGCCGCGACAAGCTCGCGATCGTCGAGGACGGTACCCACATCGTGGGGTTCGCCGACTGGGCCGAGCAGCTCATCGCCGAGTCGACCGGCAAGCAGGGCGTCGGCATCCTTCCCGTCGTGCTCGACCGGGAGGCCCCCGAGCTGTCGCTGAACCTGCCGGACCTGCAGGTTGTGCGCCTGGTCGCCGACGCCGGCCTGCACGTGTTCACGGACAACGACGGACGGGACGAGATCCGGGTCAGCGGCACCCTCGGCGCGCAGTTCCTCGTCTGGGAGTATGCCACGGCCGTCGCCGGCCGCCTGCTCGGCATCAACCCGTTCGACCAGCCTGATGTCGAGGCCGCCAAGAACGCCACCAGGGCGCTCCTCAACACGAGCCCCGAGCCCGCGCCGGCGGCCTTCATTTCGGACGGCATCGAGATCCGCGGAACGGCGCACGTGATCGGCGCCGCGAGCGACCTCGCGTCGGCCGTCGACGCCCTGATCGAGGAACTCGGTCCGGACGGCTACCTCTCCGTACAGGCCTACGTCAACCGGCTGGCGCTGCCGCAGCTCGCCGAAATCCGCGACCTGCTGGCTGCACTGGCCAAGCGCCCGGTCACGTTCGGCTGGGGACCCCGGTTCCTGCACTCCACCGGCCAGCTACACAAGGGCGGACCGACCACCGGGGTGTTTCTGCAGATCCTCACCACCCCGGCCGTCGACCTGGACATCCCGGACCGCCCGTTCACGTTCGGCGAACTCATCCAGGCCCAGGCCAGCGGTGACGCCAGCGTGCTCGCGGACCACGGTCGCCCGGTGCTGACGCTGACGCTGACCGACCCCGCGAAGAACATCACCACCCTGTTCGACGCACTGCGCTGACCCGTCGGGCGCCGGCCGAGAGCCGGCGCCCGACCCGTCCGTGTTCGACCGTCACACTTCGAAGGAGCTGCATGTCCCCGGTGGAAATCACCCCGGAGTTCAATCCACTGCGTTCACCGAACGACTACCGTCTGAATCGCATCGCGGGGCCCAGCAGCCTCGTGATCTTCGGCGTCACCGGTGACCTGTCGCGGAAGAAACTCATGCCGGCCGTCTATGACCTCGCCAACCGCGGTCTTCTTCCGCCGGGTTTCGCGCTCGTCGGATTCGCCCGCCGCGACTGGACCAACGAGGACTTCATGGCGGTCGTGCACGACTCCGTCAAGGAGTACGCGCGCACCGAGTTCAACGAGGACGTCTGGGCCCAGCTGGCTGAAGGCATCCGTTTCGTGCAGGGGTCGTTCGACGACGCCGCGTCGTTCCAGCTGCTCAAGGACACCATCGCGCAGCTGGACCGGGCGCGCGGGACGATGGGCAACCATGCGTTCTACCTGTCCATCCCGCCGAAAGCGTTCCCGCAGGTCACGGAGCAGCTCCGCCGCTCCGGCCTGGCCGAGCAGACGGACGGGCAGTGGCGCCGGGTCGTGATCGAGAAACCGTTCGGCAGTGACCTGCAGACCGCGCGCGACTTGAACGCCGTGGTCGAGTCGGTCTTCCCGCCCGACTCGGTCTTCCGCATCGACCACTACCTCGGCAAGGAGACGGTTCAGAACATCCTGGCCCTCCGGTTCGCGAACCAGCTCTACGAACCGATCTGGAACGCCAACTACGTCGACCACGTGCAGATCACCATGGCCGAGGACATCGGCGTGGGCGGACGGGCGGGCTACTACGACGGCATCGGCGCCGCCAGGGACGTCATCCAGAACCACCTGCTGCAGCTGCTGGCATTGACCGCCATGGAGGAACCCATCTCCTTCGACGCGTCCGACTTGCGGACGGAGAAGGAGAAGGTCCTCGCCTCCATTCGGCTTCCCGATGACCTGGCAACCGGCACGGCCCGCGGCCAGTACGCCGGTGGCTGGCAGGGCGGCGAGAAGGTCCGGGGTTTCCTGGACGAGGACGGGATGGACCCCGAATCCCTCACCGAAACGTACGCCGCGCTGCGGCTGACCATCGAGAACCGCCGCTGGTCGGGCGTGCCGTTCTACCTGCGTGCGGGCAAGCGGCTGGGCCGCCGGGTCACCGAGATCGCAGTGGTCTTCAAACGAGCACCGCAGCATCTCTTCGGCAAGGGGAACTCCACACCGCTGGGCGAGAATGCCCTGGTCATCCGGGTTCAGCCCGACGAGGGTGTCACCATCCGGTTCGGCTCCAAAGTTCCCGGCGCCGGTATGCAGGTGCGCGACGTGACGATGGACTTCGGTTACGGCCACGCGTTCACCGAGGCCAGCCCGGAAGCCTACGAGCGGCTGATTCTCGACGTGCTCCTGGGCGATCCGCCTCTCTTTCCACGGCACGAAGAGGTCGAACTGTCCTGGAAGATCCTCGATCCGATCGAGGAGTTCTGGGCGAAGCAGGGCCAGCCGGAGCAATACCGTCCGGGAACCTGGGGTCCTGCCTCAGCCGATGAACTGCTGTCCCGCGATGGCCGACACTGGAGACGCCCATGATCGTCGATCTGCCCAACACCACCACCTCCAAGATCTCGAAGGCCCTGGTGCGCATCCGTGAGGAAGGCGGTGCCGTGGCCCTCGGCCGGGTGCTGACGCTGATCATCGCGTCCACCATGGGCCGCGAGGAAGAGGCCATCGAGGCCGCGAACGACGCATCCCGCGAACACCCCATGCGCGTGATCGTGCTGTCGACGATGGACCAGGACGCCACGGCCTCCCCGCTCGCCCCCCGGGTTGACGCGGAAATCCGCGTCGGCGGCGACGCGGGCGCCAGCGAGGTCATCGTGCTGCGCGCCTACGGCGAGGCCGCCAGCGACCCGGAAAGCCTCGTCACGGGTCTGCTCCTGCCCGACGCCCCCGTCGTGGCCTGGTGGCCCGGTGTGGCGCCGGCCGTGCCCGCGGATTCTCCCCTCGGGCGCATCGCCCACCGACGCATCACGGATGCCTCCGCGCAGCCTGACCCCCAGGCCGCACTGCACCACCTGTGCAGCTCGTACCGTCCCGGCGATACGGACTTCGCCTGGACCCGCCTCACCCTGTGGCGCGCCCAGCTCGCGGCGGTCCTCGACCAGCCGCCCTACCTGCCCGTGACCGCGGTGCAGGTGTCCGGCGCCGCGGACTCGCCGTCGACGACTCTGCTCGCCGCCTGGCTCGCCCTGCAGCTGCAGATCCCCGTCGACTACGCGTTCACCACGGGCCCGCTGTCCCACGGCATCCGGAGTGTGCACCTCACGCGCTCCGCCGGGCTCATCTCGCTCGAGCGGGACGTTCCCGACGTCGCCAGACTGACCCAACCCGGCCAGCCCGTGCAGGATCTCACCCTCAAGCGACGGAGCCTGCGCGACTGCCTCAGCGACGAACTGCGCCGGCTCGACCCCGATGAGCTGTATGGTGAGGTCATCACGCGCGGCCTACCGCACCTTGACGATGTGGTCGCAGAACAAGACGAAGGACGACCGTGACCAACGAACGACGCGTACTCGTGCACCCCGATCGGGCGGCCCTGGCTGCCTCGGTGGCGGCCCGTTTCATCACAACGACCGTAGATCTCCTGCACGAACAGGGTGAGGTCAATGTTGTCCTGGCCGGTGGCACCGTCGCCATGGAGGTCCTGCAGGCTGTCAACACCTCCGCGGCCCGCGACACCATCGACTGGAACCAGGTCACATTCTGGTGGGGGGACGAGCGCTGGGTTCCGAAGAACAACCCCGAACGCAACGAACTCCAGGCCCGCGCGGCACTGCTCGACCACATCCGGATCCCGGAAGCCAACATCCACCCGTTCGCCGCCTCCGACGAGGGCGTCGACCTCGACGCTGCCGCAGAGAACTACGCCGTCCAGCTCGAGTCCTCCTCGATCGACGGGACCGACCTGCCGCGCTTCGACATCACCTTCCTCGGCGTGGGCCCGGACGGTCACGTCGCCTCCCTGTTCCCGCACCAGCCCGGCATCCGCGAACACAGCAAGAGCGTTCTCGCCGTGCGCAATTCTCCCAAGGCCCCGTCCGAGCGGCTCAGCCTCAGCCGTCCGGCCCTGAACTCCTCCCGGTGCGTGTGGATGGTGCTGGCCGGCCCGGACAAGGCGTCGGCACTCGGTCTCGCCCTGGCAGGCGCAAGCCGCGACGAGGTGCCCGTGGCGGGCATCAAGGGCCGACGGTACACGAACTTCTTCGTCGACCGGGAGGCCGCCGCGGAAGTCCCCGAGAACCTCACCGCGTCGACGTTCTAGCGCGAACACCGTTCCCCCCGCAAACCCGTGAACCGCGAAAGGCCCCGACCGAAGTCGGGGCCTTTCGCGGTTCACGAAGAGCGTGAGCGAAGAGCGTCAGTTCGTCGCGGTCAGTTTGCCTCGGCGCACGCGCAGCTGCTGCAGCGCCTCCTCGAGAAGTGACTCTGCCTCTGCCTCGGTGCGACGTTCCTTCACATAGGCAAGGTGCGTCTTGTACGGCTCAAGCTTGACGACCGACGGCGGATTCGCCTTATCGCGGCCGGCCGGGAGTCCGGACGACGGGCAATCGATCGTTGCCGGGATCTCCTCGTCAGGGAGGTTCGCCGCGAAGTAACGCACGGTCTCGTTGCCGAGAGCGTCCCAGTAGGACACCTTGATGCGGTCCGCGTGAAAACCGCGGTCCTGCTCGCCCATGGGGCCGGCCCCGACCCGGGATCCTCTGATTGCGCTGCCACCAGATGCCATTTTGTTCCTCCGCTTGAAAAGGGCGTTGAAGCCGATTGACCGGTTGAGCCGAAGCTCGTCGAACCTGTGAAACGGGAGGCTAAAGCCCCGTGTCGAACTTGGTGATGAGCCCCAGGATCACGATGCAGGTGATCCAGAGCAGCCCCAGGATAACGGTGATCCGATTGAGATTGCGCTCGGCAACCCCGGACGCGCCGAGGTTGGACGTCACACCTCCGCCGAACATGTCGGACAGACCACCACCACGCCCCTTGTGAAGCAAAATGAGCATGGTCAACAGGAGACTCGTAATTCCGAGCAACACCTGCAACACAACCTGGAGAATCTCCACGCGAAACCTTTCACAGTGCGATGGGCACAATAAACCCATCAAGATCAGTGATAATCATAGCCTGACTGACGAACCAGCCCACCGACCCCCGGTTGGGGGCGATGGGCTGACTCGTGGTCTGCTGCCGACGAGAGGCAGCGGGGTGGAGCAGTTGTTACAGGCCGACGTGCTGCTGGAACCGGACGATGCTCGAGAATTCGTCGATATCCAAGCTGGCGCCGCCGACAAGGGCGCCGTCCACGTTCGGCTCGCGCATGAAGCCCGCGATGTTCGAACCCTTCACGGAACCGCCGTACAGGATGCGGGTCTTGTCGGCCACATCCTGGCCCAGCGTTTCCTTCAACACGAGACGCAGCTGCGCCGCCACCTGCTCGGCCTGCTCAGGCGTTGCCGCCTGGCCGGAGCCGATCGCCCATACGGGCTCGTAGGCGACGACGAAGTCGGCCGCGTTGGTCACACCGGACAGGGCCGTGCGCAGCTGGGCAACCGGCACGGCGCTCGGGCCGTGCAGTTCCAGGTCCGCGGCGGTCTCGCCGACGCAGATGATCGGAACCAGGTTGTGCTTGAGCGCCGCGGTGACCTTCGCCGCGACAATCTCGTCAGTCTCTGCGTGCAGTGTGCGTCGCTCGGAGTGACCGATCAACACGTACTTGCATTCGAGCTGCGCGAGGAACGCGCCGGAGATCTCGCCGGTGTACGCGCCTGAATCCTGAGCGGACACGTCCTGGCCGCCGAAAGCGATCGGGAGCTTGTCCGCGGAGACGAGCGTCTGGACGGAGCGGAGGTCGGTGAACGGTGGGAACACCGCAACCTCGACCGCTGCGACATCGTGCTTCGCATCCTTGAGATTCCAGGCGAGCTTCTGGACGAACGCGATGGCCTGGAGGTGGTCCAGGTTCATCTTCCAGTTGCCGGCAATCAGCGGAGTACGCCGTGGGTGTTCGTTTACTGCCATCCGAGGACCTCCAGTCCTGGCAGGCGCTTACCCTCGAGGAACTCGAGGCTGGCGCCGCCGCCGGTAGAAATGTGACCGAACTGGTCATCGGTGAAACCGAGGATGCGGACGGCCGCGGCCGAATCTCCACCACCGACGACACTCAGGCCGTCGACCTCGGTCAGCGCGCCGGCCACCGCACGGGTGCCCTCCGCGAACGGTGCCAGCTCGAACACGCCCATCGGGCCGTTCCAGAAGACCGTCTTCGACGACCGGATGATGTCGGCGAATGCCGCACCCGATTCCGGTCCGATGTCCAGGCCGAGACCGGAGGCACCGAACGGGGTGTCCTCGATCGCGTCGGCCGGGGTGACCGCCAGCTCGGCGTCGGCCCCGAATTTGGAGGCGACGACGATATCCGTCGGCAACACGATCTTCACGCCGAGGCGTTCCGCTTCCAGAAGGTAACCGCGGACGGTCTCGATCTGGTCGGTTTCCAGCAGGCTGGCGCCCACCTTGTGGCCCTGAGCGGCGAGGAAGGTGTACGCCATACCGCCGCCGATGAGCAGCGAGTTCACACGGGGCAGCAGGTGGCCGATGACGCCGAGCTTGTCGGACACCTTCGAGCCGCCCAGAACCACCGTGTACGGTGCTTCCGGCTTCTCGGTGAGGCGGTCCAGAACTTCGAGCTCAGCGGCGATCAGGAGTCCGGCCGCGCTGGGAACGATCCCGGCGAGGTCGAACACACTGGCCTGCTTGCGGTGAACGACGCCGAAGCCGTCCGAGACGAGCACATCACCCAGAGCGGAAAGCTCCGTGGCGAAGGCGCCGCGCTCGGCGTCATCCTTGGCGGTCTCCCCCGCGTTGAAGCGGAGGTTCTCGAGAACGACCACCTCACCGTCGGCGAGTGCGGCGACGGCAGCCTGAGCCGACGCGCCGACCGTGTCCGTGGCGAAGGCCACGTCCGCGCCCAGGAGCTCACCGAGACGGACGGCGACGGGGGCCAGGCTGTACTTGGCTTCCGGGGCACCCTTCGGACGTCCGAGGTGGGAGACGATCACGACTCGTGCACCCTGTTCGATGAGCGCCTTGATGGTGGGCAGGGATGCCCGCACGCGGCCGTCATCCGTGATCTGACCGTCTTGCAACGGCACATTCAGGTCACATCGGACGATGACGCGCTTTCCGCCGAGCTGCCCCAGCGAATCGATAGTACGCAGCGTCACTGCGGACTCCGTTAGAGGCTCTTGGCGACGAGGGCGGTGAGGTCAACCATACGGTTGGAGTAACCCCACTCGTTGTCGTACCATGCGGACAGCTTGACCTGGTCGCCGATGACGCGCAGCAGGCCGGCGTCGAAGATCGAGGAGTGCGGGTCGGTGACGATGTCGCTGGAGACGATTTCGTCTTCCGTGTACATCAGGATGCCCTTGAGGGGGCCCTCGGCGGCAGCCTTGTACGCAGCCTTGATGGCTTCGACGGTGACGGGGCGCTCGGCAACGACGGTGAGGTCGGTGATGGAACCGGTGGGAACCGGAACGCGCAGCGCGAAACCGTCGAGCTTGCCCTTGAGCTCAGGCAGAACCAGACCGAGGGCCTTGGCGGCGCCGGTCGAGGTCGGGATGATGTTCAGGGCGGCGGCGCGGGAGCGACGCAGGTCGGAGTGCGGGCCGTCCTGCAGGTTCTGGTCGGCCGTGTACGCGTGGATCGTGGTCATCAGGCCGTGCTTGATGCCGAAGTTGTCGTTGAACACCTTCGCGAGGGGCGCGAGGCAGTTCGTGGTGCACGACGCGTTGGAGATGATGTCGAACTTGGCCGGGTCGTAGTCCGCCTCGTTGACGCCCATGACGACGGTTGCAACGTCGCCGGTGGCGGGAGCGGAGACGATGACCTTCTTGGCGCCGGCGGTGATGTGCTTCTGCGCATCCTCGGCCTTGGTGAAGCGTCCGGTGGACTCGATCACGATGTCGACGCCCAGGGCGCCCCAGGGAAGGTTGGCGGGGTCGCGCTCGGCGAGGACCTTAATCGGCTTGCCGTTGACGAGGATGGTGTCTCCGTCGACCTCGACGGTGGCGGGCAGGCGACCGGTGATGGAGTCATATTTAAGAAGGTGAGCCAGCGTCTTGGCCTCGGTGAGGTCGTTCACGGCGACGATTTCGATGTCGCTGCCCTGGGCCAGGACGGCGCGAAGATAATTACGGCCGATGCGGCCAAATCCGTTAATACCAATCTTTACAGACACGTATGTCTCCTTGATTCTTGTGCGCCGAAGCGCGTTTTGGTGGGTGAACGGGACGGGCTGCGGGCCCCCGCGGGGGCCCGGCTCCTCTAGGAGAGGAGCAGCAGTCCGTTGGTCTTTTCACGTGCGACGGTGAAGCGCTCCTGGACGTTGGCCCAGTTGACGATGTTCCAGAATGCCTTCACGTAGTCGGCACGAACGTTGCGGTAGTCGAGGTAGTAGGCGTGCTCCCAGACGTCCAGCATCAGCACCGGGATCGTGCCGGCAGCGAAGTTGGCCTGCTGGTCGAAGAACTGCTGGATGATCAGGCGCTGGCCGATCGAGTCCCAGGCGAGAACGGCCCATCCGGACCCCTGGACGCCGAGTGCCGTGGCCGCGAAATGGGCCTGGAACTTGTCGAAGGAACCGAAGTTGTCGTCGATCGCGCCGGCCAGGTCGCCGGTGGGCTTGTCTCCGCCGTCGGGCGACAGGTTGGTCCAGAAGATCGAGTGGTTGACGTGGCCGCCGAGGTTGAACGCGAGGTCCTTCTCGAGCTTGTTCACGTAGGTGAGATTGCCGGTGTCGCGAGCCTCGGCCAGCTGGGCCAGGGCGGTGTTGGCCCCGGTCACGTATGCCTGGTGGTGCTTGCTGTGATGGAGTTCCATGATGGTTCCGCTGATGCTCGGCGCCAGGGCCGAGTAGTCGTACGCGAGAGCCGGAAGTGTGTATTCAGCCAATGTGCATCTCCTCTGTCGTTGTCGGCGCGAAATGCTCCGCCACCAGTTCGTGAGCAACCATGCCAGTCTACTCAGGATGCGCTGTGGCTGTGACGATCGTGGATGGACGCTGAACGCCGGGCGCGTCAGACGTCGTCGAGGTCGGCCGGAAGGTTCGCGTCGGTGCCCGGGATTCCCAGATCGGCGGCCTTCTTGTCGGCCATGGCGAGCAGGCGACGGATGCGGCCGGCGACGGCGTCCTTCGTCATGGGCGGGTCGGCGTGGTGGCCGAGTTCGTCGAGGCTGGAATCACGGAAGGAGAGGCGCAGGTCGCCCGCATAGCGGAGGTGCTCCGGGATCTCCTCGCCGAGGATTTCCATGGCGCGCTGCACGCGCGCGCACGCCGCCACGGCGGCCTGGGCGGAACGACGCAGATTCGCGTCGTCGAAGTTGACCAGCCGGTTCGCGGTGGCACGCACCTCGCGGCGCTGGCGGAGGGCCTCCCAGTTGAGCACGGTCTCCTGCGCCCCCATCTGCACGAGCATGGTGCCGATGGCGTCGCCGTCACGGATGACGACCCGGTGCACGCCGCGCACCTCGCGGGCCTTGGCGACGACTCCGAGGCGGCCGGCGGCTCCGACGAGGGCCATCGCGGATTCGTTTCCGGGACAGGTGACTTCCAGCGCCGCCGAACGGCCCGGGTCGGTCAACGAGCCGTGGGCGAGGAAGGCTCCGCGCCACACGGCGGCGATCTCTTCCTTCGAGCCCGTGGTGAGCCGGTTCGGCAGCCCGCGAATCGGGCGCCGTCTGGCGTCGAGCAGGCCGGTCTGGCGTGCGAGCGTCTCGCCGCCATCGAGCACCCGGACCAGGTAGTGGCTGGCGCGCCGCAGCCCGGCGGCGGGGATCACGGTCACGTCGCTGCGCACACCGTAGAGTTCGGCGAGGTCTTTTCGCACTCTCCGGGCGAGGAGAGGAGTGTCGAGTTCCGACTCGATGGCGATCCGGCCGGAAATCATGTGTAATCCGCCGGAGAACCGGAGAATGGTGGCCAGTTCCGCTGCACGCACCGTGGTCTTTGAAATTTCGACGCGAGCAAGCTCGTCTTTAACGTCGGCGGTGAGTGCCAATCGCTTGTCCATTCTGTCGTCCTGGCCTGATGTGGGGCCGAGTTGTGTTCCTGCTGGCCGGAGCCGGCGGCCTGCTGGGTGCAGTCGCCGTCGCCGTGTTATTCCCGTCCGAGGTCGCGATTCTTGACGCTGATCGCGACACCGGGGAAGTCCTTGATCAAGGCCGCGATTTCCGCGGCCATGGCGACGGAGCGGTGCTTGCCGCCCGTGCATCCGACCGCGATGGTCGCGTGACGTTTGTTCTCCCGCTGGTAACCGGCGAGCACCGGTTCCAGGGCCGCCGCATAGTGCCGGATGAAGTCACGCGCCCCGGTCTGGGAGAGAACGAAGTCCCGCACCTCGGCATCCTGGCCGTTGTGGGTGCGGAGCTCGGGAACCCAGAACGGGTTGGGCAGGAAGCGGACGTCGGCGACCATGTCGACGTCGGTGGGAAGGCCGTACTTGAAGCCGAAGCTCATCAGGGTGACGTGCACCCCGGCGGCGTCCTCGGCGGCGAAGCGGTCCGAGATCGACGTGGCCAGCTGGTGGATGTTGAGATCGGAGGTGTCGATGACGAGGTCGCAGGACTCGCGCACGGCGCTGAGCTTGGTGCGTTCGGCCGAGATCCCGTCGAGGATGGTGCCGTCGCGCTGCAACGGATGCGGTCGCCGCACGGATTCGAACCGTCGCACGAGCACGTCGTCGCGGGCTTCGAGGAAGATGACCCGCACCTGCGAGGTCTTCCGCAGCGCGTGCAGAATCTCCTGGAAGTCGGAGAAGAAGTCCCTGCCCCGGATGTCGACCACGGCGGCGATCTTGGGCAGGCTGGTGCCGGCGCGGCCGACCAGTTCGACCAGGGGGCGCAGCATCTGCGGCGGCAGGTTGTCGACGACGTACCAGCCCAGGTCTTCCAGGGCATTGGCCACGGTGGAGCGGCCTGCACCGGACATCCCCGTCACGATAAGCATTTCCTGCCTGTCGTTCTCCGTGCTCATACTGGACTGCGCCTTCGATCGGGTGGAACCTAAGTGCCCAGCCTACCGATCAGCCGGGCCGTTCAGGCGCGCAAGTGATGATGAATCGCCTCGGCCAGCACCGGGCCGATGCCGCGGACGTCGGCAATCGCCTCGGCGGGCGCCTCCTTGAGCCGTGCGACGGAGCCGAAATGCTGCAGGAGAACCTTGACCCTGGCGGGCCCGAGGCCCGGGATCTCGCCCAGCACCGATGTGATGTCCCGTTTCCTTCTTGAGCGTTGGTGCACGATCGCGAAGCGGTGCGCCTCATCGCGGATGCGTTGGATCAGGAACAAGGCGTCGCTGTTGCGCGGCAGGATCACGGGGTAGTCGGAGTCCGGCAGCCAGATTTCCTCGAGCCGTTTGGCGATTCCGCACAGTTGGATGCCGGTGACGCCCGATTCGCGTAGCGCCCGCGCAGCGGCGGCCACCTGAGGCTGACCACCGTCGACGATGAGCAGGTTCGGTTGGTAGCGGAACTTCTTACGTTTGAGACTGGCGTCACTCTCGCCCTCCGGCACCGTTTCCTCGTCGGGGACCAGGTAGGCCAGACGGCGGGTGAGGGTGCGGTAGATGGAGTCCGTGTCATCCGTGGACTCGGGGATGCTGAACCGGCGGTACTCGTCGGTGCGCGGAAGCCCGTCTTCGAACACCACCATGGAGGCGACGATGTTGGTGCCGCTCAGGTGCGAGACGTCGTAGCATTCCATCCGGAGCGGAGCAGAGGGCATCTCCAGTGCCTCCTGGATGTCTTCGAGGGCCTTGGACCGGGCGACGAAGTCTGAGCTCCGCCGGGTCTTGTAGAGCATCAGGGCGTGCTTGGCGTTCTGGGTGGCGGTGGCGAGCAGGGCAGCCTTCTCGCCGCGCTGGGCGGCGACGAGACGCACCTTGCGTTTGCCGATTCCGGCCAGCCAGGTCTCGAGCGCCTCGGCGTCGTCGGGCAGCTCCGGCACCACGATCTCCCGCGGCGGCACGACCCCAGACCCGTAGGCCGTGAGCATGATCGAGTCGATCAGGTCGCCGGTGCTGAGATCGAGTTCCTTGTCGACCATCCAGCCGCGCACACCGCGGATGCGGCCGCCGCGCACGATGAAGAGCTGCACCGCCGCGGCGAGTTCATCCTGGTCGATGGCGAAGAGGTCGATGTCGACGCTGTCCCGGAGCACCACGGCACTCTTCTCGAGCACGGCGTTCAGCGCCCGCACCTGGTCGCGCCGTTTCGCGGCGACCTCGTAGTCCTGGGTCACCGCGGCATCCTTCATCTCCGCGGTCAGCTTGTTGATCAGCTTGCGATCCTGGCTGCCCATGAAGCTGACGAACTCGTTGACGATCACCCGGTGCTCCTCGATCGAGACCGTGCCCGAACAGGGTCCGAAGCACCGGCCGATCTGCCCGGCGAAGCACGGCTTGCCGGACTGCATGGCGCGCTTGTAGTTGGAGTTGTTGCAGGTGCGGATCGGGAAGGCCTTGAGCATCAGCTCGATGGTCTCGTGCACGGCCCAGATCTTCGGATAGGGCCCGAAATACCGGGCCCCGCGGATGCCCGTGGTGCGGGTGACCAGGGCTCGCGGCGCCTCGTCGGCGAGGGTGACCGCGAGGTACGGGTACGACTTGTCGTCCTTGAACTTCACGTTGAAAGGTGGGTCGAACTCGTTGATCCAGGTCCACTCCAGTTGGAGCGCCTCGACCTCGGTGCCGACGACAGTCCACTCGACCGAGGTGGCCGTGGTGACCATGCGCCGAGTGCGCTCGTGCAGGCTGCTCAGCGGGGCGAAGTAGTTCGCGAGGCGGGCCCGCAAATTGTTCGCCTTGCCGACGTAGAGCACCCGCCCGGTTTCGTCACGAAACCGGTACACCCCGGGGCTCGTCGGAATCTCGCCCGCCCTGGGGCGGTAGCTCAGCGCGTCGGACATGATGGTTCCGTTGGCGGTCAGTGCGCCGCCAGGATCTCCTTCAGGAACATGCCGGTGTGGCTCTTCTTCACGGTGGCGACGTGCTCCGGGGTTCCGGTGGCGAGCACGCGCCCGCCGCCGGATCCGCCCTCGGGACCGAGGTCGATCACCCAGTCGGCGGACTTGATCACGTCGAGGTTGTGCTCGATCACGATCACGGTGTTGCCCTTGTCGACGAGGCTGTTCAGCACGAGCAGCAGTTTGCGCACGTCCTCGAAGTGCAGGCCGGTGGTCGGCTCGTCGAGCACGTAGACGCTGCGGCCGTTGGAGCGCCGCTGCAGTTCGGTGGCCAGCTTGACGCGTTGGGCCTCGCCGCCGGACAGGGTCGTGGCGCTCTGGCCGAGCCGCACGTAGCCGAGGCCGACCTCGACGAGGGTGTTCAGGAACCGGTGGATGGACGTGATCGCCTCGAAGAACTCGGCCGCCTCACTGATCGGCATGTCCAGCACCTCGGCGATGTTCTTGCCCTTGTAATGCACGGTGAGGGTGTCCCGGTTGTAGCGCGCTCCCCCGCACACCTCGCAGGCGACGTAGACGTCGGGCAGGAAGTTCATCTCGATCTTGATCGTGCCGTCGCCGGAGCAGGCTTCGCAGCGGCCGCCCTTGACGTTGAAGCTGAACCGGCCGGGCAGGTAGCCGCGCGCCTTGGCCTCGATCGTCTCGGAGAACAGGGTGCGGATCTTGTCGAAGACGCCGGTGTAGGTGGCGGGGTTGGACCGCGGGGTGCGGCCGATCGGGGCCTGGTCGACGTGGATCACCTTGTCGAGCTGGTCGAGCCCGGTGACTCGGGTGTGCCGGCCGGGGAGTTTGCGGGCGCCGTTGAGCCGGTTGGCCAGCACCCGGTAGAGGATGTCGTTGACGAGAGATGACTTGCCGGATCCGCTGACGCCGGTCACGGCGGTGAACGTGCCGAGCGGGAAGCTGACCGACACTTTCTGGAGGTTGTTGGCCTCCGCCCCGATCACCGAGATCTCGCGGGACGGGTCGATCTGGCGTCGGGTGGCCGGGGTCGGGATCGACTTACGGCCGGCGAGATAGTCACCGGTCAGCGAATCCGTGTTGGTGAGCAGGTCGGCGTAGGACCCGGAGTGCACGACGTTGCCGCCGTTGACGCCGGCGCCCGGGCCGATGTCAACGACCCAGTCGGCCGTCTTGATGGTGTCCTCGTCGTGCTCGACCACGATCAGGGTGTTCCCGAGGTCGCGCAGGGAGACCAGGGTTTCGATCAGGCGGCGGTTGTCACGCTGGTGCAGGCCGATGCTCGGTTCGTCGAGCACGTAGAGCACCCCGGTCAGGCCGGACCCGATCTGGGTGGCCAGACGGATGCGCTGCGCCTCCCCGCCGGACAGGGTCGCCGCCGCCCGGGCCAGGTTGAGGTAGTTCAGGCCGACGCGGATCAGGAAGTCCAGGCGCGCCTTGATCTCACGCAGCACCTGCGCGGCGATGACGGCCTCCCGGTCGGTGAGCTCGAGCTTGTTCATAAAACTGCGGGCGTCGGTGAGGCTGAAGAGGCAGACATCCGCGATGCTGGCCCCGTGCACCAGGACGGCGAGGACTTCGGGCTTGAGCCGGGTTCCGGAGCAGACCGGGCAGTCCACCTCGCGCAGGTATTCGCCCCAGCGGGCGCGCTGGGTGTCGGACTCTGCCTGCAGGTACTGGCGTTCAATGTAGGGTACGACGCCCTCGAAGCCGGAGGTGTAGCTCATCTCCCGGCCGTAGCGGTTCTTCCACTTCACCTTGACCTCGAAGTTGTCGCCGCGGAGCACGGCGTCCTGCACCTCGGCGGGCAGTTCGCCCCACGGGGTGTCGAGGGAGAAGTCCAGGTCGCGGGCGAGCCCGTCGAGGAGCTTCTCGTAGTACTGGAACAGCCCCTTGCCCTGGGTGGTCCAGGGCAGCACGACGCCGTCCGCGATGCTGAGTTCCGGGTCGCCGAGCAGCAGGTCGGCGTCTACCGACATGCGCGTGCCGAGGCCGGAGCACTCCGGGCAGGAGCCGAAGGGCGCGTTGAAGGAGAACGTGCGCGGTTCGATCTCGGTGAGCTGCACGGGGTGGTTGTTGGGGCAGGAGAGCTTCTCCGAGTAGCTCTGCCAGGCCTCGTCGCCTTCCCGGTCGACATAGTTGATCTCCACGATGCCGTCGGTCAGCTTCAGCGCCGTCTCGAGGGAGTCCGTGAGCCGGCTCAGCAGGTCGGGGCCCGCGACCAGGCGGTCGATGACCACGGAGATGTTGTGCTTGAGCTGCTTCTTCAGCACGGGCGGCTCGTTGAGCTGGATCTGGGTGCCGTCGACGATGGCCCGGGAGTAGCCGCCGGCCGCCAGCTCCTTGAACAGGTCGACGAATTCGCCCTTTTTCTGGGACACGACCGGGCTGAGCACCTGGTAACGGATGCCCTCATCGAGCTCCATCAGCTGGTCGGCGATCTGCTGCACGGTCTGAGCCTGGATGACCTCGCCGCACACGGCGCAGTGCGGTACGCCGATGCGCGCCCAGAGCAGCCGCATGTAGTCGTAGACCTCGGTGATGGTGCCCACGGTCGAGCGCGGGTTGCGGTTGGTCGATCTTTGGTCGATCGAGACGGCCGGGCTCAGCCCCTCGATGAAGTCGACATCGGGACGGTCGACCTGGCCCAGGAACTGGCGGGCATACGCGGACAACGATTCGACGTAGCGTCGCTGGCCCTCCGCGAAGATGGTGTCGAACGCGAGCGACGACTTGCCCGAGCCGGACAGCCCGGTGAAGACGACAAGCGAATCCCGCGGGATCTCGAGGTCCACGTTGTGCAGATTGTGCACACGGGCGCCGCGGACGTGGAGTTTTGAACCGGTATCTACCTGGGAAATTGACACCATCCGATTCTATGCAGCGCCACCGGCCGAACCCTGCGAATCCGCACGCCCTGAGCGAACAAACGTTCGATATTCGATTGGTCGCGGGGAGATCAGATGTGACCGGCCTTCTCCATCTGGCGCAACTCGCGCTTCAACTCCGACACCTCGTCCCGGAGGCGGGCCGCGAGCTCGAACTTGAGCTCTCCGGCAGCCTCGAGCATCTGGCCGTTGAGGTCGGCGATGATCGACTCGAGGTCGTTCGCGCCGTTGGCGGCCAGTCCCTGCCGGCGCGGGGTCGCCGCGACGCCCTTGCGTCGCGTGTCCCGGCCGGCCAGGAGCTCGGCGGTGTCGGCCTCTTCCCGGGCGAGCACCTCCGTGATATCGGCGATCCGCTTGCGCAGCGGGGTGGGGTCGATGCCGTGCAGCGTGTTGTAGGCCACCTGCTTCTCGCGGCGGCGGTCGGTTTCGTCGATGGCGCGCTCCATCGAGGCCGTGAGCCGGTCGGCGTACATGTGCACCTCACCGGAGACGTTACGGGCCGCGCGCCCGATGGTCTGGATCAGCGAGGTCGCCGAACGGAGGAAACCCTCCTTGTCGGCGTCGAGGATGGCGACCAGCGACACCTCGGGCAGGTCGAGGCCCTCGCGGAGCAGGTTGATGCCCACCAGCACGTCGTAGACGCCGGCCCGCAGCTCGGTGAGGAGTTCGACGCGGCGGAGGGTGTCGACATCCGAATGCAGGTAGCGAACCCGCACGCCGGCCTCGGTGAGGAAGTCGGTGAGTTCTTCCGCCATCTTCTTCGTGAGGGTGGTGACCAGGACGCGCTCGTTGCGGTCGACGCGCTTGTGGATCTCTTCGAGCAGGTCGTCGATCTGGCCCTTGCTGGGTTTCACGACGATCTGCGGGTCGATCAGTCCGGTGGGACGGATGATCTGCTCGACGACACCGTCGGCGATGCCCATCTCGTATTTGCCGGGCGTGGCGGACAGGTAGACGGTCTGGCCGACGCGCCCCTTGAACTCCCCGAATTTGAGCGGCCGGTTGTCGAGGGCGCTCGGCAGCCGGAACCCGTGGTCGACGAGCGTGCGCTTCCGGGACGAGTCCCCCTCGTACATGGCGCCGATCTGCGGCACCGTGACGTGCGACTCGTCGATGACCATCAGGAAGTCGTCGGGGAAATAGTCGAGCAGGCAGTGCGGCGCCTCCCCCGGTTGGCGCTGGTCGATGTGCCGCGAGTAGTTCTCGATGCCGGAGCAGAAGCCGATCTGCTCCATCATCTCCAGGTCGAACTGCGTGCGCATGCGCAGGCGCTGGGCCTCGAGCAGTTTGCCTTCGCGTTCCAACTGCTCGAGCCGTTCGTCGAGCTCCGCCTGGATGGTGACCATGGCCCGCTGCATGACGTCGGTGCTGGCCACGTAGTGCGACCCCGGGAACACGGCCACGGAGTCGAGCTTTTTCACGATGTCGCCGGTGAGCGGATGCAGGCTGTAGAGAGCCTCGATCTCGTCGCCGAACATCTCGATGCGGATGGCTAGTTCCTCGTACATCGGGATGATCTCGATGGTGTCCCCGCGCACCCGGAAGTGGCCGCGGGAGAAGTCGATGTCGTTGCGCTGGTACTGCATGGCCACGAACTTGCGGATCAGCCAGTCCCGGTTGACCTGCTGGCCGACCTGCAGGGCGACCATCGCCTGCAGGTAACCCTCGGGCGTGCCGAGGCCGTAGATGCAGGAGACCGTGGACACCACGATGACGTCCCGCCGGCTGAGCAGGGAGTTCGTGGTGGAGTGCCGCAGCCGCTCGACCTCCGCGTTGATCGAGGAGTCCTTCTCGATGAAGGTGTCGGTCTGGGGCACGTAGGCTTCGGGCTGGTAGTAGTCGTAGTACGACACGAAGTATTCGACGGCGTTGTTGGGCATCAGCTCGCGGAATTCGTTCACCAGCTGCGCGGCGAGGGTCTTGTTGTGGGCGAGCACCAGGGTCGGTCGTTGCACCTGCTCGATCAGCCACGCCGTGGTGGCGGATTTGCCGGTTCCGGTGGCGCCGAGCAGCACGATGTCGGTCTCACCGGCGTTGATCCGGCCGGCCAGCTCGGCGATCGCGGTGGGCTGGTCGCCGCTCGGCGTGTACTCGCTCACCACCTCGAACGGATTGACAGAGCGCGTGGGTTCCATGCCCACCAGTCTACGGAGCGCCTCTGACAGTGCACTGCCGGCTCTGCACCCGTATCTGGTCCCAGAGCGCGTCGACCTGGGCCAGGGTCTGCTCGAGGGTTCCGCCGGTGTCGATGACGACGTCGGCGATCCGCTGACGGTCGGTGTCACTGGCCTGGGAACGGATCCGGCGCTCCGCTTCACCGGCATCCATGCCGCGCAGCTCCACCATGCGGCGCACCCGGGTCGACTCGTCGGCTTGGGTGACCACGACGAGGTCGAACGGATGGTCGACGCCGGCTTCCACGAGCAGCGGGACGTCGTAGACGACGATCGCGCTCGGGTCCGCCGCTTCCGCCGCCCGGATCAGGGCGTTCGAACGCGCGCGCACCTCCGGGTGCACGATCGCGTTGAGGCGGACGAGGGCCTCCGGGTCGCGGAACACCACCGCACCGAGGGCCGCCCGGTCCAGGCTGCCGTCGGGCAGCAGGACCGGGTCCCCGAACGCCTCCGCGATCCTCGCGATCCCCGGGGTGCCGGGCCCGACCACGACCCGCGCGAGGTGGTCGGCGTCGATGTGCACGGCGCCGTGCCGCACGAGCCGGCGCGCCACGGTGCTCTTTCCGGATGCGATCCCGCCGGTCAGTCCAATCAAGTACACGCCTGCCATGCTAACGGCCCTCGTGCGGCTTCTCGCCACGGGGCAATGGTTGCCCGTCCGGACAACTGTTGCCCGCGCACCGGCAACAGTCGTCCGAACGGGCAACAGAGGCGGGAGCCTGAGACAGGGCAACGCAAAAAGGCCGGCCCCGCGGGGACCGGCCTTTCTTCTTGCGGCAGTGCTAGTTGGAGCTGGAGAGCTTCTCGCGCAGTGCTGCGAGGGCCTCGTCGTCCGCGAGCGTGCCGGCGCCGGCCGTCTCGCTCGAGAAGGTGTTGCCAGCGGCGGACGGGACATCGCCGACGGCGGTGATCTCGTCGTTCGCGGAAGAAACCTGCTTCTTGTGGGCTTCCCAGCGAGCCTGGGCTGCAGCGTAGTCCTGCTCCCACTTCTCGCGCTGGGTTTCGAAGCCTTCACGCCACTCGTTGGTCTCCGGGTCGAAGCCCTCGGGGTACTTGTAGTTGCCCTGGTCGTCGTACTCGGTGAGCATTCCGTAGAGTGCCGGGTCGAACTCGGTACCCTCGGGGTCGACACCATCGTTGGCCTGCTTGAGGCTCAACGAGATGCGGCGACGCTCGAGGTCGATGTCGATGACCTTGACGAAGACCTCGTCGCCGACCGACACGACCTGCTCGGCGAGCTCGACGTGCTTGCCGGAGAGCTCGGAGATGTGGACGAGCCCCTCGATGCCCTCGGCAACGCGAACGAACGCGCCGAACGGAACGAGCTTGGTGACCTTACCCGGTGCAACCTGGCCGATGGCGTGGGTGCGGGCGAAGACCTGCCACGGGTCTTCCTGCGTGGCCTTGAGGGAGAGCGACACGCGCTCGCGCTCGAGGTCGACCTCAAGGATCTCGACGGTGACTTCCTGACCGACCTCGACGACCTCGCTGGCGTGCTCGATGTGCTTCCAGCTGAGCTCGGAGACGTGAACCAGACCGTCAACGCCGCCCAGGTCCACGAACGCACCGAAGTTGACGATCGACGAGACGACGCCCTTGCGGACCTGTCCCTTCTGGAGGTTGTTGAGGAACGTGGTGCGGCTCTCGGACTGGGTCTGCTCGAGCAGCGCACGACGAGACAGCACAACGTTGTTGCGGTTCTTGTCGAGTTCGAGGATCTTGGCCTCGATCTCCTGGCCCAGGTAGGGGGTCAGGTCGCGAACGCGGCGCAGCTCGATGAGCGAAGCCGGGAGGAACCCGCGGAGTCCGATGTCCACGATGAGGCCACCCTTGACAACCTCGATGACCGAACCGGTGACAACGCCATCCGATTCCTTGATCTTTTCGACGTCGCCCCATGCACGCTCGTACTGAGCGCGCTTCTTGGACAGGATGAGACGGCCTTCTTTGTCTTCCTTCTGAAGAACGAGGGCCTCAACCAGGTCGCCGACCTTGACGACCTCAGAGGGGTCAACGTCGTGCTTGATGGAAAGTTCGCGGGAGGGGATGACACCCTCGGTCTTGTAGCCCACGTCGAGGAGAACCTCGTCGCGGTCGATCTTCACAACGGTGCCCTCGATGAGGTCTCCGTCGTTGAAGAATTTCAGAGTCTTTTCGACCGCGGCAAGAAAGTCTTCAGCAGATCCAATGTCGTTGATGGCGACCTGCTTGGGTGCCCGTTCGGTCGTTGCGATTGTCATGTAGTAGTTGCTCCAGGATGGACATAGCTCGGGCCACGCACGGGAAAATCTTGTTCTCGTGCACCGTGCATGGCAGTGGACGGTTCGTCACAAACGTGACAGTCAAGCTTAGCTGTTTGCGGGAGGGACCGGCAACCCGCCGACCTCTCCCTCAACGCTACGCCGATCGGCGCGGGCCGCTACCCGAGCATCGCCGCCCGGAGGGTGTCCAGGCCGACCCCGCCGAGGTCGAGTGCCTTGCGGTGGAACTCCTTGATCGAGAACGCGTCGCCCTCGCGCGCCGCATAGGTGTCCCGCAGCTCTTCCCAGATGCGCTGCCCGACCTTGTAGGACGGCGCCTGCCCCGGCCAGCCGAGGTACCGATTGACCTCGAATTTGACGAAGCCGGCATTCATGTTCACGTTCCGGCCGAGGAAGTCGAAAGCGTACTCGGCGGTCCAGGGACCGGAGCCGTCGGGCAGCTGCTTCTCCAGGTGCACGCCGATGTCGAGCACGACCCGGGCGGCGCGCATCCGTTGTCCGTCCAGCATGCCGAGCCGGTCGGCCGGGTCGTCCAGGTAGCCGAGCTGTTCCATCAGCCGCTCCGCGTACAGCGCCCAGCCCTCGGCGTGGCCCGAGGTCCCGGCCAGCTGGCGGCGCCAGGTGTTCAGCTTCGCCCGGTTGTAGACGGCCTGGCCGATCTGCAGGTGGTGCCCGGGCACGCCCTCGTGATAGACGGTGGTCAGTTCACGCCAGGTGTCGAATTCGGTGACCCCGACCGGAACCGACCACCACATCCGGCCCGGGCGGGAGAAGTCGTCGGTGGGCCCGGTGTAGTAGATGCCGCCCTCCTGGGTGGGGGCGATCATGCACTCGAGACGCTTGATCTCGTCAGGGATGTCGAACTGGGTATCGGAAAGCTCGGCGACGGCGCGGTCGCTGGTTTCCTGCATCCACTCCTGCAAGGCGGCGGTGCCGTGCAGTTTGCGGCGGGGGTCGGTGTCGAGGAACGCGATGGCCTCGAGCACGCTCGCGCCCGGCTTGATCTGGTCGGCGATCCCCTCCTGTTCCAGGGTCATCCGGGCCAGCTCCTGCACCCCCCAGTCGTAGGTTTCGTCGAGGTCGATGGTGGCACCCAGAAAACGGCGGGACTGCAGCGCATAGAGGTCGCGGCCGATGGCGTCGCGGGTGGGGGCCCTGCCCTCGAGCTCGGTGCCGAGGAACTCGGCCAGCGTGCCGTAGGCCGCGGCCGCGGCGCGCGCGCGGGTGCCGAGGTCCGTGGCCAGCGAGGCCGGGAGGGACCCGGTGTCGGGGCCCGCGCTGGCGGCGAACTCGGCGAAGAAGCCGTCGTTCGCGGCGTGGCGCCTGGCCTGCAGGATGACCTCCTGCACCTGGCGGCGGGCGGGCATGCTGCCGCGCTCCATACCGAGGCGCAGGGTCTGGATATACCCGTCGATGGCCGCGGGCAGGGCGCCCAGACGGGTGGAGACGGTGTCCCAGTCCGCGACCGTGGCGGTGGGCATGAGGTCGAAGATCTCCCGGATGCCCTGGGCCGGCGAGGCGATCACGTTCAGGTCCCGCAGCGGCAGACCGGCCTCGGCGCTCTCGACGTCGAGGGCGAGCGAGCTGCGCAGGTCGGTGCGGGTGACGACGTCGACGTCGTCGACCGCCGTGGCGGCGTCGAGCCGGGCGATGAAGGCACGGGCCGCGTCGACGCTGCGGTCGAGGCCGTCCGGCGAGTAGTCGCCGAAACGGCCGTCCGCCTCGGTGCGGCCGATGTACGTGCCCACGGTCGGGTCGATGTCGACGAGGGTGTCCACCCAGTCCTCGGCGATCCGGTCGATCGCCGTGGGGGTGCGCTGGTTGTCGGTTGTCATGTCCGAAGCCTAGGACACGCCGTCACACCGCGGAGTGAAGGGCCGGCCTTCCCAACATGGAGGCCGGACGGTCGCGCCTAGTGGGCGGCGGCGTCCCAATTGTCCCCGCGGCCGACCTGCACATCGAGGGGTACGAGGAGGTCCGCGGCGGTTTCCATCTGGTGCGTCACGACCTGACGGAGCGCATCCCACTCCCCCGGTGCCACCTCGAAGATCAGCTCGTCGTGCACCTGCAGCAGCATGCGTGACTCCAGTCCGCCCTCGGCCAGGTCCACCGCGATACCATTCATCGCGATCTTCATGATGTCGGCGGCCGAACCCTGGATCGGCGCGTTCAGGGCGGCACGTTCGGCGTTCTCGCGCAGCACCCGGTTGGAGCTGTGCAGCTCGGGGAACGGACGGCGGCGGCCGAAGATGGTGGCGGTGTAGCCATCCACTTTCGCCTGTTCGACCACGTTGCGCAGGTAATCGCGCACGGCCCCGAAGCGGGCGAAGTAGTCGGTGATGAGCTGCTTGGCCTCCTTCGTGTCGATGCGCAGCTGTCGGGACAACCCGAAGGCGCTGAGTCCGTAGGCCAGGCCGTAGGACATGGCCTTCACCTTGGAACGCATCTCGTTCGTGACGTCTTCCGGCGCCACGCCGAACACGCTGGCGCCGACGAAGCGGTGCAGGTCCTCGCCGGCGTTGAAGGCCTCGATCAGACCCGGGTCGCCGGAGAGGTGCGCCATGATGCGCATCTCGATCTGCGAGTAGTCGGCGGTGAGCAGGCTTTCGGCCCCGTTGCCCGCCTGGAACGCGGCTCGGATGCGACGGCCTTCCTCGGTTCGCACCGGGATGTTCTGCAGGTTGGGGTCGGTGGAGGAGATCCGGCCGGTGGCCGTGCCGATCTGCACGTAGGTCGTGTGGATTCGACCGGTCTCGTCGATGGCCTTGTCCAGGGTTTCCACGATCTGGCGCAGCTTGGTGGCGTCGCGGTGTTGCAGCAGCAGGTCGAGGAACGGATGCGGGTTGCTGGCCTGCAGGTCGGCGAGAGCCCCGGCATCCGTCGAGAACCCGGTCTTGTTCGCCCGGGTCTTCGGCATGCCGAGTTGCTCGAACAGGACCTCCTGGAGCTGCTTGGGTGAGCCGAGGTTCACCTCACGGCCGATCTCGGCGTAGGCGCCGGCGGCCAGACCGGCGGCGCGCTCTCCCAGCTGGCCGGACAGCGCGGACAGCTGGTCGTGGGAGACGGCAACGCCGGCCAGTTCCATGTCGGACAGGGTCAGCAGGGTGGGCATCTCGATGGCCGTGAGCACCTCACGCGACCCGTCGTCGAGCAGCGCCTCGATGGCCGCGGCCACCCGGAACGTGTACCAGGACTCGGTGGGCACGCCGCCGGTTTCACTCTCGGCCGGGATCAGCTGGTTGGGGTCGCTCACCGGAAGGGTCTCGTCGAGGTACCGCGTCACCAGGTTGGCGAGGGTCTTGTCGGGGCCACCGGGACGCAACAGCCAGCCCGCGACCAGCGTGTCGAACACCAGGCCGGAGAAGTTCAGGTCGCTGCGGCGCAACGCCTTCACCTGGCGTTTGGCGTCGTGCATGATCTTGGGCGAATCGCTGGCCAGCCACGATTCGAACGCCAGGTAGTCGGCGCGCCCGGGCTGCCAGGGCAGGTTGACCGACTCGGCCGGGCCGGACAGTCCGAAACCGATGACCAGACCGTCCTGAACCTCGACGCTGAGGCCGAGTCCGGCCGGGGAGGCGGAGACGGCCCGGGCGATCCAGGCCGCGAGTTCCTCGTCGAGCAGGTCCTGCGCGATGGGGGCCTTGGGCGCGGCGACGAGAATCTCCTCGGGCACGGCCACGGCGGCACCCTCGGGCGCGCCGGCCCCTTCGAGCTTGATCACCCGATCGAGCAGGGTACGGAATTCGAGCCGGCCGAACACATCCCGCACGGCCGGTTCGTCGATGGCGCACCGAACGAGGTCGGGGAGCTGCACCGGCAGGTCGAGGTCGGTGACGAGGCGGTTGAGCCGGCGGTTGCGGATCGCGTTCTCTTTCTGCTCGCGCAGGTTGTTGCCGACGACACCCTTGATCTCCTCGGCGTGCTCCAGGATGCCGTCGAGGCTGCCGTAGAGGCCGAGCCACTTCACCGCGGTCTTCTCTCCCACCTTGGAGATTCCGATCAGGTTGTCGCTGGTCTCGCCGACCAGGGCCGCGACATCCGGATACTGGGCCGGCTCGATGCCGTACTTCTCGCGCACCCGGGCCGGGTCGTAGCGGGTGAGCGCCGAGACGCCCTGGCTCGCCGGGTAGAGCAGGGTGACGTTCTCGTTGACGAGCTGGATCGTGTCGCGGTCCCCCGAGACCACCAGGACGTGGAACCCCTCCTGGTTGCCGCGCACGGACAGGGTCGCCAGAATGTCGTCGGCTTCGTAGTCTTCCTTGGTCAGCGTCGTGATGTTCATCGCGGCCAGAGCCTCCTGCAGCAGAGGCACCTGCCCGATGAACTCGCTGGGCGTGCTGGCCCTGGTGCCCTTGTAGTCGGCGTATTCGCGGGTGCGGAATGAGAACCGCGAGATGTCGAAGGCCACGGCGATATGGGTGGGCTTTTCGTTGCGCAACAGACTGAGCAGCATCGACAGGAAGCCGTGGACGGCGTTGGTGTGCTGCCCGTCGTGGGTCTGGAAACTGTCCACCGGGAGGGCGTGGAACGCCCGGTAGGCCAGGGAATGGCCGTCGATGATCATCAGGGTAGGCTTTTCGGAATCTGACACAGAGACAGCCTACAAGCGTCATCCGGCGCGGGCAGGTGCAGCGACCGAAGGTGAATATGATCCAGCAGACCACGGACGCCCTTGAGTGGGTCCAGCAGCGGGGCGCCGGCTCCCTGGCCGAAAAGATGAACATCGAGTTCGTCGAATTCACGATCGAGCGGGCCGTCGCACGCATGCCCGTGGAGGGCAACACGCAGCCCGCGATGCTCCTGCACGGTGGGGCCTACGTGGTTCTCGGCGAGTCGCTCGGATCGATGGCGGCCAATCTGCATGCCGGCCCCGGACGCCTGGCGGTGGGCATCGAGATCAACGCCACCCACACCCGGTCGGCTACGTCGGGCTTCGTCACGGGCGTGTGCACGCCGGTGCACCTGGGCCGCACGCTCACGACCCACGAGATCGCGGTCACGGATGACCAGGGTCGCCGTTGCTCGACGATCCGGATCACCAACCTGATCAAGGACCTGCCGAACCGGCCCGAGGCATAAGAACGGCCGCACCGAAAGCACAGAGAACCGCGGCGTGAAAACGGCCGGGCAGCACACCCCGCAAGGTGTTCTGCCCGGCCGTCGAAGTCTGAGGCGCTCTGGTCGTTTCCCGGAGGCTACTTCTTGGCGCTGAGCTGCTCGATGATCGCCTGGGCGACGTCATGCATGGTGAGCCGGCGATCCATGGACGCCTTCTGAATCCAGCGGAACGCCTCCGGCTCGGTCAGCCCCATCTTCTCGTTGAGCAGGCCCTTGGCCCGGTCGACGAGCTTGCGGGTCTCGAAGCGCTCCACGAGGTCCGCCACCTCGGCTTCGAGGGTGATGATCTGGCTGTAGCGGGAGAGGGCGATCTCGATCGCCGGCAGCAGGTCGTTGGGCGTGAACGGCTTGACCACGTAGGCCAGCGCGCCGGCTTCCGTTGCCCGCTCGACCAGTTCCTTCTGGCTGAAGGCGGTCAGCAGGACGACGGGAGCGATGTGCGCCTTGGTGATGCGCTCCGCCGCGGAAATGCCGTCGAGGTGCGGCATCTTCACGTCCATGATAACCAGGTCGGGTCGCAGCTCGGTGGCCAGGGCGACGGCGGTTTCACCGTCGCCGGCTTCACCGACTACCTCGAATCCGGCGTCACGGAGGATTTCGACGATGTCGAGGCGGATGAGGGACTCATCCTCGGCAACGACAACGCGGCGAGGAGGTACTGGGATGGAATCTTGGTCGGTCACGGGGGAAAGCCTACGGTATTCTGATGCAGGTGTTGTGAGCCGGTGTGGCGGAATGGCAGACGCGGAGCACTCAAAATGCTTTGTTCGCAAGGACGTGTGGGTTCGAGTCCCACCACCGGTACCAACACCCCAGACCGAAATCCCTACTGGGACGGGCTATTTCGCCTCTCTCCCGAACTCGGTCCTGGCTCAGTTTTGCCTCGGTCCTGGCTCAGTCCTGAGCGGGCCGAGGCTCGGCACCGCCCTGCATGTCTTCCTCCAGGAGCGCGGTGATCGACCGCAGCGTCTCCGGAGACACATCCCCGAGCGTTCGTGCGGCGAAGTTGACGACTCGCTGGGCGCGGAGGCTCTTCACGAACGCCAGCTGGGAGTCGACGCGTTCCGGGAGGTCTCCGTCGGAGCCCAGCAGGTATTCAGGGGGGATGCGGAAGAACTCGCCGATGCCCACGAGCAGGTCGATATCGGTCACGAGGGGTCCGTCCCCCGTGATCATGTAGGCCCAGCGGGCACGGGACAACGACAGGCCCCGAGCCTGGAGCCCCGCCGCGATCTGCTTGTAGGTGTGCGGCGTGTTGCCCTCGGCGACGACGACGTCGAGCAGGAGGTTGAGCTTGCGTGCCAGCTCGCGCTGCGGGCTGATCGATTCGCCGGGCGTGCTGGGCCTTCCGTCGGCTAAGCGCTGGTCAATCACGATGTGTGGTCCTGTCGGGGTGTCGCTGAACGGGCAAGGGTGGTGACCATCGGGGCTGCGGCAGGGACCGCCCGAACGTGGTCCTCGACGACGTCGATCAGCATCCGCTCGGATGCCGCCAGGTTCTGGCCGGGATCGAGGAGCAGGCTGTCCCGAACCTCGACATAGCGCCGGTACAGGTGAGCACCGGGAGACCGTACGAGGAGCAGCCCCGGACGCGAAAGGTGCAGCTCGATGCTGAGCTCCGGGGAGTCTGCCACAAGGCGCTCCCACAGCGGGGTGATCCGCCAGAGCAGCGCCCGATCGCGAACGGTCTTCCGTGACCAGAGGACCCCGTCAGCCATGGCCGTCAGCCCCAAACCCAGGCCGAGACCGATGGGAGCCGTAGCGAGAGCGATGTTGTAAAGAATGCGCGGCCAGCCCTCGAAAACAAAGTCCGGGTTGAAAAAGGCTTCGGTTACGCTCGCCAGGCTGATGGTCGTGTAGGCCAGTGCCCCGAGGCAACCGAAGACCACGAGAGCCAGGGACACCCGAGTGATCAACCGACGCTGATTGCGCAGGTCGGACGCACATGCCCACCCCACCGAAACGGAGAAGAGTGCGATCGCAATCCACGTGGTGGCCGAGTAGGCTGCGAAATCCCAGCGATTCGGGAATGACTCGTGGATCTGGTCTCGAAATCGCCAGTCCCCGCCGAAGAACAGGACGGCCTGGGCGGCCACGATTGCGGCGGTGACGACGGCGGTCAGTTTTTTTCGCTGCCGGGTGAGACCACCGACCGACACTGCCTCCTGCACGATGCCGTCCAGGAGGCCGATGGCGACGATCGCTGTGGCATGAAAGATGAAGTAGGTGACGTTGTCCCCGCCGAGCAGCTTTTCCACGGCGTCGTACACGACGTGAGGCTGCAAGGTCATGGTCGTGGCGAAAGCAACCAGTGCCCAGAAGAGGCGGTGACGACGACCGCCCAGCACGGACGGCAGGGAGAGGGCTACGGCGATCCAGATGAGCGCGCACACCGTCAGGAGGATGATCTGCATCACAGCACCCGGCCGAAACCGGTGCGGGGGCCGTGGGCCGCGTCCGCATTGTCGCGCAGCATGATCAGTGCCAGCCGGTCGCCGATCGCCTCGGCCAGGGCTTCCTGCTCATCGGTGAAATTGCTGCGGGACAGCGCGTACGCGATCGAGTCCAGCGGGATGAGCGGAGTGAGCAGCGCGATCCGCTCGGCGGACACCAGCTGTTTCTCGTGCCGCAGGATCATGTGGCCGAATTCGTGGTTGATGAACTGCTGCCGATGAACGACTGAGTCCGTCGGGGCATGGTGGATGCGCTCGAACTCCTCCCCCGCGACTTCGATCCACAGCCCGCAGACTCCGGATTCGATCAGGCGCGGACTGGCCGCCCGGATCACGATCGCTTTGCCGCGCAGCCCTTCCATGTGCTGGTGCAGCTTCTCGGCGGTCAGCGGACGCGGGAGTTCGAGGGCGGACACCAGCTCCCGCGCCCGTTCGGTGCGTGCTTCGTAGTTCACGTCCTGCCCCCCCTTCCGCGCCGACGCCCCGTGCGCGGACGGGACGTGACATTAGACATGTCCAACAGGTGCTAGCCTGAAACCCTGGTTGGACATGTCTACGCTACCGGGTCGGGGGACCCGCACACGCCACAGGCCGTCCGGTCGCGCTCCGTTCAGGAGTGTTCACGCGCACAGCCTCATGGGCGACACTGAAGGGGAACAGGGTGTCGCCCGGAGGCGGTGGGTGCAGCACGAAACTTGCGGCACGAGGAAGCCCCGCCACCCGAAACCGGGAGGCGGGGCTTATTTTCGTTCAGGCGGCGCTAGCTCTTCGCGTAGGCCGGGTGAACTTCATTGTGCGCATCGCCGACGCGGTGAACACGGATGTCGTTCGTGGAACCCGCGATTCCGGGAGGGGAACCGCTGATGACGACGACCTTGTCACCGAGCTGGGCCAGGCCCTGGCCGAGCAGGATGTCATCGACCTGACCGAACATGGCGTCCGTGTGGGTGACGCGGTCCACCAGGTAGGTCTGGATGCCCCAGGTGAGGGCCAGGCGACGACGGATGCCGGGCTCCGGGGTGAAGGCCATCATGGGGATCTTCGAACGCAGACGGGACATCCGCCGTGCCGAGTCACCGGACTCGGTGAAGATGCACAGGAACTTCGCTTCGACGAACTCGGCGACCTCGATGGCGGCGAGGGTGATCGCACCACCCTGGGTGCGGGGCTTGTTCGTCAGCGGAACGATGCGCTCCAGACCGTGGTCCTCGGTCGACGCGACGATGCGCGCCATCGTCTGGACCGTGACGACGGGGTATTCACCGACGCTGGTCTCACCGCTGAGCATGACCGCATCGGCGCCGTCGAGTACGGCGTTGGCGACGTCAGACGTCTCCGCGCGCGTCGGCACCGGGCTGTGGATCATGGACTCGAGCATCTGCGTCGCCACAATGACCGGCTTGGCCATGCGGCGAGCCAGCTCGACCGCGTGCTTCTGAACGATCGGGACGGCCTCGAGCGGCAGCTCGACGCCGAGGTCGCCTCGGGCGACCATGATGGCGTCGAACGCGTCGACGATGCCTTCGAGGTTCTCCACGGCCTGCGGCTTCTCGATCTTCGCGATCACGGGAACGCGACGGCCTTCTTCAGCCATGATCTCGTGCACGCGGGTGATGTCGGCGGCGTCGCGAACGAACGACAGCGCGATCAGGTCCGTGCCGAGGCGGAGGCCCCAGCGCAGGTCGGCCTCGTCCTTTTCGGACAGGGCCGGCACGTTGACCGCTACACCGGGCAGGTTGATGCCCTTGTTGTTCGAGACAGGGCCGGCGACGATGACCGTGGTCGTCACGACGGTGTCGTTCGTGGCGACCACCTCGACCTTGACCTTGCCGTCGTCGATCAGCAGGAAGTCGCCCGGCTTGACGTCCTGGGGCAAACCCTTGTACGTGGTGCCGGAGAGTTCCTTGGTGCCCAGGATTTCTTCCGTGGTGATCTTAAAGATGTCTCCGACGGCCAGTTCGTAAGGGCCGCCCTCGAACTTTCCGAGTCGGATCTTCGGCCCCTGCAGGTCGACCATGACAGCGACGGCGCGACCGGAGTCGTTGGCGGCCTTGCGCACATTCGCATAAACACCCTCGTGGACTTGATAGTCCCCGTGGCTGAGGTTCATCCGGCAGACGTCGACTCCGGCATCGATGATGGCTCGAATCTGGTCGTAACTAGACGCTGCCGGCCCGAGGGTGGCAACAATTTTGGCGCGTCTCATACTGAAATTCTCCGGTTTCCGCGCTTCTTTGGCGCATGTTTTCTGTTGTGGGGTGGGAGACCACGGGGTGGTGGATCTCTTGGAATCGAATCACTGGATCAGTGACCAATCAGAGTGCGAAGGCGTGGTCGGTCGGTTTGACCGGGGCAGGCAGTTGCGTCTCGCCTTCGAGGAATTTGTCGACGGCCGCCGCGGCAGCCCGGCCTTCGGCGATGGCCCAGACGATGAGTGACTGGCCGCGACCGGCATCACCGGCTACGAATACGCCTTCATGGCTGGTTTGGTAGTTATCGTCGCGTTCGACATTACTCCGCCCATCGACCGGTACGTGTAGTTGGTCGGTCAGCTCGCGTGATTCGGGGCCGGAGAACCCCATGGCCAGGAGCACCAGATCCGCGGGGATCTCTCGCTCCGTTCCGGCCTTGGGCACGCGACGTCCGTCCAGGAACTCGGTCTCAGCAACGCGGATGGCGCGCACCTCGCCGACCTCGTTGGCCAGGAACTCCACCGTCGACACCAGGAACTCCCGGTTGCCGCCCTCTTCGTGGGCGCTCGACACCTCGAAGAGCGTCGGCGACAGCGGCCAGGGCTGGTGCTCCGGTCGGTCCCGGCCCGGCTGGCGACCGATGGCGAGGTTGGTGACGGATGCCGCGGACTGACGGTGCGCCGTGCCGATGCAGTCCGCGCCGGTGTCGCCGCCGCCGAGGACGACCACGTGCTTGCCCTCCGCGGTGATCTGCTGATCGACCGTGTCGCCGGCGCCGACCCGGTTCTGCTGCACCAGGTATTCCATGGCAAAGTGCACGCCGGGCAGGTCGCGCCCGGGGATCGGCAGGTCGCGGGGCACCATCGCACCGGTGGCGACCACCACGGCGTCATAGCGGGCCCGGAGTTCGTCCCAGCCGATGTCGACTCCGATGGTGACCCCGGCGCGGAAGCGGGTGCCCTCCGCGGTCATCTGGGCCAGACGGGTTTCGAGGTGCTTCTTCTCCATTTTGAAGTCCGGGATGCCGTAGCGCAGCAGCCCGCCGATGCGGTCGTCTCGTTCGAAGACCGCGACCGTGTGGCCGGCCCGCGTGAGCTGCTGGGCGGCCGCGAGGCCGGCCGGACCGGAGCCGACGACGGCGACCGTCTTGCCGGTGAGGCGTCCCGGCGGCTGGGGCTGCACCCATCCGTTGGCGAACGCCTGGTCGATGATGGAGACCTCGACCTGCTTGATGGTGACCGGCGGCTGGCTGATGCCGAGCACGCAGGCCGCCTCGCAGGGCGCCGGGCAGAGGCGCCCGGTGAACTCCGGGAAGTTGTTCGTCACGTGCAGACGTTCGATGGCCTGCCGGCCCTCGTCGCGCCAGGTGAGGTCGTTCCACTCCGGGATGATGTTGCCGAGGGGGCAGCCCTGCTGGCAGAAGGGCACGCCGCAGTCCATGCAGCGACCGGCCTGGCGTTTCAGCTGCGTGGCGTCGCCCTGCTCATAGACCTCTTTCCAGTCCATGAGTCGAACGGCGACAGGACGCCGTGCCGGGAGCTCCCGGTCCGTGGTCTTGAGGAATCCCTTCGGATCAGCCATTGGTTGCCTCCAGAATGCGGTTCCAGACGACGACGCCATCGGGGTCGAGACCCTCGGTGACAGCGGTCTGCCTGGTGGCCAGGACGGCCGCGTAGTCGCGCGGCAGCACCTTGACGAAAGTGGACATGGTGGTCTCGAAATCGGCCAGCAACCGGGCCGCCAGCGCGGACTCGGTCTGGTCGTGATGCTGTTCGAGCAGGTCGAGCACGATCTCACGGTCCGCGCCGCCGAGGGGCAGAAGCGTGAGCTCGCCGGAGTCGAGGGCCTGCCGGTTGACGTTCTCGGTGCGGAGACCGTAGACGTAGGCGGTTCCGCCGGACATGCCGGCCCCGAGGTTGCGTCCGGTCTCGCCGAGGATGACAGCCAGTCCCCCGGTCATGTATTCGAGGGCGTGGTCGCCGACGCCTTCGACCACGGCGGTGGCGCCGGAGTTGCGCACCAGGAAGCGTTCGCCCACGATTCCGCGGATGAACATGCTGCCCTGGGTCGCGCCGTAGCCGATGACGTTGCCGGCGATCACGTTCTGCTCGGCCGGGAACAGGCTGCCCCGGTCGGGTCGAACGGTGATCTGGCCTCCGGAGAGGCCCTTGCCGACGTAATCGTTGGAGTCACCCTCGAGCCGCAGGGTGACGCCGTTCGGCAGGAACGCGCCGAAGGACTGGCCGGCGCTGCCGGTGAGGGTGACGTCGATGGAGCCGGACGGCAGACCGTTCTCCCCGTGGCGCACGGTGACCTGGTGGCCGAGCATGGTGCCGACGGCGCGCTCGGTGTTGCGGATGGGCATGGTGATCGAGACCCGCCCACCGTGTTCGAGCACGCTGGCACTCCGCCGGATCAGTTCGTTGTCGAAGTGGAGCTCGAGTTCGTGCTCCTGCGCCCGACCGGACTGCCGGGGCTCCCCCGCGGAGAAGTCCGGACCGACCAGGATGGGCGACAGGTCGAGCCCGGCGGCCTTCCAGTGGGTGAGAGCCCCGTTGACGTCGAGCACCTCGCGGTGGCCGATGGCCTCGTCGAGGCTGCGGAAACCGAGTTCGGCGAGGTACTCGCGCACCTCCTGGGCGATGAACTCGAAGAAGTTGACAACGTGCTCGGCCTTGCCGGTGAAACGTTTGCGCAACTCCGGGTTCTGGGTGGCCACCCCGACGGGGCAGGTGTCCAGGTGGCAGACGCGCATCATGACGCAACCCTCCACGATCAGCGGCGCGGTGGCGAAGCCGAACTCTTCGGCGCCCAGCAGCGCGCCGATGATGACATCGCGGCCGGTCTTCAACTGGCCGTCGACCTGCAGCACGACACGGTCGCGCATCCCGTTGAGCATCAGGGTCTGCTGGGTTTCGGCGAGGCCGAGTTCCCAGGGTGTTCCCGCGTGCTTGAGGGAGTTGAGCGGGCTCGCGCCGGTGCCGCCGTCATGGCCGGAGATGAGGATGACGTCGGAGAGGGCCTTGGCCACGCCGGCGGCAACCGCGCCGATGCCGGACTGGCTGACCAGTTTGGTGTGGATGCGCGCATCCGGGTTCGCCCGCTTCAGGTCGAAGATCAGCTGTTTGAGGTCTTCGATCGAGTAGATGTCGTGGTGCGGGGGCGGCGAGATCAGGCCGACGCCGGCGGTTGCGTGCCGGGTGCGCGCGATCCACGGGTAGACCTTCGTGGGCGGCAGCTGGCCCCCCTCGCCGGGCTTGGCACCCTGCGCCAGTTTGATCTGGATGTCGTCAGCGTGGGACAGGTACATGCTGGTGACACCGAACCGACCGGACGCCACCTGCTTGACGGCGCTGCGTCGCTCCGGGTCGAGCAGACGGTCGAGGTCCTCCCCGCCCTCGCCGGTGTTGGATTTGCCGCCGAGGCGGTTCATCGCGATGGCGAGGGTTTCGTGCGCCTCCGCGGAGATCGAGCCGTAGCTCATCGCCCCGGTCGCAAAACGTTTCACGATCGAGGAGACCGGTTCCACCTCGTCCAGAGGCACGGGGTGGCGCTTGCCGGTGGTGAAGGTGAACATGCCGCGCAGCGTCATCAGGCTGGACGCCTGGTCGTCGACGAGTTTCGTGTACTCACGGAAGATGTCGTAGCGGCGCGTGCGGGTGGAGTGCTGCAACCGGAAGATGGTGTCCGGGTTGAACAGGTGCGGGGACCCGTCGCGGCGCCACTGGTACTCGCCGCCGGTGGTGAGGCGTTCGTGCGCGGTGACCGCGGCGTCCTCGGGGTAGGCGGCCCGGTGCCGAGCCTCGTTCTCGGCCGCGACGACCTCGATGCCGATGCCGCCGAGCTTGCTGGTGGTGCCGGTGAAGTACTGGTCGACGAAGTCCTGGCTCAGGCCCACGGCCTCGAAGGTCTGCGCGCCCGCGTACGAGGAGACGGTCGAGATGCCCATCTTGGACATGATCTTGAGCACCCCCTTGCCGAGGGCCTTGATCACGTTGCGCACGGCCTGTTCGGGCGTCCCGGTCGTGATGTAGCCGCTGCGCACCAGGTCTTCGCACGTTTCCATCGCGAGGTACGGGTTGACGGCGGACGCGCCGTAGCCGATCAGAAGCGCGACGTGGTGCACTTCGCGCACGTCACCCGCCTCGACCACGATGCCCACCTTCATCCGGTTCTGCGTGCGGATCAGGTGATGGTGCACCGCGGCGATCATCAGCAGCGACGGGATCGGGGCGAGGTCCTTGTTGGAGTCCCGGTCGGAGAGGACGAGGAACATGGCACCGTCGGCGATGGCCGCGTCGGCCTCGGCGCACATCGCCTGGATGCGTGCCGCGAGGGCGTCCGGCCCGTCTTCGATCCGGTAGAGTCCGCGGATGGTCGTGGTGGTGCGGCTGCCCGGCGCGGTGTCGATGTGCTGGATCTTGGCCAGCTCGTCGTTGTCGATCACGGGGAAGTCGAGCACGACCTGACGGGCGTGCTCGGGGCCCACCGACAGGAGGTTGCGCTCCGGGCCGAGTCCGAGCTTGAGGGAGGTGACGACTTCCTCGCGGATCGAGTCGAGCGGCGGGTTCGTCACCTGGGCGAACTGCTGCGTGAAGTAGTCGAACAACAGCCGGGGCCGGTCGCTGAGCACGGCGATGGGGGTGTCGGAGCCCATCGCCCCCAGCGGTTCCCCACCGAGGCGCGCCATCGGCGCGAGCAGGATCCGCACCTCTTCCTCGGTGTAGCCGAAGGTGCGCTGGCGGCGGACGACGGATGCCGGCGGGTGCACGATGTGCTCCCGGTCGGGCAGGTCCTTGAGGTTGATCCGCCCGGCGTCCAGCCAGGTTCCCCACGGTTCACTGGCCGCGAGGTCGGCCTTGATCTCGTCGTCTTCGATCAGACGGCCCGCAACCGTGTCGACCAGGAACATTTTGCCGGGTCGCAGGCGGCCCTTGCGCACCACCCGGCTGGGATCGATGTCGAGCACGCCGATCTCGCTGGCCAGCACGACGAGGCCGTCATCGGTGATGAGGTAGCGGCCGGGTCGCAGCCCGTTGCGGTCGAGGGTGGCGCCGACGAGAGATCCGTCGGTGAAGACGATCGCGGCCGGGCCGTCCCACGGTTCCATCAGCATGGAGTGGTACTCGTAGAACGCGCGGCGCTCCTCGTCGAGGTCGGTCTGGTTCTCCCAGGCTTCCGGAACCATCATCATCACGGCGTGCGGGAGGGAACGGCCGGAAAGGCTGAGCAGCTCCACCACCTCATCGAAGGAGGCCGAGTCGCTGCCGCCGGGGGTGACGATCGGCAGCAGTGGCGCCAGGTCGCCGAGCAACTCGGATTCGAGTTGGGACTGGCGCGCCTGCATCCAGTTGCGGTTGCCCTGCACCGTGTTGATCTCGCCGTTGTGCGCGATCATGCGGAACGGCTGCGCGAGCGGCCAGGACGGGAACGTGTTGGTGGAGTAGCGGGAGTGCACGAGGGCGAGCTTCGAGACAAAGCGCGGGTCGGACAGGTCCGGGTAGAACGGTTCCAACTGGAGCGTCGTCACCATGCCTTTGTAGACCACGGTGCGGCAGGACAGCGACGCGAAGTAGATCGTCAGCTCGCGTTCGGCGCGCTTCCGCAGCCGGACGGCCTGGCGGTCCAGGGCGATGTCTCTGACCGTGTCCCCGGCCTCGGTCGTGCGGGTGCTCCGCACGAACAGCTGCTGGATGGCCGGCATGGCCGCGCGGGCCAGGTTGCCGACCTCCTCGGGGCGCACGGGCACTTCGCGCCAGCCGAGGATGACCAGACCCTCTTCGAGGGCGATCCGATTGATCTGACGCTTGATGTCACTGCGCTTGGTGGGGTCGGTGGGCAGGAATACGTTGCCGACGGCGTAGCGGCCCGCCTCGGGCAGGGCGAAGTCGGTCACCGCCTGCAGGAACTCGTCGGGAACCTGGGTGATGATGCCCGCTCCGTCGCCGGTGCCCGCATCCGAGCCGACCGCGCCGCGGTGCTCGAGGTTGCGGAGCGCGTCGAGGGCGAGAGTGATGATGTCGTGCCCGGCGGTGCCGCGAAGCGTGGCGACCATGGCGAGGCCACAGGCGTCGCGTTCATCGGCCGGGTTGTACAGGCCCTGCGGCTTCGGCACGGCGCTGAAGCGCGAGAAGAGGGGTGTTTGCGGCATTGGACCGTCCTCACGAAAGTAACTGGCGAGTGGGGACGACGCTGGCCCGCTCAGGGAGACATGTGCGCGGCGGCCCGTCATTCCGGGTCACAAGCCGTGGTACAGGTTGAAGGTTACCTGGGCCTAGAGGCGCGAGTTGCTGGTGCTTGTGGCTGCAACGTCGTCTGCTTCAGCGGGACCGACGGCCTCATCACCGTGATCTTCGGGGTCCGAATCAGACTCTTCAGACTCTACCTCAGCGTCGGGGCCCTTCCACTCGCGACCGGGAACATACACGCTCGCGGGCAGTCCCGTGTGGCGTCGGCTCTGCACCGCGATCAGGATGATGCCCAGCAGGATCGCGGCGAGGGCGGCCCAGACGTTGGTGCGGAGGCCGAAGAAGATCTCGCTCGGGTCGACCCGGATGGATTCGAAGAAGCTGCGGCCGAGGCCGTACCAGATCAGGTAGACGCCGAAGGCCTTACCCCAGCGGAGCGCGACCTTGCGTTCGATGGCCAGGATCAAGACGACACCGACCACGTTCCAGATCATCTCGTAGAGAAAGGTGGGGTGGAACAGGGTCTCGGGGGGAAGCCCGATCGGGAGGGCAGGGTTCGCCGCGGAAACCTCGAGGCCCCATGGCAGGTCGGTCGGCAGCCCGAAGAGCTCCTCGTTGAACCAGTTGCCGAGGCGACCCATGGCCTGGGCCACCAGCATCCCGGGTGCCAGGGCGTCTGCGAAGGCCCAGAACCGGATGCCCGACATGCGACAGCCGATGTACGCTCCGACGGCACCGCCCAGAAGCGCTCCGAAGATGGCGTTCCCGCCGTTCCAGATGGCGAACACCTCCAACGGGTCGGCGCCCTCGAAGAAGTAGTCGGAGGGGTGCGTGAGAACGTGGTAGATGCGCGCGCCGACGATGCCCAGCGGAACGGCCCAGAGGATGATGTCGAGCACCACTCCCGGCTCGCCGCCGCGCTTGGTCAGCCGGCGGCTCGTCATGACGGTCGCGGCGATGATCCCGGCCAGAATGCACAGGGCGTAGGCGTGAATGGTGAACGGGCCGAGGGTGAACGAGCTCCATTCGGGGCTCGGGCTCGGGATGCTCAGAGGAAAAGACACCTGGGGACTACCTTTCATCATGGCGTCGGGGAGTGGCCGAGACCGCCTCGGTCAACTTACCCTAGCCAGTGGGAATTAGTTCGCGGGGCGAAGATCCCGGGCGCCGGCGGCGAGGTCGCGGGTGAGGGCGGCGAGAGCCGGCACTCCCCCATCGGACAGGGCCTTGACCAGGGCGGAACCGACGATGGCACCATCGGCGTAGGCAAGGATTTCCCGCACCTGCTCCGGGGTGGAGATTCCGAGTCCCACGCAGGCGCTCGTGGAGCCGACGGCGCGGAGGCGGTCGACGAGCACTCGTGCGGCCGAATCCACGTCGCCGCGGGCGCCGGTGATCCCCATGGTGGAGACCGCGTAGACGAAGCCGCGGCTGGCATCCACTGCCTGGCGCAGCCGATCGTCGGAGGACGACGGAGCGGCGAGGAAGACGCGGTCGAGGCCCGTGCGCGTGCTGGCGCCCACCCAGGCGGCGGCGTCGTCGGGAATGAGGTCGGGAGTGATCAGTCCGGCGCCCCCCGCCGCGAGCAGGTCGTCGGCGAAGCGGTCGACGCCGTACTGCAGAATCGGATTCCAATAGGTCATGACCAGTACGGGCACGTTCACCTGGGCGGTGATGGCCGCGACGGCCTCGATCCCGTGGCGCAGCCGGAAACCGTTGGCCAGTGCCTGCTGGGTGGCCGCCTGGATGACGGGTCCGTCCATCACGGGGTCGGTGTACGGGAGGCCCAACTCGATGATGTCGACGCCGTTGTGCGCGAGCGCCACGGCCGCGTCGATGCTCTCGGACAGGGTCGGGAACCCGACGGGCAGGTAACCGATCAGGGCGCCTCCGCCCTCGGAGCGGCGGCGAATGATGGTCGCCTCGACCGTGCTCGTCGTTCCGGTCGTGGGGCCGTGACCTGCGTCGATATTCATACCTGTTCCGCGCCTTTGTCGAGCAGGTCGAAGTACCGGCCTGCGGTTTCCATGTCCTTGTCGCCGCGCCCGCTGAGGTTCACCAGGATGGTGGCGTCCGGCCCGAGCTGCTTGCCGAGGTCGAGGGTTCCGGCGAGGGCGTGAGCCGACTCGATGGCGGGGATGATGCCTTCGGTGCGGCTGAGCAGCCGGAGGGCGCTCATCGCCTCGTCGTCGGTGACCGGCAGGTACGTGGCCCGGCCGATGCTGGCGAGCCACGCGTGCTCCGGGCCCACACCGGGATAGTCCAGGCCCGCGGAGATCGAGTGCGACTCCACGGTCTGCCCGTCTTCGTCCTGCAGCAGGAAGCTGCGGGCGCCGTGCAGGATGCCGGGGCGCCCCTTGGTGATCGTCGCGGCGTGGCGCAGGGTCTCCGCACCATCGCCGCCGGCCTCGTAGCCGACCAGGGCCACCTCCGGGTCGTCGAGGAACGCGTGGAAGATGCCCATGGCGTTCGAGCCGCCGCCGACGCACGCGGTGACCGCGTCGGGGAGGCGCCCGGTGAGGTCCAGCACCTGCTGGCGGGCCTCTACGCCGATGATCTTCTGGAAGTCGCGCACCATCGCGGGGAACGGATGCGGCCCGGCGACGGTCCCGAAGATGTAGTTGGTGGTCTCGACGTTGGTGACCCAGTCGCGCATGGCCTCATTGATGGCGTCCTTGAGGGTACGGGACCCGGTCTTGACCGGAACGACCTCGGCGCCGAGCAGACGCATCCGGGCCACGTTCAGGGCCTGGCGTTCCGTATCCACCTCGCCCATGTAGACGACGCAGTCGAGCCCGAACAGGGCGGCGGCCGTCGCGGCCGCCACGCCGTGCTGGCCGGCGCCGGTCTCGGCGATGACGCGGGACTTGCCGATGCGCTTGGTGAGCAGTGCCTGACCGAGCACATTGTTGATCTTGTGCGAGCCAGTGTGGTTGAGGTCTTCCCGTTTGAGGATGATTCGGGCACCGCCGGCGTGCGCGGCGAACCGGGGCACCTCCGTGATGATGGACGGACGCCCGGTGTAGCTGTGGTGCAGTTGCATCAGTTCGGCCGCGAAGGCCGGGTCCTGCCGGGCCAGCGCGTACTCGTTGGTCAGCTCGTCCAGGGCAGCCACGAGGGATTCCGGCACGAACCTTCCGCCGAAGTCGCCGAAGTACGGGCCTGTTTCTGTTCTGAGGGACGTAGACATTTAAACCGCCAGGAATTCGGAGAGGGTTCGGATGGGATCGCTCGTGACGAGGGCCTCGCCGACGAGCACGATGTCGGCGCCGTCGGAGCGGTAATGAGCCACGTCGGCGGCGGTTTTGACTGCAGACTCGGCGACGCGGACGACGCCGGAGGGGATGCGGTCGGCGAGCCGGCCGAACAGGTTCTGATCGAGTTGGAACGTGGACAGGTCTCGGGCGTTCACCCCGACGAGGCTTGCGCCGATGGACACGGCCCGGTCGACCTCCTCGGCGCTGTGGGTTTCCACCAGCGCGGTCATGCCGAGCTGGCGCACGAGGTCGTGCAGGGAGACCAGGGTGGCCTGGTCGAGGGCGGCGACGATGAGCAGGACCATATCGGCCCCGGCCGCCCGAGCCTCGAAGACCTGGTAGGGCAGACCGATGAAGTCCTTGCGCAGAACCGGGATGTTCACGGCGGCCCGGACCTGTTCGAGGTCGGCCAGGGTGCCGAGGAACTTGCGGCCCTCCGTGAGGACACTGATCGCGCTGGCGCCGCCGAACTCGTAGGACACGGCCAGGGCCGCCGGGTCGGTGATCGAGGCCAGCGTGCCGCGGGACGGGCTGGCGCGCTTGACCTCTGCGATGATCTTGACCCGGTCCGCGGGAGCGAGCACGGACAGGGCGTCGATCGCGGGTGATTGCGAGGCGGCGGCGGCCTCGACGATGGACAACGGACGTTCGGCCCGACGCTGCTCGGCGTCGGCCACAGCCCCGGCTAGAAGGTCAGACAGCACTCGACTAGTGCTCCTGGTGTGCCGTGTCGGCTACGCCGTAGCCGATCTTGGCGAGGACCCAGCCGACCAGGAGACCGACCACGAGCAGTCCGGCGGAGGCCCAGACGAGCCACGGGATCACGAGGAAGAAGGCCACCGTGCCGATGGCGACGGCGAGAAGCATGATGGTGACGGCGGTCCAGGCCGCGATCGAATGGCCTTCGCCTGGGTCTACCGATTCGAAGCTCATGATTCTCCTTTTTGTGCGTTGACGGGCACGGCAAGTCTAGCGGCCCCCACGGTTCGCCGACCTCCCCGGCCGGTGGGGGGAAACCCGGAACCGGGTCGGGACTCAGCGCGGCGCGGTGGGATCTTCGCCGCGGCTCAGGCCGTCCCAGTCGTCGACGGCGTCGGACGTGGAGCCGGGAGTGGAGCCGGGAGTGGAGGAGTCGGCACCGTCGGGGCCGTGGACAGCCGTCATCTCGCCCGGCTCGGCCGTTTCGAAGCGGACGGCCTGGTACCGTGACGTCGGCCCGGGCCAATGCCTGGCCGTGACGAGGACCCCGACCCCGGCGCCGAACATGACCACGCCGGCGAGCAGCGCGACGAACGGCCACGGCGTCAGGGCGGCCTCGGTGACCGCGTCGACGACCGAGTCGACGCCGGAGATCCCGGTCGCGTCCGTGACCGCGCCGGCACTGGCCGCCGCCGGAGCGGTGATGGCGAGAAAAGCGGAGAGGATCACGGAGAAGCCGAGCAGCACCTCGAGCACACCGAGGACCACCCGGATGACGGGGCCGGCGATGCTGACGGCGCCGGCCAACGCCAGGCCGGCCAGGGCGAGAGCGGTCACGGCCGGGGCGGCCGTGGAGCCGGAAACCTCGAGGCTTTGCCGGGCCGAGCCGGACTGCCCCACGACGGCGTTCACCCAGACCTGGGTCCAGGCCAGCAGGGCGAGGCCGCTGGCCAACAGCATCACAAGGATGTGTCCGAGCTTGAGACGCCGTGCGGACGCCACCTAGCGCACCCGCTTCATGGCGTTCGCGACGGCGACCGCGCGGAGGGGCGCCGCCGCCTTGTTCTGCGACTCCTGATATTCCGAAGCAGGGTCCGAGTCGGCGACGAGTCCGCCACCGGCCTGCACGCGGGCGACGCCGTTCATGATCGTCGCGGTACGGATGGCGATGGCCAGGTCGGCATCCCCGGCGAACCCGAAGTAGCCGACCACTCCCCCGTACACGCCCCGCTGAGCGGGCTCGAGCGCGTCGATGATCTCCAGGGCGCGCGGTTTCGGGGCGCCGGAGAGGGTGCCGGCCGGGAACGTGGCGCGGAAGACGTCGATGGCGGACCGACCGGGCAGCAGGTTGCCCTCCACCGAGGAGACCAGGTGCATGATGTGGCTGAACCGTTCGATCCGCATGAACTCGGTCACCTCGACCGAGCCGGGGGCGCAGACCTTGAGCAGGTCGTTGCGGGCCAGGTCCACGAGCATCAGGTGCTCGGCGCGTTCCTTGGGGTCGCCGGCGAGTTCGGTTTCGAAGTCCGCGTCGGCCTCCGGGGTCGCCCCGCGCGGCTTCGACCCGGCGATCGGATGCGTGAACACGCGGTCGTTCTGAACCTTCACCAGCGCCTCCGGGGAGGAGCCCACGATCCAGTAGGTCTCCTTCTCCGGCGATTCCAGGCTCAGCAGGTACATGTAGGGCGACGGGTTCAGGCTGCGCAGCACCCGGTAGACGTCGATCGGGTCGGCCGTGCACTCCTGGTCGAATCGTTGGGAGATGACCACCTGGAACACGTCGCCGTCGACGATGTGTTCCTTGGCGACGTCGACGGCGGCGAGGAAGTCCTCGCGCCGGGTGCGGTTCGCCGGGGAGGCGGGCTGGCTCAAGTCGACCTCGGCGAGCCAGGCCTCGGAGGGCTCGGCCAGGCGGGTCTGCAGGGCGTCGAGCCGGTCCTGGGCGGCCGCCCAGAGGGCATCCGTTTCGTCGTGGCCGTCGTTGAGCACGTTGGCGATGAGCTGCACGGTGCCGTACTTGTGGTCGATCACGACGAGGTCGGCCGCGAAGCTGAAGGCCTGTCCGGGCACGTCGTAGTCCGCCGGCGGACGGTTCGGCAGCCGCTCGATCTGGCGGATCGCCTCCCAGCCGATGAATCCGACGAGGCCGCCGGTCAGCGGCGGCTGGCCGGGCATCCGCGGGGTTTCCCAGCGCTTGTGGAGGGCCGCGAGGGCCGCCAGCGGGCCGAGGTCCTTGGCGTTGCCCAGGGCGCGCTCGGCCGAGAGTCCGTAGTCGAGCCAGCGGGTCTCGTCGCCCTGCTGGGTGAGCACACCGAACGAGGACACGCCAACGAACGAGAACCGGGACCAGATGCCGCCCTGCTCGGCGGACTCGAGCAGGAAGCTTCCCGGCTGGCCGGCGGCGAGCTTGCGGTAGATGCCCACCGGGGTCTCCCCGTCGGCGAAGAGTTCGCGCACCACCGGGAACACCCGGTGGTTGTCGATCAGTCCCGCGAACTGTTCGGCGGTGGTCGACGCCGACTGGCCGCTGTTCGGTGCCATGGTCAGTCCTCCGGCTCGTCGGTGCGTGGCCCGTCGGGTGCCTGGTCGGGCGCGGACGGGCGGGCGCCGGTCACGATCTCGATGCCGCGACCGTCGAAGCAGGTGCGGGAGCCGGTGTGGCAGGCGGCCCCGACCTGGTCGGCTTGCACCAGGAGGGTGTCCGCGTCGCAGTCGAGCGCGGCGGACTTCACGTACTGGCCGTGCCCGGAGGTGTCCCCCTTGCGCCAGAATTCCTGGCGGCTGCGCGACCAGAACGTCACCCGCCCCTCGGTGAGGGTGCGGCGCAGCGCTTCCCGGTTCATCCAGCCGAGCATGAGCACCTCACCGGTGTCCCACTGCTGGATGACTGCCGGCAGCAGGCCGTCGGAGTTGAAGACGGCCCGCGCCAGGGCGTCGTCGGGGGTGGAGAGCACGTCGGTCATGGAAGAGCCGTTTCGGGTCGGGTGAGGCGGGGCGCCATCAGCGCACGGGCAGTCCGGCGCGCCTAAGCTCCGCCTTGACGTCGCCGATGGTCAGCTGGCCGCTGTGGAACACGGATGCCGCGAGCACGGCGTCCGCCCCCGCAGCGATGGCAGGGGGGAAGTCTTCGACCCGGCCCGCGCCGCCGGACGCGATCACCGGCACGCTGCTCAGGCCGCGCATCAGGGCGATGAGTTCGACGTCGAAGCCGGCCTTCGTGCCGTCCGCGTCGATGGAGTTGACGAGCAACTCGCCGACCCCCAGCTCGATGGCCGTGCGCGCCCAGGCGAGGGCGTCGAGGTCCGTTTCGGTGCGGCCGCCGTGGGTGGTGACGACGAAGCCGGACTCGGTGCGCCCGCTGCGCTTGACGTCGAGGGAGAGTACGAGAACCTGGGAACCGAACCGGTCGGCGATCTCGCCGATCAGGGCCGGCCGTCTGATGGCGGCGCTGTTGACGCCCACCTTGTCGGCGCCGCTGGCCTGCAGCCGCGACACGTCCTCGACCGTGCGGATGCCGCCGCCCACCGTGAGCGGGATGAAGACCTGCTCCGCCGTGGCGCGCACGACGTCGTAGGTGGTGGCGCGGTTGTCGACCGTGGCGTTCACATCGAGGAAGGTCAGTTCGTCGGCGCCCTGCTCGTAGTACCGGCGGGCGAGTTCGACCGGGTCGCCGGCGTCACGCAGGTTCTGGAAGTTCACACCCTTGACCACGCGGCCGTCTGCCACGTCGAGGCAGGGAATGACCCGCACCGAAAGACTCACGATTGTGCCTCCATTGTGTGTCCGCGCATCCGTCTGTCGCCGCACCCGCCCATTACAGCCGGGCGTTGTGGATGGAACTGACCAGGATGGCGCGCGCACCGAGCTCGTAGAGGGCGTCCATGACCTGGTTCATGTCGAGGCGCGGGATCATCACGCGCACGGCGACCCATTCCGGGTCGTGCAGGGACGATACGGTGGGCGACTCGATACCCGGCGCCAGCAGGCAGGCGTCGTCGAGAAGCGTCCGCGGGATGTCATAGTCCATCAGCACGTACTGGCGGGCCACGAGCACGCCCTGCAGCCGGCGCAGGAGCGTCGCGATGGCGGGCTTGTCGTTGTCGGAGCTGATCAGCACGGCCGTGGACTGCAGGATGACCGGGCCGAAGATCTCGAGGCCGGCCTTGCGCAGGGTCGACCCGGTGGAGACGACGTCGGCGACGGCATCCGCCACGCCCAGCTGCACGGCGGACTCGACGGCCCCGTCGAGGGTGACCAGGGTCACGCTCACGTCGTGCTCGGCGAGGAAGGCCTCGACCAGTCCGGGGTAGCTCGTGGCGACGCGGAGGCCGGACAGGTCGGCCAGGGCGGTGAACCGGCCGTGCGGGCCGGCGAAGCGGAAGGTGGAGTCGCCGAAGTCGAGGCTGGCGATCTCCTCGGCGGTGGAGCCGGAGTCGAGCAGCAGATCGCGGCCGGTGATCCCCACGTCGAGGGCTCCGGAGCCCACATAGGTCGCGATGTCGCGCGGGCGCAGGTAGAAGAACTCCACGCCGTTGCGGGGGTCGGCGACGACGAGGTCACGCGGGTCGCGACGACCGGTGTAACCGGCCTCGAACAGCATCTGCGCGGCGGTTTCGGACAACGAGCCCTTGTTGGGCACGGCAATTCTCAGCATTTGGGCACTCTCTGCGTCTTCACGTTCTGGCGAACAGGTCTCACGGGGTCAACCGGGTGGAGTCTCTCTGATGACGCGTCACAGATGGCGGTACAGGTCGGCAGGGGTCAGCCCCTTCGCCAGCATCATCACCTGCACGTGGTAGAGCAGCTGGCTCATTTCGGCGGCGGTCTCATCGTCGCTCTGAAACTCGGCGGCCATCCAGACCTCGGCGGCTTCTTCGACGATCTTCTTTCCAATGGCATGCACGCCGGCGTCGAGTTCGCGCACGGTCCCTGAGCCGTCGGGGCGGGTCCGTGCTTTGTCGCTCAGTTCAGCGAACAGTTCGTCAAAAGTCTTCACTCCTCTAGGGTACTAGTGCGCGTGCTGGTGTTCGGTCGCGGCGGCGCGCAGCAGGGCGATCTGCTTCGCCGGGTCCGCGGCGTTGAACACGCTGGAGCCGGCGACGAACGTGTTCGCCCCGGCCTCGGCGGCGATGACGATGGTGTCCTCGGTGATGCCGCCGTCGACCTGCAGCCAGACATCCAGGCCGGACTTTTTCACGGCCGCCGACAGGGTGCGGAGCTTGCGCATGGTGGATGGCATGAAGCTCTGCCCGCCGAAGCCGGGTTCCACCGTCATCACCAGCACCTGGTCGAATTCGGGCAGCAGCTCGAGGTAGGGCTCGATGGCGGTGCCGGGCTTGAGGGCGATGCCGGCGCGGGCGCCGATCGAGCGCAGCTTGCGGGCCAGGCCGACCGGGTTGGTGGTGGCCTCCGCGTGGAAGGTGACCGAGTACGCGCCGGCCTCGGCATAGCCGGGTGCCCAGCGTTCCGGGTTCTCGATCATCAGGTGCAGGTCGAAGGGCAGCGGGGAGACCTGGGCGAGGCGGTCGACGACGGGCGGGCCGAATGTCAGGTTCGGAACGAAATGGTTGTCCATGATGTCGACGTGCACGAGGTCGGCGGTGCGGATGCGGCCCAGGTCCCGTTCGAGATTGGCGAAGTCGGCGGCAAGGATGCTGGGGTTAATCCGGGTGACCATGCTTTCACCCTACTGCGGCACACCCCGGCGGCGGGAGTGCCCGGGCCCGGCGCATCGAGGCCGGGCCCAGGTGGAGACGACTACTCCGTGCGCTCGAGCAGGGTGATGAACATGGCGTCGGTGCCGTGCCGGTGCGGCCACAGCTGCACGCTGCCCCCGTCGCCGGGCAAATCGAGCTCGGAGCTGCTCAGCCCCTGCAGTACGGATGCCGTGTCGAGGGTCCGCACCCGGCCGTCCCATCTCTTGAGCGCGGTGGCCACGATCCCACGCGTCTCCGCGATGTGCGGCGAGCAGGTCACGTAGGCCAGCACACCGCCCGGCTTGAGCGCGCCGAGGGCCGCGTGGATCAGGCCGGACTGCAGATCGGAGAGTTCGGCGACGTCCTTGGGCTGTTTGCGCCAGCGGGCCTCGGGGCGCCGGCGCAGCGCGCCGAGCCCGGTGCAGGGGGCGTCGAGCAGGATCCGGTCGAATTCCTCGGGGTGGTCGTCGCCGAACCGGGTGCCGTCTTCTTCCCAGACCGGCACCTCGGCAGGCACGGCGGCCAGCGCCTTGCGCACGAGGGTGGCGCGCGCCGGGACGAGCTCGTTGGCGACGAGGCTGGCGCCGCCGGCCAACGCCTCGGCGGCGAGCAGGGCGGCCTTGCCGCCGGGGCCGGCGCACAGGTCGAGCCAGCGCTCCCCCGGCGCGACAGGGCGGGCCCGGCTGAGGGTGAGGGCCGCCAACTGGGACCCCTCGTCCTGCACGCGGAGCCGGCCGCCGCTGTCCTGCATCAGGTGCACGGGGTCACCGCCGGCCAGCACGAAGCCGGCGGGCGAGAAATCGTTGGCAACTCCGAGCCCGACGGTGTCTTCCGTGTTGCTGAGGCCGGGCAGGATGACCATGTTCACCCTGGGCGCGGCGTTGTCGGCGGCCAGCAGTTCCTCGAGCTCGGCCTCACGGCCCTCGAGGCGCAGCGACTGACGGAACGCCCGCACCACCCAGACCGGGTGCGAGTGCTCCGCGGCGAGGCGGTCGTCGTCGTCGCCGGCCTCACTCAGCACGCGCTCGCGCCACTGCTCGGGGCTGGAGCGGGAGATGGTGCGCAGCACCCCGTTGGCGAAACCGGTCGCGGCACGGGAGCCCACCTGGCGGGCGAGTTCGACGGACTCGTTCACGGCGGCGTGGGTGGCGACCCGGGTGGCGAGCAGCTGGTGCGCGCCGAGACGCAGCACGTCCAGGATGGCCGGGTCGATCGCGGTGACGGGCCGGCCGGCCGCGTCGGCGATCACCCGGTCGTAGAAGCCCTGCATGCGCAGGGTGCCGTAGGTCAGTTCGGTGGCCAGCGCGGCATCCGCGGTGCTGAGCGCGGCCCGTTTGATGCGGGTGGGCAGCAGCAGGTTCGCGTAGGCGTCGGATTCCCGCACGGCGGCGATGACCTCGTAGGCCACCCGCCGGGCCGGCTGCACGAGGTCGGCCTGTTGGGGCGCCTGCTGGCGGCCGGCCTGCGCTCGGCCCTGGCCGCGGTCGCCGCTCATGAGGCGACCACCTCCGTCCCATTCACTCCACGCCACCAGTCGATTGCCTTCATCTGTGTCTTTCCGGCCGGTTGCACGGTGACCAGCTCGAGCGGCTCGGTCCCCGTTCCAATCAGCACTTTCTTATCGATCTCTCGGATCAGGCCGGCCGGTTGGGGCTCGAAACCCTGGGTCAGGGCAACATCCTGAAGTTTGAGGCGGGCGTTGCCGAGCACCGTGAACGCACCCGGTTCCGGGGTCACGCCCCGCACCCGGTTGCGCACCGAGACGGCCGGTTCGGACCAGTCGATGCGGGCATCCGCCAGGGTCAGCTTGGGGGCCAGGGTGACCGGGCCGGACTGCGGGTTCGATTGGATTGCGCCGGCCTCGAGGGCGTCGATCACCTGCAGCAGGAGGCGCGCGCCGCTGTCGCTGAGGTCCCGCAGCAGGCTGCCAGCGGTGTCGTTCTCGGCGATGGTCTGCGTCAGGAACGCGAACACGGCGCCGGCGTCGAGTTCGGGCACCAGCTGGAACACGGCGGCGCCGGTCAGCTCGTCGCCGGCGATCAGGGCGCGCTGTACGGGAGCGGCCCCGCGCCAGCGCGGCAGCAGCGAGAAGTGCAGGTTGATCCAGCCGAGCCGGGGCACCGACAGGAGCGGTTCGCGCACGAGCCCGCCGTAGGCGACGATGACGCCGAGGTCGGGTTGCAGCGCGGCGATCTGCGCGGTCGCGGCCTCGTCGAGGCGGTTGGTCTTGAGCAGGGGCAGTCCGCGTTCCTCGGCGGCGCTGGCGAGCGGGGACGGGGTCAGCACGCGTTTGCGGCCGAGCGGGGCATCCGCCCGGGTGATCACGGCCGCCAGTTCGTGGTGGGACCGGGCCAGGGCGACCAGGCCGGGCACGGCCGCCTGGGGGGTGCCGGCGAAGACGAGTTTCATTTAGAGCAGCTCCGGGTCGTCGAATCGTACTTTGAGTGTAGGCGCGGGGCGGAAGGCCGCCCCCTTCGGGCGCCGGCGGCGGGCGGCGTTCCGGACGATCGCGGCCTTGAGCGCTCGGGCCACCTCGTCCCCGCTGGCGTAGGGCAGTCGCACGATCGCGCGTACGAGCGGTTCCTCGGTGGTGACCGGGCCGAGCACGTCGACGCCGTCCATCCCGGCGAGGTCGGCCAGGACCGCGGCGACGTCGGCGTCGGTGCCGGTGACGGATGCCGCCCGCACGGCCGGCGGGAACCGGAGCTGGCGGCGGTCGGCCAGTTCCGAGGCGGCGAGCATCTCGGGCTGCCAGGAATTGAGGGCCCGGGCGACGAGCCCGCCCACGCCGACCAGGATCACGGCGGCGCCCGGGGCCGCGAGGGCCGCGGCGTTGGACCACCAGCGAAGGCAGTCCTCCCCCACCCGCAAGGATTCCCGGGCCAGCATCCGTTCGCCGTCGAGCAGCAGGATGGCCCGGTACCCGCCGGTGGGGATGGGTTCGGCCCCGCGGGTGGCGATCACCAGGGCCGGTTCGGGCCCGAGGTGCTGCAGGGGATGGTCGCCGTCGGCGACGATGATGAGCGCGCCGGGGAATGCCCGGCCGAGTTCCTCGGCGGTGCGCCCGGTACCGAGGGTGACGACCCGCAGGGCCCGCCCGTCGCAGTGCGTGCAGCTCCAGTTGGCGGCGAGGGCCCCGCACCAGCGGCACGAGGGGGTGGAGTTCTTCGCGGCCAGGGCGAGCGGGCCCTGGCAGGTGGTGCAGCGGGCGGCCTTCTTGCAGCTCTGGCAGGCGAGCATCGGCGCGTAGCCGGGGCTGGCCACCTGCACCAGCACGGGACCGTGGGCGAGGGCCTCCTTCGCGGCCCGCCAGGCTGCCGTCGGAATGCGGGCGGCGCGGGCCTGCTGGTCGGGCTCGGACTGGAAGTCGGTGGGGATGACCCGCGGATGTCGGTTCTTCGCGGGGTGCACCGCGCTCAGCCAACCCAGTTCGACCAGTCGCTGCACCTCGACGGTGCGGGCGTGGCCGAGGAAGACGAGGGCGCAGCCGGACTGGCCCTGGCGCACGAGCGCGGCGTCGCGGGCGTGCACGTAGGGGCTGAGCGGCTCGCCGTGCAGCGGGTCGCCGTCGTCGAAAAGCGCGATCAGACCGAGGTCGTGGGCCGGCGCGTACACCGCCGACCGATTGCCGATCACGATCCGGGGGGCCGGGGCGAGGGCGGCCAGGAAGGCCCGGTACCGGTCCGGGTTCGGCTGGCGCGCGTCGACACGGCTGACCGAGCCGGCCGGGGCGAGCAGGTCGAGGGCCGCCTGCAGCTGGTCCTGGTCGCGGTAGTCGGGCACGACCAGGATGGCGCTCCGCCCGGCGGCCAGGCTGGCCACCGCGAGTTCGGCCAGGGTGAGCGCCCACTGCCCCACCGTCTGCCCGTCCGGCAGCAGCCGCAGGTCGGGCACCGCGGCGACGCAGAGGCGCGCGCGATCGGCGACGGCCGTGTCGAGCGTGCCGGCCGGGTAGTCGCCGAAGGCCGGCGCCGCGGCGGCGGCAACCTCGGCACCCTCGGCAGTGTCGGCCGAGTCGGCGGCGTCCGCTGCCCGCGCAGCGAGCCAGGCCTTCTCCACCCGCACCTGGCGCGGGGGCACGGCGAGACGGATGATGTCGCTCGCGTTCCCGGAGGCCCGGTCGGCAACCCGGCGGGCGAGCTGCCAGACCTCGGGGGTGAGCACCCGGGCGGCCGAGACCACGCTCTCGAGAGGGCTGAGTGCGCCGCGGAACTCGGCGCCCGCGTCCGGGCCGGGCAGCGCCGCGGGTTCTGCGTCCGGTGCGGAGGCGCCGAGTACCTCGATCAGGTACCCGTCGGCGACGCGGCCGGCCGAGCGCAACGGAACCCGCACGCGTACGCCGGGCAGGGCGATGCCGGCGAGCTCGTCGGGGATGCTGTAGTCGAAGAGGTGGTCGAGCTGCGGCAGCGGCGAGTCGATGAGCACCCGGGCCACGAGGCCTGGCCGGGTCATCGTCGGCCCGCCTGGCGGGTCACAGCGCCTGCCGGGTCACGGCGTCTGCCGGGTCACAGCGTTTGCCGGGTCACAGTCCGGCAGCGCTTCGCAGTTCGTCGACCCGGTCGAGCCGCTCCCAGGTGAAGTCGGGCAGCTCGCGGCCGAAGTGGCCGTAGGCGGCGGTCTGCGCGTAGATCGGGCGCAGCAGGTCGAGCGAGTGGATGATCGCGGCGGGCCGCAGGTCGAAGACCTCGCGAATCGCCGCGGTGATGTCACGATCCGCCATCACCCCGGTGCCGAAGGTCTCCACGTAGAGCCCGACCGGTGCTGCCTTGCCGATTGCGTAGGCGATCTGGATCTCGAGGCGCTCGGCGAGACCGGCTGCCACGGCGTTCTTGGCCACCCAGCGCATGGCGTAGGCGGCCGAGCGGTCCACCTTCGACGGGTCCTTGCCGCTGAACGCACCGCCCCCGTGCCGGCTGGATCCGCCGTAGGTGTCGATGATGATCTTGCGGCCGGTGAGTCCGGCATCGCCCTGGGGGCCGCCGATCTCGAACCGTCCGGTGGGGTTGATCAGCATGTTCAGTCCGGTCGAGTCCAGTTCCACGCGGCCCAGCACCGGGCGGATGACGAGTTCCTCCACCTCCGCGCGCAGCTTTTCGTTGGACACCGTCGGCGAGTGCTGGGTGGACAGCACGACGGTCTCCACGGTGCGTGGTGTGATGCCGTCGTAGCCGATGGTGACCTGGGTCTTTCCGTCGGGACGCAGGTAGTCGAGTTCGCCGGACTTGCGCACCTCGGCGAGGCGTTCGGCGAGGCGGTGCGCGATCCAGATCGGGATCGGCATCAGCTCGGGGGTCTCCCGGGTGGCGTAGCCGAACATGATGCCCTGGTCGCCGGCGCCCTGGCGGTCGAACGCGTCGATACTGGATTCCTCGCGGCTCTCGTAGGCGTCGTCGACGCCCTGCGCGATGTCGGGCGACTGGCCGCCGATGGAGATCTCCACGCCGCAGGAGCGGCCGTCGAACCAGACGTCGGAGGAGTCGTAACCGATGTCCGTGATGCATTTGCGCACGATCGACGGGATCTCGACGTAGGCCTCGGTGGTGACCTCCCCGGCGACGTGCACCAGACCGGTCGTGACGAGGGTCTCGACGGCGACCCGGCTGTGCGGATCTTCCGTCAGCAGGGCGTCGAGGATGCTGTCGGAGATCTGGTCGCAGATCTTGTCGGGGTGACCCTCGGTGACCGACTCCGAAGTGAAGAGGCGTAGATCGCGCATCTGGCCCATCTCTGTTGCTGAACAACGTGTAGAAGAAGTGAACGTGAAAAGGCACAAGGTGCGCCCGGCCGGGAGGCCGGGTGTCCGGGTCGAGCCGCTCCGGAGCCTGTGCAGACCACCGCGGCTGCCGACGACGGCGGTGCGGGTGAACGGCTGCCCGGGCGGGCTCAGATGATCAGGTCAAGGATGCGCCCGGCCACCGACAGTTTGGTTCCGGATGCCTCACACACTATATCTCCGGCGTGATCGAGCACCGTGATCGCATTACGGTCCGAGGCAAAGCCCTCCGCCCAGCCCACGCGGTTGACCACCAGGAAGTCACAGCCCTTCCGCGCCATCTTCGCTCGACCGAGGGCAACCAGTCGGACCGGATCGGTCTCGGTCTCGGCGGCGAACCCGATCAGGACCTGGCCCGGCCGGTGCGCCTGGGCGAGGCCGGCGAGGATGTCGGGGTTGCGGGTCAGTTCGAGCAGCAGGGTATCGCCGGTGTCGTCTTTCTTGATCTTGTCGTCCTGCACCAGCAGCGGCCGATAGTCGGCGACCGCTGCCGCCATGATCACCGCATCGGCCCCGGCGGCGGCCTCTGTGACGGCCGCCTCGAGTTCGAGCGCCGTGCCCACGAGCCGCAGCTCGACCGACGCGGGGGCGGCAACCTCGAGGTTCGCGGCGATCAGGGTCACGCTGGCGCCCCGGGCGAGGGCGGCCTCCGCCAGGGCGACTCCCTGCTTGCCGCTGGAACGGTTGCCGAGGAAACGCACGGGGTCGAGGGGTTCGCGGGTGCCACCAGCGGTGATCACGATGTGCTTGCCGACCAAATCGGCAGTCGATTCAACGGTGCCGTGCGCGGCGACGCCGTCGGCCGCGGTGAGGGCTGCCAGGGCGGCGGCGACGATGGTGTCGGGCTCTTCCATCCGGCCGGCCCCGGTGTCGGAGCCGGTGAGCTGGCCGACCCCCGGGCCGACGACGACGATGCCGCGGGAGCGCAGGGTGGCCACATTGGCGACCGTGGCCGCGTTGTTCCACATCTCGGTGTGCATTGCCGGGGCGATCACGAGCGGTGCCGTGCTGGCCAGGATGGTGTTGCCGAGAAGGTCGTCGGCGAGGCCGGCGGCGAGCTTCGCGATGCTGTTCGCGGTGGCCGGGGCCACGACGATCAGGTCGGCGGACTGGCCGATGGCCACGTGCCGCACCTCGGCGACGCCCTCATAGAGGTCCGTGTGCACGGGGTTGCGGGAGATGGCCTCCAGGGTGGGCTTACCGACGAATCGCAGCGCTGCCGGCGTCGCCACGACGTGCACCGAGTCCCCCCGCAGCACGAAAGCGCGCACGACGTTGACGGCCTTGTAGGCAGCGATGCCGCCGGTTATCCCGACGACGATCGTGCGACCTGACGACATCCTGCGCGCTTGGGGTTCGCTCGTATTACTCGACGATGGGGCGGGAGGTGAGCTTGTCCTCGTTGATCTCGCGGAGCGCGACGGACAGCGGCTTGTCGTCGACGGTCGAGTCGACAAGGGGGCCGACGTTGTCGAACAGGCTGCCTTCGTGCAGGTCGGCGTAGTAGTCGTTGATCTGACGGGCGCGCTTGGAGGCGAAGACCACGAGGGCGTACTTGGAGTCGACCTTGGTGAGCAGATCGTCGATGGGCGGGTCGATGATGCCAGTGAGCTTGGTAGCCATTGGTGTCACTCCTTCAGAGCGGTTTGTGCTGCGGACTGCGCAGAATCACGGAAAACGGGCGCTACGGCAGCAACGGCGCCGTACGCAGATTCATCAAGTCTACGACCTCGCGCGCCGCTTCGCCCACGTCGTGGTTCACGACCCGGTAATCGAACTCGCCCTGGGCGGCCAATTCGAGCTTGGCGGTCTCCAGCCGGCGGGCCTGTTCGGCGGGCGTCTCGGTGTCCCGGCCGATCAGCCGACGCACCAGTTCATCCCAGCTCGGCGGGAGCAGGAAGACCAGTCTGGCATCCGGCATGGCCCGCCGAACCGCGCGGGCCCCCTGGATGTCGATCTCCAGGAGCACGCTGTGGCCCTGGTTCAACGCGTCCGTGACGGGACTTCGTGGGGTGCCGTAGCGGTACGCGTTGTGCACGGTCGCCCATTCGAGCATTTCGCCGGCTGCGACCATCCGGTCGAATTCGACGTCGTCGACGAAGAAGTAGCTCACGCCCTCGGTTTCGCCCGGTCGAGCTTTGCGCGTCGTGGCCGAGACCGACAGGTGCACGTCCGGGTAGTGCTGACGGATGTGCGCCGCGACGGTCCCCTTGCCGACCGCGGTGGGACCGGCGAGCACGACCAGCTTCGCGGAGGAATCCAACCGCCTCGCGGCGGTGCGCGTGGTGAGAAATTCTCGCAGCCGGTCGCGCTGGTGCTTGCCGAGGCCCCCCAGACGCTTCGACGGCGAGATCTCCAGCTTCTCCATGATGCGGTGCATCTTGGTGACGCCGATCGCCGGAATGCTGATCAGGAACTCGGTCACCCGCAGGCGCCCTTCGACGCCATCCGGGCTCTCGATGGCGGCAGCCAGCACTTCCAGCGCAGTGCGTTTTCCCTTCGCGATCTGGCCTTTAACTGCGGCACGCGCGCGGCGCGCGGCCACGGCGGCTCGCGAGGCGGCAACCCGATCGACGTCGGGCGGGGTGGGGCGTTTCTCAGCCACGGGCAGCTCCTGCTTCAACTACTCGGCGCGCAATCGCTTGTTTGATTCGGTCGGGGCCGGCCGATAGTACGCTGCGCGATTCACTCACGATAACGCCTTGAGCGTACCCCCCGTACAAGTTCCTCAGATCGGCGACCTGCGCTCCCTGGTGGCCGAACCCGGGGGCGAGGATGGGGGTGAGTGCTCGGGCAGGGGCATTCGAGAGGTCCAGACCGAACGCGGCCAGGTCCAGCGTGGCGCCGAGCACCACCCCGACCGAGCCGAGTGCGGAGCCCCCGGACCGCTCATTCCGCTCGCGGGCATCGTCGAAGACGGCCCGGGCGACGGTCCGGCCGGTCTGGTTTCCCTCCGTGATCACGGCGCGCTGGAACGCCGCCGCCTCGGGGTTGGACGTGGCGGCCAGCATGAAGAGTCCCTTGCCGGTCCGGGCGGCGAGGGTGAACACCGGTTCCAGCGAGCCGACGCCCATGTACGCGTTCACCGTCATGGCATCGACCTCGAGCGGGGATCCCGCGCTCAGCCAGGCCTGGCCGTAGGCCTCCACGCTGGTGCCGAGGTCGCCACGCTTGACGTCGGCGATCGTGAGCAGCCCGGCCGCCCGGGCATCCGCCAGCACCCGTTCCAGGGCGCTGTACCCGGCGGAGCCGAAACGCTCGTAGAAGGCCACCTGGGGTTTCACCAGGCCGACCTGGCCGGCGGCGGCGGCCACAACCTGGCGGCCGAAGGACTCCGCCCCGGCGGCCGTGTCCGGCAGTCCCCAGTCGGTCAGGAGCCAGGCGTGCGGGTCGATGCCGACGCAGACCTGTCCCCGGATCGCGAGGGTCTTCCCCAGCCGGTCACCGAATGCGGCCGGCGCAGTCGACTCGGCCGGTTCCTGCCCGCCGCTCACAGGGCTGCGGCCCGGGTGAGGGCGTAGTCCTGGAGCGAGGTCACCTCGAAGCCGCCGCGGATCGCGTCGATCGAGGCCACCGCGGCACTCAACTCGGCGATGGTGGTGAACAGCGGGAGGTCCGCGGCGACCGCGGCCGCGCGGATCTCGTAGCCGTCGGCGCGGGCGGTGCGGCCGCCGGGCGTGTTGATCACGATCTGCACCTCTTCGCGGCGGATCAGTTCCACGATCGACACGTCCGCCTCGTCGGCCTTCTCACTGAATTTGGTGACGATGCCGGCGCGGATGCCGTTGCGCTGCAACACCTCGGCGGTCCCCTCCGTGGCGATGATGGAGTAACCCAGCTGCTGCAGGCGCAGCATGGGCAGGATGATCGCGCGCTTGTCCCGGTCGGAGACCGACACGAACACGGTTCCGGTCAGCGGGATCCCGCCGTAGGCGGCGAGCTGGCTCTTGGCGAAAGCCCGCGGAAAGTCGCGGTCGATGCCCATGACCTCGCCGGTCGAGCGCATCTCCGGGCCGAGCACGGAATCCACGACGAGACCCTCGGGCGTGCGGAACCGGTTGAACGGCAGCACGGCTTCCTTCACGGCGACCGGGGCATCCATCGGCACCCGCGAACCGTCGATCAGGGGCAGCTTGCCCTCGACCTTGAGTTCGGCGATGGTCTTGCCGACCATGATCAGCGCGGCGGCCTTGGCCAGGGTGATGCCGAGGGCCTTGGCCACGAACGGCACCGTGCGTGAGGCGCGCGGGTTCGCTTCGAGCACGTAGAGCACGCCGGCGCCGATGGCGAACTGCACGTTGAGCAGTCCGCGCACGCCGATGCCTCGGGCGATGGCCAGCGTCGCCTCGCGCACCCGGTCGATCTCCGCGCGGCCGAGGGTGACCGGCGGCAGGGTGCAGCTGGAGTCGCCGGAGTGGATCCCGGCCTCTTCGATGTGTTCCATCACGCCGCCGATGTAGAGCTCGGTGCCGTCGTAGATGGCGTCCACATCGATCTCGATGGCATCGTCGAGGAACCGGTCCACGAGCAGCGGATGCGACGGGCCGATGATGCCCTGGCCGGCCATCCGGGTGAAGTAGTCGGCCAGCGACGCGGAGTCGTAGACGATCTCCATGCCGCGGCCGCCGAGCACGTAGCTCGGGCGCACCAGCACGGGGTAGCCGATCTCCTCGGCTACCACCGAGGCTCCGGCGTAGTCGGTGGCGACCCCGTTGCGGGGCGCGAGCAGGCCGGCCTGATCGAGGATGCCGGAGAACAGCCCGCGCTCCTCGGCCAGGTCGATCGCCTCCGGGGTGGTGCCGAGAATCGGGATGCCCTCGGCTTCGAGGCCCTTGGCGAGGCCGAGCGCGGTCTGGCCGCCCAGCTGCACGACCACGCCGACGAGCTCACCGCTCTGGCTTTCGGCGTGGATCACCTCGAGCACGTCCTCGAGGGTCAGGGGCTCGAAGTAGAGCCGGTCGGAGGTGTCGTAGTCGGTCGAGACCGTCTCCGGGTTGCAGTTGATCATGATGGTCTCGTAGCCGGCCTCGGAGAGGGCGAACGAGGCGTGCACGCAGGAGTAGTCGAACTCGACTCCCTGGCCGATCCGGTTCGGGCCGGAGCCGAGGATGACGACCTTCCTGCGGTCGCTGGGCACGACCTCGGTCTCCTGGTCGTAGCTGGAGTAGTGGTACGGCGTGAGCGCGGGGAACTCCCCCGCGCAGGTGTCGACGGTCTTGAAGACCGGCCGCACGCCGAGGATGTGGCGCACCGTGCGCACATCCGCTTCGCCGAAGCCGCGCAGCTCGCCGATCTGCGCGTCGGAGAAGCCGTGGTCCTTGGCGATGCGGAGGATATCCGTGTCGAGGCGTTCGGCGGCGGCGATCTGATCGGCGATCTCGTTGATCAGCACGATCTGGTCGAGGAACCACGGGTCGATCTTGGTGGCCTCGAAGACCTGCTCCAGCGTGGCGCCCTTCCGGAGTGCCTGCTGCACGGTCACGATCCGGCCGTCGGTGGGCATCTCGGCGACCGTGAGTAGTTCCTCCACCGTGCGGGGCTCGGCACCCCAGTGGAACGACGAGCCGCGCTTCTCCAGCGAGCGGAGCGCCTTCTGCAGCGCGGAGGCGAAGCTACGGCCGATGGCCATCGCCTCGCCCACGGACTTCATGGTGGTGGTCAGGCGCCGGTCCGCGGCGGGGAACTTCTCGAACGCGAACCGGGGCACCTTGACCACGACGTAGTCGAGGGTGGGTTCGAAGCTGGCCGGGGTGACGCCGGTGATGTCGTTCGGGATCTCGTCGAGCCGGTAGCCGAGCGCGAGCTTCGCGGCGATCTTGGCGATCGGGAAGCCGGTGGCCTTGCTGGCCAGGGCGGAGGAGCGGGACACGCGCGGGTTCATCTCGATCACGATGATGCGGCCGTCGGCCGGGTTGATCGCGAACTGGATGTTGCAGCCGCCGGTGTCCACGCCCACGGCACGGATGATGTCGATGCTGATGTCGCGCAGCTTCTGGTATTCGCGGTCGGTCAGGGTCAGCGCCGGGGCGACGGTGATCGAGTCACCGGTGTGCACGCCGACCGGGTCGACGTTTTCGATGGAGCAGACGACGACCGTGTTGTCGGCCGTGTCGCGCATCATTTCGAGCTCGTATTCCTTCCAGCCGAGGATGGATTCCTCGAGCAGGACCTCGCTGGTCGGGCTCTGGTGCAGCCCGTCGCCGACGATGCGGCGCAGTTCCGCCTCGGTGTAGGCGAAGCCGGAGCCGAGGCCGCCCATGGTGAAGGAGGGGCGCACGACGAGCGGGTAACCGAGGTCGCCTGCGAAGCCGACGGCCTCTTCGACCGTGTGGGCAATGTGGGAGCGGGCGACGCCGGCGCCCGCGTCCAGCACCAGCTGCTTGAAGATCTGCCGGTCCTCGCCCTTCTGGATGGCGTCGAAGGAGGCGCCGATCAGTTCGACGTCGTACTTGGCCAGGATGCCGCGCTCGTGCAGTTGGATGGCCGCGTTCAGCGCGGTCTGCCCGCCGAGGGTCGGCAGGATCGCGTCGGGGCGTTCCTTCATGATGATCGTCTCGAGGATCTCCGGGGTGATCGGCTCGATGTAGGTGGCGTCGGCGAAGTCGGGGTCGGTCATGATCGTGGCCGGGTTGGAGTTGACCAGGATGACCCGGACCCCCTCGGCCCGCAGCACCCGGCAGGCCTGGGTTCCGGAATAGTCGAACTCGCAGGCCTGGCCGATCACGATCGGACCCGATCCGATGACGAGAACGCTGTTGATGTCGTCGCGCTTGGGCATTACTTGGCGTCTCCTGCTCCGGCGGCCGCTCGATTGGCAACCACCACATCCCTGAACCGATCGAAAAGATACTCGGCGTCGTGCGGGCCGGCCGCCGACTCCGGGTGGTACTGCACCGAGAAGGCCGGAATGTCGAGGCAGCGGATGCCCTCGACCACCTGGTCGTTGAGGCTGTAGTGACTCACTTCCACCCGGCCGAAGCCGGTGCGGGACTCGTGCACGCCCTCGATGGGCATGTCCACGGCGAACCCGTGGTTCTGCGAGGTGATCTCCACCCGGCCGGTGGTCTTGTCGAGCACGGGCTGGTTGATGCCCCGGTGCCCGAACGGCAGCTTGTAGGTGCGGAAACCGAGGGCGCGGCCGAGCAGCTGGTTGCCGAAGCAGATCCCGAAGTAGGGCACGCCGGCCCGCAGCACCTCCTGCAGAAGGTTGACGTGCAGGTCGGAGGCGGCCGGGTCGCCGGGGCCGTTGGAGAAGAACAGGGCCGACGGCTTCAGGGACAGCACGTGCTCGGCGGTGACCGACTGCGGCAGCACCAGCACCTCGAAGCCGCGGGCGGCGAGGTGGCCCAGCGTGGCGGTCTTGACCCCGAGGTCGAGCACGGCGACGGTGCCGATCTTCTCGCCCTGCGCGGGCACCGAGAACGGTTCGACCGTGGAGACCTCGTCGGACAGGTTGCGGCCGCGCATGCCGGCGCCGGAGCGCACCAGCTCGAGCTGCTCACCGTCGGAGAGGGCGAAGCGGTCGCCGGAGAAGATTCCGCTCTTCATGGCGCCGGCCGAGCGAATGTGGCGGGTGATCGCACGCGTGTCGACGCCGCTGATTCCGACGACTCCCCCACCCGTCAGGTCGTCGTCGAGGCTGCGGGTGGACCGGAAGTTGGAGGCTATGCGGGCGGGCTCCCGCACGACGAAACCGGAGACCCAGATCCGGCGGGATTCCATGTCATCGTCGTTGGCGCCGGTGTTGCCGATGTGCGGCGCCGTCATCAGCACGATCTGACCGGCGTAGGACGGGTCGGTGAGGGTCTCCTGGTAGCCGGTCATGCCGGTGGCGAAGACGATCTCTCCGAGGGTCTGTCCCACGCTGCCGTAGGCGCGGCCTTCGTAGCGGCGGCCGTCTTCGAGTACGAGCACGGCAGGGGTGGGTCGGTCGGGGGTCGTTGCGTCGCTCACGCTACGCCTCGCTTTCATCAGGCGCGGCCGGGCGCAGGGCGTCGGCCGCAATGGTTCGGATGGCGTCGTTCACGCTGACGCGGTCGGATGGGTCCAGGATGCGGAAATAGCTGTCGACGATCTGACCCGGGGCTCCGGGCAGCCGCCAGCCGAGCAGCAGCAGGCCGTCGGTCTCGACGGCGCGATCGATCGCAACGGTGGCGTCTTCCAGCACGGCGATGGCCGAGGTGGGGATGAACACGGCCTCCTCGCCGGCCAGGGCCAGGATCACGCCGGCCTCGGTGATGGTCAGGCGGGCCCGGGCCCGGAAACCCAGGCCGGGGATGTTCAGGCGCTCCAGAGGCTGGGCGCGGAGGGTGGTGGCGACGTAAAGCACCGCGGCGGAGACCAGCTCCCGGGCCGTGTCGACCGGCAGCGGGTACCCGGCGGGCAGGGCGGCATCCCGGCGGGTGCGACCCCGCCAGCTGCGCAGCATGAGCCCGAGCAGGCCGAGGAGCACGGCGACGGTGATGACGGTGGCGATGGTCCTAGCCATGGGTTCGCCCCCCGACCGCCGCGATTTCGGCGGCGGGTCGCAGCGCGCCGTCCAGGACCGTGGCGTAGCCCCGGTGGAACGTGGCCAGCACCCGTCCCGGCAGGCTCATCGCCAGGTAGGGCGAGTTGGCGCTCTTGCCGGCCAGGTTGCCGCGCCCGAAGACGCGGCTCGCGGCCGGGTCGTAGAGGGTGAGCTCGGCGGGAGCCCCGACGATCAGGCCCTGGCCCTGGCCGGACAGCCGGCCGATCCGGGCGGGCGTCCGGGAGAGCACCCGGGCGATGTCCGTCCAGTCGAGCAGCCCGGTGTCGACGACGGCCGCGTGCACCACCGACAGGGCGGATTCGAGTCCGACCATGCCGTTCGCCGCGGCATCCCACTCGCAGTCCTTCGCCTCGACCGGGTGCGGGGCGTGGTCGGTGGCGACGATGTCGATGGTGCCGTCGGCGAGGCCGGCGCGCAGGGCGTCGACGTCTTCGCGGCGGCGCAGCGGCGGGTTGACCTTGAACCGGGCGTCGTAGCCCACGACCAGGTCCTCGGTGAGCAGCAGGTGGTGCGGGGTGGCCTCGGCGGTCACCTGGATGCCGCGGGCCTTGGCCCAGCGGATGACGTCGACCGAGCCGGCCGTCGACACGTGGCACACGTGCAGGCGCGACCCGACGTGTTCGGCGAGCAGCACGTCGCGGGCGATGATCGACTCCTCGGCGACCGCGGGCCAACCGACCATGCCGAGCTCGCTGGAGAGGGCGCCCTCGTTCATCTGGGCCTTCTCGGTCAGGCGCGGTTCCTGGGAGTGCTGGGCGACGACGCCGTCGAACGCCTTGACGTATTCGAGGGCACGGCGCATCAGCAGCGGGTCGGAGACGCAGAAGCCGTCGTCGGAGAAGACCCGCACCCGGGCGCGGCTGGTGGCCATGGCGCCCAATTCGGCCAGGCGCTCCCCCGCGAGTCCGACGGTGACCGCGCCGATCGGCTGAACGGTGACGTAGCCGGCGCGCTCACCGAGGGCGAGGACCTGGTCGACGACGCCGGCGGTGTCCTGCACGGGTGAGGTGTTGGCCATTGCGAAGACGCTGGTGAAGCCGCCGACGGCCGCGGCCTGGCTGCCGGTCAGGATGGTTTCGCTCTGTTCGAAACCCGGCTCGCGAAGGTGCGTGTGCAGGTCGACCAGGCCGGGCAGAGCGATCAGGCCGGCCGCGTCGACGACGGTCGCGCCGGCGCGGGAGAGCCCGGAACCGATTTCGGCGATCCGGCCGTCCGCGAGGACGAGGTCGGTAAGGGCGCCGTCCGGGAGCGTCGCGCCCCGGATCAGGTACGGCGTGCTGGCAGTGCTGTCGCTGGACATCTATGAATCCTCCCGATCTCCGGACAGCAGCAGATACAGTGCCGCCATCCGCACTGAAACTCCGTTTGCGACCTGTTCGCGCACGGTTGAGCCGGCCGAGTCTGCCGCCGCTGAAGATATTTCCAGGCCGCGATTCATGGGGCCGGGGTGCATCACAATGGTAGTCGGAGCGAGTCGGCCGAAGCGCTCATCGTCCAGGCCCCAGCGGCGCGAGTACTCGCGGCTGTTCGGGAAGAAGGCGGCGTTCATCCGTTCCTGCTGGATTCGGAGCATCATCACCACGTCGGGTCCGGCGTCGATGGCCGCGTCCAGGTCGAAGCCCGACTCGGCCGGCCAGCCGCTCATGTCCATCGGCAGCAGGGTGGGCGGCGCGATCAGCGTCACGTGCGCGCCGAGCGTGGTGAGCAGCCACAGGTTCGAGCGGGCCACCCGGGAGTGCAGGATGTCGCCGACGATGGTGACGGTGACCCCGTCGAGGCCCTTGCCGCGCGCGGCGCCCCGGTGCAGCCGGCGACGGATGGTGAACGCGTCCAGGAGCGCCTGGGTCGGATGCTCGTGGGTGCCGTCGCCCGCGTTGATGATGCCCGCGTCGATCCAGCCGCTCTCGGCGAGCACGTGGGGGGCCCCGGACGCGGGATGGCGGATCACGACCCCGTCGGCACCCATCGCTGCGAGGGTCTGGGCGGTGTCCTTGAGGCTTTCGCCCTTCGACACGCTCGAGCCCTTGGCGCTGAAGTTGATCACGTCGGCGCTCAGCCGTTTCGCGGCGGCCTCGAAGGAGATCCGGGTGCGGGTCGAGTCCTCGAAGAACAGGTTGACCACGGTCTTGCCCCGCAGGGTCGGGAGCTTCTTCACCTCGCGGTCGGCGACATCCGCCATGTCCTCGGCGATGTCGAGCAGCCGGATCGCCTCGCCCTGGCTCAGGCCCTTGGTCGACAGGAGGTGCCTCATGACGCCGCCTCCGTGTCCACACCGTCCGGGTGTTCGCCGCCAGGGGGCCCGCCGTCGATGCTGACGAATTCGTCGCCGTCGACCTCGAGCAGGTGCAGGTTGATGCGTTCCGCGGTCGAGCTGGGCAGGTTCTTGCCCACGAAGTCGGCTCGGATGGGCAGTTCGCGGTGGCCGCGGTCCACGAGCACGGCCAGGCGCACGATGGTGGGGCGGCCGTGGTCGCCGAGGGCGTCGAGGGCGGCGCGGATGGTGCGGCCCGAGTAGAGCACGTCGTCGACGAGCACGACCGTGACGCCGTCGATGCTGCCGGGCACCAGGGTGCGCGACGGCGTCCGGGTGCGGGTGTGGCCGAGGTCGTCGCGGTACATGGTGACGTCCAGAGAGCCGACCCTGACATTCGTCGCGGTGGGCTCGATGCGCTGGATGGTCTCGGCGATTCGACGGGCCAGGACGACCCCACGGGTGGGTATGCCGAGGATCACGAGGTTCTCGGCGCCTCGATTGGACTCCAGGATCTCGTGGGAGATCCGAGTCAACGCTCGGGCGATATCAGCCTGGTTCAGCACGGTGCGTGCCATCAACCCGACCTCCTTCCCCGCCTCACCGGACGGCTGTTAAAGGATGTCATTTCCGATCTTCACCTTAGCACCTGGCGGGGCTCCCCCAGCCCGAACCGGCTCGGAAGACCGGCCGACGGGACGACTCAGCCGACCGATTCAGCCGTGAGGAAGGCCAGGAATTCCGCCGCGTCGGTCAGACCGCCGGCATAGACGCTGCCGTTGACGAGAACGGTCGGCGTGCCCTGGACCCGGGTGATCTCGGCATCCGGGATCGGGCCGTTCAGGGCCTGTTCGGTGTTGGCCTGGGACCAGGCCTGGTACTCGCCGGCGGCGAGGCAGGCGCTGATGTCGACGGGACTGTCGACGAGGGCCGCGAGCTCGGAGTCGGCGAGCCCCTCGGAGTTCTCGGCGGGCTGGTTCGCGAACAGGGCCGCCTGGTAGCCGAGCAGTTGCCCCGGGTTGAGGGTGGCCTGGCAGGTCAGCGCGGCGGATGCCCGGGTCGAGTAGGCCGTTCCCTGCGACACCCGGTCGAGGAAGGTGAGCGAATGCAGCCGCAGGGTGATGGACCCGTCGGAGACGAGGGCGGCCAGCTGGGTGCCGTTCGTTTCCTCGAACTGGCGGCAGTACGGGCACATCGGGTCGACGTAGACGTCGACCAGCGCCGCGCCGGTACCGACCGAGAGGTAGCCGTCGTCGAAGTGGGCCGCGCCGACGATACCGGTGGGCAGGGCCTCCCGCGAGGCATCCCGGTCCGACTCTTCCGTCTGCGGCTCGTTCGTGGCGGAGATCGACGGCAGTCCGGGCCCGTTGCCGTCCACCGCCGCCAGGATGAAGGGGAACACGGTCGCGGCGAAGACGATGGCGATCACGACCGCCAGGGTGGTGCTCACGATTCCCAGGTAGCCGAGCACGAGCCCGGCGACCGCCAGACCCCGGCCGGCTTCATTGGTGCGGCGGATCTGCCCCAGGGCGAGGTGCCCGGTGATCACGGCGGCCAGGGAGACGAAGAAGGCCGACACCAGTGAGACGATCGCGAGGGTGTTCGTCTTCGGCGCCGCCGGGACCGGCTGCCGTGCGTAGGCCGGCGGCTCCGGGGATCGGGTCGGGTCGGGCTCGTTGTCGGTCATGCTGCCCCCTGGTAGGACGGATTACGCGGACGGTGCGGTCTGGGCGATGCGCCCGAGAAGTCCGTTCACGAAGCCGGCCGAGTCATCCGTCGACAGGATCTTGGCGGCCTCGACCGCCTCATCGATGGCGACAGCGTGCGGAACGGCGTCGTTGAAAAGGATCTCCCAGATGCCGATCCGCAGGATGGCGCGGTCGACGACGGGCATGCGCTTCAGGGTCCAGCCCTGCGAGTACGTCTCGATGAGTTCGTCGATCTCCTCGCGGTGGTCGACGACCCCGTCGATGATGTCCCGGGCGTACAGCCACGACGCCATCCGGGCCGGCTCGTTCGCGGCGCGCTCCGCTTCGACGGCGAGGGACTCCGGGATGGTGGTCTGCCGCACGTCGGCGGCGTACAGGATGTCGATCGCGCGCTTGCGCGCCTTGGTCCGTGCGCTCACTAGTTGACGCGGCCCAGGTAGTCCCCGGTGCGGGTGTCGACCTTGACGCGGGTGCCCTGCTCGAGGAACAGGGGAACCTGGATCTGGAAGCCGGTTTCGACGGTGGCCGGCTTGGTGCCGCCGGTCGAGCGGTCGCCCTGCAGGCCCGGCTCGGTGTAGGTGATTTCCAGCACGACGGATGCCGGCAGCTCGACATAGAGCGGGTTGCCGTTGTGCAGGGCGATCGTCACGTTCTGGTTCTCGAGCATGAAGTTGACGGCATCGCCCACGACGACGGCCGGCACGTGCAGCTGGTCGAAATCGGACACGTCCATGAAGACGTAGGAGTCGCCGTCGGCGTACAGGTACTGGAAGTCCTGACGGTCCACGTTCTCGGTCTCGATCTTCGCGCCGGCGTTGAAGGTGCGGTCGACGGTCTTGCCCGTCACGACATTCTTCAGCTTGGTGCGGACGAAGGCGCCGCCCTTGCCCGGCTTGACGTGCTGGAAATCGGTGACTGCCCACAGCTGGCCATCGATGTTGAGTACGACGCCATTTCGGATATCGGCGGTTGATGCCATGAAAAGGTGTTCCGTTCACTTGGTTCAATTAGGAAGGTGCGCGGCCGAATCGGCCTCAAATGAGTGTAGTTGCCCCGCGGCCCGAGCACCAAAGGCGCGGGATCCGGCCGATCAGGCGGTCGGCGGCACCGACCGGGCGATGAAGTCCAGGGCCAGGCGGTACGAATCGAAGCCGAACCCGGCGATCACGCCGGTGGCCACGGCGCTGACGACGCTCGTGTGGCGGAACGTTTCCCGGGCGTGCGGGTTGGACAGGTGCACCTCGACCAGGGTGATGCCGGCCTTCGTCACGAGAGCGGCGGCATCCCGCAGCGCGTAACTGTAGTGCGTGAACGCCGCCGGGTTCAGGATGACGGGGATGCGCTCATCGACGGCCTCGTACAGCCAGTGGATGAGCTCGGCCTCGTCATCCGTCTGGCGCACGTCGACCGTCATCCCCTCCGGGGCGGCCTGCCTCAGCGTGGCGCGCAGCTGGTCGAGGTCGGCCGAGCCGTAGACGTCGGGTTCACGGCTGCCGAGCCGCCCCAGATTCGGGCCGTTCAGAACGAGGACTGTACTCATCCCCACAGCCTAAGGGAGTGCGCCCGGCGTCAGAGGTCAGGGCCGGATCAGGGCAGAATCGGCCCGACGGAGATCATCACGCAGTAGACCAGGATCATGACCAGCGAGTAGCGGAACATTCGCCGGGCCCAGGCGGCGGGATCGGTGGCGCGCAGGCCGACGACGCCGAGCCAGATCCAGTAGAGGCCGAGCACGCCCATGACAGCCGTATACAGGTAGCCCACGTAGCCGAACACGGGCAGAAGCAGGGTCGAGACGACGAAGCCGACCGTGTAGACGAGGATCTGCACCGTGGTGTTCGGGATCCCCCGCACCACGGAAATGACGGGCACACCCGCCCGGGCGTACTCGTCGTGGCGGTAGATGGCGATGGAGTAGAACTCGGGCATCTGCCAGAGGAACACGGCCAGGAAGGCGAGCACAGCCCCGATGTCGACGGCGCCGGTGACGGCGACGTAGCCGGCGAGGATGGGCGCGGCACCGGAGACGCTGCCGACCAGGGTGCCGTGGATCGACAGGCGCTTGGACAGCATGCCGTAAAGCACGACGTAGACCAGGAAGCCGCCGAGGCCAACCACGACCACCAGCCAGTTCGTCCAGGCGATGAGCATCGCCATGCCGGAAACGAACAGCAGGCTCGAGAAGATGACGGCGTTTCGAACGCCGATGCGGCCGGTGACCGTGGCCCGCTTCTTGGTGCGTTCCATCACCGTGTCGATGTCGCGGTCGAGCACGTTGTTGAGCACGGTGGCCGAGGCGATCACGAGCGTCGTCCCCACGCAGAGCGCCGCGAACAGGAGGAGATCCACCTGACCCCGGGCCGCCAGAAGGAAGCCGGCCGCGGCCGTCAGAGCGTTGCCGTACAGCACGCCGGGCTTGGTCAGGGAGTAGTAGCGCGTGATCGTGTCACGGACGCCGGTGCCGCCCGCCCGCTCGGCCAGTGCCCCGTCGGTGCCGTCCACCCGATTGCGAACGAAGAATGGTGCGCGCGCAGTCATGCGAAAAGTGTTCCCATCGGGTCGTCGGTCTGCTCCAATCATAAGCCGCGAAATCTGTTCGCGCCCCGTGCCGGCAGACATCGGGTTGGTTCGCCGCGAGGAGCCCCCTATCCGGCGCCGTTCCGCGGCGGTAACGTGTCGATGTCGGTCGTTTGGCCGGTGCCAGGCCAAGGACAAGGGTGTGACATGGCCGGAAAATTCGAAATCTACCAGGACCCGTCGGGGGGCTTCCGGTTCTGTTTCTCCGCGGACAACGGGCAGATCATCCCGTCGCCGGAGACCTACCGCACGGAAGACGAGGCACGAGAGCGGGTCGATTCCCTGCGCTCCAACGTCAGCCCGCGCAGCCGTCCCACGGACTGAGGGCGGGGCCTGTCGGGCCGCGGCGTTCATCAACGTCGGCGTTCATAGACGTCAGGGGATGAAGTGACAGATCACGAGATCTCGGGGCGGCGCCGCCGGGACGGTCGGCGCGGGCCCGCTCCGGTCACCGCCGAGGCCCGCACACGTCGGAGGCGTCGCGCCCTCCGAGGCCTGGTAGCAATCCTCGCCATCGCACTGGTCGTCTCGTTCCTGACCAAAGCCTTCCTGATCCGCTCGTTCTACATTCCGACGGGATCGATGCAGAACACCCTGCAGATCAATGACCGCATCATCGTGAACGAGCTCGTTCCCGACATCGTCGACATCGGTCATGGCGACATCGTCGTGTTCACAGACCCCGGCGGATGGTTGGGCCCGGCCGAGCCGGCCCCGCAGGAAGCGGGGAACCCCCTGCTCGACGGCATCCGTAGGCTCTCCGGTGATCCGGACGCCACCGGCCATCTGGTCAAACGCGTCATCGGCCTGCCCGGGGACGACGTGGCCTGTTGCGACGCCGCGGGCCGCACGACGGTCAACGGCGAGCCCATCAGCGAGCCCTACCTCAAGCTGCCGCCGGGGGTGTCCCGCACGTCGGACTTCGACTTCTCCGTGACCGTGCCGGCCGCCTCCCTCTGGGTGGAGGGCGACAACCGTTACGACTCGGCCGACAGCCGGCTTCACTCGGCCACGGCCGGCACCGGATTCGTTCCCGTCGACAATGTGGTCGGCCGGGCGTTGGTGATCAACTGGCCGATGAACCACTGGTCCTGGCTCGGAGACTGATCCGGCCCCGCCCGTTCTCGCGGGCCGCGCCACAGGGGGGCTACATTCGGGGCACATGTGCCGGAACGGCGGCGCCGAACACGCCGACTGAAAACTATAGGGAGATGTCATGCGGTGGCACCGTTGAAAGCCTCCCGGGGCGGCTGCACCGGCATCCGTCGGCACTTCCCCCAGTTCGGTCCACACTGCGCCACCGGCAACCGTCAGGGGTCTGCCTCCGGATCGGTCACCGCGGCGGCCTCCTCATTCTCGCCGCGTTCATGGCGGTCCTGCTGCCGGCCCTCGCGCACTAAAGATGCGTCTCTTCCACCGCCGGCGGGCGGCCCAGGGCCAGGAGGGCGGCCGGGACCCGGCCGGCGGACGACCAAGGACCGTCCCACCCGATCACGGCGAGGGCCGAGGTCGGCAGGGACACGGGCCGGCCCGCGAGGGCCCCGGCCAGATTCTCCAGCCCGGGGTTATGGCCCACCAGGACGACGGTGCGAACCGAGCCCGGCAGTGCCCGCACGACGCCCATCAACTCGCCGGACGAGGCGGCATACACGGCGTCGTCGACCTGGATCGGCGGGGTGTGCGCGAATTCGGCCACGACGAGGTCCCAGGTGGCCCGCGCGCGCTCCGCCGGAGACACGACCGCGAGATCTATGCGGTAGCTGCTGCCGGCCAGCCACTCCCCGGTGCGCGGCGCCTGCCGTAGCCCGCGTTCGGCCAGCGTCCGGTCGACATCAGCCTGCCCGTGCGACCAGTCCGACTTGGCGTGCCGCAACAGGATCAGGGTGCGCTCAGGCATCCGTCGACCGATCGCTCATAGCGACGACGGCTCTGACGAATCGCTTGTGGATGACCATCATCGTGCCAGTCTGCCACCGCTGGGTTGATGCCGGTTAGGAGCCGATCTCCTGGTAGGCGGCGAACAGCAGTGACGCGTCCGGTCCTTCCAGCACCGTCGGCTTGCCGATGTCGTCGAGCACGATGAACCGCAGCATGCCGCTGCGGGTCTTCTTGTCGCGCTGCATCGTGGCCAGCAGGGTGCTCCAGCGGCCGACCGGGTAGCTGGTGGGCAGGGTGAGCGATTCCAGGATGCGGCGGTGCCGGTCCACGGCCTCGTCCGAGAGCCGGCCGCTCAGCCGAGCGACCTCGGCCGCGAACATCATTCCGACGGCGACGGCCGCGCCGTGGCGCCAGCCGTAGCGTTCCGCGTGCTCGACCGCGTGGCCGAGGGTGTGCCCGTAGTTCAGGATCTCGCGCAGGCCGGACTCCTTGAAGTCCTCCCCGACGACCCGGGCCTTCATCCCGATCGCCAGTTCGAGCACGCGCCGGAACTGCGGGGTGTGCGGGTCGGTGACGGCCGCGACATCCGCCTCGACGATGTCGAGGATCTCGGGAATCTGGATGAACCCGGCCTTCACGATCTCGGCGAAGCCGGCCAGGATCTCGTTGCGCGGCAGGTCGTCGAGCACGTCCAGGTCGCAGATGACGGCGGCGGGCGCATAGAAGGTGCCGACGAGGTTCTTGCCCTCGGCGGTGTTGATGCCGTTCTTGCCGCCCACGGCCGCGTCGACCATCCCGAGCACGCTGGTCGGGATCTGCACGAGGCGCACGCCGCGGAGCCAGGTCGCGGCCACGAAACCGGCCAGGTCGGTGACGGCACCGCCGCCGAAGCCGATGACGGCATCCGTGCGGCTGAAGTCGGCCTGGCCCATGACCTGCCAGCAGAAGGCGGCCACCTCGACCCGTTTGGCGGCCTCTGCGTCGGGCACCTCGGCGATCAGGACCTCGAATTTGCCGAGCAGGCTCTCCCGCAGGGCGACGGCCCGGGCGCCCAGGTGGGAGGTGTGCACGATGAGGACCTTTGCCACCTTCGGACCGAGCTGTTCGACGACGTCGTCGATCAGGCCGCGCCCGATCAGCACGGGGTAGCTGTCGACACCCGCGACCGTGATGACGGTGGTGGGCTCGGCGGCGGGTTCGGCGGCGGGTTCGGTGGGATCTGGCACAGGTGCTCCGGTCATGATCTTTTCTTGGTCCATTTCACGACGTCATCAGCGATGGCGTCCAGGGGACGGTGTGAGGTGTCGAAACGGATGCCGGCCAGCGCCTCGTACACGGGGCGCCGGTGGGCGTAGATCCGCTTCCAGTCGGCGATGCCGCCCGTCAGCAGCGGTCGTGTGGCTCCGCCGATCCGCGTTCCGACGGCTCGAGCGGACACGCTCAGGTACACCACGGAGCACCCGGCCAGGTCGGCCTGGGTCTGCGCGTCGAGCACGGCTCCCCCGCCGAGCGAGACCACGGCCTGCTCGGTGAGGGCGCGGGCCACGGCCAGGCGTTCGAGCGCCCGGAAGTGTTCCTCGCCGTGCTGCTCGAAGATGTCCTTGATCGGCCCATGCTCGGCGACGATGCGATGGTCGGTGTCGATGAACGGCACGTCGAGGGCCTTCGCCACACGCTTGCCGATCCTGGTCTTGCCGGCGGCCATCGGCCCGATGAAGACGAGAGGCAGGATCGGATGCGTCGGCGCGGGCATTGCGGGAGTCCGGCGGCGTTAGAGGGAGGCGTCGCTGGACGCGCCCGTCCGGAGGTTCGCCGGGATGCCGGCCAGGTAGGAGTCCAGGTTGCGGCGCGTCTCCACGACCGCGTCGCCGCCGAACTTCTCCAGGACCGAGTTGGCGAGAACCAGGGCGACCATGGCCTCGGCGACCACGCCCGCGGCGGGCACGGCACAGACATCCGACCGCTGGTGGTGCGCGGGGGCCGCCTCGCTGGTGGCCACGTCGACCGTGCGGAGGGCGCGCGGGATGGTGGAGATGGGTTTCATTCCGGCGCGCACGCGCAGCACGGTTCCGGTGCTCATGCCGCCTTCGGTGCCGCCGGCCCGGTCACTGACCCGGTGGATGCGACCGTCGGACTGGACGAGCTCGTCGTGCGCCTCCGAGCCGCGCCGGGTGGTGGTCAGGAAACCGTCGCCGACTTCGACGCCCTTGATGGCCTGAATGCCCATCAGCGCGGCCGCCAGCTGCGAATCGAGTCGACGGTCCCAGTGCACGAACGAACCGAGTCCGGGGGGAAGATTGTAGGCCAGCACCTCGACGACGCCGCCGAGGGTATCGCCGTCCTTGTGTGCCTGGTCGACCTCGGCCACCATCCGGGCGGAGGTGGCGGCGTCGAAGCAGCGCAGCGGGTCGGCGTCGAGGGCGTCGACGTCGCCGGGCGCGGGAAGCGGGGCGTCGTCGGGCACGCGGACCGGCCCGATCGACAGGGTGTGGCTGATCAGGGTGATGCCGAGTTCGGCCAGGAACGACCGGGCGACGGCGCCGAGCGCGACGCGGGCCGCGGTTTCGCGGGCGCTGGCGCGCTCCAGCACCGGTCGGGCCTCGTCGAAACCGTACTTCTGCATGCCGACCAGGTCGGCGTGGCCGGGCCGAGGCCGGGTCAGAGGGGCGCCGCGGCCTCGGCCGGACGGGGTGTCCACCGGCTCGGGGCTCATCACCTCGGCCCACTTGGGCCATTCGGTGTTGCCGATCCGCAGGGCGACCGGGCCGCCCATGGTGAGGCCGTGGCGAACGCCGCCGGAAATGTTCAGTTCGTCCTGCTCGAACTTCATCCGCGCACCTCGGCCGTAGCCGAGTTTCCGGCGCGCGAGATCGAGGCGGATCGCATCCAGGGTGACCGGGATCCCAGCGGGCAAACCCTCGACGATAGCGATGAGTTCGGGGCCGTGGGACTCTCCGGCAGTGAGCCAACGAAGCATGACCACTATCCTGTCACAGCCTGTCGGGTCAGGGCGCCGCGCATGGCGTGCAGCACCGCGGCCTCGTTCGGCAGCGGTTCGAACGGGTCCCCGGTGACGAAGATTCGCACCTGGATCAGGGCCTGATGCAGCAGCATGCCCTCGCCGGACACCGCGGTGCCGCCCGCCGTCGACCAGGACCGGGCGAGGGCGCTGGGCCAGGGTGCATAGCTCACGTCGAACAGGAGCGCCTGACGGCGAAGCTCCGCCGGGAACTCGGCGCCCGGGTCGCTGCCGCCGGGCAGGGTGCTGATCACCAGGTCGCTGATGCGCGCGGGGTTGGGCAGGTCGGTCAGCGGGAACGCCGTCACCACGAGCCCGAGGTTTCGGCCGAGGTCGATCAGGTCGGCCGCCTTCGCCGGGGTGCGCACGAGCACGTCCACCATCTCCGCGCCCAGTTCGGCCGCGGCGACCAGGGCGGATGCCGCGGTGGCGCCGGCGCCGAGCAGGGTCACGTGAACCGCGCGCCGCACGCCGGCTTCGGCGAGAGCGCGCACCAGGCCGGTGACATCCGTGTTGAAACCGTGCAGCGTGCGTCGGCCGTCGGACTGGCCGAACAGCACCGTGTTGACGGATCCGGTCTGCGCGGCGACCCGGTCGACGCCGTCGAGAGACACCTGGACCTCGTGTTTGAGCGGCATCGTGAGGGACAGACCGACCCAATCGGTGCCCAGGGAGGCGAGGAAGTCCGGAAGTCCGCCGGCCGGCACCCGCACGGCGTCATAGTGCCAGTCCAGGCCGAGCACCCGATAGGCGGCACGGTGCAGCACCGGCGAGAGGGAGTGCACGATGGGCGAGCCCAGCACCGCGAGGCGCCGGGCGGGGACGGGGGCGGATGCTCTCGGCTCAGCCATACTCGGGGTGCTCGGCCATCCAGGCCAGCCACTTGGCCACCGCGGCGTCGTGTTCCTCGATCGTGGTGGAGAAGATCGTCTCCCCGGTGTCCAGGTTCCAGGACACGAAATACAGCCAGGTGCCGTCGGCCGGGTTCACGGCGGCGTCGATTGCAATGTCGCCGGGGTTCGAGATCGGCCCGACGGGAAGCCCCGGGTGCACATAGGTGTTGAAGGTGTTGGAGACATCGCCGCGTTCGGCATCCGTTGTCTTCACCCGTTCCGTCGCCCCGGTTCCGTAGGCCACCGTCGCGTCGGATTGCAGGAGCCCGCTCGGCCACTGCGCCGGGTTGAGCCGGTTCAGGAACACGCGGGACACCTTGTAGAAGTCCTCTTCGATCCCGGCCTCGCGCTGGATCAGGGCCGCGAGCACGACGGTCTTCCAGCGGTTCTCGGGCGCGACACCGGCCGAATCGAGGGCCTCGAACTGGCGCTCGACGAGCGTGCGGATGGCCTCCGAAGCCGTGGTCTCCGGGGGGAAAGTGTAGGTGGCCGGGAACAGGAATCCCTCGAGGGTTTTCGCCTCGGCCGGCAGGCCATAGGGCGAGACGTCGGTGGCCGCAGCCTTGAGGTCGGCCAGTGGGATGCTGGTGCCCTCGCTGATCAGCTGCAGAATCGGCGCGGTCGTGGTCCCCTCGGGTATCACCACCGTCTGCTCGAGCTTGTTGTCCGGGTCGAGCAGGGCGTCGAGGGCGGCTCGGCCGCTCATCTTGCCGGCGAGACGGTAGGCGCCGGGCTGGAACACGGGCGCCGGGGTCTCCGTGCGCAGCACCTGGTAGAAAGCGTCGTAGCTCTTCACCACGTCCTGCTCGACGAGGGAGTTCGCGATGTCCTGACCGGTTTCGCCTTCGTGGATCATCACCACGACGTCGCCCGCGCCGGCGCCGTCGTAGTCCGCCGGTCCCTGCACCATGCCGATGACCGCGCCGATCGGCTCCTGCAGCAGGACGGCGGCGCCGCCGGCGAGTCCGACCAGCACCAGGGAGACGATCAGGCAGCCCCAGGCCCTCCGGCGGCGCTTCTTCGGCCGCGGCGGGGCGGAGTACAGCAGGGCGCGCCGACTCGACCGGGTGCCCTCCTCCCGTGACTCCCGGATCGCCCGGCGTGAGCCGAGAGGCTCGGCCGGGTCTCGGGGATTGGTCGGGTCGCCCGGGTCGATCGGGTTCGTGAGGTCGTTCGGCTCGGTCGGAGCTCCGGGGACGTCGGCGGGATGGGGTGTCATCGTGGAGGCTGCCCTTCATTGCGTGCGGCAGTCGGCGGCAGCGCGGCTGGAAGCTGGTCGGGCCCGGGTTCGACGGCGGTGCCGGCGGGTGCGCCCAGGGACCGCTCGGTGTCGAGGGCGTGCTGGAGGATGATGACCGCGGCGACCTGGTCGACCACGGGTTTGTGAGTTTTGGCCTTCCGCCCCGCGGCGCGCAGGACCGACTGTGCCGCGACGGTGGAGAGCCGCTCATCGACCAGGCGTACCGGGATGCTCAGGGCCCGGGCCAGCAGCTCGGCGAACCCGACGGCGTCGTCGGTCGACGCCGTTCTGTTGCCGGACAGCGCGAGCGGCAGCCCGACCACGACCTCGACGGCATCGAGGTCGGCCACGACGGCCATGATTCGAGCCACGTCCAAGGTGCCCGAGTGATCGCGGCTCACGGTCTCGACCGGGGTGGCCAGCATGCCGTGCGAGTCGCTGCGGGCCAGGCCGATGCGGGCTTTCCCGACATCGACTCCGACCCGCACACCATGACGCATGGTTCAGCCCGCAACGGCGGATCGGACGGCCGCGAGGGCGTTCGGGATGGCGGCAACGTCGGTGCCACCGCCCTGGGCGAGGTCGTCCTTGCCGCCGCCGCCACCGCCGAGGATGCCGGCGACCTGCTTCGCCAGGGCACCGGCGCGGTGCCCGGCCTCCCGTGCCGCAGGGTTTGTGGCCACGATGACGACGGGCTTGTCGGCGACCACGGCCGCGAGGGCCACGACCGCCGGCGTGCTGCCGAGCTGGGTGCGGGTGGCCGTGACCAGCATCCGCAGGTCGTCGGCGGACCCCAGCGCGCCGACGTGCTCGGCCACAACATTGACGGAACCCGCCAGGGCGGCCGAGGCGACGAGGGCCGGCACCTTGTCGGTGAGAGCCCGCGCCTCGAACGCGGCGATCTTCTTCTCGGCGGCCTTGAGGTTCTGCACGAGCTCGTTGATACGCTCGGGAAGCTGCTCCCGCGGCGTCTTCAGGTTCGCCGTCAGCTGGGAGACGAGGGCGCGCTCGGCGGCCAGGTCGCGAAAAGCCTCGAGGCCCACTAGCGATTCCACCCGGCGGTTCGTGGAACCGACCGAGCCCTCGCTGACGAGGTTGATCATGCCGATCTCGGCGCTGGACGAGACGTGAGTTCCCGCGCACAGCTCCCGCGACCAGGGGCCGCCGATGTCGACGACGCGCACCCGGTCCCCGTACTTCTCACTGAACAACGCCATCGCGCCGAGTGCTTTCGCCTCCGCCAGCGGCAGCTCACGGGTCCGCACCGGCAGGTTGTCCCGGATGGCGTTGTTGGAGATCTCTTCGATCTCGCTGCGGGTCGCCGGGGACAAAGCCTGGTTCCAGGAGAAGTCGAGGCGGAAGAATCCGGCCTTGTTGTATGAGCCGGACTGGTGTGCGTTCGGGCCGAGCACCTGGCGCAGCGCGGCGTGCAGCACGTGGGTGCCGGAGTGAGCCTGCCGGGCACCACGGCGCCAGTCGGGGTCGACGACGCTGGTGGCCGCGTCCCCGACGCCGACCTCGCCGGAGCGCACCTGCACCTTGTGGCTGATCAGCCCCTTCACGGGCTTCTGCACGTCGAGCACCTCGAGCTCGTAGCCGGTTCCCACGATCAGACCGGCGTCGGCCTCCTGGCCGCCCGATTCGGCGTAGAGGGCCGTCTCGGCGAGGATGACCTCGGCGATCTCACCGGACACGGCGCGGTCGACGGAAAGCCCGTTCACGATGATTCCGAGCACGCTGGATTCGGCCTGCAGGGCGTCGTAACCCGTGAAGACGGTCTCCCCCGACGCACGGAAGGCGCTGTAGACCGACAGGTCGGCGAGGTGCGTCTTCTTGGCCTTTGCGTCGGCCTTGGCCATCGAGCGCTGCTTGGCCATGAGGGTGTCGAAGGCCTCGCGGTTGACGCTGAGGCCGGCCTCTTCGGCCATCTCGAGCGTGATCTCGATCGGGAAACCGTAGGTGTCGTGCAGGAGGAACGCCGTGTCACCCGGCAGCACGACCTTGTCGGCCTTCTTGGTCTTCGCGACCGCGAGATCGAGAACGGCGCTGCCGCTGGCCAGGGTGCGGAGGAAGGTCTCCTCCTCGGCATAGGCGGCCTGGCTGATGCGCGCGTAGTCGGCTTTGACCTCGGGGTACGCGCCGGCCATGGCGTCGCGCGAGGCCGGGAACAGTTCGGGGAAGGTTGCGGCGTCGACGCCGAGGAGGCGCATGGCGCGCACGCTGCGACGCATCAGGCGGCGCAGGATGTACCCGCGGCCCTCGTTGGACGGCATGACTCCGTCGCTCATCAGCATCAGGGACGACCGCACGTGGTCGGCCACGATCCGCATCCGCACATCGTCGTCGTGAACGGCGCCGTAGCGACGGCCGGACAATTCCGCGGCCCGGTCGAGGACCGGGCGAACCTGGTCGATCTCGTACATGTTCTGCACGCCCTGCTTGAGGAAGGCGACACGTTCGAGGCCCATGCCGGTGTCGATGTTTTTCTTCGGCAGGTCGCCGAGAATGACGAAGTCGTTCTTGCCGGTTCCTTCTCCGCGTAGGTACTGCATGAAGACGAGGTTCCAGATTTCGACGTAGCGGTCGTCGTCGGTGGCCGGGCCGCCGTCGCGGCCGTAGGCGGGGCCGCGGTCGAAGAAGATCTCGGAACAGGGTCCGGCGGGCCCGGGCTGGCCCGTCGACCAATAGTTGGTGTCCATGCCGAGGCGTTGGATCCGGTGCTCGGGCAGGCCGAGGGCGCGCCAGTGGCGGAAGGCCTCCTCGTCGTCCTGGTAGACGGTGACCCAGAGGTCTTTCTCGGCGAAGCCGTAGCCGCCGTCGGCCTCGGAACTGGTGAGCAGTTCCCAGGCGTAGCCGATCGCCTGCTCCTTGAAGTAGTCGCCGAACGAGAAGTTGCCGTTCATCTGAAAGAAGGTGCCGTGACGCGGCGTTTTGCCGACCTCTTCGATGTCGTTGGTGCGGATGCATTTCTGCACGCTCGTCGCTCGCGGGTAGGGTGCCGGCACAAGACCGGTCAGGTAGGGCACGAACGGAACCATCCCCGCCACGGTGAAGAGGAGTGTGGGGTCGTCACTGACCAGCGAGGCGGAGGGGACAACGGTGTGCCCGCGATCGGCGAAGAAGTCGAGCCAGCGCCCGCGAATTTCAGCAGTCTGCATTAGTTCCGTAGTTCGTTGAAGCGGAAAAGAAGTGGGTATTAATGCTTGGCGAGGTGCTCGATCGTGTCCTCGGTGCCCGACGCGATGTCGCCGATGGCGTCTCTCAGTTCGGCCTCGCGCTTGCGGTAGCCGTCCGAGATCGCCTCACCGAATTCGCGCGCCTTGGTGTCGAGATCGGCGAAGAACTGCTTGCCCTGTCGCGTCTTGCCACCCTCACGGGCGATGAGGAGCCCGGTGGTCAGACCGACGACGAACCAGATGAAATTCTTCATGACAATGCTCCCTGACGTGTGTGTGGCGACCCTGATAGGTGGTGAAACGGCCGATCGCTCAGCGGTCCCCGTGCCTCGAACGACTTTCTGACCGGCGAATCCCAGGCGGGGACGGCTCCTGTCCAGAGTACCCGACTACCTGCGGTGGCGGCGGGTGCCGCCCGGGCGGGCCGCCCCGAGGGCCGCACGAACCCCGGCGGAGAAGCCGGCCAGCTTGACCAGCGGGCCGCCGACGGTCGCCGCGACGAGGGCCACCAGTGCGGAGACGTTGCCAGTGACATCTGCCACGTTCGCAGTGATGGTGTCCACCCGCGCCAGCTGCGCGTTGGTTTCCTGGATGGTCCGGGTGGATTCCTCCAGCAGCGGCGTGACGGTGTGCGTCAGGTCACGGATGGCCAGTGTCGTCTCGTCGAAGACGCGACCGAGCTTGAACAGGGGCAGGGCGAGGAATCCGACCAGCACCAGGAAGGCACCCGCAAATACGAGCCCGACAATATCTCCACCAGACATTGACCAACCATCCATTCCAGATTCGGCATTCACGAGCGGGTGCGTACGCAAAGAGCGGACCACCCGGGGGTGATCCGCTCTCCAGCGTAGTTCAGGTGCAGCGCCGGACGGCGGTGCGGGTGAAAAGGAGCCTAGCGGGCCGCGTAGTACTCGACGACGAGCTGGACTTCACAGGTCACGGGGATTTCGATGCGCTTCGGGCGACGCACGAGGCGGGCCTGCAGCTTGTCGATTTCGACCTCGAGGTATGCGGGGAGCTTCGGCAGAACGTCGACGTGGCCGCCGGCGGCTGCAACCTGGAACGGCTCCATACCCTCGCTCTTGGGCTTGACGTGGATGAGCTGTCCCGGCTTCACGCGGAAGGAGGGACGGTCGACCAGCTGGCCGTCGATCAGGATGTGACGGTGCACGATCATCTGACGGGCCTGAGCGGTGGTGCGGGCGATCGCGGAGCGAACGAGCAGAGCGTCGAGACGGGTCTCGAGGATCTCGACGAGGTTCTCACCGGTCAGTCCCTGGGCGCGGCGAGCTTCCTCGAACGCGATCTTGAGCTGAGCTTCGCGGATGCCGTACTGGGCGCGTAAGCGCTGCTTTTCGCGCAGGCGGACGGCGTAGTCGGAGTCCGTCTTGCGCTTGGTGCGACCGTGCTCGCCCGGTGCGTACGGACGCTTCTCGAGGTAGCGTGCGGCCTTCGGGGTCAGGGCGATGCCCAGGGCCCGCGAGAGGCGGGTCTTACTGCGGGTACGTGACTTGGTAGACACGGTGTCCTTTCGATGGAACTGCAAACAAGGGGAAACCAGGGCGCGTGACTGCAACGCGATTCAGCATGGTGAATCGGCACAGGCCGGCGTCATGGGAGTTCAGAGGGGTGGTGCCACGGGACGCCCGGCTACAGAGCGAAACCCATCCGAACTGAAATCGGACGCAGCCGCATGCCGATTCCAGTTGTAGGCAGGCTTCAGGTTAGCACAACGGCACGCTGAGGCTGCCTACCGGGCACGGATGATCTTGCGTAGCTTGGCGAGGCGGGCCGAGACCTCACGCTCATGCCCGTGTTCCGTGGGTGCGTAGTAGCGCACGTCGGTGAGTTCGTCCGGCGGGTACTGCTGGGCGAGCACGCCGAGGGCATCGTCGTGGGGGTATTTGTAGCCCTTGCCGTGGCCCAGGCGTTTGGCGCCCGGGTAGTGCGCGTCCCGCAGCGGCTTCGGCACCCGGCCGGTCTTGCCGTTCCGCACGTCGGCGATCGCCGCGTCCAGCGCCACGTAGGCCGCATTGGATTTGGGTGCGGTGGCCAGGTGAACGACGGCCTGGGCGAGCGGAATGCGGCCCTCGGGCATGCCGATGTACTGCACGGCGTCCGCGGCGGCGATGGCGATCAGGAGCGCCTGCGGGTCGGCCATGCCGATGTCTTCCGAGGCCAGCACGATGATGCGGCGGCAGATGAACCGGGGATCTTCGCCGGCCTCGATCATGCGCGCGAGGTAGTGCAGAGACGCGTCGACATCCGAGCCGCGCACCGATTTGATGAAGGCGCTGATGACGTCGTAGTGCTCATCGCCGTTGCGGTCATAGCGCAGCAGCGCCCGGTCGACGGCGAGGGCGACGATCTCGGTGGTGATGACGGGCTTGGTGTCGGACTCCGCGTCGACGGAGGACGCCGCCGCCACCGAACCGGCTTCCAGGGCGGTCAGCGCCCGCCGGGCGTCGCCCGACGCGAGCCGGATGATCGCGGCCCGGGCCTCGGGGTCGAGCACGAACCGGTCGGCCAGGCCGCGGGGGTCGACGACGGCCCGGTCGACGACGACACCGAGATCGTCGTCGCTGAGCGTTTCGAGGGTCAGCAGCAGGGAGCGGGACAGCAGCGGGGAGATGACCGAGAACGACGGGTTCTCGGTGGTGGCGGCCACCAGGATGATGACCCCGTTCTCCACCCCGGGGAGGAGGGCATCCTGCTGGGCCTTGCTGAACCGGTGGATCTCGTCGAGGAAGAGCACGGTGGACAGACCGTAGAGATCCCGGCTGGTGCGCGCCTCTTCCATCACCTGGCGCACGTCCCGCACGCCGGCCGACACGGCGGACAGTTCCACGAACCGGCGGCCCGAGCTGCGCGCGATGGCCTGGGCCAGGGTGGTCTTGCCGGTGCCGGGCGGCCCCCACAGGATGACCGAGACCGCGCCCTGCTCCCCCGTTTTGTCTCCGGCCAGGCTGACCAGCGGGGAGCCCGGCGTGAGCAGGTGCTTCTGGCCGGCGACCTCCTCGAGGCTCGTCGGGCGCATCCGCACGGCGAGGGGTGTGGCGCCGCTGCGCAGTCCCGGTTGTGAATCCACCATGGGTCCAGCGTAGTTTGTGCCGGTGTCCGGGCCGATCCGGTTCGCGTTGTTTCGGAGCGGATGTTTGCCCGCCTTTACCGGGTTGCGTAGAGTTCATCGTGGTTCGGGCGTCAGACGCCGGGACCGTCCCTTTCGACCTGGCCTTCCGCTGGAGGCCTCCTGGAGGCTGCAACGTGCTACCGAACAAGAAGCAAGAACGTCAAGCCCGCGAGGCGCGCTCGCGTGTGCGCACGTTCCAGGCTCGGCGCTTCGTTCATGAGCACCAGGTGAAGCGGCGCGCGCGGGACAACCTCATCGCCGGCGTCAGCGTGGTCGCGGTAGTGGCCCTGGCCATCGGCGCCCAGATTCTGTTCTTCAGTGGCGGCCCCGGCAGCACGGCACCGTCTACTGTCGCCTCCCCCGCCGACTCCCCCAGCGCTTCGGCCGCTCCGGCCGACGGTGCGAACAGCGGCGACGTGCCGCCCAGCTCCCTTGCGGAAGACCGCACCTGGACCGGCACGCTGGCCCTCAACGGCATCCCGCTCGGGATCGAGCTCGATGGGGGCCTCGCCCCGCAGGCCGTGTCCTCGACCATCAGTCTGATCAACGACGGCTTCTACCAGGGCGTGACCTGTCATCGACTCACCGACGGCGGATTCTTCGTGCTGCAGTGCGGTGACCCGGCCGGAACAGGATCGGGTGGACCCGGTTACAGCTACGGACCGATCGAGAACGCTCCCGCCGACGATGTGTACCCGGCCGGCACCCTGGCCATGGCCCGCCAGGGCGACAACGCCTACAGTATGGGCAGCCAGTTCTTCATCGTGTACGACGACACGACCATCCCTGCCGACGCGGTGGGCGGTTATACGGTCCTCGGACGGGTGACCAGCGGGCTGAATGAAGTCAAGGCCCAGATCACGGATGCCGGCGTCGCCGACGGCTCTTCCGACGGCGCCCCCACGGTGCCGACCAGCATCACTCAGATATCAGTTCAGTAGAACAGACAAACAGCGCGCGGGCTTGCAATAGGCTTGACCGGGTATTGGCTCACTCGTGAGCACACAACGACATCAATAAGGTGAGGCTCTTGACTACGACAGATCAGCAACCATGGGGTCGCGTAGACGAAACCGGCACGGTTTACGTGCGCGAGGCAACAGGCGAGCGCGCCGTGGGACAGTATCCCGACGCGACGCCGGAGGAGGCACTGGCCTACTTCGAACGTAAATACGTTGAGCTCAACGGCCAGGTCACGCTCCTCGAACAGCGCGCCAAGGGCGGCGCACCTGCCGCCGACATCGCGAAGTCCGTCAAACATCTGACGGAGGCCGTGGCGAACGCCAACGCGGTCGGCAACCTGGCAGCGCTGGCCGCTCGCCTGGGTGCTCTCGGTGGGGCCGTGACCGAGCTCACCGAGCAGCAGGGAGCCGAAGCCAAGGCCGCCGCGACCGCTGCCGTCGCCGAGCGTGCCGCAATCGTCGCCGAGGCCGAGGCTCTCGCCGCGGAAGACCCGGCCAAGACGCAGTGGAAGCAGACCAGCGCCGCCCTCGAAGCGCTTTTCGCGAAGTGGCAGGCCCACCAGCACGACGCCCCGCGCATCCCCAAGGGCGAGGCCAACGATCTGTGGAAGCGATTCCGAGCGGCCCGCACCACGATCGAGCAGAACCGCAAGGCATTCTTCGCGGAGCTCGACAGTGCCCACAAGGACGTTCGCAACCGCAAGCAGCGCCTGATCGAGCAGGCCGAGGCCCTCGCGCCGAAGGGCGCCGACGGCATCCCGGCCTACCGCAATCTGCTTGACGAGTGGAAGCTCGCGGGCCGCAGCGGTAAGAAGCAGGACGATGCGATGTGGGCCAAGTTCAAGGCGGCCGGTGACGTGCTCTACTCCGTCAAGTCCGAAATCGACGCGCACGACGACGAGGAGTTCGCGGGCAACCTGACTCTCAAGCTCGAGCTGCTCACCGAGGCCGAACTGCTGCTGACCGAGACGGACCGGGCCAAGGCCCGCACCGCGCTGAGCTCCATCCAGCGCCGGTGGGACGACATCGGCAAGGTTCCGCGCGACTCGGTCAAATCCGTCGAAGACCGCATGCGCAAGGTCGAGGCCGCCGTGCGCAAGCTCGACGACGATCATTGGAAGCGCAACAACCCGGAGACCAAGGCTCGCGCCGAGGGTCTGGCCGGCCAGCTGCACGACGCCATCGCGAAGTTGGAGTCCGAACTGGCCACCGCGCAGGCCGGCGGGGATGCCGCGGCGATCAAGGATGCCACCGAGGCTCTCGAGACTCGCAAGGCGTGGCTGAAGGCCATCGGCCAGTAGCCGGCCGTCCACTGCTCGACGAACGGGGATCTGTCCACAGATCCCCGTTTTTCGTTGGCGGATGACCGGACCGCACCGCACGCTGGTTCGATGAACCCTCGCCTGAACGCGGTGCTCTCCGCCCATGACCTGCCGCTTGCGGAGCTGTGCTGCGCCCGTCTCGACGGTGAGCTCTTCCCCCTGGGCGACTTCTGGTGCCCGGTCGACGAGGTGGATGACCCGGCGCGGCGCGCCCGTGCCGTCGGCATGCTGCTCTCATCGCCCCGGGCCATCGCGGAGCGGTTGACCGCCGCCTGGATCTACGGTCTGGCCCCGGAACCCCACCGGCACCAGTTCTGCGTGCAGAGTTCCGCCCGGATGAAGCTGGTCCCCTCACCCCGGCTGCAGATCCGCGAGGTCAGCTGCCCGGCAGACCAGCTCCAGACGATCTCCGGCCTCCGTGTGACGCGGCCGCTGCGCACGGCCGTGGACCTGGCCCGCTGGCATGGCGAGTCGGCCGACCGGGGTCTGGTCCCCCTCATCGCCGCCCTGCTGCGTCTGGCGGGCTGCACCAGCGCCGACCCTGCACGAATCCTGTGCGCCGCCCCCAACCTGCCGTTCAAGGCGGCCACCCTGACCCGGTTGCGGGAGGTACAGAGGCACCTCGACGATCTGCCGGTTTAGATGGTTTGCTCAGCCCTCGTTGACGCGGTACACGTCGTACACGGCGTCGATGCGGCGCACGGCGTTGAGCACGCGGTCGAGGTGGGTGGTGTCGCCCATCTCGAAGACGAACCGGCTGATCGCGAGCCGGTCCGTCGATGTGTGCACGGTCGCCGAGAGGATGTTGACGTGATGCTCGGACAGGACCCGGGTGACATCGGACAGCAGACCGGCGCGGTCGAGCGCCTCGATCTGGATCTGTACCAGGAACAGGCTCTTGGAGGTCGGCGCCCAGTCCACATCGATCATGCGCTCGGGTTCCTTGAGCAGGGACTGCACGTTGCGACAGGATGCCTGGTGCACCGATACCCCGGCGCCACGGGTGATGAACCCCACGACCTTGTCTCCCGGAACGGGGGTACAGCACCGGGCCAGCTTCACCAGGATGTCGGGGGCGCCGCGCACGAGGATTCCCGAGTCGCTGTTCCGCAGCGTCTGCGTGCGCCCGTGGGGAATGAACGGCAGATCGGTGGCGTCGCTCTCTTCGACGCTCTGCAGGGTGGCAACGACCTTCTCCAGCACCGACTGAGTCGATACATGCCCCTCGCCGACGGCGGCGTACAACGCGGAGACGTCTTCGTACTTCATCACCGCGGCGACCTCGGCGAAGGAATCCTGGTTCATCAGTTTCTGCAGTGGCAGGTTCTGCTTGCGCATGGCGCGGGCGATGGCGTCCCGCCCCTGCTCGATCGCCTCGTCGCGGCGCTCCTTGGTGAACCACTGCCGGATCTTGTTGCGGGCCCGTGGGCTCTTGACGAAATTCAGCCAGTCCTTGCTCGGCCCGGAGTCGGGATTCTTCGAGGTGAACACCTCGACGACGTCACCGGTGACGAGGGGGCTTTCCAGGGGAACGAGGCGCCCGTTGACCTTGGCGCCCATGGTGCGGTGGCCGACCTCGGTGTGCACGGCGTAGGCGAAGTCGACCGGGGTGGCGTCGGCCGGCAGTCCGATGACTCGGCCCTTGGGGGTGAAGACGTAAACCTCTTTGGCGCCGATTTCATAGCGCAACGAGTCGAGGAACTCCCCCGGGTCGGCCGTCTCTGCCTGCCAGTCGGAGATGTGGGCGAGCCAGGCCATGTCGGTGTCGCTCTGCGGGCCGGGTCCCGCGCTCTTGCCGGTGACCTGTTCCTTGTACTTCCAGTGTGAGGCGACACCGAATTCGGCCCGCTGGTGCATCTCCTGCGTGCGGATCTGGATTTCCACGGCGCGGCCACTCGGGCCGAGGACCGTGGTGTGCAGCGACTGGTACAGGTTGAATTTGGGGGTGGCGATGTAGTCCTTGAACCGGCCGGGCAGCGGCGTCCAGCGGGCGTGGATCGCGCCGAGCACCGCGTAGCAGTCCCGCACCGAATTGACGAGCACCCGGATGCCGACCAGGTCGTAGATGTCGTCGAATTCGCGGCCGCGCACGACCATTTTCTGGTAGATCGAGTAGTACTGCTTGGGGCGCCCTGCGACCTTTCCCCGGATGCGGGCGGCCTTCAGGTCATCGACGATCGAGTCGATGACGTGCTGCACGAACTCCTCGCGCTGCGGGGTGCGCTGTTTGACGAGGCTGTCGATCTCGGCGTAGAGCTTGGGGTACAGCACCGCGAACGAGAGGTCCTCGAGTTCCCACTTGATGGTCTGGATCCCGAGCCGGTGTGCGAGCGGTGCGTAGATCTCCAGCGTTTCGGTGGCCTTGCGAGTCGCGGACTCGGCGGGGACGAATCCCCAGGTGCGCGCGTTGTGCAGGCGGTCGGCGAGCTTGATGATCAGCACCCGGATGTCCTTGGACATCGCCACGATCATTTTGCGCACGGTCTCGGCCTGGGTGCTGTCGCCGTACTTGACCTTGTCCAGCTTGGTGACGCCGTCGACCAGCATGGTGATCTCGTCGCCGAAATCACTCCTCAACTGGTCGAGCGTGTACTCGGTGTCTTCCACGGTGTCGTGCAGCAGGGCCGCCGAGACCGTCTTGGGGCCGATGCCCAGGTCGGCCAGGATCTGCGCGACCGCGACCGGATGCGTGATGTACGGTTCGCCGCTCCGGCGGAACTGTCCCTCGTGGGCCTGCTCGGCGATGACGTAGGCCCGCTCGATGATCGAGAGGTCGACCTTGGGGTGGTGCATCCGCACGGTCTTCAGCAGCGTGTCGACGGCGCCGACCGGCTGGGCCCGGGAGAAGATCCGGGGCACGAGGCGACGTAGCGACGCCGGCGGGAGCGGAGTCGGGGAGGCAGGAGGCGTTGTCAGTTCGGCCATCGGGCCACCTCCATCCGTTTGATCAATTATTACTGCTCCCGAGCCGGATCGGATACCACTTACGGCTCGGGAGCGGGGTGCTGCCCGCCGGTGACTCAGCGCTGACTAGGCGCTGATTAAGCGCTGACTTCCTCGGCGACCTTCGGGGCCGGCCCGGCCTTCGCCCGCAGGGCGAGGACCTTGAGGTCGGCCTTGCGCACCGCCGGCTCCGCGGAGCGGATCTGGGCGTACAGCGGCGACGCGATGAAGATCGTCGAGTAGGCGCCGGCGAGGATTCCGATCAGGAGGGCCAGCGAGATGTCCCGCAGGGTGCCCGCCCCGAGCACGAGGGTTCCGATGAACAGGATCGAGGCGACCGGAAGCACGGCGACGACCGAGGTGTTGATCGAGCGCACCAGGGTCTGGTTCACGGCGAGGTTCACGGATTCGGCGAACGTGCGTGTCTCGGCGCCCGCTTCCGACGTGTTCTCGCGGATCTTGTCGAACACCACGACCGTGTCGTAGAGCGAGTAGCCGAGGATCGTGAGGAACCCGATCACGGCGGCCGGGGTGATCTCGAACCCGGTGATGCCATAGATCCCGGCGGTGATGACGAGGTCGTGCATCAGCGCCGTCATGGCCGCGAGTGACATCTTCCAGGTACGGAAGTACAGGGCCATGCCGATGGCGGCGAGCACCAGGAAGATGATGAGTCCGCGCACGGCCTGCCCGGTGATGTCCTGGCCCCAGGTCGCGCCGATGAAGGACGCGGTGACCTGTTCGACCGGAACCGCGTAGGCATCCGCCAGTGCGGCGCGAACCTCACGGGTCTCGGTGCTGGTGAGCTGGTCGGTCTGCACCCGGATGCCGGTGGTGCTGACGCTGGACACCTTCGGTGCCGCCAATGGGACGACCTCGGTCACGGCGTCGGTGGCCGCACCCTGATCCTGGTCGGCGACCTGGGAGACCACGAATTCGGAGCCCCCCGTGAACTCGATGCCGAAGACGAAGCCGCCACGCAGCTGGGGAACCACGATGGCCACGAGGAGCGCCACCGCTGCGACCAGGTACCAGGTTTTGCGGCGCCCGACGATGTCGAACGAGCGCTTGCCGGTGTGCAGGTCGTTGCCGAATTGGGAGAAGCTGGCCATTAGGAATCCTTCCCATCGGTCGATCGATCCGCACTGGAACCGACGAGTTCTGACGCCTTGCGCTCGGCGATGGTCTGACGCTTGGCTGCCTCACGGCTGGCCGAGGACAGTTTGGCGGACGGGAGGTCGTCCGAGGGGCGGAATTTCGCCCGTCCACGGTACGTCGCGCCCAGGGCCCGCGGGTCGAGGCCGCTGAGGTTGTGGCCGTCGCTGAAGAATTTCGTGCGTGCCAGCAGCTGGAGCATCGGGTGGGTGAAGAGCATGACCACGAGCACGTCGACGAGGGTGGTCAGGCCCAGGGTGAGGGCGAAACCCTTCACGTTGCCGACGGCGACGATGAACAGGACCCCGGCGGCCAGGATGTTGACCGCGTCGGAGGCGAGGATCGTGCGCAGGGCGCGCTTCCAACCGGCTTCGACCGAGGATTCGAGCCCACGCCCGTCCCGGAGCTCATCGCGCACCCGTTCGAAGTAGACGATGAAGGAGTCCGCGGTGATGCCGATCGCGACGATCAGACCCGCGACGCCGGCCAGAGACAGCCGGTAACCTTCGCGCCACGACAGGATCGTGATCAGCAGGTAGGTGATGACCGCGGCGACCGTGAGCGAGGCGACGGTGACCAGGCCGAGCAGGCGGTACTGGATCAGCGAGTAGAGCACGACCAGGATGAGTCCGATCAGACCTGCGATCAGGCCGCCGGTGAGCTGACTGGAGCCGAGGGTTGCCGAGATGGTGTCTTGGCTCTGTACCGTGAAGCTGAGCGGCAGGGCACCGAACTTGAGCTGGTCGGCGAGGGCCTTCGATGAGTCCTGGTCGAAGTCACCGCTGATCTGGGCGTTGCCGTCCGTGATGGCCGCCAGGGTGCGGGGGGCGGAAATGACGTTGCCGTCGAGCACGATCGCGAACTGGTTCTGCGCTCCGGTGAGCCCGTTCAGTCTGGTGCTGACGTCGGCGAAGGCCTTGGTTCCGGTGCCGTCGAACACGATGTTGACGACCCATTCACCGGTCGTGGCGCCGCTCTGCGTGGTCTGCTGGCCGTTGGTCGCGTCGGAGACGTTCTCGCCGCTGACTTCGACCGGGCCGAGGATGTATTTGGTGGAGCCGTCCGCTTCGCAGGTGACCAGCGGCTCGGCGGCCGGCGCCACATTGGTGGTGTCGATCTTGCTGCAGTCGAAGGCCTCGTACTCGGCCTGGAGCGCCGGGGTGATCCAGTTCAGGTCGCTCCCGTCGGTGGGCACCGCGGTCGGGGTGCTTGCCAGGTTCGGGTCGACCGTGGGGGTCGGGGCCGGCGTGGCGACCCCGTCTTCTCCGACGACGTCCTCGCCGACGCTCGCCGCGGACGGGGCTCCAGCCACGAGGACCGGGCGGAACTCGAGCTTGGCCGAGGACTCGATCCGGTTGATCGTCTCATCATCCGGCACGCCGGGGATGGACACGACGATGTTCTGGCCGCCCTGAGTGTTGATCTCCGCCTCAGAGACGCCCGCCGAGTCGATCCGCTGCCGGATGATCTTCACGGCCTCGTTGAGCTGGTCCGAGGAGACGGACTGACCGGACTCAAGCTTCGGCGCCAGGATGATCTGCGTGCCGCCCTCGAGGTCCAGGGCCAGCTTGGGCGTCCAGGATCCGCCGCCGGTGAGCACGCCGGCCGTGTTGAGCGCAATCAGGCCGACGATGATCACGCCCAGCCACGTGAGGGAACGCCAGGCCTTTTTGGCCGGAGACGACTTTGCCACCAGAGAACTCAGCTTTCTATGCTCATGCCCGCTCCGAGGAGCGGGCATGGGGAGGGATGGGTTACGCGTCGCCCTTTTTGGGCTCTTCGTCGGAGTCGGCAACGCGCTGGCCGAAGTCAGGTTCACCCATGACGGTGGCGCTGCCCTGGTTCAGCTCGGCGACGCCCTCCGCCTCGGGCTCGGCCACGATCGGTTCGACGACGCGGGCGATGGTCTGACGGTGCAGCTGCACGACGGTTCCGGGGGCAATCTCGAGGGCGACCTTGTTCGCCTCTTCATCAATGGCCAGAATGGTTCCGTACATGCCGAAGTTGGTCATGACCTCGGCGCCGACGACCATCTGGGCCTGCAGGGCAGCCAGGTCCTTCTGGCGCTTGCGGCTGTTGCGGAACATGAAGAATACGAGCGCCGCGAGAACGGCGAGCATGACAAGAGTCAACGGATCCATAGAACTGTGAGACCTTCCGGTTGCGGCGCGAGGCCGAAGTTTGTGCGTGCCGACTCCGGGGAGCCCGCACGAATGGTTCTAGGCGAACCAACTCGAATTATAGGTCATCCAGCATAAGAGGGACTGGCGGCCCGCCCGTTCGAGGGGCGGCAAGGCCGAAATGCCGCCACGCTTCCGCGGTCGCCACCCTGCCGCGTGGAGTGCGCATCAGAAACCCGATCCGCACCAGGAACGGCTCCACGACGGCCTCGATGGTCTCGGATTCCTCCCCCACGGACACGGCGAGGGTGTTGAGGCCCACCGGCCCTCCCCCAAAACGGGTCAGGATGATGCGCATCACCTCCCGGTCCAGCCGGTCCAGCCCGATCGCGTCCACGTCGTAGAGCTCCAGTGCGGCGTGCACCGCGGCCACGTCGGCGTCTCCGCCGTGCACCAGCGCGTAGTCCCGCACGCGTCGGAGCAGACGGTTGGCGATTCGGGGTGTGCCTCGGCACCGTCCGGCGATCTCGGCGATGGCCGTCGTGTCGATCACCAGGTCGAGCAGTTTGGCCGCGCGCTCGAGCACCCGCTCGAGTTCGTGGTCGGCGTAGAACTCCAGGTGGGCGGTGAAGCCGAACCGGTCGCGCAGCGGGTTGGGCAGCAGCCCCGACCGGGTGGTGGCGCCGACCAGGGTGAACGGTGCCAGGTCGAGCGGGACCGAGGTGGCGCCGGCCCCCTTCCCGACCATGATGTCGATGCGGAAGTCTTCCATCGCCAGGTAGAGCATCTCCTCGGCGGAGCGGGCCATGCGGTGGATCTCGTCGATGAACAGCACTTCGCCGGGAACCAGTGAGGAGAGTACCGCCGCCAGGTCACCCGCGTGCTGGATGGCAGGGCCGCTGGACATCCGCAGCGGCCGGTTGCCCTCGTAGGCGATGATCATGGCCAGAGTGGTCTTCCCGAGTCCGGGCGGGCCGGCCAGCAGGATGTGGTCGGGGGTGCGGCTCTGCATGGTGGCGGCCGTCAGGAGCAATTGGAGTTGTCCGCGCACCTTCTGCTGGCCGACGAACTCGGCCAGGCTGCGGGGACGGAGGGCCCCCTCGAAGGCCAGCTCGGCGTCGCCTTCGAGCACCGGGTTGGTCAGCTCCACGCCGGGGTCGCCGGCCAGGCCCTGTCCGCCGGTCACGAGCGACGCTCCGATGCCTGCTGGGCCGGGCCGAGTCTGGCGAGCACAAGGCGGAGGAGCGCGGCCACACCGACCTGATCGGGTTCCGGGCTCTCGGCCAGGGTCTCGTCGACGGCCTGGGCGGCCACCTTCTCCGACCAGCCGAGACCGATCAAGGCGGCCTGCACGTTCGCGGACGCACTGGTCGGCGCCGGGCGGGCGGAGGCCGCGGCCGCGGTCGTCACGAACACCTTGCCGGCCAGGGACAGCACGATGAGTTTCGCCGTTTTCGGCCCGATGCCGCTGACCTTGCGGAACGCGCCGTCGTCTTCCGCTGAGACGGCCTGGGCGATCTGGCCGGGACTCAGCACCGCGAGCACACCGAGGGCCGATTTCGGTCCGACCCCGGTGACTCCGACCAGAAGCTCGAAGACCTCGAGTTCGTCGGCGGACGGGAAGCCGAAGAGGGTGAGTGAGTCTTCGCGCACGATGAGTGTGGTCGAGAGTCGAGCCTCCGTGCCCACGCGCAGGGACAGGGCGGTGGCCGGGGTGACCTGAACGGCCAGTCCGAATCCCCCGAGCTCGATCACGACCACGGAACCCACGGCAGACAGGACAAGGCCACGAACGGAAGCAATCACCGCTTCAGACTACGGGGCACCGGGGACACCTGGCTGCGCTCGGCGGCGCGCCATGCCTTCTGGGCCGGGGTCAGGGTTCCGGCCACCACCTCGGCGCTGGTGGGCAGGGTGCCGCCGGCTGCCCCGGTGCGCCAGGCGTGGCAGATCGCGATGGCCAGCGCGTCCGCGGCATCCGCGGGCCTCGGCACTTCTTTCAGGCCCAGCACCCGCGCCACCATGGCGCCCACCTGGGCCTTGTCGGCGGATCCGTAGCCGGTGATCGCGGCCTTGACCTCGCTCGGGGTGTGCAGGGTCACGGCCAGTCCGCGTTGGGCGGCGAGGAGCAGCGCGACACCGCTGATCTGGGCGGTGCCCATCACGGTGCTGACATTGTTCTGGGCGAACACCCGCTCAATGGCGACGACCGCGGGCTTATGCCGGTCGAACATGTCTTCCAGGCCGCGGCTGATCAGCAGGAGCCTCTGTTCGAGCGGCAGGTCGGGTGAGCTGCGCAGCACCGTCACGTCGACCAGGGTCGCGGCGCGGTTGCCGGCCACGTCGACGATGCCGACGCCGCAGCGGGTCAGCCCGGGATCGATGCCCAGAACCCGGACTGACATGGTCGCTACTCGGTTTCGGCCTGGAGTTCCGCGATGACCTCGGGCGACACGTCGTAGTTGCTGAAGATGTTCTGGACGTCGTCGAGCTCTTCGAGCGCGTCGATCAGCCGGAACACCTTGCGGGCGGTCTCGGCGTCGACCTCGACCTTGAGTTGCGGCACGAAGGCGATGTCGGCGGAGTCGTAATCGATTCCGGCGTCCTGCAGGGCCGTGCGGGTCGCCACGAGGTCGTGCGCTTCGCTGAAGACCTCGAACTTGTCGCCGTCGTCGACGACTTCTTCGGCACCGGCGTCGAGCACGGCAGCGAGCACGTCGTCTTCGGTGACGTTGTTGCCCTTGGGCACCACGACAATGCCCTTGCGGTGGAAGTTGTAGGCCACGCTGCCGGGATCGGCCATGTTGCCGCCATTGCGAGAAACGGTCGTGCGTACCTCGGCGGCGGCGCGGTTCTTGTTGTCGGTCAGACACTCGATCATGATGGCGACGCCGTGCGCGGCGTAGCCCTCGTACATGATCGTCGTGTAGTCGACGACCTCACCGGACAGTCCGGCGCCGCGTTTGACGGCACGGTCGATGTTGTCGTTGGGGACGGAGGTCTTCTTGGCCTTCTGGATCGCGTCGACCAGGGTCGGGTTTCCCGACAGGTCGGCGCCGCCCATGCGGGCAGCCACTTCGATGTTCTTGATCAACTTGGCGAAGGCTTTGGCCCGACGTGAGTCGGTGACCGCCTTCTGGTGCTTCGTTGTCGCCCACTTGGAATGTCCGGACATGAGTCTCCCGTTGTCTTTGGCTGTCGTGACGTGGCTGTCGATTGGCGCCGGGGTGCCTGCTGCCGCTGGTCGCTGCACTGCTGTGCCACTGATCGCTGCACCTGGAGGTGCGCCCCATTCTAACCCGCGATGCCTGATGGGACGGGCTTCACGCGCCCGGAACCGCGGCAAGCAGCTTGGTCAGGGTGCGGAGGTTGCGGGTGGTCGTGGTCGACCGGTAGCGGGCCTTGCCGCTCAGCTTGCTGAACGGGCTGTTGATGCCGACGCTCCGGCGCACCTGCCAGTAGAGCACGCCCTCCCCGGGCCGTACCTCTTCCGTGTCCGGGTCCAGCCGGCCGGCCGACGCGTGCAACTCTTCGAGGGCTGATTGCCCGGCCCCGAATACGACGTACGGATGCCAGCCGTCCCGCTGGGCGTCGAACGGGAACGCCCGCACCACCGAATCGAGGGTGCCGACCCCCACGAGCACGATCCAGGCCTGATAGCCGAAGGCGCTCGAGAGGGCACGTTCGATCCGGGGTTTGAGCGCCGCGGCATCCGTTTCACCCGTCGTGAACAGCACGTTGCCGCTGGCCAGGACCGTGCGAACGTCTGCGTAGCCGAGGTCGCGGAAGACGGTCTGCAACTCGGCCATCGCGATGGTGATCCCGTTGACGTTGATTCCGCGCAGGAGCGCCACCCAGTCGGCCATGACCGGAGCCTAGTGACGGAAGTTCGCGGCGGCCACCTTCTGCAGGAAATACTCGTGGAAGCGGTACTCCCCGGTGATCTCCGGATGGAACGACGTGCCGAGCAAGTTGTCCTGCTCGACCGCGACGCAGCGCCCGTCGGAGAGCGTGGCCAGAGCCCGTGCGCTCGGCCCGACGGTCTCCACCACGGGAGCTCGGATGAACACGGCGTGCACCGCCGGATCACCCAGCACGGGCACATCAAGATCGGTCTCGAACGACAGCGTCTGCGAGCCGAAGGCGTTCCGGCGCACCGCGATGTCGAGGCCGCCGATGGTCTGCTGGCCTCTGATCCCGTCGATGACGGTGTCGGCGAGCATGATCAGACCGGCACAGGTGCCGTACACGGGCAGGCCGCTCCGCACGGCCTCCGCGAGCGGGTCGGCGAGGCCGAACGCCCGGGCCAGTTTGTCCATCACGCTGGACTCGCCGCCCGGGATCACCAGCCCGCTGATGCGGGCCAGTTCCTCCGGGCGGCGGATGAGTTCGACGTCGGCACCGAGGGACCGCAGCACCCCGGCATGCTCCCGAAAGTCACCCTGAAGGGCGAGAACTCCAACGATCACGGACGGGTGGCTACCAGCCGCGCTCGGAGAGGCGGTGCGGCGCCGCCAGGTCGGACACGTTGATGCCGACCATGGCCTCGCCGAGCCCACGGGAGACCGATGCGATCACGCTGGGGTCGTCGTAGAACGTGACGGCCTTGACGATCGCGTTCGCGCGCGCCTGCGGGTTGCCCGACTTGAAGATGCCGGAGCCGACGAACACGCCGTCAGCGCCCATCTGCATCATCAGGGCGGCGTCGGCAGGGGTGGCGACGCCGCCGGCGACGAACAGGACGACGGGGAGCTTGCCGGTGGCTGCGATCTCCGCGACGAGTTCGTACGGTGCCTGCAGTTCCTTCGCGGCGACGTACAGTTCGTCCTTGCTCAGGCCGGCCAGTCGTGCAACCTCGCCCTTGATGGTGCGGATGTGCTTCATGGCCTCGGAGACGTCGCCGGTACCGGCCTCGCCCTTGGACCGGATCATGGCCGCGCCCTCGGTGATGCGGCGGAGCGCCTCACCAAGGTTGGTGGCACCACAGACGAACGGAACCGTGAAGTTCCACTTGTCGATGTGGTTGACGTAGTCGGCGGGGCTGAGCACCTCGGACTCGTCGATGTAGTCGACGTTCAGGGCCTGCAGGATCTGCGCTTCGACGAAGTGGCCGATGCGGGCCTTGGCCATCACCGGGATGGAGACCTCGGCGATGATGCTGTCGATCAGGTCGGGGTCGCTCATGCGGGCGACACCGCCCTGAGAACGGATGTCAGCGGGAACCCGCTCGAGGGCCATGACGGCGACAGCACCGGCGTCCTCGGCGATGCGAGCCTGCTCGGCGTTGACGACGTCCATGATGACGCCGCCCTTCATCATGTCGGCGAGTCCACGCTTGACGCGGCTCGAACCAAAGGCGGAAGTGGTTTCAGTCATAGCTTTGATTCTATTCCTTGCGTGTTGTCGGTTCCGCCCGGCGGGTGCCTGCGCGGAGGGGTAGGTGAGGCTAGCTCTGGTCCGTCGGCCAGCCGCCTGCGACTTCGCGCCGCACATCGCCCAGAAGGCGGGGAATCGCCTTCGTTCCGGCGATGATCGGGAAGAAGTTCGAGTCGAGTGCCCAGCGGGGAACGATGTGTTGGTGCAGGTGCCCGGCGATGCCCGCGCCGGCGATGCGGCCCTGATTCATGCCGATGTTGAAGCCGTCACAGTGCGACACCGCCTTGAGCACGCGCATGGCCACCTGGGTGAGACTGCCGATCTCGGCGATCTCCTCCGGGCTGGCCTCGTCGTACGTCGCGATGTGGCGGTACGGGCAGACCAGCAGATGCCCGCTGTTGTAGGGGAACAGGTTTAGCAACACGTAGGCGTGCTTGCCGCGGGCCACGATCAGCGCCTTCTCGTCGGTCATGCCGGGAGCCAGGCAGAAGGGGCAATCGTCCGGGTGCGGCTGCTGACCATCCTGAATGTAGACCATGCGGTGCGGGGTCCAGAGGCGTTGGAAGGCATCCGGAACCGCGGCGAACTCCGATGACTGCTCGAGTCCCTCGAACTCGTCACTGTGCTGGTCCATGTCAGGCCTGGCCCGTAGTTGTGACCTGGGCGCGGGTCTCGATCGCGGCGATGATGCGCGCGATGGCCTCGTCGGCCGGCACGCCGTTGTCCTGGGTGCCGTCGCGGAACCGGAAGCTCACGGCACCGTTATCGCGGTCATCCTCGCCGACGATCAGCTGGAAGGGAACCTTCGCCTTGGTGTGGTTGCGGATCTTCTTCTGCATGCGATCGTCGGAGTGGTCGACCTCGGCGCGCACGCCCGCGGCTTTGAGGCGGCCGACGATCTCGTCCAGGTACGGGCCGTACTGCTCGGACACCGGGATGCCGACGACCTGAACCGGGGACAGCCACACTGGGAAGGCCCCGGCATAGTGCTCGGTGAGCACCGCGAAGAAGCGCTCGATCGACCCGAACAGGGCCCGGTGGATCATCACCGGACGTTGACGGGAGCCGTCGGGAGCCGTGTATTCGAGGTCGAACCGCTCCGGCAGATTGAAGTCGAGCTGGATCGTGGACATCTGCCAGGTGCGGCCGATCGCGTCGCGGGCCTGAACGGAGATCTTCGGACCGTAGAACGCGGCGCCGCCCGGGTCGGCCACGAGATCGAGGCCGGATGCTTCGGCAACCTCGCGCAGGGTGTCGGTCGCTTCCGCCCACGCCTCCGCGGTGCCGACGAACTTCTTCGGGTCCTTCGTAGAGAGTTCGAGGTAGTAGTCCTCGAGGCCGTAGTCGGCGAGCAGCTTGAGCACGAAGTTGAGGGTGCTGGTGAGCTCCTCCTTCATGCCTTCGCGGGTGGTGTAGATGTGCGCGTCGTCCTGCGTCATTCCGCGCACGCGGGTGAGGCCGTGCACGACACCGGACTTCTCATAGCGGTAGACCGAGCCGAACTCGAACAGCCGCATGGGCAGGTCGCGGTAGCTGCGTCCGCTGGAACGGAAAATCAGGTTGTGGAACGGGCAGTTCATCGGCTTGAGGTAGTAGTCGACGCCCTGGCGGGTCATATGGCCGTCGGCGTCGTACTCAGCGTCCAGTTTCATCGGCGGGAACATGCCGTCGGCGTACCAGTCGAGGTGCCCGGACGTCTCGAAAAGGTTCGACTTGGTGATGTGCGGCGTGTAGACGAAATCGTAGCCGGCCTCGGTGTGGCGCTTGCGGGAGTAGTTCTCCATCTCCTGCCTGATGATGCCGCCCCGGGGATGGAAGACGGGGAGGCCCGAGCCGATCTCCTCGGGGAAGCTGAAGAGGTCCAGCTCGGCGCCGAGCTTGCGGTGGTCGCGCTTGGCGGCCTCTTCCTGGCGGGCCTGGTACGCGCGCAATTCGTCCTTGGTGGGCCAGGCGGTGCCGTAGATGCGCTGCAATTGCGGGTTCTTCTCGGACCCGCGCCAGTAGGCGGCGGCCAGGCGGGTCAGGGAATACCCGTTGCCGATCATGCGGGTGTTCGGCAGGTGCGGGCCGCGGCAGAGGTCTTTCCAGACCGTCTCCCCCGTCTTCGGGTCAACATTGTCGTAGATGGTGAGCTCGGCGCCGCCGACCTCGACCGACTCGTTGTCGGCGGTCTCCGCGGCCCCGCCCTTGAGCCCGATCAGTTCGAGCTTGTACGGTTCGGCCGCGAGTTCTTCCCTGGCCTGGTCGTCGGTGACGACGCGGCGCACGAACCGCTGACCCTGACGGATGATGCGGTCCATGGCCTTCTCGAGAGACTTGATGTCCTCGGGGGTGAACGCCTCTTCGACGTCGAAGTCGTAGTAGAAACCGTCGGTGACGGGCGGGCCGATGCCCAGGCGAGCGGACGGGTTCACGGTCTGCACGGCCTGCGCAAGCACGTGCGCGGCCGAGTGGCGCAGAATGCTGAGGCCGTCGGGCGAGCCGATGGTCACCGGTTCGACGACATCCGTGGGAGTCACCGTCGTGGCGAGATCCTTGAGCTCGCCGTTGACGCGCATTGCGACAACGGACCGGTCGGTGAAAAGCTCAAAGCCGTCAGCCACGTGTATTACTCCTCAGTATTGGTCGAACCCCCTCAACTTTAGCGGCGCGCCTCGACCCAGACGGGCACGGCCATTCTGGGCAAAGAAAAAACCCCCGATTTACCGGGGGTTTGTCTGTGGGCGATACTGGGATCGAACCAGTGACCTCTTCCGTGTCAGGGAAGCGCGCTACCGCTGCGCCAATCGCCCATTTTCCAGAATGACTTTCCAGAAGTGGAGGTGGATACGGGATTCGAACCCGTGTATACGGCTTTGCAGGCCGCTGCCTCGCCTCTCGGCCAACCCACCACTTGGGATTCGTACCAAAAAGAACCGGCCTCACGGCCGATTCCATTCGAGCGGATGACGAGATTCGAACTCGCGACCCTCACCTTGGCAAGGTGATGCGCTACCACTGCGCCACATCCGCACTTGTCAACGTTTCCGCTGACTTGAAAGACTCTAGCCGATTCCGACCGACCCCGCCGCACCCTCCCCGGCGATTCATCGCGGCGAGACCGAGGAGGGCCCGACTTCACCGGGATTTCGGGCCAGTCGCGGGGAAAGAAAAAACCCCCGAGTTACCGGGGGTTTATCTGTCTCGCACAAGAACTGTGGGCGATACTGGGATCGAACCAGTGACCTCTTCCGTGTCAGGGAAGCGCGCTACCGCTGCGCCAATCGCCCATTTTCCAGAATGACTTTCCAGAAGTGGAGGTGGATACGGGATTCGAACCCGTGTAGACGGCTTTGCAGGCCGCTGCCTCGCCTCTCGGCCAACCCACCACTTGGGATTCGTACCAAAAAGAACCGGCCTCACGGCCGATCCCATTCGAGCGGATGACGAGATTCGAACTCGCGACCCTCACCTTGGCAAGGTGATGCGCTACCACTGCGCCACATCCGCAACTGCCCGCATTTCTGCGCGCTTGAAGACTCTAGCCGATACTCCGGTTCATATTCAAACCGAGCCTCCCCGGCGTGTTGCGGCCCCCTCGATGTGCGCCTTCCGCCCGGTCTGGGCTAGTATCGGAACTCGCGGTTGTAGATGAACCGCCGGGGCGATTGGCGCAGTTGGTAGCGCGCTTCCTTCACACGGAAGAGGTCATCGGTTCGAGTCCGGTATCGCCCACACACAGGAAAAGCCCCGGAAATCCGGGGCTTTTCTCGTTTGACGGTGCGGGTCGAAGTCGACTGGCCGCAGCCCGATCAGGTCCGTTTTCCGGACATCATCCGGACCAGCCAGACGATCACGGCGATGACGACGAGCACGATGCCTACCCAGATCAGGAAGTTGAGCGACTCGACGAATCCTCCGGTGAGGAGAAGAGCGACGGCGATGATTGCGATGACGATGAGGAGGATGTTCATGATTCTCCCCTGCCTTTCTTTGGTTGTTGGTTCGCTTGACGGTTCGATTGTCGGTCGCTGAAACCGGCTCGGTCAGTCTGTGAGCGCATCCTTCACGTTCTCACCGGCCTGCTTGAGGTTCGCCTTGGTCTGATCGGCCTTTCCTTCAGCCTCGAGACGCTCGTTGTCGGTCATCTTGCCGACGGACTCCTTGGCCTTTCCGACGGCCTCCTCGGTGGCGTTCTTGATCTTGTCCGAAGCACTCATAGAAACGGTCCTTTCACTGGTAGCCGGTATCTGCGGTCAGTATATGGCTCCCGGTCGGTCTCATCTAGGCTGACAACCATGGACGGGCTGAGCGAAATCTGGGGGCAGCTCTCCGCCCGCAACGAACCTCTGCCCGCGGTCACCGCCTGGCTGACCATCGTGGCCGCCGCCGTGCTCGTGCTGGTGCCGGCCCTGTGGCGGGTCAGCCGCCACGTCATCACGATCGCGCACGAGGGTGGCCATGCCGTGGTGGCGACGTTCAGCGGCCGGCGGCTCGGTGGCATCCGGTTGCACTCGGATACCTCCGGGCTGACCGTGAGCAGCGGGCGCCCGCGCGGACTCGGCATGGTCCTGACCCTGCTGGCCGGCTACACGGCTCCTGCCCTGCTGGGGCTGGGCGCCGCACGGATGCTCAGTCTCGGGTACGACATCGGCCTGCTGTGGCTGCTGCTGGCGGCCCTGGCGCTGCTGCTGGTGCAGATCCGCAACTGGTTCGGGCTCTGGTCCGTGCTCGTCACCGCGGGCCTGGTCTTCGGCATCACCTGGTTCGGCACCCCCCCGGTGCAGAGCGTCTTCGTCCTGCTGATCACCGCGTTTTTGCTGCTCGGAGCGGTGCGCACCGTGGTCGAACTGCAGCGGTCCCGGTCACGGAGCCGTGGCACCACTTCCGACGCCGATCAGCTGGCCCGTCTGACCCACATCCCGGGCGTGGTCTGGGTGACCGTGTTCTTCGTCGCGACGATTGCGTGCGCGGGGCTCGCGGGACGGTTCCTCGGCCTGCTCGCCTGACGGAGCCCTACCCGCTCGTAGGCGGGGCGATCCTCCGAACTGCCCGTGTCGCCTCTTGACGCGCTGATGGAATCGGATGAAGGAGTCCCACGATTGCTGTCAGATCCTGCAACACGGCACGCCGAAGGGCCGCGGATCCGGTGGGAAGGGTGAGGGTGACGTCGTCCACTCAGTGAGCCTGCACCTGGATTTGGACCTGAACGAGTGTTTGCGGAGAGAGCTGGTCCGTCCAGGTGCCGGTCAATACGGCTGTTGGCGCGTGGTCGTCGAAAGCGGCGGGCCGACTCGATCCCCGGCTCTGGGAGTCACGCCGGGTGAGCAGCCGCTCCACGACCAGTCGGAGGGTGCCCGATTCCACAACCGTCGTGCCACGATCGTGCCGGGTGGACACCGGGCCGGCCGAAGACAGCGAGGGCAAGGGTGTGTCACTCTTCCCGCTTCCGACGACGACTGCCGTCGACTCACGGAGGACCCGCTCTCCGTCGATGTCGATGTACTGATCGGCCTGGCGCCCACCCGTGAGCGCGGCCGTGGCGACAGCCGTCAGATACGCGGGGTCTCCGGTAGCGTCGTACACCCACCGCCGGCCCAGCACTGAATGCTGCATCGTACCGATGAGCCAGGCCTCACCGTCCACGAGCGGTGCGCCACGGTAGGTCAGCGGTATCTGCAGAACGGGGCCGTCGCCAACCGTGACCAGTATGGTTTCGATTCCGACCTCGCCATCAGGGTCGTCGAAGCGGAACGAGCCAACGCTCGTGAAGCTCGCGCCGTCGCTGCCTTCACACCACGGCTGGGTCGGCGCCCACGCCTCGATGAGTTCGATCTTCGACGGCCGCAGCTCGGCCTGATAGAGGAGTGCCATACCGCAGATTCTAGGGGGGCAGCACTCCCCCTGCCCGCATCCCGCGCGTCAGGAGACGGACTCGCCGCTGCAAGGGACTTGCCGCTGCGCCAGGCGTTCAGGCAGCCGACGAGGGCCAGGGAGGCCAGCAGAACGCCGACCATGCCCGAGGCGAAAAGACCGTGCGTGGCGAGCAGTCCCCACAGCGTCTCGCTGGCCGCGGCGACGGCATCCGGACGCCGGCGCTGAACGGGGTCGGGGTGCCTGGTCCGGCTGATGCCACCCGGGCCCGGTGGGAGTTTCCCGCCTGACGGTTGACGGGCCTGCCGGTGCTTCGGCTCAGGACGCGACGTTCTCGGTCGCGCCGGGCACGGCACCCGGGACCGGCTTTCGGCGGCTCAGCTTGTCCAGCGCACGGAATCCACGGACGATGGGCGTGCGTGATACCGAGACATCCACGGTTCGACCCGAAGGCACCTCGGAAATTGATTGTGCTTGCACGCTTCTTTGTCCGCAGCGGATGTGGCCGGTCCCCAATGCGAGAATCAGAATATGACCTCCACCGATCGCCGCTCATGACGTCCTGGTTGGAAGTCGTGCTGGGCATGCTGGGCGGTTTGGTGGTGTTGTGGTTGGCCCTGGTTCTTGTCCTCTGGCTGGAACAGAGGCGGCACCCTGGCGGTTTTTCGCTCCCTGACCTTCTGCGCCTCGCGCCTGATGTCGCACGGCTGCTCAACCGTCTCTCGGGCGATCGCAAAGTGTCGTTTGGTGTTCGAATCTGGCTTGCCGTTCTTTTGGTCTACTTGCTGTCGCCGATTGACCTAATTCCGGACTTCATCCCGGTTCTCGGCTACGCCGACGACGCAATCGTGGTCGCAATCGCTCTGCGCTTCGCGACTCGCCGGGCGGGTCGTGAAGCGGTCCAACGACATTGGCCAGGAACTCCCGAAGGCCTATCAGCCGTACTCCGGCTGGCTGGTTTGAAATCAACCACCTAGGCCGTGTGTCTTCTCGATAATGCGACCGAACGTTGGAACGTGTCTCAAGGTCGGGACACACTGCTGCGAAAGTTCTGACATCCGGAAGATATCGATAGTCGGGCCGTTCGCTCGACATCCCTGCGTGCGTACCGCGTGCGGCCCTTAGGTTGGACTAATGGATGAAGAGGTTCTGGTGGGAGGGAACTCGAGCACGGTCGTGCGGGTCGGCGACACCGTTCACCGCCCGTCCGGACCCTGGACTCCCGCGGTCCATCAGCTTCTGACCACACTCCGCGCGGCGGGCGTGACGGAAATCCCTGAGCCATTCGGCCTGGACGAGGAGGGCCGCGAGGTACTCTCCTACCTCCCGGGGATCGTCGGCAATTACCCGATGCCACCCTGGATGTGGTCGCGGACGATTCTGCTCGAGGCCGGGGCCTTGCTCCGGCGCGTACATGACGCCAGCGTGCCACTCGCGCATCGAGCCGACATATGGCAGCTGCCTGCGCACGAGCCGATCGAGGTGATGTGCCTCAACGACGTCGCTCCGTACAACATGGTTTTCCAAGACGGGCACATCACGGGCCTGATCGATGTCGACATGGCCTCCCCCGGGCCTCGGATCTGGGATCTCGCTTACCTCGCGTATCGGCTGGTCCCGCTCGGCGAGTACACAGACGAGGACGTGCCGGATTCGGATGCTCGCCCGGGTCGGCTCGCTGCACTCATTCGTGCCTACGGTTATGACTTCGCCCAGGCCGCCATTCTGCGTACAGCAGCAGACCGCCTGGCAGATCTTGCCGTTTTCACGGACCGACGTGCCACCGACACCGGTCGCAATGATTTCGTCGACCACGCCGCACTCTACCGACGCGACCGCGACCGACTTCTCGACCTGAGCGCACGCGCGTAGCTCCAGGCTTCGCCGGCCCCCTCGAAGTCGGTTGCCGGCTTCGGGTGGGCGATCGAGGGACTGGTCGAACTTGACGTCTGTCGCTCCCGCCGATCAGAACGGCGCGGGCTCGGCTTCAACCTGCGACGCCGCGCCCGTGCGCGCCGGTGCACGTGCCGGCACAGGTGACGCCGGGCGGATGATCGTGGCCGGCTCGCTCACGAAGGTGCGCCCGGTCGGTGACGTCCACTGCAGCAATCCGTCGCCGAGGTGGCGCACCTGCCATCCGGTCTCGCTTTTCAATGCATGACACCCTGGGCATAGATGGGCGAGGTTGTCGTGCGCGGTCAGCCCGTCGAACTGCCAATCCAGGGAATGGTCGAGATCACAGTGCGCCGCCGACCGGTTGCAGCCGGGGAACCGACACGTTTTGTCCCGCACCCGCAGGAACCGTTTCAGATCTTTGGGCACCTGGAACCGGTCGCGGCCGACGGAGAGCACCGCCCCGGTCTCCGGGTGCACCAGGATGCGGCTGAAGCTCGGCGCCCCGGCCGCGATCTGCCGAGCCGTGTCCGGGTCGATCGGACCGTACCCCTCCAGAAACCCCGGTTCCTCACTTACCCCCATCAGGGTCAACACCGGAACGGTCACGTTCACCGCGCCCCGAATGCCCTCGCCCACTCCGGACGGGGTGACCCCGTCGAGGATGATGTCCGCGAACACATCCGCCGTCAACTGGGTCCGCGTGCGCTCCTCCTCCGGGCCCTGCAGGCTCACCGCGCCGAGCATCACCCGCTCGTGAGCCGCCGCCACCTTCTCCGCTGTGTCATAGAGAGTCAGCGACGCCATACCGTCGGGTTCGGGCTCGAAGAACACCGCCCGGTCCCGGATGGACTTCTGGTGCCGGGCCGTGATCGTCCTCGGATGCAGGCGCTCCCGGAGCAGCCGCGCCCGGCACTTGAGCTTCGACGCCGTCAGCGTGCCTGCCGACCCCAGCACCTCCGCCTCGAACGCCGGCCGCGCCTCCTCCGGCACCGACCACGCCTGATCGATCACCACCCTCGCCTGCTGGTAACTGATCTCCCCGGTCGCCAGCGCGGCGCGGGTCGCGGGAAGTTCGTCGGCCAGGGCCCGGCTCTCCGCGATCAGGTTCTCCGCCGTACGCCGCGGAACCCGGAGCGTGCAGGCCAGCTCGCTCACGAACTCCCGCTCCGCGACCTCGGCGGCACCCCACCGGGACCCCGGCAGCCTCGCCGCCGCGATCGCCCGCGCCTGCCCGAACCGGCGACCCGCCTCGACCAGGTCCGCCCGCCGGGCGAACGCCTGCGCGATGGCCCGTTCGGCCGCCGCGATCGCCTCGAAATGCGCCGCGAGGGCCTCTTGCTCTTCGATGAATGAGGGCTTCATGACACACACGTTACGGGCACCCACCGACACTGTCCGCAGCATCCACCCACCCACAAACGCACTGTGGATAACCCGATCAAACCCGGTTTGTGGAGGACGCAGTTCAGCCTCACCAATCCCGGCGAGGCTCAGCCGGCGGCACCGAACCAGGTGGTGACACCGGGTGAGTAAAGCACCGAGTCCGGCGCGCGTCCGGCCAGCCCGGGGAACCCCGCCACGGCGAGCAGGGTGTCATCGAGACTGATCAGCTCGGCCTGGAAGAGCTCCCACGGTTCGTGGTGGTTCCGCAGGTGCATCGTACGGCCTCGTGTGCGCGTGAACAGCGCCCAGCGCGCCGTCAGGAAGTCCGCGAGCGGGTCGCCGACGACCGGACGGGCGGTCGGCCGCACCACGATGTCAGTGTGCGCCGCGGCGGCCAGGTGGCGGCGTGAGGTATAGCGGTACTCCCCCGCCGCAACCTCGAGGCGGGTTCGAGACCACATGTACGGGATCGAGAACAGTGCCCGGGCGGCCAGCACCGCGGCGAGGCGGGAGGCCTCCAGCGACACGAAGACCACGCCGCGGCGCCCGTTCGCGTCCACCGCGTACAGGCGCACGTTCACCTCGACGAAGGTGCCGAAGTAGGGAATGGGCGGGCTGCCGAAGACGGTGGCCCGGTCGAGCACGAACGGGATCAGCCCGACCCAGCTGGTGCCGTCGAACTCGTCGGGCGCCAGGCCCTCCGGCAGCAGCGGCGCAACGAGTGCCGCGTCGACACGCCAGTGCACGAACATCAGGTTCGACCAGCGCTGGCTGGAGGATGCCCGGCCGGCGAGGCGGGGCGCGACCGCCGAGATCGGGTCCATCGCGGCATCCGTCATCTGGAATTCTCCCCTTGCTCGCCGTGCTGCACGGAGCGGCCGGATGTGCCCCGCAAGCAACCACGTTACCCGTCCGGGAACCGCTTCCACTTCGCCGCCACGGAGTCGTTCACCCGCTGAAATACGGCCGAATCCGGCCTTCCGCCGAGATTAGTCGCGACGCTTTGCTGCCTTACCGCCATCATGGGCGTGTACGGCAATTTTCACCACACTCATTTGAAGGCGACCCGCACGGCGATCGCCCGCTGATTCTGGGCTGAGGGTCGACACCCCGCTATCAGTTGATCCGTCCGGCAACGTGACCGGCCAGGCCGATCAATTTCGCCTTGAGTTCGTCGACATTTGATTCGGGACTCGATTCAGCGTTCAGTCTCACCCAATTACCTCCGATGACGGCGTTGAGACTGCACCCGAGGTGGAATCCGCAGCCGAAGGTGGCACGGTCCACTCCCACGATCGGCTCCTCGACAACCTGAAGGGCGCCTGTGGGAACGAGGAGCTCCGCTGCCCGATCGAACGCCCAGGCGCCTCCGTGCAGCGCAGCCATGTAGCCGACAAACGTGGTCTCGTCCTCCAGAAACCAGAGACAGCGGTCCACCCCGGCGTCTTCCGTAGCGGCGGCCAGCAGGCTCCAACCGCCACCGGAGCCTCCGTCGCCACCGATGCTGACGCCCGGAACGGTCAGGGCGTCGGCAACTTCGGCGGCGGTGGCGTACGAGCAATCGGCCGGGAGAGTCGCGGTATCGGCCGGCGGCTGCCAAAGCGGCCCCGCAGCAGATGCGCGCGACACCCGGCCGACCACGGCCTCAAGGAGCGGCTGCACTCGGGCTGCTACCCCGCGGTCGTCCACGTTGGTGGCAACCTCGATTCCCTGGATTTCCAGATCGATCCAGGCACCGTGAACGAGGATGTTCGCCGTGCAGCTGGAATCGTTGCCCCGGCCGAAGCATTGGACTCCACCGGCCTCCCCATAGGTCGCCGTCACCGTGCTGAGTGCGGAGGCGTACATGGTCGCGTAGCGTTCCCACTGGTCGACGGAATCCGGAAGAATGAGCAGCGTCACGCCCCGATAGCCGGGGGCGGTGCCGCCGGGCTCAGGTACGACACCGTTACTGGCAGCGCAGGCCGTGCCGCCCCGCTGGCCGATGGAGTAGGCGGCCGGTGTCGCGTAACCCGGATTCGCGGTGAACTCGACCGCTGACAGCCCAGGGGCTACGGCCGCGGCGACGACTGTCTCCGGAAGAAGCTCGCTACAGGTCAAGCCGAGACGAGACGAGGGTGCGGAGGCCGCCGTGGGCGGTGCAGAGGTCCCGCTGGGTGGTGCTGAGGAGCTGGTGGAATCGGTCGCTGAGGCCGACCCCCCACGGTGCGATTCAGCGCCGCAGCCGGTGAGAACGACGGCGATGACCAAGCCGACTGCAACGGCCATGACGCGTCGGACGCTGGACCGTGACGATGCTCGCCGACATCTGCTGGTGTGTGCTGCTTCAAGCATGGGATCCCTCGTTTCGGGCGCTAGGCCTCGACGGCCGGTGCGGCCAAAGCGTGGTCGACGTCGGCCTGCTGGGCGGTCGTGAGCGGCGCCTGCGGCTTGGCGGTCTTCACCGCGGAGGCACCGGCAGCGACTCCGCCGACGAGGTTGCCGAGCAGTTCCCGGATGCCGAGGCCCATGGTGGACTTGAGCACCCCGTCGACCTCGGTGAAGCCGGACGCGACGTTCTTGGTCAGCTGGCTGGCGCCATCCGTGGAGATGACCGTCAGGCTGTCGATGTTCGCCATCGGGGCGGCCAGCTCGCGGGCGATCTCGGGCAGCATCTCCACCATGCGTAGCTGGATCAACGCCTCGCTCTGCTCGGCGACGGCCTCGGCGGACAGCCGCGTGGCGGTCGCTTCCGCGGTACCGCGGGCCAGGATGGCGTCGGCCTCGGCCTGACCCTCCGCGCGGAGGGCCTCGGCGTTGGCGATACGGCTATCGCGGTCGGCGTTCGCGCCGGCCACGGCGGCCTCGGCCGCCGCGCTGGCGGTCACCCGGATGCGGTACGCGTCGGCGTCGGCGATCGCGTTGACCTCGGATTCCAGCTCGGCCTTGCGGAGCGACGCGCGCCGCTGAGCGGTGAGCTCCTGCTCCTGCACGATGGCCTGCTGGGCTTTGGCCTCGGCCAGCGGCTTGGCCGCGGCGGCTTCCGCGGCGGCCTTGTCGGTATCCAGCTGCAACGCGGCCTTCCGGAGTGCCAGCGTGTTCTGGGCCTCGGCGATGGCCTGCTCGGCCAGGATGGAGGCCTCCTGGGCCTCCCGGTTGGCCTGGTGCTCGGCGACCTCGGCCTGGCGCCGCACCTTGGCCTGCTCCGCGCGGCCGAGGTCGCGGATGTAGTCGTTCTCGTCGGTGATGCCCTTGATCTCGAATGAGTCGACATCGACTCCCTGGTTCGCGAGGGACTCCCGCGCGGTCGCCAGCACGGAGGAGCCGAGCTCGTCACGCTTCTGGATGATGGTCATCACGTTGGTTCCGCCGATCGAGGACCGCAGCGAACCGGACAGCACCTCCTGGGCGAACCCGTCGATGTTCTTGTCCTGGCCGAGGAATCGCTGCGCGGCGGCACGGATGGCGGCCGGGTCGTCGCCGACCTTGACGATCGCGACGGCTTCCACGGTCAGGGTGACGCCGTTCTGGTCCTGGGCGAGGGCCGTGATCTCGATCGCCCGGCTCCGGAGGCTGATCTTGAACGCCTTCTGGAAGAAGGGGGTGATGAACACACCTTGGCCGTGAACGACGCGCTGCCCGGATTCCTCCAACGTGGCACCGTCGACGATGGTCTTTTTCGACTTCTTGCCGGTGATGACCAGGGCCTCGTCCGGCCCCGCGTTCTTGTAGACGGTTTTGGCGTAGATCAGGCCGACCAGGAAGACGACGATGCCCAGAGTGATGAGACCGGCGATGGGGCTGAGCAGGAATTCGAACATGGGGTCCTTCCGTTCCGCCGGCACGAAGATCATGCGCGCGGCCTGGCACACCGCGCGGCGCGCAGGGGCACAAGACCCTCGAAGCCTAGTGGTCCGAGTCCGGCGGAACCATTCCCATTCGGGGGGGGGCTCGGTCAGAGCAGACCGCGCTCGTGCGCGATGACCACGGCCTGAGCCCGGTCGGTGGCCGCGAGCTTCTGATAGATGTTGCGCAGATGCGTTTTGACGGTGTTCGGGCTGACGTTGTGCTTGCGGGCGATGTCCGCCACGGACTGATGGAAGGGCAACTCGCGCAACAGGTTCCGCTCCCGCTCGGTCAGCGGTGCGTCCGTGGCCGGGACCCGGGCCGGGCGGGTCTCCCCCGGTGCCCGCCCCGCCAGAGCCAGAATCCGGTTGGCGAAACCGTCCAGGGCGGCCAGCCGCCCGATCCTGGCCTCGAGTAGCGACACCCCGAGCCCGCCCATGGCCAGGAAGGCCCGCTCGACACGCAGCTGCTCGGCCAGGCGCAGCGCGCGCACCAGACGGGCATCCGCTTCGGCTGGACGTTCACTCTCCTCGGCGAGGTCGGCGAGAACGATCCAGGCGCTCACGAGCGTGGACCCGCGCCAGCACCGGCCGGCCGGTGTTGCGGCGGCTTCCAGCCGACCGCCGGCTCCGTGGCGATCCCGGGGCGGCGGGTCGGCGAGGGATCGGAGCAGCACGGCCTCCAGCGAGTCCGAGCCCAGCACGGCATCCACCAGGCGTGTGACCCGACGGGCCTCGGTCCTCCCGTCCAGCGCACCGGTCAGATCGAACCAGGGGATGCAGCACAGGCTCAGGACGCGCGGGTGGCCGACCGCGTTCTCCCGCATCACCCTGTTCAGATTCTCGAGCACGGAGCGCGGCCTCGGGTGCGCCGACACCGCGGACAGGGCGAGCAGGGCCTGCGCGGGCACGATCAGTCCGGAATCGGATACCAGTGGGTCGGCCGTGACGAGTCGCTCCAGGGTGCTCGAGTCGACCGGCTCGCAGCGTTCGTACCGTCGGATCTGCAGCGAGACCCAGGCTCGGGCTGCGGCGCGGTCGAACGGCGCCCCCGCCACGGACCCCCTGACACCGGTGATGGGGCCCGCTGCGGGTGCAGTGGCCAGAGCCAGCTGATCGTCGATGAGACCGGCACCGGCCCAGTCGCCGCGTCGGGAGGCCGCGGTGGCGGCGATATCACCGGCGAGCAGGAACAGCCACGCGTAGCCCGTATTCCGCGCGGTCACGGCCACCGTTCGCAGTCCCGCTTCCGACCGCTCCGCTTCGCCGAGTCCGGCGTGGCACCAGGCTTCCGCGGTCGCGGCCAGCAGCTCGACGCCGAGGTCAGACCGACGCCCCGGGCCGTTGCGGGCGGCACTCAGTCCGGCCAGGCGGTCACGGATCTCGTCGGGGGCGGTGGCGAAGAAGGCGGTGAGCGCGTCGGTCACCACGGGCCAGATGTCCGCGCCGGTGCCGGTCGGGCGGCCCGCCGCGTCGAGTTCCGCCATCAGGTGGCGGGCCCGCCCACGGTCGGGAAAGTACGGCGCGTCCAGGAGCAGTCTCAAAGCTGCCACCACGGGTGACCCCGAGAACCCGGCGAGCGCGGCCGGCTCGGCCAAAACCCTGAGCACGAGATCGGGCGTTCCCCTGAGCACAAGGTCGACACCGAAGGCGGCGAGCATTTCGGCGACGAGGCCCGGCAGCCGGGCGGCAAGTGCCTGCTCGATGGCGTCGTTCCCCTCGGCGCGGCGCGCACACCACCGGGCCGCGGTCTCGTGCGCCGCCACGGCCGCGGCAACGTCACGCCGCCGCGCCTCGGCCTGCAGATAGGCCAGAAGGATCGGGTGGATGCGATACCCACCGGTGCCCGCGCCGCTCTCCCTGGTGATCAGGGCGCCCGGACCCGCCAGCCGGTCCAGCACCGCCCCGGCATCCACTCGCTTCGTCACCTCGACGGCCAGATCGATCGAGACGACGGCCCTGACGGCGGCGAGCAGCATCGTGTTCTCGTCACCGTCAGCCCAGCCGGCGATGATCTCCGATCGGAGGAAGCCGGCCACCGCGGGATCGTCACCGTCGAAACTGCGCACCAGCCGGGCGGAGTCCGCTCGTCCCCGCAGCGAGGGCACGATCAGCGCCAGCCCGGTCGCCCACCCCGCTGTGCGCTGTAGCAGGATCGCCGTCTCCTCCTCGGTCAGGAGAAGACGATTACCGGCGGCGAGCGCCAGCAGGTCACTTCGATCGAATGCGAGGTCTGCGGGCGGCACCTCCACCATCGATCCGGAGGCACGCAGGCGCGCCAACTCCGCGCCCGGCGGCGTGCGCCCCGCGATCACGAGACGGATGCCGGCGGGCGCCGACGCGACCAGCTCGCCCAGCATCCCCTGCCGGTCCGCCCCGGCGGGGTCCAGGTCATCGATGAAGACGTACCGGGTCTCCCCGCCGCCCGGCACCTCCGAGGGAAGATCGGCGCGATCGGAGTGCCCGGCGAGCGTGGCCGTCCGCCAGACATCGTCGGGACGGAACCGACCCGGCTCCGGTGCGCGTATCCACGTGACCGACTCCCCCGCCCGCTGGAGGCGACGCGCCCAGGCGGCCAGCAGAGTCGTCTTGCCGGAACCGGCGGCAGCCCACAGGCAGACGCATCGCACCTCACCGGCGCGGAGGCGATGCAATGCGCCGTCGAGCCGGGATCGCTCCACCTCCGTGGCCGACGAAGCCGGGATCTCCGGACCGGCCCCGGGTGGCGGGAGCCCCTGTGAGAGGACCGGCTGCGGTAGTGCTTCGTCGGGAAGCCCGATCTGAGCCGGTACCCGATGCACGGTCATTGGGAACACGTCCTCCGTTCGCGGCCCCGGGTGGTCGCTCAGCAGCGACACCTTAGCTCCCGGCCCGACCCTCGGCTAGAGGCCGGGTACACACCGCCGACCCGTGCAGCGGGCGCGGCCGCGGCGAATTCACCCGTTTCGGGTGAGAAGGCGCCGCCCCGTGGACGTGGGACAGTGGCACGCGTAACTCGGTGGCGTGGTCGACGCTCAGCGCTCGAAAGCGGCAGTGCACGAAAATGAGGAGCAAGTGCCATGGACTTCTGGGAAAACCTGTGGGGAACGATCTGGTTCTTCTTCTGGACCTTCGCGATCATTTCCTATTTCTTCGCTCTCTTCGGCGTCATCGTCGACCTCTTCCGCTCCGGCAGCTCAGCGGCTGGGAGAAGGCGGTGTGGTTTGTCGCGCTGTTCTTCATTCCGTTCCTCACCGTGCTGATCTACGTGATCGCCCGGGGCAAGGGCATGGCGGAGCGCAGTTCCAAGGAGTCTCGGGAGTGCCAGGCGCAGATCGGCCAGTACACCCCCAGCGTCGCCGGAACCAGTGCCGGTCCTACCGAGGAGATCAGCCGGGCGAAGGCCCTGCTCGCTGCCGGCACGATCACCCCGGCCGAGTTCGACTCCCTGAAGTCGACGGCATTGTCCGGCTCGTAGTACACCGAGTAGGCCTGACGCGATCCGGCAGGCGAAGAGGCGGTGGGTGCATCCGTCGAACCGGATGCGCCCACCGCCTCTTCTGCGGGGTCAGACGGCGTCGAGCGCGTAGCCCTCTTCACCGTGCACGATGGTGTCCACGCCGGCCACCTCGTCTTCGTTGTTGATGCGGAAGCCGATCGTCTTCTGGATGATCCAGCCGATGCCGTAGGCCATCACGAAGGAGAAAATGGCGATTCCGAAGGCCGCGACGAACTGAACCCAGAGCTGGTTCAGGCTGCCGGTGTCGAGGAGTCCGATGCCCGAACCGAAGATACCGATGTAGAGCGTTCCGATCATGCCGCCGATGAGGTGGATGCCCACCACGTCGAGCGAGTCATCGAAGCCCCACTTGAACTTCAGGTCGATGGCAACGGCGCACACCGCGCCGACGAGAACGCCGAGGACGATCGCCCAGAACGGGGTCAGGATGTTGCAGGCCGGGGTGACGGCGACGAGTCCGGCGACGGCACCCGACGCGGCACCGATGGAGGTGGGTTTGCCGTCTTTGATCTTCTCGACGATCAGCCAGCCGAGGATTCCGGCGGCGGGAGCGACGAGCGTGTTGATCCAGGCGAGGGCGGCGACACCGTCGACGGCGGCTTCGGAGCCGGCGTTGAAACCGAACCAGCCGAACCAGAGCAGCGACGCACCGAGGAGGGTGAGCGGAACGTTGTGTGGCTTGGAAATGCCCTTCTTGAAGCCGACCCGTTTCCCGAGCACCAGGGCGAGAGCCAGACCGGCCGCACCCGCGTTGATGTGCACGGCGGTGCCGCCGGCGAAGTCGTTGACCCCGAGAGCGGCCGGAGCCCAGCCGTCGGCGAGGTTGAAGACCCAGTACGCGACCGGGAAGTACACCAGGGTCGACCACACGGCGGCGAAAATCAGCCAGGCGCCGAACTTCGCGCGGTCGGCGATCGCACCGGAGATCAGGGCGACGGTGATGATGGCGAACGTGGCTTGGAAGCCGGCGAACGCGAGCCCGTTCAGGTCGGGAGAGAGCGATCCGTCCTCGCCGGCGCCGAGAAGTTTGCTCAGTCCGAGCAACTCGGTCGGGTTCCCGAGGAAACCGGGAATCAGGGGTGGGCCGAAGACCAGCCCGTAGCCGTAGAGCACCCAGAGCACTCCGACGACGCCCATCGCGCCGAAGCTCATCATCATCATGCTGATAACACTCTTCGCCTTCACCATGCCGCCATAGAAGAAGGCGACACCGGGAGTCATCAGGAGCACGAGGGCTGCCGCGACGAGAAGCCACAGGGAATTGAGATTCAGAGCTAGTTCATCAGTTGTGGCGTCCAACAGGACTGACAGTTCAACCATGGATCTGGTTACCTCTCGCTAACTAACAGTGATTGCCATCAACGTGCACAGGGTGAGCAGAAGATCGTGTCTCGGCAGGTACAGAGTCAGTTTGGAGTCGTCAGGTTTCGGGAAGTGCGCGCGGATGTTTCGACGTCGTTACACGCCGCACGACCGTGTTAACATCGCGTTTCCTGCGGCGGACCGGTGGTCTGCCCCGATCAGTCGTGCGGCGGCAGCTCCCCCGTGGTCAGCGCCACCAGGCGGGACTGCGACCGCTGGTACTTCTTGCGGTAGCCGCCGGAGAGCATCTCTTGGTCGAAGACCTCGTTCAAAGGCTGCCCGTTGGCGATGATCGGGATCTCCGCGTCGTAGACCCGGTCGATGAAGGCCACCAGCCTCAGGGCATCCGTCTGGTCGGTCAGCAGGTACACGTCGGTCAGCGCGATGACGTCGATGCCGTGGATCATTTTGATGTACTTCGACGGATGCACCGTGCTCAGATGACGGATCAGGGAGCCGAAATCGTCCCGGGTCACCGCGGAGCCGCGCTCGAGCAGGGCGGGGACCATCTGATCGAGTTCGTCCCGGGGCACGGCGATGGCGTGACCCTCGACGTCGCGGCGGCGGTAGTCGAGGCCGTCGATGCGTACGATCTCGAAGTTCGCGGACATCGCCTGGATCTCGCGGAGGAAGTCGATCGCGGCGAAACGTCCCTCGCCCAGCGAGTTCGGCGGCGTGTTCGACGTGGCCGCGACGCGGGTGCCCGAGGCCACGAGCTCGCCCAGCAGCCGGGTCATCAGCATGGTGTCGCCCGGATCGTCGAGTTCGAACTCGTCGATGCAGATCAACCGGGCACCGGAGAGCTGTTTGACGGTGGCCGCATAGCCGAGGGCTCCCACGAGGGCGGTGTACTCGATGAAGGTGCCGAAGTACTTCGGACCCGGCGCGGCATGCCAGAGCGCGGCCAGAAGGTGAGTCTTGCCGACGCCGAAGCCGCCGTCCAGGTAGATGCCCGGCAACTCCGCCTTGGGCTTGCGGGTACGGGAGAAGAAACCGCCCGGCCGCTGAGGCAGCCAGGCCCCGGCGAAGGTGTTTAGCCGCTCCACGGCCTCGAGCTGCGAGGGGAAGTTCAGGTCGGGTCGGTACGACTCGAAGGACGCGTGCTCGAACTGGGGCGGCGGAACCAGCTCGGCCACGATCTCTGGCCCGGTGATACTCGGCGAGCGGTCGGCCAATCGTTGCGCCTGGCTGAGAGCCTGTGGAGCCATGCTGAAGTACCCGGTTTCTGTGTCGGACTGATAGTCGCGGTCGGAGCATCATCGTTGAAGACCGACCGCGGATGCGATCAGGACCCATACCGCGTAGATTCGAAAACGCGGACCGGCATCCAGCCTAAACCGCGCCCATTTGATTCCGGTGTACATCGGACGCCACCAGGAGGTTTCCCCATGCCCGTTGATCTCGATCCGACACCGAAGTTCACCGCCTACGCGCACCCCGGACGCCTGGTCAGCACCGAGTGGCTGCAGGAGCACCTCGGCACCCCCGGCCTCGTGGTCGTGGAATCGGACGAGGACGTTCTGCTCTACGAAACCGGGCACATCCCGGGAGCAGTCAAGATCGACTGGCACACCGACCTCAACGACCCGGTCGAGCGCGATTTCGTCGGCAGCGCCGCCTTCGCCGCCGTGCTCGGCGCCAAGGGCATCTCCCGCGACACCACCGTGGTCATCTACGGCGACAAGAGCAACTGGTGGGCGGCCTACGCCCTGTGGGTGTTCACCCTGTTCGGCCACGACGATGTGCGACTGCTCGACGGCGGTCGTGACAAATGGGTGGCCGAGGAACGCGGCCTCACCAGGGACAAGCCCGTGATCACCCCGGCCGAATACCCGATCATCGAACGCAACGACGCCCCCATCCGTGCATTCCGCGAGGATGTCCTCGCCCATTTCGGCAACCCGCTGATCGACGTACGCTCCACCGAGGAGTACACCGGCGAACGCACCCACATGCCCGCCTACCCGGAAGAGGGCGCGCTGCGCGGCGGCCACATCCCGTCGGCGGCATCGGTACCGTGGGCCCGCGCCGCCGCGCCGGACGCCACGTTCCGCACCCGCCCCGAACTGGACGCCATCTACCGCGACGAAGCAGGCCTGTCCGACGGCGACAGCGTCATCGCCTACTGCCGGATCGGCGAACGGTCCAGCCACACCTGGTTCGTCCTGACGCACCTGCTCGGTTTCGAAGGCGTGCGCAACTACGACGGGTCTTGGACCGAGTGGGGCAACGCCGTGCACGTGCCGATCACGATGGGCACGGAGCCGGGCACCGCACCCCAGCCCCGCTGATGCGGGCGGCCGAGCCCGGATTCAGGGGCGCTCCGGCCCGCGCATGGCAGAATGATCCTCGATGACTGCCACCGAACTGCCCCCGAAACTGGCCGAGATCCGTGACGACTTCCTCGAACTCGAGGAGTCCGACCGGCTGCTGCTGCTGCTCGAGTTCGCCGACGAGCTGCCGACCCTCCCGCCCCGGTACGCGGATCACCCGGACCTGCTCGAACGGGTCGTGGAATGCCAGTCCCCCGTCTTCATGTTCGTCGAGGTCGACGACGATTCCGCCGTGCACCTCTACGCGACCGCTCCCCGGGAGTCGCCGACGACCCGGGGCTTCGCCTCGATCCTCTCCCAGGGTCTGGACGGCCTCAGCCGCCAGGAGGTCCTCGACGTGCCGGACGACTATCCGAACACGATCGGGTTGACGAAGGCCGTGTCTCCCCTGCGCATCCGTGGCATGACCGCCATGCTCGCGCGCACCAAGCGCCGCCTGCGCGAGGGCGCTGCGTGACCCTGACCCGGGTCTTCCCGGAACCTGAGCCGGAAGCGGAAGCGGCCGGGGTCGGCGCTGCCGGCCTGCCCCGGACCGTCGACGGTCTCGACCCGGTCGGCCGGGACTGGCTGCTGCAACGCTATGCCCCGAACCCGGGCCCGTACCTGCGGGTCAATATGATCGCCAGCCTGAACGGCAGCGTCACCGGCCCAGATAACACCTCCGATTCGCTGTCGAGCCGGTTGGACCGTCGCATCCTGGGCGTGATCCGGCAACTCGCCGATGTGGTTCTGATCGGCGCCGGCAGCGTACGGGCGGAGGGCTATGTCATTCCGGCGCGCGCGGCCCTGGCGGTCGTCACGGCCAGCGGCAACCTCTCCGGGCACCGGCTCGAGCCACCGGCCGCCGCGGCGACCGACCGCAATCGGCGCGTCTACGTGCTCTGCCCGCAGTCCGCGGTTGCCCGCGCGGAGGCGACCACGTCCGGCTCCGGAGCGGTGATCGTGCCGCTCGACGACGAGAACGGCTCGCTCACTCCCGCCACCATCGTGGCGGCCTTGCACAGCCTGGGCCTCCCCCGCATCGTCTGCGAGGGCGGCCCGGTGCTGTCCGGGCAATTATTCGCCGAGGACCTCGTGGACGAACTGTGTCTGTCCACGAGTCCCCAGGTCGTGCTCGGCGCCAGAGGCCTCCTCGAATCGGCGCGGACCGTCGCCACCGAATTCAGGATGCGGCAGCTGCTCCTGGACGATCAGGGAGCGACGTACGCCCGCTGGGAGCGAGCTCGCCCAGCCAGTTCGTGATGGCCTGATTCCAGCCCTCACGGTCGTAGTTCCACAGCTTCGTATGCCGCGCCACCGCAAACGGCAGGAAGGTCACGATGTCGGGGCGGCGCCCGGCCAGGGCTCGTGACCCGGTCACGGGGACGAATCCATCGTCGTCGCTGTGCATCAGCAGCACCGGCAGATCGAGTTCGGCGGCCCGCTCGACGAAGTCGAGTCGTCTGAAGTCGATCGGTTCGGTCCGGCCGGTGACCATCCCGCCCCAGCGCCGTCCGAGGACCTCCAAGGCCCCCCTGGCCACGACCGCGGGCAGGCCGAGCAGGCCGCCATGGAACCTCGCGACATCGGCCCAGTCGATCACGGGCGAGTCGAGCACGATACCGACGATCCGCTCGCGCAACATCGACCGCGTCGCCGTCTGCAGCACGATCGCGCCGCCCATGGACCAGCCCATCAGCACGATCTCCCTCGCGCCGCGATGCACCGCGAAGGCGATCGCCGCGTCGACGTCCTGCCATTCCGCGTCTCCGAGGGCATACCGGCCGTCGACGCTCCGCGGTGCCTCACCGTCGTTGCGGTACGACACGAGCAGGGACGTGACACCCGCGTCCCGGAAAACCGGCGTCGCCCGCAGTGTCTCCTGTCGCTGCACCCCGCGCCCGTGCACCTGGATCACCCAGCGGCCGTCCGGCTCCGCGGCCGGAATCAGCCAGGCCGGAGCATCGCCGGCATCGGTCGGTACGAGCACGTCCTCGAAGGCGAGACCGAGGTCCCAGGGTCCGAGGTACGAGTAGCCGCCCAACCGGCCGCGCTCGGCCCGCACCAGATCCCCATGGTCGACGCGCAGGACGCGCCGCGTCACCTTCGTGGGCGTGAGACGCAGGACCTCGCCCAGGTGAGCGTGCCCTCGATCACCCGAGAACCAGAAACTGTAGTCGCCCTGCAGGACGGAATCCTCAGTCGATTGCAGAGTGATCGTTCCCGCCGCGAGGTCGACAGCGTCGATCCGCACATCGTCGGCGCGCTTGGACGACGGCGTGACGATCCGGCGTGCCATCACACCCGCCAGGACACCCCCCAAAGCCCCGAACAGCACCGTTGCACCGGCAACAGCGATCCCGGTCACCACCACAAAACGCCCCGGGTGTCGCCCTGAGCCCGCTCCGTCACGCATGACTACCTCCCCTGCCCGGCGTGCCTGACCGACACCGCCCGAAAAAAACTCTAGTCTGCACACGTGCCCGAAACACGAGAACCACTCCCGCCGGAGTTCGCCGCCGCCCGTGCCTCATTCGCGAGTGCCCGCATCCGTCGAGAGCTTGTTGTCAACGAGATTTCCGCCCCCGGAAACCTGGCGCCGCAGGCCATCGCCTTCTCGGCCGACGTGACCCCGGTGCGTCACGGGAGCGACTCCGAACTGGGGACCGGACGCTTCATCCTGCTGCACGACCCGACCGAACCCGAGGAGTGGGGCGGGGCCTTCCGCGTCGTCTGCTTCGCCCAGGCTCCCTTGGAGACCGACATCGGCCTGGACCCGTTCGTCGCGGGGGTGGCCTGGTCCTGGCTGGTCGATGCGCTCGACGCCCACGGAGCACGGTATACCGCGGCCTCAGGGACCGCGACTAAGATTATCTCGTCAGGCTTCGGCGAACTTGCCAGGCAGGGCGATGGTGCGCAGATCGAACTGCGCGCCTCGTGGACGCCGCTGGATCACAATCTCGCCGCCCACGTCGAAGGATGGGGCGAGCTGCTCTGCATGCTCGCAGGCCTTCCACCCACGGGCGAAGGAGTCAGCATGTTGTCCACACGCCGAACCGGTCGTGCTTGATCACCAGGTCATCGATACGAGGGACGCCTACCTCGCGGCGACCGCGTCCATCAGCGCGGGCACGGGCCCGATCGGCATCGATGCGGAGCGTGCCTCCGGCTTCACCTACTCCCAGCGTGCCTACCTGATCCAGATCTATCGGCGCGGCGCGGGAACCTTCCTGTTCGACCCGCCCGCACTCGGCGACTTCAGCGAGCTCAACGCAGCACTGCGCGACGACGAATGGATCTTCCACGCTGCGAGCCAGGACCTGGCCTGCCTGCGCGAGGTCGGCCTCGACCCCCAGCACATCTTCGACACCGAACTGGCCGCCCGCCTGCTCGGAATCCCCCGGGTCGGACTCGGCACGGTGGTGGAAGAGCTGCTCGGCATCCACCTGGCCAAGGAACACTCCGCCGCCAACTGGTCGACCCGCCCTCTGCCGGAGGCCTGGCTGGTCTACGGTGCGCTCGACGTGGAACTTCTGCCGGATCTGCGTGACCGCATGGTCGACATGCTGGCCACCGATTCCAAGACCGACATCGCCGCCCAGGAATTCGCCGCAGTGCTGGCCAGGGAAGCCAAACCGGTCGGCCCCGAGCCCTGGCGCCGCCTCTCCGGGGTGCATTCCATCCGTGGCCAGCGTGGCCTGGCCGTGGCCCGGGAGCTGTGGCTGGCCCGCGATCGGCTGGCGCAGGAGCTGGATGTGTCCCCCGGTCGTCTTGTGCCCGACGCGTCGTTGACGGCGGCGGCACGGGCCATGCCGTCGACCCGGCAGGACCTGGCGGACCTGAGGGAGTTCAGCGGCCGTGCGAGCCGCAGCGAACTCGACCGCTGGTGGGGCGCCATCCAGAAGGGCCTGGCGTCGACCGACCTGCCGTCGCTTCGGGGAAACGGCGATCTGCTCCCGCCCCCGCGCGCCTGGTCCGACCGCAATCCCGAGGCTGACCTGCGCTACAAGGCCGCTCGCGCCGCGCTGACCGAGGTCTCCGAAGAGCTCGCGATCCCGCTGGAGAACCTTGTCACCCCGGACTATGTCCGCCGGGTGGCGTGGACGCCGCCCGAGAACGTCGACCCCGCATCCGTCGGCGAGGCACTCGCGCACCTGGGTGCGCGCACCTGGCAAATTGAAGTGACCGCACAACGGATCGCCGATGCCTTTGTGGATGTCCACCAAGCGATCGAGCTCTCCTCGGAATCGGATTCGTAGGAACCGTCCAAGGATTCGACCCTCCCCGGACGCCCCTTTAGGATCGACCGACACCTGATCGATTGATGGAGGCAAAGTGGCCGATAGAGCAGAAGTCGTGTTTGTGGACGGGGTTCGCACCCCGTTCGGACGCGCCGGTGAAAAGGGCATGTACTGGAACACCCGGGCGGATGATCTCGTGGTCAAGGCCATGATCGGGCTGCTGGAACGCAACCCGTCGGTCCCCGGGGAACGGATCGACGAGGTGGCGATTGCCGCCACCACCCAAACCGGCGACCAGGGGCTCACGCTCGGTCGCACGGCGGCACTCCTCTCGGGGCTGCCGAAATCGGTTCCCGGATTCGCGATCGACCGGATGTGCGCCGGCGCCATGACCGCCGTCACCACCCTCGGCGCCGGGATCGGCTTCGGAGCCTACGACCTGGCCATCGCCGGCGGCGTCGAGCACATGGGACGCCACCCGATGGGTTCCGGCGTCGACCCGAACCCGCGCTTCCTGTCGGAGCGCCTCGTCAGCGAGGACGCCCTCAATATGGGTGCCACGGCCGAGCGGATCCACGACCGGTTCCCCTCCTACACCAAGGAGCGGTCCGACCGGTTCGCCCTGCGCAGCCAGCAGAAGGTCGCCGCAGCCTACGCCGCCGACAAGATCCAGCCTGACCTGGTGTCGGTTGCGATCCGGAGCGAGACCGGCTGGGGCCTGGCAACCACCGACGAGGCTCCCCGCCCCGAAACCACGATGGAGGGCCTCGCGTCCCTCAAAACCCCATTCCGCCCGCACGGACGGATCACGGCCGGCAACGCATCCGGTCTGAACGACGGTGCCAGCGCCTGCCTGCTCGCCAGCGGTAAGGCCGCCAAGGACCTCGGCCTGAACGTCAAGATGAAAATGGTCAGCTTCGCCTTCGCCGGCGTCGAACCGGAGGTCATGGGCCTCGGCCCGGTCCCCTCCACCGAGAAGGCTCTGCGCAAGGCAGGCCTCAGCATCACCGACATCGGCCTGTTCGAACTCAACGAGGCCTTCGCCGTGCAGGTCATCTCGTTCCTCGACCACTTCGGCATCGACGACGAGGACCCGCGGGTGAACGAGTACGGCGGCGCGATCGCCATCGGCCATCCTCTCGCCTCCTCCGGCGTGCGGCTGATGAACCAGCTCGCACGACAGTTCAGCGAGCACCCGGAGGTCCGCTACGGCCTCACCGCCATGTGCATCGGCCTCGGCCAGGGCGGCACCGTGATTTGGGAGAACCCGAACTTCAACCGGAAGGCAAGCAAACGATGAGCAACTATTCAGAACTCGACTTCACCCCGCTGATCGAGCTGTCGGCCGACGAGGTCGTCACCCACTCCTACGTGCGCGATGTGCCCCTGTCCGGGGGAAAGACGCTGGCGCTGGTCACGCTCGACAACGGCCGGGACCACACCCGTCCGAACACGCTCGGCCCGATCACCCTGCTCGAGTTCGGCATGACGATGGACCTGCTGCGAGAGCGTGCCGCGCTCGGCGACATCCACGGTGTCGCCGTCACCGGCAAACCGTTCATCCTCGCCGCCGGAGCCGACCTGAGCAAGGTCAGCGAGATTCCGTCGCTCGCCACCGGCAAGCTGCTGGCCCAGCTGGGCCACTATGCCCTCGGCAAGCAGGCCGAACTGGGCGTGCCCTCCTTCGTCTTCATCAACGGGCTCGCGCTGGGTGGCGGGCTCGAGATCGCGCTGAACGCCGACTACCGCACCGTCGATGCAACCGTTCCCGCGATCGCGTTGCCCGAGGTCTCCCTCGGACTGATCCCGGGCTGGGGCGGCTCGTACCTGCTGCCCAACCTGATCGGCATCGAGAACGCGCTCAAGGTGATCATCGAGAACCCGCTCAAGCACCGCGTGCTCAAGGCCGCTGACGCGATCGAGCTCGGCATCGCCGACGTGCAGTTCGCCTCGGCCATGTTCCTCGAACAGTCCATCAAGTGGGCCGACGGCGTGATCTCCGGCACAACCAAGGTCTCCAGGCCCAATGCGCCGGGCAAGGTCGAGCGGCTCGTGAAGTGGGATGTGGCCGTCGGCATCGCACGCAAGATGCTGGAAAGCCGCATCGGGACCGTCGCCCGGTCGCCGTACATCGCCCTCGACCTCCTCAAGGCAGCCAAGAGCGGCACCCGCCAGGAAGGGTTCGAGCGGGAAGACGATTCTTTGGCCGAACTCATCGCCGGCGACCAGCTGCAGGCCAGCATCTACGCCTTCAACCTGGTGCAGAAGCGCGCCAAGCGGCCGGCCGGCGCTCCGGACAAGGCCCTCGCCCGCCCGATCAAGAAGGTGGGCGTCATCGGCGCCGGCCTGATGGCCAGCCAGTTCGCCCTGCTCTTCGTGCGACGCCTGCGCGTGCCCGTGGTCATCACCGACCTCGACCAGGCCCGGGTCGACAAGGGTGTCGCGTACATCCACAGCGAGATCCTCGCCCTGGAGACCAAGAACCGCATCTCCTCCGACGAGGCCAACCGGCTCCGCGCCCTGGTCACCGGCACCACCGACAAGGCTCAGTTCGCTGACGCCGACTGGGTGATCGAGGCCGTCTTCGAAGAACTCGGAGTGAAGCAGGACGTCTTCGCCGAGATGGAGAAGCACATCGCGCCTGACGCCATTCTCGCCACCAACACCTCATCCCTCTCGGTCGAGCAGATCGGTGCGAAGCTGGCCCACCCCGAACGCCTGGTCGGCTTCCACTTCTTCAACCCGGTGGCCATCATGCCGCTGATCGAGGTTGTGAACACCCCCGAGACCAACGACGCCACCCTGTCCACGGCGATGGTCGTCGCGGCCAAGCTCCGCAAGAATGCGGTCATCACCCGCGACACCCCCGGGTTCGTGGTGAACCGCCTGCTGGCGAAGCTTCTCGGCGAGGCCATGCACGCCGTCGACACGGGCACCCCGTTCGACGTCGTCGACGGGTCCCTGGCTCCGTTCGGGATGCCGATGACCCCGTTCGAACTGCTCGAACTCGTCGGCCTCAAGGTCGGCGCACACGTGCTGGACACCCACCACGCGGCGTTCCCGGACCGCTTCTTCGACAGCACGAACCTGCACCGGCTGGCCGAGTACGGCACAATTCTGGAGCGCGACGCCAAGGGCAAGATCAAGGGCTTCGACAAGGGCGCGATCAAGATCGTCGCCGGCGGCACCACGCCGATGACCGGCGAACAGATCCTGCGCCGCGTCGAGGACGGCCTGGCCGATGAAATCAAGCGGATGTTGGACGACGGCGTCGTCCACGCCGCCGAAGACATCGACCTGTGCATGATCCTCGGGGCCAACTGGCCGTTCCAGATGGGCGGGATCACGCCCTACCTCGACCGCGTCGGGGCGAGCGAACGGGTCTTCCAGGGCACGTTCCACACCCCGCCGATCCGCGGCGTGGGTGCTGAGCTCGAGCCGGCCGGCCACACGACCGCCACGACCTCAGGCGACTAGGCCGCATCCACTCCGCCGAGCCGTGACTTCGGCCCCTTCTTCTTCACGAGGGAGGGGCCGAAGTCACGGCTCGGCGCTGTCTTGGACGGCTGTCAGTCCTGCTGGCGGTTGGCCGGAATGGTGCCGGAGTCGGTGTCGGAGGCGGGGCGATCTGCCGGCAGCGGCCGCGCGTGCGGGATCTTGCTGCCGAGCACCATCGCGACGACATCGCGTGCGATGCGCTGCGGGGTCAAGCCGACGCGCTCGAGGATCTCCGCGCGGGTCCCGTGGTCAAGGAACTCGTCCGGTAGCCCCAGCTCGGTGACGGCCGTGTCGACGCCGGCCTCGCGCAGGTCCTGACGGATGCGGGTGCCGATGCCGCCGACCCGGATGCCGTCCTCGATCGTCACGACGATGCGGTACTCAGCAGCCAGGGTCACGATGCTCCGCGGCACCGGCACGACCCAGCGCGGGTCGACGACGGTGGCTCCGATGCCCTGGGCGGCGAGCCGGCCGGCCACATCGATACCCATCGCGGCCATCGGCCCGACGGTGACGATCAGCACGTCTTTCTGGGTCGATTCCAGGAGCACGTCGACCCCGTCGTCGAATCGCCGCACGGCGTCGATCGGGGTGCTCACGCTGCCCTTCGGGAAGCGCAGCACGGTGGGCGCGTCGTCGACGGCCACGGCCTCCTCGAGCTCCTCTGCCAGGCGCACCGAGTCCCGGGGTGCCGCGAGCCGAATGCCCGGCACGACCTGCAGGATCGCCAGGTCCCAGATGCCGTGGTGGCTGGGACCGTCGGGCCCGGTGACGCCGGCCCGGTCGAGCACGAAAGTGACGCCGGCCCGGTGCAGGGCGACATCCATCAGTACCTGGTCGAACGCCCGGTTGATGAAGGTGGCGTAGAGCGCGACGACCGGGTGCAGACCGCCGAAGGCGAGCCCGGCGGCACTGGTGACGGCGTGCTGTTCGGCAATGCCCACGTCGTGCACCCGATCGGGGAACCGCTCGGCCATCTTGTGCAGGCCCGTAGGCCGGAGCATGGCCGCGGTGATGCCGACGATCTTCGGCTCGATTGTGGCGAGCCGCAGCAACTCCTCGGCGAACACCGACGTCCAGGAGAGCGCACCCGCGGATTCGAGGGACTCCCCCGTTTCCGGGTCGATCTGGCCGACCGCGTGGAACTGGTCGGCGGTGTCCTGAACGGCCGGGTCGTATCCCTTGCCCTTCTGGGTGATCGCGTGCACGATCACCGGCGCGCCGTAGCCCTTGGCCTGCTGGAGCGCCTCGACCATCGCCTTCAGGTCGTGCCCGTCGATTGGGCCGATGTACTTGATGTCGAGGTTGGAATAGAGCGCCTCGTTGTTGGAGAACCGGGAGAGGAAGCCGTGCATGCCGCCGCGAACGCCGCGGAAGAAGGCACGGGCGGGCGCGCCCATCCGTTCGAATGCCTGACGGCTGGTCAAATAGGCGCTGTGGTAAGCCTGACGGGTGCGTACGGTGTTGAGGAAGCGGGCCATTCCGCCGATGGTGGGCGCGTAGGAGCGGCCGTTGTCGTTCACGATGATGATCAGGCGACGGGTGTTGTCGTCACTGATGTTGTTGAGAGCCTCCCAGGTCATGCCACCGGTCAGGGAACCGTCACCGACGACCGCGATCACATGGCGGTCGCTCTGTCCGGTGATCTCGAACGCCCGGGAGATGCCGTCGGCCCAGGACAGCGAGCTGGAGGCGTGGGAGCTCTCCACGATGTCATGCTCGGATTCCCGGCGCTGCGGGTAGCCGGCCAAGCCGCCGGTCTGACGCAGGAGACTGAAATCCTGGCGTCCGGTGAGCAGCTTGTGCACGTAGGCCTGGTGCCCGGTGTCGAAGACGATGGCGTCGCGCGGAGACTCGAAGACCCGGTGCATCGCGATGGTCAGTTCGACCACACCGAGGTTGGGCCCGAGGTGACCGCCGGTCTTGGAGACCTCCCGCACGAGGAATGCCCGCACCTCGCCCGCGAGCTGGACGAGCTGTTCCGGCGAGAGGCGATCGAGATCTCTCGGCCCGGAGATCGTGTCCAGTAGCGCCATCGATAACACCTTTCACGTTGCCCTATCCGCCACCAAAAACCGGCGCATAGATTCGGTCACACCGAGTCTACGCGCCGGTTTCGGAGCTAGCCGAGAGGCTGCCGGGTGAGGCTACGCGACCAGCGAACGCAGGACGTACTGCAGGATGCCGCCGTTACGGTAGTAGTCGGCCTCACCGGGGGTGTCGATGCGAACGACCGCGTCGAACTCGACCGTGGCCTTGCCGGCCGCGGACTCCGCACTCGGCGCCGCCGTGACGCGCACCGTCTTCGGGGTGACCCCGTTGTTCAACTCGACGAGACCCTCGATCGTGACGGTCTCCGTGCCGTCCAGTCCGAGCGACGCCCAGCTCTCGCCGGCCGGGAACTGCAGCGGAACAACGCCCATCCCGATCAGGTTCGAGCGGTGGATTCGCTCGAAGCTTTCCGTGATGACGGCCTTCACACCGAGGAGGCTGGTGCCCTTGGCGGCCCAGTCCCGGGAGGAGCCCGAGCCGTATTCCTTGCCGCCGAAGATGACCAGCGGCGTTCCAGCGGCCTGGTAGTTCTGCGACGCGTCATAGATGAACGCCTGCGGCGCCCCGTCGACGGTGAAGTCGCGCGTGTAACCACCCTCGACGCCGTCCAGCAGCTGGTTGCGGAGACGGATGTTCGCGAACGTTCCGCGGATCATGATCTCGTGGTTGCCGCGGCGCGAACCGTAGGAGTTGAAGTCGCCGCGTTCGACGCCGTGCTCCAGCAGGTAGGCGCCGGCCGGGCTGTCGGCCTTGATCGAACCGGCAGGGCTGATGTGGTCGGTCGTGACCGAGTCGCCCAATTTGGCCAGTACGCGGGCACCGACGATGTCGACCACCGGGGTGGTCTCCATGGTCATGCCGTCGAAGTACGGGGGCTTCCGCACATACGTGGACTCGGGGTCCCATTCGAAGACCTCGCTGTCCGGCGTCGGCAGGCCGCGCCAGCGCTCGTCACCCTCGAAGACGTGACCGTACTGCTTCGTGAACATTCCGGTGTCGATCGAGCTGTCGATCGTGGCCTGCACCTCGGCGGAGTCGGGCCAGATGTCTCTGAGGAACACCTCGTTGCCGTCGCTGCCGATGCCGAGCGCATCCGTCTCGAAGTCGAAGTTCATCGAACCGGCGAGGGCGTAGGCGATGACCAGCGGCGGGCTGGCCAGGTAGTTCATCTTGACGTCGGGGCTGATCCGGCCCTCGAAGTTGCGGTTGCCCGAGAGCACCGCGGTTACGGCCAGGTCGTTGTCGTTGACCGCGGCGGTGACCTCGTCGATGAGTGGACCGGTGTTGCCGATGCAGACCGTGCAGCCGTAGCCGACGGTGTAGAAGCCGAGGGCCTCCAGGTCACCGGTGAGGCCCGCCTTCTCGTAGTAGTCGGTGACGACCTTCGAACCCGGAGCCAGGGTGGTCTTGACCCACGGCTTGCTCGTGAGGCCCTTCTTGACGGCGTTGCGGGCGAGCAGGCCCGCGGCGAGCATGACGCTCGGGTTGGACGTGTTCGTGCACGAGGTGATGGCTGCGACGGCGACCGCTCCGTGATCGAGCGTGTAATTCGCGCCGGCCTGCGTGGTGATCGCGACGGGCCTGGACACGCTGACCGGGGCGTGGCTCACGTGGTTGTGCGCGAGCTCGCGGTCGACGTTCTCGTCCTCGGCGGTGAAGCCGATCGGGTCTGACGCCGGGAAGGAGGCCTCGACGGCCTCGTCCACCACTGTCCAGTCCCGCGTCGCGTAGCTCTGGAGGTCCAGCTCGAACTGCGACTTCGCCTCGGTGAGGATGACCCGGTCCTGCGGGCGCTTCGGGCCGGCGATCGACGGCACGACGGTGCCGAGGTCGAGCTCGAGGTACTCGCTGAAATCGGGCTCCTGGTCGGCGTCGTGCCACAGGCCCTGCAGCTTCGAGTACGCCTCGACCAGCGCGACCTGCTCGTCGGTGCGACCGGTCAGGCGCAGGTAGTCGAGGGTGACGTCGTCGATCGGGAACATGGCTGCCGTGGAGCCGAACTCCGGGCTCATGTTGCCGATCGTGGCCCGGTTCGCGAGCGGAACCTGCGAGACGCCCGCACCGTAGAACTCGACGAACTTGCCGACCACGCCGTGCTTGCGCAGGATCTGCGTGATGGTGAGCACGACATCCGTCGCGGTGACGCCGGTCGGGATGGAGCCGTTGAGCTTGAAGCCGACCACCTTGGGGATGAGCATCGAGATGGACTGGCCGAGCATGGCCGCCTCGGCTTCGATGCCGCCCACGCCCCAGGCGAGCACGCCCAGGCCGTTGACCATGGTCGTGTGCGAGTCGGTTCCGACACACGTGTCGGGGTAGGCCTGCAGCACGTCGTTGCCGTCAGCGTCCGTCACGGTGCGGGTCATCGTCACGCGGGCGAGGTATTCCAGGTTGACCTGGTGCACGATGCCGGTTCCGGGCGGCACGACCTTGAAGTCGTTGAACGCGGTCTGGCCCCAGCGCAGGAACTGGTACCGCTCGCCGTTGCGCTCGTACTCGATCTCCACGTTGCGCTCGAGGGCATCCGCGGTGCCGAACAGGTCAGCGATGACGGAGTGGTCGATGACCAGCTCGGCCGGAGCCAGCGGGTTGATCTTCTTCGGGTCGCCGCCGAGCTCGGCGACGGCCTCACGCATGGTGGCGAGGTCGACGATGCACGGCACGCCGGTGAAGTCCTGCATGACCACGCGCCCGGGCGTGAACTGGATCTCGGTGTCGGGTTCCGCGGTGGGTACCCATTCCCCCAGGGCACGAATGTGGGCCTCGGTGATGTTGGCCCCGTCTTCGGTGCGGAGAAGATTCTCCAGCAGCACCTTCAGGCTGAACGGGAGCTTCTCGTAGCCCTTGACCGCGTCGAGACGAAAGACCTCATAGTCCGTCGACCCGACCCGCAGGGTGTCCTTGGCTCCAAAACTGTTTACGACCGCATTATTTAGCGCCGACACGATGCCCTCTCCTTCGTGGAAACCGACGGCGAAACCGTCCGCAATCCTCAATTCTGACGACCGGACGCCTGCCCCTGCCAGCAAGGGTTACCTAACCGGCTGATGCCACGTGCGGACGATGTCCAACGCCAAACTATCTTGACGTAGAGATAACTCTAGCGGTGTCGCCGCGGTTCCCGCGCTATTCCGGCGGATGTCGCGGAATCCCCCCGGAATTTATTCGGGTCGCCCGGGCGCGCCACCGTCGATCTTGCTGCCGTCGGTGCGGTACACCGCCCGAACCACCAGCCATGAGATCACCAGAAGCGGAGCATAGAGCGGGATCCCCATCAGGAGCTTGGCGGCACCGAGCCACTCCACGTTTCCGGAGTAGTACAGGGGAAGCTGGACGGCCAGGCGCAGCGCGAACAGGCCCGCCCAGCAGAGCGTGAGGATGGTCAGTACCCGGCGCCTGGACGGATTCCCGCGCCAGGCGATTCCCTCACCCATCAGAAATCCGACGGCCAGTCCGATCAGTGGCCAGCCGATCACCGCCGAGATCAGAAGGACTCCACCGTAGAGGCCGTTGGTCCAGAATCCGGGCAGGAAGAAGTCTTCGGCCCGCCCGGTGAACAGGGCGAGAACCGCGCTGACGATCAATGCCACCAGACCGCCCACGGCGGGCGTCACCGTTTGTCGGCTGATCCGGCGCAGCACGATGAAGACGACGCCGATCAGCACCGGCACGACCAGCGACAGCATCAGGGACTGCTCGGGGAAGAGCTGCCGGGTGAAGGTATAGGTGATCAGGAAGACGAGTCCCGGCAACACGGCCTCGACCAGACCACGGATGCCGCCCATCGCGGCCAGCAGGGCACGCCCGCTGATCGGCTCGCCCTCTTCGGCCGAGGTGAAGCCCGCCCGCCGGGCTGCCGCCGCCATGCCGTCGGCGAACGCGGCGGGCACAGGCGAGTCGGACGCGTTCTGTGAAATGCCGGGCTCGCGGGCCTCGTCGGGCAGCGGTGTGTGCGTCATGTGGGTGTTCTTCAGGACTGGCCCGGCTCGGTGGCACTGGCGGGCGTGGCCGGCATCCGAAGCGGAATCAGGTCACGCGGCGGCATCGGGGCGGATCCGCGCACCACGACGATGCTGCGGAAGAGCTCCTCGATCTCGGTCGCGGCGTCGGCGTTCACGGCGCCCTCGCCCGCGATCACACCGCGCAGGAACCAGCGCGGGCCGTCGACTCCGATGAACCGGGCCAGCCGGCTCGTTCCGTCTGCACCCTGCCCTGCGGCCACGGGTATCTCCGCCACCAGTTCGGGGCCGAACGGTCCTTCGCGCAGGGTCGTCGTCCCGCCCTGCTTGCCGATCTGGTCGGCGATCTGGGCACGGATTTCGTGCCAGAGGCCGCTCGAGCGGGGCGCGGCGAACGGCTGCACCTGCAGGGTGGAGCCGGCGTAGTCGAGCCCGATGGCCACGACACGCTTGCTGCCCTCTTCGATCTCCAGCCGCAGGTGAAGTCCCTCGCGAGGGAGGATCTTGACCCCGCCCAGGTCCACGTAGGGCCGCACCGGGTTGGCTTCGACTTCGTCGAGGGGACCCTCGGTCGCGCGATCGGTGGGCGCGGACTTGGCCGTCTCGTCCGGAATGTCCTCCGGGTTCGCGGTGTCGCTCACTGGTTGTCTCCTGACGTTGAGGTTCCCGTGCTGATGTGCCGGTTCAGGCCGGTGGACCCGAACCCGCCTTCCCCGCGCTGGCTGCCGGGCAGCCGGTCCACGGGGATGAAGGTGGCCCGGCTGACGGGCATGATGATGATCTGGGCGATGCGGTCGCCGACCGCGATCGCATAGGGCGAGGTCTGGTCGGTGTTGAGCAGAGTGACCTTGATCTCGCCGCGATACCCGGCGTCGACGGTGCCGGGCGCGTTCACGATCGTGATGCCGTGCTTGAACGCCAGACCGCTTCGGGGCACCACGAACGCCGCGAAACCATCGGGGAGGGCGATCGACACGCCGGTTCCGACCAATGCGCGCTCGCCCGGGGCCAGAACCAGAGCCTGGGCGGAATGAAGGTCCGCTCCCGCGTCACCCGGGTGCGCGTAGCTCGGAAGGATGGACGCGGTAATCAGGACTTCGACGCTTTCTGCCACGTGTCGAGGCTAGTGCAGAAGTCTGATCGAATAGACCCATGCCTGAATATCGCGAAAAACTCTGGGCCTCTCCCGCACCCTACGTCGCCACTGCCCTCATCATCCCCGCCAGCATCCTCGTGTTCGCACCGATTTCGATGCTGGCCGGGGTGCTGCTTGCGGCCGGTCTGTATTCCGCCTGCGTTCTGGCGCTGCTGTTGTCTGCGCCGGTGGTGCAGTTGCGTGACGGTGAACTCATCGCCGGGCGCGCGAGCATTTCAACCGACCTGGTCGGCGAAGTCCAACCCTTCGATGGGGACGAGGCCGCCCTGGAACGCGGCCAACGGCTCGATGCCAGGGCATGGCTGCTCATCCGCGGTTGGATTCGGCCCGTCGTTCGGATCCCGATCGAGGATGCGACCGACCCGGCGCCGTACTGGCTGGTGTCGACGCGGCACCCACAGAAATTGGCCGCCGCGATCAATGGATCGCGACGGCCAGCATCACATGATTAAGCGCGTTTAGGAGTCGCACTCCAGGCAAACCGGGCCGAGCTTGGTCTCGTGCGACATCTGCGAGCGGTGCTTCACCAAGAAGCACTCCACACAGGTGAACTCGTCGGCCTGCGGAGGCAGAACGACGACATCGAGGTCGAGATCGGACAGATCGGCGCCGGGAAGGTCGAACCCACCGGGGTTGTCCGAGTCGTCCACATCTACGACACCGGACATCTTGTCGGGTACGCGCTCCTTGAGGGCCTCAATCGACTCGGAGTCGTCTTCGGTCTTCCGTGGTGCGTCGTAATCGGTTGCCATACCCATCCATTCAGTTACGCCGAGAAAGGATTTCGGCGGGCATAGTTTCCAACAATCCGGGCGGAATAGCAAACTACGCGCCGCGTCATTTACTCGGCACAGACGTCAACTTGCGGCACGCCCGGCGTATTCCCCGAAGATTCGCCATTTACATGGCAGTCTTGATCGCACTAGTGATGGCGAGAGGGCTTTCAACATGCAGGAATTGAAAGTTATTGGAGTCGAGAACGGTGCGCTGCTCGCAGCGTCAGACGAGGGTGACCGATTCAGGATCCCCATCGATGAAGTTCTCCAGTCCCGGCTTCGCCAAACCCAGGCGGAGCCGACGGCGGGACCGAAGCTCAGCCCCCGGGAAGTACAGGCGCATATCCGGGCCGGCATGTCTGCGGAAGACGTCGCCGCGGTGACAGGCGCGTCCCTCGATTTCGTGCGCCGCTTCGAGGGTCCCGTCGTCGCCGAACGCGACTACATGGTCTCCTGCGCGCTGAGCGTTCCCGTGCACACCGCCATCGACCCTGACCCCATCGAGGGCGGAGCCAACTTCGGCACCGTCATCCGTGAGCGCCTGGCCTCCCTCGGCGCCACGAACGAGCGCTGGGCCAGCTGGAAGGAGCCCGGCGCGGGCTGGATCGTCAAGCTGGCCTTCACCGCCGATGAGATCGACCACGATGCCCGCTGGGACTTCGAGCCGAAGAAGAACTCCCTGTCTCCGGTCGGCAACGAAGCCGTCGCACTATCGCAGCAGGGCGAACTGAAGGGCGCGCTGATCCCGCGGCTGCGGGCCGTCGGTGCCGAAACCAGCCTCGCCGATGTGTCCCGGTTCGACAGCGGCGCCTTCACCTTCAGGGAGTCCCTGGTCGAGGAAATGTTGAACGACACCGCGCCGATTCTGGACCCGGTGCCGTATTCCCGTTCGGCGGGCACCACGGATGCCGTGTCCCGGGCAGCGATCAAACGCGCCGACGAACCGCCGCAGAGCCTGAGCGAGACGGCCGATCTACTGGCCTCCCTCCGCCGCCGCCGCGGGGAGCGCGAAGCCGCGGCCTTCGAAAGCAACCAGTCCGAGAGCCACCATTCCGGCCTCAACACCAGCACCATCTCCGGCAGTGGCATCCCCGGCAGTGCCATCCCCGGAAACCCGGTTCCGGGCATCCGTCTGGTCAACCCGCCGGTCGAGGCCGCCGCGGAAGCCCCCGCTCCCCTGACTCCCGCCCCCGCGCCGATCGACACTCCCCGCAACGCCTGGTCCGCCCAGGCCGCCGCCGCTCAGTCACCGGCCGCGACGCCGCGCGCCTCGGGCACCGGCAAGCGCGGTCGCGCCTCGATGCCCAGCTGGGACGAAATCGTCTTCGGTGCGCGCACGGACGACGACCTGCCCTAACCCGCAAGCCATCACCGGCACCGGCAGCGGTCCGACTACCGGGCGCTTTCGATTACCCTAAACACGTGAGACTCAACACCCGGCTGCGATCCACGAGTCGGATTCCATTGCTTCAGGCGCTGAAGACCTCCGCGGCGGTCGCGCTCGGCTGGATCCTGTCGCAGCTGCTCCTGGACACCGAGCAGCTGCCCGTCTTCGCAGCGATCGCCGCCCTGCTCGTGGTGCAACCGAACATCAATCAGACCCTCGGCCGCGCGGTCGAGCGCAGCCTGGGCGTCATCGGCGGCGTCATCATCGCCTACGGCGTCGGCGTCGCGTTCGGCCAATCGAGCTGGGTCGTGCTGCTCGCCATCGTATTCTGCATCATGCTGGCCTGGGCGCTGCGGCTGGCGCCCAGTTCGGCGAGCCAGATCCCGATCAGTGCCATGCTCCTCCTCACGATCGGCACGGCAACGGCCGAATACGCGCGGGATCGGATCGTCGAAACCATCATCGGGGCGGCGGCCGCCCTCCTCGTCAACGCGCTGATCGTTCCGCCCGTACTGCTTGCTCCGGCGCACGCGGCCGTCGTCCGACTGGCCTACGAGATCGCGGACACCCTGGACCGGATCGTCGACGCCCTGCGGTTTCCGCAGAAGGCCAGCCAGATCGAAGAGATGATGATCAAGGTGCGGCTGCTGCGGCCCATGCTCGCCAAGGCGGACCAGGCGCTCAAACAGGCCGAGGAGAGCCTCACGCTCAACCCCCGACACGCGGTGAACCGGCGCCTGCTCGACGTCGACGAAGAACTCTTCGCTCGACTGACCTCGCTCGTCGCACGGACGATCGGTATGACCCGCTCGCTGCGGGACCACTACGACCATTCCCTGCACCTCGAGCCCACCGTGCTGGCGATCACGGTCGAGCTGAGCCGAGCCGCCCATGACCTGAGGTTGCTCGCCGAACAGGTGGACCACCCAAGCGCCCAGCAGGTCAGCGTGCCGCTCGAGCCGCCCACCCTGACCGCTCCCCTGATCATTGCGACGCCGCATCCCCAGCACTGGATCCTGATCGGGTCTTTGATGGAGGACCTGCGCCGGGTGCGCGAGGAGATCAAAGGCGAATAGCGGATCTGTCTCGAACTTCAGAATTGGCCAAGACGGATCCACAATGAGAGCGCACTATTCATCGTCGCCGGCGTCTCGGTGATCTGGGTTCCGACGGTGCACGGCCGGGAGATCGCCGAGTCGGCACCACGTTGACGACGAAAGGGACCCCACGCCGGTGGGGTCCCTTTCGTCGTCTTTCCAGTGCCCGCGCAGACCGCTGCGCGGGATCGCGCTATCCCTGGTTGAGCGCGGCCTGCAGTTCGATCGTGATGGTGACCTTCTCGCCGAGCAGCACTCCGCCGGTCTCGAGGGCCGCATTGTAGGTGAGGCCGAAGTCGGAGCGGGTGACCTCGGTCTTCGCCGTGGCGCCGGCCTTGTAGTTGCCGTACGGGTCGGTGCCGAAGCCGCCGAACTCGAAGTCGAAGGTGACCGGCTTGGTGACGCCCTTGATGGTGAGGTTGCCGTCGACAAGGAAGTCGTCCTTGACCTGGCGCACGCCGGTGGAGACGAAGCCGATGGTCGGGTACGTCTCGGCGTCGAAGAAGTCGCCGGTGCGCAGGTGACCGTCGCGGTCCGCCTGGTTCGTGTTGATCGACGCGACCTGAGCCGTGGCCGTGACAGAGGAGTCGAGGGGGTTTTCGCCGGTGACGAAGGTCGCGTCGAACTTCTCGAACGAGCCCTTGACCTTACTGATCATGATGTGACGGATGCTGAAACCGACCTCGCTGTGGGTCGGGTCGATGGTCCAGGTTCCGGCCTTGTAGCCGGGGATGCTCACTTCGGTGGTCTCAGTCATGGGTTCTCCTCAATTCACAGGACGGTGGATTCTCGTCCGTAGTTTCATGCAAGCGCATAGGAAAAGGAATTATTCCGGGACGTGGAAAGAACTTTCCGGCAGTCGTCCACCTGCTGACGCCGGATTCCCTTGACTGCCTCCGACGCCGAGGGTACCGTCAGTCGCTCAGAGGGATGCCGGACGGGTGGAACGGAGGGCTGAAATGCGCTCACGTCTCCTGCTCCCCCTGGGACTGCTGCTTGTGCTATTCACCGGATGCGCGTCCCCTTCGTCGCCCGCCTCCACCTCGTCGGCACCGTCCACCGAGAGCGTGGTGATGCGCCCGGTCACCGAGAGCGGTCTGCCTGCCGCGGGCTTCACCATCACCGATGACACGACCGTCACACTCGACTGTGGCAGCACGACATTCGATCCACGGCCGTCCGCTGTCGCCGTCGACGACAACATCCTTGCCTGCTCTCCGTCGAGCGCGTTCGCCGTGGCTTGTTGGCAGGACCCGGTCCCCGGTTTCGTGGCCTGCTACCGCGACCCGTGGAACACGGAGGTGGTGCGCCTGCCGAGCTCCGGGAGCGTGACGGGAACCACGGCGCCCGACCAGGCGCAACCCCTCGGTCTGCTCCTCAGCAACGGGGACCGCTGTCTGGTCCGCAGCGGCGGCGTCTGGAATGATCTCGCCGATCACCCGGGCTGGTACGGCACCTACTCATGCGCGGAGGGCGGCGCGGTCTGGGCGGAGAGCACCGACGGCATCGATCGGTCCGCACCCCGGTGGACGGTGCAGGTCGCGCCCGTCTCTGGGGAGGACCCACTCCGCACCCGTGACGTCGTCACCGCGTACTTCGTCGGCACGGCGGGAAGCTGACCGGCGGGAGCTGACCTGACGTCACGGCCGCGGCGCGAGCTTCCGCGTCTTCAGGTAGCGGATGAACAGGTACACCGCCCCCGCCGCCGCCATGAACCAGCCCACCGGGTACGGCAGGATGAGCAGCCCCCACCACAGGGAGTTCCCGGTGGTGCCGCCGATGCCGCCCGCGAGTGTGCGGGCATCCATGGATTCCTCCTCGGTGCGGTTCGCTGCACAACGTAGACCCGCGGATCGCCTTCGGGCGGCTCAGGGGGCGGCCCGGCCGCGCAGCACGAGAAGCTTGTACGCGGCCTCATCGATCTGCCCCGGCGTGAGGCGCCCGGCGTCGACCGCTCCGACGATTCTGCCGATCAGGGTGGTGACGTCGGTGCCGGACCGCGCGGGATCCGCCGGTAGAACGTAGAGCAGCATGGTGTTGCCCGCGGCCAGGGCGGCGATCCCGTTCTCGGCCGGGTCGGCGTACTCCGGCAGACCGGAATCCTGGAGCATCAGCAGGTCGTCAGTGATCGTGACACCGTCGAAGCCGAGGTCCGCGCGAAGGATCTCGTGCCAGGCCGGCGACAGGCTCGCCGGTTTCGAGTCGATGCTCGGGTAGGCCAGGTGGCCGAACATGACCACCTCTGCCCCGGCTGCGATCCCGGCCCGGAACGGCGGCGCCTCCCCGGTCAACCAGTCCTGGTAGCCGAGCGGGGTCGACGGGATGCTCCGGTGCGAGTCCCCCGCTGCCGCCCCGTGACCCGGGAAGTGCTTGAGCGTGCTCAGGACCCGGCCGTGCTCACCGGTGACCGCCGCGGCCACGCGGGCGGATGCCGAGGCCGGGTCGGTGCCGAGCACCCGCCCGGCCAGGAACGAAGCCGGGTCGGCCGTGACGTCCGCGACGATGCCGAAGTTGACGCTCACACCGACGGACTGCAGCAGGGTGGATCGGCTGCGGAACGCCTCCTCCGTGGCCTGAGCAGGGAGCGCCTGGAGCTGCGCCGCCCCGGGGGCCAGATCGGCAGGCAGCCGGGAGACCTCGCCGCCCTCCTGGTCGATGCCCACCAGCAGAGGGAGGGCCGGGTCCGGGCTGAGGGCATCCGTCATCGCCCGCAATTCCTCCGGGGAGGGCGGCACGTTGTCGCCCATCAGGATGAGTCCGCCGAGGCCGTGCGCCCCGGCGAAGGAGCGCAGCGCGGCGGCGTCCGTTCCCGGCTGGTGCAGCATCAGCAGGCTGGCGACCTTCTCGGTCAGGGACATGGCCGCCAGGCGTCGGGCGGCGTCTTCGGCAACGGGATCAGCGGACCAGCCGGGACCGAGAGGGGCCGTGCCGGCGGTGCCGCCCCTTTCGTCCGTTCCGCGGGCCGCTGTGCAGGCGGAGAGGGTGAGGGCCAGCAGGGCCACGGCAGCGAGCGCGGTCATCCGGCGAGCCGGGACCGGGTGTCGTCGGCCGGAGATCATCAATCCAGGCTAACCTGCCGGCACGGGCGCCAGGCCCATCCGCTTCCCCGGTGGCGGCGTTACACTCGGGGCATCGCCCGGGGAGGCAAAGATGCAGATGAGAGAGATGGCGGGCGAGGCCGTGCTGATCGCCGCCGGCGGGCGATCGATCCTTCTGCAGATCGCCGACCCGTCGATCGGCCACGGGGTGGCCCACCACAGCGAATTCGCGGCCCGGCCGCTCGATCGGCTGCGCGGCACCCTGACCTACGTGTATTCCGTCGTATTCGGTACAGCCGAGGAGGCCGCGCAGGCCCGACACCGGGTCAATCATGCCCACGCCCCGGTGTCGGGGCCGGCTACCGCTCAGAGCCCGGCCTACAGCGCCTTCACCCCGGAGCTGCAGCTGTGGGTGGCGGCAACCCTGTACGACTCCGCGATCACGATGCGGGAGCTGGTGTACGGCCCGCTCGACGACGATACGGCCGACGCGCTCTACCGGGACTACGCCGTGCTGGGCACGGCACTGCAGATGCCGTCGGAGCTGTGGCCGCCGGACCGCACCGCCTTCGCCCGGTACTGGGACCGACGCCTCGGCGAACTGGCGACGGATACCGCCACACGCGCCGTGGCCCGCCAGCTGCTCCATCCGCGCACCGGGCCGGTCTGGCTGCGGCTGATGATGCCGCTCGGCCGGTTCGTGACCGTCGGCCTGCTCCCCGGCCCGGTGCGCGCGCTGTTCGACCTGCCCTGGTCCGCGGGGTCGCAGCGCCGCTTCGACCGGGTGATCCGGCTGACCGCACGCGTCTATCCCCGGCTTCCGCGCCGGCTGCGCCACTGGCCCAAAAACCACTACCTGCGCCTGATGCGGCAGTCGCGTGAGCTGGCAATGGTGAGCTGGCAGTAGTCTGGGGCTTTCCCCAGCCTGAGGATTCCAATGACGCAACGCTCGGCACCCACCGCTCCGGGCGCTCCCGACGCTCCCGACGGTCTCGACGCGATCGACCGGAAGATCGTGGCTGAACTCAGCCGCGACGGCCGCCTCTCGATGCGGCAGCTGGCCGCGCTGGTGCACATTTCCCGCACCACCGCGCACAGTCGCGTTCAGAATCTCGTGCGTCAGGGCGTGGTCACCGGGTTCGGTGCGCAGATCGATCGCCGTGCGCTCGGGCTTCGGGTCTCCGCCCTCGTGATCGTGAAGATCGGGGACGTGTCCTGGGCCGAGATGGCCCGTCGGCTGAGCGAACTGCCCTTCGTCGAGAAGGCGCAGGCCGTGAGCGGCGACATCGACATCATCCTCACCGTCAGCGCCCCGGACCACGAGCAGCTGAGCCAGGCCATCCTGCGCGACATCCACAGCATGCCGGGCGTGATCTCCACCCGCTCCCACCTCATCCTCGAGGAAATCACCGGGCTACCGCCGGCTCGAGCGGCGGACAGCTGGACCTGAACCGCTACTTCTGACGAACGAATGGCTCGGCGCGACGCAGCTTCGGGCCAATCGTTCGCATCCGTCGCCCGGGCGTCGTCGACGGCCCGGAATTGCCGCAGCATTGCGTCATGAGCCTCAATGTCGAGAGCCTGGTCGAGAGCCCCCTCGCCGCGCCGCGCCCCCTCCGCCTGATCGATGACACCGGCCGCGCCGCGCCGCCGGACGAAGCCGGCGGGTTGACCCTGCCGGACCCGGACACACTGCGAAGCCTCTACCGGCGCATGGTCGTGGCCCGCCGATTCGACGTGCAGGTCACCGCGCTGACGCGGCAGGGACGCCTGGCCACGTACCCGTCAGCCCTCGGCCAGGAGGCCTGCGAGATCGCCGCGGTCGCGGCCCTCGGCGCCGACGACTGGCTCTTCCCCACCTACCGGGACAGCATCGCCCTGCTCACCCGCGGCGTCCCGCCCGAACAGATCCTGGCCTCGTTCCGCGGGGACTGGCACAGCGGCTACGACCAGAACGCCCACCGGATCGCGGCGCAGGCCACCCCGCTGGCCACGCAGGCGCTGCACGCCGTGGGGCTCGCGACCGCGTCCAAGCTCAAACGGGACAGCACCGTCGCGCTGACCCTGCTCGGCGACGGCGCCACCAGCGAGGGCGACGCGCACGAGGCCTTCAACTTCGCGGCCGTCTGGCAGGCCCCGGTCGTCTTCCTGGTGCAGAACAACCAGTTCGCGATCAGCGTGCCGCTGGACAAGCAGATGCGGTGCCGCACCATCGCAGACAAGGCCATCGGTTACGGGATGCCCGGTTACTTCGTGGACGGCAACGACGTCGCCGCGATGTACGCGGTCACCTCGGCGGCGGTGGAGAATGCCCGCGCCGGCCTCGGCCCGACCCTGATCGAGGGTCTGACTTACCGGATGGAGGCACACACCAACTCCGACGACCCGAGCCGCTACCGCGACGCCGGGGATCTGGAGATCTGGCGTCGGCGCGACCCGATCACCCGGCTGGACACCTACCTCGGCGAGATCGGAGTGCTGAGCGACGCGGAGCGCGCGGACATCCGTGCCGAGGCCGAGGATCTGGCCGCGGACACCCGGGAATGCATGACCCGGTCCGCCCCGGTGGATCCGCTCGAGCTATTCGACCACGTCTACGCGACCCCGCGCGCCGCTCTGGCGGAGCAGCGCGCCTTTCTGGCGGCCGAACTCGCCGAGCACGCCGCCCCATCCGACGCCTCCACCACCGCAGGCCCGATCACCGCCCAAACAGGGGGAACCCGATGACGCTCCACGACACCGCCCCGACGCCGTTGCGCGCGCCGGTCACGCTGACCATGGCGGCGGCGCTCAACGCCGCAATCCAGGATGCGATGCGCGACGACCCGACGGTCGTCCTGTTCGGCGAGGATGTCGGCCCGCTCGGCGGTGTCTTCCGGGTGACCGACGGGCTGTACGCCGAATTCGGGGAGAGCCGGGTGAGCGACTCGCCGCTGGCCGAGTCCGGGATCGTGGGCACGGCGATCGGGATGGCCATGTACGGCCTGCGCCCGGTCGTGGAGATGCAGTTCGACGCCTTCAGCTACCCGGCGTTCGAGCAGATCGTGTCGCACGTGGCCAAGATGCGCAATCGCACCCGCGGGCGCGTCCAGCTGCCGCTCGTGATCCGGATCCCCTACGCAGGCGACATCGGCGGGGTGGAACACCACTCGGACTCCTCCGAGGCCTACTGGACGGCCACGCCCGGCCTCACCGTGGTCTCGCCGTCGAACCCGGCGGATGCCTACTCGATGCTCCGCGAGGCCATCACGAGTGACGACCCGGTCATCTTCCTCGAACCCAAGAGCCGGTACTGGGCCAAAGCCGAGCTCAGCCTGCCCGTGCGCACCGCACCGATGAACACCGCGGCCGTGCTGCGGGAGGGCACCGACGTCACGCTGATCGCCTATGGTCCGACCGTGAAGACCGCGCTCGCCACCGCGGAGCTGGCCGTGGCGGAGGGACTCTCGATCGAGGTGATCGACCTGCGCAGCCTGTCCCCCTTCGACGACGAGACCGTGGGCGCATCTGTGCGGAAGACCTCCCGCGCCGCGGTCCTGCACGAGGCGGCGCAGTTCGGCGGCTACGGCGCCGAGGTAGCCGCCCGGCTGACCGAGCGCAACTTCTTCCACCTGGCCGCGCCGATCCTGCGGATCACGGGCTTCGACATTCCCTACCCCTCCCCCAAACTCGAGGAGTACTTCCTGCCCACCCCCGACCGCATCCTGGCCGCCCTCGGAACGTGGGAGTGGAACTGATGGGTCAGAATTTCATCCTTCCTGACCTCGGCGAAGGACTCACCGAGGCCGAAATCGTGTCCTGGCTGGTTGCCGTCGGCGACACCATCGCCATCGACCAGCCCGTGGTGGAGGTCGAATCGGCCAAGTCCATCGTGGAACTGCCGTCGCCCTACGGCGGCGTGGTGGAGGCCCTGAACGGGGTCGCCGGCCAGGTCGTGCACGCCGGCCAGGTACTGCTGACGGTGACGGATGCCGCGGATACCGCGGACACCGCGGACACCGCACAGCCTGCCCCGCAGCCGGCCACGACGCCCGCATCGATGCCGGGCACGGTTCCGCCCGCGGAGGTCGACGGGTCGGCATCCGGTGCCGTGCTCATCGGATACGGCACAAGCGAGAACACGCGTCCCGTGCGGCGCCCGGCCACCGCGCGCTTCGGTCTGCGTCCCGGCTCAGCGACTCCGGTCGCCACGCCCATCGTCCCACCGGTCGCCGTCGTGGCCCCGCCCGCCCCGACACCGGTAACGGCTCCGATCTCGTCGGCCAGCCCGGCCGGCCGCTCCCCCGTCGTCTCGCCGCTCGTGCGGCGTCTCGCCCGCGAGAACGGCCTCGATGCGACCCGGCTGATCGGCAGCGGGAGCAATGCCCTCGTGCTGCGCCGAGACGTCGAGTCGGCCATCCGGGAACGAGCTGCGGCGGTCGAACCCACGCCGGCACTCGAACCCCCGCCGGCACTCGAACCCGCATCGGTGGTCGAACCCGCACCCGTGGTCGAACCTGTCGAGCCCCGGGTCGCGCCTATAGACGACATCCGGATCCCCATCACCGGCCTACGGAAGGTGGTGTCAGAGCGGATGACCACCTCGCGCCGGGAGATCCCCGAGGCAACCGTCTGGCTCGATGTGGACGCCACCGAGCTCTTCGCCGCACGGGACCGTCTCTTCGAGACCACGGGCGAGCGCTTCAGCGTGACCGCGCTGATCGCCCGGTTCACGGTCGCCGGGCTTCGCAGGTTTCCGCTGCTGAACTCCTCGGTCGACACGGCCAGCCAGGAGATCCTGCAGCGCGGCGCCATCAATCTCGGCCTTGCCGCCCAGACCCCGCGGGGCCTGATGGTGCCGGTGGTACACGACGCCCACGCGATGACTACCCGCGAATTGCGGGATGCGATCGCCGGAATCGTGACTCAGGCCGCGGATGGCTCGTTCCCACCGTCCCGACTCACCGGCGGCACCTTCACCCTGAACAACTTCGGTGCGCTGGGTGTCGACGGGTCGGCCGCGATCATCAACCACCCGGAGGCCGCCATTCTGGGCATCGGACGGATGATCGAGCGCCCTTGGGTGGTCAACCACGCCCTCGCCGTGCGCACGGTCGTCGAATTGTCCCTGGTCTTCGACCACCGGGTCTGCGACGGAGGCACCGCCGCCGGGTTCCTCACCTACGTCGCGCGCTGCATCGAGTCCCCGGTAAGTATGCTCGCCGACCTCTGACCCCGGTGACGGCTCCAGTCAGGTCGCTCACGCAATCGACGGACGGTCTCCAACAGGCCCCGACCACGTCCTGACGCGAGGGGTCTCATGACCCTACGGGCTTGTTGCAGTTGACGGACCCACGTGCGAATGCACGCCGAACGGGTGATTCGAGCGTTCCGCATTTATGCGTTTGTTCCCGGCCGTGTACTTCAGGCTTGTGCGCGTTCGAGGTCCGGCTTACGGGCGGCCCGCGTCAACCTGGGCCGATCTAGTCGGGCTCGGTGGACTGATGCCTTTCGTTACACTGAGCGTGTCGCTCGAACGGGCCACACCACTATCTGCGGCCGGAGGTGCTGGCATGTTGCGCACTCCCCCCGTTGTGCTGCGATTTCCGTTCCAGGGCCGGTGGATCGCAGAGAACAGTCCGGCGAACCGTGTTCCCAGCCATGGCACCCATCTGTTCGGCACGACATTCGCAATCGACTTCGTCTCCATCGACGAACAAGGCCGTTCGGCGAAGCACGGTTGGCGCTCCGTGCTAGCGACGGAGCCCCCCGAGGTCTTTGTCGGATACGGCGCCCCGATCCTGGCGCCGGCCACGGGCACTATCGTTGCCGCGGTCGACGGTGAGCTGGATCACGAGGCCCGGCGCTCACAATTGGCGTTGATTCCTTACGCGCTCTCCCAAGCTCGCCGAGTTCGAGAGGGCGTGCGCGCGATCGCGGGCAATCACGTGGTCATCGCGCTGGCGCCGGCCGGACCTTTTGTGCTGATCGCCCATCTCCAGCGCGGATCGGTGAGCGCCTCAGTTGGATCAGTGGTCATGGTCGGCGAGAACATCGGATCATGCGGGAACTCGGGCAACAGCACACAGCCTCACGTGCACCTGCAAGTCACGGACTCAACGACCTGGCCCACGGCGCGCGGCAAGCCGATCGTCTTTGAAAGCCCTCAGGTCAACGGTGGCGCCTGGCTCCCGAGGAACGGGGAAGCCTTCACCGCCGTGTGAATTGCGCCAACGGCTCGGCTTCGGTGATCACGGCATCACGCATCGCGGCCGATATCGTTGGATGATGAACAGCGAGGCTGGGCCGCATCGATCCAGCGTCGATTGAACCCTGGGTTTACGCACAGCCTCACGCTTCGGCAGGACGGCGCCGTAGTCGCCTGGGGCGACGACGCAAGCACGTTGGGGCTCAAACGAAAGCCTGTGCCGGATTCCCACAACTCTCGGCCGAGACTCTGCATCAGCGGTCTATCTGCTGATGTGGTCGATGCAGAGGACCCCGGTGCCGAGGGCGATTCCGAGCGTCACAATTCCTGCAATCACCCGGGGCAGCCACCGTCGGGACCAAGGGGCGGCGGCCATCACCGCTCCGGCGATCAAGCCGCCGACGGCGAGCGTCAAGATCGCTTCTCCCGCCTGGTTGGCCTCCTGGTCAGAAAAGAGGCATTCACCGCCGAAGTCACCGCACCATGTGATGAAGGCGAGGACTCAGGTGACGAGCCAAATCAGGAGGACGACGGGCACAGCCCAGACCAGGTGGAGCTGCCGCCGCGCCGAATCGCGCCGTCGCTCGTCTTGGTCGGTCATCGGCCCACCGTAGCGTTACCAGACCCGGCGAAGCACCCGGCACTAACTTTACCGGAGATAGCAGTTGTGCCGTACGCGCTAAGTTTTCCACTCGCATCGACGTCCAACAAGATTTCCGGTGCCGAGGTGGTGCCTGCGGAGATTCCCACGGAGGGACTCTCCAGCAGCTACATCGGCTCGAGCTATACGTTGAGCCCTGGAACGAGGGTTTCTGGAGTGCCGCTGAGCGCGCTCGTTTTCAACGCGAGGGCCTCCTGCGTTCATGGCGGCAAGTTGGCGGGGTGCACCGTGACATGTTCATGTACTCACTGATCACGAAATGAGGTCCGCCCGTCAAGGGTTGCGTCAGAGCCTAGACGCCCACTTCGATCCACCTCTGCGGTTCTGATGCCGTTCGCTGGAGCTGCACAAGAACGCGGTAGTCCGAGCCGAGCTCCGCCGATACTCGCTGTGCGACAGCACGTCCCGCCTCGTTGTAGCGCATGGAGTTCTCGATGCTGTCCCACTCGTCGTTATAGTGCTCGTGGTAGAACCTTGTCCACTCCAGAAGTTCCAACTCAAGAGCACCCGAGATCGACTGCCGGCTTCGATCATCAGCAATCGCGTTGCCAAACCAGATTGGCCACTTCATCGGTCCATCGTTGAGAAGGCGAACGGTCGTGCGGTCAGAGCGTTTCAAGAGGGACCTCCGCAGGTAGCCAGTGATCAGCCTGTCGTTCGTCAGGGACCAAGAGTATGTCGGATAGGACGTGTAGACGTACTGCTGCGTCCCCACCTCAGGTCGTCCCAGGCACCCGCAAACACCACTCAGCAGTCAGGTTTCCAACTCGAGTCGTTCGGTGCGTCGTTCAGGGTTCGGCTTGCGGTATCCGTTGAGCGGGGCGGCGCGGTTGTCTCTGCCTGCCATTGGCGTCGTGGGCGTCCACGTGCCCTGCATGGAATTGATAACGATTGACGGTAATAACGCTGAGCGTCATGCTAATGGTGTGATCCAGACGTTCGCAGAAAAAGACAGCGCGTCTGGCAGCGGGTCCATGTGCGCAAGTTTGGCCCCGACTTGCAGCGAATCGCGAACCGAAAGCTACTGATACTCGACGCCGCTGAAACCATCAATGACCTGCGCGTTCCACCGGGCAACCGTCTCGCTGACCCGGGCCGGGAGGTCCTCTACGCGAACGAGGACATCACGGTGGAAGTGGCCTCGCCCGGGCACTGCTAGCCATGAAGCTCAACGCATCGCGCCCGGGCGCGACGTGCAGGACATCGCCAATCTGCTCGCGATCTGCGATGTTAGTGAACTCAGTGCGGCCGAGAAATTGCTGAATGACTTTTTCCCGGGAGACGGACTCCCAGACCAAGCACTGCGCCTCCTCGAACCCATCTGCAAGCAGGGACTCCCCGAGGTCCCGGCACCGCCGGCGCGTCCCCTCCTGGGTACGCGCCCGTCACATCGAGCACCTCATCAACAGTCTGGTCCCGCAGAATAGGGGAGCTTCGCGGTTCCCAAATGGTACCCGGCTGCCCAACGCCGGCTCGAAGTCCTTGCGGCGAATTCTGTGCCCCCTGAAGGTCCGTCTAACGGTTCTCAAACTCCGCAGGAGCGGCCGCGACTGAATGCCCGCGTAGGAGAGCGAGGAACTCGTCGGCCATAGCTAGCTGTTCCTGCAACTTCTGGCGCCGCTCCTCGGCTTGCGTGATGAAGGACTCCAGGGCTGATCTCACGGCGGCAATGTCGACACCCTCGATGGCGCCGTCCAGTGTGTCGATGGTCTTAAGGAGCGACATCATCTCTTCGAGCGAGAATCCCAGCGGCTTCATTCGCCGGATCAGGATCAACCGGGCCTGGTCTTCGTCCGTGTAGAGGCGGAAGCCGCCGTCGGTCCGGCCCGATGCCTTGAGCAAACCGATTTCGTCGTAATGACGGATGGTTCGTAGAGACAGTCCGGTGCGTTCGGCTAGCTCGCCGATATGCATCGTTGCCGTTGACTCAGTCGGTGACATGGCGGTACCTCTCACGCATGAACTCAAACATAACCCTAACGTTAGGGTAGAGTTGATGTCGGTGGCTGACAATGAATGCCAGCCCACCATCCATCCTCGCCGTTTCGGCGGATGACTGTGCGCACCGGGCGCACCCCTCTCCCTTCGCCTTATTCTGGCCCGCCACCGCGAGCCCCGTCCCTGGAGGCCCCATGGCTCTCGTTCAGAAATCCCCCGCACCCGACCGCTACAAAGCGGAACCATCGGTCATGACAGCGCTGCGCACCCCGCGGCTCCTCACCCGGGAAGTCCTCGCCGGCCTCGTCGTCGCGATGGCGCTGATTCCGGAGGCGATCTCCTTCTCCATAATCGCTGGAGTCGACCCACGGGTCGGGCTGTTCTCGTCCTTCGTGATGGCCGTATCCATTGCGTTCCTCGGCGGCCGCCCCGCGATGATCACCGCCGCGACGGGAGCCATCGCCCTGGTGATCGCCCCGGTGGCACGCGAGTACGGCATGGATTATTTCATCGCCACGGTCATCCTGGCCGGGCTCCTGCAGGTGATCCTGGGCGTGCTGGGTGTGGCCAAGCTCATGCGTTTCATCCCCCGCAGCGTCATGGTCGGCTTCGTGAACGCCCTGGCCATCCTCATCTTCATCGCACAGATGCCGCAACTGCTCGGCGTTCCGTTCATGGTGTACCCGCTGGTGGCCATCGGAATCATAATCATGGTCGTCATGCCCCGGTTCACCAAGATCATCCCCGCCCCGTTGGTCGCCATCGTGGTGCTGACCATCGCAACCGTCACCATCGCCATCAACGTACCCACCGTCGGTGACCAGGGCGAACTGCCCAAGAGCCTGCCCGAACTCTTCATCCCGAACGTCCCCCTCAACTGGGAGACGCTCACGATCATCGCCCCCTACGCGCTGGCCATGGCCATGGTCGGCATCCTCGAGTCCCTGATGACGGCCAAACTCGTCGACGAGGTCACCGACACCCACTCCCACAAGACCCGCGAAACGTGGGGGCAAGGCGTGTCCAACATGCTCTCCGGCTTCTTCGGTGGCATGGGCGGTTGCGCCATGATCGGCCAGACCATGATCAACGTGAAGGCGTCGGGTGCCCGCACTCGCATCTCCACGTTCCTCGCCGGCGTTTTCCTCCTGATCCTGGTCGTCGTTCTCGGCGATGTCGTCGCCATCATCCCCATGGCCGCTCTGGTGGCCGTGATGATCATCGTCTCGGTCCTGACCTTTGACTGGCACAGCATCCGCCCGACCACGCTCAAACGGATGCCCAAGAGCGAAACCACGGTCATGCTCGCCACAGTCGCCGTCGTCGTGCTCACCCACAACCTGGCCATCGGCGTGGTCGTGGGTGTCCTCGTGGCCATGGTCGCCTTCGCCCGCCGGGTCGCCCACCTCGTCGACGTGGAACGAACCGTCTCCATCGATGAAACCGTGCCGACCGCGTACTACACCGTCACCGGGGCACTCTTCTTCGCCTCGAGCAACGACCTCACCACCCAATTCGAGTACGCAGAAGACCCCGACCGCGTCATCATCGATATGTCCGCTTCCCACATCTGGGACGCCTCTACCGTCGCCGCGCTCGACGCGATCACGAACAAGTACGAGCGCCAGGGCAAGCGCGCCGTCATCGTGGGCATGAACGAAGCCAGCACCAATATCCACGCCCGTCTCGCCGGAAACCTCGGCGGAGGACACTAACGAGACCGACAACGAAGAGGGGGACGCCAACGGTGTGGCCCCCTTCCACTTCATCACTCCCCGCGGTCCACCAACTCGAAGGCGTCGGTATCGACGCCGGCGCGCTCCCGGCGGTATACCCGGCAGCGCGGGTGGCCTCGATCGGAGTTGCAGTCGACGAATCAGAGCGACTCTGGCTGGTCGACCGGCAGCGTTCCTGGACGCGGTGAGTCCCATGAACTCCGACCCCTACTCCGCGCCCGCCCCGGCTGCCTGGACGGCTGGACCATGGAACTGGACCAGTACGAGCTGATACGTGCCCGTATCCTGAAGTTCCTCACCGCCCCGTACCGCTCCGTACCGCTCCGTACCGCTCCGACGGCACCATCCTGCCGCAGGACCCCGTGGCCTCCGCCCAGGACCGTCTCGGCGGACACAGCGCATTTCCCAAGGCTCGACTGCGTGGGAGTCACCCGCACGAGGAAGTCCGGAAGACATCGCTGGTCTTCGCCGTTGTCTTTCAAAACCTGCCCGAGACACGGCGATGACCGAGCTAACCTTGCCCACGGGAGACGTCAACCTCGCAACATGCCTCGGACCCTTCCTCATGCTGGCCCGCGACCCCACTGTTCGGGTCTCCCCCGGATTCGCCCCCACGACCGACCCGCCGGTTCCACCCCCACCCGCCGTCATCGCCCGGCTGACCGATGACCGGCTGCATCAGTTCGGCATCGAACGCCAGCGAGCCGAGAACCTCATCGCGGCGGCGCGTTTCACCCACCGCGCACACCACGCACCGTTGCCGGACCACGAAACCGCTCTCACTGCCCTGGGGATGGTGCGCGGCGACGACGACCGGATGATTCAGCTCCTGGAGCCATACCGTCCCCACCGCTACCGCGTGATCCGCCTCGCTATCGCCAGCGACAGCAGACCGCCCCGCCGCGCAACCCGTGCTCCCATCAACCCCATCCGCGGCCGCCATTTCGTCAGACCGACCGGTCGGTTTTTATGTAGGATGGTCCCATGGATCGTCGGTCACTTATTCTCAACGCAGCCCGAAACCTCACTCTCGAGCGCGGTGTCGTGCCGTCCTTGAACAGCACCGCGAGCGCTGCGGGGGTGTCTAAGGGCGGACTGATCCACCATTTTCCTTCGCGCGCGGCTCTTGTTCAGGGCTTGGCCATCGGCGCGTTGGAGGAGCTCGACGTGGCGATGCTTGCAGCCTCGATGGAGGGCCGGGCGGCGGAAGCCTGGCTCAGGCTTTCCGTGCCGACGGGTGATGACGTAGCTCTGTTCCGAGCCTTAGCGGTCGCGCACCGGGCGGTCGAGTCGCCGGGTGATGACGTCGCTGCCGCCGCGCAGGAAGCCGGCTCTCGGTGGGAGGCCATGATTCAGAAGGAAACGGGCGACATCGCACGCGCGCGGGTGATCCGCCTCGTCGGTGACGGACTCGCAGCCAACGTGATCACCGGCATCGAGCCTGCTCCCACCCCCGCACAACTCGACGCACTCATCGACGCCCTGATCCCTAAACCCGGTGGTGCGTCAAGACAATGAGTGGAGCGCTACTGGGCGCCATTGCCGGCCTTGCGGCCCTCGACGCCTTCAATCCAGCGACCATCGTCGCCGTCACACTGATCCTGCTCGCTGCACCCAGTCGGCCCGGATCAACGGCGCTGGTGACCATCTTCGGCGCGGCCACAACCGTATTCCTGGCAGGTGCAGCACTGTTTCTCGGTGCTAACGCAGCCGCAGGCGCCGTCGGCGGCATTGTGCTCGCGCTGCGCTACGTCGCCTTCGGGGCAGCGGGAGCTGCGCTGGTTGTCACTGGCGTTCGACGCTTCCGAACCCGACCCCGCAAACCCATCGAACTGCCCGCCTGGTTCACCCCGTGGACCGCATTCCCTTTCGGTGCACTGCTCACCGCCGCCGATCTGCCCAACGCGTTCCCTTACTTCATCGCCATCGAAAGGCTCCTCGACTCGCAAGCCAGCACACGTGAAGCACTCCTGGTGCTGGCCGGGTACACGGTCATCTACTGCCTACCCTGTCTGGTGCTCCTTGTCATCGGCCTGCTCTCTCGCCAACGAACCCGTGCGCTCCTGGCCCGCATCACCAACAAAGTCGGAACCGGAGACGTCCCAGCGTCACCTCCATCGGCGATCGCGCTCATGACGCTTGGCCTCTTCGTCGGAACCCTTCCGCTCTGGGCTCTCAGCTAACATCGATCACCCGTTCGCCAAGCACCCGGCCATTCGGTGGCCACACGGCGGCCTCGGCGAATTGGCGCCGAATCTGCGTCGGTTGAGGTCCGGTTATGCGGCGGCTCTCAATCGAGTTCAGCTCGGCGGCGGTGGCGCATGTGTGTTGGACGATCGCACGTTAATTGTCCGGGTCGTCCCCGAACTCGCGGAGTTCCTGCGAGCAACGGCAGGCCACCGTGGGATTCAGCGACAACGATCGGGAACTCTCCCTCGGTGAGGACCATAGCTTCGCTCGGGAAGGAGATGAGGTATCGGTGATATGAGTTCCCAGCGCTGGTCAGCTCCTCAGCGATTCACCGAAGACTGAAGCTTCTTCGCCCTTCGGACCTGGTGGAGGATCGGCTCGGTGTATCCGTTGGGCGAGGATGCTCCGTCGAGGATGAGTCGACGCGCGGCCAGGAAAGCCAGCCCGGGTCCGGTCGATCCGATCAGCGCTTCGTACGTCGGGTCACCGGAATTCTGCGCATCGACGACCGCCGCCAGTCGCCCGAGGCTGTCGTCGACATCCGTCTTGCTGATGACGCCGTGGGTGAGCCAGTTCGCGAGGAGCTGACTGGAAATCCGCAGGGTCGCACGGTCCTCCATCAGGCCGACGCCGTGAATGTCCGGAACCTTGGAACAGCCGACCCCCTGGTCGACCCATCGAACGACATAGCCGAGGATCGACTGAACGTTGTCGTCCAGCTCGATCCGGCGCTCCTCGTCGCTGAGGTCCCGCTCGGCGAGTGGGAGGACAAGAATCGGGTCCAGCGCCTGGCGGGTCCGCCCGGCCAGTTCTCGTTGACGGGCGGCCACGTCGACCTCGTGATAGTGGGTCGCGTGCAGCGTCGCCGCCGTGGGAGACGGGACCCAGGCGGTGGTTGCGCCGGCGCGGGGATGCGCGATCTTCTGCTCGAGCATGTCGTGCATGAGATCGGGCATCGCCCACATGCCCTTGCCGATCTGAGCCCGCCCGGGAAAACCAGCCGCGAGACCGGCGTCGACGTTCGCGTTCTCGTAGGCAGCCATGAACGGCATGGAACGGATCTCGCTCTTGGTGGCGATTGGCCCGGCGTGCATGGAGGTGTGGATCTCATCCCCCGTGCGATCGAGGAATCCCGTGTTGATGAACACGATGCGCTCCGCGGCAACGGCGATACAGGCCCGCAGATTCAGCGTCGTTCGCCGTTCTTCGTCCATGATCCCCATCTTCACGGTGAGCGGGGGCAGACCGAGGAGCTGCTCCACCCGCGCGAACAGGTCGACGGTGAACGCCACCTCCTCGGGGCCGTGCATCTTCGGCTTGACGATGTACACCGAGCCGGTGCGGGAGTTGCCGCCGCGGGTCTCGCCGACGAGGTCGGGGAAGGAACCGAGCACGGTCAGCACCGCGTCGAGAATACCTTCGAAGACCTCGACGCCGGACGCATCCCGCACGGTTTCGGTCTGCATCAGGTGCCCGACGTTGCGCACCAGCAGCAGGCTCCGGCCGGGCAGCGTCACCTCGCCGCCGTCGGGAGCCGCGTAGACGCGGTCGGCGTTCATGGTGCGCGTGAAGACGCCGGTGCCCTTCCTGACGGTCTCACTCAGCGTGCCGCGCATGAGCTCACGCCAGTTGCGGTAGCCGAGCACCTTGTCCTCGGCGTCGACCGCGGCAACCGAGTCTTCGAGGTCCATGATCGTGGTGACCGCGGACTCGAGCACGATGTCCTGGATGCCCGCACTGTCCGTGGCCCCGATGAGTGCGGCCCGGTCGATGATCACGTCGAGATGCAGTCCGTGGTGACGGACGAGCACCGACGACGGTTCCGACGGCTCGCCGAGATAGCCGACCAGCGCAGACGGGTCGGCCAAGGCGGCGGATGACCCGTCCCCCAGAACCACGACCAGCGCACCGTTCTCGACGCGGTACGCGACGGCATCAGCGTGCGAGCCCCGCTCGAGGGGAATTGCCTGGTCGAGGAGAGCCCGTCCGCGCGCGATTACCCGTGCGCCCCGGACAGAGTTGTAGGAGCTTCCGCGGGCCGCGCCGCCATCATCCGCTATCGCGTCGGTGCCGTAGAGCGCGTCGTAGAGCGAACCCCAGCGGGCGTTCGCCGCGTTGACGGCGAACCGCGCGTTCAGCAGCGGTACGACAAGCTGCGGGCCCGCCTGCGACGCGATCTCCGAATCGACGTTCGAGGTGGTGATGGTGAAGTCTCCCGGCTCCGGCGCGAGGTACCCGATCCCGGTCAGGAAAGCGCGGTACTCGCCCGGGTCCGGCTGGCCGGGGTGAGCCTGGTGAAAGGCATCGACCTGGGCCTGCAGGTCATCCCTGATGGCGAGCAGCTCAATGTTCCGGGGCGTGAGGTCGCGAATCAGCGTGCTCAGCCCCTGCCAGAAGGCGTCCGCGGCGATGCCGGTGCCCTGGAGTGCTTCGTTCTCGACGAACGCGGCGAACGAGGCGGCGACATCGAGATCTGCTCGCTCGGCGCGGGCGGACAGGCCGGTGATCGGTGCTGAGACGGATGCTGTGACGGGTGTGTTCATCGTTGAACTCCTTGGGCTAGTGCGGGTGCTGCCGCTTGGCCGACTGTGTATGTGTGTGGCCAGTCTCTCATCCGGCACCGCCGCTCGATGACGAACACACGCCGAGCAGGCCCCGTCGTGCAATAGGGTTCAATTGTCCGGCGGATACTTCACCCTCGGTTCGCCGCATCGCCGCATCGCTGAATTGGGACCCTGATGGCTGTCGTACCTGCAAGTTCCAGTCGATCCGAGCGACTGGATGCGCTCCCTTTCACCCGGGAGCACCGCAGTGTGCTCGTGGGTTCCGGGGTGGGCTGGGCGCTGGATGCGATGGACGTCGGACTCATTTCTTTCGTCCTCGCACAATTGGCGGTGCAATGGTCCGTCACCGACATGGAACTGTCCTGGATCGCGTCCGCCGGATTCGTCGGCATGGCCATTGGGGCGGTTCTGGGTGGATTGCTGGCCGACCGCATCGGCCGGCGCCAGGTCTTCGCCCTCACCCTCCTCGTCTACGGACTCGCGACAGGGGCATCGGCACTGTCCGAGACCGTGGCCGTCCTCATCGCGTGGCGATTGGTCGTGGGGCTCGGTCTCGGTGGTGAGCTTCCGGTCGCCTCGACACTCGTGAGTGAGTTCGCGCCGCCACGAATACGTGGCCGCATCATCGTCATCCTCGAATCGTTCTGGGCCATCGGCTGGACCATTTCCGCGGTCATCGGGTACCTTGTCGTACCGTCCTCGGACGACGGATGGCGCTGGGCCCTGGCTGTCGGGGCGGCTCCAGCCGTCTACGCGGTGATCGTCCGCGTTCGCCTGCCGGAGTCGGTACGTTTTCTCGAGTCGCGTGGCCGCCTCCTCGAGGCGGAAGCGACCGTCAGACGTTTCGAAAAGTCCGCCGGAATCACCGTTGGACCCGAGTATTCTGCGCTGCCCGCGGGGACGGATCAGAGGTCGGCCCTTCCCGGTTCCCGGAGCCGCGTCACCGCACTGTGGTCGCGCAGCCTGCGTCGCCGAACCGGCGCACTGTGGCTGGTCTGGTTCTGCGTGAACTTCTCCTATTACGGCGCCTTCATCTGGCTTCCGACGATCCTGGTCGCGTCCGGGTACTCGCTCGTTCGCTCCTTCGCGTACACGCTGATCATCACCGTGGCGCAACTGCCGGGCTATGCCGCCTCGGCGTACCTGATCGAGCGGTGGGGACGGCGTCGGACCCTGGCCGTTTTCCTCTCCGGCTCGGCACTCTCGGCGGCGTTGTTCGGCGTCGCCGGTGATGCCACCCAGGTGATCGGCGCCGGCATGCTGCTCTCTTTCTTCAACCTCGGTGCGTGGGGGGCGCTCTACGCGGTGACCCCCGAGTTGTACCCCACCCGCATCCGTGCCACCGGGGCCGGCTGGGCGGCCGGCATCGGCCGGATCGCCGCAATCGTGGCTCCGCTGTCCGTACCAGTGCTGCGCGAGCTGGGCGGGACCGCACTTCTTTTCACGGTCTTCGCAGCGTTCTTCGTGGTCGCGGCGCTCGGCGCTCTGGGGCTCCCCGAAAAACAGGGCGAGGCTCTGGAAGACTGAACCCTGGCGCGGCCGGTCGGCCGGTCGGCCGGTCGGCCGGGTGTCCGCGTGCTCCAGCCCCCGGCGGAGGCGCGAGAGACTGGGAGTATGCCCGATCTCACTCTGCACGGCGGCGTCGGCAGCCGCGTCGACGCCGAAATCGACGTGAAGCGATCCAGATTCCTCTGCCGCCTGGTCAGAACCGAGACCGAGGATGCCGCGCGTGCCGCGATCGACGATGCCCGCAAGGAGCATTGGAGTGCTCGCCACCATTGCTCGGCCTTCGTTCTCGGGCCGACCGGCGCTCCGGGTCAGGTACGGCGTTCGAATGACGACGGAGAACCCTCAGGAACAGCGGGTCGGCCCATGCTCGAAGCGCTGTCCGGACGCGGTTTCGTCGACTGCGTGGCCGTCGTCACCCGGTATTTCGGCGGCACACTTCTCGGTGCCGGCGGCCTCGTACGCGCCTACTCGGAGGCCGTGCTGACCACGATCGATGAGGCCCAGTCCCTCGGGCTGGTCGTGGAACGCGAACGCCGAGAACTGTTCACGCTCGCCCTGTCCCACGCGGATGCCGGTCGCATCGAGGCCGAGTTGCGCGATCGCGGAGTGCTCATCCTGAGAACGGAGTATGGGCACGACGCGGTGCTGCACATCGCCGATGACGATGCCGCGCGGCTCTCCGCAATCGTCGCCCGCGTAACGGCGGGAAGCGGAGAGCTGGAGTCCCTCGGCCACGAGTGGGTCGACGTCGAACGGTAGTCCGGTTGTCGACCGGTTCGAGAGAGGGCACCCGGCTCCAGCACGGATCAGGGGCGGCGGACGCAGCGGAAGCCGATGTGTCCGTAACCGTTCGCGGGGAACGAGCCGACGGGCATGGCTGAGCCGTATCCCGGCTCCGCTCGCCACGGGAACTGCCCGTGCCAGTAGTTCGCGCGCTTTTCACCGGCACCCTCAGGGTCGTTCCCCCACGTGAACGTCGAGCCGTCCAGAGCGCCGCGGGCGGCGTGCTCCCACTCCGCCTCCGTCGCCAGATCTTTGCCCACCCGGGTGGCGAAGGATGCGGCATCCTCGTAAGCGACGTGCACGACCGGATGATCGAGCAGGCCCTCGATCCTTGAACCGGGGCCACGAGGCGTGCGCCAACTCGCCCCGGGAGTCCAGGTCCACCACTGCATGAGGTCGCGTAGGTCGACGGGACCGCGCGTGCCGGTGAACACCAATGAGCCCGGCGCGAGATTCTCGATCGGTGCCTCCGGGTCGTCAGCCGGGTCCAGTTCCCGTTCGGCCACAGTCGTGTATCCGGTGGCCGCCACGAACGCCACGAAATCGGCGTTCGTGACCTGGTGACGGTCGACCCACGCATCGCTGACCGTCACCCGGTGCGCGGGCATCTCCTCTGCATAATGATCGTCCGAGCCCATGCGGAAAGGTCCACCGGACACGAGCACCATGTCATCCGGCAGCGGCGACTTCCCCTGCGCCACGACTAGTGCAGCGCCCCGTTGGTAGTGTCTTCCAGCTGGCGCATAACTGCATCCAAATTGAACCCGGCCGGCTTCTGGCGCGGCGGGAACTGTGCGAACGCCGGGATTTGTGCGGCCACCGCGGCCTGCATCTGGTAGACCACTCAGGCGTGGTCGAGTACCCGGTCCCAGTAGGTGTTCGAGTTCTCGTCTGCCCGCTCAAAGGGATCCTGACGCAGGCTGAAGATCCTCGGCACACGCAGCTTCACGAAGGGCTTGGCCCATGCCATCAGACGAGTCGCTCGCTGCTCCATCAGACGAGTCGCTCGCTGCCCCATCAGGACGGTCTTGTAATCACCCATCCGGATGGCGAGTATGTCGCCGTCATCACTGAGGTAGAAGAAGTAGTCGCGCGGAGAATCAGCCACCTCCCCAGTGAAGTAGGGCAGCATGTTCTCACCGTCGATGTGGACCGTTAATTCCTTCCCTGCCGCCGCTTGGCCCTCGAGCGTTTCTCGGTGATCTCGGGCTCCCCGGCCGCTGCCAGCAGCGTGGGCAGGAGATCCTGGTGCGAAACGATTCCGTTGAGCACAGCCCCTGCCGGGATTTGGCTTGGCCAACGCACGAAGCACGGAACGCGCCAGCTACCCTCCCAGTTGGTGTTCTTTCCGAGCGGAACGGCGTGACACCCGCATCCATCCAACTGTTGAAGTGCACCGCATTGTCGGTCGAGTACATGACGATTGTGTTGTCGGCGATCCCGAGCTCGTCGAGTTTGTCGAGCATCGTGCCGACGTACTCGTCATGGGCCACCATCACGTCGGCGTGCTCACCCTGCCCATTGCTCTTTCCTTTATGCTCGGGCGCGCAATGCGTGCGGAAAAGCATTCCCGTGGTGTTCCACCACAGGAATAAGGGTTCCTCGGAATCGAAGGTCTCCATCCGCTTACGGGTGAGCGGGCCGGTGTTCTCGATCGTCTGGCCGCCCTTCGCGTCGGCCCACGAATGGAGGACCCC
>NZ_SOGN01000064.1 GCF_004403395.1 Cryobacterium cheniae
GGCCGGCGCGCGTCGTCGACCGGGCCGCCGCCGGCGACACCTTCGTGGGCGCGCTGGTGGCCCGGCTGGCGGCAGGGGTGCCGCGCGCGCCGGCGAAGGGCGCATCACCGCTCCCGCATGGGGGCACGGCGGGCATCACCGAAGCGGAGATGATCGACGCGGTGCGCTGGGCGACGGTCGCGGCATCCGTCTCGGTCACCCGTCGGGGAGCCACCGCCTCCATGCCGACCCTCGCCGAGGTCGCCGCGATCCTCGCCTGAGCGCCTCCGTCCCCTTGCCCACTCCCGCCCACGTTCCCCGTCCCTCTCGCTGCCCGGCCGCCCACCGCACGCCCACCGGCCGCCCACCGGCCGCGAGAGCGGGTGAATCGTCGCTTTGGGCGCGCCGTACCGACGATTCACCCGCTCTCGCGGAGGTGGGAGGCGGGCGACGGGCGAGGGGGAGGAATGGTCGCGTGGCAGTCTCATGAAGGTCTCGACGTCGAGGAATGACTGAAGGGTCGAGAGGCGCTCAGAGCAGGGGCAGGTGCCCGACGAGGTCGGCGCGCTGGCCGGAGGCGGCAATGCGCCCGGTCGCGAGGCCGTCGGCCCAGGAGAGGGTGCCGGTGGCGAGGGCGAGCCAGGTGGGGGCATCCGTTTCGACGACGTTCGGCGGTGTGCCGCGGGTGTGGCGCGGCCCCGCGATGCACTGCACCGCGCCGAACGGCGGCACCCGCACCTCGAGGGTGTTGCCGGCGGCCTGTTCGGCGAGCAGCTGCAGCGTGTATCGAACCGCGAGGGCACGGATGTCCCGACTCGCCTCGCCCTGCCGCGCCGCGTATTCGCGCACCGCCGCGCATCCCACGCCGTCGTCGATCCTCGCTCGTGCCATGCCTCCAGTCTGCCTCCTGTCCCCACCCCACGCGCATTCTGCGCCGCTGCGCGTATGGCACGCCACGCGCGCAGCGGCGCAGCACCCGCGCAGCACCCGCGCAGCACGCCGGGGCCCTCGGCGCGACCCCGGGCAGCCGGGGCGCCCCACCCGGGCGGGGTGTGGCGGCATCCGCTAACCTGACGAGGTGAAGATTCTGGTCCTCGGTTCCGGTGCCCGCGAGCACGCCATCATCACCGCGCTGCTCCGNGCGGCATCCGCTAACCTGACGAGGTGAAGATTCTGGTCCTCGGTTCCGGTGCCCGCGAGCACGCCATCATCACCGCGCTGCTCCGCGAGGAGCCTCAGCACGACGTCGTGGCGGCGCCCGGCAATGCCGGCATCGCCCGGGATGTGCCGGTGGTTCCGCTCGACCCGGCCGACCCCGAGCAGGTCACGAATTATGCGAACCTCAACGGGATCGAGCTCGTGGTGGTGGGGCCGGAGGCTCCACTCGTCGCCGGGGTCGCCGATGCTCTGCGCACGCGAGGCATCCCGGTCTTCGGTCCGGGCCGGGCCGCGGCCGCCCTCGAAGGCAGCAAGACCTTCGCCAAGCGCATCATGGATGTCGCGGGCGTGCCCACCGGACGCGCCGAACGTGCCGGTTCGCTCGCCGAAGCCACGGCCGCGCTCGACGAATTCGGGGCTCCCTACGTGGTCAAGGCCGACGGCCTCGCCGCGGGCAAGGGCGTGCTCGTCACCGTGGACCGAGCCGCCGCCATCGACCATGCCACCTACTGGCTGCAGCACGGCAGCGTGCTGATCGAGGAGTTCCTCGACGGGGCGGAGGTCTCCCTCTTCCTGCTCAGCGACGGCCACAGCGTGCTGCCGCTCTCCCCCGCCCAGGACTACAAGCGCCTCGCCGACGGCGACCTCGGCCCGAACACCGGCGGGATGGGTGCCTACTCACCGCTGCCCTGGCTCGACGCCGAATTCGGCAGTGAACAGGCCTTCGTCGACGAGGTCATCGAAACGATCGCGCTGCCGACCGTGCGCCAGCTCGCCGCCGAGGACACCCCCTTCATCGGGCTGCTCTACTGCGGCCTCATTCTCACGGCCGAGGGCATCCGGGTGATCGAATTCAACGCCCGGTTCGGCGACCCGGAAACCCAGGTAGTTCTGCCGCGGCTGGTCACCCCGCTGTCGGGTCTGCTGCTCGCGGCGTCCACCGGTGGCCTCGGCGGCCTGGCCCGCCCGGTATTCTCGGCCGACGCCTGCGTCACGGTCGTGCTGGCGAGCGAGAACTATCCGGATGCGCCGCTCACCGGACGCGCCCTCACCGGCCTGGCCGCGGCATCCGCTGTGCCCGGCGTCACCATCGCGCACGCGGCGACGTCCGTCGTCGACGACACCCTCGTCTCCACCGGCGGACGCGTGCTCAGTGTCGTCGCTGTCGGTGACGGCTTCACGGATGCCCGCGCCCGCGCCTACGAGGCCCTTGCCCTGATCACCCTCGAGGGCTCGCAGTACCGCACCGACATCGCCGCCCGCGTCGCCGACTGAGTCAGCAGGGCCGACCGCCCGGCCGGCTCGGCTGGGCCGCCCCGCAGAGGGCCAGATCCGTTCCCATCGCTCCTGGTGCCGGGCCGCGACGTGCAGAACTCCTGCAATTTCTTGTGCCGTTTCGGCGAAGGCCCGGAATCACGCGGTGAGTTGACCGCCGGGCCACGAATAGCAGGAGTTATGCACGTTCCGCCGGACAGAGGCGCCAATCCCGCCTGCCTCCCGTTGGCGCGGGCACCGACCGGTGCGCAAGAATGTAGCCGTGACCGCACTCGCCCAGCCCGCCGCATCCGCCCCGCTCGACCTCCCGGGATGGCGCCACGCCTACTCGGGCAAGGTGCGCGACCTCTACGTTCCGGATGCCGCGGCCGACCTCGCGGCCGCCGCACGCGTGCTCGTGGTCGCCAGCGACCGCGTCAGCGCGTTCGACCACGTGCTGGAGCCCGGTATCCCGGGAAAGGGTGACCTGCTCACCACCCTCAGCCTCTGGTGGTTCGACCAGCTCGCGGGCATCCCCAACCACCTTGTCCCGGACCATACCGTCAACGGGGCCGTGACCAGCCTGATCCCGGCCGCCGTCGCCGGGCGCGCCATGCTCTGCAAGACCCTCGACATGTTCCCAATCGAATGCGTCGTGCGCGGGTACCTGACCGGATCGGGCTGGAAGGAATACCAGGCCGGCCGGACGGTGTGCGGCATCCCACTGCCGGCCGGACTGCAGAACGGTGACCGCCTGCCCGAGCCCATCTACACCCCCGCGTGGAAGGCCCCGATGGGCGAGCACGACGAGAACATCTCGTTCGAGCGCACGGTGGAGCTGGTGGGGGCATCCGTCGCCGACGAGCTGCGCCGCCTGTCGCTGGAGATCTTCGGACGCGCCTCGGCGATCGCCGACAGGGCCGGGGTCATTCTGGCCGACACGAAGTTCGAGTTCGGCGCCGACCGCGTCACGGGCGTCATCACGCTCGCCGACGAGGTGCTGACCAGCGACTCGAGCCGCTACTGGGACGCCGCCCTCTGGCAGTCCGGCCGGGCCCCGGAACAACGGATGGCCAGCTTCGACAAACAGATCGTGCGCGACTGGCTCGCGGCTCACTGGGACCTGACCGGCACGCCGCCGGCGCTCCCGGCGGAGATCATCGCGCAGACGGCGGCCCGCTACCTGGACCTGTTGGAGCGGCTGACGCACGCGGCGTCGCGGGGCGTCACACCCCGGCGGCCCCGCGCAGCAGACTGATACGCTCCGGCCATGCGAATCAAGATGTGCAGTGTCCACGTGAACGATCCCGCCGCCGCGTTCGACTTCTACACGTCCGTTCTCGGATTCGAGAAGCTGATGACCATCCCCGAGCATCAGCTCTACGTCGTCAAGTCGCCGGAGGATCCGGACGGGGTCGGCCTTCTCCTCGAGCCCAACGACAACAGGGTGTCCGCGAAGTACGCGCAGGGCCTCCGCGGCCTCGGTCTGCCGGCCATCGTGTTCGGCACCCCGGATGTGCAGGCCGAGTACGAGCGACTGCGCACCCTGGGCGTTCAGTTCGCCGGCGCCCCCAGCACGGATGCCGACGGCACCTCCGTCATCTTCGACGACACCTGCGGCAACCTGATCCAGCTCCACGAAGACGAGCGGTAGCCGGCGCCCGGGCGCCGCGGCCGGAATACCCGGCCCGGATCATCCGTTGAGGCCAGTGTGAATCGATCTGCGAACGACCTGCTGCCCGCGTCCACCGGTATGGGCGCGGTCACCCTGCGCGTGGGCGACCTGGACGCCATGATCACGTATTACCGTGACGCGGTGACCCTCGACCTGCAGAGCCACGAGGGGCCGGTCGCCGTGCTCGGCCGCGGAACCGTGCCGATCGTCATTCTGCAGCACGCCCCGGAGCTGGCCGCCGCCGAGCCCCGCTCCAGCGGCCTGTTCCATACCGCCATCCTCTTCGACACGCAGGCGCAGCTCGCCGCGGCCGTCTACTCGGTGGGCACGACGCATCCGGGATCGTTCACCGGCAGCGCCGATCACCTGGTCAGCCAGGCCTTTTATTTCACCGACCCGGAGGGTAACGGCATCGAGCTGTACTGGGACCGCGACCGCACCGAGTGGAGCTGGTCCCACGGCCAGGTCGAGATGGCCACCCTCTACCTCGACCCGAACACCTTCATCGGCGAGCACCTGACCCGCGACGGCCAGGCGCATCCGTCGACCGGAAACGCCATCGTCGGGCACGTGCACCTCTCGGTCGGCGACGTGGGCACGGCCCGCGAGTTCTACGTGGACCGCCTCGGCTTCGAGGCCACGGCGAGCCTTGGCGGCTCGGCCCTGTTCGTCTCGGCCGGCGGCTACCACCATCACATGGCCATGAACACCTGGAACAGCGCCGGCTCCGGCAAACGCCGCCTGGCCCTCGGGCTCGGCGAGGTCGACATCGTCCTGCCCGGCACCGACGACATCACTGCCCTGAACGAACGGATGTCCCACTTCGGGGTGCAGACCCGTCACGACGGGCAGACCCTCGGGTTCGACGACCCGTGGGGCAACCAGATCGTGGTGCGCGCGAAGTAGCCCGCGAATCCGCCCAGTGTCGCCATTTGCGCCGAGGCGACCCACTCGGGCGGCGACTCTCGGCAGAAGTGGCGACTCTCGACGAGCTAGCCGCTACATCCGAGCTCGGCGCGGTTAGGCGCCCGCTCCGGACGCCGTGCTACCGCCACTCGAGGCCGCCCGGGTGGCCCGGCGGCTCAGGCCGTGCACCGCCGCCTGGTACTCCCGGGCGCCCAGCGGGCGTCCCGGCAGCTTGGGCCGGTCCCGGTCGACGGTCCGCAGCCCGTCGAGCACGATCGACAGCTGGCGCCGCCACTGGCCGGTGTAGCCGCCGCCGAGGGTGCCGAGTGAACCCACCATGGTGACCAGGACCGCCAGGTCGACCGCATCGACATCCGTTCGAAGGTCACCGTCACGTTTGGCCTGCGTCACGAGGCCCGACAGCACTGCCCTGAACGAGGCGGCCTTGCCGCGGGCCGGGTCGATCGTCTCCATGCGCTTGAGGATGGGCGGCAGCGACGGGTCGGCGACCAGCCACTCGGCGACGCGTTCGGTGTAGACGACGATGCCGTCCCACGCGGTGGGGGCGGCGGCGATCTCGTCGCGCACCGAGGCCAGCTCGGCGAGGGAGATGTCGTGCAGGGCCCTCACGAGGTCGTCCCGGGTGGGAAAGTTGCGGTACAGCGTGGCCACGCCCACGTCGGCGCGGCGGGCGATCTCCTCCAGCGAGGCGTCCACACCATGCACGGCGATCAGCGCCCGCGCCTCGATGAGGAGACGCTCACGGTTTTGCCGGGCGTCACGCCGTCGGGGCTGCGCCCCATCCTGCGGGGTCGATTCGGGCGAATTCATGAACTCGATTCTACGACCCGAACCTTGGCGTCGCGGAGGCTGACCTCCACGACCCCCAGCCGGGTGCCAGCCGGTTGCGCCGGGCGGGGCCTGTCCCGCAGAATGCAGTCAGCCCCCGAATGAAACGGAGCACCATGCCGGTCGAGCACAACACCCGCGAGTTCGATCCCGAGATCGTGACCGATTTCCGGGAGCGGATGAGCTACGGCTCCTACCTCGATCTGGACACCCTGCTCGGCGCGCAGAAGCCGGTCAGCGCGCCCGAGCACCACGACGAGCTCCTGTTCATCATCCAGCACCAGACCACCGAGCTGTGGCTGAAGCTCGTGCTGCACGAGTTGCGCGCCGCGGCCGCGTTCCTCCGCCAGGACCAGGTCGCCCCGGCCCTCAAATGCATCGCCCGGGTCAAGCACATCCAGCGCACCCTGACCGAGCAGTGGTCGGTTCTGGCCACGCTCACGCCCAGCGAATACGCCGAATTCCGGCACTTCCTGGGCAACTCCTCCGGGTTCCAGTCGTACCAGTACCGGGCCGTCGAATTCGCGCTCGGCAACAAGAACCGGCGCATGCTGAGCGTGTTCGAAAACGACCCGGATGCGCACGCGCTCCTCTCCGAGATGCTCGAAGCTCCCAGCATCTACGACGAGTTCCTGCGTTACCTGCACCGGCAGGGGTTCTCCATCCCGGCATCCGTGCTGGAGCGCGACGTCACGGAAGCGTGGGTGCTGCATCCGGAACTCGTGGCCACGTTCCGCGAGATCTACGAGAACGCGAGCGAGCATTGGGGTGCCTACGAGGCTTGCGAGGAACTCGTCGACCTGGAGGACAACTTCCAGCTCTGGCGGTTCCGGCACCTCAAGACCGTGCAGCGCATCATCGGCATGAAGACCGGCACCGGCGGGTCGAGCGGCGCCGCCTTTCTGCAGAAGGCGCTCGAGCTGACCTTTTTCCCCGAGCTGTTCGCCGTGCGCACCGAACTCGGCACATGAGGCACGGATGACCGGGGGCCGGCCGGGCGGGTCGGCGCCGGCCGGGCCGGGTGGGCCGGCCGGCCTGACCGTGCTGCCGGGTTTTCTCGACGCGCATGTGCACTTCGCGCTGATCGACCCGGCGCCGCTCACCGCGGGCGGCGTCGCGCGCGTGCTCGACCTCGGCGGGTGGACACCGCCGGCGGGGGCGCCGACGGCGGCGGAAGCGGAAGCG
>NZ_SOGN01000051.1 GCF_004403395.1 Cryobacterium cheniae
GGCACGAACGGCGGCGGCTTGACCGGCCGCATCCCGGGCGGCGGCGGCACGGTTCGCGGCGGCCAGGGCCGCGGCGGAGCGGCGGGCGGACGCCGCGGCATCCGTCACGGCCTTCGCTTCGGCCCGGGCATCGTCTTCGGCCTGGGCCAGCAGCTTGCGCTGGGTCACGACGGTTCGGGCGTTCGCTTCGAGCCGCACCTGCTGGGGCACCTCGGATGTCTCGGCCAGAATGCGCATGGTCTGCTGCAGTCGAACGGCGTTGCGCTCGGTGGTGAGATACTGGCGGCGGCGCGCCCAGGTCGGCATGAGGTAGGTCACCCACAGGGCAGCCGCGACCGCAATCATCACTCCCCCGCCCAGGACCTCGCTACTCATAGTCTCTAAGGTAGGAGCGCCGCAGGCTTACGAGGATGATTATCGAGGGTGTGTCACGGGCAATTATCGGACTCATCGGTCACTCACCGGCAACGGTTGCGCGGCCGCGGCCCGGTCGGCGTCCGTCACCCGGGCGGCGTCGACCGGCACCCGGCCGGATTGCCAACGGTTCAGCACGCCCTGGCGCACTTCCTCGGCCACCAGGCCGAAGCAGAAATGGTCCCGCCAGTCGCCGTTGATATGGATATATCGGCGACGCAGACCCTCGTAGCGGAAGCCGAGTTTCTCCACGACCCGCAGCGAGGGCACGTTCTCGGGCCGGATGCAGATCTCCATCCGGTGCAACCCGAGCTGGCCGAAGCAGTAGTCGGTGGCCAGAGCCACGGCGGTGGGCGTGATCGCCTTGCCCGCGAATTCCTCGCCCACCCAGTAACCGATGGTGGCTGAGGACAGGGAGCCCCAGGTGATCGACGACACGTTGAGCTGACCGGCCAGCTCGCCCTGATATTCGACCACGAACGGCAGTCCGCTGCCGGCGCGGGAGTGCGCGAGCAGGCTGCGGATGCTGGAGCGGGTGTCGAAGGACATCGGCGCGTACGGGCTGGTGGCCTCCCAGGTGCGCAGCCAGCTCCGGTTCTCCATCAGGGAACGGTCGAGGATGCGATCGTCGCGCAATCGGATCGGCCGCAGGGTCACGGGTCCCTCATGAAGCGTCGGCAGTGCGATCGCCACAGTGTGCCCGTCTACTCAATCCCGAAATGGTCTTTCCTCAATGTACCGCCAGTGTCCTGGTTCCTAGTCGAGCGTGGCGACGAATTCGTGCAGCCAGGGCCGCAGGTCCGGTCCGAGGTCCTCGCGGTCCACGGCCAGCTGCACGATGGCCTTGATGTAGTCGAGGCGGTCGCCGGTGTCATAGCGGCGGCCGCGGAAGATGACCCCGTAGACGCCGCCGGTGGCCTCCGGGTTCAGCGCCATCTCCTGCAGGGCGTCGGTGAGCTGGATCTCGTTGCCCTTGCCCGGCTGGGTGTGCTCGAGCACGTCGAAGACCTCGGGGCGCAGCACGTAGCGGCCGATGATGGCCAGGTTCGNATCGGGGTCGTCGGTGGCCTCGACCGCGGCGGCGCCGTAGAGGCTGATCTGTGAGGGCTCGACCTCCATCAGCGCGATGATGCTGGTGTTGCGCTTGCCCTGCTCCGCAATCATCTTCGCCAGCAGCGGGTCGCGGTCGTCGATGATGTCGTCTCCGAGCAGGACTGCGAAGGGCTCCTTGCCGACGTGCATCTTGGCCCGCAGCACAGCGTGACCGAGGCCGAGGGGGTCCCCCTGGCGCACGTAGTGGATGTCGGCCAGTTCGGTGGCGTGGTTGACCTTCTCCAGCCGGCTGCTGTCACCCTTCTTCTTCAGGATCGCCTCGAGCTCGGTCATGCGGTCGAAGTGATTCTCCAGCGCGTTCTTGTTGCGCCCGGTGACCATCAGCACGTCGGTCAGGCCCGCGGACACGGCTTCCTCGACCACATACTGGATGGCCGGTTTGTCGACAACCGGCAGCATCTCCTTCGGCATGGCCTTCGTGGCCGGCAGAAAGCGAGTGCCCAGTCCTGCGGCGGGAATGACGGCTTTGGTAATTGATGTCCCCATGGTCCCCACCATATCGGCATCTAAGATGAGTTATATGGACTCCGACATCGGTCACCGAAAGCGCGCGCTTCGCGCCGAGTTGCGCGAGCGCCGCCAGAACCTGACCTCGGTCGAGCGGGAGGCCGCAACGGCCGGATTCACCCAGAATCTGCAGAGCATAGCCTTGGACCTGTCGGCCCGATCCATCTCCTGCTACCTGTCGTCCCGCAACGAACCGGACACCCGGCCGTTCGTGAACTGGGCGGAGGCCCAGGGCGTCCGGGTGCTGTTCCCGGTGTCCCGCGACGACGGCCTCCTCGATTGGACCGTCGGCGAGGACCAGACCGAATTCGAAGGTCTCTCGGGTGCCCCCGAGGCAGGGGGCAGCCTGCTCGGCCCGATCGCGATCAACGACGTCGATCTGATCATCGTGCCGGCCGCCGCCGTCGATGCGACCGGGCTGCGCATGGGCTGGGGTCGCGGTTACTACGACAAGACCCTCGGCTCGATGGAGAAGTGCCCCCCGGTGTATGCCGTCATCTTCGACAACGAGTTCGTCGACGAGGTACCCCGCGAGGTGCACGACCAGCCCGTCGACGGCCTGGTCACCCCCACGCGCATCATCGCGTTCTGATCCCCCCCCCTCCTTTCCCGCTCAACGAAAGTCATTTCATAATCGGAGACTCCGGCCTGCGGGCCGGTTCCCCCATCGGAGTTACAGTGCCTACCTATTCCTACCGCTGCACCGAGTGCGACACCGCGTTCGACATCCAGCAAGCATTCACCGACAACACTCTCACCGAGTGCCCCGCCTGCGGCGGCAAGCTGCGCAAGGTGTTCTCGTCGATCGGCGTGACCTTCAGCGGGTCCGGCTTCTACAGCAACGACGCCCGGTCGGATGCGAAGCGCTCCCTCGAGCGTTCGTCGAAGACCTCCGAGACGAAGTCAGACAAGAAGTCAGAGCCGAAGTCGGGCGATTCCGGCTCCAGCTCTTCCAGCGAGAAGTCCGCCGCCCCCGCAATGGGCAGCTCGGCGCCCGCGAAAGCGGCGAGCACGAGCGCCGTCAGCACGGCCGCCGCGAAGACTTCCTAGCGCCCTCCATCACCGCACCCTCCGCCTTCCCTGGCGCCGAAACCACCAACGGAGTATCCGTATGATCCAGGGCTTCAAAGAATTCATCATGCGCGGCAACGTCATCGAGCTCGCGGTCGCCGTGGTCATCGGCGCCGCGTTCACCGCGGTGGTCAACGCGATCGTCACGGGCCTCTTCAACCCGCTGATCGCGGCGATCTTCAACTCGAAGAGCCTGGCCAAGGCCATGGTCATCGGGCTTCCCGGCGGCGGGGAGCTGTCGTTCGGACTCGTGCTGGCTGCGGTCATCAACTTCCTCCTGGTCGCGGCCGTCGTCTACTTCGTCTTCGTGATGCCGCTCAACCACCTCAAGGAGGCGCAGGAGCGTCGCCGCGCAGCAGCGGCTCCCGCCGCGGCCGAGGGAGCCGCTGCCCCCACGACCGAGCTCGACCTCCTGACCGACATCCGCGACCTGCTGGCCGCCGGCGCGACACTCGACCAGGGTCCGAAACACACCCGGTAGAACAGAGCCCGACCGCCGTGCCGGCCGGGACCGGCTACCAGTGCGGCGGGCGGTCCTGACGGAGCCGGTCGTCGTTGACGCCCCGAGCGCCCGGTCCCGCGGGATCGGCGGGCACGACGCCGCCTTCCTCACGCAGCACCGGCGGGTGCGGATCCGGGTCGGTGTCGGGCGCCGGGGTCAGCCGGGCGCGCCGGGATTTGCCGGCCGACTTGACGACCGACTGCCGAGGAACAACGGATGCATCCCCGTCGTCGACCGGGTCCCGGTGATCGGGCGTGTCGAGACCATCCCTCTCGGGCACGACGCGCTCAGGCACCGGGCCGGCGCACCGGGCCCGACGACCCGGGCGCGCTCGCGCCGTGCGCCGGTGCACCGGATGCCGTCGTCCCGGCTCCGGAGCGCGGCGGCGCCGTCACTCCGGCGAGGGCGGCCACGCGGGCGGCCACCGCATCCGGGTTGCTGAAGAGTTCGAAGCTGTGCACCCGCAGGTAGTGCCAGCCGAGGCGGCGCAGCACTTCCGGGCGGAGCCTCAGGGACTCGCGTAGGCTCGACCGGCCGACCACGGCATCCGTTTCGACGACGACGGCGCGGCCCGCGTGCGACCCGGCCAGGGCCAGCTTGCCGCGGTGCCCGAGCGACACCGTGAGGCCCAGCCGTTCCAGACGGCGGGCTAGGTCGACCAGCATGGCCTCGCTCGCGTCGGGAACCTGCGCCTCGTTGCGGCGCGCCTCGGTCTCGCTGAGCACCTGGGAGAGAGCGAGGATGCCGTGGCGCTGGCGGTCCTCATCGATGTCGGACGGGCGGAAGCAGGAGACGATGTCCATGGCGCGGCGGGCACGGGTCATGCCGATGGCCAGGAGCCGTTCGCCGCCCGGTTCGCCCAGCGAACCGAAGTTCGTCAGGAGCCGGCCGTGCGGGGTGCGGCCGTAGCCGATGGAGAAGATGACCCGGTCGCGGCTTTGCGCCACGGCCTGCTCGAGGGTGAGGACCGTGAACGGCTCGGCCCGGTCTTTCAAAATGAAGTCGGCGAGGTCGGTGCGCTTGGAGAAGGCGGACAGCACGGCCTGGTGCACGCGCACGGAGTGCCGCGCGCTGGCCGTGATCACCATCAGCGACTCCTTCGGGCGCTTGACGGCGTGATCCATGACGAGTTCGACGACCTTGGCCACCTCGGCGTCGACGCTCTCCACGGCCCCGGAGTCGGCGTCGGGCATACCGTGTCCGCCGGCGACGTAGTTGATGGTGAGGCTTCCGTGTCCGAGGTAGCTGCCGGCCCAGGGCAGGGAGTCGATCCGTCCGCCGTAGAACCGGTGGTTGACGAGTTCCGCGAGGTCTTCGCCGCCGGCACGGTAGCTGCGGGTCAGGGTGAGGGTCGGCAGCAGTTCGCCGAGACGGGCGAGGGCCGAGTCGGCGTGCAGGGCGTCGACGTTGGTCTCCTGCACCGGCTTGTCGTCCGCGGCGGCCGTGATGCCGGCCTCGAACGACGACGGCGTCTGCGTGACCGGGTCGCCGAACGCGACGATCTGCCGGCCGCGACGGATGGCGCCGACGTTCTCGGCCAGGGTGGTGGCGCCGGCGTCGACGAGCAGCACGGTGTCGAAGCTCATCAGGTCGTCGAGCCCGGCAACCTCGTAGGGTGAGGCCAGCCAGACCGGGGCGAGCACGCGGCCCAGGTGCGGGGCCGCCTTGTGCAGGCGGGTCGGGGTGGCCCGGTCGGCGCGCAGCAGGCGCCGCAGGTTGTCGGCCTCCTCGGGCCAGTCGACGACGCCGATTTTCCAGGTCTCGGCGAGCAGCCACGCCAGCAGCTGCCCGGTGGTCGAGGCGTGGGCCTCGTCGACCAGGCGGAAGTCGGCCTCGAGTCGGTCGAGAACCTGAGTGTTGGCGTTCAGGAGGGCCTTGTCGCCGCTGAGCATGGTCTCGAGCACGGACTGCCACCAGGCGAGCTCCAGCTCGTCGGCGACGTCCTTCTCGGACACGTGGCGCTCGGACAGGTCGGTCATCAGCGGGTCGAGATTGTGTTCGCGCAGGGTGGCGAGCAGGGCGGTGCGCTCGTGCAGGTTCGCCAGCACCTCACTCTCGGCGGCCAGGCCGGAGATCGCGTAGATGAGTTCCTTCACCGGCCGGTTCGACAGCTGCCGGGTGGTTCCGGCCGCTCCGAGCGGGATGTCGAGGCTCGCCAGGTCTTCCGCAACGCGCTGGTAGGCCACGTGCACATCCGAGATGCCCACGGGCACCTCGGGGGTGACACCGGCAACGACGAAGCGCTGCCACAGGGTGCGCTGCTGCTGGATGCGGCGCAGGCACTCGTTCATGTCGCTCACGTGCACGCCGGGGCGCAGGTATTCCACGGCGAGCTTGCGCAGGCGACGACGGTTGGCGCCGGTCATCTCGGGCGACTCCCGGCGGGACGCGGTCGCGGAGATCAGCTCGGTCAGGGACCGGTCGAAGACGGCGGGCTGGAACTTGTCGAGCGTCTCCCGGATGTCGAGCAGCAGCCGCAGGTACACGCCGAGTTCGGCGATGGTCTCGAAGGGGCGCAGGCGGGTCTGGCCGACGAGGCCGGCGGCCCGCTCGAGCAGGCGCGGGAGTTCGACCTGGTTGACCCGTTTGGCCAGTTGGTGCGCCGCCGAGGCGTCGGCCGTGGAGGTGAAGGAGGCTCCGTACCAGGGCGAGTCGCCCGGGCCGTACCGGAATTCGCCGAGCGCGGCCGCCTTGATCAGCGTGGCGGCGGCGGTCGGCCGGTTCTGGGCCAGGCGTTCGAGCGCGTGGCGGTCGAGCCGAGCCGTGGTCGAGGGCGGGGCGGGGAGCTGCGCCAGACGGGCCAGCTCGCCGAGGGCGTCGAGCACGGACACGCCGAGTGCCGGGTCGCGGCGGGTGAGCGCCGACCGGTAGTCGAGCAGCACCTTGCGCAGGCGCACCAGGGCGTCGTCGACGTCGCCGACCAGGGGTTGGGTGGCCTTCTCGTTGCGGGTGATCGACTGGATCAGGTCCCGCCGCAGGGTGCGCGGGGTCACGGCGACCCCGGGCAGCCCCACCTGCACCAGCCGGTGCGCGATGCCGTCGAGGCTGGACCGGCGGGCACTGACCACGAGAACGCGCTTGTGTTGCGCGATCAGCGAGCCGATCGCGTTCACGATGGTCTGCGTGCCGCCGGTGCCGGGGAGGGTCTTCACGACGAGCGAGTTGCCGGCCGCGATCTGCGCGACGACGTTCTCCTGCTCGGAGTCGGCGTCGAGGAGCAGGGTGTCGGTGGACGGCGGCCGGGAATCCTGGCCGATCGGGACGACGGGGTTGTACGCGGTCTCGATGGCGCGGCGAGCGGTGCTGTTGCCGCCGATCGCGTCGAGCAGCGGGTGGTCCAGGCTGGCCGCGTCGGCGGCGAGGGCGCGGCCCACGTCCGCGAAGGAGGAGGCCACGAGCCGCGGCACCACGTTGAACCAGGGCAGGTGCGAGGTGAGGCCGCGCAACCGGTCGATCACGGGCTGCGGTTTGAAGGCGCCGTTGGTGACGGCCAGCGCCACGAACGCGTCGGCATCCAGAACGATCTCGAACTGGTTTTTCAGCGCCCGGGCCAGTTCCGGGTTCAGGAAAGGCTGCCCCTTGAGCTTGAGTTCGAAGTCGCGCCCGTAGCGGCGGATGGCGAGCGGGCGCAACAGCACGGGGGCGCTGTAGTCCACATCATTGTGGCGCCACTCGGCGAGGCCGATGGCGAGGTGCACCGACTCGATGCCGCGCATGGAGCGCAGTTCGATGCCCTTCTGGGTGATCTCGCCGGCCGCCAGCCTGGCGTTCCGCAGGGCCAGCTCGTCCCGGATCAGGTTGGAGAGCAGCGTCGTCTTGCCGGTGATGAACTGGGGCAGGCCGCCCGGGTGGGTGGCGCTGAGTTCGATCCGCGTGCGGGGTCCGTCGCTGAAGTGCAGCAGCGGGGAACGCCCGCCCACCTCGGCGAGTTCGTCACGCCAGCGCTGCCAGACGGGGTCGGCCACGTTGCCCACGGTGAGGGACGGATCGCCCAGGCTGACCGCGTGCGGAGCCGCAGAATCGTGCGGGTCGGCGGGCGGAGCATCCTGAATTTCCGTCAGGATGCCGTCGTCATCTAGTTTCTTATCGAGGCGCCACACACTCGACACCCTAATTCACGCACCTCCGATTCCCCGGTAGGCAGCCCGGAATTGCGCGGATTCGGGCCCGAATCGACCCCAATCGGGGGTTGCGGACGCAGGTGCGGCCGTCATCGATTCGGCTCGCCTCGGCGAGAATGGTGCAATGAAACTCCCCCTCGTCGAACTCCACCTGCACATCGAGGGAACCCTCGAACCGGAGCTGCTCTTCGAGCTGGCCGCGCGGAACGCGGTGACCCTGCCGTGGGCATCGCTGGCGGAGCTGCGCGCCCAGTACGACTTCACCGACCTGCAGTCATTCCTGAACCTCTACTACCGGGCCCTGGACGTGCTGCGCGAGCGGATCGACTTCACCGACCTGACCCGCGCCTACCTGGCCCGCGCCCGCACCGCCGGGGTGCGGCATGCGGAGATCTTCTTCGACCCGCAGGCGCACACGAGCCGGGGGGTCCCGCTGCACACCGCCCTGGCCGGGGTGCGCGACGCTTTGGACGGCGCGGTCAAGGACTGGGGCATCAGCACGAAGCTGATCGTGACGTTCCTCCGGGACCGTCCGGCCGCCGAGGCGCTGCAGATCCTGCGCGAGATCCTGGCCGGCGGGGTGCCGATCGACGGCATCGGGCTGGACTCGGCCGAGGTCGGGTATCCCCCGGAGCTTTTCACCGAGGTCTTCGCCCTGGCCCGCGCTCACGGTTTGCGCCTGGTGGCGCACGCGGGCGAGGAGGGGCCGCCCGACTACGTCTGGCAGGCCCTCGACCTGCTCGGGGTGGAACGCGTCGACCACGGCATCCGCAGTTTGGAAGACGAGGCACTGCTCGACCGGCTGGTGCGGGACCGCATCCCGCTCACCGTCTGCCCGTTCTCGAATGTGCGGCTGCGCGTGATCGACACCCTCGCCGACCACCCGATCGTGCGGATGCTCGACCGGGGTCTCCTCGTCTGCGTCAACTCCGACGACCCGGCCTACTTCGGCGGGTACATCGACGACAACCTGGCCGCGCTCGACACGGAGTTCGGCCTGGGACCGGACCGCCTGGCCCTGCTCGCCCGGAACGGGATCGAGGCGTCGTTCCTGACCCTCGGGGAGAAGGCGGCCCTGGCTGCCGAGGTCGATGCCTGGCGGTCCCTGCAGCCGTAGCCGGCTGCGGAGCCGGCTACAGCCATCCGTTCTTCCTGAACACGCCGTAGAGGCCGACGCCCATCACGAGCATCAGGGCGAGGGCGAACGGGTAGCCGAACACCCAGGTGAGCTCGGGCATGTGGGTGAAGTTCATGCCGTAGATCGTGCCCACCAGGGTGGGCGCGAAGAGGATGGCGGCCCAACTGGAGATCTTCTTGACCTCCTCGCTCTGGGCGACGCTGGTCTCGGTCAGCCGCCGGGTCTCCTCGTTCTGGCGCTGGGTGACCAGGGTGCTGTGCACGGTGAGGGCGTTTTCGAGCAGCTGACGGAATGCGTCGCCGCGCTCGACCACGCGCAGGGTGTGGTCGAGCACGTCCCGCAGGTGGTGGCTGAGCTCCGCGGGGACGGCGTGGGCGGCGTAGCCCTTCTGCAGCGACTCCAGCATGCCCACGAGCGGCTGCGTCGCGCGCTGGAACTCGATCACTTCCCGGGAGAGGTCGTAGATGCGCCGTGCGACGGCCTGGTCGCCGTCGAAGAGCTGGTTTTCGATCTCGTCGATGTCGTTCTCCAGCCCGGCGACGACCGGCCCGTATTCGTCGACGACCTGGTCGAGGATGGCGTAGAGCACGGCCTCCGGCCCGAGGGCGAGCAGCTCAGGCGTCTTCTCCATGCGCTCGCGCACCAGGGCGAGATTCGGAGACTCGGCGTGGCGGATGGTGGCCACGAAGTCCGGGCCCACGAAGACGTGCAGTTCGCCGAACTCGACGCGTTCCTCCTGGTCGAGGTAGCGGGCCGGCCGCAGCACCACGAAGAGGATGTCGTCGAAGCGCTCCAGCTTGGCCCGCTGGTGGCCCTTCAGCGCGTCTTCGACCGAAAGGTGGTGCAGGCTGAATTCGGCCGCGACCGAGCGCACCTCGACGGGTGAGGGCCGGTACATCCCGATCCAGCCGAAGCCGCTGTGGGCCTTCATCACCTCGAAGGTCTCGTCGAGCGTCTGCGGGTTCGCCGCCCGCCTGCCGTTCACATACACAGCGTTGTCGATCAGTGCCACGCGCTCTCCTTAGATACCAGGTACCAGTGTCGCACCGGGCGCGCCGCCCGCTGACCGCCGCCGGCGGCGCGCGGTAGGTTGGGGGCGTGACCTCTGAGCGAGCCGGCGACGTCTTCCTCGTCGTGGCTCCCCGCGGGGCAACGGATGCCGCCGAGCGGCGGTTCCTGGCTGCCGCGGCATCCTGGCTGCTCGGTGTTGATCCGGCCACCGTGCACATCGAACGCAGCTGCCCGCATTGCGGGGGCCGGGACCACGGCCGCCCGCTGGTGGCGATGGCGTCCGGCTGTGTCGCCGGCTCCCGCGCATTGCACGTCAGCCTCGGTCGCGCCGGCGGGCGCGTGGCGTTCGCTCTGACATTCCTCGGCCCGGTCGGGGTCGACATCGAGAGCGTCGCGGCCGTCTCCCGGGGCGGGTTCGACGCGGTCGCGTTCGACGCGGTCGCGTTCGGGCCGACGGAGCTCGCCGCCCTGGCCGAGTTCTCCCCCTCCGACGCCGCCGGAGCGCGGGCCCGGTTATGGACCGCCAAGGAGGCGGTGCTGAAGTGCACGGGCGACGGACTCCGGGTGGACCCGCGCGACCTGGCCGTCTCGCTGCCCGGCCGGCGGGGCCTCGGCACGCCCCGCCTCGACGCTTGGCGCGGCACCCGCGTCCCCGTCGATGCGATCCGGCTCCGCGGCATCGACCCTGGACCCGGACTCGTCGGGACGGTCGCCGTGCTCGCCGAGGGCGGACTCGCCGCGGGCGGGCCGACCGTGTGCGTGGTGCCGGCTGACGACATCCGTCACCACGGGAACGGTACGGCCTAGAGCTTGGGCAGGGCACTCCGGTAGACCCAGCGGTCGACGATCCGGCGGATGTCGCCGCTGCCGGTGTGCACGGAGAAGAACTCGACGAGATCCTCCGTGGTGATGGAACCGTTGCGGCGCGCCTGCGTGTAGGCGCGCACGGCGCCGAAGAAGGCGTCGTCGCCGAGCGACCGGCGCACCGCGTGCAGCGCCAGGGCGCCGCGTTTGTAGACTCGGTCGTCGAACATGTCCTGCGGGCCCGGTTCGCCGATGACGATATCGCGCGGCATCGCCTCGATCTCGGCCCGGTGCACGGCGGCGCTCGCATCGGCCGGGAGTCCTCCGCCGGCCTCCGCCCACAACCACTCGGCGTAGCAGGCGAACCCCTCATGCAGCCAGATGTCCTGCCACCGCACCAGGGTCAGGCTGTTGCCGAACCACTGGTGGGCCAGCTCGTGGGCGATCAACCGGTCGCTGCCGTGCGCGCCGTCGACGTGGTTTCGACCGAAGATGGCGAGACCGTGGGCCTCGAGCGGGATCTCCAGCTCGTCGTCGGTGACCACGACGGAGTAGGCGTCGAACGGGTAGGGGCCGAACAGGTCGGCGAAAACCGCGATCATCTCTGGAAGCCGGGCGAAGTCCACCGCCACCTCCCGGGCGAGGTTCGCCGGGTAGAAGATGCGCTGGGCCACCGGGGCGGCGGCGAGGTCGGAGCGTCGATACCGGCCGATCAGCACCGTGGCCAGGTAGGTGGCCATCGGCTCCTTCACCTCGTAGGTCCAGCTGGTGCGTCCCGACCGGGTCGCCCGGGCGATCAAGGCACCGTTCGACACGACCGTATAGGGGTCTTCGCAGCTGATCCGGATGCGGAACGAGGCCTTGTTGCTCGGGTGGTCGTTGCACGGGAACCACGACCCCGCGCCGGTGGGCTGGCCGGCCACGAGCACACCGTCGTCGAGCTCCTCCCAGCCGACCTCACCCCAGATGCTCTTCAACGGATGCGGCGCTCCGCGATACCGCACGGTCACCTCGAACGGCTCACCGGCTTCGATCGTCGTCGCCACCGTGATGGTGAGCTTGCGCGCGCTCTGGCTGGTCCTCACCGCCCGCTCCCCGTTGACGGTGACCCGGTCCACCGTGAGGCCGGCGAAATCCAGGCTGAACCGGTGCAGCCGCATCGACGCGCGGGCCTGCACGGTCGCCGTGGCCCGTAACTGGTTGGTGGACACCCGGTAGTCGAGGTCCAGGTCGTAGTGCAGGGCGAGGTAGCCGCCGTTCCCATTGCCCGGGAGGTAGGGGTCTCCCGCGGTGGCGGCGCCGTGGCCGGGGGCCGGGGCGGTGGCGCCGGCCGGACCGAGCGCTGGTTTGGGCGGCAGCGGGGCGAGGCTTTTGGGCGGGCTTTTGGGCGAGGTGCGTGGCATGGTCGGCGTCAAGTCTGCCATGGCCGGCTGCGCCACGGCGAAATCGGATTGCCCGACCACACCGATCCGGCCGGCACGCGTTCCCCGCGCATCACCAGCGAGGCCGGACCCACGGTGGCGCCCTCGCCGATGCCCGCGGCCGGCAGGATCACACTGTGCGGCCCGAGCGTGGCCCCCGCAGCCAGGGTGACCCGGTCGAGCTGCATGATGCGGTCGTGGAACAGGTGCGTCTGCACCACGCAGCCCCGGTTCACCGTCGCGCCGTCCTTGATGGTCACCAGGTCCGCCTCCGGCAGCCAGTAGGACTCGCACCAGACGCCGTGCCCGATATGCGCGCCGAGGGTGCGCAGCCACACGGCGAGCGCCGGCGTGCCGGCCGCCTTCGCCGCGAACCAGGGGCGGGCGACCATCTCGACGAAGCTGTCCGACACCTCGTTGCGCCAGATGAACGACGACCACAGCGGATGCTCGGTGGCGTCGATCCGGCCGACCAGCATCCACTTCGCGGCCGTGGTGACCAGGGCGGCGACGGCCCCCGCGGCCAGCAGCACCAGGCCTGAGAGCGTGATCGTCCACCCCAGTCCGACCGTGAGCCAGAGCCCCTCGAGGGCGACGAGCACACCGAGGGCGATCAGGGCCGTGGCGATGACCGGCACGATGCGGAGCAGCTCCCACAGCGCACGCCAGGTGACGAGCCGGGCCGGCGGGTGGAAGGTGCGGGCTTCGTCGACATCCGTCGTGGTGCGGCGCAGCCGTTCGGGCGGGTTGCCCAGCCATGACGATCCGCGCTTCGCTTTGCGCGGCGTGGAGGAGAGCACCGCGACGAGCCCGTTGCGCGGCACCGTGCGGCCGGCGCCCGCGATGCCGCTGTTGCCGAGGAAGGCCCGGCGGCCGATCTTGGCCGGCCCGATGTGCAACCAGCCGCCGCCGAGTTCGTAGCAGGCGACCATGGTGTCGTCGGCCAGGAACGCGGCGGGGGCGATGGTCGTCAGAGCGGGGATGAGCAGCACGGTGGAGGCTTCCACCCCGGCACCCACCTTCGCGCCGAGCAGGCGCAGCCAGATCGGGGTGAGCAGGCTCGCGTAGATCGGGAACAGGAGCGTGCGGGCGCCGTCGAGGATGCGCTCGGTCATCCAGACCTGCCAGCCGATCCGGCTGCGCACCGGGTAGTAGCCTTCCCGCAGACCCACGCCGAGCAGGCGTACGGAGCCCAGCACCAGCAGCGCATAGACCAGCCCGGCGGCCAGGACCGCGAGCGGGGTGGCCAGGACGGCTCGCCACGCCGCGTCGGCCAGGGTGGCGGCGTCGCCGATGGCCGCCCCGACGATGAGCGCGCCGACGAGCACCGCGATCGCGGGCAGAGCAGTCATGACGAGGGCCCCGATCGCGAAGGCGGTCAGCCAGCGGCTCCCGCGCGGCGGGCGCTCGGCCGGCCAGGAGCCGCGGGCG
>NZ_SOGN01000067.1 GCF_004403395.1 Cryobacterium cheniae
CGCCCACGGCGTCGTAGGTTCAGCTGGCCCAACACGGTGGATCAGGGGGTAACTGTTCTCGTCCACTCGCCCGTACGCGTCGCGCTTCATCACACGGACCTGATCACGCGGACTCATCCGGCGCGTCAAAGCCCAGGCTGTCCACGCTTCAGTGGACACGCCCGACACGCCGGACACAATTCCGGGTGCATTCTGGAGTACGTGCGCTATGCTCTGGGACATAGAGAAACCTCCCGTGAGGGCTGTTGATCTGGATTAGCTCCAACCTCGTCGCCGGCAAGCAGAAGAGGGTTTGAGCTACGAAACTTGCAGAGCCCGTCGCGAAAGCGACGGGCTCTTTCGTTTAAGCGGCTGGGATAAGCAACTCCTCTTTGGGGTCGCGAATGAGGTCGAGGACAGGCAGTTGGCCCTGGTCCGCGAGAGTTAGGCGCAACAACGCTTCCAGGTAGATACCGGTGGAAACGCCACTTGCGGCTGCGGCTTGATTGACTTCCGCGCGGATCGCGGGGTCGACTCGTGTTTGGAACAACACCGTGGGGGTGTGGTCCCGACGAATCCTGCTTCCCTTTGCTACGGCCATGGAAACGATCTTGTCGTTAAACCCATTCAAGAGTGCGCGACGCGCGGGAGCGGCTTGATTAAAGTCTTGACTGTCCGAGGAATTCGCCAAGAGCGACATAGAGCTCCGTGACGCGTTCCGGGATGACTGTGTAGCGCACCCACTGGCCGCTTCTGGCTTCGCTTCGCGGGGGAGTGGACTCGATGAGTCCGGCAGTCTCAAGGGCAGCCAGGTGGTTTGACGCCGTCGGCGGGGCGATGCTGAGCGCTGTTGCGACATCGGCGCGGGTGCATGGCCCGTTTTCGCGGATGTGCTTGAGGATTGCCACTCGAGCTCGATTTCCAAATGCGTCGATCGCGGCCTCCACGAGTTCATCGTGAGGGGGACGCACGTAGCGGGGCATCCTGCCATTCTGCCCGACCTCCGCCCTCTTCCATCGTTGACTCCGTCACCCCTAATCATTATATGATTAGCTTATGACGAAGTCGAGCACCACGCTGGCCCGATGCTCTTGCTCAAAGGGGGAGTGGTCAGCCCAGAACGAACTCGAGGACCTGCCCGAAGTCGCGGGTGACGAGGTCCCGCCGCGCGGTGAACTTCGTCCCCTGAGGCCGGCGCACGACCCCATCAGGGGCATCGTCCTCGATATAGCCCATACCCCGGAGATCGATCAGGGCCGCATGCACCGCGGGCCGACTCATGGTGTCGCCGATGACGTCGAACAACTCGGCGTAGCTGAGTGGCTTCCGGAGCAGGGCGCGGAGCACCAGGACACGGGAGGGCGCGGAAAACAGTTCCTGGAACAATGCCACCCGGTCAGGGGCATGTTTCATCATCAGATTGTCGTCACGGGCCATGCGTTCAATTCTGGCGTGGATCACCCCTCTCGCACGTGCGCCACGACCGCACTCGAGTTAATGCAAACGCATCTATTTACCTGTGCAAGCTGCAACGATCCGCAGATGTCGGTGGCCGACGTTACGTTCGAAGATCCGTGCGATCGGGCCATTCGACCCACGCCCCCCAGTGATTCAGGCACGTATAACCGGACGCACAGACGGAACACACCCCCCGTTCAGGAGGGTGCAAGAGAAAAAAGACGAGAGACTAGTCGAGGCCTCGGGGGGTTCCCTAATTCCCTGTGCCAGTTAGTGGAAATTCGAGAGGACATACCGCCCATGAGTGACACCGGTCGCACCGCCCCCAGCGAGGTCTTTGGAGCGGCTGACCGCGCCGGGGACTACATCGAGGAAGACACCCTCCACACGATCCCCGCGCCCCCACTACGCAAGGCCAACAGCACCGCGTCCGCTCGCCGCCCAGTCCTCGAAGCACCAGCCTCCGCGCCCGCCCCGGGGGAGGCCCCTGCGATGCAGGAAGCCCCGTCGGTGCCGTCCGCGACGCTCACCGACCTAGCCAGCACCTCTGTCCTTTTTGGCGGCTCGGCCGCTGGCCTCGCGTCCGCGTCGAGCCCCCCGACCAAGGCCACCACGGGGTTCCGTGGTGCTCTGGCTAGCCTGGGACTGCCGGTCGGACCGGGCGCAGCCGAGCTGGGGGAGCGGCGCTGTAAGGAACTGCGGACTACGCACGAGACGACAGTGCGGCAGGCGACCTGGACGCGTGCGGTCTCGGTCCTGGTGAACAACCCCAAGGGCGGAACAGGCAAGACTCCCACCGCCCTGCTCCTCGGGGGAGTGCTGGCCGCGATCCGCGGCGGATCGGTCGCGATCCTCGAAGTCTCCGACGACCCCGGCGCCCTGAACTTCCGCGCCGAAGGCAACCCCCTCCTCGGCCTCGGCGAACTCGTCCGCGACGTCGACCACGTCCACACCGCCGGCCGCCTCGCCGGCTACACCGCCCCGCAAACATCCTTCGCATCCGTGATCGGATCCACCGGCCGCCGCGACCGCCTCACCGGCGAATCCGTCGTCGCCGTCTCCAACGTCATCGACGACTTCTACTCCATCCGCGTCATGGACTCCGGCAACGTCCCCACCTCCTCCGCATTCCGCGGCGCCGTGTCCGTCTCCGACGTCCTCGTAATCCCCGTGATGAACGCCGGCGACTCCGTCCTCGAAGCCATCCAACTCCTCGAAGAGCTCCGGGCAGAGGGCGGGCCCTCCGCGGAGCTTGCCAACCGGGCCATCGCCATCCGCCTCACCGACGGCCGCCCCGAGAACAACGCCGTGCGCCAAGAAGTCGAGCGGCTCCTGAGCCAGGCCGGCGTGTCTGCCCTGCACGAGATCCCTTACGACGCCCACATTGCCGAACGCGGACAACTCACCCTGAGCCGCCTCAACCCTGCAACCCGGGACGCGTTCGTGGCAGCCGCCGCCAGCGTGGTCCGGTCCCTGCAAACCGCGGTCTCCGCCGCACCCACACAGAACCGGAAGGCCTAACCCCCATGCACGACCTCCTGCTCCACGCGGCGATCGAGAACCCCCTCGACGGGATCCTGCCCGACTTCTCCTTNCGAATTCACCGCCCTCTGGCAAAAACTCATCGCCGCCCTCTGGGCCATCGGCATCCTCGTCGCCATCGGATTCCTCATCTTCGGAATCGTCGCCATGGCCGGCGCCTCCGGAGACACCAACCCCAACCCACAAGCACACGCCCAAGGACGCCGGAAAGCCGTCTGGGCCGGCATCTCCCTCGCCGCCCTCGCCGGCCTCGCCATCATCGTCGGCGCCGTCCTCTCCTTCGCCGGCTAACCCACACCCCCAACGCGCACCCCAAGGAGTCCCACCATGCGAATGGTCACAGCATCCGGCCGTAGCCGCTGGCCGATCATCATCGGGGCCACCGTCCTCGTCGTCGCCATCAGCGGAGGTATCGCCTACACCGCCACCCGCCCCACCCCAACACCAGGCGCCGCACCCAGCACCGCCACGGCCACCCCCACACCGACGCCCACAAGCACCGCTGGTGCCGGGGGTATTGGAGACGACGTCGCACCCACCGGGTGCCTCGGTGGCCAAGACCGAAACGTCAACATGGTCCTCGCTGCTCAAGCCGACGCCAAACACACGACCTACGGGGCCGTGGAAACAGCAACGGCGTTCTACCGTTTCATCTGGCAGTACCCCTACCCCTCCGCCGAAGACGCAAACACAATCACCAACGAGGTCATGACGGCAAACACGCCGGCTTCGTATGCCGACCTAGCTGGCACCTACGCCTCGACGGACGACCTCACCACCGGAGACGTTGAGCCCGGAACACCATTCCACCTGTCGACCACGAAACGATCTACCAGGCCCTGTACTGGCCGGGAAACAGCGGGTTGACCAGGAAATTGACACCCCATCTCCGCACGGGCCGGCCACTGCGCAAGCGTCGACGACGCCCCGAAGTACGTGCCCCACGATTCATCGCACCGGCGACCTTGATCGACCACCGCCCCCAGGTCGTGAACGACAGGTCGCGGTTCGGAGACTGGGAAGGAGACCTCATCATCGGCACGCGCACCCGTTCGGCGATCGGCACCCTGGTCGACCGCAAGAGCGGCTACGCCGTCCTCCTCCACCTCCCCGGCGGGCACACTGCAGCTGAAGTCAACGCATCGCTCATCACCGCGATGTCTGCACTACCGCAGGAACTCCGGCGAACTTTGACCTGGGACCAGGGCGCCGAAATGGCCAGCCACGACAAGATCGCATCCCTCTTCACCGACGGCGTGTTCTTCGCTCACGCCGGCAAGCCCTGGCAACGCGGCTCCAACGAGAACATGAACGGACTGCTGCGACAGTACTTCCCTAAGCACACCAACCTCGCCATACACAGCGCCGACGACCTCGCTGTAGTCGCCGCCAAGATCAACAACAGACCCCGGAAACGCCTCGGTTGGACAACACCAGCCGAGCTCCTCGTCCACGAACTAAAATCCAGCTAAACAAGCAGTGTTGCGATGACCGCTGGAATTCGCCCTTCGTAGTAGACCGAACGGGGACCATAATCCCAGCCATCAGCCTTGAGCTGTTTGCGGATCTTCACCAGCTCATTCACGACCACCTGCCCATAGCGCCGGGCCGGGACCTTCGGGGCGCGGGAGCGTGGGTGCAGCGCAGCAGCCGCTTCGTGGGCAGCTCGCCCGCGGATCTTGTAGAACACGCTGCGCGATATCTTCAGCGAGCGGCAGAACCCGGTGATCGACAGCGCGTGCGGCTGGGTCGGGTCGTAGTTCATGATTGTGGCACGCGTCTGTGGCGAAAGAGAATTGCTCATCCTCAGGACTATCACTGGCGTGAGTTTCCCGATGCTGTGAGACATCGTGTCCACGATGTCATGAGATCGAGCGTTCACGATGCGTTGAGACAGGACACACGAAGCCATGAGACCCAGCGTCCGCGATGTGGTGAGATCTAGTGTCCACGATGTCACGAGATAACACACCAGGTGCCTGGACTAGCGCTACCAACTCGGGCTACTCGCCACTACGGAAGTCCGCTGTCGGGCGGACTGCAAAACAGCTGTATTTGGAAAAGTCTGTTTTCGAGGAATTCAACCCGAACTAAATATCCGGCCGAAGAATCGCTCTACAACCAGAGCGGCGCGAGATAGCCGAGCACCACTGCACCAATCCATAACGAGCCGACGACAATGGCCACGACCTTCCAGCGCGCGATGAGCAGCATGCCACTGATGGCCCCGACGCTAGTTCCGGCCCCGGTCATTAGAAATGCAAGTGCCGCTCCTGGTCCCATACCACCGTTCATTAGCGAAGCGACTAGAGGCAGCGAGCCGTCACTATTGAGGTAGATCGGGATTCCGAGCGTGGCAGCTATCGGCGCCGACCAAAACGAGTCTGCGCCGAGGTAGGTCGTCAGAAGCTGTGTCGGAATGATTTCAATGAGCAAGTACCCGAGGGTGGCGAACGCGAGGAAGAAGCCAGTTAGGCGACGCCCATTGACGACCAGCGCCTGCCGGAATTCCCGGGCCTTGGACTGTACAGCAGTCGGCTCGCAGCTGTCACCGCAGCCGGACGACGCCGGAACTGCGGTGGCAATGGGCGTGCAGCACGATGTAACAGTTGGCTCGAGCAAGCCCAAATCGGTTCGAGCATTAGGGCTGCCCTCAACGGCGACCGCTAATGGGGAGCTTGCTTTATCCCTAAGGCGACTGGTCTGTGCGTGATCCACGCCTTCTGGCGTTCGAACGCGCGCCTGCCCCACTAGAACGCCGGTCCGCTCAATAACGGAAGTCAATGCGCCCGCGATGAGGCCAATGACGATAGCAGCGATGAAGAACGTCGTGGCGAATGAGCCTCCGAATAGCCCAACTGACATCAAGTATTCGGACGGGCTAGTCAATGGAGACGCCACCATGAAAGCAACCACCGGGGCCCACGGCACCGATGAGGCCAAGGCACCAAGCACGACCGCAGTAGTCCCGCAGGAACAGAACGGTGTCAACGCTCCGAGAGACACCGCCCCGACCACAGCCAGCCATGTCCTGGCACGCAACCAGCGGGCGAGCCGATCGTTACCAACAAACACTTGGATTGCTGAGGCGACCACGACACTTGCCAGAAGGTACGGCCAGTTTCCCACTACCGTGTTCCAGACATCGATTCCGACGCGCGAGAAGATTTCTATCAAACCGGACATGTTCTCTTTCTTTCAAATAGGAGTGGCAGGACAGCACGCGGTGCCGCTCGGAGATAGTGGCGTACCGCGCATCGAAGCAAGGCGGGTCAAAACATTGGAGAACGATGGGCTCGCCGCTGCGAAAAGATTTGGCTGGCCCAGCTGATGATTTCGGCACGGTTGCTTGGGCGTCCCATTGTGAGCTGGCTCAGCTGCGGCCCCTCCGTCTCGATTACTGCCAAGTCATGTCGCGCAAGGACGCCTGCCAATACTTCGATGTTTATCGAAACATGACTTTGATGATTATCGTACTATGCTTTAGAAGCCATCCCGACAGCTCGGCGACCTAGATTGGCTCAGGCCCAATGACCACGGCATCCCTTACTACGCCGACATCAGGCGTAAACTCAGCTCGGAGATTGCGGCCCGCGCTCGACTTGTCAGACGTCCCGATCGCCACCGCCACCGACGACGCGGCCGAATCATTAGCCACGATGTTTAAGGCCTTAGCCGACCCGGCTCGGGTAAAAATTATGACGATGCTGCTCAACGCTGAAGAGATCTGCGCGTGCGACGTAGCCACTGGTATCGGCAAGACCGCAGCTACTGCCAGCCATCACCTCAAGCTGCTACGTGACGTTGGCCTAGTGACGTGTGACAAGCGGGGTACTTGGGTCTATTACCGGGCGGTGCCCGCGCGCCTCACCGCCATCGGGGACGCGCTCAGGCCGACGCACTGACCATTCGAGATTCAACCTTCGCTGGGTGGGGCTGAATCTCGCTGTTTCAAACCGAATCTCTAATGCGCTCAAAATCACCGCCTGCATCTTTCGAAGGACCTGACTGTGATCGAGCCATTGGCGCAATCCTCACTCGAACTCCCTCTTGGATAGCTGGGCACCTTCTCCTTCCATTCGGATGGTGTGTGCTTGCTATCGATATAAGCGGTTCGTGCTATCGAAGGACGATCCGTTTCGCCAGGGCATCGAGGGCGCCTGGGACGACCCTGTAGTCGGCCCAGGTTCCGCGTTTCTTGCGAGCGAGGATGCCGGCGTCGACCAGCACCTTGAGGTGATGGCTGACGGTCGGTTGACCGAGGCCGAGCGGCTCGATCAGGTCACAGTTGCAGACCTCGGCGCCGGTCTGCGCGGCGATGATCGATATCAGCCGCAGCCGGGCCGGGTCGGCAATCGCCTTGAGAGACCGCGCCAAGTTCACTGCCGCATCAGCGGTGAGGGATGTCGGCACCGGCGCACTAAGCGCCGGATCGGACACGCCACGAACGGGAAGCAGATTCGCTGTCGGCATCCGATTATCCTTCCACAAGTCGACAGCGATCGATGCGCCGCCGGGATGCTCACCGCATGGCGGTCGATCTACGAAGGGTTCTGAAGATAGGGTGCCGCAGTTCCGGGCCGGTCTACGCGGCGGCGCAGCAGGTCACATCCGGCGCCGCGAAGCGCGTCCGCTCGCGCAGCCGCGCTACGGCTCGGATAACGCTGCGGAACTTATCTGTCACCGCCACGCCCGGCAATGTTCCACGCTCCTCGATGGCCAGGCGCTGTCGCAGCCGCTGCTCAAGCTCACACTCCTGCTGGCGGTACACAATCATGAACAGGTCAGGATGCATCGGTGCCTCTTCTCGTGGACATCGACGACTGTCGATGTATTGCTCGAGTATACATCGACGTAAGTCGATATTGTCAAGCCGTCGTCCCTCCGGTTTCAACAGAAACGCCCCGGCGCGGCTCGCGAGCGAACTCACTGAACCGCTGAGTATGGATCTCCCGTGCGACCCCGCGGAGGGGCGGCCCTCGGTGACGTCCCTGTGAGTGGTGTGGTTTCCGGCTTCTGAGTGTTGCTACGTCAACGTGAAGAGCCACCGTGGGATGGTCAGTGAGTACCGACTAAAGCAACTCACAAAGGACACCACACGATGGCTCTAGTTGTTGTTCCCATACAGGTTGTGAGCGTGGCGTGAGCTAAAAAGGTGAGGACCTCCGGTATCGATTGGGTTACCACACTCAACACGATGCAACGG
>NZ_SOGN01000022.1 GCF_004403395.1 Cryobacterium cheniae
TGATGGGCGCCCGGTGTGCGACACCGCCACGGTAACCCTCAACGTCACCGCAGTCCCGGTGGTCCAGTCTCCGCCGGTCGCTGTTGATGACGGGCCGATTGCGGTGACTTCTGGTGTGGCCCGGACGGTTGATGTTCCGGCGAATGACACGGATGTTGATGGCGACCTGGATCTGACATCCGTCGTTGTCACGACACCGCCCGCTCACGGCACGACGTCGGTCAACGCGACGACGGGTGTTGTCACGTACACGCCGTCGGGGTCGTATGTTGGCTCGGACTCGTTCGAGTACCGCATTTGTGATGGGCGCCCGGTGTGCGATACCGCCACGNTCCGTCTCGGTCACGACACCGCCCGCTCACGGCACGACGTCGGTCAACGCGACGACGGGTGTTGTCACGTACACGCCGTCGGGGTCGTATGTTGGCTCGGACTCGTTCGAGTACCGCATTTGTGATGGGCGCCCGGTGTGCGACACCGCCACGGTAACCCTCAACGTCACCGCAGTCCCGGTGGTCCAGTCTCCGCCGGTCGCTGTTGATGACGGGCCGATCGCGGTGACTTCTGGTGTGGCCCGGACGGTTGATGTTCCGGCGAATGACACCGATGTTGATGGCGACCTGGATCTGACATCCGTCGTTGTCACGACACCGCCCGCTCATGGGACGACGTCGGTCAACGCGACGACGGGTGTTGTCACGTACACGCCGTCGGGGTCGTATGTTGGCTCGGACTCGTTCGAGTACCGCATTTGTGATGGGCGCCCGGTGTGCGATACCGCCACGGTAACCCTCAACGTCACTGCAGTTCCGGTGGTTCAGTCTCCGCCGGTCGCTGTTGATGACAGCTCGCCGGCCGTGTCCGGTGTCCCCTTAGTGATCGCTGTCGCGGACAACGATTCGGACGTCGACGGCAATCTCGATGTCACGACCGTGTCGGTGACTGTGGCGCCATCACACGGTACCGTCTCGGTCGACCCTGTTCTTGGTGAGATCACATACACCGCGGACTCGTTGTACACGGGGACCGATACGTTTACGTATGTGATCTGCGACACCACAGACCGTTGCGACACCGCAATCGTCACAGTCAGGGTTACGGCTCCTCCGGCAACCAGTACGCCACCAGTTGCTGAAGACAACGACGTGACCACGACTGTCGGCAAACCATTAGTTATCGATGTCCTCGGCAATGACACTGACCTTGATGGTGATCTTGACCCGACTTCAGTTTCGATCGTTGCCGGACCCACCCACGGCACCGTCGATGTTGACCCTGATACCGGCGAGGTAACTTATTCGCCCGACTCCGGCTACACCGGCACCGACTCCTTCACCTACAAAGTTTGTGACGTTGACGGCAATTGCGACACCGCCACTGTCACAGTGAAGGTCGGCGTGGTAGTCGGCCCGCCAGTCGATGCTGGTCGATCTCTCGCAGTCACGGGCGCCGACCCGGGCCAACCGATTGTTCTCGCGACTTTGCTCTTCCTGACGGGACTTCTTCTCGTCCGCAAACGCCGCCGGTCTATTTCGGGAAGCCTTCTTCGAGTAGGTCGGTTCACCACCAACTAGGCGATAACCCAGGAGGAGTCCCGATTGAGAAATTTGAAGTAGGGCAGGATGGTTTGATGAAGATATTCAACCCTCCCCGCACGAATCTGCAGGCATCCAATGTCATCCTCGGGATGATGAGGATCTCGGAAATGGACGATCAGGAGATCCGCGCTCTCGTCGGCACCGCTCGGGATGCCGGCATCAATTTCTTTGATCACGCCGATATCTACGGTGGCGCGCACGGCTGCGAAAAGCGGTTCGGTGACGCGGTCACGTTCACGGACGCAGAGCGTGAGGCGGTCATCATTCAGTCAAAGGTCGGCATCCGTCAGGGCTTTTTTGATTTCTCCAAGGAGCACATCCTCCGCTCGGTCGACGAGTCTCTCGCGGCGCTGAACATCGACTACCTGGACATTTTGCTGCTGCACCGTCCGGACACTTTGGTCGAGCCCGAGGATGTTGCCGCGGCGTTCGACGTGCTGCACGCCGCGGGAAAGGTGCGCAACTTCGGTGTCTCCAATCAGACGCCCGGGGTGATCGAACTGCTCAAGCGTTCGGTCAACCAGCCGCTGGCCTTCAACCAGGTGCAGCTGAGCATCACCCACGCGCCGTTGATCGCTCAGGGAGTCGCGGCCAACATGGCCGGGCTGGAGCAGTCCGTTGTTCGGGACAACGGGCTCCTCGAGTACAGCAGACTGAACGACATCACCCTGCAGGCCTGGTCGCCGTTCCAGAGCGGCAGCTTCGACGGCGTGTTCGTGGGCGACCGGGAGAATTACGGCCCGCTCAATGACGCCCTCGATGACATCGCCGCCGCCCACGGGGTCACGCCCACGGGGATCGCGGTCGCCTGGATCACCCGGCACCCGGCCAACATTCAGGTGGTCCTGGGGACGACCAAGCCCGCGCGAGTGGTGGAATCTGCCGCAGGGTCCGACATTCCGCTCAGCCGTGAGGAGTGGTACCGCCTCTTCACAACCGCTGGGCACGTCCTCCCGTAAGCACGAGGGCACCCGGGCCTACACTGACGTGCATGTCCAACTCCCCGCGCATGAGTGTCAGAGGCCGATCGGCGTGAGGGCCGCCGTCTACGACCGGTACGGCCCGCCCTCCGTACTGTGCGTCGAGAACATACCGGCGCCATCGCCGGGCCCCAATCAGGTGCTCGTGGAGGTGGTCGCGACATCCGTCAACCTCTCGGACTGGGAGGGACTGACAGGGTCCCCCTTGTACGCCCGGATCGGGGGACTCCGCGCCCCCAGGCGACGGGTTCTCGGTTCCGATATCGCCGGTCGGGTCGCCGCGGTCGGCGCCGGCGTGACCCGATTCAGCGTCGGCGATGAGGTGTACGGCGACAATCTCGCCCTGATGGGCGGTTTCGCCGAGTATGCCGTGGCGCCCGACAAGATGCTGGCGCACAAGCCGGAGGGGTTGACGTTCGCCGAGGCCTCGACACTGCCGCAGGCGGGCGCGATTGCGCTTCAAGGCACGGCGCGGGTGCGACCGGGGCAACGGGTCCTGGTCAATGGCGCCGGTGGCGGATCGGGTACGTTCGCGGTCCAGCTCGCTGCGCGCGCCGGGGCGCACGTCACCGGTGTCGACAATGCGGGCAAGCTTGATTACCTGCGCGAGCTCGGCGCCGAAGACGTGGTCGATTATCGCCGCTCGGACTTCACGCGGCTCGAACCGTTCGACCTCGTGCTCGATCTCGTCGCGCGCCGGTCCGTCTTCGCCTACCGGCGGGCGCTGGCTCCGGGAGGCCGCTATTTCTGCGTCGGCGGTGCAGTGCCGACGCTGCTCGGGGTCGGCACGATCGGCGCGGTGCTCGGCCGCCTGACCGGGCGCCGGATGGGTGTCCTCGCCGTCAAGCAGGGACCGGCTCACTTCATGCCGGCCGCCGAACTGTGTGTCGCCGGCGACCTGCGCATCCGAATCGACCGCACCTTCACGCTCGACGAGGTGCCGCAGTCCCTCGCCTACGTTGGCGAAGGGCGGGCGCTCGGCAAGGTGGTCGTCACCCCGCAGGGGTGAAAACCGGTGGACCGCTGTTCGCAGGCAGACAAGAATCCGTCGGCAGATCAGGTCAAGCGTTCGGAGACGTGAACAGCGACTTCATCCCCGACGTCCTTGCCGATCTTCTTGCGTAGTTAGGCGCTGATTACGATCGTCTTCCTTGTTCAAGTCGCGCACTTTTGAGAGCTGCCCTCAGGGAAAAGAAATCGCTCTTGAGGACCCTCAAGAGCGATTTCTTTTTACCGGGCGTCCCCGGCTCCTGCCCGCAGCGATTTCCTCGACGGCGAAGCAACCCCGGCACTATCCGGTCGGGTTCTGCCCCGCGTGCTTCGCTTCGTCACGCACCTGGCCGGCAGCGTCGGTGGTCTCGGCCTTGACGGTGCCCGCCGCATCGGTGGCCGTGTCCTGCACTGCCTCTGCGGCGTTGGCGAGCGGCTCCTTGAGATTTTCGCCGACCTGCTTTGCGGCGTTGGCCACCTCGTGGACCAGCGGCTCGGCTGCTTCGGTGATGTTCCCGGCGATTCGTTTCTCTGTGGTGCTCGCCGGAATCAGCGACGATGCCAGCCAGCCGGCACCGAAGGCGATCAGGCCAATGGCGAGGGGGTTGCCCTTCGCTTTCTGGGCTGCCTGGTGTGCCAGGTCGGAGGCGTCATCGGCCACGCCGCCCAGGGAATCGCCCGCGTCGGAGGCCGAGCCCATCAACTTGTCTTTCACAGAGCCCACGGCTCCTTTCACTTTGTCGGTCTGGCGTTGCATGATTTTGCCCGGCGTGACCTTGTCCGCCAGGGCGTCGACGTCGCTGCCGAGTTCCCGACGGGTCTGTTCGATCTCGGCGCGGAGGACGTCCGGATCGGTGCTCGTGCTGGTAGTGAAGTCGGTGCTCATCGGTTTTCCTCATTTCGTTTGAGTGCGTCTGGGATGTGCTTCAAGGAATCGACGGTGCGAGGCGCGCCCTGAACGGTCTTGAGTTCCTTGCGGCCCAGGACGTACAGCACGGCGGCAACGATTCCCCAGAACAGGGCGACGATGAACGCCGCCCAGGCGATGTCGATGACTTGCCCGAGTCCCCACCATGCCGCGAGCGACAGGAAGAGAACGGTGAGGTGGCCGGCATACCCGGCACCCCCGAGCAGACCGGCCCCCTTGCCGGCGCGGGTGGCGGATTGACGCACTTCCGCCTTGGCCAGCTCAACCTCTTGGCGCATGAGGGTGGAAACGTCACGGGTGACCTCGCCGAGCAGGTCGCCCAGGGATGTATCGGCGGCCTTGCGCTCGGAGGGTGTGTGCAGTTCGGTCATCGCGGCAACCCGCCGAGGTTGGGGTTGGTTGAGCGGAACTCGGGGTCGGAGCCGAACTCGGCGCTGGCGGTGTAGTCGGGGTTGGTGGCCGTGTAACCGGGGGCGGTGGAGGCGTAACCGGGGGTGGCCTCGGACTTGGGCGTGGCAGCCTCGGCAGAGTCCTTTGACTCCTCGACCGCTCCGCGCGTCAGCCGCCCGGCGAGGACACCCGCCACAGCGGCGATGGCAATAAAGGTTCCGGGCTTGCGCCGGGCATAGGTCTTAACCTCGCTGAGGAGGGAACCTGGGTCGCGCTGGTCCAGCCAGTCTGCGATTCCGGTCGCACGCGTCGCGGCCTGTTCGGCAAGATCGCTCGCCACTCCCTGGGTTTCGGATGTCCCGGCCATCGCGGCCAACTCGTCGGCAAGCGATCGGATGCCCGACGCGACCCGCTTCTGCTGGGATGCGGCCTGGTCGGCGAGTTCCGTCTGGGTTTCGCGGTACAGGTCTTTTGCCTGCTTCTTGGTCTCAGAGCCGACCTTGCGAATCTCTTCCTTGGTGACGTCGGCGACGTGCTGACCGGCGGCGACCGAGGTGTCCTTGACGTCGGCGGCCCGGTCTCCAGCGGTGGGGCCCTGGCCGGCAGTGGTGCCCACGGGGGCTGTGCTGCTGTTGTAATCGGTGGTCTTCGTGTCGTGGTTGAAGTCAAATCCGGCGTTACCGGGGGCGTATGTTGGATCGGCGTTCGACATAGCTCTCCTTCGAAATGTGGACGGGTCCGTTGACGATCGCCGACGGCATACCCGATATGCCAATATCATGATTCGGGCCGTGGAGACCGCGCAAGCAACCTGAGAAAAGTGGCCAATGTTGCCAGATTGCGTGACGAAATGGGAATATTCACGTCATTAAGAAACTGTCTTCCCGCCCCAGAGATCGCTCACAGCCGATGCCACAACGATCGTGGCCGCGCGTACCATGACGGTCATGCATGGCGCCGAATCGACATCCGAGAGTGCGCATTGCTCAACGAAATCGAGGGTTGACACCGGTGCTATCCGCGGCCAGGGGAAAACTGCCTCGATCGCGGGCTGAGGAGCCATCATGCATGACAATCGAGTACTTCTCGAAGCGCGAATCGAGCGCGTCATTCGGGAGCGGATCCAACCCGCCGTCTACCGCCGCACCGCCCCGCTGACAATCGCCGCCTGGACCGTCGACGACGAGCCGGTGCCGTTCGACGCGGCCATCGGGCAGCGCTACGAACCTTTCGCCGTCGGTGGCGCGTGGGGCAAACCCTGGGGCACCGTCTGGTTCCACCTCACGGGAGGGGTGCCGGCCGAGTGGGCCGAAGAGGGCACCCGGGCCGAAGTTGTCGTCGACCTCGGATTCTCCGCCACACTCCCGGGCTTCCAGGCCGAGGGAACCGCCTACACGGGGGACGGAGTGATCATCAAGGCGATCGAACCGCTCAACAGCTACATCCCGGCGGGAGACGCGGGGGATCCCGTCGACATCTATCTTGAGGCAGCCGCCAATCCGAATATCGCCGGCATCTTCACCTTCGGTGTGACCGAGCTCGGCGACAAGGCCACGGCCGGGGAGGCGACCAGTTACGTTCTGCGTCGTCTCGAACTCGGGCAACTCGACGTCGCCGTCTGGGAGCTCCTGCAGGACACCTGGACCCTGATCGGCCTGATGAACGAGCTTCCGGATGGCCTTCCGCGGCGGTCCGACATCCTGCAGGCGCTCCGGCGGATGGCCGACGCTCTCGATCCGGACGACGTCGCGGGCACGGCCGCGGCCGCCCGGTCGGCCCTCGCCGACGTGCTCGCGAGTCCCGCCTACGCGAGTGCCCACCGCCTTGCCGCCGTCGGTCACGCCCACATCGACTCCGCCTGGCTGTGGCCGGTGCGCGAGACCGTGCGCAAGGTCGCGCGCACCTTCTCGAACGTGCTCGCGCTGATGGAGGAGGACCCGGACTTCACCTTCGCCGCCTCCTCGGCGCAGCAGTACGCGTGGCTCCAGGTTCACTATCCGGAGCTGTTCGAGCGGGTGAAGAAGCAGGTGGCGGCGGGCCGATTCATCCCGGTCGGCGGCATGTGGGTCGAGTCCGACACGAATATGCCGGGCGGCGAAGCCCTCGCGCGGCAATTCGTCGCGGGCAAGAAGTTCTTCATGGAGGAGCTCGGCGTCGAGCCGCTCGAGGTGTGGCTTCCGGATTCGTTCGGTTACACCGCGTCGCTGCCGCAGATCGTGGCAGCGGCGGGATCACGCTGGCTGCTGACGCAGAAGATGTCCTGGAACGAGACGAACCGGATGCCGCATCACACCTTCTGGTGGGAGGGTATCGACGGCACACGGATCTTCACTCATTTCCCCCCAGTCGACACCTACAGCGCGGAAATCTCCGGCAAGGAGCTCGCCAGGGCGGAACGCCAGTACGCCGAAAAGGGGGTCGGCACGACCTCACTCCTGCCGTTCGGGTGGGGCGACGGCGGGGGAGGACCGACCCGCGAGATGCTGGCGGCCGCGGCGCGCACGCGTGACCTCGAGGGGTCTCCCCGCGTCACGATGACGACGCCGGAGCAGTTCTTCCAGGCCGCGCACCACGAATACATCGAGGCGCCGGTCTGGTCGGGGGAGATGTACCTCGAATTCCATCGCGGCACCTACACCTCCCAGGCCAAGACGAAGCGCGGCAATCGCCGCAGCGAACACCTCCTCCGCGAGGCGGAGCTCTGGGCCACTGCCGCGACGGTCCTTCGCGGCGCGGAGTACCCGTACGACGTCCTCAATGACGTCTGGAAGACGGTGCTCCTGCAGCAGTTCCACGACATCCTCCCTGGCACATCGATCGCCTGGGTGCACCAGGAGGCCGAGCGCAACTACTCGGCGGTCGCCGTGACCCTGGGCGAGCAGATCACCCGATCCCTTGAAATCCTGGCCGGCGACGGCAGCCATCCGCTCACCTTCAACGCCGGGCCGAACGCACGCGACGGTGTCCCGGGCCTTTCCGCCGCGATCGCGGCGCGGACGGGCGCGGCCGAGGTCACCGAGAGCGGGGCCGGTTTGGTCCTCGCCAATGACCGGGTTCGTGTCGTCATCGACGATCGGGGACTCATCGTGTCGATGCGCGACCTCGTCGCCGATCGAGAGGTCATCCCCGCCGGTGAGGCCGCCAATCTGCTGCAGCTGTTCCGGGACACCCCGATCCAATGGGACGCCTGGGACATCGACGAGAGTTACAAGAACGTCGGACAGGATTTGACCGAGGCCTCCAGCGTCGCTGTCACCGACGACGGATTCGGGGTCAGGGTCGACCGGTCCTTCGGCTCCTCCTCAGTGGTCCAGACCCTCCGGCTCAACGGTGCGTCCGGCGCCCTCGAGATCCACACGGCGATCGACTGGCACGAGTCCCAGAAACTCCTGAAGCTCGCCTTCCCCCTCGCTGTCCACGCCGACCGCGCGGCATCCGAAATGCAGTTCGGGCATGTCTACCGGCCGACCCACGCGAACACCTCCTGGGACGCCGCCCGGTTCGAGACCGTTGCCCACCGCTGGGTTCACGTCGGCGAGCCGGGCTACGGTGTCGCCGTCGCCAACGACGCCAGCTACGGGCACGACATCCGCCGCGCCGCACTGGCCGGTGGCGGGACGAGCACCGTCGTTCGCGTCTCGCTCCTGCGCGCGCCGCTCTTTCCCGACCCCGTCTCGGACCAGGGCGCGCAGGAGTTCGTCGTCTCGCTGCGTGTCGGCGCCGAGATAGCGGATGCCGTCGACGAGGGCTACAGGGTCAACCTGCCCCTGCGCGAGGTGGCGGGAGCCGGCCCGGTGGCACCCCTGGTCGTCGTGACCAATCCGGCGATCGTCGTCGAGGCGGTCAAGCTCGCGGAGGACCGTTCCGGCGACGTGATCGTGCGGCTCTACGAGTCGTTGGGCGCGCGTGCGCGCGGCGACCTGGCTCCGGGATTCGGCTGGTCGCACGTCACGGAGACCGACCTGCTCGAGCGGCAGACAGATCCGAGCGCCGTGATCGGGCGATCCGACCGAGCCATCTCACTCTCGCTCCGCCCGTTCCAGCTCGTCACCCTGCGCCTTCGTCGCACCGCGACAGAGGATGTCGGCTGAGGACACCTCGCCCGGAGACGAGCGTCATGACGCGCGGTGATGTGGAGCCGCGGGCACGTGTCATGCGGGGCGCGCATGATAAATTCGAGTGTTCCGAAACCGGAGCGGTAGAGCACACAGAACACTGTCGAGAGGCTCAAGCATGAGCGAGCAAACGAGCATCCGAGTCCGACGTCTCAGTCAGAAGCATCGGGCAGCGTTTGTCACGTTGCTCACTGAGCACCCGCAGGCCGACATCGATGACGCGCCTGAGGTCTATTTCGATGACACCATCGAACTCCAGGTTGAGTCCGAGGCATTCGCCCTGGTCGCCGAAGCCGAGGACGGACGGCTTCTCGGCGCTGTCGTCACCGAGCCGGACAGCTACGTTGACGAGAATCTGCTCGACGAAGACTCCACCGACGACGACATCGACGAGGCAATCGTCAGCGACCACGGCACCGCCGTGTTCGAGCTGCTGGTCACCGGTGGCTCCGCGGAGGTATGCCGGTCACTCCTCAACACACTCGCGCCGGCCCTCACCACCCGCGGTTACGCTCAGGTGCACGCCAGCGTCCCGCCGGACCTCGCCGGGGTCTTTCGCGGCCAGGGCTGGGTTGTCCTGCCGGAAAACACCGGCATCGCGTGGATGGGCATGGACCAGTCAGACGAGCAGGTGCGCGACTATGAAGCGATCCCGAGCGGCTCGCTGTCCGCGTACCTCATCATCGACCCCAACGTGTACATGTCCTGGCCGTATGACGCCCCGGACGACCCCGAAGATGACGACTCCCGCCAGGAGAACATCGCCAGGGGCATGGAAGAGTTCGCAGCCCGGGTTGAGGCAGAAGCATCCGCAGACGGTCCCTCGGGTAGCTGACCACTGGCCGCTGATCACTGACCGCGGACCACTGACCACTCAGTGGATGACCGCGAGCAGCACGCCGACCGCGACGAAGAGCACGCCGAAGACGCGGTTCAAGACTTGCTGACCGTGCGCGTCGCGGGTGAATCGCTGGAAGGAACGCGCCGTTCCGGCGAAGAAGAACCACATCACCAGAACGTCGATGACGACGGTGGTGGCGGCGACGATCAGGTATTGGGCCGCCAGCGGTCGGTCGGCCCGGATGAACTGGGGGAGGAACGCCAGGAAGAACACGATCGCCTTGGGGTTCAGGATGTTCACCCACAGTCCGCGCCGGAACATCGACCAGCGGGGCTCATCGCTCAGGGACCGGGTGCGCTCGCCATCGAGATTCGGCTTGGCGAGAAATTGACGGATGCCCAGGTAGACCAGGTAGGCGGCCCCCACGTAGCGGATGATGTTGAAGGCGAGCGGGGAACTGGCCACGAGCAGGCCGACGCCGAGGGCCACGATCACGATGTGGATGAGCAGCGCGGCCTGCTGGCCGAGGATTCCCCAAATGGAGCGGCGAAAACCCGCGTTCAGGGCGTTGCTCATGGTGTTGATCGCCCCCGCGCCCGGCGTGAAGCTGATCAGGGCGCCCGCGCCGACCAGGGCCACCCAGAGGGAAAGCTGCACGGGGACATCCTCGTTTCGTTCCGATTGCGGTTATCGCGCCTGCGATTGGGTCAGGCCGTGACGCCGTGTGGCTGCTTGCGCTTGCGAAGACGTGAAAACGCGGTCAGGGCCACGACGATGATGAGGCCGAGGATGAGCCCGAACACGAGCGACATCGCGGTGTCGGTGAACCAGACGATGACGGGTCCGGCAGATTCGACCACATCCGTCACAGCATGCACCACGTCGTAGGGACCGGTCCAGATCGTGTCGGCCAGGTTAGCGATCACCAGGTGGCCGCCCACCCACAACATGGCGACCGTGCCGACGATGCTGATCACACGGAACACGGCCGGCATCGACCGCACAATGTGCGCGCCGGTGCGCCGCACGCGTCGTGCCGGGTTCTTCATCAGCGACAGTCCAACGTCGTCGATCTTGACCAGCAGGGCGACCGTGCCGTAGACGAGCGCCGTCATCCCCAGGCCGATCACCACCAGAGCGCCGAGCGTCAGCCCGATCCCGAAGTCAGGGTCGAGACCCGCCAGGGCGATGAGCATGATCTCCGTGCTGAGGATGAGGTCGGTGCGAATAGCGCCGAAGACGAGTTTCTTCTCATCCCGCGCTTCCGTGTCCTCGGTGCCGTGATGGACGCCGAACCACTCGGTGACTTTCTCCGCACCCTCGAAGCACAGATAGGTTCCGCCGATGATCAGCAGCCACGGCAACACCCACGGCGCGAATGCGGAGAGGAGCAGTGCGAGCGGGATGATGATGACGAACTTGTTGAACAGGCTGCCGAGCGCGATCCGCCCCACGATGGGAAGCTCCCGCGCCGGAGACAGCCCCTGGACGTACTGAGGCGTGACGGCCGCATCGTCGATCACGACGCCTGCGGTCTTGGCGCTCGCTTTGAGGGCGGCGGTGAGTATGTCATCGACAACGGCGAGCAGGCCGACGGACATCTGGTTCTCCTCGGATTCGGGGGCGTCGTCCGGGTGCAGGGCAACGGCAATGGGGTCCACATTACCGCGTGGCAGAGTGGGTACAGGCGCTTCCCAGACGGTGGATTGAATATGGACTCTGGTTTCGCCAACAAGACATTTCAACGATATATCGCTAGGTATCGCCGAGCACGGTGTGGCTACGGCGCGGAGGAGGACATCATGAGCAATTCATTTATGGGTGATGGGTTCGGGGGACGCCGGGGCGGTTCTGGCGAGGGCTGGCCAAATGGGATGTGGGACGCCATGGAGCAGCTGCGCGCACAGTTCGACCGCAAGGGCGGCTCGAAGACGGCACGCGGGGACGTGCGTGCGGCGGTGCTTGCGTTGCTCGCCGAGAAGCCGATGTACGGCTCCCAGATCATCCAGGAGATCGAGGATCGCAGCCACGGTGCGTGGAAGCCGAGCCCCGGCGCGGTGTATCCGACGCTGCAACTGCTTGCGGACGACGGTCTCATCGGTGCTGAGGAGTCGAACGGTCGCAAGACCTACTCCCTCACGGACGAGGGTCGACGGGCAGCGGATGCCGCGGCGGAGCAGGCTGCGCCGTGGGAGGCACAGAGTGCTCGGGACACGGGACGGGACACCGGACGGGACACCGGGCGGGCGACCGCCCTGCCCAAGGCCGGCATCGACCTGGCTCAGGCCGCCGCACAGGTCGGGCGCTCCGGCAACCCGGAACAGGTGAAACAGGCCGTCGCCGTCCTGGAAGAGGCGCGTCGCAAGCTCTACGCCATCCTCGCCCAGGACTGACCGAGTGCCCAGAGCACGTCGGCGTCACGCAGATCCGATGGCCGACGTCGGGAATATGCGCGCCCGCTCCCGCAGGATCCTGTGGTTCGCCGCCCGCTATCTGGTGCAGACGTGGTGGTTCGAACTGCTTCTCCCGCGGGTCGGGCTCGCGCGAGTCTCAGCACGAAACAGATCGGCCCGCCTGCTGCACATCGCGCAGCGCTTTCGCGTGCTCGCTGTCGACCTGGGTGGCCTTATGATCAAGGTCGGCCAGTTCATGTCGTCACGCCTCGACGTGCTGCCGCCGGAGATCACGAAGGAGCTCGAGGGTCTGCAAGACGAGGTTCCGCCGGTGCCGTTCCCCGCTATCCGAGCCCTCGCCGAAGCCGAGCTGGGGGTGACGCTCGAGCGTGCGTTCTCGTTCGTCGATCCGACTCCGCTGGCGGCGGCATCCCTCGGCCAGGTGCACCGCGCTCGGCTATCCAGCACGGATGCCGCCGAGACCGGCCTGCTCGACGTCGTCGTCAAGATTCAGCGTCCGGGCATCAGCGAGATTGTCGATGTCGACCTCAGCGCTCTCCGCCGTGTCGCCCGCTGGCTCAGCCGCATACGCCTTGTCTACGATCGCGTCGACATGCCCGCCCTGGTCGAGGAGTTCGCGTTCACGAGTCTCGAGGAGATCGACTACCTGCACGAGGCGGCGAGCGCCGAGAGGTTCGCTCAGAACTTCGCAGACGACGCCCGGGTCAGCGTTCCCGAATTCGTGTGGGAGCGCACCACCCGGCGGGTGCTGACCCTGCAAGACGTCACCGCGATCAAAATCAACGACGTCGACGGGCTGAGGGCCGCCGGAATCGACCCAGCCGAAGTTGCCGATGCCTTCGCGGCCGTGATGTTCGACCAGCTCTTCGTGCATGGCTACTTCCACGCCGACCCGCACCCCGGCAACATCTTCGTCACGCCGCTGGGAGCGGACGACAATCGGAAGTGGAAGTTCACCTTCATCGACTTCGGGATGATGGGCGACGTCCCCGAGGCCTTGCGGCAGGGCCTGGTCACGTTGCTCATCGCAGCCGCGGCCCGCGATGGCAAGGGGATGGTGGACGGCATCCGCGAAGTGGGTGTCCTCCTGCCCTCCGCTGACACGGCTGAGCTCGAGCGGGCGATGACGAAGCTGTTCGCCCGGTTCGGCGGGATGGGTTTCGCCGAGTTGCAGGATGTCGACCCGCGCGAGTTCCGCGCCTTCGCCATCGAGTTCGGTGATGTGGTGCGCTCGCTGCCGTTTCAGCTGCCGGAGAACTTTCTTCTCATCGTGCGCGCGATGTCGTTGACCTCGGGAATGTGCAGTTCGCTCGACCCCGCCTTCAATATCTGGAATTCCGTCGAACCGTATTCCGCCCAACTGATCCGCGCCGAGGGCGGGAACGTGGTGCAGGCGGCCGCCAGGCAGGCGGTGTCGGTCGCGGGCATCATCGCGCGGCTGCCTCGGCGGCTCGACAACCTCACGACCCGGTTCGACGAGGGAACGGTTTCGGTGCAGACCCCTCGGCTCGAGCGCCGGCTGGTCGGCCTCGAGCGAACAGGGCGGCAGATCATCTCGGCAATCCTCTTCGCCGCCCTCCTCATCGGCGGCATCCTGCTTCGCGCCGAGGACGTCGTGATCGGAACGGTGCTCATGGCCGTTTCTGTGCTCCCGCTGCTGCACGCCCTCTTCGCCGGGATACTGGCGCGGCGCGGGCCCGGGACAGGGACGTGACGTGGGCAGTATCGGCGGAGGGGTTACGGTGATTCCTATGTCAAGTCAGAACGAGAAGCAGGATCCGGAGCGGCGGGAGCACAAGGGGAGCAGTCGACTGCTTCATCGGGTGGGTGATGCCACCTCGCTCGCCAGGGTGGGGCTGGCTGTCGCATCCCTCACGGCGCTATGGCTGGTGGTCGGCTTTGTGGTTGGCTTTCCGGCCTGGTGGAACAACGTGCTGTACTCCGTGACGTCATCGATCACGCTGGTCATGGTGTTCGTGATCCAGCACACCCAAGCCCGACAGCAGGCCGCGACACAGCGCAAACTCGACGAGGTGGTGCGAGCCGTTCCGACCGCGAACAATCGGCTCATTGCCGTTGAGGAGGCCGCCTCCGACGGGGAACTGGAGAAGTTAGCGGACAGCAATCTCGATCACCGCAAGCGCGCAGAAGCCGAAGGCCAACAATAAGCTTCTGTCCAGTGCGCCCCGGGCTGGGCAGGCTCGACCACCGGCGGCCCGTGGCGAACAATCGGATTGACGACCGCGGCAATCGGCGGCACTATCACGTTGTGAGCCTGGAAGAAGAACTGAAGGCCGTCGCGAAGGTGGTCGACCGTCTCGCGGAGAGATTCCCACATATCCCGCGGGCGAGTATCGAGAGGGCGGTCCTCGACGAGCACACAGCCCTGGACGGGAGTCCGATCCGGGATTTCGTGCCCGTACTGGTTGAACGCGGTGCCAGGGGTCGTCTTCGCGGTCACGCCGCGTCAGGCGACGCATAGGGCACACTCGAACCGCAAAAATCCCACGACACCCATAGGGGAGGGGCCGTGCGAGAATAGCCTTCTGCCCTCACCAACGGCTTTAAGCCTGCGTCCCCATCCAGTTCGGCATCCGCCCCTCCAGTTGCGTCCGTGACGGTGGCGGCGAATCGGTGTGTTGCGACGCGAAGAGGGTTTTAATGTGTGGGATTTCCTAAGTGACCAGTATGAGCAGATCCTGTTCAGCAGCTGGCAGCATTTCAGCCTCGTCGTACAGTGCCTGATCCTGGCAACGGTCATCGCCGTCGTGCTGGCCGCCCTCGTCTACCGTAATTCCGCGCTCACCGGGATCGCCAATTCCGTGTCGGCCATCGGCCTGACCATCCCGTCGTTTGCATTCATCGGACTGCTCATCGCGCCGCTCGGCTTCGGCGTCGTTCCGGCCGTCATCGTCGTGGCGTTCTTCGCCACGCTGCCCATTCTGCGGAACGCGGTCGTGGGTCTGTCGGGCATCTCACCCTCGATCGTGGAGTCAGCCCGCGGCATCGGCATGAGCCGGTTTCGCACGCTTGTCCAGGTGGAACTGCCGATGGCGTGGCCGATCATCCTCACGGGCATCCGGGTATCCGCTCAGATGGTCATGGGAGTCGCCGCGATCGCCGCATATTCCCTCGGCCCGGGCCTGGGCGGATTCATCTTCTCCGGCCTCGCCCGCCTCGGCGGCGCGAAATCCCTCGAGTCGGTGCTGACGGGCGTCATCGGCGTCGTCGTACTCGCCCTCATTCTTGATCTCCTTCTCGTCGGCCTCGGCCGCCTGACCACACCTCGAGGTATCCGTGTCTGAATTCACTTCATCCCCCCACGCTGAATCCACCAGCACCGACGATTCCGCCACCCCCACCGCCATCACCGGTGCCAGTATCCTGCTGGACCACGTCACCAAGCGCTTCCCCGGCCAGACGCGCCCCGCCGTGGACGGTCTCACCATGGAGATCCCGGCGGGCAAGATCGTCATGTTCGTCGGTCCCTCCGGCTGCGGCAAGACGACGACCCTCAAGATGATCAACCGACTCATCGAACCGAGCGAGGGCCGCATCGTCGTCGACGGTGACGACGTGACCGACATGAACAGCGACACCCTGCGCCGAGGCATCGGCTATGTCATTCAGGCCGGGGGACTCTTCCCGCACATGACGGTCGCCACCAACATCGGTATCGTGCCGAAGATGCTCGGCTGGGACAAGGCCCGCATCGCGGCCCGCGTGGACGAACTCCTCGAGCTCGTCTCCCTCGACCCGGCGCTCTACCGCGACCGCTATCCCAAGGAGCTCTCCGGCGGCCAGCAGCAACGCGTCGGCGTGGCGCGCGCGCTCGCGGCCGACCCGCCCATTCTGCTGATGGACGAACCCTTCGGCGCCGTGGACCCGATCACCCGCCTGCGCCTGCAGGACGAGTTGATCAACATCCAGGAAGAACTGCAGAAGACCATCGTCTGCGTCACCCACGACTTCGACGAGGCCGTCAAGCTCGGCGACTGGATCGCCATCTTCAACGAAGGCGCCCAGCTCGAGCAGTACGACACCCCGGAACGAATCCTCGGCGACCCGGCCAACGAGTTCGTCGAGAACTTCATCGGGTCCGGTGCCGGCCTCAAACAGCTCACCCTGACCCGGGTGGCGGACGTCGGCCTCAGGGCGGCCGTCGTGGGCAACCCCGGCGAACGGGCAGCGGATGTCCTCGCGCGCGTCGTCGAGGCCGGCCACGGTCACGCGGTCATCATCGATGAGCGTCGCCGTCCCCTCCAGAGGCTCTCCCGACGCGAGCTCGGCCGCCTCCAGGTGATCAGCGACATTCCCGACCCGAAACTCCCCGTCGTCGGCATCCGTGCCACGCTCAATGACGCGCTCGATACGATGCTCGTCTCGAGCGCCGGGGCCGCGCTCGTCACCGGCCGCCGCGACATGTTCAAGGGCGTCGTCGACGTGCAGACCGTCATGGACGCCATCACCCGGTCACAGGCCGCTGCCGGGCTCGATTCAGACCAGGCGCCCGTCGGACTCAACACCGGACTGTTCCAGGCGCAGGCGTCGGCCGCCGGATCCGACCCGAGCGAGATCGAAGGCAGCGGCGACGGCGCGGGGGCCGTGCAGTGAATAACCGCACCCTGAATACAGAAGCCGGCATCGCCGGGGGCGACTCCGCCGTCGAAACGCCGGGCGACCCGGCCGCGCCGGCCGTACCGGTCAGCCGTGCCCGCTTGGGGTGGCAATCCTGGCGGGGCCTGGTCTACCAGCTGGCCGGTATCCTGGTGGCGTTCCTCGCCCTCGTGATTTGGCTCCGGACGGCCGACCTCTCGCCGATCGAGCTCACCACCCTCGCCCCGGCGGCGCTCTGGGGCTACACCGTGGAGCACATCCAGCTCACCCTGCTCGCCGCGGTGATCGTGTTGGTCATCGCGATTCCCCTGGGAATCGCCCTGACCCGCAGGCCCCTGCGGTTTCTGACCGCCCCAGTGCTCGCGATCGCCAACGTCGGACAGGCCGCCCCCGCGATCGGCGTCGTCGTGCTGCTCGCCTTCTGGGTCGGTTTCGGCTTCTGGGCCGCGACGCTGAGCCTCGTCCTCTACGCTGCACTCCCGGTACTGCGCAACACCATGGTCGGCCTGCAGCAGGTCGATGCCCGCCTCATCGAAGCCGGACGAGGCATGGGCATGAGCTCCGCAGCCGTATTGTTTCGCGTGGAGCTTCCGCTCGCCGTGCCGGTCATGCTGTCAGGCGTGCGGACCGCCCTCGTCCTGCTGGTGGGCACCGCGGCCCTGGCCACGTTCGTCAACGGTGGGGGACTCGGCATCCTGATCATCACCGGAGTCAATCTCAGCCTCACCCCCGTGCTCGTCACCGGAGCCCTGCTCGTGGCCCTTCTCGCCCTGCTCATCGACTGGGTCGGACGCGTTGTCGAACACGTCGCCCGCCCGAAGGGACTCTAGATGTACCGCTCCTCGTCTCTCACCCGCCGCACGCCCCTCGGCCGCTGGGGTCTGGCCGCCGGTGTGCTCGCCCTGTCTGCCGTCGCCCTGACCGGGTGCGGCCTGCAGCCGTCGACCTCGTACGTGCCCGCACTCGGACCCGGATCGATCACCCCACTCGACGGTGCCGAGGGCGTCGAACTCACGGTCACGTCCAAGAGCTTCACCGAGCAGCTGCTGCTCGGCAAGATCGCGGTGCTCGCCGGGACCGCCGCGGGATTCGACGTCACCGACCTGAGTAATCTGCCCGGCAGCCAGCCGACCCGCGAGCTCCTCCTCTCCGGCCAGGCCGACGTGCTCTGGGAATACACCGGAACGGCGTGGCTGACCTACCTCGGTCAGGAAGAGTCGATCAGCGACCAGGACGAAATGTGGCAAGCCGTGCATGACCTGGACATCGACAACGGTCTCACCTGGGGCACGCCGGCGCCGATGAACAACACTTTCGCCATGGCGGTGCGCAGTGAGGCGGTCGTCGAGCTCGGCGGCATCACGACCATGTCCGAACTCGCCGCGCTGCCGGTGGAGGATCGAACTTTCTGCGTCGAAGCCGAATTCAACTCCCGGCCGGATGGCATGAACCCCATGCTCGCCCGTTATGGGCTGGAACGCGGTGCCGCCGACGGCGTGCCCGACAGCAACATCGGCATCTACGACACCGGTGCGATCTACAGTGCGACGGACGACGGAGCCTGCAACTTCGGTGAGGTCTTCACCACCGACGGCCGCCTCGACGCGCTCGACCTCATCGTTCTGGTCGACGACCTGGCGTTCTTCCCGGCGTACAACGTGGCGCCGGTGTTCTTCACCGAGACGATAGAGGCCCACCCCGGCCTGGAGGAGATCTTCGCCGAGATTTCGCCGAAGCTCACCGACGAGGTTCTGCGCGGCCTGAACCGCCAGGTTGACGTCGACGGTGACGAACCCGCCGATGTGGCCTATGCCTGGATGATCGAGGAGGGGTTCATCACGGACCCGACCAGCTGAACGGACCCGACCAACTGAACGGACCCGACCAACTGAACCGACCCGACCAACTGATTTGTGCGGTCTAGAGGAGCTGCGCGGGCTTGCGGTAGCTCCGCACCAGCAGGAACACGCTGATCACCAATGCCCACGCCGGAAAGATCAGGCCCACCCACACGCTCAGACTCGCCACGACGAGCAGCACGGCGGCGCCACCCTACCCCCGGGGCAGGAAGATCGAACCGGCGAGTGCGATCACCGTTTTGCGTGGGACGAACTTCACGAGCGATGAGGTGACCCGGTTGCGCGCACCGACCACCACGGACGGCACCGATTTCCGGGCATTGATTGCGGCCAGGGTCACGTCGACGACATCCGAGGCCGGCACCCGTCTGCCGGGCGACTGCCAGCCGGCGACATCGAAGAACTCGGTGTCGGTGGCACCCGGGCTCACCGCGAAGACCCGCACTCCGGTGTCGCGGGTCTCGCCCCAGACGGCTTCGGTGAACGACAGGACGAACGCCTTCGTTGCCGCGTAGACCGCCATCCCGGGAACGGGCTGGTACGCCGAGGTGCTGGCGATGTTCACGACGACGCCCGAGTCCCGGGCCACCATGCCGGGCAGGAAGGCGGCCGTCAGATCGACCAGCGTGCCGACGTTCAGAGCGATCTCCGTTCGCAGGCGGGCTCGGTCTTCGTCGACCAGGCGCGCATTGGTGCCGAATCCCGCGTTGTTCACCAGAACATCGACGGTGATCTCCCGGTCGAGGAGTGCCTGCTCAATGGCCGCGGCCGCGCCGGACTCGCTCAGGTCCTGCGACAGGATGGTGACGTCGATCCCGTTTTTCTTCCGCAAGTCGGATGCGAGCGCCTCCAGCTTGTCGGTTCGACGGGCGACCACGACCAGGTTCGTCCCCCTCGCGGCGAACGCCCGGGCGTAGTGACTGCCGATACCCGAGCTGGCGCCCGTGACGAGGGCTGTCTTGCCGGGAAAAACGAAATTCATGCTTCTGCTTCCTGGAGTCAACGGTGTTCACACCCTAGGGGAGCAGGCAGTCGGTGGGAACCCGGACCCGCCTGTCTAGGCTGTACCCATGGCCACAGTCATCCTCGTGCGGCACGGCCGCACCACCGCCAACGCCACCGGAATGCTGGCCGGCCGCACCAGGGGGGTACTTCTCGACCAGATCGGGCAGGACCAGGCCGCTCTCACCGGCAAGCGTCTGGCCGTGGTGCCGCTGGTCGGCGTGGTCTCGAGCCCCCTGGAACGCTGCCGAGAAACATCCCGGTTCATCCTCGACCACCAGACCGGTTCGCTCGTGACTCCGGTGGAGGAAGGGATCACCGAGTGCGACTACGGCGAGTGGCAGGGCCGAGCCCTCGGCGAGCTCGCCAAGGAGCAGCTCTGGTCGACCGTGCAGACACAGCCCTCGGCCGTCACCTTCCCCGGCGGCGAGTCGATGGCGACCATGCAGGCCCGGGCGGTGGCCGCCATCCGTCGTCATGACGCGACGTTCGAGGCCGAGCACGGGCCCGGCGCCGTATGGGTGGCGGTCAGCCACGGCGACATCATCAAGTCCGTTCTGGCCGACGCGCTCGGCATGCACCTGGACCTCTTCCAGCGCCTGGATGTGGGCCCGGCATCCGTTTCGATTGTGCGCTACGGCCCCAACCGGCCGAGCGTGCACGCCATCAACACGGATGCCGGCGACCTTTCCTGGCTCGGCGCCGGCGCCCCTCCGGCCGACGCGCCGATCGGCGGCGGAGCCGGTCAGGCGCCGCGCATGCCCGGAGCATAAAATACCCACATGCCCACAATCGTCCATGAGTTCGCCTGGCCGGATCGGGTCGTCGTCGGCACCGTCGGTCTGCCCGGTTCTCGCACGTTCTACCTGCAGGTGCGCACCGGAACCCAGATCGTGAGCGTCTCGCTGGAGAAGCAGCAATCCGCTCTGCTCGCCGAGAAGATCGACGAGATGCTCGACCAGCTGATGAGTCACGAGGGCAACCCGTTCAGCATCCCGACCAAGACCCCCGTCGAGCTCGTCGACAATGAGCCGCTGGATCAGCCCGTCATGGAGGAATTCCGCACCGGTGCGATGAGCCTGGGCTGGGACCCGTCGACCGTGCAGGTCGTGCTCGAGGCCTACCCGGTCGTGGAAGTCGACCCGGGCATCGACGACGTGCTCGACGAGGACCTACTGGACGCGATCATGGTGGAGCCAACGGAGATGCTCCAGGTGCGGATGCCCGTCGGCACCGCCCGGGCCTTCGCGAAGCGCACCCGCGAGGTGGTGGGAGCCGGCCGCCCGCTCTGCCCTCTCTGCGGCAACCCGATCGACCCGGACGGGCACGTCTGCACCCTCCCCGGCAGCCCCTGATGCTGCCCGATGCCCCCCTCGACGACGGCGAGCTCGACGGTGAGCTTGAACTGACGGGACGCATCACGACAGCCTCGAACGCCACCTTCCTCGGCAGCATCGGCGGCGTCACGGTCGTCTACAAGCCCATCGCGGGCGAGCATCCGTTATGGGACTTTCCCGACGGTAATCTCGCCGGCCGTGAGGCCGCGGCCTATCTGGTCTCGCAGGCCTTCGGCTGGAACGTCGTGCCCCGCACCTGGCTGCGGGGCGGTCCGATGGGCCGGGGGATGGTGCAACTGTGGCAGCATGCCGACCCCGAACAGGATGCCGTCGACCTGGTCCCGTGGGAAGCCGACCCGGCCCCGGGGTGGTGCCGCGTCTTCGACGGACGGGACGAGCATGGTCGGGCGGTCACCCTCATCCATGAGGACTCGGCCGCGCTGCGCCGGATGGCCGTGTTCGACATCGTCGTGAACAATGCCGATCGCAAGGGTGATCACATCCTGGCGATGCCGGGCGGCCACCGTCATGGCGTCGACCACGGGCTCACGTTCCATGTCGAGCACAAGCTGCGCACCGTGCTCTGGGGCTGGCTGGGCGGAGAGCTCAGCATCGACGAGCTCGCCGGGATCGACCGGGTCAGCGCGCTCCTGGCCGGTGAGCTCGGGGACACCCTCGCCGGGCTGCTCAGTGACGTAGAGATCGCGGCACTGGCCGCGCGCTGCGACCGGCTCCGCTCCGAGGGCCGGTTCCCGGCACCGCGCGGCGACATGCCCGCGGTGCCCTGGCCGCTGTTCTGACGCTAGATCAGGTTTCGTTTCTCGATCTGTTCGAAGCTGGTGGTCGCATCCTTCAGCCCGCTCCACAGCGTCACCTGCCCACTGGCCAGGGACGCCTTGACGTCGATGATCCGCTGGTTGCTGCTGCCCCGGAACTGCAGGCCCAGGTCGCGTTGGCCCAGTTCGAACCGACCGTCGACCAGAACGTCGACCCTCCCGAGCAGGGCGAGCTTGTCCGCACTGTCCAGCAACAGTTCTTCGAACGTGTAGCCGGTCCAGCACCACACATCCTTGGTCGTGCCGAGTTCCCGGCGAACCCGGTCGATTAGCGGCAGGCATACTCCGGTGTTGAGGAACGGCTCCCCGCCCAGCAGGGTGAGGCCCTGCACATACTCCTGGCCGAGGTCGGCGAGGATCTGGTCCTCGAGCTCAGGGGTGTACGGCTGCCCGTAGCGAAAATTCCAGGTGGCCTCGTTGAAGCAGCCGGCACAGGCGAACAGGCAACCGGACAGGTACAGGCTGCACCGCACCCCCTCGCCGTCCACGAAGACGAAGGGTTTGTAGTCGCCGACGTACCCCTGGCTCAGCTTCTCCGACAGCCACTCGCCGGGCTGGGGGTTACGCATCCTCGGCGACGGATGCGGCGGCATCCGCCCCACGGATGCCGGTGGCGCCGGCCATGTGCTTGACCCGGGAGGTGATCTCGGTATGCCGGCCGTGCACCATCGGACGGGCCTGGGGGTTGCCGAGGTAGCCGCAGGTGCGCTTGACGACATCGCAGGTCATCGGATCGGCGTTTCCGCACTCGGGGCATTCGAACCCGCGCTCGGTGGCGTCGAAGTCGCCCGAGAAACCACAGGCGTAACAGTGGTCGATCGGAGTGTTGGTGCCCAGGTAGCCGACACGATCGTAGGAGTAGTCCCAGACGGCCTCGAGGGCCTTGGGGTTCTGCTGCAGAACAGGGTATTCGCAGTAATGGATGAACCCGCCGGAGGAAAACGTCGGGTAGATCTTCTCGAAGTCCAGCTTCTCGAACGGCGTCGGGTTCTTGCGCACGTCGTAGTGGAAGCTGTTGGTGTAGTAGTCCTTGTCGGTGATGTTCGGCACGGAGCCGAACTTCTCGGTGTCGAGTCGGCAGAACCGGTCGGTGAGGCTCTCGCTCGGCGTCGAGTACACGCTGAACTGGTAGCCGTACTCGTCGCTCCACGCCGTGGTGCGCTCGTGCAGTGTGCGCAGGATGTCGATGGTGAAGTCCCGCGCTTCGGTGTTGGATTCCCAGTCCCCGCCGTAGAAGGCCGCGGCCACCTCGTAGAGGCCGATGTAGCCGAGGGACACGGTGGCACGCTTGTTCTTGAAGAGGGTGTCGACGGGCTGGCCGGCCTCCAGCTGCCGGCCGAAGGCGCCGTAGACGTAGAGGATCGGGGCGTTCTGCGGGGTCGCTTCCTTGCACCGCTCGATCCGGAAGAGCAGGGCGTCGCGCGCCGTGCTCACCCGCTCGGCGAGAATGCTCCAGAACTTGCCCTTGTCACCAGCGGCCTCGAGGGCGATCCGGGGCAGGTTGAGCGTCACGACACCGAGGTTCATCCGGCCCTCGGAGACGTCGTTGCCGTCCTCGTCGGTCCAGCCCTGCAGGAAGGAGCGGCAGCCCATCGGCACCTTGAAGCTGCCGGTGAGTTCGACGATCTTGTCGTAGTTGAGGATGTCCGGGTACATGCGCTTGGTGGAACACTCCAGCGCGAGCTTCTTGATGTCGTAGTTCGGGTCGGTCGGTTCGAGGTTGAGGCCCCGCTTGACGGTGAAGATCAGCTTCGGGAAGATCGCCGTGCGCTTCTCGCTGCCCAGCCCCTCGATCCGGATCTGCAGGATCGCCTTCTGGATCTCGCGTTCGAACCAGCTGGTGCCGAGGCCGAAGCCGAGGGAGGTGAACGGGGTCTGACCGTTCGAGGTGAACAGGGTGTTGATCTCGTATTCGAGGCTCTGCATCGCGTCGTAGATGTCCTTGAGGGTCTTCTCCTCGGCATAGGGCTGGTGCTGGGACTCGTCCGAAATCCACTTCCGGGCATCGGCCAGGTGCTTTTCGAGGTTCTTCTCGGCGTAGGGGGCGAGGACTTCGTCGATGCGGTTCCCCGAGCATCCGCCGTACTGGGTCGACGACACGTTCGCGATGATCTGGGAGATCTGGGCCGTGGCCGTCTGCACCGAGCGGGGCGGGTCGACATCGGCGTTGCCGATCCGGAAGCCCTGGCTCAGCATGGTCTTGAAGTCGATGAGGCAGCAGTTCGTCATCGGCGCATAGGGGTGGTAGTCGAGGTCGTGGTAGTGCAGGTCGCCCTTCTGGTGGGCGTTGGCGACGTGCGGGGGAAGCATTTTCAGGCCGATGGCCTTGCCGACGGCGCCGGCGGTCAGGTCGCGCTGGGTGTTGAAGACGTCGCTGTCCTTGTTGGCGTTCTCGTTGACCACCGATTGGTCTTTGCTGATCAGTTTGACGATCGAGTGGTTGATGTCGGTGGCTTTGCTGCGTGCGAAGTCCCGCTGGATGCGGTAGTTGATGTACGCCTCGGCGGCGTCGTATTCCTTGCTGTCCAGCAGGGCGTGCTCCACGATGTTCTGCACCTCGTAGATCTTGATGTCCACCGCGAAGCGCGAGGTGATCTCGCGGTTGACGCGAGCGACCAGGTCACGGATGGTGCGGTGCGTGAGCGGGGTCAGCTCGCCGTTGACTTCGGTGAAGCTCTTGGCGAGTGCCGCGTAGATGCGGGCGTCATCGAAGGCGACACGGCGTCCGTCCCGTTTGGCCACCATGAGAGTGCCCGGAGTGTTCCCCGTGTTCTCGGTGTTCTCGGTGTCGAGGGTTTCTGCGCCGGGATTTTCCATTTTCAACACGCGTTGCCATCTCCTTGGGTCGTATGTACCCACTGCGATCGGGCGGGACGTTGAACCGGGCGAAGGAACCATATGTAGTGGTTGGGGTGTGAGCTACATACTACCTGTAGGGGTTGGTCGTAATTCACTCCGGCTCGCCGCAGGCGTCTTCCTGCTGGTGGGGTGGGTGCCGGGCGACGTACGATCAGTGGATGCCCCCGCCCTCTCCGTTGCCCCCGCGCCACGGGCTCGATGCCGCCTGGGTGTGCACGCCGGAGGAGGACCGCACCCGCCCGCATCCGTGGCCGACGATGGGTGCCTGGTTGCTCGAGCGGTTGCCCCAGTTCGTGGACGTCGCCGGGTTTCTGGCCGGGGAGCGCTTCAGCTACCAGTCGGGCGTGCCGGTCGTCGGCAGCGACCCCTACGGCCCGCATACCTTCGTCTGGTTTCATCGCGATCTTGCCGAGGAGACGGTTGTGCCCGGGGTCATCCACCTGGTGCATCGGGACGCCCGACTCGTGGTGATCGACAAGCCTGCCTTCCTCTCGACCATTCCGCGCGGCCGGCACGTCGTGCAGAGCGTGGTGGTGCGCCTGCGGGCCGAGTTGGGGCTGCCCGAGCTCTCGCCGTTGCATCGACTGGACCGGGTGACGTCGGGCATTGTGGTGCTGGCGACCGAGCGACGCTGGCGCGGGGAGTACCAATCGATGTTTCAACGCGGCGAGATCGAAAAGACCTACCGTGCGCTGGCCCCGCTGCGGCCGGATCTGGAATTCCCCGTCACCGTCCGCAACCACCTGACCGCCAGGCGAGGCCGATGGCAGGCCGAGGTGACCGACGCCCCGGCCAATGCCGAGTCGCTGATCGAGCTGGAGACCGTTGTGCAGGGCACAGGCGTCTATCGGTTGACCCCGCGCACCGGAAAGACCCATCAGCTGCGGATGCACATGTTGGGCCTGGGAATTCCGATCATCGACGACCCGGTGTACCCCGTCGTTCAGGATGTCGCGATCGACGATTTCAGCCGCCCGCTCCAGCTCCTGGCGAGTGGGGTGACCTTCACCGATCCCATCGACGGGGGAGTGCGCCGGTTCGAGAGCGTGCGCACGCTCCCGCTGCGCGCTGAGACTGTTGCCGGCGGCACGGACGCCGGCGGTTGAGCCACCCCGGTGGTTGAGCCTGTCGAAACCCGGCGAGCCGACCTCCGAACCCGCCCACCGGCATCCGCGCCCACGCTAACTCCGGACTTTTTCGCGACACGCCGTTCCCGGCGCCAGCCCACCCGGCGTGTCCCGAAAAACTCCGACTTAACGTCACGACGCCTACCGTCACAGCGACTACCGTCGGGTAATTGATTACTAGAGTTGAGCAAAACTCTTGACTCAAGGTTCGAAGTCATTTACAATTGGGTCATGGCAGGAGCCCCCACTCCGCACCGCCCGACCGCCTCCACCCAGGCGGTTCCTTCCGAGGCCCCGCCTACCGAGGCCCCGCCTACCGAGGCCCCACCTACCCTGGTGCAGCAGCTGCAGCAGGCCCGTGACCTGGCGGCGACCGTGCTCGATTCGGTGGCTTTCTCCCTCTTGGACGAGGCCGACGCGATGGCGGTGCTTCGCACGGTCGAAGACCTCGGCCGCCGGGTCGATGCCGCCAGGGTGGCATCCGCCGCCGACATTGCGGGGCGGTCCCGCCGCATCCTCGGCCACGAGTCCCTCGCGCACAAGAACGGTGCCAGCAGCGGGGTCGACCTGATCACCCGGCTGACCCGCATCTCGGCCCGGGAGGCGAACCGGCGGGTGCGGCTCGGCGACAATGTGACGCCGCGGCTGGCCGGCACCAGCATGCTGCCGCCCTACTACCCGGCCGTGGCGGATGCCCTCACCGCGGGTGATCTGGGCGTCGACGCGGCCGAGAACATCGTCACGGCCCTCGACACGGTCGCGGCCCGGGTCGCGCCCGATGACCTCGGCGTCGCCGAGCGCACCCTGGTCGCGAATGCGACCGGGGCCGTCACCGAGGAAACGGCCGGGCTGCCCGGCGAGGGGTTCGCGTTTCCCGCCGACCTCGTGCGCGGTCTCGCGACCCAGTGGCAGGCCCACCTCGACCCCGACGGCACCGCGCCGAACGAGCCCGTCGCCGAGGCCCGCAGCACCGTGGGGTTCGGGCTTCTCCGCGACGGCCTCTACCCCTTACGCGGTGGTGTCACCCCCGAATTCCGGGGCATCCTGAACGGCCTCTTCGACACCTACCTCTCCGCCCACGCCGCGCCCGCATTCCCCACCGAAGAGGAACAGGCGCGCATGAATGCCGGAGAGCTCATCCCCGGCGCCGAAGCCGCCGCCCTCAGCGACGACCGCAACGGCGGCGAGAAGCGCGCCGACATCCTCCGCGGAATCCTCGAAGCCGCCACCCGCGACCCGGGCACCCCCAGCATGGGCGGCGCGGCCCCCACGGTCATGATCCACGTGAACAAAGCCGACCTTCTCGCCGACCATGGGGTGGGCTGGATCGACGGGGTCGACGCCCCCATCTCCATGAAATCCGTGGTGCAGGCCCTCTGCTCCGGCGGCTTCCAAGAAATCTTCTTCGGCGACAACAACGAAGTCCTCAGCCTCAGCACCGAAAACCGGTTCTTCAACCGGGCCCAACGCCGAGCGATCGCCGCCCGCGACGGCGGCTGCACCATCCCAGGCTGCGACGTGCCCGCAGCCTGGTGCGAAGTGCACCACGTCATCCCCTGGCACCGCGGCGGAAAAACCAACATCGACAACGGGGTCCTGCTCTGCTGGTACCACCACCACAGCATCGACACCTCCGGCTGGGAAATCCGCATGATCCGCGGCAAACCCGAAGTCCGGGCACCCCTCTGCTACGACCCCACCAGAACCTGGCGGCCAGCNCTCTGCTACGACCCCACCAGAACCTGGCGGCCAGCAGCCGGCCATCGGGCAGGGACTCGGAAGGCAAGTCCGCGACTCGGGTCCCGACAGGCTCGACCAGCGTCAACGTGAGTTCCCGAGTTCGGCTCGCCGGGGTCTCGGGTCTCGACAGGCTCGACCGGCGTCGACGTGAGTTCCCGGGTTCGGCTCGCCGGGGTCTCGGGTCTCGACAGGCTCGA
>NZ_SOGN01000013.1 GCF_004403395.1 Cryobacterium cheniae
TCCCTCGGCGCGACCAGAGAACACGGCAGAATAGTTAGACACAACAGTGGACTACTTTTCGCCCGTCGTTATTGGCCTACTTTTCAACCGTCGCTGACAGGCCGTCCAGTGCCGCAGTGCTTACTCGCGTTTGGGAAGCTGCTCAAGCCACTCGAACAGACTCGACCCAACCTGCGCAGGCAGAGGCGATTGAGTGGCTTTTGTATTGCGGCGACCGCCGTGCACAATCGCATTCCGTTGAGTCGACAACGCGCTAACCGCCTGGAACAAGTTGACGTTCGCCTTTTTCAATGTCACGCCCAGCGTTGCAAGAAGCACTTCGTCAAGCAGCTCGGGAAGGTTCGACCGCCGACTCAGGATCATCCTTGCCATCGCTTTCCCGCTCAGGGGAACTCGATCCTGAATGATTTCCTTCACCTTCACCTCACACGCTGTTGCCGCGACCAGAGTGGCCCGGTCTTGGTCGTTTGCCGACTGTGCGTCAGAGAGGTGCCAGGCATCAGCGAGCAACGAGTCAGCAATGCTCGGTTCTTGCCGTGCTGAAACGTCATCCATTATCGACTCGATGCTGCCGACGTCGAGCCGAATGCGCGACGATCGCATTGTCACCGACTGTGCCGGGCCGTATCCCAAGATGCGTTCGCCGGTTTCGCGGTACTCGAGTTGCGCGATCCCATACTGCGCTGGCGCGTGAGTGGACAATCCCAACCAGGACTGTGCTGGCGCTGCAGCGCGAAGATGCCGAAGAAACAAACCGGCCACCGCCTCGGCTATTGGCCGCGTTGCATTGATGTCGTTGTCAGCGATGGTGCGTAGCTCGTCCGTCAGGTCATCTGGTTTCGGCATCGGAAACGCCGTCGTCGTTTCAACGGTCACCTCGAAAAGGACCAACGCCGCCGTGCGTTCATCACGGTCAGGGTCTGCGAACACTGGCCCGCTCCCAACGAGCGACGGTAAGGGATTTTGTGGATAGTTTTCTGGCAGATCAGAAAACGACTCCGCGTCACTGGGGAGATTAACTCGAACCAATGAGCCATCCCAGTTCAGTTCAAAGTTGGCCCCTACGGCATCTAATCCGATCCACAACTGCGGGACGATGAACCGCATTCGAAAAATGGCATCAACCATGACGTGCAGCTTTCATGAAACCGTCGGTACCGGGCTGGGTCAGAGTTGCCCGGCAGTCGTCATCTCTTCGTACCGCTGAAACAGCACTCGCTGTCGGTCCGCTTCCGTCACCAAGGCCCGCCGGGCGCCGAACGCCTTGTCGAGGACCCTATCGAGCGCGTTGTGCGAGGACACGAGCACGGGGTCCATCGCAAGCGGGTTGTACAGGTCTTCGAGCGAGCGCCCCGGATGGAGGTCCCTCGCGTCGAGGACCTTCTGCCCAGCCTCGATCACAGCTTGTCGTAACACGTCGGTGACCTTCGGCAGTGGGAGCGTGTTCCAGACAAGGGTGTTAGAAAACGACGGGTCCGATTTCCACCTGCCGCCGACTGACTTCTGCCAGGTGATGAACATGCTCGAAGACATCACGGCGAAGGCAAATCCGTCCGGGTCGTCCACTTTGTAGACCTTGTCGCCAGCAATTACGTCCGCGGGCATCCGCGCCGCAGTGGCCCAGCGCCGTCGTTCGGAGAACACTTTCGGAATCCCGAGATACGAGGTCTCCGGCTGCGATCGCTGCCCAAACAAGTGAGGGGTCTCCGCCATTTTTCGAGTGGAGGGCGCCTTGGACGCAAGACGCATCGCTCGAACCCCCTCGAGGCGTTTCCGCAGCACCGGAGACCTATCGACATCCGCCGGGTCAAGGTCGGTCATCCAGAGGCACCAACGATCCTCACCATTTATGAATTCTTCCCCCATCATGTATCGGTGAAGGTACTTCGCTGCGACGGGGTCGGCGGTGACCTCGGCATAGTCTTCTTTCTCTACGATGAGGTTCTTACCATCACGAGGCATGCTCCCCATGGTGACCGGCGGCAAGTCGGGTGCGAGGACCGTTCGACGTTGGGCAACGAGGATATTCGGACCATCGATGAGGTACGCGTTGATGCGATCCACGGTCTTCGCCGTAGGAGCGCCGCGGAGGGTGTCGTAGAAGAACAGCGTCGGAGCGGGCGCTGCCCGGCCGCCCCTGTCAAAACCAATGACAACACAATGCACGTTTGCCGCCCCGGGCGCTTCTGACGACCAGCCAAAAGTGCGGTGGGCGTACCGGATACGCCACCCGGCCGCAAACACTGGCCCGAAGAGAGTGGGAACGGGTTCACCCTGCGTGATGGAGTTGGTGGACACAAATGCGAACCGTCCGCCCGGAACTCCGTCGAAGAACTCGACGGCCTTTCGGTACCAGGCGGTGACGTAGTCGAGTCGTCCAATATCTTCACGACCCCAGACTGTACGGAGGTCAGCGGCCTGCTCCGCTTCTCGTCCGCGGTGTCCCTTGAACGGCGGGTTGCCGACGACGATTGTGTTCACAGTCGGATTAAGAATGTCCCGCCAGTTCGTACGAAGCGCGTTGCCAACGTGGATTGTGTCAATAGTGCCAAGCGGAAGGGAATCCGGCGCCATGCCGAGCTCAAGGGACATCGCCTGGTTCGCTTGATGGTCAGCGAGGTGCAGCGCGGTCGAAGCGATTCGGGCCGGCCATTCCTCGATTTCAATTCCGAAGAAATGCTCTGGCCGGACGACGAGGTCGTCGCGGGTGAAAAACATCGTCGGAACTTCGGTGGTGTCGCCCAGTTCCCGGAGACGAATGAGGACAGCGAGATCGAGCGCTCGGAGCTCCCGGTAGCTCAGAAGGAGGAAGTTTCCGCATCCCGCTGCTGGGTCGATAAGGCGTATCTGACCGAGGTGGGCACGAAATTTCTTCAGCCCCTGGACGCTGTGCTGCTCATCTGCGAATCGGGTTTTGAGGTCGTCGAGGAATAGTGGGCCGAGGGTCTTGAGGATGTTCGTCTCGGTCGTGTAATGCTCACCAAGCTGGCGTCGAGATTTCTTGTCCTTCACTGCCTGGAACAACGACCCGAAGATAGCCGGGCTGATGTCAGCCCAGTTGAACCGGCACGCGTCGAGGAGCTTGGAACGCATCTCGGAGTCGAACGCAGGGATGCTGATGGTCTCCGCGAAAACGCCGCCGTTGGCATACGGAAGTTTCTGCAGAGCTTCATCGAGATGCCCAGGTTTGATCTTCTGATTAAGCACTTGGAAGAACATCGCAATCTGCGGGCCGAGGTCGGAGCCGTCGTCCCTAGTCCGGTCCTCGATGAATTCCGTGAACAGGTCGCGATCCCAGAGACCCGAGTCGTCGGCATACATGCAGAACAGTATCCGGACGAGGAAGACTGACGCCTCATGGTCGGGGTAGCCGGATTTCTCAAGCGTCTCGTACAGAGAGGCCATGACGCGCGCCGCCTTGATAGATGCGGCCTCTTGCTCCACGGATCCGAACGAACGAGTTTGGTAACCGGCGAGGAACGCCAGGGCTTCCGCCTTCACTGGCAGGCCGGTCAACGCAAACTCCTGGACAGCACCCTCTGTCCGATCGTGAAGGTCGAGGATTCGAAACTGCCGGAAGTCGCTCGTGATTACCCACCGTGGGGCTTCCGCGTCGGTGAGATCGTCGATGTAGTCCAACGCTTGCCGTTCAGCTTCCTCGAGGTTCTTGCCGGCGGACTTCATCTCCACGAGACACAGACCAGGGACAAGAGCGTCGATGTAACCGCCGTTACCAGTCGAGGACCTCTTCGCCCGCCGTTCGTAGGAGGCGGCTTTCGTCTCCGTGATGCCGTACACGCCGAGGAGGTCACGGACGAACGACTGCGCCTGCTGCCGCTCCTCGCCTGGTTCATCCTTCCACTCGGACACGAACTTTCCCGCACGCTTGCGAATCTCGTTCAGAGACCTTGTCGCCACCCCGACACCGACCTTTCTTTTTGCCGACCGGTTCCGCGAATAATAGTCCCTGGTCGTTTCAGCATTTATGACGACCGTACCGTGTCCCCTCGCCCCTGCCGGACAGGTTGTCAGTACCCAAGCCCAGGCCAAAACCGAATCTCGGCGCAGCATCCGGACCGCTGGTTGTGGGGCTTCTTGGACCGCTATCGGAAGTTCTTCTTCGAGTCCGTTTCATTGGGGTGTCCGGTGGCCGCTTTCGTGATGTACACGCGTCCTGGCTTCTTCGCCTTGACGTTGGGCTCATCGACGGCGTACCAGAGGCGAGCACCATCGGTCACTTTGTACTGCCACTGCGGGAGGGCTACACCGTCGATAAGGACTGTCTCGAGATCTCCTCGCAGTCTGTAGCAGCGATCAGGGTCGTACTTCGCGGGATGTGCGGTGAGATAGTCGAAGGCGTCCGCCAGGGCATTCTTCGCGGTGGACTTCAGATCAGTCCACCCGCGTTCGGCAGCGACACTGCCAAAGAAGATTTCGTACTCGGTGCCTTTTACAGGTCGCGGAACCGGGGTGCCGCGTTTCCCCGCCATCTACGGGCGATTAACGCGGACAGGAGCAGCCGGCAGCTCGATGGGCTCGACAGGTCGCATACCCATCGCGTAAGCCAGGGCCGTTTCCTTCCACTCCTGCTGCGCGCGCAGCAGCCGCTCAAACGTTCCCAGCTCACTGGCGGCATAGAGCAGCTGCTCGATCTCGGCCGCGTACGCGCTCAGCTCCCCCGGGGTGAACTCCCCCGTCCACGCGAACAGGTCGGTCAGCGCCGCCGCGACGTCGCCCTTGTTCCGGCCGATCGCACGGATCAGACGACTCGAGAGCGCTACACCGTTCTCGAGGACATCGAGATCGTGACCGCGAAGGATCACGAGATCGTCACCGTCACGGCGCGTGATCCGAACCTGGCCCTCGTCGATGTGGGCCAGAACCTCCTTGGGCTTGCGCAGAAGGTCAGTGAAAGTCGCAGTACTCATATCGACACAGTACATCAGATAAACATCTGATTGAAGGGCTGGAGAGATTGATGCCGGCCTACGAAGTTACGAACTTACAGAGTTACGAAGTTGATCCTCTGTACTTCCAGCGAGCTTGTCGGCCCTGGCCAACAGCAGGTCTACGGCTATGCGAATGAGCGTGTTGTCTGTGATGCGCTCCCCGCCGTATGTCTTGTTGCGGTTGATTTGGCGAGCCTTGGCCGCGAGGGCATCCATCTGATCGCCGCGCAGGCGTGTCTCTTTCCGAACGAAGGAAAGATAGTGGGCGCCTCCCCCGACGTCAGACGCCCCGATTGGTTCTTTCTGCTTAGTTACCACACGGGTCGCCCGCGCAGGAGTAGGAACAGGCTCGGGTTCTGTTGCCGGTGCTGGTGCCGGTTCAGTCGGAACGGGCACCTGAACGACTGCCTGTACCGCTTCCGGTTTTGGATCGCCAAGCAGCTGGGTGAGTTTCGTCCTCGCCATCACTTGCCTCCCTTGGTGTTGGCCCAGTAGGAAACGAGCTCGAGGGCAACTCGTCGGTAGTCCTCGCGCGCCTTGCTGGCGATTCTGGAGTCACCGTCTGCGTATTGGGTTACAACACGGCCCTCGATGGGAGCCATCTTGTGGATCTTGTAGTCGCGAATTGCCGCTTCGAATCGGGCAAAGCCAGCTCCATCCAACAGCCCCTGGGCATCAACCAGGTCCGACGGAACGCGCGGGTCGACCCGATTGACCAGAACCCGATAGTTCACCCCTGCCGGCAGGACGACCTCATTAATCGTTGCCATCAGCGGAGCAAAAGCGAGCGGAGATGGCTCAGTGGGCAGGATAACAAAGTCGGACTCCCCAAGAACCGTAGAGAGCACGTCTCGGCCTTCAAGAGAACCTGGGGTATCCACGAAGACAACGTCGTAGGGCAGCTCACGCAGCCGGGCGAGATTTCTCGGGTCAGTGTCGTCGGCGACATCGAACGGAAGGCTGTCCCCCGCCCTGTCGGCCCACCACGCGGATGATCCCTGCGGGTCCACGTCGACAACCAAGACCCGGGAGTTCTCAGCGCAGACGCTCGCGAGGTTCATTACTGTTGTTGTCTTGCCGGCGCCGCCTTTTTGGTTGGCTATTGAGACAATGCGCATTCGATCTCCAGTCTGTAACTCTGTAAGTTCCAGATTCCGTAAGTTACGAAGTTCGGTTGTTACTAAGTCTGTTAGTTCGAAAGTACCAGAGTCCGGAACCTACAGACTCATTCAGCTTGCGCGTGTTGCACTTACAAACTTCCGGAGTAACGAACTTCCGACATAACAGACTCGCGAAGTTACAGACTTACGAAGTCAATATCTGAGGAAGTTCCCGCCGAACATGTATAGGGGCCGGACATAGCGGAGTTAGGACGTTACAGAGTTCGGAAGTTACAGAGTTGCAGAGTCACGAAGTCACGAAGTCACGAAGTCACGAAGTCACGAAGTCAGNCACGCAACCAGCTGCGGTGGATGAGTACCCACCATGGCACCGCCGGCCGCGAGGCGGGGGAGTGCCCAGGTGGACGTGGACCAGGTGGAGGACACGACCGGCGGTTGCCCCGGCCACAGGCGTCGCCCGCGCCAACCCTGACATCGAGATGAGCAGTGTCCACGCATTACTGACATAGAGATGAGTCCTCACACTCACCGTCCGGGACGGACGGTGAGTGTGAGAGCCACCTCATCCAGCATTGCTTTCGTATTTCGTATTTTGTTACGTGTTTTGTTTTTAATTCTGATAGTGTGACGTTATGAGTGATCTGGTGCAGGTGGAGCAGCGTATGTGTCGGTTCCCGGGGTGTGAGCGGCCTGCTGTGGCTGCGGAGGCTGGGACGGGGCGGCCGCCGGAGTATTGCGATGACGAGGGCCACAACCGGGCCGCTGCGTGGCGTGCGCGCCGCCGGTTGAGTGCGGAGCCGGCGCGGGGCCTCGAGGATGAGAAGCGTCCGGTTGATGCGGCGAGGCAGCGTGCGAGTGAGATCCGGGGTCAGGTCGCGGGGATGGTCGAGCACCTCGGCGCCCAGCTGAATGCGCTGGTCGAGGAGCTCCGCACGGTCGCGGATCCCGACGCGGCCGAGGCCCAGATCGAATCGGTCACGACCGAGGCAGCCGAGCAGGTCGCGTCGGCGTTGGCGCGGGCGACGCGGGCGGAGCAGGCGCAGCGGAAGGCGGAAGCGGAGCGGGTCGAGGCCGACGCGGCCGCCGTCGAGGCTTCCGAGCTGGCCGAGCAGCAGCAGGCAGCCCTGGCCGAGACCCACGAACAGCTGGCCGAACAGGCCCTGGTGCTGGAGCAGGTCACGGTCGAGTTGGCCGCGACCCGGAGTGCGGGGGAGGCCCGGGACTTGGCGGCGCAGGCGGAGCTGGTCGAGCTCCGCGAGCAGCTGGCCGGAGTCCAGGCGCATTTGACCGAGACCGAGCAAGCCCGCACCGAGGCGACAGCCCGTGCGGAGGCTGCGGTCATGGCGCGGGCGGAAGCGGACGAGCGGGCCCGGGGCGCGGTCGCCCGCGCTGACGAGGAAGCGGAGCGGGCCAAGCGGGCCGAGGCTGACCTGGTCGTTGCCCGAGTGCAGGTGGACCAACTCCGCACCGAGCGTGAAACGTTGCGCGAAGAGGTCAGTGCTCTGCGCGGCACGGTGGCGACGGTGAGTGTGGAGCGGGACGCGGCTCGGGCTGACGCTGACCGGGAGCGGGTCCACGGGGATCAGCGGGTCGCTGACCTCCGCACCAGCCAGGACCAGCAGTACGAGCAGATCCGCACCGAACTGGCCGAGGCACGCCAAGACGCCCGCGAACAGCGCACCCGCGCCGACACCGCCGAAGCACGAACCACCGCGCCCACAACCAGGAAACCAGCCTCGAAGCAGTAAACCTCTCCGCCCTCATCAGGTCGACGAGCCCGGGCGAACCACGAGCTGCCGTGGCGGGGGAGCGCGAGGGGACTCGCCCCTCGCCGCCGGCCGCAGGCCGGTGTTACGCACCCGAGTTCGTATCCGTGCGTTCGGTGGCCGCGCCGGTGGGGGAGTAGCGCGGGGTTGCCCCTCACCGGCTGGCCCGTCAGGGCCAGCCGGTGAGTCGCGGCTAGATGTTGCGGAGCATGCTCACCACGGTGGGGAACGGGGACAGGCTGTCGACGAGGGTGTCGACGGTTGGGGCGTCGGGCTTCTGCGCGAGAGACTTCTGGATTCGGGCGAGCTGGGCGTCGGTGAGGCCGACGGTTTCACCGTCTCCGGTGACGCTGACGGCGATCGCAGTGCCGAAGATCACCGTGCGGGAGCCGAGCCGGTGAGCGAGCACGGTCGCGGGCAGGTTCAGGGTGGACCCGTTGATGAGGCCTTCATCATCGACGAAGAGATCGATGTCGTCCTCCAGACCGACGACGTCGAACATCCGGCAGCCGATGGCGGCGACGATGTCCGCCCCGATGCTGGTCTCGTTCACGTCCAGGGTGGTGATGGTTTCGGTCGGGTTGATCTTGACGCTGCGGATGCTGGTGGTCATGGGGTTCTCTCTCCAGGGTTGGTGAGGTGCGCGGGGTCCCGAGCTCTCTTGTGGGCAGTGGTTGTGTTGTCGTCCACCGTTTTTCTGCCCTTGGTGGCAAGAGAAATCGATTGAGAGCGGGAGTGCCGGAGTGCCCGCACTCTCGTGCGAAATAAGGGAGCCTGCGACCGCGTGCGAAAGTGCGGGTGACGCAGGCACGCAAGCGAACTACGATGATTGGCCACCAAGGGAAGAAATGTCATTTCCGGGGCAGGCCGGCGTAGCCGGCTCCGTGTGGGTCCGGCCTCCGGGCCGGATTCACCTGGTGGGGGAGTGTGAGGGGGCACCGTCCCCCTCGCGGCGGCCGGCCCCGGGGTGGGCCGGCCTACGCGGCGGTTATTCGGGCCGCTGGTGCTGCTGGATCTCCGCATACGGGGCGGTATCGGTCCAGGTGTAACCGGTGCTGACGCTGACGGTTTTGGGGTTGGCGCGGACGACTTCGCGCCACTGGCCGCGGATCTTCACCCGGTCACCTTTCTTGACGGTGCTGCGGTCGTAGCCGGTGGCCGTTCCGCTCTCGATCTGGGCGGCGCGCACGGCTTCCCAGTAGGCGATCTGGTCGCGCTTCTCGGCGAGGTTGGGTGCGAGGTGGTCTGCTCGGGCCTGCTTCTGGGTGGTGGTGGCGTCGATGTAGCCCTGTGCGTCGTCGTAGCGCGGGGCGATGACGCGTCGTTCTAGCTTGCGGAGCTCGGCCCCCAGAGTGTCGATGCGGTTGGCCACGGTGACGGGCCGGTAGCGGGCGTCGGTGGTGTGCGTGGAGGCGTCGGCCCTTGCCTGGGCGTGGGTGGCGTCGGTGCTGGCTTCGACTGATTTACGCATGGCGTTATCTGCTTTGGTGATCGCGTTGCGGTGGCGGCTTTCGGAGTGGTGGCCAATCTTGATCGGTTCTCCTCCTTCGGGCAGGCGGTCCAGCGCGCTCTGGGCGCGGGTCCACGCGGCATCCTCGGCGGTTGCCTTGCGGTCGGCTTTGGCGGCCAGGGCGTCGACCCGGTCGGCCTGACGTCCGATCTTTCCGGCCTCGACCTCGGCGGTCGTGCGGTGCTCGTGGTCGATGTCGGTTTCGACCTCGAATCCGGCCGCTTCCAAGGCCTCCCGGGTGCGGGTGATGGTGTGGATTTTGGGGAGGCGGTCGCGGGACTGGGGGACGAACCAGGCGCTGATGCTGCGCCCCCAACGCCAACCAACGGTCTTGAGAATTTCGGCGGTTCCATCGCCTTTACTGGTGCCGTCGATCATGGTTCCGGCGGCGTGGCTGTGGGTGATGGTGAGCATGATTTCTGTTTCCTCGATTAGGCGAAGCTGTCGGCGTAGCGGGTCGCGGTGCAGGTTTCTCCGGGCTGGGTATCTACGGCCCCTTCCGAGGTGCACCCGCTGCAGGCGCACCCGTCCGCGTAGCGCTCCCGTCCGCGTAGCGCTCCCGCGGGTAGGTGTTCTCGTACGAGCAATCGGACTCAGCCATGGGATCTCTTCTCTTCGTGGACAACTGTTTTTTTGGCCTGTCTGGCAAAAGAAATCGAGAGCGACCGGGAGTGCCGAAGTGCCCGCAGTGCCGGGCGAAATAAGCCCGCAGGGCGCGTCCGACACTGCGGGTGACGCAGGCACGCAAGGGAGCTACGCTGATTGGCCAGATAGGACAAATGCCCGGCAATCAGCGCCGCAAAGCGGCTCCATATCGCTTTTGACGGCTTAGCCGTCGCAGTTTCAGAGTGATATCACTGTGATATTCCTTGGCGGGGGAGTGCGAGGGGGATTCCTGCCCCTCGCCGGCCAGCTCGGGAGCTGGCCGGCTGTCCGGCTCGGCGGGTTAGGGGGTGGTGAGTGCTGCGGCTTCGTCGGTGGTGCTGATCAATGTGGCGCCATGGTCACGGATCAGCCGGGAACATCCGGCGCTGGTCGGGCTGGTGATCGGGCCAGTCACGGCCCCGAGCGGGCGGCCGAGTGCTGTGGCGTGTCCGGCCACGTTCAGGTTCCCGGACCGGAACCCGGCCTCGACGATGAGGACCGCGTCGGTCAGGGCGGCGGCGAGACGGCCACGCTGGATGAAGGTCCACTTCGTGGGCGCCCGGTGCGGGGGCAGCTCGGTCACGATCGCACCCCGCTCGGTGATCCGGGTCAGGAGGTCGCCGTGCCCGGCCGGGAAGGGACGGCCGAGCCCGGACGCGGACACGACGACCGTGTGCCCGCCAGCCGCGAGGGCGGCCCGGTGGGCTATCCCGGCGATGCCGTAACTGCCGGTGCCGACGATGATGTGGCCGCGCGCGACGAGCCCGGCCGTGATCTCCATGGCGACATGCTCCCCGTACCCGGTGGCCGCCCGCGCACCCTCGACCAGGATCCTCGGGGCAGCACGAGTCAAGAGCCCCGGATCCCCGGCAACGTAGAGCGCGAACGGCGCCCGGGAACCCAGGTCCCGGAGCCCGGCCGGCCACCCGTCATCGGAGGGGATCAACACGGTGTGGCCGTCCTCGATGATCGTGGCCAGTACCTGCCGGAACTCCGCACTCTCCAGGCGGGGCAGGACACGCTCCCGCAGCACGACCACGTCGACGTCCTCGCAGGTCCCTCCGAGGACCAGGTCCAGGGCGGCGACGGCGCCTTGGTCGGCGATTAGGGACCCGGCCGTTGCGTCGCCGGGCTCGCACACGATCGTCCACAGAATCCGGACCAGACGTTCAACGCTGAAACCGTGTTCCTGGGACAGTTCAGTCAGCGTCGCAGTCATGGCGGCCGTGTGTGCGGTGGTGGTGTTCATGGTGTGGGTCCTCTCCCTCAAAACAACTTGTTTTTTGCCTTTCCGGCAAGAGAGATCGATTGAGAGCGGGAGGCCCGGAGTGCCCGGTTTCGGGGCGAAATGAGGGAGCGTGCGACCGCGTCCCGATAATTGGGCACGCAGGGCCGGGAGCGAACTACGATCGGCTGCCGGAAAGGAAAAAAACGGGGTCAGAACGTGCCGCGCGGCGGCTCAATGAAGGGTTCTTTCCGGCGCAGCCGGCCCCGCCAGGGGTAAGGCAGGCCGGCGCAAACGGCTCCGTGTGGGTCGACCTGCGTGGCGGTGTTTAGTCGGGTCGCTGGGGCTGCCGGATCTCTGCATACGCGGCGATGTCGGTCCGGTTGTGTGCTTCCAGGAATGTGTCGCCGGGGGTGCCGTCTATCTGGTGTGGGCGGAAAACTTGTAACTCTTGACACAATCCGCCCCAATGCGTGAAACTTTATTACATGTGCGGGGTGGACCCGTGATTGTGTTTTGAAAGGCGGACGGTGCCCATGGCTTCTACCAGGGATTCCCGGCAGGCTCCTGATCGCGGCGTCACGACCGATGTGACGCGTGAGTTCTCCGGCCCGGCCACGCCGGCTCCGTCGGATGTAGTCGCCAGGCTCCGGGCGATGCTGCCTGGGCTAACCCCGGCGGAGGCCCGGATCGGCCGGGTTCTGCTTTCTGACACCACGGCGGCATCGGCTCTGACGGTTAACGAGCTTGCCGAATGCGCGTCCTCGAGCACCGCGAGCGTGGTCCGCACCGCGCGGCGTCTGGGTTTTGATGGATACCCGCAGCTGCGGCTTGCGTTGGCGGCGCAGGGCGGTGCGGACCATCACGCGGGTGTTCCTGTGGGCGCTGACATTGCTGACGGCGACGGGATCGGTGTGGTGTTGACCAAGCTGGCCGCGTTTGAGTCTGAACAGCTCCGTGCCACCGCCGAACTCGTCGATCCCGTTGCCCTGGAGAAAGTGATCGATTTGATCCGGGCCGCTCGCCGGATCGACGTGTATGGCATCGGCGCGTCTGGCCTGGTCGCGGAGGATCTCACGGCGAAGTTGAACCGGGTCGGACTGGTCGCCCGGGCATACACCGAACACGACGCGGCGATGGTCAGCGCTTCACTGCTCGGCCCCGCCGACCTGGCGATTGGCGTTTCCCACTCGGGAGAGAACCTCGGCACTGTCGCCCCGCTGCAATCGGCCCGGTCGACCGGCGCCGGCACGGTGGCCATCACTGGAGCCGCTCGTTCCCGTTTGGCGGTCCATGGCGAACATGTTTTGGTCACCGCGGGTCGAGAGTTTGGCTTCCGTTCTGCAGCGATGGCTAGCCGCGCTGGGCAGCTCCTGCTCGTCGATGCCATCTTTGTTGGCGTCGCGCAGACGCTGCCCGGGGCCCGCGCCGCGCTTGAACGCACCTACGCCGCCGTCACTACTCATCCGGGACGAAAAGAATCATGAATCGCGTCACCAACATCAAGGACAGGGATAACACCATGGCACTCGCCACATTGGGCACCGAGACCGCGAATGACCGCACCACGGACTTGGACACGATGTCCGTCGCGGACCTGCTCACCGTGATGAACCAGGAGGACCGCACGGTCCCCGTTGCGGTGGCGGCGGCACTACCGGCGATCGAGAGCGCGGTCGATGCGATTGTCGGCGCGCGCCGCCGCGGCGGACGGCTGATCTACCTCGGTGCCGGCACCAGCGGCCGACTCGGGGTGCTGGACGCTGTTGAATGCCCACCGACGTTCGGTACCGACCCCGGGGAAGTCCTCGGGCTTATCGCCGGCGGCGAGCGTGCGTTCCTCAAGGCTGTCGAAGGTGCTGAAGATGATCCCGACCTCGCGGTGAACGACTTGCGGGCAGTCGGACTCACCGACGTTGACGTTCTCGTCGGTATCGCCGCCAGCGGCCGAACCCCCTATGTCATTGGCGGTTTGGATTATGCCCGACGCGTTGGGGCGGCCACCGTCTCGGTGGCCTGCAATCGTGGCGCGGAGATCAGCAGACACGCCGATGTCGCTATCGAGGTCGACACCGGACCTGAGGTGCTGACTGGATCTACCCGGCTGAAGGCCGGGTCGGCGCAGAAGCTGGTGTGCAACATGCTCTCCACTGCCAGCATGATCCGCACCGGAAAGGTCTTCCACAACCTGATGGTCGACGTCCAACCCACGAACGCCAAATTGGTTGACCGTGCCCGGCGCATCGTCAGTGCCGCCACCGGGGCAGACCCGGATACCGCCGCGGCTGCAATTGATCAGGCCGGCGGGCATGCCAAGACCGCCGTGGTCATGCTCCTCACCGACACTGATTTCCCCATGGCCACCGCTCGCCTCGAACAAGCTCACGGCGACGTCCGCACCGCCATCACATCGCCCTAAGCGATCCCCGCTAACTCGGGTCGTACCGTGTGGCACGGGCGTGCAGCGCTGACGGCGATACACGTCTCGATTCGTCTGCAAGTCCCCGCACGGCACACTTCAGGAGACACTACTATGCCCGAAAATATCCTCAGCCCTCTGCGTGGCACGGTGCTGTCGCTCGGCGATGTTCCCGACCCCGTGTTCGCCCAGGAAATCGTCGGCGGGGGAGTGGCTGTTCAGCCTTCCCCGGACACCGGCCTTGTGACGGCTCGAGCGCCGGTGACTGGCACCCTTGTTCGGATCCAGCCGCACGCTTTCGTTATCCAGTCCGCATTGGGGACCGGGATTCTGGTTCACCTGGGCATCGACACGGTTCATATGGATGGTGAGGGCTTCGAGGTGTTGGCCGCCGAAGGGTCCGTCGTGCAGGCCGGCGACCCGGTAGTCCGATATGACCCACAGGTCATTGCCGCCCACGGCTACGCCGACATCTGCCTGGTCATCATTCTGCAGAGCCCGCCGGGCGCCGTGCCTGCGCCGACCACAACCACCACCGTCGACGCTGCCGAGCTGCTGTTTTCCTGGCCGAGCTGACCCATCCGGATTCCGTCATCGATCTAACCGGCTCCACCCAGGAGTGCGCAACAGAGATCCCGGCGTGAGGACGACCGAACCCGGCCCTCCGCTACACCGCTACCCGATGAAATTAAATTTCTCTTGACTCTTGAGTCAGTGAAAGCTATTTTCATATCACGACATAGTTTTGTCCCTCGGGTTTCTCCTTCCACGAGAACCCCTCACAACCTCACACTTTGCTTGAAAGGATTTCAGTCATGGCCGACTCACGAGTCATCGCAGACCAGTTGCTCATTGGTCTGGGCGGCGCCGAAAACATCATCGACGTCGAAAAATGTATGACCCGCTTGCGTGTCGGCGTCCGTGACCAGGATCGAGTCGATGTCGCCGCTCTGCGTGCGATCCCCGGGGTGCTCGCTGCCCTGCCCGGCGATAACTGCCAGATCGTTCTGGGCCCGGGTCTGGTTGACCGGGTCGCCATCGACGTGGAGTCGGCCCTCAGCGCCGCCCGCGCAGACGGGGCAGCTGCCTCCTCGGCGACACGGCTGGCCGACAAAGGTGCGGCCATCCGGCAACAGAACAAACAACGCAATAACACCCCGGTCAAAAATACTCTAAGACGCATCTCTAACATCTTCGTCCCACTGATCCCCGCACTGATCGCCTGCGGACTCATCGCCGGCATCAACGGAATCCTGACCAACCTGGCCACCAGCGGCCAGGTCCCGTGGTTGGCCACTCTGTCTCCGATCTTTAGCGTCATGTCCAGCGGGTTCTTCGCCCTGCTCGCCGTGTTCGTGGCGATGAACGCGGCCAAAGAGTTCGGCGGCACGCCCATCATCGGCGGCGTCATCGGGGGAATCATCGTGGCCCCCGGAGTCGCGAACATCGTCGTCTGGGGCCAACAGCTGGCCCCCGGCCAGGGAGGGGTTCTCGGCGCCATGGGCGCCGCCATCCTGGGCGCCTACGTCGAGCGGTGGGCCCGCAAATGGGCGCCCGACGTGCTCGCCTTGTTCATCGTGCCCACCTTGACCGTGCTGATCGCCGGCCTCGCCGCCCTCTTCCTCCTGATGCCAGCCGCCGGCTGGGTGTCAATCCAGATCGGCATCGGCGCCACCTGGCTACTGAGCACAGCGGGTGTCTTCGCCGGGTTCGTCCTCGGCGGCCTGTTCCTGCCACTGGTGATGACCGGCTTGCACCAAACACTCACCCCCATCCACACCACCCTGATCGAACAGGTCGGCTACACCACCCTGCTGCCGGTCCTGGCCATGGGCGGCGCCGGCCAAATCGGTGCCGCGATCGCCGTGTTCTTCAAGCTCCGCCGCAACACCAGCATCGGACGCACCATCAAAAGCGCACTGCCCGCAGGATTCCTCGGTGTTGGCGAGCCCCTCATCTACGGCGTCACCCTCCCGCTGGGCCGTCCCTTCATCACAGCCTGCATCGGCGGCGCATTCGGCGGCGCCGTAGTCGGCCTCTTCGACCAGCTCGGCTACACCGTCGGCGCGATCGCCATCGGCGCCAGTGACATCTCACTGTTCCCACTACTCCAGGGCAATCACGGCTGGGGCGCCGCCGCACTCGGCTACGCATCCGGCCTCATCGTCGCCTACACCGTGGGATTCTTCACCACCTGGTTCTTCGGGTTCACCCGCGACCAGCTCGTGCGCCTCAACACCGACGACACCATCGATGCAGGACTGGTCCCCACCGCCGACGCCCCAGAAGGGACGGACGACCCCGCCGATCAGATCCCCACCCTGGCCGGCTCCCACCACCGCTCCTGACATCTCCTCTCTCGCCGCCCTCGAGCACCACCCCCGACGAACTCTCCGGACCAAACGTCGTGTGGCCGCCCACCGCTTTCTTACGTGGTGGCACGAGACCCGAGTGAGGTTGCAGGTGTCGCAGGCACGAAAGCGAATTTTGCGGCCGGGCTATTGGGCGTCCGGCCACAACCCTCCGTCAGTGCGTTGCCGATAACACGCAGGCGTGGGGATAATCCTCCGGAGTCACAAACACACCACTAGTCAGCGGCACGTGACCCAGCCGGCCCGCAAAAGGTGTGTCCCCAGGGCAGTAACACCCGAGCGGGGTTCCTGGCAAGGGGGTTGAATACCACTCAGGGCTGGGAAACAGTAGAGGAATGCGACGAATCTCCTACAGTGGGACCTCTTTCCTCACCGCTGACGCCATCACGGACGCGCTCTTCCAACTCGTCACCGCCCTGAACAGCAGTCAGACGACCGAGTCCCTGACCCTGCCCGCGATCAACCTGACCGGGAAACCGATCATCGTGAAACTGATCGTCGGACCCTGGAGTGAGCTGATCAGCGTCCCCGAGGACTCCCTCTGGGACGAACCAAACATCACCGAAGTACTCGCATTCCTCCGCGACCGCATCCACGCACTACAGCAGCACACACCATCACCCGCGTATTCGGAGATCGCGACCACCGATTTCGACATCACCGACATCACGTACATCACCGACATCACGTACGTCACCGACGTCACCGACGTCACCGACATCGGTCGCACTTCGTGAGGGCCTCGACCGGGGCTTGCCCCTTACAAGACGCCGAGCAATTCCGTGCAGGCCCGACTGACCCGCCGGCACGCCATCGAGCACGTATTCCACGAGTCCTGCAGCTCCGCCATCCGTTCACAGGCGTCCAGGGATGCCCTGCACGCTTCCTGACACACTCCGAGGATCACGATCATCGTTGCCCGGTTGGCCGCCGTGTGCCACGACAACAGTGTGGACGTCATCGTACACACTTCCACACAATCCAGATTCGCAAGAAAACACCGGGTAATGTCACCATTACCTACCAATTCCAGACACGCATCGGCACAATCTCCACTCACCGCAACAAGCGCATCGCAGGCATCCACGCACGTCGCAGTATGACTTCGAATCAACGCCCACTGTCCGTCGCTGCCGCTCATATCCACACCCTAAACCCGCACCCCTCTCTCTCACACCCCACCGGTAAGCCCGGTACGGCGCCCCCCACAACCGAATTGGCCGGTGTCGCGTGGGACGCCTGACGTATAACTCGCGCATGACTGTCAGCTTCGATGACCGGACCCTGGCACACCTGCAAAGCGCCATCAACATCAAACTTCAACACCAAGAAGGGTTCCACTTCACCTGGTCAGACGAACCACACGCCGTCGGTAGCGGCCGAAACGCCATCTGGATTCACCCCGGGATCCCGCTGTCCTTCAAATTCTCCACCGCTCACCCACCCCACCTCAACCGGTCTTGGCTAGAAGCCCTGCTCCGTACCGCCAACACCACCACCGGCCTCGAACTAGTCCCCGAACCACCCCACCCCACCACCGGGTAAAGCGCACACCCCGCAACTATCTAGCGAGCAGACCACCCAGCAACCACATCACACCCGCCCCGACCGCCCCGACCGCTGTACTCCGTCCTCACCCAACCTCGTTTGACCAGGTGCCGCACCCGGAGAGGTGGAATCAGTGCTGAAGCCAATGAGGATGCTCCCGCCACACGCTGCACCCACGTTGTACACGACAGCCCAGACCATCCCACTTAGCGTCCAACCCAGCACCGTGACCAGCCCAACCACACCGGCAACACCGACCCCATGGTTCGCGTCGGCCCAGACGCTCACACTCCCGCCCGTACCAGCTTGCCCAAACCCGTCCACAACACGATCCAACTCAACAAAGAACCCGGTTCCCGCCACAACGGACCACACCACAAGAGTGAACACGGCCGCCAGAACACCGAACCCGATCCCCATCACCGCGGACACTTTTACCACCGACCACACATTCACCGACGCCCACCGGACCCGCACCTGCAGCAACCCCGCAGCACGAAGCCCATACCGATCCAAAACCCCACCCGAACCGCTACGCATCACAAACCCCCACACTCGCTTCATCACCACTCGCACCCACCCCGGGCAGCTGTGGCAACAACCTAGCCCACCCCCACTAAAACCCGTGCCGTCCCCGGCGGTGCCGGCCTCAAACCATTAACCCCCTCACCCCACTCAATCCGTGATTGTGGGTCACCGACCCCACAGCAGCTCGCACTCGCGCGTCCGATGAAAGCCTTCATAACTGGTGACGCTGTCAGATATCTCCCCAAAGTCCGGAGATCCCACCCCCACCACGACACCCCTCAGCACCCCCAGCAACCCATCGGTCCACCGCTCTCAACGGAGGCCGCCGACTATGCGGCCTCGCCCAGGTACTGCCACCGGTTCTCCGGGTTGAGCAGACCAGCACCCACCAGCTCCAGCGCGGAACGGTGATCGGCCAGGTTGGTGCTGGCCCGCGGATACCGCGGCCACACCCGCTCCCCGGGCGTGCTCGCCTCAAACAATGGCCGGCTCGACACGTGTGGGCGCCGCGGCCGGGACCTGGGCGTGGACATCATCGTGGTCAGTTCGGCTTGCCACCACGCCCACACCTCCCGCTCGACCCGATACCGCTCTGCTCGAGCCAGCAGTGTTCCCAGTACGTTGAGCTGCAGGGCTGCCTGATTCCTAAGATCCTGCTTCGACCTGGCCCACCCATCACGGTGCACGACCAGGAGCTTGTGACGACGGAGGCGACTGAGGATCGTGGCAGTGTGCCGGGCCGTAACGCCCAGGAGACGAGCTGCGGAGTCAATGGTGAGGGACGGGTGCTGACGCAGCAGGGCGTAGAGCTTGCCGGCGAGGTGTCCGAGACCCCGGCGGGTGAAGAGGTCGTGGCGTTGGTCGGTGAGTTGTTCTTCGAGCAGGGCGACGAGGTGGGTGCGGGTGTTGAAGAGCTCAGCTGCAGAACGTCCTGGAGACGACGGGATTTCGTGCGGGGGGCGGGGGTTATTAAGTGGTTGTGACCGGACTGTACTGGGACCTGTGGATAACGTGGAGGCTAGGCGCCATTCGGCGGCGTTGCCGTCGTCGCTCGCACTGACCCGCTCGACGTAACCGGCAGCCGCGAGGGCGGTCAAAGCGTCGGCTGCGGTAGTGCGGCCGAGGCCTCCCATCGGGCCGAGGTCCCGGATCGCGGCGGCGACCGTGCGTTTGCCGGTCTGCAGTGTGAGGTAGGCCAGGGCGCGGAGAATGGTCTGCTGATTCGAGGACGCCTCGGTGCGGCCCCACCGGCCCGGGGTGACCCGGAACCGGGTCAGGAGGGCTTCGACGTCGGTCACGATGGCGTCCAACTCCGCCAGGTCCTGCGGCTCCCGCACC
>NZ_SOGN01000027.1 GCF_004403395.1 Cryobacterium cheniae
CGCCCACGGCGTCGTAGGTTCAGCTGGCCCAACACGGTGGATCAGGGGGTAACTGTTCTCGTCCACTCGCCCGTACGCGTCGCGCTTCATCACACGGACTTGATCGCGCGGACTCATCCGGCGCGTCAAAGCCCAGGCTGTCCACGCTTCAGTGGACACGCCAGACACGCCGGACACAATTCCGGGTGCATTCTGGAGTACGTGCGCTATGCTCTGGGACATAGAGAAACCTCCCGTGAGGGCTGTTGATCTGGATTAGCTCTAACCTCGTCGCCGGGAAGCACAGAGGGTTTGAGCTACGAAACTTGCAGTAGCCCGTCGCGAAAGCGGCGGGCTCTTTCGTTTAAGCGACCTGGTTGATGGGCAGCTCCTCGTCATGACGGATGGATGCCTGGGGCGCGAGGGTGGCAAGGCCAACATCTCGTGCGAGTACTGAAGCGATGTAATCGCTCAGTGACATTCCTCGTTCCTCTGCGCGGTCGCGCACTGCGTCCGCGATCGGCGACGGAACTCTGGAAATCAGCGGTTGGCGATCGCCTTTGCTTTTGCGTCCGCCGTAGGAACGTTGAGGTGGCATGGTCTGAAGATATCGGGATGCTGAATCAGAAACAGGGAGGTTGTGGCGGCGTGTTGCCAAACCGTAGCTAATTCTCCCCTGATCGGCCAAGGCAGTTTCCCGGATGGACACCAGCATCCGTCAGCGACCGAGGACGAAATCGACATGCCCGGCGGCAGCCGCCGCGATGATTCGATTGTTCGCCACGAATCTTGACGCGTCGGGACTGTCACTGTTTGCGAGTTCATCGACCAAGTTGCAGTCCTTCAATCCTTCGAGGTGGCGACGCACCGTTCTCTCGGAGGCCCGCGTTGATGTAGCGATTTCATCGATTGTCATAGCGCCTCGCAGCACAAGAAATCGCACGATACCTGCGCCCGAACGACGAGCCATTAGTCGAACCATGTGTAAATCTCTTCCCACGAATGCCTCAGATGCTGGACATGCCTAGCCCACTCTAGGCATGTCCAGCTGCGCGTGTCCAACTAGGGTGGAACTGCGCTTGCACGTCGCGCCGACTCCCCAAGGCCGGATCGGTCGCGCGATGTGCCCGACTACTAGAAGGCCAGATTGAACGAAACCCGCCTAGAAGAAAACGCCTCTGGGGACGAACGCGCCAGGTATGAGTTGGCGCGAAAGCTGAACTTGTTGCTGGACGCTTTCGCTGCGGAACGTGGTAATGCTTTGACTTACAAGGAGATCGCCGCGGTACTTGATGCACGCGGCGTGCGACTGTCACGCGCACGTTGGTCCTACATGCTGAGCGGGTCCGGATACTTGGTGACGGACGAGTCCCTCCTGCGCGGCTTGGCTGAGTACTTCGACGTTGACCCTGAATATCTCTTGGGCGGACCTGGCGTTCCAGAGCCAGAACGGGTCATCGCGATGAACGAGATGATCATTGCCATTCGCGCCGCCAAAGTGAAGAATTTTGCAGCGCGCACTCTGGGCGAAGTATCGCCGCCAACACTTAGGGCAATTACTGAACTCTTGAACCAGGTAATCGGTGAAGCGGACGATGAAGATCCCGAAGTGGATTAGAGCGCCCCACAGGGCTGTCGTTGACCCAGAGAACGCCTCTTCACCACGCGAGCTTGCACGCACCGCCTTCTCAGCGTTAGATCTGCACGGTCGAGTCTCGGTGGATAGCATTGTCAGCCTCGTGGAGGGCCGTCGCGGCAAGCCCATCTCAATCGCCATTTCAAGGCATCTCAACGGAACGGAGATTTGCGGGCTCTGGCTCGCCCGGCGAGGGGACGACCTGATCTTCCACGCAGCAACGGATTCCGAACTGCACCGACAACAGATCGTCTGTCACGAGTTGTCGCACATGATCCTGCGCCACGACGAGATCGACGGCCCAGGGCTCCCCGGTCTGCGGCTGGCGGGGGAAGGTACCACAATGGCCTTTGGCCGTTCAGGATTCCGGGATTCATACGAGTTGGCGGCCGAGGCACTAGCCGACTTACTCACGTACGCAATCCGTTCAAGCACGAGAGAACCCGAGGAATTCGAGGGCGTCTTCGGATGATGCAAATGATCATCGCCGCGGTCCTGTGGGCGCTCGTGGCGGCGCTGGCCTCAGGCACGCGCCGACGCACAGATCAAAGCATCCTGTACGCGGCTGTCATGATCGCCGTTTCATTGACGTTGAACGTTGATGCTATTTACAGGGCAACAGATTCGTTCCTGACCGGACACAACTATGCGGATTTACTGGCAAATCTCCTACTTCTAATTGGGGTCTACTTCCTTTCGCGGGCCATTTTGCGAGCATCCTCACACAGCAGAGCTCGATCGACAGAGAAGCCATTTCTTATAGGTGCGATCGTGAGTTCTTGCCTCACAATCACTGCCTTTCAATTCGTGGACGCCCCCTGGTCTTCAGATTCGTTCATGCGAGATTTCGGAGACCAACCCGCGGCGTGCGCATATTCCCTGATCCAGTTCACATACTTGGGCATCGTTGTAGCGGTGACGGGATCGATCTGTCTGCAATTTGCTGGACGCATGAGCACGGCTGCGAGGCGAAGCGGTTTTTACATCGTTGGGGCGGGGTGCTGGGCCGCCGTTCTGAATGTCTTCAGCATCGTGGGCATGGATTTGACGCACCTATTCGGTCCGCCACATTTGCTGGCACTTTTTTCCAGTGCGTACGACGTTCTGAACGTCGCATCACTCGTACTTCTATGCATCGGGTTGTCCCTCCCGCCCATTCTCGGATGGGCCAACGACCGATTGGAACGCAGACGACTGCAGCTCATCCTTCCCGACCTGAATCGAATCTGGGACAAGGTCTCAGCTCAACGGCTCGACCTGGGCCGAGATTCCCTCAGCCACACACAAGGAGCAAGAAGACCCGACGTGGACGTCGCAGTTCACCGAACACTGGTCGAGATTCGCGATGCGCTCTTGCTTGAGGCGAGCGCCAAAGACAAGCTCACCGATGCAGACTTGGCCATTCTCCTCGGGGCCGAGACCCCGACCGGCGCGCGGAACACGACCGAATGATTCTTCGAAGTGCAATCGCGGTGTGCGGTCTAACCATCTTTGGCATGCTCACTGCAAGCATCGCGATCGCCAAAAACATAGTTGGCACGGAAACCCCAAGGCGGGAATCGATGCGCATTGGAGCGGTCGGAGCAGACGAGCCAATCGCTGTCGTGACCCTTCCGCTGAGCGCCGCGACCAGAGCGCCTGGGGAGTATGCAATTTGGTATGACCATGGCAGAGGCTACGCGAGGGTTGGCGAGGTTGTGGCGGTTGATGAATGTGCCTCCGTGGTCACTCGCGAAGTAATTAGCTCCCTTGGCAGCACACTGCGCGCAGGCCAGACGGCGCGCTGGAGCGGTGTCGTTCCGTCCCGACCCGAGGACCTCGAGTTGCCGTTCACCACTGTGAACATACCGACCGCGTTGGGTTCAGCCCCAGCTACGCGCTTTGACGCAACACCACACCAGTCAAAACCATCGACGTGGGCGATTCACATTCACGGACAGGGCGCCACCCGAGCCGGTCCACTTCGGGGAATTCCAGTCGCCCACAGCGCCGGCCTGACTTCTCTCGTGGTCTCCTATCGAAATGATCAGGAGGCTCCAAACTCCGACGACCGAAGATCGATGCTTGGCCAGACAGAATGGCTTGATGTAGAAGCGGCACTCGACTACGCCCGCGAGCAGGGAGCCCAAGGCTTTGTCTTAGTCGGCTGGTCGATGGGGGCAAGCATCGCGTTGCTGCTGGCTCGCTCGTCCAAGCATCGGGATCTTATTCTGGGACTTTGCCTCGTTGCCCCGGTAACGGATTGGCGCTCGACAATAATCGCGGGAGGCCGAAGTGCCCGACTGCCTCCGGTCTTAATTCGCCTGGCGATGCACGTCTTGGCGGACAGTTCGCTCCGGCGCACCATCCAGCTCCAGGAGACCATAGACCTGCACGCGCTGGACTGGATAAGAAATGGCTCCGACCTCCGAATTCCTACCCTCGTGCTGCACAGCGCCGGCGACAAATCCGTGCCGATCGAATTGTCTCGGGCGTTCTCGGAGGCGCACAAGGACACGGTCGAGTTGGTCGAACTCCCAGCGACGCCCCACACACTCGAATGGAACAGGGACCGAGAATTGTGGGAGAGTGCCCTCGCCGAGTGGCTGAGTCGACGTACCGATTAACCCCGGTACAGCTATGACCTACTCTGAGCTTTCACCGAGGAGATAGCGCATCCACGCCTGCCCGAGGGCTTCGACTCGTGCTCTCCGGATCGAATAGCGGACCCCGCGACCCTGACGCTGACCCGGCGGAAGATCAGCGGCGATCACGCCATACTCTTCCAGCGCGCGCAAGTGCCGATGTAGCGTGCTGTCCCGAATTCCAACCTGCTCGCGTAGATCTCCATAAGTCATCTGATCCGAGACAGCAAGCACTCGAATGATGTCGTTGCGTGCACGGTTGCCGAATATTTGCTCAATCGCCTTCATGTCAGTGTTCCACTCAGGAGCTGACGGCTGCTTGGCGGGATCCACCCGTCCATTCTGGCGCAAGGCGGAGCCGCATTCGTTCGTCCCTCACAGGCTAGCCGATCACGAATACTAAGCTCTCATAAATTGGCAGTATGCTTTCATTCAATGGAAGCATCAGTGGACGGCGCCGTAGGCTTGTCGATTAGCGCGCTTTTCAGTTGGCCTGAATCACGAGGCACCCAACGCGCCTCGCGGGAGGCGTCGTACCCAGGATCCAAAGCACCCCTGAACAGGTTACAGAATCTCGCAGGCCTGGATCGCAGAGCAGGAGCAGTCGGCGGTGACGGGGGAGTCTCCGTTAGTCGCACGGCACCGCTTCCACTTACCGAGAGGCCAGTCCAAGGACGATCGCTGCGGTCGGTGAAGAAGGAAGCTACGGGTTCCGGATCGTGAACACCGCCCTTGCGCCGTCCAACCCCTCCACGCTCACCTTGCTGTGCATCGCTACGATCTCGCCCGGCGAACCCGGCGATCCCCTCCAGCCGAGCACCGTGATCTCCTCGCGGGCGCCTCCGGTGCGGTCAACAGAGCTGCCACCTTCAATTCGATATTCGGGTGGAACGAAAAAATCTCGCCCCTTCTGCAAGCCCGTGGAAAGACCCCCTGTTCGCACCATTCGAAAGGCGTCACTTGCAGCACACGACCTGGACCGTCCAAATCGCTGTCGATGTCCCTGACATCGCCCTCGGCGGGAACGCAACATACATTTCAGGGTTTAAGAGCAGAGGACACACCACCCATGAGTGACACAGGTTGCAGCGCACCCAACGACGTCTTCGGAGCGGCAGACCGCGCCGGAGATTACGTCGAGGAAGACGCCGCTCTCATCGCCCCGATACAGCCTCGGCTCCGTCCCGAAACCACGGGCAGCACCACCGAAAGACCCGCCCAGATTGCACTGCCCCTAACGACCGACGCACTGAAGACCTCGCCGGGCTCGGGCGCATCGGCATCAACGATGGCCGCCGCCAGTGATCTGGCCAGTACGTCTGTGCTGTTCGCCAGTCCCACTGGCTTAGCTGTCGCGTCGCACTCGACAACTCCGGGCAAGGCCACTGCCGGGTTTCGCGGTGCTCTGGCCCGCCTGGGCCTGCCCGTTGGGCCGGGTGCCGCCGAGCTGGGGGAGCGGCGCTCTAAGGAACTGCGGACAACGCACGAGACGACAGTGCGGCAGGCGACCTGGACGCGTGCGGTCTCGGTCCTGGTGAACAACCCCAAGGGCGGAACAGGCAAGACTCCCACCGCCCTGCTCCTTGGGGGAGTGCTGGCCGCGATCCGCGGCGGATCGGTCGCGATCCTCGAAGTCTCCGACGACCCCGGCGCCCTGAACTTCCGCGCCGAGGGCAACCCCCTCCTCGGCCTCGGCGAACTGGTCCGCGACGTCGACCACGTCCAAACCGCCGGCCGCCTCGCCGGATACACCGCTCCGCAAACATCCTTCGCATCCGTGGTCGGATCAACCGGCCGCCGCGACCGCCTCACCGGAGAATCCGTCGTCGCCGTCTCCAACGTCATCGACGACTTCTACTCCATCCGCGTCATGGACTCCGGCAACGTCCCCACCTCCTCCGCATTCCGCGGCGCCGTGTCCGTCTCCGACGTCCTCGTGATCCCCGTGATGAACGCCGGCGACTCCGTCCTCGAAGCCATCCAACTCCTCGAAGAGCTCCGGGCAGAGGGCGGGCCCTCCGCGGAGCTTGCGAACCGGGCCATCGCCATCCGCCTCACCGACGGCCGCCCCGAGAACAACGCCGTCCGCCAAGAAGTCGAACGACTCCTTAGCCAGGCCGGCGTGTCTGCCCTGCACGAGATCCCGTACGACTCCCACATTGCCGAACGCGGACAACTCACCCTGAGCCGCCTCAACCCTGCAACCCGGGACGCGTTCGTGGCAGCCGCCGCCAGCGTGGTCCGGTCCCTGCAAACCGCGGTCTCCGCCGCACCCACACAGAACCGGAAGGCCTAACCCCCATGCACGACCTCCTGCTCCACGCGGCGATCGAGAACCCCCTCGACGGGATCCTGCCCGACTTCTCCTTCGGNTGAATTCACCGCCCTCTGGCAAAAACTCATCGCCGCCCTCTGGGCGATCGGCATCCTCGTTGCCATCGGATTCCTCATCTTCGGAATCGTCGCCATGGCCGGAGCCTCCGGCGACACCAATCCCAACCCCCAAGCCCACGCCCAAGGACGCCGCAAAGCAGTCTGGGCCGGCATCTCCCTCGCCGCCCTCGCCGGCCTCGCCATCATCGTCGGCGCCGTCCTTTCCTTCGCCGGCTAACCCACACCACCAACGCGCACCCCAAGGAGTCCCACCATGCGAATGGTCACAGCATCCGGCCGTAGCCGCTGGCCCATCATCATCGGGGCCACCGTCCTCGTCGTCGCCATCAGCGGAGGCATCGCCTACACCGCCACCCGCCCCACCCCAACACCAGGCGCCGCACCAAGCACTGCCACGGCCACCCCCAAACCGACCCCAACCAGCAGCGTGAGCGCCGGAGATATCGGGGACGACGTCGCACCCACCGGATGCCTCGGTGGGCAGGACCGCAACGTCAACATGGTCCTGGCAGCCCAGGCAGATGCCAAGCACACGACCTATGGGGCCGTGGAAACGGCGACGGCGTTCTACCGTTTCATCTGGCAGTATCCCTACCCCTCCGCCGAAGATGCAAACACCGTCAGCAGCGAGGTAATGGCTGCCGACGCACCGGAGTCGTTCAAGGACATCGCCGGCACGTACGCCTCGACGGATGACCTCACGACTGGTGACGTCGAGCCCGGCACGCCATTCCATTTGTCGACCACAAATGGTCTGTGGCTGGTGGCGCAGGACTCCACGGCTGACCGGGTGACGGTCGATATCGCCGCCGGCTACGTCGTGAACGGTGAACTGAGCCCGACCAAGGTGACTGCGCAGGCTTTCGTCATGGTCTGGGAAGGCGATGCCTGGCACGTCGAAAAGGGCGAACAGCCTGACGCTGAGAAGCTCGGCGCCGGCGGCAACCGCTACACCGGCGGCTGCTAGTGGCGGCGGAAGCTTGCACAACCTGGACGGGCTGCGCCTGGGACGGCGCGACGGGTGGCATCAAGGACGCAGTCAGCGGCGTCAACAACGCCGTGAACACCGCCGCAGGCGTGGCGGACTTCTGGTCTGACCCGGCCGGGAACTCCTTCAAGCTGTTGCAGGGAGCGGCTAAGGGTCTCTCCGATACGGTGTTGCCGGCGTTGACGCATGCGACGCTTCCGGATCTGACGGCGGATTGGTTTATTCAGGCGTACCAGGTGTCGTTTGCCTTGGCGATCTTCGTTTTCGTGGCCCTGTTGATCCCGCAGATCGTGCGCACCGCGCGCGGCCACCAGTCCGGCCGGGAGCTGGGGGAGTCCCTCACCCTCTACGGGCCCGCGTTCATCCTCGGGGCCATGTTCGGTCCCGCGCTCGGCGCGTTCCTGGTGAAGTTCTTCGGCGCCCTGTCTGACTCCTTGATCGCGTGGGGTGTCACGAGCAACTCCGAAACGATCGTGGCCAAGTTCTCCACGATGCTCTCCGAGGAAGACGGGTCCGGCCTCGCCGGCGGCGCCGTCCTCGGCGTGATTCTGATGTTTTTCATGATCCTGGGCCTGCTCGTCGTGCTCCTGATGCTGATCGTGCAGCTCATCACCCTGTACTTCTCTGGCGTCCTCTTCCCCCTCGGGTTCGTGTGGATCGTGGACCCGCAGAAGCGGAAGTTCGGGTCGAAGATCGCGTATCTCTGGTTCGGGGTCCTGGCGTCCCACCCGCTGCTGTTTTTCTTGCTCGCGATCGCGTACAGCATGATGAGCGCGCAGGTCGATGCGTTCTCCGACACCCCCAGCCTCGCCAAAACAGTCACCTTGGTCGTGTCGATCCTGGCGTTGTTCATGGCCGGACTCGCCCCGGTCGCACTGACGAAGTTCGCCCCCGTCATTCCCACCGGTGGCGGCGGAACAGCCCCTGTCGGACCGAACATCGGGTCTCAGTCCATGCAGCAAGCCGACGCCAAGTACAGCGACAACGGCCCCGAGCCCTCCTCCGGCGGAGGCAGCAGCTCCTCCGTCGGCGGCAGCTCGCCATCCGCAGGCAGCTCGAGCAGCACCGGCGGCAGTTCACCTGCACGCGAGGGCGAACCGGCGACGTCGTCAATCTCTGAGGCCGCATCCGTGGGCTCCGCCGGCGGAGCCACCGCAGGCGCCGGCGCCGCTGCAACAGGCGGCGGCGCAGCCGCTGCCGAGAGCGGCATGGCCGCCGCAGGTGTGGCCGAGTCCGCGACCGGTGCAGGGGCGGCGATCGGTGTCCCCACCATGATTGCCGCCGGTGCAATGGCCGGGTTTGAGGCGACGAAGAAGGTCACCGATTCGGTGACAGACGCAGCCGTGTCACCGGTCGAGGACCAAGACGAACATTATGGAAAGGACTCCGTCTAGTGAGTGATACCCCGGAGTCCCACATCCGTTACCTCGGCGGCGAGTCCGGCCACCGCGGCTTCTTCGGCGGCACCGCCTCAAAAACCCGGATGATCCTCCTCACCGTGTTCATCGCCGGAGGCATGGCCGGCATGGTCTCAGGGCTCGGCCTCCCCGCCCTGATCGTCGCCGTCACCGGGGTCGGCATCACCATGCTGACCACCGCCCGCACCCACCGCGGCACCGTCCTCGAGCGTCGCCGGAAACGCGCCCGCGCCCGGGCCCGGAAGCGCCTCGGCACAGACGAATTCGTGCCCTACGAGGTCGGCGCGTGGGACCAGCTCCAAGAAGCCATCCTCCGCGGCACCAAAGACGAAAAGCAGGCCGCGGAACGCGCCGCGGTGAAGATGCGGGCGAACCCGGACGGCGCAGACGGCATGGGCTGGCTCCAATACGCCTCCAACATGCCCGGCATCGCCTGGCACGCCCCGATCGGTGAGCAACCGTACCTATCGGTCGCGTTCTCCGTGTCCGGGCAGCTGCGCGGGATGGAAACCGCCGCCGCTCTGACCCGGGCGGCGAACGCGTGGGGCAAGTTCCTCGCCCGCCGCGCCGCACCCTCGTCTCTGATTCGGAACGTGCAAACCCTCACCCGGGTTCTACCGCCGGACTCGGCCCGGCAGCAGCAGTGGGTGAAAACCCGCCTGGAACCCGTGCAGGAGGACTGGACGACGGAGCAGCGGGCGTCGTTTGAGGCGCAGAAGCTCTCCTATGACGAGGTGATCCGGAAATCCAGTGCCAACGCGATGGTGCAACGCCACTACGTGGTCGTGTCCTGGCCCCTCACCCAGCAGTTCACCGACGCAGCCGGGAAATACGGGCCGGGCCGGGACGCGTGGCGGGCGTTGATGGCCGGGCAGATTCAGGCCACCGAACTGGGGTTGAACGAAGCCCGGATGGGTGACGTGCAGGCCCTGACTGCGAAGCAGACCACGGCGTTGATGTTGCACCAGCAGAACCCGCACCTGCCCATCGACCTCACCCGGAACGTGGACCCGCTCCTGTCCGGGATCGCGTCCCGGGACGAGTTCTCCGCGCACATCGTCGACGGCGTCGACCCCACCTCCCTCGTCATGACCGAGACCGGACCTGCCGCGCCGCCGGTGACGTGGTGGCACCGCACCGCGGCCATCCACGGCGAGAACCTCGCCGTCGCCGGCCGCAGCCCCCTCTGGTCCCTCGACCTCCTCATCGGACGCGAACTCACCTTCGTCCGGTCGGTGTCCTTCCACCTGCACCTGGTACCGGCGGGGCAGGCGAAAGCGAAAGCGCGCGCCGACGTCGTCCGCGACCTCGCCGGGGTCCTCGCCGACCAGCAAAAGGGCCGCCTCATCTCCGACGACAGCACCACCCGCATGTCCGCCGCGCAGCGCCGCTCCGCTGACCTCGCCGCCGGATCCCACCACCACGGCGTCGACTGGATCGGCTTCGTCACCATCTCCGCCCCCACCAGGGCAGACCTCGGCCACGCCTCCCGGCAGCTCGAGGAAGCGTGCGCGACTGGCCTCGGCATCGAACACCTCGACTGGCAAGACTCCTTCCAATCCGCCGCCTCCGGCACCACCTGGCCCCTCGGCCGGGGCCTTCGCCCAGCAGGCGCAACCCTGGCAACCCGGGCCATCAACCGCCTCGCCGGCCGCACCGACAAGGAAGCCATCTCATGACCCACCCCAACCCCGCCACCCCCGCGGCTACCGGCACCGAGCACGGCAAACGCACCCCCACCAAGAAGCCCTGGTACGGGACAGTCCCCGGCCTGAAGATCTTCGTCACCCCGGTGGCGACGTCGCCCGTGCTCACGGGCGAAGAGGATGCCGCCGGGACTGACGCTGCGGTTTCTGACGCTCCTGTGTCGTCGCGGCGGCCGGTCGATGTGCCGCCGTTCGAGCGGCCCGGGTCGGTGCTGCGGGCCTCTTCGGGGGCGGCGGCGCGCGGCTGGTACGCGCCCCGCCTGGCCGGGGCGCCGTCCACGACCAGGCAGGCCGAGATCCTGAACACGGGCATCATTGGGGCGCCGACCGGGATTGACGGGGTCGTGAACGGCACCGACACGCTCTCGTCGACGATGATCAGTCACGACGCGCCCACCGCGTACAACGCGACCCCCAGGAAGCTGACCTCACCCAACGTCCTCATCATCGGCACCGTCGGGTCCGGGAAGTCCTCGTTCACCAAAACGGTCATGGTCATGCGGCCCCTGCTGCTGAAGAACCACCGGGCCGTAGTGTTCGACAAGAAAGACGAGGGCGGCGAAGGCGAATACGCCGGCGTCACCCGCCGCATGGGCACCGAACCCCTCCGCTTCGACCCCGACGGCTCCGGCACCCGCTTCAACCTGATGGACCCCCTCATCGCCCAAGGCACCGGCCTGCAAGGCCAAATGCTGCTCATCAACGCTGTCGCCCGCATCGCCCGGGGCGACACCCCCGCCACGGAGTGGGAAGAGAAAGCCACCCGGTACGCCCTGCAACTGCTGTTTGAGAAGTTCCAGGACACCCGCCGAGCCGCCACCACCACAGACCTGATGCCGTTCCTCGGGTTGGTGCCGACAGATCAGGGGTTGTCGGGGGAGGCGTCGGAACGGTTCCACCAGGCGGGCCTGTCGATCAGGTTCGGCCTGCAGAACCTCCTCGAAACCTACGCCGGCGTCTTCGACGGCGAAACCAGCCGCCGCGTCGACCTCTCCCACAAGCTCACCACGTTCGACATTTCCCAGCTCCCCGACTCCGGCCCCGCGATCCCGACGGTGATGGCGATCGGGAACATGTGGCTGATGGGGCGGCTGCGTGAGGAGCGCGGGTTCGTGACGAACGTGATCTACGAAGAGGGCTGGCACATGATCGGCGGCCCCTCCGCCCAACTGGTGAAATCCAACCAGAAACTCTCCCGCTCCCTCGGCATCTCCAACGTCTTCGTCATGCACAAAGGCACCGACATCCCGCCAGAGAGCCCCGGCTACACCGTCGTCCAAGAAGCCCAAACCGTGTACGCGTTCCGCCAAGACCGCCCCGAAGACGCCCGCTGGGCGCAAGAAACCTTCAACTTCGCCCCCGACACCGCCGCCACCCTCATGGGCTTGAATCCGGGGCACTGCGTGTTCAAGTACGGGTCCAACCCGGAAACCCACATCCGCCACATCCGCTCGGACTGGGAAGTGGAAGTCACCAACACCGACTCCGCCATGGCCGCCGGCAACGCCACCACCTAAATCCGTGCAGAAAGGCATACTCGGCACCGGGCTCGTGGTCCTGCTCGTGGTCCTCTTCACCGGGCTGCTCCTCGTCACCGGCGGCGGCCCCGGCACCGGGGCCTGCGCCGCTGTGGCTGCGAACCCGCAGGGCGCCGCCGAACGCGCACCGGTCGCCGGGTACCAGGGCGACCAACTCGTCAACGCCGCCCTGATCATGAACGCCGGCGCTACCGCCGGCGTCAACGTTCACGGGCAAACCATCGCCGTGATGACCGCCATGGGCGAATCCACGCTCCGAAACCTCAGCTACGGCGACACTGTTGGGCCCGATTCCCGCGGCCTGTTCCAGCAACGCGACACCTGGGGCACCCTGGCTGAGCGCATGAACCCCACCCAAGCCGCGGGGTTCTTCTTCCAACGCCTCGTCACTGTCCCAAATTGGGACACCCTGGCGCCCACCCAGGCGGCGCACGCCGTGCAGATCAACGCCGACCCGAACTACTACACGACCTACTACGACCAGGCGCAAGAGGTCGTGACCGCTCTCACCACCGGGGACGCCGCGTGCGCGGCCGGCGTTGGCAGTGACGCGCGGGTGTTGGCGGCGGCCCTGGTGGTCAAGATCGACGCGGGCACCATCACGGGGTTGTCGCCGGATCACCTGCGCGAGATCCGGTGGATCGCCGACGGCGAAACCCGCCCGAACTGCGGCATCGACACCCGCATCCTGCAAGTCATCACCATGGCGACAAACATGTTCGATGCCGTCGGGATCTCCGACATCAACCGGGCCTGCACCGGCCAGGTCCTCGGCTCCGGCCACTCCTCGCCGCACTCCGCGAATGGAGGCGGGCACGCCGTCGACTTCTACTCCTTCGACCGGATGCCCACCACTGGCGCCGACGCGAACGCGTTGAAGCTCTTGAAGGCGCTCAGCCCGGTCATGCCTGCCGGGTCCGGGGCCGGCCAGAACCAGTGCCGCGCCGACGCCGGCGTGAGCCTGGACCTGTCGATGAAGCAATTCAAGGACGACTGCAACCACGTCCACATCGCCGTCGACCCAAACAGCACCGACCCCATGAAACTCGCCAACTGATGCCCGAATCCCGGGCGCACTGCGCCGCCTCGACAACCAGACAGGCACCCGTTTTCTCGGGGGCAAGGAGAACCAGATGATCGACTGGAAAGCCCGCATCATGACCGGCCTCCTCGCCCTCCTCGCAGCCCTCGCCTTGCTCGTGGCCGTGCACGTCGGCGCGATGATCACCCCCACCGGCACGACCTATCCGTGGAACCCCGCCGCCCTCGCGGGGGACTTCCTCTTCCGGGACGCACCGTGGCCGCCCGCGGCAACCTGGACGAGCGTGGTCGCCCTGGTCCTGGCTGTGGCCTTGTTCGCGTTCATCCTTGCCAAGCAAGCCCAGTGGGCGTCGACCAAGCGCAACAACGTGGCGCTGCGGCACATGGCCACGCCCCGGCAGTCCGCGGTGCTGCGGGAGAAACTGCGGGCGAAGGAAGCGGCTCAGCTGCACCCGGCCGCGGTGAATCTGCCGGCGGGGGAGCGGGTCGGCCGCCTCGTCGGGCGGGGGAACCGGTGGGTGTATCAGGGGTGGCGGGACCTGGGCGTGTACGTGTTCGGCACCGGCCGCGGCAAAACATCCGCGCTCGTTATCCGGCACATGCTCGAAGCCCCCGGCGCCGCCATCATGACGTCCAACAAAGTCGACGGCGTCCGCGAAACCCTCGCCGGCCGGGCCAGCCACGGCCAGGCGTTCATCTTCGACCCCAACCGCATCTACCGCCTGGACCAGCAGCCTGACTTCGTGTTCAACCCGCTCGAGTACATTCGCAGCGCCGCGGACGCCCGGGAGCTCGCTGCGATCTTCGAGGCTTCCACCCGGAAGGCCTCTGACCGGGGCGGTGATTCCCAGTTCGATACGGCCGGGCGGGACATGCTCGCGTACTTCTTCTACGCCGCCGCCCTCGAACAGGAACCCTTGTCCCAGGTGTTCGCGTGGATTGCCCGGGCTGAGGGGTATGACGTGAAGCAGATCCTCGCCCGCCACGGGAAAACCGGGCCCTCTTCCACGATCGAGGGCATTCTGAGCTGGCCGGATAAAACCAAGGGCAGCGTGTACGCGACCGCGCAGCGGATGGCGTCGGCCCTCGCGGACGACGACCTCCTCGCCTGGACCGACCGGGCCGGGATCCGCCGGTTCGACCCGGCCGCGTTCATCACCAGCACCGACACCCTCGTGCTCCTCTCCAAAGACGGTGAAGGATCCGGTGGCGCCATCCTCACCGCCCTGATCCGAGCTATCTGCAAAACGGCGGAGACCGCTGCGCAGCGAAACGGTGGCCGGCTCCCGGTTCCGCTGGTGATGGAGCTCGACGAGTGCGCGAACATCGTCCGCTGGCCCGAACTGCCCTCCGTGTATTCCTTCTACGGATCGATGGGCATCATCCTCAACTCCTACTTCCAATCCCGCGCCCAAGCCATCGACGCGTTCGGGAAAGACGGGTGGCAGACCCTCTGGGACGCCGCCGCAACCCGGGTCTTCGGCGGAGGGTCCGGCGACGACGACTTCCTCCGCTCGCTGGCGGCCCTCATCGGTGAACACGACGAAATCACCTACGGCAGCTCCACCGGCAAAGACGGCCACCAATCCACCTCCACCAACACCCGCAAGGTCAACACCCTCGACATCGCCGCCCTCGGATCCCTCCCCGAATGGCGCGCCATCGTCTTCAGCTCCAAATGCCGCCCCGTCATGGTCAACACCGTCCCCTGGTTCCGCGACAAAACCCTCACCACCACCATCAACCGCACCCCAACCAAGACAGCAGGCCCCGTGCCAACGCCGGTCCCGGTGCCGGACGACACCACTGCAGCGGAGGTAGCAGCCCATGGCTGAGCGCGACGACCACGACTCAACCAACGATGAAGAGGACGCGGTCGACGTTCGCCAAATGTTCCTTGACTGGCTGACCGGTCACCTCGCCACCGTCGAAGTCGTCGGCACCAAACCAACACCGTGGTGCACCCAATGGTGGCTACACCCGGAAGTAGTCGCCCGGTTCAAGGCCCTCTGGCAGGCCAGCATGCAAGCCGACGCCAGTGTCATGGACGGTGACGCCGGCGCTGTGTCGTCCTGGTGGATCAACCACTGGGACCGCCACGCCGCCATCATCTTCGACAAAGGAAATGGGCCGTTCCGCGACTGCGACCCTGACCAGGGTCATCTCTACCGCCGCAAGGACACCACCGCCAGGATCGTGCCTGCGTCGATGCCTCCTGACGACGTGGAGCTGTAACTGAAGTGTTCGCCACGTCTTTTTAGAACGTGCCCCGACAGAAATTAATCATTAATCGACGATTCTTCACCGCAAAATGGAGCTGTTCGACGCGGTCAGGACACTGAATGTACCGACTGCGACTAACGGAAGAATGCCCTCAAAGGAACGTTCAACGCGCTGTCGACCCGAGTCAAGCGATTCTGATTCTGCCGACTTACTCCGGTCCCGTTCGGTTAGCCCGATATCCAGCCCGGTGGCGGGGCGTCCCACGCACGAGCTCGGACACGGAAACTTGAGTCCTACATCCCTAGGGGTACGAGACAAGTAGCAAAGATTTCCTCCGTACTCCACTTACTCACTCGTCGAGAAGTGCAAACAAAGTTCCTCGATACTCGAAGAATGCCGCTTGACCTCGGGTGGTGATTCCAAGGTACGTGTCCGAATTCTCGCGGCGGTAGGTGGTGGGGTTTGCCACGCTGAACACGCCAGGGTGTGTTGGGCCTCAGCGGTCTCGAAGATCGGCACGGTTGATGGTGTTGGCGACGCTCCGCGCCCACGTTGCGGGGAGAGCGACGAGCAGGCCCGCAGCGACGAGAAGCAGTGTGAGGGCCGTGCTTCCGATGATCCAGGAGCCCTGATTTGCGGTCTCTGGCAGGTAGGTCACTATGAGTGGCGGTACGGGAGATAGCGCCCAGAGCAAGACGGCAAGCGTGAGAGCTGTAAAGCGGCGGCGCTCGTGGGTTTGCGCCAGCTCAGCAGCCCACTCGGTCACGGAGGGATTTGGGCCGAAGTGTCCTCCTCGTAGCCGGGCGAAGGGCGTGAAGTTTTTGGATATGCCCGCCAGCAACACCACCCCGCCGGCTGCGACGAAAAGTAGAAGCACGGTTCCGGCCACGACTGCGGCTCCGCTATCCACTGGTGAATCGTGCATAGCTGCGGCATTGAGCAACAGAAGCAGTGGGATCGGAGACATAACGCAGAGTGCGACGCCAGCACCGAGCCGGTATCGCGTGTTGCGATGCGCTCCGGCGAACCCTTCGGCCTCCTTCATCGTTACGGGCGGCTGGGTGGCTACCCAGGCCCCTGCAGCGAGGGCCGGAGCGGCAGCTCCTGAAGCGAGGTTCATCGAGGTCGCATCGGCCGGAGCGATTTCGGCGGTGATACCGAGCGCTGGCGCCACTTCGTCGAGGTTCCCGAAGTCAGTGATGACCTTCCCCACGGCCTCGTTCTGCGTCGATCCTTCGGCAATGAGGCTGCTGTACGCGTCTTCCATCATCGTTTGCAGTTCGGCTTTCGCCTCGAGCAAGCGAGGCGTCTGCGGATACGAGCTGAACATCGTCTCTAGGTAGGCGATAACCACGTTCATGAGCGGATTCCTTCCACGAAACGATCAACTACAGACTTGGTGTCGCGCCACTCATCGATCTTCTGATCGAGGTAGGCGAGACCTGATTCGGTGACTTGATAATAGGTGCGGGACTTGCCGGACTCAGATGTACCGGGAAACGACGTCACGAGACCGGAGGCTTCGAGGCGCTTGACAGCGGAATACAGGGTTGTTTGCTTGATGGAGTAGTCCGCTCCGGTCACAGCGCTGATCTGCTGCACGAGCTCATAAGCATAGGACGGCCCCTTCTGGAGTAGCGAGAGCACCATGAGATCGACGTACCCGCGAATCGCGTCTGCGCTAATCATGGCTACTCCTTCCGTGCTTTGCTATGTTGATCGTACTACGACGCACGTAGCATAAGCAACTTCAATCGCACGATGAGTCACATACCCACCCTGACCCGGGGACATGCAGGCTGGCGCGTCACGAGACGCCGATACGCCGAGACGCGGCGCGGTAACTCATCGGACCGTTGGAGACGAATGCGTACCCCAGTGCCGCAAACAGGAGGAGATTCGCCAGCGTGCCGGCCTTGGCGTCGCTCCAGGAAATCAGGATCACGGCCTGTGAGATCAGGATGCCGATAACTCCGGCGACCCACCACCTCTGTTTGCGGGCTGCGAGCAGCACCCCGGTCGCCACCATCACAATTGCAGCGAATAGCCAGGCCACTCCGATCGCCGGCTGGATCGGCTCGGTCAGCGTGGCCACCTCGGCCCAGCCCAGCCCCTTGGCCGCGCCCAGCAGGTGGATCAAACCGTGTCCGACCAGGACCACGGCGACGAACCAGCGCACGATTGCGCTCATCGGAGCGTCTCCTGAATCTCGTACGGTGAATGGAGTTCGACGATGGTTCGTCGGGTGGCTGACATGGTGTGTGACTCCGATTTATTGGGGGGTTGGGTTGAAGTTGCAGCAGTGTCGTGTCAGCTCATTAGTCGGAGGCGACGGCGTCGAGAACAGGCAAGCGCGCGGCGCGCGATGCCGGCCACAGTGCGGCTAGGACGCCGACGACGACTGCCAGGACGAGCATCCCGGCGAGTTGGACCCAGGGAATGGCGAGCGTGGTCAGACCGACCCCGTCAAACACGGTCGGCATCACTGCTGCGACGGCGACCCCGAGAACAACTCCGATGACGGTTCCGAAAACGGCGGTCAGGACACTCTCGATGGTGATGATTCCGGCGAGCTGGAGCCGGCCAAGACCGACGGCGCGCATGAGGCCAATCTCCCGGGTCCGCTCAATCACCGACAGCGCCAACGTATTGACGATGCCGAGGATGGCGATGATGATCGAGAGCCCGAGCAGCGCGTACAAGATGAGGAGGATCTGATTGACCTGGCTGGCGATCTGCGCAGCGAAGTCTTCAGTGTCGAGGACGGAGAGCACCACGTAGGATGACGCGACGTCGGTGAGGTCTGCGCGCAATTCTGCCGCTGTCACACCGGGTGCTCCCGTGATGAGTAGATCTTCGACAGTGGTCTGGGCAGGTTCGATGATCGTGGCAAAGAACACGTCGGAGACGATGATCGGCGAACCGATGAGCCTGGTATCAACAATCGCGCCGATCCGGGCGCTGATCGTTCCCGTTCGAGAGGGGAAGGTGACCTCGTCTCCGAGGTGCCAGCCACGGTCGGTCGCGATGGCCTTCTGGACGGCGATCTGGCCGTGCGCGAGTGTGTCCAGGGCGCCGGTGACAGTATCGATCGTGACGCTGCGGCCAAAAGCGCCCACAGGCAGACCCACTACCCAGAGGGGATTCTCCGCAGATGCCGTTTCGCCTGGCCCCGTAGCCACGGCCGGGCCGTACGTGAGCACGTCGACAGCGTTGACGGAGGCCAAGGCCCGGGTGTCGGCCACGGCGCCGATCGGTACGTTGCCGGTGGCGGACTGAATGGAGAAGTCCGAGCTCCAGCCGTCGTCGACAATAGCGCGGGTGGAAGCGGTCGCTGAGGCAGCCAGGACCGAGGCCGCCCCAACCAGTGCCATGCCGATCATCAACGCGCTGGCGGTGTTCGCGGTGCGTCGCGGATTGCGGACGACGTTCCCGCGGGCCAACCGGCCCAGCGGCCTGACCGTCGCGACAAACACCGCGGCGAGCACCCCAAGGGTATGACGGACAAGAAATGGGGCCAGCAACAGCGTCCCCAGCATGACCAGGCCCGCGCCGACGCCGACCATCACAGAGCCGCCGTCCTCGGGAGCGATTAGGGCTGCGACGAGCCCTGCTGCACCGGTTGCCGTGAAGACGCCGCCGATAATGGTGCGCGCGAGTAGGGACCTCTCGGTCGTGGTCGCCTCGCGCATGGCCTCAATTGGTGCGGTGAGGGCTGCGCGGCGGGCAGGAAAGGCTGCCGCCACGACGGCCACGACGGTGCCCATCAGCAGGGAGATGATCACGGTCGGCGCGTCGACCGGGATGGACCCGGACAGGTCCATCCCGACCTGAGCGAAGCCGACCCGAAGTAGCGACACCAGGCCGAGGCCACCGCCGATGCCGATGGCCGATCCGAGCAGACCCACGGCGGCCGCCTGGATCAGGATGGACGCGAATACCTGGGTCGGTGAGGCTCCCACGGAGCGCAGCAGCGCGAACTCGCGGGTGCGTTGGCGCACCAACATGGAGAACGTGTTGGAGATGATGAAGGCCCCGACGAACAGTGAGATGCCGGCGAACACAAGCATGAACGTGAGCACGAATCCGAGCTGACTGTCGATGTCCGTGCGCGCCTCGGCACGCATCGCGTCGCCGGTAAGGGCCTCAGCCAGGGCAGCCTTGTCGCCAACGAGCACGGGGGTCAGGTTCTCGACCAGGTCTGCCTCGGACACTCCAGGATTCGCGTACACGGCGATCGTGGCCACCATGCCGTCCGCAGCATAGGCGGCCGTCGCAGTCGCGACGTCGAGGAACACAATCGTGGCCCCGGCCATGGGAGTTCCCAGTGAGATTTCGCCGGTGACCTGCACGCTCCGAATCACGCCGGCCACAACGACCTTCGTCTGGTCTCCGACGGCCAACCCGGAGGATTCAAGGGTTGCGGACTCAAGAGCGACCTCGGTAGGCCCACTCGGGGCGGCACCGGCGACAACCGTGACCGTAGTGTCATTGGGGTGCAGTGCCATGCCGAAGCTGGGTGACCGGGTGCTCTGGACTGCGGTGCCGTCCTTGCCGACGAGCACGATGGGGCCTGAAATCTCAGCGAACGCCTTGGCGACGCCGTGCCCCTCGGCAATCTGGGTGGCGAGGGATGCCGGGACGGTGTTGCGGGTCTCGCCAGTGGTCCCGGTTGTGCTGGAGCCGGCGACGGGCTCGGTTCCGCGCACGTACGCGTCGCCGAGCATGGAGGATTCGACGATCCCGGAGAAGGTGGAGGTCATCATGGTGCGCAAGGAGAAGGTGCCTGATACAAAGGCCACCCCGAGGGCGACGGCCAGGATCGACAGGATGAACCGCACCAGGTGGGCGCGAATCCCGCGCAATGCCACGCGCCGCATCAGAAGCCAATCGGGGCGAGCACGCCAGAGTCGTCGCCCGCATCGGTCGCGGGCGTAGCGTCGAGGCGACCGAGGACCTCCAGAACGGATGCCTGGGTTGGGTTGATGATTTCCCCAACGAGTCGGCCATCGGCCAGGAAGAGAACCCGATGAGCGTAGGTGGCAACGCGGGGGTCATGTGTGACCATGACGACACTCTGGCCGAGATCATCGACGGACCGGCGCAGGAAGCCCAACAACTCGGCGGAAGACCTCGAGTCAAGGTTGCCGGTGGGTTCATCGGCGAAGATCACGGCAGGCTTGGCTACCAAGGCACGGGCGCACGCGACGCGCTGCTGCTGCCCGCCGGAGAGTTCGCTGGGGCGGTGGTGCAGACGGGTCTCGAGGCGGACAGCGGCGACGATCGCCTCGAAGTGAGCGCGATCGACGGGACGGCGGGCGATGTCCAGCGGCAGCGTGATGTTCTCGGCCGCGGTGAGCGTCGGGACGAGGTTGAACGCTTGGAAGATGAACCCCAGCCGCGTCCGGCGGAGCTTCGTCAACTGGCGCTGGTTCATCCGGCCGACGTCTTCGCCGTCGATCACCACGCTGCCCGAGGTGACCGTGTCCAGCCCGGCCATGCAGTGCATAAGGGTCGACTTGCCCGAACCGGACGGGCCCATGATCGCAGTCAGCTCACCACGGGTGAAGTCCACATCGATGCCCGCCAGAGCCTGCACCGCCGTATCACCCTTGCCATACGTCTTCACCAGACCACGCGCCGAGGCGATCGCAGATGAAGGGATAGCGGTAGTAGATCGCATGTAATGAGGTTTGGTGTTCGAAATGCTGGTCATGTTCTTCCTGTCTAGGAGTGAAATGGGCTAAGCGTGCTGGGGCGACCGAATAGAAACGAGCGCGCTCGGACCACGCGAGCGCTATGGCGCGCAGGCGCGTTGGAACACCGCGGACGTTTGAAGGTGAAGTGCAGGGAAGTGCAGGGAAGTGCAGGCGTGCCTGTGTTAGCTGGGGGCCGTTCCATAGCGGGCGTGGATCAGGTCGACGGCCGAGCGCGCGTAGCCGGCTGCGATGGGCTCACCCGTGATGAGAAGGCAGAAATACAACGGCCCGGCCAGCGTGTTGAGAACGAAGTCGACATCCGTGTCCGCGGAGAACTCACCTCTGGCGATTCCGCGCTCGACGGCGGCGCGCCAGTACTCTAAGTTCGGCTTGATGATCAGGTCGCGATAGCTGGTGGCGAGCATCGGATCGGCTGCCATCTCCGCCACCAGGCCGGGCAACACCCGCCCGAGCGGAGTATGGGTCAACACATCGATCAACCCTTCGATCAGGGCAACCAGGTCGTCGGCGGCACTGCCCGAGTCGTGCTCCATACCGGGACGCAGTTGAGTCACCATCGCCTCGACGACGAGCTGGGACTTCTGCGACCACCGCCGATAGATGGCAGGCTTACTCACCCCCGCACGCCGTGCAACTTCGGCCACGGACACACGGACGTAGCCAACCTCGGAAAGCAACTGAATCGTGGACCGCAGGATCGCCTGATCCATGTCCGGGTCGCGAGGGCGACCGATGTCGCTGCCACGACCACCGGGACGGCGTGGCGCCATCAGAGGATCTGACACTGGAATCAACTCTCTATTACGTTTCTATCAGAAACGTAACACGGCCAGCTGCGTTATGCAACTTACCGTTACGGAACTGAGTGGAATGGTTCCTGCGCCGATTCATCCTCGTGCCCACACGGCCTGCTCGCATCTCTGTGGCCGGCGCCCTGGACGCGTCCGTGACAGCTACTGGGGGATACCCGGGTCGTGATCGCCCTCCGGGACCGGACCGCCCCGACCGTGTTCGCGGCCCTGGACCGTACGCTCCGCATTCTTGGCGGAGCCCCGACCTATGTCCT
>NZ_SOGN01000033.1 GCF_004403395.1 Cryobacterium cheniae
TCCCGCAGACGTTCGACCTCGGCCTCCGTCTGGGCGACGGCGGCCCGGGCCGTCGCCGCGGCGACCGCGGGGTGGCTCTCGCCGGCGTCGACGGCGCACCCGTCAAGGGCCGCGGCCTCGGCGGTGAGCCCGGCGAGGTTGTCCGCTGCCGTGCCGACCCGGCCGCGGGCGGCATCGAGGGCGTTCTGCTGCCGCAGCACCTCACCGCGCACGGAGGCCAGCCGGCCCGCCGCGGTCTCGGCCTGCCCGACCAGCTGGGAGAGGTGCAGGTCGTGCCGGGAGACCAGCACGGCCTGGGCCGCAATCTGCTCGTCGAGGGCGTCGAGGCGGGCGCGGGCCTCCACGGTGGCCGCGCGGGCGGCAGCCCAGGCAGAGTCGGCCACGTCGATGCGGCTCCGCAACGTGTCGATCTCGGCCGCGGCATCCGTCAGCATGGCCGTGGTCACTCTCGGTCCGGCGCCGACGGGCTCGGCCTGCGAGCCGAGCAACGCCAGCCGCTGGTTGGCGAGGGTGTAGAGGCCGCGCAGGCGTTCCTGCACGGATTCGAGGCCGAAGCTCGTGCGCCGGGCCACGTCGACGGCGTCGCCGACCTGCTCCTGCTCGAGCCGGCTCAGGCGGCGCTGCCTCGTTTCGAGCTGCTCGGTCAGCACGAGGCGTTCGGCGTGCCGCTCGCTCTCGGTGCGGCCGTGCGCGTCGAGGGCTGTGCGCAGCGTGACGACGTCGTCGGCGAGCAGCCGGGCCCGCGCATCACGGGCGACGGCGGCGATGGTCTGCGCCTCCCGGGCGATGTCAGCCTGGCGCCCGAGCGGTTTGAGCTGCCGGCGGATCTCCCCGGCCAGGTCGCTGAGCCGGGTGAGGTTGGCCTGCATGCCGTCGAGCTTGCGAAGGGTCTTCTCCTTGCGCCGACGGTGCTTGAGAATGCCGGCGGCCTCCTCGATGAACCCGCGCCTCTCCTCGGGGCTGGCGCGCAGCACGGCGTCGAGCTGCCCCTGCCCCACGATCACGTGCATCTCCCGGCCGAGACCGGAGTCACTGAGCAGTTCCTGCACGTCGAGAAGCCGGCAGGTGCGCCCGTTGATGGCGTACTCGCTCGCGCCGTTGCGAAAGAGGGTGCGGGAGATGGTGACCTCGGTGTAGTCGATCGGCAGCGCACCATCCGTGTTGTCGATGGTCAGCGTCACGGCCGCCCGGCCGAGCGGGCCTTTGGTGGACGTGCCGGCGAAGATGACGTCTTCCATCTTGCCTCCGCGGAGGGTCTTCGCGCCCTGCTCGCCCATCACCCAGGCGAGCGCGTCCACAACGTTGGACTTGCCCGAGCCGTTCGGGCCGACCACGCAGGTGACGCCGGGTTCGAAGGCGAACGTCGTCGGATGGGCGAAGGACTTGAAGCCTTTCAGCGTGAGGCTTTTCAGATACACGGTTTCGCCCCCTTTCGTCGCTCGTCGCCGATCGTCATCGATCGCACCGGCCGCGGCTGCCCGGCGCGCCGCCCCCGTCAACGGTACCGGACAGCGCCGACACAGCCCGGTAGGCGCGGCCCCCGGCGGTAAGCGCGGGCTCGGCAGGCGGCGCGGCCGTGGCGGCGCTACGCTGGCCGATCATGGGGACCTTCCGCTTCGACGTCGACGAACTCGCCATTCCCGCCACCCCGACAGCGGCCGGCTGGCCCGACTTCGCGGCCGCCAACCGGGTGCGCAACGCGGTCGAGTCCGCGGCGTACGGCACCACCGACCTGGAGATGACCGCCGAGGAGGTCCTGCCCGGCTGGCGCAGCCAGAGCTGGGAGCATAGACGACTGTTCGTGGCCCGCTCTGATGGCCGCGTCGTCGGGCGCGGCCACTACGAGACCCTCCCGGAGGATTCCGCCGACCACACCTGGCTGGCCGTGCAGGTGCTCCCCGCCTACCGCCGGCACGGCATCGGATCCGCCCTCCTCGATCGGCTCGAGGCCATCGCGCGCGCCGAGGACCGCCGCGTGCAGATCGTCTACACCCCGTCACCGGATGCGCCGGGTGAGCGCCTGCCCTCCCCCACCGGATTCGGCTCGGTTCCGCTCGGCAACCCCGAGGTACGGTTTCTGCAGCACCGCGGCTACCGCCTCGAACAGGTCGTGCGCGCCAGTCGGCTGGCCCTTCCCGTCGACTCCGCTCCGCTCCGCCGGCTGCGGGAGGCCGCCGCCGCCCAGGCCGGCCCCGACTATTCCGTGGTGCGGTGGGTCGACCGCGCCCCAGCGGAATGGCTGCCCGACCTGGCCCTTCTCTACACGCGCATGAGCACGGATGCCCCGAGCGCCGGCCTCGCCGAGCCGGAGCAGCACTGGACGCCCGAGCGCATCGTGCAGGAGGAGCAGAAGGCCGCGGCCGGCCCCCGCACGGCGCTGACCTCGGCCGTGCTGCATGGTCCGAGCGGCCACCTCGTGGGATTCACCGAACTCGAGGTGCCGGCGGAGTCCCTCCGCTCGGTGAGCCAGGAGGACACCCTCGTGCTGCGGGAGCATCGCGGCCGCCGGCTGGGCATGCTGTTGAAGGCGGCGAACCTGGAGCTGCTCGCGGCGGAGCACCCCGGGCATCCGTCGGTGACGACCTTCAACGCCGAGGAGAACCGTCACATGCTCGCCGTCAACGAGGCCATCGGTTTCGCGCCGATGGGCTACGAGGGAGCCTGGCGCCGCGACACCGCCTGACCATCTCCCGCGACGCTGGTCGAGCCGGTCGAGACCCGAGAGCTACAGCTTCCCGCTCTTACCGGGCAGCGCGATCAACTTCTGTTCCGGGTCCACTTCCACCGGTGGCCGCAGCCAGTACTCGGTGCCGGTTCGGATGATCGTCCAATGCCGGTTGTGCAGCAGCAGATGGTGCGGGTGGCAGAGCAGTACTCCGTCGGCGAGGTCGGTGTAGCCGTTGTCTTTCAGCCATTCGTTGATGTGGTGGGCCTCGGTCCAGGCCGGTGATTTCTCGCAGTCGACCCAGCGGCATCCGCCGTCGCGTACCGCCATCGCGGCGCGCTGTGTCTCAGTGAAGAGGCGTTCGTCGCGGCCGACGTTGATGATCTGGCCGCCTTCGTCGAACTGGATGCCGCGGGTGCCGGTGTCGCAGAGGAGCCGGTCGATGGTTTCCTGCGAGATCGGGACCGGGCTCCCTTCGATCTGCCCATGGGCAGCCGGTTCGGCGGCTCCAGGCTCAGCCGACTCAGACCGTGGAGGCGTGAGCGCTTTCTCGGTCACGATCACCCGCACCGAGGGCCGGCGGCCGCCGAAGACCCGGCCGGGGTCGGCCTCGCCGGCGATCTTCAGCAACTGCACGAGCGAGTCCGCGGCGATCTGCTCCGTGCTGCGCGAGTCGTCCTGGATGCGCTTCGCCCAGGCGGCCTTCTCCTTGTCGACGAAACGGACGCCTCCGCGGCGGGGTGCGGTGATCGAGTCGAAGACGGAGAGCACGAACTCGCCGTCTTCGGGCGCGAACAGCCCGTTCAGGCGCACATTGCCGTTGCTAAGCCGGTAGACCTTCAGGTAGCGGTCGTCGTGGGCCTGCTTCTCCCGGGCGGCGATGCCGGCCTCGTCGAGGGAGTCGCGCATCCGCCGGGCACGTTTGAAGACCTCGTCGGCGTTCAACGACGACGCTTCCGCCAGAAGCGACTCCAGCGCAGTCCCGAGCTTTTCGGCCGTGACTGCGGTGTCGATCTTGCCCAGCCCGGCCCGGATGGACTCCGCCGCGTCGACCGAGAGGATTCCGTCGGTCACGGCCCGGGCGATCGGGGCCTGCCAGGGCACCTTGGCGACGAAATCGGCGATGTCGGCGGCGTCCGCGTCGGACGAGGAGAGCGCCTCCTCGACCTGCTTCTCGGCCGCCTCGGCATCGGCCATCATCGTGCCGACCGCGACCAGCTTGTACGCGTCGCCCTTGGAGGAGCCGGTCCATTTCTGGATCAGGGCCTCGGGTGAGAGGAACCCCTGCTGAGCGGCCAACCCCGCATGCCCCAGCTCCGGCCGGGAACGCTGGGCGATGGTCGCCGCCATCCAGACGGAGTAGGTGTCCAGGAGGCGGCGGGCCGCAGCGATTCGCTTCTGGCCGGCCAGCGCGTCGACGTCGGGCAGGGCCGCCAGGTCAGCGCTCGAGGAACCCAGCAGTGCCACGGCGTCGGCCGCCCGCCTGAGTTCTTCCGCGAGGTTCGTCATGTGACGAGAATATCCGATCACGAACAAATAGTCGAGAGTTCGTCACTTATTGGGGTCAATTAAGGGTGCCAGTTTCGTTTGCTTGTTCGAGTGGCCACTAGAACGCAAGCGTCAGCGTCAGCGGAGTCGCTGGCAGCGCGGGCAGAGGTGCGAGCTGCGATTCATAAACTGCCGCCGCACGAGCGGCGTGGCGCAGCGCGGGCACGGCGATCCCTGCCGGCCGTAAGCGGACAGACTGTGCGCGAAGTACCCGGATTGCCCGTTCACGTTCACATACTGCGCGTCGAAGCTGGTTCCGCCCTCTGCCAGGGCCCGATTCAGGATGCTGCGCACGGCGGCCAGAAGCGCCCGCGCCTTCGCGGGAGACAGGGAGTCGGCCGGCTGCTCGTAGTGCAGGCGGGCGGCGAAGAGCGCCTCGTCGGCGTAGATGTTGCCGATTCCGCTGATCAGCGTCTGATCGAGCAGCGCCCGCTTGATGCCGGTCTTCTTCCGAGCCAGGGCCGCCAGGAACAGCGGGGTCGAGAACCCCGGGTCGAGCGGGTCCCGGGCGATGTGCGCCACCTGCGACGGGATCAGCCCCGACCAGGGTCCGCTCGCCCGTCCGGAGAACCCGGCGGGCAGGCCGTCCCGGGTGGGCTGCATGGCGTCGACGGCCATGCTGCCGAAGATGCGCTGGTCGACGAAGTTGAGCCAGAGTTCACCGTGGTCGGGGTGGTCGAGCGCCAGACGGATGCGCAACTGTCGGTCGGCATCCGTGCCCGGGCTGCGCAACAGCACCTGCCCGCTCATCCCGAGGTGCACGACCAGGGCACGCCCGGTATCCAGAGGCAGCCAGAGGAACTTGCCTCGACGCACGGCAGCCAGGACGCGGTGGCCCTGCAGCATTTCGGTGAACGGCCCCAGGGCCGGGTCATGTCGCCGCAGCGAGCGTTCCTCGAAGACCTCGACGCCGGCGATCACCGCCCCGGTGACAGCCGGCTCGACGCCGGCGCGAACGACCTCGACCTCAGGCAGCTCGGGCATGCGCGCCGTTCAGCCGGCCGGAATCAGAAGGGGCTTTCATCACGGGAGGCGTCAGGGAGAGCTGAGCCGCGTCCAGGCGTCGAGGGCGGCGGCCATTTCGGCGTGCTTCTTGCTGGTGCCCTCACCGACGGCGGTGACGACGCCCACCGTGACGGTGGCGATGAAGACCTTGGAGTGGTCGGGGCCGCTCTCGGCGATGGAGTACACGGGAATCCCGGAGCCCAGCCGCGCCGCGGCTTCCTGCAGGCTCGTCTTGGGGTCCATGGAGACACCGAAGTGCCCCGGGTCGCGCAGGAGCGGCTCGATCAGGCGCAGCACGAGTGCCGTCGCCGTGTCTCCGCCGGAGTCGAGGTAGACCGCGCCGATGAGCGCCTCAACGGTGTCGGCGAGGATGGACGACTTGTCGCGCCCGTTGGTGAGTATCTCGCCGCGACCGAGGCGCACGAACGCGCCCAGTCCGATGCCGCGGGCAATGCCCGCGAGGGCAACGCTCGACACCAGGCTGGCCCGGCGTTTGGCCAGGTCACCCTCGTCGAGCTGCGGGTACTCCCGGTAGAGCATGACCGTCACGGCCTGCCCCAGAATCGAGTCGCCCAGGAATTCCAGACGCTCGTTCGTGGGCCCACCGCCGTGCTCGTACGCGTACGAGCGATGGGTGAGAGCCAGCTCCAGCAGGGCCGGATCGAGCTGCACACCGAGAGTCGCCAGCAGGGCCGAGTCCTCGGGCAGGCCGTTCACGAGCGCCCGCCGGAAGCATGCCCGTCGGAGACATGCCCGTCGAAAACATGCCCGCCGAAAACATGCCCGCCGAAAACACTGATGCCGCGACTCAACGGACCGGGACCCTCAATCGGGACCCCCGGCATCCGTCGGCGCGGCATCAGACGTTCAAGCACGACGGAATTAAACGTCGGCGACCTTGCGGCCCTTGTATTCCATGAACAGCGCCGTGCCGGCGGCGTCGGTGACGACCTTGGCGCGGTGCGGCAGGCTGTAGACGACTTTGCCGTTTTCCATGGTCTTGACCAGGGTGGGAGCCTCGGCCTTCCAGCAGGAACGACGTGAACGGGTGTTGGAGCGTGATTGCTTGCGCTTCGGGACTGCCATGACTACTTCTCTTCTCTATCCGTTTCAGCCTGGATGTCTTCATCCGTGCCGCTGCTTTCGGAAGCTTGGAATTTCATGAGCGCGGCCCACCGGGGATCGCGCTTTTCTTCGGGTACGAACTCAGGGGCCTCGGCAAGCCGTTCACCGGTCTCGGGGTCGAGACCTGGGCAATCCGGCCGGCAAACCGGCTGGAACGGCAGTGACAACACCACCGCATCCCTGATCAGAGGTTCAAGATCCACGTGGTCATCTTGAACCTCACTTTCATAAGCTTCGTCTAGAGAGTACGCGAAAAGCTCGTGAAACTCGACTTGGACCGGCAATTCGACGTCGATGAGGCATCTGCCGCACTCTCCGGCGGCGATCCCGGACACCTGGGCCGACACGAGGATGCCCTCGTGCAGGGTTTCCAGGCGCAGATTCGCGACCAGGCCGGAGCCGGCCTTCACGGCGACCAGGCTCTCGCCGAGGTCTTCCGGGACGACGATTTCGAGGTGCCGTTCGTGCATGGTGCCCGGGCGGTTGATCAGGTCGCGCACATCGACCTTGTACGGGGTCTTCTTAAACTTACTCACGGGCGTAGATTCTACGCGTTCGCGGCTGGGAGTCCGTGCGTCGCTCGGCGGGCCGCCACAGCGAAGCGGGCAGCAGCGTGGCCCGCGCCCGCGCCCGCCGGTCTGACGCCGAACGGATGCCGCGGAGCACCATGTCGAGGTCGGCCAGGAGTTCCGCCGCCCGCGGGTGGGACGCATCGCCGCCCGGGCGTCCGTAGCGGCTCTGCTCCGCCCCGACCAGGATCCGGTCGAGGGCGGCGGCCGCGGCACCGATACCGGCGCCCCGCGCGCCGGGCGCCGATCCGATCAGTACCCGCAGCCGGGCGGCGAGCTCGCGCGGCGTCTCGGTGTCGCGCACGAAGACACCGTGGTCCACGGCCGTGTCGCTGATCTCCCGCCACGCGTCCGCGGCTCCGCTCCGGCCGGACAAAATGCCCCGGCGCCGCAGCATCCGCCGGGTCACCCGCCAGGCGGCCGGCAGGAGGAGCAGCGCGAGCGTCCCCAGCAGGAGCAGTCCGAGGCGGAGGATGCCGCCGAGCTCCTCCGCGAGCGAGGAGGCGTCGGACTGGGCGTCGGCATTCTGTTGGCCGCCGAGGTCCTCGGGACGGGGCGCATTCGACGGGGCGTTCGCCCCGGATTCGCCGAGCGGCACGGCGGCGGCATCGTCTCGCGTGTACGCGGGCACGGCGCCACGGCCGGGCGTGGGCTCGAAGGGGACCCAGCCGACGCCCTCGAAGTAGATCTCCGTCCACGCATGCAGGTCGTGGGTGTCGACGCTGTACCGGCCGACCCCGGCGACGGAACCCGACGCGGACAGCGACCCGGGCTGGTAGCCGATCGCGATCCGGGACGGGATGCCGATCGAGCGGGCCATCGCGGCCATCGCCGAGGAAAAGTGGACGCAGTACCCGGTCTTGACCTCGAGGAAGGTGCTCACGACGTCGATGCCGCCGCCGTCGTAGCCGTCCTCGACGGGAGCCTCGGTGTCGTAGGCGAAGTCGCTGCCGCGCAGGTAGTCCTGCAGGGCGCGCGCGGCGTCGTACGCGGTCGCCGTGCCTGCGGTGACCTCGCGGGCGGTGTCGCCGATCAGGGCCGGAGTCTCGGCCGGCAGTCTCAGGCTGCGCCGGATCTCCGCCGGATAGGCACCCTCGGCCTGCCGCAACTGCTCCGCCGTCGGCTCCAGAGTGAGCGCGGTGACGGTGTATTCCTGGCCGATGGTCGTGTCGCCGGGACTCGCAATGGACCCGGTGCCCTCATTCCAGTACCACGCACCCAGCAGGCCGGTCACCGAACGGGCCGGCATCGGGGCCGGCAGCCACCGGGTCGCCAGGTCGTCGATGCCGATGCTGGTGATCGTCTCGCTCGTTTTGATCTCGGGTGAGAGCCCCGGCGGCAGGGCGATATCGTCGACGGTGTTCTCCCGGCTGCCCGGCGCAATGCCGGCGACCCAGTTGCGGCCGGTGAATTCTTCGAGCGTCAGCAGCCGCAGGTAGGGCGGCCGGGTCGCCGTGGTGCGGTAGTGCAACACCGGTTCGGCGTCCGGACGGCGCAGGTCCTGGCCGAGGTTGATCATCGGGCTGACACCGTTGGAGAACAGCAGGTTGCTGCCCGGGCGCGTCCCGGTGACGCTGCCTCCGGGCAGCACGGGCGCGGTGACGCTGACCACGATCGCGGCCACGATCGCGACGCTGCCCACGACGACAGCGCCCCCGGGCGCGCCGGGCGCGCGTTTCCACCCCTGAGAGACCGAGCCCGGACGCGCCGGAACCGGCGGCCGTTGGAGGCTGCCGGCCTGGCGCATCCGGATCTCGACCCTGAGGAGCAGGAGGTAGGCGACCGCCGTGAGCACGAGGGCCGGCAGGTTCGCCGCACCGGTGAGAACAAGCCCCGGCACGAGCACCGGCACCAGCACGGGCAGTCCGGCGAGCGCGGGCACCCGCAGAATGACCGCGAGCGTGTCGAGCAGGATCGCGATCATGCCGGCGCCCGCCGAGAGCAGGAACAGGATGCCGACAGTGGCCTCGGCCGGCGTCGACTGCTGTTCGACGGAGACCGCCCCGGAGAACACCAGGTCGCGGAAGCGGTCGACCGTCTCCCCGGTGGGGATCAGCCAGAGCCAGCCGCTTCCGGCGCCGAAGAACAGCGTCAGCATCGCCACGAGCACCCCGAACCCGGCGAGGGGCCCGAAAAAGGCGGGCAGCCCGGCGCGGCGGAGCCCCGCGGAACCGAGCAGCACGCCGGCGGCCGCGAACGTCATCAGCCACCACCAGCCCGTGTCCTCGAGCAGCGGACCGAGGCCGGCGTTGGCCACGACCAGCAGCAGCAGCAGCGCGAAGGCGAGCGGCCACTGCGCCTGCTTGAGTCGGGCCGCCCGGGCGGACGGTCCGCGCCGTGCGGGGCGGATGCCGGCATCAGGAGGGGTCATGCANAGGGGTCATGCACGCGCCTCCTCTCTCCGATCAAGTCCTCCCAGGCCCGGGGGATGTCCCGGGCCTGGTGCACGGGGATGCACCGCCAGCCGGCCTCGCGCAGCCGGCGCACGGCATCCGTGTCGACCGTGTCCAGCACGAACGCCACCGCCGGCCGGCTCTGGGACACGAGGTCGGCGAGATCGACCAGGTCCCGGTCGTCGACGGCGACGAGCACCGCGAAGGTCGGCAGCAGCCCGCCGAAGGCCCGGTGCGTGCGGCCCGTCCCGGACGCTCCGGACCCGGGTGCACCCGGTGCGACGGATGCCGCGGGTTCGGGCGTCAGGCCGGCCCCGTCGGCGGTCCTCGCCCGGTCCACCCCGTGCTCCGCGGTCTCCCCCGGCTCGTTCGGGTCCACCGGAACGACCCCGGCCAGCCCCTCCAGCAACAGCGCCGCTCCGCCCGGCGGCAGGAAAACGGCGGGCGGGTCGCCGAGCGGGTTCGGGCCGAGCGCGACCAGGTCGACCCGGTAGCCGGCCGCCAGCAGGTGCACGCCCACGGACGCCACCAGCTCGACGGCCACCTCGAAGGCCCGCTGGAGGCGCGGCCGGCCCGCACCGTCGCCACCGTCGCCACCGGCCTCCGTGTCGCCACCGGTGCCGGTCGTCGCGCCACCGCGGCCGCGCAGCGCGGTGTCGAACACGATCCGAGCGCCCGGGTTGCTCTGCTCTTCCTCTTGCCGCACCATGATCTCACCCAGGCGTGCCGTGGCCGGCCAGTTCACGCGGCGCAGCGGGTCACCCGGCCGGTATTCGCGCGCAATCAACGGGTCCGCGTTGTGGTGCAGGCGCCGGAGCCGCTCCGGCACGTCGCCGTCGTTCTGGGCGCCGGTGAGGCCACGCCCGGCCAGGACGGTCACCCGGGGCGTCACCACCAGGGCCTGCGGCTCCCCGACGGCCCACTCGCCCGCTGCGAGGCCGAAGGGGTCAGAGCGCCCGATCAGCACCGGGCCCGTTGCGTAGAGGCCGCGCCGGGGAGGGGTGAACCGGTACTCGAACCTCACGCTGTCGGCGCCGTTGTCCGGGCCGCCCTCGTAGGCGTCGAGGGCGGGCAGCGGCGTTGCGGCCGGAGGGGTCAGTCCGAGGTCGGTGGTGTCCCGCCGGCGCACGGTGTCCCGCAGTCGGAGGCCCGACACGGGCCGGGAGGAGAGGTTCCGCAACCCGAGCCTCACGACGACCTCGCCGCCGGCCGGCACGACGTGTGGCCGCAGCGTCCGGGTGGCGCGCAGGCGTACCGGACGGATCAACACGTACCCGACCGCGGCGACGGGGGTCGCCAGCAGCAGGCCCGCGACGAACAAAAGGTCGCGCTGGTCGTTCAGCAGAGCGAGGAGCAGCAGGCCGGCACCCGCGGCCAGGAACATCCCGCCGCGGACAGTGAGCCGGGGGAACCGGGCGCGCCGCTGCTTCGCAGGCATGGCGTCACGGATGCCCGGGGGCGCCGACGGGAACGGGGGTGGCAGCCACAATTCGGCGAACGATGTCGTCGACGACCGGGCCGCGGTCCTGATGGTGGCCGACCACCCGGCTGCTCGCCACGAGGCGGTGCCCCAGCACGGCGACGGCCAGCGAATCGATGTCGTCGGGCAGCACGTAGTCCCGGCCGTGCAGCGCCGCCCGGGCCTTGGCCGCCCGGATCAGCTGCAGCGTGGCGCGCGGGCTGGCGCCCAGGCTCAGGTCGCGGTCGTCGCGGGTGGCCCGCACCAGGCTGACCGTGTACTCCTTCACCGCCGCGGAGGCGAACACCCCCCGCACGGCCGTCATCATGCCGCGCAGCTGGTCGGCGGAGACGACCGCCTCGATGCCGGCCAGCGGGCTCGCCGTGTCGCGGGCATCCAGCATCATCAGCTCGGATTCGGTGTCGGGGTACCCCATTGAGATGCGGGCCATGAACCGGTCCCGCTGGGCCTCGGGGAGCGCGTAGGTGCCCTCCATCTCGATCGGGTTCTGGGTGGCCACCACCGTGAAGGGCGGCGGCAGCAGGTACGTGGCACCGTCGACGGTGACCTGGCGTTCCTCCATGCATTCCAGCAGCGCCGACTGGGTCTTCGGGCTCGCCCGGTTGATCTCGTCGCCGATCACGATATTGGCGAAGATGGCGCCCGGCCTGAACTCGAACCGGCGTTCGACCTGATTGAACACAGACACGCCCGTCACGTCGGAGGGCAGCAGGTCGGGGGTGAACTGGATGCGGCTGACCGAGCAGTGCACGGACTTGGCCAGAGCCTTGGCCAGCATGGTCTTGCCCACACCGGGAACGTCCTCGATCAGGAGGTGCCCCTGGGCCAGCAGCACGGTGAGGGCCGTGGTGACGGCCGCCCGCTTGCCGTCGATGACGGTTTCCACATTGCGGATGATCGCTCGGGCCGCCGCCTCGACGGAAGGCAGGTCCATCAGGGTCTCGTCGTCCGCGTCGACGACGGGGCCGCCCGCGCTCCCGGCGAGCGCCGGAACGGGCACCGAGCGCATGGGCGAGGCATTCACACGGGTGCCTTCTGCAGGAATGCCGCCACGGCAGGCGGGACGTATGGGGAGATGTCGCCGCCGAGTGCGGCGACCTGGCGCACCAGGGAACTGGACACGTGCGCGTTGGCGGGGTCCGGGAGCAGGAAGATCGTTTCCACGGCGGCGAGGTTGCGGTTGACGATCGCCATCGGGGTCTCGTAGGCCACGTCCACCTGCGACCGGATGCCCTTGATCAGCACGCTGGCGTCGACCTCCAGGCAGTATTCGACGAGCAGTCCCATGTTCCAGGAGGCCACCACGATGTTGCCCGGCAGCCCGGCGTCCAGGATCGACCGCTGCAGTAGGGAGACCCGCTGTCCGATCGGCAGCAGAGCCGTCTTGGCGGGGTTGTGCACGACGAGGACGTGCAATTCGTCGAAGAGCCCGGCCGCCCGTGCAATCACGTCGAGGTGACCCCGCGTGACAGGGTCGAATGATCCGGGGACGACGGCGATCCTGCGCATGCGATCACCCTAGCCCCAGACCGTGAACGGCACCTGAACGTGCGTTGATCTTGGCCGGTCAGGACTTGGTGAGCGAGGCCCGCTCCGCGTCGTCGAGTCGTCGTCGCACCGCATCCCGCAGCGCCGGGACCGTGTCAAGGTGCGGGTCGTGCTCGCTGAGGCGCTGCGCGTGGGCTCGGGCCTCTCCGATCAGGTCGCCGTCGGTCGCCACCCGCAGCAGGCGCAGCGAGGAACGCCCCCCGGACTGGTTGCTGCCGAGTACGTCGCCCTCCCGGCGCAGCTCCAGGTCGACCTGGGCCAGCTCGAACCCGTCGAGGGTGGCCGCGACGGCCTCGACCCGCTGGCGCGCGATGGTCTCCGCCTCCGCGGACGTGACCAGGAGGCAGAGTCCCGGAACGCCACCGCGGCCCACCCGGCCGCGCAGCTGGTGCAGCTGCGAGACGCCGAACCGGTCGGCATCCAGCACCACCATGGCGGAAGCGTTGGGCACGTCGACGCCGACCTCGATGACGGTCGTCGCCACGAGCACGTCGATCTGACCGGCTGCGAACGCACGCATGGTCTGGTCTTTGTCCTCGCTGCTCATGCGCCCGTGCAGCGGCTCGATGCGGGCGGAGGCCAGGGCCGGGTTGCGGCGCAGTTCGGCGAGCACCGTTTCGACGGATGCCGGCGCGGCCGCATCGGGATCGACCTCCGCGCCCTCCTCGAGCTGCTTCGGGGCGATGGCCGGGCACACCACGAAACCCTGGCGGCCCAGGGCGAGTTCTTCCGCCAGCCGGGTCCACACCCGGGTGACCCAGCCGGGCTTCTCGAACAGGGGAACGACGAACGTCTCGATGCCCTGCCGCCCCTCCGGCAACTCCGCGATCGTGCTCACATCGAGGTCGCCGAACACGGTCATGGCCACGGTCCGCGGGATCGGGGTGGCGGTGAGCACCAGCACGTGCGGCGGCACGGCCCCCTTCTGCCGCAATGCCTCACGCTGGTCGACACCGAACCGGTGCTGCTCATCGACGACGACCAGCCCGAGGTCGAAGAACGTGACCTTGTCGCCGAGCAGCGCGTGCGTGCCGATCACGATCTTCGCCTGCCCGGACACCACCCGCAGCAACGCCTTGCGGCGCTCCGGCACCGAAAGCTGCCCGGTCAGCAGGGTGGGCATCAGCTCGCTCGCCGGCTCGGGGCCGAGCGACCGCACGATCGAGCGCAGGTGTTGGGCGGCCAGAACCTCGGTGGGGGCGAGGAAGGCCGACTGGCCGCCCGTGTCGGCGACGGCGAGCATGGCGCGCAGGGCCACGACCGTCTTGCCGGAGCCGACCTCCCCCTGCACGAGCCGGTTCATCGGATGGGTCTCGGAGATGTCGGCGGAGATCTCCCCGGCCACACTCTGCTGGTCCGCGGTCAGGGTGAAGGGGAGGGCGGCGTCGAACCGGTCGAGCAGCCCGCCGGGCGTCGGCACGCGCGGGGTGGATTGCTGCTGCCGGGCGGTGAGTCGCTGCTGCACCAGAGCGCTCTGCAGCACGAACGCCTCCGTGAAGCGCAGGGTGTCCCTGGCCCGGCGCCAGTCCGAGTCGGTTTCCGGGCGGTGGATGAGTTCGAAGGCGCGGCCCTGCGGCAGGAGCCCCCGCTCGGCGCGCAGCTCCGGTGGGATCGGGTCGGGCACGGAAAGAACGCTGTCGAGCAGGATCTCGATGGTCTTCGCGACCTGCCAGCTGGCCACGGTGTTGGTGGCCGGGTAGATCGCGACGGGCTGCTCGATCCAGAGTTTGGCGGCCGCGGCATCCGTGGGCATCTCGGGTTCGTCGTCGGCGCCGGGACCGAAGAGCTTGTAGGTGGGGTGGGTGAGCTGCAGGTGGCCGCGGTAGTCGGTGACCTTGCCCGCGAACATGCCGCGCATGCCGGGCAGGAGCTGCCGGGCCCGCCAGGACTGGTTGAAATAGGTGAGGGCCAGGATGCCGTGGCCGTCGGAGATCTTCACCTCGACGATCGACCCCTTGCGGGCCTTCATCGGGCGTTCCTCGACCGAGCGGATCTCCGCCACGATGGTCACGTTCTCGTCGAGCGGGAGCAGGCTGATCGACGAGAGCTCGCCGCGGCGGGCGTAGCGGCGCGGGTAATGGCTGAGCAGATCACCCACGGTGACCACACCGAAGGCCTTGCCCAGGGCGACGGCCGTCTTACCGCCGACCACGTTGGCCAGCTTGCTGTCGAGGGTCACCGGGGCGAGGGTGGTCTCCGCGGCCTCCGAATCGCTCATGCTTCGATCGTAAGCGGGACGTGCGACCTGCGGGGCCGGTTCGCGGCGGGTTCGGGCCCGCCGCGCCGCAGGGCGCGCCCGAGACCTCGGTCGGTGGCGGGCGATAAACTCGACGGGTTATGACGCGAATCGTTGCCGGGTTTGCCGGTTCCCTGCCTTTGGCGGTGCCCAAGACCGGCACCCGCCCCACCAGTGACCGGGTGCGGGAGGCGATCTTCTCCGCGCTCGACGCGCGCGACATCATCCGTGGCGCGCGGGTTCTCGACCTGTACGCCGGGTCGGGCGGGCTCGGCCTGGAGGCGGCCAGCCGCGGAGCGCGAATCGTGACCCTGGTCGAGAACAACTTCGGCGCCGCCCAGCTGTGCCGTAAGAACACCGAGGCCGTGCTGCGCGCGGCCCCCAAGCGCGACGCCCCGAAGGTCAAGGTGAGCAGCCAGGCCGTGCAGTCGTTCCTCGCGGCCACCGGCGACGGGTTCGACCTGGTGTTCATCGACCCGCCCTACGACCTCGCCGAGACCGAACTCGGCCACAACCTCGCCGCCCTGGCGCCGCTCCTCGACCCGGACGCCCTCGTCATCGTGGAACGCAGCTCACGCTCCCCCGAACCGGTCTGGGGCGCGGGCCTCGCGTCGGACCGGCGCAAGGACTACGGCGACACGACCGTCTGGTACGCCTCCCCCGTGCTTCCCACCGCCTGAGGCGCCCCGCTCGCGGCTCCTCGCGGCTCCTCGCGGCGCACCCTATGGCTCGCGGCGCATGCTCTAACGTGCGCCCGCTTCCCCAGGGTGCGCCGCCGCGACGGATGGCGACGGCCGTCGGGAAAGCCGGCTCGCGGTTCAGGCGACGGCGCCGTCCCAGCCTCGGTAGGGGTCCCAGCCGACCTGGTCGTGGGGGCGGCCGTCCACCAGGACCCCGCCCGCGGCATCCGTCACCACACCGAGGGCACGGAAACCGTCGGGGAGCACGGTGCCCGGCGGGAAGGTGACCAGCAGGCCGTGGTCCTCGCCGCCGCCAAGGGAGCGCTCGACGTTCTCGCCGAGCGCCGACCGGGCGAAGTCGATGCCCACGCCGCTGGCCCGGGCGAGGCGCCCGGCGTCGAGGGCGAGTCCGTCGGACACGTCCAGCATCGCGGTCGCGCCGGCCGCGGAGGCGGCCGGTCCGCGGTCGATGGGCGGCACGGGGGCGAGCTGCGCCGCGACCGCCTCGGGATGCTGCGCCCGCAGGATGTCCGCCAGCGCGGCATCCGGGACACCGTCTTCATCCACGGCGAGCCGAAAGAGCAGGTCCAGGCCCCGCGCGGCCTCACCGAGACGCCCGGCCAGGGCCACAACGTCGCCTGGCCGCGCCCCGGAGCGCAACACGGGATCGCGCCCCTCGAGGTCGCCGAAGGCCGTCACCGCCAGCGTGAGGGCGTCGGAGGCGGACAGGTCGCCGCCGACGACGCCGCAGCCGGGGGCCAGCGCCTCGCAGCAGTCGCGCAACCCGTCGGCGATGCCCTCGATCACCGAGATCGGCGTCGCCGGCGGGGCGGCGATCGCCACCACCAGCGCGGTCGGGCGGGCACCCATGGCGGCGACGTCGGACAGGTTCGTCGCGGCGGCCTTCCAGCCGAGGTCGTGCGGACTCGACCAGGCGAGCCGGAAGTCCGGGCCCTGGATCATCATGTCGGTGGTGACCACGTAGCGCCCGTCCGGGGCCCGCATCACGGCGGCGTCGTCGCCGGGTCCGAGGAGCTGGGCGGCGGAGCCGGGCAGCCGGGGGAAGATCCGGGCGAGAACCTCCCCTTCGCGAAGATCGGCCAGCGTTTCACTCGTGGGGAGCATCGCGCCCGCAGCATTCGTCATGCTTCAAACGGTAGCCTGAATGCAATGACTCCCCGCATCCGCTTCCTCCGCACCGGCCTGGCGCTCACCGTCGTCGCCGGCACCGTGCTCCTCACCGGATGCACGGCGATCGTGCCGCTGGAACCGGCCGCGGATGCTGTCAATCCCACCTGCGCCGACCTCATCGTTCGCCTGCCGACCTCGGTGGCCGAGCTGCCGGAACGCGAGACGAACGCCCAGGCCACCGGCGCGTGGGGCACCCCAAGCGCGGTCCTGCTGCACTGCGGCGTGACCGTACCAGCACCAACGACGCTCCCCTGTCTCACGGTGAACGGCATCGACTGGATCGAAGACGACTCGGATGCCCCGCTCTACCGGTACACCACCTACGGCCGCGACCCGGCGACCGAGCTGATCATCGACTCGGACAAAGTCAGCGGGTCCACGGTGCTCGTGGACCTCGCCCAGGCCGTGGGCAACATCCCCGCGACGGGTCAGTGCGTCGGCGCCGAGGACCTGCTGCTGCCGACCGATGGTGAGACCCTGCCTCCCGCCCCCTAGCCGGCCGGACCTCGCCGAGCCGTGAGAAGCGCCCCTGAAAATCCCTAAAGCGGGGGCGAAACTCACGGCTAGGCGAGGATGCGGGCCTGTTCGGGCGACTTTCGGCGCGGTGCTGTCAAGTGTTACGCCTCATTTCGTCATGCCGCGACGTCTGGGAGCAGGGCCGCCGGCCGACCCGTAACGTCGCCGGGGAGTCGCCGTCAGCAGGCGTGCGGCCGCTGATGGACGGGGACACGACATGCTTCTCACCGGACTCGGCCTGGGCCTCGCCCTGGGCTTCACCATGCAGCGGGGCAGGTTCTGCGTGACCGGCGCGTTCCGGGACCTCTGGATCACGGGCAGCACGCGCTGGCTGACCGCCTTCCTAATCGTCGTCGCTGTGCAGAGCGTGGGTGTCTTCGCCCTCGACGCGGCCGGTGTCATCACCCTCGACCCCCAGCCGTTCGCGTGGCTGGCCACGATCCTCGGCGCGTTCATCTTCGGATTCGCCATCGTGCTGGCCGGCGGATGCGCCACGGGCACGTACTACCGGGCTGGCGAGGGTCTGGTGGGCAGCTGGTTCGCCCTGATCTTCTACGCCCTCTTCTCCGCCATGTCGAAGACCGGCGCACTCGCCGGCCCCGTCGCCGCGCTCCGCGGGGTGACCGTCCCGGCCTCAACCATCCACGGGTTCCTCGGAGTCTCACCGTGGCCGCTCGTGGCCATCCTCGTGACCGGCGTCGGCCTGCTCGCCCGGCATCATCTGCGCCTGCGATCGCCCCTGCCGATGGCGTCCTTGCCGGCCCGCAGCACAGGCCTCCGGCATCTCCTGTTCGAGAAGAAATGGGGCGCGTTCACCACGGCACTCATCATCGCCGCGCTCGCCATCCTCGCCTGGCCGCTCAGCTGGGCGACGGGCCGCGAGTCGGGGCTCGGTATCACCGGTCCGTCCTCGGCCATCGTCAATTACCTCGTGCAGGGCGACGCAGAGGTCATCGACTGGGGTGTCTACCTGGTGCTCGGCATCCTCATCGGGGCGTTCATCGCCGCGAAGGGCAGCGGGGAGTTCCGGATTCGGATTCCCGATGCCCTCACCACGGTGCGCAGCATCGGCGGCGGCGCGCTCATGGGCGTCGGCGCCAGCCTGGCGGGCGGCTGCACCATCGGCAACGCCATGGTGAACACCGCAACGTTCGGCTTCCAGGGCTGGGTGTCGCTGCTCTTCATGATCATCGGCACCGGCGCCGCGACCCGCCTTTTCATCACCGGATCGGCGAGGGTCGGGACCTCCCCAGCACTCGTCCCGGCCAACCGCTAGAAGGACAACACCATGGCACAGCACGTACTCGAAACCGACGGTCAGGTCTGCCCGTTCCCCCTGGTCGAAGCCAGGGACGCCATCGCCCGGCTGAACCTCGGCGATGAGCTCATCATCAACTTCGACTGCACCCAGGCAACGGATGCCCTGCCGCGCTGGGCGGCGGAGAACGGCTACCCGGTCACCCACTTCGATCGCATCGGTGAAGCCCAGTGGACCATCACGGTGCAAAAGGCGTAGCCGCCGCCACACGACCTCGCCACACCCCGCCGAACCGTGAGTAACGCCCCTGAAAAATCAAGAAGCAGCAGCGAAACTCACGGCTCGGCGAGTATTTCCCGGGCGGCTAGACCGCCAGGCGGAGCGCGGCCGGCGCGGCGCGGTGCGCCAGTGCCACCTCGATCAGTTCGTCGATCAGCTTCGGGTAGGTGAAGCCGCTGGCCAGCCAGCAACTCGGGAACATCGAGATGGGGGTGAACCCGGGCATGGTGTTGATCTCGTTGATCACCCAGCCGTCACCGGTGAGGAAGAAGTCCACCCGGGCCAGGCCGGCACCGTCGATCGCGTCGAAGGCGCGGATGGCCAGGGTCTGCATCTCGGCCAGTTCCACCGGGGTGAGGTCGGCCGGGCAGACCAGGTCGATGCCGGACGCACCGAGGTACTTCGCGGCGAAGTCGTAGAAGTCCCGCCCGGTGACCCGCACCTCGCCGGCGACGGATGCGCGCGTCGGCTCCCCGGGACGCCCCTGCAGCACCGCGATCTCGAGTTCGCGTCCGCGCAGGCCGGCCTCGATCAGAATCTTGCTGTCCTCCAGCAGGGCCACCCGCATCGCCTCGGCGAGCTGGTCCAGGTTCGACACCCGGCTCACGCCCACGCTCGACCCGGCCCGCGCCGGTTTCACGAACACGGGCAGCCCGAGTTCCTCGGCCGCCGCGAACGCCATGCCGGGAGCCTCGGCCCAGTCGCCGGCGGTGATGGTGCGCCACGGGGCGACCGGCAGGGCAGCCTGCTGGAAAACGGTCTTGGTGAAGTGCTTGTCCATGCCGAGTGCCGACGCGAGCACGCCCGAGCCCACGTAGGGCAGCCCGACGAGTTCGAGCAGCCCCTGCACGGTGCCGTCCTCACCGAACGGGCCGTGCAGGATCGGGAAGACCAGGTCGACGTTGCCGAGCGAGCGGTAACCGTCGCCGTCGCTGACGGTCAGCTGGCGGCTGAGGCTGCTTTCCGGCCACCGGATGCGGGTGCCGTTGTCGAAGACCTCCGGCAGTGCGTCGGCGTCCAGTGCGAACCGGGCCGGATCATCCGCTTCGAGCACGAAGGCGCCGTCCCGGGTGATGCCGATCGGGATGACGTTGTAGCGGTCGCGGTCAATCGCCGCGAGGACGCCCCCCGCTGTGGCGCAGCTGATCGAATGTTCGCTTGACCGACCCCCAAAGAGCAGCGCCACCGTGAGCTTGTTCGTCATCAATCGTCCTTTCACCCTGCGGCTCGGCTGAGTCCGTGGTCAGGTGCGGGGCCAGGTCCCGCGGTTTCAGAGTACCGGCCAGCACCTGGCGGACCTGCTCGACGATGGGCATGTCCACCCCCTTGGCGCGGGCGAGGTCAAGAATGGGGCCGACGGATGCGAGGCCCTCGGTGGTCTGCTGCATCTGCTTGACGACGTCATGGATGCCGTAGCCCTGGCCGAGGAGCCGCCCGGCGGTGTTGTTGCGCGACAGCGGCGACTGGCAGGTTGCGATCAGGTCGCCCAGGCCGGCCAGACCGGCCAGGGTTTCCGGATGCGCGCCGTAGGCCACCGCGAAGTCGGTCATCTCCACGAGGCCGCGGGTGATGATCGACGCCTTGGTGTTCTCGCCGTAGCCGACGCCGTCGACGATGCCGATGGCCACGGCGATGAGGTTCTTGAGCACGCCGCCGAATTCGGTGCCGATGACGTCCGTGTTGACGTAGGAGCGGAAGTAGCGGTTGCGGGCCAGCATGGCCACGGCCTGCGCGGTCTCGAGGCTGTTCGAGGAGACCACGGCGGCCGTCGGTTGCTCCTTGGCGATTTCAAGCGCCAGGTTGGGCCCGGAGATCACCGCGATGAGGTTGGGGTCGATCGGCAGGATCTCGGCGATGATCTGGCTCATCCGCAGGCCGGACCCGCGCTCGACGCCCTTCATCAGTGACACCACGATCGCCCCGGGAGCCAGGAACGGCTCGGCCAGGATCAGGTTCTCGCGCAGTGACTGGCTGGGCACCGACACGAACACCTGCTCGGCGCCGGCGAGGGCCAGGTCGAGCCTGGATGTGGCGCGGAGACCGATCGGAAGGTTGATGCCGGGCAGGTAGTCGCTGTTGCGCCTGGCCTCGCTGATCTCCCGGGCGAGCTCGGGGCGCCGGGCCCAGAGCACGACGTCCGCTCCGCCGTCGCTCAGGATTTTGGCGAACGTTGTGCCCCAGCTTCCGGCACCGAGAACGGCGACGCGCTTGCCGGGCTGGATCTTAGGCTTCAAAACGGCCGGTCTCTTTCTGATCGTGCTCGGCCGGGTTCCAGCGCTCGCGCGGCGCCGTCTCATCCCGCAGGTCTTCGAGCAGCCGGGTGATGGCGGCCATGACGAGAGTGGTGGCCTCGTTGAGCGTCGCCGCGTCGAGGCTGCGGCCCCGGAACCGGTCCAGGTCGAGCGGTTCCCCGATCTTGACCAGCACGGTCTTCCGCGGGAACAGGCTCAACCTCTTCGAGTAGCGCGGCATGATCTCCTGCGCTCCCCAGTGGGCCACCGGCACGATCGGAATGCCCCGCTCGAGGGCGATCCGCACGGCGCCGGTCTTGCCGCGCATCGGCCAGAGCCCGGGGTCCCGGGTCAGCGACCCCTCGGGGTAGACGACGACCATCTGGCCGCGTTCGACCAGGCGCTCGGCCGCCTTCACGGGCTCGCTGCCGCGCACGCTGCCGCCGCGCAGCACCGGGATCTGCCCCGATTTTCGCAGCAGCCACCCGATCACCGGAATCGTGAAGACGGATGCCTTCGCCATGAACCGGGGCGCGCGCCCCAGCTTCCAGCTCAGCACCCCCATCAGAACGGGGTCGATCTCGCTGAAGTGGTTGGGAGCCATCACGAACGCCCCCGCCCGGGGGAACTTCTCGGCGTCGGTGACCTTGAACCGGACGGCGAGATTGATCACCGGAAGGATCAGCAACGCCAGCACCCAGAAAACCGACGGGCTGTTCTTTTCCGAACGTCCCCTGCCCGGGTTCACCGCTTCACGGGAGATATTGGCCTGGGGCGTTGGATCGGGCACGGGCGCGTGATCTGATGCTGGCACGGCCCCATTATCCTTCGAGATCGAAGTCAGCCCCCAACAGTTGAAGCTTGGTGATGAAGTTCTCGTAACCGCGGCTGATGATTCCGACGTTGCTGACCGTGGAGGTTCCCTCCGCGGTCAGGGCGGCGATCAGGTGGCTGAAGCCGCCGCGCAGGTCGGGAACCTCGATGTCGGCGCCGGTCAGTTTCGTCGGCCCGGTGATGACGGCCGAGTGGTTGAAGTTGCGCTGGCCGAACCGGCACGGGTGCCCGCCGAGGCATTCCCGATGGATCTGGATGGTGGCGCCCATCTCGACGAGAGCATCGACGAAGCCGAAGCGCTGTTCGTAGACGGTTTCGTGCACGATCGACACGCCGTGCGCGTGGGTCAGTGCGATCACGAGCGGCTGCTGCCAGTCCGTCATGAAGCCGGGGTGGACATCCGTCTCGATGATGACGGGCTTGAGGTCGCCGCCCGGATGATAGAAACGGATGCCGTCGTCTTCGATGTCGAACGCCCCGCCGACCTTACGGAACACGTTCAGGAACGTCAGCATCTCGGGCTGGCGCGCGCCGCCGACGAAGATGTCACCGTCGGTGGCCAGGGCCGCGGCTGCCCAGCTGGCAGCCTCGTTCCGGTCGAACAGGGCGCGGTGGTTGTAGCCCTCGAGGCGTTCGACGCCCTCGATCCGGATCACCCGGTCGGTGTCCACCGTGATGACGGCGCCCATCTTCTGCAGGATGTTGATGAGATCCATGATCTCGGGCTCGATCGCCGCGCCCTTGAGCTCGGTGATGCCCTCCGCGCGTACGGCGGTGAGGAGCACCTGTTCGGTCGCGCCGACGCTCGGGTAGGGCAGGGACACCTTGGTTCCCTTGAGCCCGTTGGGCGCGGACATCCGGATGCCGTTGGGCTGCTTCTCGACGACGGCGCCGAACTTGCGCAGCACGTCCAGGTGGTAGTCGATCGGGCGGTCGCCGATGCGGCAGCCGCCGAGGTCGGGGATGAACGCCTCGCCGAGGCGGTGCAGCAGCGGGCCGCAGAACAGGATCGGGATGCGCGAGGAACCGGCGTGAGCATCGATCGCCGCGAAGTGCGCGCTCTCGACGTCGACCGGGTCGAGCAGCAGTTCGCCGGGCTCGGCGCCGTCGGTGACCTTGACGCCGTGCACCTCGAGCAGCTGGCGCACGATGCGCACATCGCTGATGTTCGGCACGTTCTTGAGCGTGCTGGGGCTCTCGCCCAGCAGCGCCGCGACCATGGCCTTGGTGACCAGGTTCTTGGCACCCTTCAGCTCGATCCGGCCGACCAGGGGGATTCCGCCGCGGATGGTGATCCGATCGCCCTGCAGCCCGACGGCCGCACCCCAGTTCTGGGAGTTCTCGCGATTCTGCGCGTCCGACCGGTTCTGGTCGTCTTCACGGTTCTGGGTGATTTCGCTGATTGTGCTCACAAACTTACCTGCCTTGCGGGGAGAGTGCGGGGCCGCCAGGGCTCCCGCTGGGATTCGAATTCTGCGATTCGCGATTCGTCGCGGAGGGTGAGGCCGATGTCGTCGAGGCCCTCGAGGAGTCGCCACCGGGTGTAGTCGTCGATCTCGAACGGAACGGTCAGGGCGCCCACCCGAGCGGTCCTCGACACGAGGTCGACGGTCAGTTCGACTCCGGGGTCGGCCTCGATGATGTCCCACAGACGCTGGGCATCGGCCTCGGAGATCTGGCCGGCGAGCAGACCCTGCTTGCCGGAATTGCCGCGGAAGATGTCGCCGAAGCGGGGGCTGAGCACCACGTCGAAACCGTAGTCGCGCAGCGCCCAGACGGCGTGCTCCCGCGAGGAGCCGGTGCCGAAGTCGGCGCCGGCCACGAGCACGCGGGCACCCGCGTACACCGGGTCGTTGAGAACGAAGTCGGGGTCGGCTCGCCACCGGGCGAAGAGGGCGTCTTCGAAGCCGGTCTTGGTGACGCGTTTGAGGTAGACGGCGGGGATGATCTGGTCGGTGTCGACGTTGGAGCGGCGAAGCGGAAGCGCGACGCCCGTGACGGTCGTGAACTTTTCCATTACTTCTTCTCTCCATCCTGGGCCAGATCCCACGGGCTGGACAGCGTACCGCGGATCGCGGTCGCCGCCGCCACCAACGGGGAGACGAGGTGGGTGCGCCCGCCCTTGCCCTGACGGCCCTCGAAATTGCGGTTGCTGGTGGAGGCGCACCGCTCGCCCGGGGCCAGCTGGTCGGGGTTCATGCCGAGGCACATGGAACAGCCGGCGAAGCGCCACTCGGCGCCGAAGTCGGTGAAAATCCTGTCGAGGCCTTCAGCCTCCGCCTCGATGCGCACCCGCGCGGAACCGGGTACCACGAGCATCCGCACACCGGGGGCCAGTGTGCGGCCCCGGATGATCTCGGCGGCGGCGCGCAGGTCTTCGACCCGGCTGTTGGTGCAGGAGCCGAGGAAGACGGTGTCCACCCGGATGTCCTTCATCGGGGTGCCGGCCGCGAGGTCCATGTACTCGAGCGCGCGTTCGGCGGCGGAGCGCTCGTTGGCGTCGACGATTCCGGCCGGGTTCGGCACGTCCCCGCTGAGGGACACGCCCTGCCCGGGGTTGGTGCCCCAGGTGACGAAGGGTTCCAGGGTGTCCGCATCGAGGAAGACTTCGGCGTCGAACACGGCGCCGTCGTCGGTGGCGAGGGTGTCCCAGTAGGCGACCGCGTCGAACCAGTCCTGGCCTTCCGGGGCGTGCGCGCGACCCCGGAGATAGTCGTAGGTGATCGCATCCGGGGCCACCATGCCGGCACGGGCGCCGGCTTCGATCGACATGTTGCAGATCGTCATGCGGCCCTCCATGGAGAGGGCGCGAATGGCGCTGCCACGATATTCGAGCACGTAGCCCTGACCGCCGCCGGTGCCGATCTTCGCGATCACGGCGAGGATGATGTCCTTGGCCGTCACACCGGGGCGGAGGGTGCCGTCGACGGTGATCGCCATGGTCTTGAAGGGCTTCAGTGACAGCGTCTGGGTGGCCATCACGTGCTCCACCTCGCTCGTGCCGATGCCGAGCGCCATGGCACCGAAGGCGCCGTGGGTGGAGGTGTGCGAGTCGCCGCAGACGACGGTGATGCCCGGCTGGGTCAGGCCCAGCTGCGGTCCGACGACGTGCACGATGCCCTGCTCGATGTCGCCGAGCGAGTGCAGGCGAATCCCGAATTCCTCGCAGTTGCGCCGCAGCGTCTCGATCTGGGTGCGGCTGGTCAGGTCGGCGATCGGCCTGTCGATCGCCAGGGTGGGAGTGTTGTGGTCTTCCGTGGCGATGGTCAGATCGGGGCGGCGCACGGGGCGTCCGGCCAGGCGCAGGCCGTCGAAGGCCTGCGGGCTGGTGACCTCGTGCACGAGGTGCAGGTCGATGTAGATCAGGTCGGGAGTGCCGTTTTCGCCCTTGGCGACGAGATGTCTGTCCCAGACCTTCTCGGCCAGAGTGCGCGTGCGTTCTTCCGGCAGTGGTGCATCAGTCATGTGTGTGCGTCTTCCTCAACGATGGGTATGCAGCCGACAAGAATCTCCACGACGAGGGCGGCCTCAGAACGGGGACTCGTCGCGGCAGAGAAGAGGGAGTCGACCGAGCAGCACCCTGACAGGCTAACACTCTGCGTCTGTGAGCTCGGCTGGCGACCCTCGTTCGAGGGTCCTTTCGCCTGTGTCCACGTCGCCACTCTAGCCGCGGCGCGCTATTTCGAGAGATCGACGCGGCTCCAGTCCCGGCGTGTTCGGAGGCGGACCCGGCTGAAGATCCGACGCAGCCGATCGATGCTGGCCCAGAGGCGAACGGACTCGTCCGCGGGTCCGTCCGAGCGCACCACGACGAGCTGTCCGCCCAGTGTCGCCGCCAGCCAGTCCCCCGACTCATCGTATTGATACGAGAGCAGCTGTCATCTACGCCTGGCTTGTTGGCCTCGTGTCCTCGAGATGCTCATGCATCCCGGTGGATCGGTCACTCGTGCTGGCGGTGTCGTCCTGATCGGGATTGCCGAGTTCCGACTCCACATAGACGACCGTCACGTTGTCGCGTCCACCGCGGGCCACGGCCGCGTCGACGAGCACGTCCGCGATGGACCGAGCGGGCTCGTCACGGCCGTCGTAAGACGCCAGCAACTTCGCGATCTCGGCCGCGCCGAGTTCCTTCGTGAGCCCATCGGAGCAGATCAGGAACGCGTGCCGCCCGGACGCAGGCAACAGCCACACGTCGGCATCCACGGACTCGTCGGCGCCGATTGCGCGGGTGATCACGTTGCCTTCCGGATGCTGCTCCGCTTCCTCCGCGGAAATGAGGCCGGCGTCGACGAGCTCCTGCACCACGGAGTGGTCGACACTCAGCTGGGCGAGCGTGCGCCCGTCCCAGGTATAGACGCGTGAGTCACCGATGTTGAAGGCCATCCAGTGGAAGCCGACATCGTCGCCGGCGTCGACGAACGCGATGCCCGACAGTGTCGTGCCGGACACCGCGGTGCCGTAATCGTCGACGCCGCTGAGGTCGCGCACCGCGTCGTTCGAGGAGTGAATGGCGTCGAGCACACGTTCCGGGGTCGAGGGCGCGTCTCGGGCGATGTGCTCCTCGAAGACCCGCACGACCGTCTGGCTGGCCACGTCCCCCTGCGCGTGCCCGCCCATGCCGTCAGCGACGAGGAAAACCGGTGACTGCGCCAGGAAGCTGTCCTCGTTGACCGTGCGCACACGGCCGACGTCGCTCCGGGCACTGAAAACGAACCGCCCGCGGGTCGCGGGGAGCACCAGTTCGCTCTCAGTCTGCGAGACCACGCCTGCTCCAGTGTTCGGGTGCGTGCGAAGCACGTCGGCGGATGTCACTCCTCGACGAAGTGGGGGATCTCCTCGGCGAGGGTGTGACCGCGCCGGCGAGCATCCCGCCGAGCCTTGATCAGGCTGGCGACGGTGGCGACGGCCATGGAGACCACGATCACCCCGAGCGAGGTCCAGGTATCGATCTCCGGGGCCCAGGCCACGCCCTCGCCGCCGTTGATGAAGAAGACCTCATTGGTGTGCAGGGCGTGGAAGACAAGCTTGACGCCGATGAAGAACAGGATGAAGGCGATCCCGTACTTGAGGTATTCGAGGCGCTCGAGCAGCCCGCCGAGGAGGAAGTACAGCTGGCGCAGGCCCATCAGGGCGAACACGTTCGCCGTGAACACGATGAAGGGGCTCGTCGTGATGCCGAAGATCGCTGGAATGGAGTCGAGGGCGAAGACCAGGTCGGTGGTGCCGATCGCGAGGAGCACGATCAGCATCGGCGTGAAGACCTTCTTGCCGTCGATCAGCGTGCGCAGCTTGGAGCCGTCGAAGGTCGACGAGATGTTCATGTGCCGGCGCAGGTAACGGATCAGGCCGTTGTCGGCCTCGTCCACGTCGGGCTCCTTCGCCACAGCCTGGTGCACGGCCGTGTAGAGCAGGAACGCACCGAAAATGTAGAAGATCCAGCTGAAGTTCTCGATCAGCTGGGCGCCCAGCAGAATGAAGATGCCGCGCAGCACCAGCGCAATGATGATGCCGACGATGAGCACTTCCTGCTGGTACTTCCGGGGCACCGAGAACCTCGCCATGATGATGACGAAGACGAACAGGTTGTCGATGCTGAGGCTGTACTCGGTGAGCCAGCCGGCGAGGAACTGCCCTGCGTGCTCCGCGTCGCCGAGGACCAGCATCAGCAGGGCGAAGACCAGTGCCAGTCCCACGTAGAAGGCCACCCACAGGCTGGCCTCGCGCATCGACGGCACGTGCGGCCGCTTGAAAACGATGAGGAGGTCGGCCAGCAGGATGAGCGTCAGGACGACGAGCGACCCAATCTCGAACCAGAGCGGGAGAGCAAGTTCCATGCGTGTAGAGCCTTTCACTGAAGGGAATGCTGGAGGCAGCAGGAAACCTGAAAGTCTCTCCCGTATCGATGGATCGATACCGCCGTGCCGGGGCCCCTGCAACGCGGCCCGTGTTGACGTTCACGGCGAAGTGCCCCAAACGGGCACAGGGATACTCCCCTTCACTTGGTGGAGTCTACCGAGAGTTTCCGCATAAAGAAAAACGCCCGGTCCCCTTTCAGAAGGAGGAAACCGGGCTGTTGTGACCCCAGCGGGATTCGAACCCGCGTTACCGCCGTGAGAGGGCGATGTCCTAGGCCGCTAAACGATGGGGCCGTTTTGCAACTCACCTAATATGCCACACGCCGTCGACTAAAACCAAACTGAGCGGGTCAGGCGTGCAGTCGCAGGGCTCCGGGCACCACGTCGATCTGCACGGGCAGGGCTCCGATCCGCTCACCGTCGGCGTAGGCGACGACCCGGTCGGCGTCGATTCGGATGCTGCGGCACCGGGTGATTTCGACCTGCGGCAGAGTCGTATGCGTGCCGGAGAATACCTTCGGGAACACCCGGAGGAAACCCACGCGCGAGAGCGGAGTCACGATGAAGAGGTCCAGGAGCCCATCGTCGATGACCGCGCCCGGAGTGATCCGCATGCCGCCGCCGATCGAGACGTTGTTGGCGACGGAGATCAGCATGGCCTGCACCCGGCGGGGCCGGCCGTCGACGGTCAGCCGGTACGAGATCGGCCGGAACGTTGCCAGCACCAGAAGCATCGCCAGGGTGTAGCGGCTTTTCCCGCGGGGTCGGCGCATCCGGTTGGCCCGTTCGTTCACCACCGCGTCGAACCCGGCCGAGAGCACGCCCGCGAACCAGGACGTCGTGTCGCCGCACCGCACCCGGGCGGCGTCGATCGCGCGCGGCGGGCGGTCGAGGGCATCGAGCAGATGACGGATGGCGGCATCCGTGTCGTCGACCGGGATACCGAGCCCGCGTGCAATGTCGTTGCCCGTGCCGCACGGCACGATCGCCAGAGGCAGCTCGGTGCCGGCCAGGAGGTTCGCACCCAGGTTCACCATCCCGTCACCGCCGACGACCACGAGCGCGTCGACCGTTGGCAGCAGGGCGGCCTGAACGTCGCGCCGGAGCGCCTCGAAGCTGGGCGCGGTCAGGCTGGTCACCTCGTGGCCCGCCGCGATCAGGGCCAGGGAGACCCGAGGGCCGACGTCGTTGCGGCGGCCGAAAGCGGCGGCCGCGTTGATGGCGACGACGAGGCGGAGACGAGAGGGCACCGCTCCAGTATGGCGTCAGCTTGCAGCGCGCTCTGATTAGGTATTAGCTCTATCCATGAAACTGACGAAGCTCGAGCACGCGGCACTGATTCTTGACAAGGCCGGCCAGAAGTTGTTCATCGATCCCGGTTCGTTCACGAGCCCGCTGACCGAGACCGCCCGTGCCGTCGGCGTCGTCATCACCCACGAGCACCCCGACCACTGGACCCCGGAGCAACTGGACCGCATCCTCGCCCTGAACCCCGACGTTCCGATCTTCGCCCCGGCAGGGGTTGCGGCCGCCGCCGCCGGCTATCCGATAACCGTCGTTCGCGCCGGCGACACCGTGGAGGCCGGGCCGTTCCGGCTGCGCTTTTTCGGTGGCACGCACGCCGTCATCCACGAGACGATCCCGGTGATCGACAACCTCGGCGTGCTGATCGACGAGGAGCTCTACTACGGCGGCGACTCATTCATCATTCCTGACGGCGTGACGGTGCAGACCCTGGCCGTTCCGGCCGGCGCGCCCTGGCTCAAGATCAGCGAGGTGATGGACTACGTGCTGGCCCTCAAACCGCGCCGAACCTTCCCCACCCACGAGATGGGCCTCTCCCGAGCGGGCAAGGAACTGTCCAACGTGCGGATCAAGTGGGCCACCGAACAGAACGGCGGCGAGTTCTTCCCGCTCCAGCCGAACGAGTCTCTCGGTCTATGACGGTTCGCACTCCTTTCGGGGGGTAACCCTGTAGGAATCCCACAAGGTTCACCGAGCAAGCGCGGAATGTGTTAGTCCCAGCCCCGAAATTTTTCACGCCTTCGAATCTGGACCTGACCCGCTGCTACGTTCGACTCACTTCGGCGCGACAACGTTCCGCGCGGCCTTAGACCAGTAGCCGCCACGCCGAAGCCTGAACGCGCACCGCACACACACCACGCGAGTTCCGGCATGCCCGCATGCCCGCTCGCGTCTTTCGAGGAGCCTCAATGATGAGATCTGACCGTGTCCTGTCCCGCCCCAGCACTGTGGGCATCCGCTCAACGGTGACCGCACTCAGCTTGCTGCTGGTCATGGTGCTGACCTTCTTCTTCCTCACCACCGGGCGGCTGGCCAGCGGCGCCGGAGAACTCTCCACCGGGGCAGTCCAGCTGCAGAGCGGCTCCCTGAAAGTCGCCGGCGGTGCGGCGAAACTCGCCGAGGGTGCCGAGACCCTCTCGGCGGGCGCGGCCGCCGCGGCCACCGGAGCGACCGACCTCCAGGCCGGGGCGACCCGGGCCAACACGGGTGCCGGCAGCCTGGCTGCAGGTGCGGTGAGCGCCTCGACCGGGGCAGGAACCCTGCTCGAGGGAGCGCTCGCGAGCGTCAGCGGCAGCACCAGGCTTGTGCTCGGCGCTGAATCCGCCGCGCGAGGCGCGGAGACGCTGTCCACCGGAGCCGCCAGCGCTGCAACCGGAGCAAGCGCTCTCGCCACCGGCGCCGGGGCGGCCGCGACCGGTGCGGCGACTCTCGCCGCCGGCGTCACCGCGGCCGGGGCCGGCGCCACAAAGATCTCCGCCGGCGCGACGACAGTCTCCGCGGGTGCGGCAGCCCTGGCCAGCGGCGCCGGAAAGGCTGCCGCCGGCGCGACGACGGCTCGGGACGGTTCGGTCCTGCTCGCCGCTGGAACGGCATCCGCCGCCCAGGGCGCAGAAAAGGCCCGGCTCGGGGCCGAGGCCATCGCGCTGGGAGCAACCGGGCTCACTGCCGGAGCCGGCAGCGTCGCTGCTGGTGCCACGAAGCTGGATGCCGCCCTCGCCACCCTCGCCGGCCAGGTCGAGGCGGACACGATCAGCCGGGACGCCCTCCTGGCCACCCTCAAGGGACTGAGCTCCGCCGCCTCCACCCTGCACACGGGCACCACGGCAGTCGAGTCCGGGGCACTTGCCCTCCGGGACGGTTCCGCCGCCCTCCGCGACGGATTGACGCCGCTGAGCGCGGGCACCGCGGTGCTCCAGACGAAATCCGCGGAACTGCGCGATGGACTCACGAACCTCGCCACCGGCACGGCCCAGGTGTCCGGCGGAGCGGCCGAGCTGGCCGCGGGCGCAGGCACCCTCGCCACGGGAGCCTCGCAACTCCAGGTCGGCACGCAGGCGCTCACCGTCGGCTCCGAACGGGTCGCGGCCGGCACCAGCGCGGTTTCCACCGGTGCGAGTTCCCTGCAGGGCGGCGTCGGCCGAGTGGCCGCCGGCGCCTCGTCGTTGTCCACGGGAGCGACGACCCTGGCAACGGGCGCCGTGAGCCTCGCCGACGGTGCCACCCGCATCTCGGTCGGCGCCGGATCACTGGCCGAGGGCACGCAGACCCTCGCGGCGGGGGCCTCCACACTGGTCGTCGGGACCACCGCACTCGAAACCGGGTCCACCGCCCTGGCCGCGGGCACCGAGAAGGTATCGGCCGGATCCGGGACGCTCCGAGACGGCGCGAACACACTCGCTGCGGGCTCCGCCAAGCTGAGTGACGGCAATGCACAGGTGGCCGCGGGTTCAGGCAAGCTGGCCGACGGTGCCGAGACGGTGAGCTTCAATCGTGTGGCGCCCGGGATCATCCTCGTGGTCGGACTGGCCCTGGCAGGAGCAGCCGTCTGGCTGCTCCGCCGCCTGAGGATGGCGAGCTGACCGACGACCGAACAGAGCGGGGCCCGGATCGGTTGATCCGGGCCCCGCTCTGTTCGACCCGCTACCGATGCGGGGAATGCACCGGCCCTGCACAGGGTGTTCCCAGCCCGCCGCGCATCGGTGCAGCTACTGTATTTTTGTCGTCTCTGCACAGGTTCGACCCGCCCGCCTCGCCCCGAAGGATGATGCCGCCATGACCGTTCCCGTTCTCTCGGCCCAGAACATAGGCAAGTCCTATGGGAGCGGGGCGAACCGTTTCGACGCGCTCAAGGGAGTCTCCGTCGACATCCGTGCCGGTGAATCCGTCGCCATCGTCGGCAAGAGCGGGTCAGGCAAGTCCACGCTGATGCACCTGCTGGCTCTGCTGGACGACCCGGACAGCGGCGCCCTGCTGGTCGAGGGAACGGACGCGAAGAAGCTCAAGGGCAAGGAGGTGAACCGGCTCCGCAACCAGGACTTCGGGTTCGTCTTCCAGCAGTTCTTCCTCACCGCCAACGCGAGCGTGCTCGAGAACGTCGTGCTCCCCCTCAAGATCGCCGGGGTCGACCCGAAGGAGCGTAAGGCGCGCGGGATGGAGGCTCTGGAGCAGCTGGAGCTGGCCGACAAGGCGAAGAGCAAGGCCATGAACCTGTCCGGCGGGCAGAAGCAGCGCGCCGTCATCGCCCGAGCCCTGGTCAACAACCCGAAGGTGATCTTCGCGGACGAACCGACCGGCAACCTTGACACGGCCACCGGCGCCGTCGTGGAGGACATCCTCTTCTCCCTCAACAAGGACAAGGGCATCACGCTCATCATCGTCACCCACGACATCGATCTCGCAGCCCGCTGCGACCGTCAGATCTTCATCCGGGACGGGCTCGAAGACGTCACCAGATCCCCGGAAGCCATCGCGAAGCCCGCAGGAGCTCACTCATGAAGTTCGTCGACATCATCAGGACCGCGATCGCGAACAGCTTCCGCAGCAAACTCCGCACCGGCCTGACCGTCATCGCCATCTTCATCGGCGCGTTCACCCTCACGATCACCAGTGGAATCGGTACCGGGGTGACGAGCTATATCAACAGCCAGGTCTCGGCGATCGGGGCCGCGGATGTGCTCACCGTCACCAAGGCCGACGACGGCGCGACGGCGGGTGACGGACCGGCCCCCTACGACCCGGAGAAGGCCACCGCGATCAGCCTCGGCAACGGCTCGCGCCCCGGAAGCACCATCCAGGCCCTCACCGACGACGACCTCGACACGATCGAGGCCACCAGCGGCATCCTCGGCGTCGACCCGTCGGTGCAGGTGACGCCCGACTACATCGTGTACGACGTCAGCGGCAAGTTCGAGTTGACCGTGAACGCGGCCGCCACTCTCACCACGGCCGACCTGGCCTCCGGGGAGCAGCTGGACAACGAGAGCGCCACCGACCAGATCCTGCTGCCGACCACCTACCTCGATCCCCTGGGCTTCAGCACCCCGGAGTCGGCCATCGGCCAGACCGTCACGATCGGCATCGCTGACTTCGCGGGCACCCAGCAGCAGGTTCCGGCCACCATCGTCGGCGTGCAGAACGAGACCATCCTGGGCGCCGGCGCCGGACTGAACCAACCACTGACCGACCGGCTGCGTGCCGTGGAACTGTCCGGCACCCCCGCCGAGGCGCCGCAGAGCTACGCCACCGCGACCGCCCGGTTCGATCTGGACGCCTCCGATGAGGAGATCACCGCGATCAAGGCCGACCTAGCCGACCAGGGCTACGCCTCACAGACCGTCGCGGACCAGATCGGCTCCTTCGAGACCGTGATCAACGTCATCATCGGAGTGCTCAACGCCTTCGCCGTGATCGCCCTGATCGCGGCCGGTTTCGGCATCATCAACACCCTGCTGATGAGCGTGCAGGAACGCACCCGGGAGATCGGGCTGATGAAGGCCATGGGCATGAACGGTGGTCGCGTGTACGCCCTGTTCAGCACGGAGGCCGTCTTCATCGGCTTCCTGGGCAGCGCCCTGGGCGCGCTCGTGGCGGTGGCCGTCGGGTCGGTGGTCAGCAATATCCTCGCTACGACCGTGTTCGAGAACCTGCCCGGACTCCAGGTCGTGCAGTTCGCGCCGAGCTCGATCGCCGTCATCATCGGCATCGTCATGCTGATCGCCTTCTTGGCCGGCACCCTCCCCGCCCGGGCCGCGGCCAGGCAGAACCCGATCGACGCCCTGCGGTATGAGTAGCACGGGCCTGGCCGGCCGGGGCCTCCGCGGTCCCGGCGACCCTGCCGCCGACGAGGGGCTGCGGGCCCGCAAACGCGCGGCCACCCAGTCGGCGCTGGAGCGGGCCGCCGTCGCGCTGGCCCTCGAGCACGGCTATGACAACGTGACGGTAGACATGATCTGCGAGGCGGCCATGGTCTCGCCGCGCACGTTCTTCAACTACTGCGGAACGAAGGAGGGTGCGTTCCTCGGCGGCACCCCGCCGAAGCCGACGGATGCCGCGCACCAGGCGTTCGTGCACGGCACCGGCCGCGACGTGCTCGGCGACCTGGTCGGAATGATCGCCGCCGCGATGGCCGACCACTCCCCCGACACCGACCTCCTCCGCCGCCGCAGGTTGCTGATCGAGCGCACCCCGGAACTCCTCACCGGGGAGACGTCCCGCATCGCGGAGCTCGAGAAGCATCTGGTGCACCTGGTCCTCGAGCGCTTCCATGCCCAGGGGCGCACCGAGGCGAACACCCCCGAGCTGGTCGACGAGGCGAGAATGGTCGTCGCCCTCGCGGGCAGTGTGATGCGCTACTCGATGCAGAAATGGTTCTCCGGCGCCTTCACCGGCACCCCCGCCGCACTGCTGCAGGACTCCCTCACCCTGATGCAGCGCGTCACGGCGGCGGCTGCTCCGGCGACGCACTGACGCCAGCTCCCCGCTGACCGCGCGCCGCCGCGTCCCAGACCCGGCAACCGGCATCCGTCGTCACGTCGGCGCAGGAAGGCTCGGGGCGCAGGTTGTGGAAGCCGGCGCACGTTAGAACGTGCGCCCACTTCCACAGGGTGCGCCGCGACGGCGAACCGCCGCGGCTACGCGGTGACGAGCTCGCGCCAGTCGGCCAGCGGCAGGCCGTGGGCCTCGGAGACTGAACGGTTCGTGACCCGACCGGCGGCGACGTTCAGGCCCAGGGCCAGGGCGTCGTCGCGTTCGAGCGCCGCCCTCACACCCAGGTTGGCCAGTGAGAGCGCGTAGCGCAGCGTGACGTTGGTCAGCGCGTAGGTGGACGTGTTCGGCACGGCGCCGGGCATGTTGGCGACGCAGTAGAAGATCGAGTTGTGCACGCGGTACGTCGGGTTCTCGTGTGTGGTCGCGTGGGTGTCCTCGAAGCAGCCGCCCTGGTCCACGGCGATGTCGACCAGCACGGAGCCGGACTTCATGCGGGCCACGAGCGCGTTGGTGACCAACTTCGGGGCCTTGGCGCCCGGGATCAGCACGGAACCGATCACCAGGTCGGCATCCGTCACGGCGATCTCGATCTCGTAGGCGTTGGATGCGACGGTCTTCAGCCGGCCCTGATATTGCGCGTCGAGCTGACGCAGGCGGTCGATGTTGATGTCGAGGATGGTGACGTCGGCGCCGAGGCCCATCGCCATGGCGGCCGCGTTGGTGCCGGCGACGCCGGCGCCCAGCACGACGACCTTGGCGGGGCGCACCCCGGGCACGCCGCCGAGCAGCACACCCTTTCCGCCGGCCGGGGCCATCAGGGACTGCGCGCCCACCTGCACGGCCAGGCGGCCGGCAACCTCGCTCATCGGGGCCAGCAACGGCAGCGCACGATTGGCGGTCTGCACCGTCTCGTAGGCGATGGCGGTGACGCCGGCCTCGGCCAGGGCGCGGGTCAGATCGGGCTCGGCGGCCAGGTGCAGGTAGGTGAAGAGGATCAGACCCGCGCGGAAGCGGTGATATTCGGCCGCGACCGGCTCCTTGACCTTCATCACCATGTCGGCGCGGGCCCAGACCTCGTCGGCGGAGTCAACCAGCTCGGCGCCGGCCACGTGGTACTCGTCGTCGGGGATGTGCGAGCCGAGGCCGGCACCCTTCTCGATCAGCACGGTGTGGCCGGCGGCCAGGAACTCGTGCACGCCCGAGGCGGTGATGGCAACGCGGAATTCGTTGTTCTTGATTTCCTTGGGTACACCGATGATCATGGCCGACTCCGTTGCTCAGTACTGCTCAGTGGAACTTGTGACAGAGGGCCGCGGTGCCACTTTCAACGGTGAACCGCAGCGGGGTCAAGACTAAATCCACCAATTCGGCCCGGACCGGGCGCGTCCGCCGAGCCCGCCCACCGGCCGAGCATGCCGATGCCCACGAGGGGGCGACCGCAGTCGAGATATAGCCTTTATTCGGGGCTTTTCCTGATAATTGTGGCCGGCTTCGCTCCGGCCGCGGCCGGCCGCCGAGACGAGCACCCCGTTTGTCACTCGACAAATGTCGAGCCTCGCTCCGGCAAATGTCGCCTGGTGTCCGTTTCCGGCCCGCTCCGGCCCCCTAGCATGGAGCCAATGAGAAGCGCGGAGATCGAAGACCTGGTCGAGCACCTCGCGGCCGGTCTGGACCGCGCCCTCTCGCTCGAGGACCTCGACGGAGGCCTGCTGGCGTACAGCAGGGATCAACCGCTCGCCGACAGCGTGCGGGTCAATTTCCTGCTCAGCAAGAAGGTCCCCGCCGACGTCAGCGCCTGGCAACTGCAGCACGGCATCAATACGGCGGTTCGTCCCGTCGTCGTTCCCGCCAACGCCACGCTGGGCATGCTCGGCCGGGTCTGCGTGCCACTGATGGTGCGGGGGTTCCGGGTCGGCTACCTGTGGGCGATGCAGGGGTCACATGACGAAACGCCGGAGGAGATCCTCCGGGGGCTGCCCGCGGTGCGGAGCCAGTTGGACCGGCTGGCCGAGACCCTGCTCGACACCAACACCGCCGACTCCGAGCACCGCCGACAGCGGGAGGCGGTGTTCCTCGCGGCCTGCCACGCGGAGACATCCGCCATCGAGGAGATCGCCGGCTGGCCGCAGATTCGTGGGACGGGCCCATGGCATCTCGCCACCCTCCTGCCGCGCCCCGATGAGACTGCCGGCCCGTCGGCGACGCCCGATTCCGCGGCCGGCGTTCTGCTGCAGCGAATCTCGGCCCTGCACGCCACGGTCGGCATCGACGCGGCCCGGTTCAGCGCCGGCACCCAGACCCACGCGGTCGTACTGCTCCGTGATTCTCCGGGCAAGGTGGCCCACACCGAGATGCTGCACCGGTATCGGGCCGAACTCGCACGGCGCGGCGGCACCCCCGAGCGCCCCGACCTGATGGGCTTCAGCGAGGTGTTCAACGATCTCCGACGGTTCCCGGATGCCTACCTCCAGTCCCGCAAGGCGGTGCAGGCCGCCGCGGTCGACGCCCGCCTGGGAACCATCGCCGATTTCCGCCAGATCGGTGTCTACCAGTTCCTCGCGGCCGGCAGCCGCAATCTCTCCCCGGTGGAATCGGTCTACTTCGCCGAGCTCCGGGACTTCGACGACAATCACGAGCTGCTGCCGATGCTGGAACTGCTCTACGACACCGACGGGTCGGTTCAGGATGTCGCGGCGTCCCTGCACCTGCACCGGAGCAGCATCTACAACCGGCTGGCGAAGATCCGCACGCTGATCGGCGCCGACCCGCTGGGCGGCCAGGTGCGGCTGGAGCTGCACCTGGCCATGAAGGCCGACCGCTGGTCCCGTCGGCCCCGGATCTAGCGCCGGCCCCACTTCTAGCGCACGAGCGCGGCCTTCTCCGAGCGAGCCTCGGCCCGCCACTCCTCGATTCGTGCCTGCTGCAGCGGGGCCTTCCGGTTGACGAACCAGGCGGCGCCGAGCAACAGGAACCAGACCGGGGCGACGACCAGCGCCAGCCGGGTGTCGGCGGCCTGGCCCAGCGCCCAGAGCATGAAGGCGAAGAACGCCAGCACGACCCAGGGCATGACCCGGGCACCCGGCATCCTGTACTTCGAGGCGGCGTGCAGGTGGGGACGGCGGCGGAGGAAGGCGAGGTAGCTGACCATGATGATGGACCAGACGAACATCGTCAGCACCGACGCCACCGAGGTGACGAGTGTGAACGCGCCCATGAAGGAATCACCGGTGTAGAGCAGCACCAGGCCGGCCAGCAGGAAGATGCAGGAGAACAGCAGAGCGTTCTGGGGCACCTTGCGGCTGCTCAGCGTGCCGAAGGACTTCGGGGCGTTGCCGTCCTGCGCGAGGCCGTAGACCATCCGGGAGGTCGAGTAGATGCCGGAGTTGGCGCTCGAGGCGGCCGAGGTGAGCACGACCAGGTTGACGACGATGGCCGCGACCCCCAGCCCGGCGAGGGCGAACATGCCGATGAACGGGCTGCTGCCGGGGTCGATGCTGCGCCACGGGTTGACCGACATGATGATGACCAGGGCACCCACGTAGAAGAGCAGCAGGCGCAGCGGGATGGTGTTGATGGCGCGGGGCAGGTTCTTCTCCGGGTCCTTCGTCTCCGCCGCAGCGGTGCCGACGAGCTCGATGCCGGCGAAGGCGAAGATGGCGATCTGGAAGCCGAGGACGAAGCCGGCGACGCCGTGCGGGAACATCCCGCCGTCGTTCCAGATGTTCTCGAAGCCGGCCACGGCGCCCGCAGGCGAGGTGAAGTGCGTCATGATCATCACGAGGCCGGTTCCGATCAGGGCCAGGATGGCGACAACCTTGACCAGGGCGAACCAGAACTCGGCCTCGCCGAAGGCCTTCACGCTCGGCAGGTTGAGCAGGATCAGGACGACCGGGGTGAGCAACGCCGGGATCCAGAGCGGAGTGCCCGGCGCCAGCACGTCGACGTAGCCGGAGATGGCCACAATGTCGGCGACGCCGGTGACCACCCAGAACGCCCAGTACGACCAGCCGGTGAAGAAGCTCGCCCACGGGCCGAGCAGGTCGCCGGCGAAGTCGCTGAAGGACTTGTAGTCAAGGTTGGACAGCAGAATCTCGCCCATGGCCCGCATCACGAAGAAGAGCATGAAGCCGATGATCATGTAGACGAAAATCACGGATGGCCCGGCGAGGGAGATGGTCTTGCCGGCGCCCATGAACAGGCCGGTCCCGATCGTGCCGCCGATGGCGAGCATCTGGATGTGCCGCCGGCTCAGCGAGCGGGCGAGGCTCGGATCCGCGTGCGAGTCTCGTACTGCGGCCCCGGCACTTGTGGTTCCGGATACCGCGGTGGTGCGTTCAGGCATGTGGCTACTTCCTCATAACGGCACAGACGCAGCCGCCCAGAGGACGACCGTGTCACCCGGCCGCATTCCTCACGGTTGTGAGGCGTGCCGACTCGGGTTCTGAAGTAGCAACGCTAAGCCCTCAACGAGCATCCGTTCGCCACCGACCGTCAAACGGGTCAGGACAGGATGTCCTTGGTGGAGAAACGGCCGTAGGCCAGGGCGCCGAACACGGCGATGTAGCCCAGCTGCAGAAGCGCGTTGTCACCGAAGGAGCCCAGGTCCATGGGCTGCCGCAACAGGTCGGCGAAGCCCAGCCAGTAGTGGCTGAAGAGCCAGGGATGCAGCCACGACAGTTGCGGGAGCACGTCCAGGATCTGCGCAACCACCGACACCACCACGGTGGCAGCCATGGCCCCCACGGGAACGTCGGTGAGCGTGGAGATGAACAGCCCGATCGCCGCGAAGCCGAGCAGGGAGACCGTCACGTAAAGCGAGATGAGCGCGGAGCGCAGCAACGATTCCGGCACGCTGATCACATCGCCGGACAGCAGCGTCACCGGCCCGACCGGGAACAGGGCCGCCCCGATCAGGGTTCCGGCCACCGCCAGGGTCAGCGTCGCGGCCAGACAGAACACGGCGACACCGGCGTACTTGACGAGCAGCAGCCGCACCCGCCCGGCCGGGGCGACCAGCAGGTACCGCAGGGTTCCGAGGCCCGCCTCCCCCGCGATGGTGTCGCCGGCGACGACGCCGATGGTGAGCGGGAGGAACAGCGGGATGGCCACGATCATGGCGGTGAACGCCACGAAGAGCCCGTTCTGGGTGACCCGGTCCAGGAACGGCGGACCCTCCCCCGGTGCCAGGGTCTCCGACGACAGCCGCACGGCCACGGCCAACAGGATGGGGATCAACGCGACGGCGACCAGCATGGCCCACGTGCGCCGGCGGCGGAACAGCACCGTCAGCTCGGAGCCGAGCAGGTCCAGTCCGGCCGAACGGCGCCGGCTCAACGCGCCGGTGCTCACCACGTCAGGGCTGGCCACACTACTGGACGACATCGAAACCTTCTCCGGTCAGGGCCACGAAACGTTCTTCCAGGCTGGATTCCTCGATCAGGAAACCGCGCACGCGCACTCCCCCGGCCACGAGCGCGGTGACGATGGCCTCCGGCTGGCCGGTCAGGTCCCCCGAGGCGTCTCTGGGCAGCGGAGCCGCGACCCAGGGGTCCTGCTCGGGCACGTCGCTCTGCACGGGGGCCAGACCGAGGCGGGTCAGCACGCCGGCTGCCGCGGCGGCATCCGGTGTGCGCACGCGCACCCGCGTCTGGCCGACGTGACGAAGGTCGGCCAGCGTTCCCTGGGCCACGAGGTTGCCGCCGCTCATCACCGCGGCGTGGGTGCACATCTGTTCCACCTCCGCGAGCAGGTGGCTCGAGACGAAGACCGTGGTGCCCTCGGCCGCGAGCGACCGCACCAGGCTGCGCACCTCGCGGGTGCCCTGCGGGTCCAGCCCGTTGGTCGGTTCGTCGAGAACGAGCAGCTCCCGTGGCTGCAGCAGCGCGTTGGCGATGCCGAGGCGCTGCTTCATGCCCAGCGAATAGGCGCCGACCTTCTTGCCGGCGGCGTGGGTCAGGCCCACACGGGCCAGGGCCTGCTCGACCCGGGCGCCGCGCGTGCGCGAGGCCGCATTGCGGTCAGCGGTGTCCAACCGGCGCAGGTTGGCTGCGCCGGACAGGAACGGGTAGAACGCCGGCCCCTCCACGAGGGCGCCCACGCGGGGCAGCACGTCGTGCAGGCTGCCGGGCATGCTCTGGCCCAGCAGGCTGATCTGCCCGCTGCTGGCCTGGGTCAGGCCGAGCAGCATCCGGATGCTGGTGGTCTTGCCGGAGCCGTTGGGGCCGAGGAATCCGAAGACCGACCCGCGCGGAACGGCCAGGTCGATGTCGTTCACGGCGATCTGCTCGCCGAATCGCTTGGTGAGACCCCGGCTCTCGATCGCGAGATCGGGAGCCGAGGTGACGGATGTCACTGTGGCGTGATCATTGGGCGGCTGCGGCCTGGAGCAGCTCCACCGGAACCGAGCCGGCGAAGATCCGGCCGTCGTCGGCCAGGAACACGTTGACCAGGGCGGTGGAGAATACCCGGCCAGCGTCGACCTCGGTCGCGAGTTCCGACATCAGCGGGTTGGCGCTGAGTTCGGCGGGAACGGATGCCGCGGGCACCTCCACGATGGCGTCCCACCCGGTCCCCGTCACGACGGGCAGGTTCTCGGCCGGGATCTCAGGCTTGGCCTGGTCGACAGCCATCTCGGGCTTCGCCGGCAGGGTGACCTCGTCGACGGTGGCGTCGGCCGGCGGAGTGAAGTCGAACAGGTCGGCGGACGGGGTGCTGAAGTCGACGGCGGTGAAGCCGACCTGGAAGGCCGGGTCTTCCTGGCCGTCGGCCCGCACCGTGACCTGCAGCGGCACGCCCGTCTCGGAGTCGACCGAGATCGACACGGATTCGACCAGGGTCTGCGTCGCCTTCGGTGTGAGCACCAGCTCGTAGGCGGTGCGGCCCGCGACGGTGCCGTCGGCGCCGACCGAGACGGTGGTGCTCGGGTCGATCTCACTCAGGAAGCGCTCGGCGACCTCAGAGGGCGTCGACAGGTCGGCGGGGGCGGAGGCGACCATCTCGGCGAGCTTCGCCTCGGCGGTGGCCCGCGCGTCGGCGGGGATGGCCAGGTGGCTGGCGGTGTTCGTCTCGGAATCGTAGGTCCAGACATCGGTTCCGTTGCTGACCACGTTGCGCTCGGCCATGCGGTCCTGAATCTGCACGCGGGCCTTCGCGGGGCCGTCGGTATCGCTGCCGTCAATGTAAACCCGTGCCGTGTGGGAGCCGGTGAAGAGTTCCAGGACGGAGGCGAGCCCGGCAGTGCCCGCAGCCTCAGGCGCGGAGTCGGTGCCGTCGGGCTCGGACTCGGCCATCGGGCCGGACATACCTGCGCCGAGGTCGATGTCGGGCAGGCCCAGCGCGGCGGTCTTCTCGACGGTTCCGGAGAAAGCACTGACCGTGCTGTCGCTGACCATCAGGAGTACCTGCTCGGGCGTCTTGTCGGGCAAATCCACGACGGCACCGGCCTGCAGAGGTACGGCGAGAACACCGGCAACGATGACAACCGGCACGACGATGGCCGGAAGCCATTTGACTGAATTGCGCGACATGATCAACGACCTGTTCCAAGACGATTCATAATTCGATGCTACGCCGGGCCCCGACACAGCGCCCGCAATCACGCTGGGAGGTTGCCCACAAATGCGCCGCCGAGGCGCCGCCAGGGCCCCTAGCCGAAGAGTTCGCCGAGCCAGTTGTCCTTCTTCTTGGAACGGTACCCGTCACGGTCGTCGTACCCACGATCCCGGTCACCATAGCCCTGGTCGCGGTCGCGGTCGCGGTCGCGGTCGCGGTCGCGGTCACCGTATTGCGGCGCGCGCGTGCGCTGATCCGGGTACTGCTGCGCCGGTGCCGCAACCGGCGGAACGGGTGCCGCCTGGGCGAACTCCTTCTCGGCACGGTCAAGGATTTTGTCGAGTTCTCCGCGGTCGAGCCACACGCCGCGGCAGTCGGGGCAGTAGTCGATTTCGACGCCACTGCGTTCGCTCATCACCAGGGTTGTTGAGTCGTTCGGGCACTTCATGAGGGTCCTCCAGGACGTCGTGGGCTTTCGATCCTAGACAACCGGACGCAGCAGATCCTGAGAGTCGCCGGACGGCGTGCGGAACGTTGTTCCCTACGGGGTTTCTCGCCGACGCGCGATCACCCCCACACCTGGCGATTGTCGCTGATGTACTGATGGAGGGTTGTGGCCGGTCGGCCGGACAGTGTGCGCACCTTACGGTTCGGGAAGGCGGAGATGTTCAGCCGCACGACGCGGTGGATCATCTTCTGCACCGCGATGTAGTCCTCGGGGAGGTTGTCGGCAGCCAGTTGAGCGAGGTAGAGGTCCTCGCCGGGTCTGGCGTACCGGATCGGCCGGCCGAGCACTTCGGTCATGATCGCGGCGACATTCCGGTAGGTCAGGCTCTGCTCGCCGGACAGGGTGTACGCCTTTCCGACGTGGCCGGGCTCGGACAGGGTCGTGGCGGCGACCCTCCCGACGTCGCGTGCGTCGATGAATGCAGTTCGTGACCTTCCCGCGGGCACGAAGATCTCGCCGCGTTCCCTGATCGGACGGGCGTAGGTCGTGGCCAGGTTCTGCATGAAAAAGTTCGGGCGCAGAAAAGTGGAGGGACTTCGGGTCTCCCGGAGGTACTGCTCGACCGCGTGGTGGGGTGTCTTGCGGTTGACCTGCACACCCTGCAGGGACAGGAAGGCGATCTGGCGAATGCCGCGCCGGTTTGCCGCATCGATCACCCGGAAGAGGGTCCGCTGCACGTCGGCGATCGCCGGCGGTCGCATGAGGAAAAGCCGGTCCGCGCCCTCCAAAGCGTCGTCCAGTTCAGCGGGGTCCGTGTCGAAGGAGAACTTCCGGGTCACCGCCGGGGAGGGCAGACGGCCTGAATCGGACGGTTCGCGGATGCCGGCAATCACCGGTTGCCCGAGCCGGAGAAGGTGTTCCACCACGGCCGAGCCGACCGTCCCCGTGGCGCCTGTCACGAAGACCGCACCCATCAGGATCCCTTCACCTGCGCGAGGAGTCCCGCAAGGTCGGTCAGTGCGTCGTCTGTCAGCGTTTCGAACCAGGGTGCGGCGCGCTCGACCACCGCACTCTCGAACGCCTCGACCTGTGAACGCGCGGATCCGGTGAGCCTGACGAGCCGCAGTCGTCCATCCTGGTCGGATGCGAATCGCTCCACCAGATCACGCTCGCGCAGCTGGTCGACGATCTGGGTGATGGCACCCGGGGTGACGTGCAACCGCGCGGCGAGCTGGCCCGGGGTGGGAGCGCCCTGCGCGTGAGCAAGGAGGAACAGGACATCCATCTGGGTGCGAGTCAGAACCGTACTGCCGAAAAGAGTCGATCGCGGGTTCGCGAGCGACCGCGACAGACGAACGACCGCCGCCAGCACCTCACCCACCTCCTTGGACCGGTGAGAGGGCGGCACGTTCGGCGATTGTGTCATGCGCTCACGAACGGCATCTGCCCGATAAAAGTGCGATCCACAACCTGGGTGAGGATGAAATCAGCGAGGTCGTCTCGACTGATCTGGGTGCTCGCATCAACGCCCACCCATCCCACCCGGTAGGTGCCGGTGCCCGGCTTCACGGTCAGCCGCGGACCACGGACCACGGTCCAGTCCAGCCCGGACGCCTCGAGCACTCTGAGGTGCTGCTCGGCATCGGCGAGCACGTGCCCGGCCAGGGTCTTCAGCAGGAACCTGATGACGCGGTCGGCGGGACCGGGCCGGTCGAGCGAAGCGGATAGCCCGCCGCCAGACAGGGTGACGATCCGATTCACGCTGTGCCTCCTCATCGCGTCCGCGATGAGCTGGGTACCATCGGCCTGCAGCGTGGGCGGCGAACCTTTGACCTGCCCAAAGAGGCTGAGCACGGCGTCCGACCCCGCCACCGTCTGATCCACAGCATCCGCGTCCAACACGTCACCGCGGATAACCGTCAGAGCCTGCGACGTCGTTGCGAGCCTGGCCGGATCACGCACCAGAACCCTTACCTCGAATCCCGCACCAAGAGCGCGGGTCAGAACGCGATGACCGGTTCGACCGGTCGCACCGAACAAAGCAATCACTGTCATACGGCTTAGTTTAGTCGCTAAACGTTATGCCGGATGCTGCATGTTCCGCCGGAATGACCGCTGGGCCATCCAGCGACATGCCAGCCACGATTCTGGTCACGGCGGAGGTGCGAGGCACGCCTGCCGAACACACTCTCGACACCTTCCGCACGGCTGCTCCTCGCGAGTACCCCTTCACGCCCCTTGCGCTCACCCTCAAAAATGGGTGGCCTGCGAGCCGGAGGCATACGGAACTATCGTCAACTAGTATTGACGAATGCAGGCGGAGAGATTGAAGACACTCGTCGAAGCGATGGACGGCAAGGGACCAGCTGAAGCCCTGCAAATCATTGCCGAGCTCCATCGGGAGTTAGGGCGCAGTGAGGCAGGCCTCGTTCGCAGCGCTCGCCAGGCCGGGCTTTCATGGGAGGCCATTGCTCAATGCCTCGGCGTCACCAAGCAGGCAGTCCACAAGAAGCACGGCAAGCGGTAGCACGCAGCCGCAGAGTCACTCCAGGTGCCACCGAACGAACGGCGGCGTCAACTGACGTTGACTTTTTGCTAATGGGTCGCCTATGGTTTGATCAAACGCATCGTCAACAAAGGTTGACGATGAGCCGACCGACGCGCGATCGTGCGGAGAGGAAGCATCCATGGTCGCTCAATGGCGTGGGGACACTGCACTTATTCGTGCTGTGGGCCGCGTCTTCCGTTCCACCGGAAGAGCCGCAGTGGCAGTGATTACCCCTCAGGGCGAATCGACCGCAACGGTGGGTACTGACCACCAGTCCACCTTCGAGATTGGGTCAATCTCAAAGGCGTTCACGGGCATGTTGTATCGAGACGCGACGGAGCGCAGTCTCGTCTCGCAGACGGCGGTCCTTCGCGACTTGCTTCCGCTTGAGGGCCACGGAGAGGTGGGCTCAGTGAGCCTCAGTTCCCTGGCCATTCACCGTTCTGGTCTTCCGGGCTTACCGCCAGGGATGCATCTACTTCGCCGCACCTTCGACTTCTGGATCCGCGGGCAGAACCCTTACGGCGATTCGCTCGCTGATCTCCTCGAACAGACTCGCTACGTGCGAGTCGGCACCCCTCGTCCCCGGTACTCGAACCTCGGTTTTCAGTTGCTCGGGCACGCCGTGGCGAAAGGAGCCGGGACTACCTACGAACGGCTCCTGCGGGAGGTCCTGGGCGAGGGATTCTCGACGCCCGCCCGTGCGGAGGACCTTGGGCCGGCGGATCTGACAGGATTCAGTCGGTTCGGACGCCCACTGCCCGCTTGGGTAGGTGAGGGGCTCGCGCCGGCAGGAGGCATCCGCGCGACCATAGGCACCATGCGCGGCTTCCTCCGCTCAGTCCTCGACGGATCGGCTCGCGGTCTTTCCGCGCTCGAGCCAGTCTCAAAATTCTCACCCAGGGTCGGTATCGGTGCAGGGTGGATCACACTCGATTTCCAGGGCCGCGCGATCACATGGCACAACGGCAGTACCGGGGGGTTCAGCAGCTGGATCGGGCTCGACCGAGATGCTGGTGTCGGAGTTGTTGTGCTCGCGGCAGCCCATGGGTCCGTCGACAGACGGGGATTTCGCCTCCTGACGGACTTCGTGAATTCCCGAGGAGGTGCCACCGTCACTCGCTGACCTGCGGGACCCGTTCCTCCTACGGCGCAACCCCGAGTACGTGGCCCGGGCTGGTGACGCGGTGAATTGCGGGTGAGCGAAAACCAAGGGCACTGCGATCAGTGGCACTTAGTCATTCGCATTGATCTCCGCTGTTTGCGTCTTCACGCCCTGTCTCAGGAGCCGAATGGCTTCGGTCCGACGCCATGCAGCAGCCGGTGCTCCTATCCGCGGGAGGGCCCCTGATTGGTCCACGGCACGACGCTACGCGATCGGTTCCGAACGCGCGAGGCCGCGCTTCCCCCGCCATCCTGACAACAAAAAGCCCCCCGCGTTTCCGGGGGTTCTCACTGCTGGGATACCAGGATTCGAACCAAGTCACCCGCACGTAGTTCACCCACAGGGGAGCCGCGTCGTCTCCGGCGTCGACGCTCGTCTTGTGATTGACCATGTGATCGCCTTGCTTACAATTCATCCTTGACTGCGCGCAAGTATCGAATCGGCGGTGCGCCCAGTCTTGGCAACGCCGCCCGCGATCTTGTCCAGCAATCGGCACTCCTGGTGGACGTGGATGAGCGGGACGGCAGCACCTTGATCAGCCATTAGAAAACCGCGCCTTGCAAGGTGGTCAATCGCAGTGGAAGACCAAGCGGTCGACCCTGGCGACGTAATTACGCGGCGTTGAGGCGTTCCGGAATTGCGGCCAAAAGTGATTGCGATCAATTACACGCTTGGAAGCACCAGTGGGCAACACGGGGTGGTCTTAGCCGAGCAATGTCCGCTAGCTAATTAGATGTGCAGGACGCGGCGCCGCGCGGACGTTATGCGGCGTCGAGGTCCCTTTCGAGGATCTTGACGAGGGAGTCGAGGGCCTCGTCGGCTCCGTCGCCCTCGGCACGCAGCACAACCACGTCGCCGTTGGCTGCACCCAGGCTCATCAGCGACAGGATGCTCGAGGCATCCATCGCGTCTTCGGCCGCGTCGCCCTCGAGGGCGATGGTGACCTCTATGGTCAGTCCGGCGACGGCCGCCGCGAAGATGGACGCGGGGCGGGCGTGCAGGCCGACGCGGCTCGCGATGGTGACTTTACGTTCGGACATGGTTCTCCTTATTGGTGCCCGGCGAACGCCGGTGCGATAGTGCGAAGGCTGCCGGTCGTCGTATTCAGGCGTCCGTGGTGGACTGGATCATCGCAGCGACGGCGCCGACAGCTTCGACTTCGTCCGTGCCATCTCCGAGAATCTCGATTTCGGTGCCGACCTGGATTCCCAAGGCCAGTACCGCGACAATGCTGCGCAGACTGGCTGTCTCTCCACCCCACCGGAGGAAGACGCTGCTGCTGAAATGGCTGGCGGCATGGTGCAGGCGATGTGCAATTGCGGAGTGGATACCGTGCGGAAGGCGCACAGTCGCGCGTTGCTGGAACACGGGTCTCTAGACCTGGATTGTGATGACACTGCCGACGTGTAATTTCGGCGGCGTTCCGGCCTCGACGTAGACCGAGCCGTGCATGCGAGCCTCAGTGGCCCCGTTGAAGACGACGGTGATGTGTCCGAGGCCGTCCAGGTTCTGCCGCGCAACTTCTCCGACTGCCGTGATCCTGAAAGGTTCGTCGTCAAGATGAAGGTGCTGCCCGGGCTCGATGGCCGCGGTAGACGCGTTGACGTCGACGATGTAGCAGTAGTCCTTCAGAGTGTCCGGCGCCCCCAAGCCGAAGAGGATGAACATCCCCTCGCCGAGAAAGGAGTCGACCTCGTCGCCAATTTCGCCGACGGTGGTTGAATAAATGACTGACATGGCTGTGCTTTCCGTTCGTGTAGCGGTGGGTGTTGAGCTTCGGAGGTGCGGAAGACCCGCCAGGGAGGGACCCTCCCGCGGTGAGGGTCCCTCCCTGGCGGTCCTCAGACGTAGAGTCCGATGCTGGCCAGCCAGGCCAGCGCGACGCGGGGTGCGCCGGTGATGAAGCGCGAGTACAGGACCGAGGGAACGCCCACCTCCACGGTTTCCGGCTCGGCCTCGGCGAGTCCCAGCCCGACGGGGATGAAGTCGCAGGCGTTCTGGGTGTTGATGGCGAACAGGGCTGGGAGTGCGAGCCCCGGCGGGATGTTGCCCTTGCCGATCTCCACACCGATGAGCGTACCGATGACCTGTCCGATGACCCCTCCCGGGCCCAGAAGAGGCGAGAGGAATGGCAGGGAACAGATGAAGCCCAACAGAATCAGCCCGAGACCACTCCCGGCAAGGGGGGCAAGAAAACCGGAGAACCAGTTTCCGAAACCGGAACCTTGAATGATTCCGATCAGCATGGCGACGAAGGCCATGAAGGGGATGATCGTGTGGATCATCGTCTGCACCGCGTCGCGGGCAGCCTGGTAGAAGGTGTTGACTACCTTGCCGGCGCCGAGCCCGATCTTCTGCACGAACGACTGGTTGGGTCGTGCGGCGAGAGTCTCAGAGATCTTCTTGTCGGTCGAGTACTTAAAAGTCCTCTCGGCCACATCGCCGTCCCCAGCGCTTATTCTGGCGGATGACGAACCGGCGATGTTGGCGCCGACCGCAACCAGACTTCTGACCTGGTCGAGCCCCACAGCGGAGACGTAGATGTCCTCGTGTATGTACTGCATGAGAGGGCCGGAGCGACCGGTGGGCATAATGTTGATCGTCGGTATGCGCTTCTTCGGGTAGATCCCGCAGCGCAGGGTACCTCCGCAGTCGATGACTACGGCGAAAGTTTCATCGTCGGGCACCGACGTCTTGAATCCGTTGATCGGTTCCGCGCCCGTGAGCTCGGCAATCTTGTCAACGATGTCAGGCTTTGCCCCACCGCCGGTGATGTAGACGAGTTTGCTTTTCTTCTCCGTGGGGGTGACGGTGAGCGGGCCGCCGAAACCGCCGCTTCCCTTGTTGATCACCACTCCGTGATATTCGACCATGATCCTTCTCCTTAGGCCTGGACCGTCGCGGCGTCCTGGGTGTGGACGACCTTGCTGAGTGTTACGCCCTGCTGCTTCGACACGATCTTCGTGGTGAGGTCAGTCACCCACCCGCTGAGGAAGTTGAGCACGAGGCCGACGAGCAGGTACCTGATGGCCAGCGGGCCGGCGTCGAGGCCCAGCTTCTGAATGCCGGCAGCGATGCCGAGCCAGATGAAGAGTTCACCTGGATTGATGTGCGGGAACACTCCGTTGCTTGTGTGGCAGAAGAAGGCCGCACTCGCGAAATAGCTGGGCTTGTACCGCTCAGGCAGGAATCGCCCGAGCGAGTGCACCATGGGGTTGGCCAGCAGGAACGACCCAACGAAGGGCAGAACCATGTATCGCATGAGCGGGTTGCCGCCGGCCTTGCCGGCGAAGGTGTTGATTCGGTCCTCACCAACGAGCCGAATCAGCGAGTTCATTGCAATGAGCAATAGTAGAACCACCGGAACGATGGTCTGCATCCAACCGATGAAGGTCTCTGCGCCGGTCTCAAACAGGCCGATGAAAAGCTGTGCGCCTTGCACGAGAATGCCAAGAATATCCACAGCTCACTCCTTTCTCTTTTTGAAGACGGACTTGATCTGCGTCGTCAGTTGGCCCAATGGGCTTTCTGGCTCCGCGACGGTCCCCCCTGCCATGATCGTGATGTAGTTTTCACGTGCGGTTTCCGTCGCCTTGCGAACGCTCTTCGGCTGGCGCCGACAGTCATCCGCAGAGGTGGACCGAATGTTCTTGCCCTCGAACCCCGGAAGTACCCGGAACTTCGAGAAGACTGTGACCCCGGAGATTCTCCGGCTGTCGAGAATGTCACCCGCGTCGTCGACGCAGTGCATGACGATGGCACCGGAGGAGAAGGCGCCCTTCTTGATGCCGATGGCGACCTTCCCCTTCCGTCTCAGCTCACCGTAGGTGACCGTGAAGCTCTTCATTTGAATGATCGCAAGGCCCATTTGCAGGATGTAGGCGACGCCCAGGGCGACCACGATCGGCCAGAAGTTCATCTCAGTTCCTCAGGTTTGTAGGACGGTAGGGGTGTTCTTGCCATATGAAAGAAGAAATCCTCGTAACTCGTGAGGCGGGAGATCTGGTCGATTTCCGACCGATTGCCCGCAAGCCGGATGATCTCGTCGTAAACTTTGACGAGCATGGTGTCGTCGTAGTCCGACTTGTCGGGCAGACCCATCAGGAAGATGACGCGCACGCCGCTGTCCCCGGGGGGCCTGGGCACGACACCCATGGCGAAGACGACTTTGCTGCCCAGCGCGTTCGCCAAATGAGGGAATGCAACGTGTTCATCGAGCACCATGGTTGACTTCGCTTCCCGAACGAGAAGGCGCGTCTTGAACCCGCTATCGACCGCACCCTGTGCGCAGAGTCGATCGACCATGATCAGGGTGTTCTCTAGATAGGTCTTCTCTGGCGAGAGGATGAAGAATCGGCTGCGGTCGAGGATCGAAACAAGCAGGCTGTGGGCCCCGGCAGCAATCGGGATGTCCACCTGCTTGTCGTAGCGGAGCTGATTGATCTTGCGCAGGAATTCTCGATTGTCGAAGAACTCGCTCAGCTCGATAATGCTGGTTGTGGTGACCAGTTCGGACCAGGCGGTCGTGACCACGAGATCGAACCGGTCGAGGGTGATGGCATCGGCGTCATTCAGGGTGAGGATCTGGTACTCCGTTCTTCCCGACATGACTTTCTGCAGTTGGGTCTGAATCAAGCGGGCCGAGACGAGTCCCGCCGTGCTGACGATCGCGACGCGGTAGCTGGGTTCGCTCTGAGCGTGCTGTTCCTCGAGGAAGACCTGGAAGTACGAAGCGATGAAGCCGAGTTCGTCCTCGATCACCGTCAACTCGGTCTCCCGCTCGATCACCCGCTTCGCGACCTCCGCCATCCGGAAGGCAACCGGGTATTCGGACTCGATGTCGTGGAGTGACAGATCCTTCACGTAGACGCGGTATCGCATCCGGTTCTGCATGAAAGTGATGTGATAGACGAACTCCTTCAGGAGGGCATCCGCCGGGACGTGCAGATCCATTTCCGATTTGATCTCGTCGAGGATCTTCTGCACCAGGTCTGTGTTTTCTGAACTGGCGGGGAACTGCTTTCGACCCAGCTCGTGCGACGGGGTCCGCATCCCGGCGATCGGAAGTGCAAGGAAAATCGATTCCTCTGCCGGGATGGAGATCTGGATCCGACGCCCGATGGCATTGATGACTGTGTCGGCCAGCCCGAACGCCGGCGTGTTCTTCAGGCTGAGGTATTTACCCGGCATCCCGACTAGTGCGTGATCGGTGAGCACCCGGTCGATCATCACGGTGAACCAGCGTGTAAAGGATTCCGTCGTCCCCGGGTCGAGATGGTACTCCTCAGCGGCATCCTCGATGATTTCCACGAAGTCGTCGTCCAACGGGTAGTCGGAGTAGACCGCATCGAACATGTTCTCGAGCACAAAAAGCCGAATCTGCAGCTCGTCCCCAACGAGTTCGATGCCGACATTCGGGATGCCGGTGATCCGCAAAGCATAGGGTGAAAGTTCTTTCTTGAGCCGGCTCAGGTCCGCGACGACCGTGCTTCGACCAATGCACATCTCTTCGACGAGATCATCGATGAGGGTCGGTGCTGCCTGACCGATCAAGCGACGAAAGATGTACCCGTAACGGTTGGTCGGAAGATTGAAAGAATCAATCCGCTCGCAAATGGTGTCCCGCACCTGGCTGAACGACTCCGGGTCACTGATGAAGAGGCGATATCGACCGTTTTCCATCTCGATCGCGCCCGACGCTGATATGAGTCGGTTGAGATCGCGGATATCGTTCGTGATCGTCTTCGGCCCGACGCCGAAATGAAGCGCGAGAGCCTCATTCGACGCCGAGAGCCGGGTTTCCAGGTATCGGATGATTTGTGCGGGCCTGCTGAGCTTGCGACGGTTGTCCACGGTGACCTTCCGCCCAAAGGGGATTAGCCTCTGGACTTTCCTCCGCTGATGTTGATGGTGGTGCCGGTTATGTAGGAGGCCCGTTCGGAGACCAGGTACACGACGAGGTTGGCGATGTCGCTCAATTTTCCAGGCCGTCCCAATGGGATGACCTTGGAATAGTCGGTTGCGAGCTGCTCGGGCTTCACCCCTCGGGTGTAAGCGAGTGCATTGTTGTAAACCGGAGAGGTCAGCCCCGTCGGTTCATTGATTCCGGGGGCAACGCCGACGACCCTGATGTTCTGCGCGCCGAGTTCCTTCGCCCACGACCTGGTGAATCCATTGAGGGCGCTCTTCGTGGCGGAATAGCAGCTCTGGCCGGTTGAACCCTCCATGCCGGCTTCGGAGGTGATGTTCACGATCGTACCTCCACCGTTTTTCAACAGGGCCTTCGTTGCGGCCTGGGTGGAGAGGAATGCGCCCTTGACGTTCACTCCGAACATGAGGTCGAAGTCCTGCTCATTCAGCTCGTAGTCGGGACGTTCTTCCTTGGCATCGACCAAGAGCCGCGGCAGGTTGATGCCGGCGTTGTTGACCAATGCGTCGAGATGACCGAATTCCGTCACGACCGACTGAACCATTTCAGACACGCTCGTCGCTTTCGTGATGTCGCACTTCACGTTGAAGATGCCCGTTTCCGGGTCAGTGCCTGTTTCGACGCAAAGGTCGCTAACCGCGACCTTCGCTCCGACTCGGACGAGTTCACGGCTGATGTTCTTGCCGATTCCGGATGCACCACCCGTGACGATGACGACTTTTCCTTCGAGCCCGAGCCATGTATTCGACATTGCATCTCCTGTTGATTCCCGTGCGTGACAACCGTGTTACTTCTTGGTTTTCACAGTACGGCGGGGACTGCGACAAATTAATACAGCCATTTTCCTGTCGGCTGAAATGCTCTGTAGCAGCCCCCGATGCGCACAGGCCCGGAGTGCTTCACCTATTCTGACGGTCTCAGGCGGCACGACATAGGTGGTCTTTTCCGATCAGTTTCGGAGCTTGAGGTACTTTGCGATCAGCGACTTCGTTGACGAGTCTTGAGATTGCAGGGCGTCGGCGTCACCCTGAACTGCCGGAGTGACTTGGAGCGCGAGCTGCTTGCCAAGCTCGACACCCCATTGGTCGAAGGAATCGATACCCCAAATGATGCCCTCGACGAACACGATGTGCTCATACAGCGCGATGAGCTGACCGACCACGCTCGGCGTCAGGGCCGGCGCGAGGATCGACGTGGTCGGCCGGTTTCCGGGGAATGTGCGGGCCGGGACGATTGACTCGTCAGTGCCATCGGCGCGCACCTCATCCGCTGTCTTGCCAAATGCGAGCGCCTTGGTCTGGGCGAAGAAATTCGCCATGAACAACGCGTGCACGTCCTGGCCGGGCTCAACAGAGGCACCGTCTCCCGCTTCGTCCTTCAGCGGGTGAGCAGGATTCGCGACCGCGATGAAGTCGGCCGGAACCATTCGCGTGCCCTGGTGCAGAAGCTGGTAAAAGGCGTGCTGACCATTCGTACCCGGTTCGCCCCAGAAAACCTCGCCGGTGTCGATCGTTGTGGGTGACCCGTCCCAGCGGACAGTCTTCCCGTTGGATTCCATTGTGAGCTGTTGCAGGTAGGCCGGGAATCGGTGGAGATATTGCGCGTACGGGAGCACGGCGTGGCTTTGGGCCTTGAGGAAGTTGGAGTACCAGACGTTGAGGAGGCCCATCAGGACGGGCACGTTCTGGTCGATGGGTGCGGTCCGCATGTGCTCGTCGAGGACGTGGAAGCCGGAAAGGAACTCGCGCCAGTTGTCGGGGCCGATGGCGATGATCACGGAGGTGCCGATGGCGGAGCAGATCGAGAAACGACCGCCGACCCAGTCCCAAAATCCGAAGACGTTCTCGGGATCGATGCCGAAAGCCGCGACCTTGTCCAGAGCTGTCGAAACGGCGACGAAGTGCTTGGCGACGGCCTCAATGCGGGCGGCGTCTGTATCGTCGATGGCGCCCGTGCTAAGCAGCTGGTTCCAGAGCCACTCTCGCGCCAAGCGGGCGTTCGTGAGCGTCTCGAGAGTGCCGAACGTCTTTGACGCAACGATGAAGAGGGTGGTCTCAGGGTCCAGGCCCGCCGTTTTCTCATAGACGTCGACCGGGTCGATGTTCGAGACGAACCGGCACTCGAGGCCTTCCTGCACGTACGGTTTCAGCGCTTCGTAGACCATTACGGGGCCGAGGTCGGAACCGCCGATCCCAATGTTGACGACGGTCGTGATCGGCTTGCCCGTGATCCCGGTCCAGGTGCCGGACCTCACCTTTTCCGCAAATGCGTACACCTTGTCGAGTGTGGAATGGACGTCGGCGTCAACATCCTGACCGTCGACGACGAAGCCCGTCGGCGGCACGAGGTCGGCGCCGTCCTTCGGCCTGCGCAGCGCAGTGTGGAGCACCGCCCGGTCTTCGGTCACGTTGATGTGTTCACCAGCGATCATGGCCTGGTACCGTCCGGCCACGTTGATCTCCGTCGCGAGCTGCACCAGGTGGGTCAAGATCTCCTCGGTCAGCAGATTCTTCGACAGGTCAACCGTGAGATCGGCTGCTTGAAGGGTGAACCGATCGGCTCGTCCTGGGTCGGTGTCGAACCAACCGCGGAGATCAGGAGAAAAGCCCGCGGCGAGCCCGGCGAGCCCGGCGAGCCGGCTCCAGGCTTCAGTGGACGTGGGATCAATTGGGGCAGTTGCGGTCATTGTGTCTCCTGAAGGCCGAACGATAAAGCTGAAGATTGCCCGCGGCTCCCGCAGCGCAGCGAGGCGGACCCTTTCAAGCCTATTGCTGCACTTGCCGCTTTCGGACGTGATCGGGGAGGTGGGCACACGGGCTCACATATATGGAGATCGAACCGCCGCCGCCCGGCTACGGAGGCCGCGCGGGCACCGCGGCGGCGATCTAAATTGATCTCAGCGCCGTCGGTATGGGCACGGGCTTTCTCTTCGGTGTCGGCCACCGCAGCGAGGCGATGCAATGCTCCGCCATCGTCCCGGCAAGATGCGCAAGCTCGGTAGCGTCCGCTCGGAAGGATTCCGACGACGACGGTGCCCAGCTCTCCAGCGGGCATATGCGGCCTAGCCATGTCGGTGCTCCCTGGCCCAAGCGAACACGTCCTGAAGGTCGTACCGCACATGCCGGCCGAGCTTCGAGTTCGGCGGCCCTGTGTGCGTCAGGCGCCAATCTTCCAGCGTGCGCTCGGGGAGTCGAAGCAACTCGGACAGTTCGTGCTGGGTGAGGAACGTCGGAGTAACCTGCGTTGTCGCGTCCATACCCAGAAGGTGCGTAGGCGCTACCGGGAGCCATCCGCGTGAGCCGTGACAGATCAGTATTTGTCCGGGCCGCACGACAACCCAGTACTGCTGCCTGGGGTATCTGGTGTCGTATCTGGTAATTCGGCCCGTTTCGGGCCTCAAAGGAGGGATGGGCGATGGGTGATATCGCCGCAGAATCCTGCGCCTGCTACTGCTGGGGTACCTGGACTCGAACCAAGAACAACTGAACCAGAATCAGTCGTGTTGCCAATTACACCATACCCCATTGCCCATTCAACAGAACGGGCCGACTCGTAACTCTAACCCACTCTGGAGGCCCGGACAAACTCAGAGCCGAAATAGCCGGCGGCTCACCGGGGCAGACCGAGATCGGCCTGCCCCGGTGACGGCTCACTCGAGAGTGCTGGCCGCCAGGCGCGCGAGCCGCAGCACGGACTCCGCCTTTCCGAGGATCTCCATCGACTCGAAGAGGGGCGGCGAGATGCGACGGCCGGAAACGGCGACCCGCAGGGGGCCGAAGGCCACCCGCGGCTTGAGCGCGAGCCCGTCGATCAGCGTCTCGGTCAGAGTCGTGTGCACGCGGTCGTGGGTCCATTCCGCTTCGGGAATGTCGAGCAGCGCGGCCGTGGACGCGGCGAGGATCTCGCGCATGTTCTTCGGGAGCGAGGCGAGGGCATCCGGCTGGTAGACCAGCGAGTCGCCGCCGATGAACAGGAAGCCGAGCATGCCGGGCGCCTCGCCGAGCAGGGCGATACGTTCCTGCACGAGCGGTGCGGCGGCCTCGAGGATGGCCTGCTGCACCTCGCTGAGGGGTTCGCTCACATCACCGGCGGCCACCAGGTACGGGATGACCCGGGCGGCGAAGTCGGCCGGTTCGAGCAGACGGATGTGGTCGCCGTTGAGCGACTCGGCCTTCTTGAGGTCGAAGCGGGCCGGGTTCGGCAGCACGTCGACGACGTCGAACGCGGCGATCATCTCGTCGATCGTGAACACGTCGCGGTCGCTGCTGAGCGACCAGCCGAGCAGCGACAGGTAGTTGACCAGTCCCTCGGGCACGAAGCCGCGGGCGCGGTGGTGGAACAGGTTCGACTCGGGGTCGCGCTTGGAGAGCTTCTTGTTGCCCTCGCCCATCACGTAGGGCATGTGCCCGAAACGCGGTACGAACGTGGCCAGCCCGATGTCGATCAATGCGTGGTACAGCGCGATCTGGCGCGGCGTGGAGGAGAGCAGGTCTTCACCCCGCAGCACGTGGGTGACGCCCATCATCGCGTCGTCGACCGGGTTCACGAACGGGTACAACGGATGCCCGTTGGGCCGCACGACGACGAAGTCACTGAACGAGCCGGCCGGGAAGGTGATCTCGCCGCGAACCAGGTCGTCGAAGGAGATGTCCGTGTCGGGCACCTTGAGGCGGAGCGCCGGCGAGCGACCCTCGGCGCGGAAGGCCGCCTTCTTCTCCTCGGTCAGGTCGCGCTCGAAGTTGTCGTAGCCGGCCTTGGGGTCGCGGCCGAGGGCGACGTTGCGCACCTCGATCTCCTCGCCGGTGGCGAAACTCTCGTAGATGTGGCCGGAGGCCTTGAGCTGCTCGATCACGTCACGGTAGATGTCGTAGCGCTCGGACTGGCGGTAGGGGCCGTGCGGTCCACCGACCTCGACGCCCTCGTCCCAGTCCAGGTGCAGCCAGCGCAGCGCATCGAGGAGTTGCACGAAGCTCTCCTCGGTGTCGCGGGCCGGGTCCGTGTCTTCGATCCGGAAGATGAATGTGCCGCCGGTGTGCCGGGCGTAGGCCCAGTTGAAGAGCGCCGTGCGGATCAGCCCGACGTGCGGGGTCCCGGTCGGAGAAGGGCAGAACCGAACGCGGACGTCGGTGCCGGTGGCGGTGGAAAACGGGTGCGCAATTGTCTCAGACATCACCTCCGATTCTAGTTGCCTCCACGCGAGGGTGCGGCGGAAGAGACAGGAGGTGCGGCGGGTGGTGCCGTGTCCGGCGAGGCAAGCGCTGCCAGTCGGCGCAGCGTGGCAGCGATGGCCGGCACGCCAGCGGCCCCGACGACCGTGACGGCGTGCAGGGTGCGGTGGTCGCGGCCGAGGGTCGGCCGGATGGCGACCAGGGGCTGCGGGCCGACGGAGTCGAGGGCCAGGGCGGGCAGCATGGCCACCCCGAAGCCGGCCGCCACCAGGCCGAGCACGGCGGCCGCGTTGTCGGTCTCGTAGGAGATGCTGGGCGTGAATCCGCGGTGACCGCAGAGTTCCAGCAGATGGCCACGGCACCGTGGACATCCGCCGATCCAGTTCTCCTCGGCCAGGTGGCCGAGGTCGACCGCGGAGTTGCCGGCCAGGGCGTGTGCGGCCGGCAGCACGAGCATCATCTCGTCGCGGCGGAGCCGGGTCACGACGAGGCCCTCCGCGCTGGCCCGGTGGGGGTCGACCCGGTCACCGGGGTAGCTGAAGGTGATCGCCAGGTCGGCCTGGTTCTCCCGCACCAGGGCCACGGCTTCGGGCGGCTCGGCCTCGAGATAGGTGACGCTGACTCCCGGATGGCGGCGCCGCATCTCGGCCAGCAGGCGCGGCACGATCGTCGCCGAGGCGGACGGGAACGCCGCCAGCCGCACCCGGCCGGCGCGCAGGCCCCGCAGTTCGGACAGTTCCCCCGCGGCGGTGTCCAGGGCCCCGTTCACGGTCGCCGCATGCCGGGCGAGCAGGCGGCCGGCCTCGGTGAGCCGCACTCCTCGGCCGACGCGTTCGATCACGGCCAGGCCGATGCGCTGTTCGAGGCGTTTGAGCTGCTGGCTCACCGCGGGCTGGCTGTAGCCGAGCGCGGCCGCGGCCGCGGTGATCGAGCCGTAGTCGGCGAGGGCGCCCACGACGCGCAGCATGGTGGAATCGAGTTCGGGCGACGCGTTGGCAGGCATACGCCAACCATAACCGGTGCTTATGGTTTTCCTCAGCTACTGGTTATTGTCGAATGGATACGCTGGTCCCATGCTGGAGGGATGATCCAGAGCGACTCCCCCGAGCCCGGCGCGGCGCCGCCTTCCCGTTCGACGCTGCCTGCGCGGCCGGACCGTGTGCCGGCGCGGCCGTCACGTTCGGTGTCGCCGGCGCCGGACCGCATCGGGGTGCGCGAGGCGCGCGCCCGGTTCCGCGGCGGGCGCG
>NZ_SOGN01000054.1 GCF_004403395.1 Cryobacterium cheniae
GGCGCTGGCCCGGCGCGGGCGCTGGCCCGGGCGGCTGGTCCGGCGCGGGCACTGCGCCGCTGCGCGCGTGGCACGCCTTGCGCAGAACGGAGCAGCTCCCGCGCACCGCGCAGCTTGATGTCGCGAGTCGCCGGCCGCCACAACCGTCTACCCGCGAACCGGCGCGACCGCGCACATCCGTAACTCCGGACAAAATCGCGACACGCCGCATCCGTCGCCCGCGGATGCGGCGTGTCGACAAAAACTCCGGAGTTACGGCACCGCGCAACACGTGAACGGATGCCGTGTGTCAGCCCCAGACCGCCCAGATCGCCCAGCCCGCACCCGCACCCGCACGCGAAGCGGCCGCCCCCGGAACCCCGGGAACGGCCGATCAGCTCACGCCCGGAGCCGAAACTCCGGGAAGAAACCCGCTACAGCGCCGGCGGCGTGCGGCCGATCGTCCCCAGCGTCTGCCGGGCGATCTCCAGCTCCTCGTTCGTCGGGATGACGAGCACGGTGACCCTGGAGGCCGCGGTCGACACGACCCGCGGAACCCGGGAGAAGGGGTCGTTCAGCGCGGGATCGATCTCGATTCCGAGCCCCTCGAGCCCGGCCAGGGCGCCGGCGCGCACGATCGGCGAGTTCTCGCCGACCCCGGCCGTGAACACGATCACGTCGAGGCCGCCGAGCTGCGCCATGTAGGAGCCGACGTAGCCGCGGATGCGGTGGTAGTAGACGTCCAGGGCCGCCTGGGCGACCTCGTCGCCGGCGACCGCGGCATCCTCCACGTCACGCATGTCGCCGTTGCCGGTCAGCCCGAGCATGCCGCTCTTCTTGTTGAGGAGCTCGTCGAGTTCCTCGATGCCGAGCCCGGCCTTGCGGTGCAGGTGGAACACCACGGCGGGGTCGATATCGCCTGAGCGGGTGCCCATGACGAGTCCCTGCAACGGGGTCAGCCCCATCGAGGTGTCGATCGAGCGACCGCCGTCGACGGCACAGGCCGACGCCCCGTTACCGAGGTGCAGCACGATGGTCTTCAGTTCGGCCAGTGGACGTCCGAGGAACTCCGCGGCGGCCTCCGAGACGAATTTGTGCGAGCTGCCGTGGAACCCGTACCTACGGATGCTGTGCTCGGCCGCCAGCGCCGTGTCGATGGCGTACGTGTAGGCGGCCGCCGGCAGGGTCTGGTGGAACGAGGTGTCGAACACGGCCACGTGCGGCACCGTGGGGAAGAACGCCCGGGCCGCGATGATGCCCTGCACGTGGGCCGGGTTGTGCAGCGGTGCGAGGTCGGCCAGGTCGGCGATCTGCCCCTGCACCAGGTCGTCGACGACGACCGGGCCGAGGAAGACGCTGCCGCCCTGCACGACCCGGTGCCCGACGGCGACCAGGTCGGCCTCGCTGAGCGTGGGCCCGTGCTGGGCGAACGCCTCGATCATCACGGCGAAACCGGCGGTGTGGTCGGGGATCGGCAGGGTTTGGTCGATCCGGCCGTCCGTCGACCCGGTCGCGGTGTGCCGCGCATGGCCCACGCCGTCGCCGATGCGCTCGACGAGCCCCGTGGCGAGCTCGGTCTCGGTGTCCATGTCGATCAGCTGGTACTTGAACGACGACGACCCGGAGTTGATCACCAGGACGGCGGTCATGCGGACACCGCCGCTGCGGGGGCAGCGAAACCGGAAGCCGAACCGGAAGCAGGTTCGGCTTCCCGGACGACCGACTCGGACGCGGACAACGTCGCGGCCTGGATCGCGGTGATGGCGACGGTGTTGACGATGTCCTGCACTAGTGCTCCTCGAGAAAGGTCATTGATGGGTTTGCGCAGACCCTGGAGCACGGGGCCGATGGCCACCGCTCCGGCGCTCCGCTGCACGGCCTTGTACGTGTTGTTGCCCGTATTCAGGTCGGGGAAGATGAAGACGGTGGCGCGGCCGGCGACGGCAGAACCCGGCATCTTCGTGGCGGCGACGGCGGCATCCGCTGCCGCGTCGTACTGGATGGGGCCTTCGATCAGGAGGTCGGGCCGACGCTCCCGCACGATGGCGGTGGCGGCGCGAACCTTGTCCACGTCCGCGCCCTGGCCGGACTCGCCGGTCGAGTAGCTCAGCATCGCGATGCGCGGCTCGATGCCGAACTCCACGGCCGTCTCCGACGCCGAGATGGCGATGTCGGCGAGCTGCTCCGCGGTGGGGTCAGGGTTCACCGCGCAGTCGCCGTAGACCAGCACCCTGTCGGCGAGCGCCATCAGGAACACGCTGGACACGACCGAGACTCCCGGACGCGTCTTGATGATCTGCAGGCTCGGCCGGATGGTGTGCGCGGTGGTGTGGGTCGCCCCGGAGACCATGCCGTCGGCCAGGCCGAGCTGCACCATCATCGTGCCGAAGTACGACACGTCGGTGACCAGCTCCATGGCCTGCTCCACCGTGACGCCCTTGTGGGCGCGCAGCTTCGCGTAGGCCTCCGCGAACTTGTGCCGCAGCACATCGTCGAAGGGGCTCAGAACCTGCGCCTTGGAGATGTCCAGGCCCAGGCCGATGGCACGCGAGCGCACCTCGAACTCCTCACCGAGGATGGTGATGTCGGCCACGTCGCGGGCCAGCAGGGTCGCGGCGGCGCGCAGCACGCGGTCGTCATCCCCCTCGGGCAGCACGATGCGCTTGCGGTCGGTGCGCGCCCGCTCCAGCAGCATGTACTCGAACATCAGCGGCGTCACCACGTCGGCGCGGCTCACCTTGAGCCGGTCGAGCAGCACGGATGCGTCCACGTGGCCTTCGAAGAGAGCCAAAGCCGTGTCGCGCTTCCGCTGCGAGTCCGCGGCCATCCGTCCCGGCGTGTGCGTGATCCGCAACGCCGCGTCGTAGGAGTTCAGCTGCGTGCTGATGATCGGCACCGAGGCGTCGAGCCCCTCGACGAGCCGCCCGATCTCCTCGGGCAGGTCGAACCCGCCGACCAGCACGATGCCGGCGATCGACGGGAACGTCGCGGACGAATTCGCCATCAGCACGGCCAGCAGCACCTGCGGGCGGTCGCTGGGAACCACGACCACGGCGCCCTCGAACAGGCGCGGCAGCACGTTGACCATGGACATCGCCGCCACGACCACGCCGAGCGCCTCCCGCGACAGCAGTGCGGGGTCACCCTTCACGAGCGTGCCATCGGTGGCCTTGAGGATGCTCTTCATGCTCGGGGCCACGAGGTACGAGTCCTCGGGCAGCGCCCAGACCGGCACCCTGCTCAGGCCGGGGCCGGGCTTCAGGTCGGCGTCGACGACGCTCCGCACGGCGTCGATGAGCTCGTCGAGCCGGTCCGGGTCGGCCCGGTTGACGATCACGCCGAGAAGAGAGACGTGCTCGTCGCGGATTTCCGCGACGGTGACGTCGGTCAGCTGGCGGATGTCTTCGGGCGTGCGCGGGTCGCTCTGCCCGAGCTGCCGGTCGCCCTGGTTGAGCGTGTCGCGCTGGCCGGGACCAACCCGCCCGCCGAGGACCAGCAGCACCGGCACCCCCAGGTTCGCGGCGATGCGCAGGTTGAAGGCGAGCTCGGTGGGGCTGCCGACATCCGTGTAATCGGAACCGACCACGACCACCGCGTCGCACTGGGCCTCGACGGCCTTGTAGCGCTGCACGATGCGGCCGAGGGCCGCGTCGGGGTCGAGGTGCACCTCGTCGTAGGTGACGCCGACGCACTCGTCGTAGGTCAGCGGGGGCTGCACGGTGAGCGCGGACGCACTCGACAGGTGCGAGAGAAGCAGCTCGAGCACGTAGTCGGGGTGGTGCGCCGACCGGGCGACGGGCCGGAACACGCCGACGCGCTGCACCGACCGGAGCAGGGTGTCCAGCACGCCCAGGGCGATGGTGGATTTGCCGGTATTTCCCTCGGCGGAGGTGATGTAGATGCTGTCAGCCACGTTTATACGTTGTCTCCGCCAGTGGAGACACCGGCATTGTCGGGGGTCACGCCGACGCCGTCGGCGTCCCAGACCCATTCGGTGACGGCGGGGATGTCTTCCCCGTGGTCGCGGGTGTAATTGCGGGCCCGGAGGCGCGCATCCTGCATCTCCTGGCGCAGCAGGGCGGCGCGGGCGCCGAGGCCGGGAACCCGGTCGATCACGTCCATCACCAGGTGGTACCGGTCGAGGTCGTTGAGCATGACCATGTCGAACGGGGTGGTGGTGGTGCCGTTCTCCTTGTAGCCGCGGGCGTGCAGGTTGCCGTGCCCGTGGCGCTTGTAGGTCAGGCGATGGATCAGCCACGGATACCCGTGGTAGGCGAAGACGATCGGCTTGTCGGCCGTGAAGATGGCGTCGAACTCGTTGTCGCTGAGGCCGTGCGGGTGGTCGTCCTCGGACTGCAGACGCATCAGGTCGACGACGTTCACGACGCGCACGGACAGGTCGGGCAGCCATTCCCGCAGGATGGCGGCCGCGGCCAGCACCTCGAGGGTGGGTACCTCACCGGCGGCGGCGAGCACGACGTCGGGCGAGGTGCCGAACGTCTCGGTGCCGGCCCAGTCGAAGATGCCGAGGCCCCGCTTGCAGTGCGCGACGGCCTGGTCCATGGTGAGCCAGTTCGGCGCGGGCTGCTTGCCGGCGACGACCACGTTGACGTAGTCCACGCTGCGCAGGCAGTGGCTGTAGGTGGCGAGCAGCGTGTTGGCGTCGAACGGCAGGTAGACGCGCACGACATCCGCGCTCTTGTTGACGACGTGGTCGATGAAGCCGGGGTCCTGGTGCGAGAAACCGTTGTGGTCCTGGCGCCAGACGTGCGAGCTGAGCAGGTAGTTCAGGCTCGAGATGGAGCGGCGCCACGGAATCTCGCGGGTGACCTTGAGCCACTTCGCGTGCTGGTTGAACATCGAGTCGACGATGTGGATGAACGCCTCGTAGCAGTTGAACAGGCCGTGACGGCCGGTGAGCAGGTAGCCCTCCAGCCAGCCCTGGCACTGGTGCTCGCTGAGCATCTCCATCACCCGGCCGGCGCGGGCGAGGTTGGTGTCGCCCTCGTGGTACTCCGCGTTCCACTGCTTGTCGGTGGCCGAGTACACGGCCGGGGCGAGGCGGTTGGAGGCAGTCTCGTCGGGTCCGAAGATGCGGAAATTGTCGGGGTTGTCACGGATGACGTCGGCCAGCCAGGTGCCGAGGACCTTGGTGGCCTCATCGGTGGTGGCGCCCGGGGAGGGGACATCCACCCCGTACTTCTTGAAGTCGGGCAGCTTCAGCGCGCGGCGCAGCAGCCCGCCGTTGGCGACCGGGTTCGCGCTCATCCGCAGGTCGCCCGCGGGGGCCAGCGACGAGACCAGCGCCAGGGGGGCGCCGTCGGCGTCGAAGAGCTCCTCCGGCCGGTAGGAGGCCAGCCACTCTTCGAGCAGGCGGGTGTGCGCCTCGGTGTCGCGGGCGTTGCTCAGCGGCACCTGGTGCGAACGCCAGGAATCGACCACCTGTACCCCGTCGACGACGGGCGGGCAGGTCCAGCCCTTGGGCGTGCGCAGGATGATCATCGGCCAGCGCGGACGCTCGGTGTCGCCGGCGAGGGCGCGCGCCTTGATCGCGGCGATCTCGTTCAGCACCTCGTCCAGGGTGAGCGCCATCCGCTGGTGCACGAGGAGGGGGTCTTCGCCGTCGAAGCCGCCGGCGACGATGTAGGGCTTGTGCCCGTAGCCGCGCATCAGGTCGAGAAGTTCCTCTTCCGGGATGCGGGCGAGGACGGTGGGGTTGGCGATCTTGTACCCGTTGAGGTGCAGGATCGGCAGCACGACGCCATCCTGCAGCGGGTCGACGAACTTGTTCGAGTGCCAGCTGGTGGCCAGCGGGCCGGTCTCGGCCTCGCCGTCGCCGACGACCGCGGCGACCAGCAGGTCGGGGTTGTCGAACGCGGCCCCGTAGGCATGGCTGAGCGCGTAGCCGAGCTCGCCGCCCTCGTGGATCGAGCCGGGAGTTTCGGGCGAGGCGTGGCTGGGGATGCCGCCGGGGAAGGAGAACTGGCGGAACAGGGCCTTGACGCCCTGCTCGCTCTGGTCGACGCCGGAATAGATCTCGGAGTAGGTGCCGTCGAGGTAGGCGTTGGCCACCATTCCGGGGCCGCCGTGGCCGGGGCCGGTGACGTAGAGGGTGCTGATCGACCGTTCCTGGATGGCGCGGTTCAGGTGGGCATAAAGAAAATTGAGCCCCGGGGTGGTTCCCCAGTGGCCCAGCAGACGAGGTTTAATGTGGTCCCGCGTGAGCGGCTCACGCAATAACGGGTTGTCGAGCAGGTAGATCTGCCCCACCGAGAGGTAATTGGCGGCCCGCCACCAGGCATCGACGCTGGCGAGCGCTTCAGCGCTGAGCGGATGCGGTGACCGGTCTGGCCAGAGAAAGGGTTTAGCGGATATTTCAGGCATGGTGTGCCTCCAAGCACATTCGGGGCGTTAACTGCGCCATCTCATCTTAGGAGATGTGGCGAAATCGTTACCATGGCTAACGGCCTGATGCGGGGGCATGAAAAAGACTCCTCGCGCACCCACCAGAGCCCGGTTACCCTTGCTACGTTTCCGTCCTGGGGGAGTTGGCCGAGATGGCGCCACGCGAGGAGCCGACCTTCAGCTTAGACGCAAAGTTTGCGGGGCCGAAAACCGGTCGATTCCGGGCGGCCGGGGCGCGTGTGTACGAAGGCCGCCGGAAACAGGTAAGATTCTCTAGGTCGTTCCCTTAGGGGAACGTTCGGCCAGGAGAATTCGCCTAGTGGCCTATGGCGCACGCTTGGAAAGCGTGTTGGGTGAGAGCCCTCGGGGGTTCGAATCCCCCATTCTCCGCCAGTTCTTGATCGGTCCGTTCCGACGGATGATCGCGCGTGCATAACTCCTGCAAATGATCGCGCGTGCATAACTCCTGCAAATTCTGACGAATGTGCCCGATTCGGCCCCGGAACAGCCTTCCCGCGCGAAATTGCAGGAGTTATGCACGAGGCGAGGCCCGGACCCGGGCCGGAGCTAGTCGGCGAGCGGATGCCGCGGTGCACGCGGCGCGGGCGGCGGCGGCACCTGCTTCGCGGCGACGATGTCGGCGAGCGCCAGGGTGACCAGCCCGCGTTTGGTCTCGACCGTGCACCCGGTCTCGGTGACGGCACGGAGGTAGCCCACGGCATCCGTCACCCCGCCCTCGATCCGGGTGCGCACCACGATTCGGGTGCCGAGGGCCGTGCTGGACACGAATTGGGCGGCGGCGAGACTCATCTGGCCGAGCCTAGTCGCCGGGCCGGGACCAGCCGGGCCGAGCCGGGCCGGGCCGGGGTGTGCACGCGGTCATCATGGCACCGGGGGCGTGGGGGCAGAGACCGGCGGCATCCGTTATTTGAGGCGGCTGAAAGACTCCACCTTGCGCACATCGCCGGCAATCAGGATGACGTCGTCGGCTTGCAACGTCGTGTCGAGGGTCGTGTAGCTCCACCCCTCCCCCGGGCGGTGGAACGCCGTGACGGTGACCCCGTGGATGGTGCGCACACTCGATTTTCCGAGCGGCACGCCGATGATCTCCTGCGGCGGGTTCGTCTTCACCAGGGCGAAGTTCTCGTCGATCTCGATGTAGTCCTGCATCACCCCGCGCACCAGGTGGGCCACCCGCTTGCCCATGTCCTTCTCCGGGAAGATGACGTGCGTGACGCCGATCTGGCGCAGGATCTCGCCGTGCGGGTCGCTGACCGCCTTGGCCCAGATGTTCGGGATGCCCAGCTTGAGCAGCAGGCTCGCGGTGAGGATGTTCGCCTGGATATCGCCGCCGATCGCGACGACGGCGCTGCTGAAGTCCGGCACCGAGAGCTGGCGGAGGGTTTCTTCCTTGGTCGAGTCGGCGCGCACGACATGGGTGAGCAGGCCGTTGTGCGCCTGCACGATCTCCTCAGAGTCGTCGATGCCGAGCACCTCGCTGCCGCTGGCCATCAGCTCGAGGGCGAGGGCGCTGCCGAACCGGCCCAGGCCGATCACGACGATCGCATCCTCTTCGGCCATGCGGGCGGGCTGATTGTGCCCGAACAGGGAAAACTTAGCCAATGATCGGCCTCTCTTTCGGTAGTTCGTACGCGGTGTGGCGTTCCCGCAGGGCGAGCGCCGAGGCGAACCCGATCGGACCCAGGCGGCCGATGAACATGAGCAGCATCAGGATGACGTGGCCGGCCGGTGGCAGACCGGCGGTGATCCCGGTGGAGAGCCCGACCGTGCCGAACGCGGAGATGACCTCGAAGAGCAGCTCGTCGAGGCCGAGATCGGTGATCAGCATCAGGGCGATCGTGGAGACCGTGATCACCGCGACGGCCAGGAGCACGATGGTGATCGCCTGGCGGTGCACGGCCCGGGAGAGGCGCTTACCGAAGACGTTCACGGCCACCTCGCCGCGGATCTCGGTCAGCAGGATGAAGAACAGCACCGCGAAGGTGGTGATCTTGATGCCGCCGGCGGTGCCGGCCGGGCCGCCCCCGATCAGCATCAGCACGTCCATGCCGAGCAGGCTCGCGGAATCCATCGCCCCGATGTCGACGCTGTTGAACCCGGCGGTGCGGGTCTGTACCGACTGGAAGAAGCCCACCAGGAGCTTGCTCGGCCAGTCCAGCGGTCCGAGCGTGCCCGGGTTGTTCCACTCCACGCCGGTGATGTAGACGGTGCCCGCGACCAGAAGCGTGATCGTGCCGACCAGCACGATGCGGGTGTTCATCGACCATTTCAGCGGGTTCCGCAGGTGCTTCCGCAGTTGCATGATCACCGGGAAGCCCAGCCCGCCGAGGATCACGGCGGCGGCGATGGGCAGGCAGATGAACGGGTCCGTCGCGTAGGAGATCAGGTTGTCGCTGAACAGCGCGAAGCCGGCGTTGTTGAACGAGGACACGGAGTGGAAGACCCCGAGCCAGATGGCCCGGCCGAACGGTTCGCCGTACCCGATCCAGAACCGCAGGGTCAGCAGCACCGCCACGATGAACTCCACGATCAGGGAGATGCGCACGACGCCGAGAACCAGCCCGCGGACATCCTCGAGCCCGAGGCTTTTGACCTCGGCGGCCGCCGTCATGCGGGACCGGAGGGACATCTTGCGGATCACGGCGAGCCCGACGACCGAGGCGAACGTCATGATCCCGAATCCGCCGACCTGGATCAGGGCCAGGATGATGGCCTGGCCGAACGGCGACCAGTACGTCGCCGTGTCGACGAGGGTCAGGCCGGTCACGCACACGGCCGACGTGGCCGTGAACGCCGCGATCAGGAACGGGGTGCCGCCGGGCCCGGGCGTCGCGAGCGGGATCATCAGCAGCACCGTGCCGACCAGGACGGCGACGGCGAAACCGGCGACCACGACCTGCGCCGGGTGCAGCCGGGCACGGGGGATGCGCGGACCGTTTCTTCTAAGGCTCAGGGATGGCACCCGCTCACTATACGGTCCGCGACTCTCCGCCGTCTGGCGGGGTTCGACACGGCGGCCCCCCCTTATCGGTGACTGCCGCGCGAATCCGAAATCAGGGATAATCTGAGTACACCGGCGAGGGGGAAACAAGGGTGAGATTCAACGGGGGTGTGCGCATGCATGCGCACGCATTGCGGCCCCACGGCCGGTTGCTCGTTCAGACGGGGCTGTCCGTCCTGGCCCTGGTCGCACCCATTTCCGCCGTGCTCTTCTGGCTGAGCATCCCCAACGGCACCTGGCGGCCCGTTCTGATCGCCCAGGTTGTGCTCCTGAGCGTCTGCGCCCTCGCCTATCTGGCCTACACGCGCACCATCATCCGGGTCGATGCCGACGGCATCTCGGAGCGCGGCTTCATGGGCATGGTCACGAACTTCTCCGCTGAGGAGATCGACAGCATCGTGCTGCTCGACCTCTACCAGAGCGGGGCGCTCGACACGCAGCCGCAGCTCTTCGTGACCGGAACCGACGGCCGGCTGCTGGTGCGCATGCGCGGGCAGTATTACTCGCGCGGCGCCATGGACACGGTGATCGATCAGCTCGGCGTTCCCGTGGTGCGGGTGCCGGAACCGATGACCCTGCAGGATCTGAACCGGGCGCGCCCCGAACTGCTCTACTGGTTCGAGCGACGCGTCACCGGGCGCGGAGAGTAGCGCGGCGCTCAGGCGGGGCCGGGCGCGCTGTCCGCGGCATCCGTGGTGAAGACGTAGTCGTTGTTCCCGGTCAGCTCGGGGCGCAGCCCGCGGGACAGCGCCGAGCGGAACAGCGCCCGGGACTCCTCGCGGCGCCGGGCGGCCTCGGCCGGGTCGTCGACGCGCAGCCGCTCGAAGTCGACGTCGAGGGGCAGCGAGTCGCTCGCCGACCAGGTCGGCGGGCGCTCGCCCGCCAGCGCCCGGCGGGTGCGCGGAGAGTCGAGGCGCCAGCACACCTCGAATCGGTCGCTCCGGTCGCTGCCGGTGATGACGTCGTCGAGCCGGCCGTAGAAGTCCGGCAGGAATCGCACCACCTCGGCGCCCAGCTTGACCAGGTTGAAGTGCGCGTTGCGGCGGATCAGCGGGTCGAAGGTCCAGCGCATGTCGGCGATGCCGTGCCGGAGGCAGAGCACCCGCTGGAACAGTTTGAGCGCGTAGCCGACCCCGCTGCCGCGTTGCCACGGCACGACCGCCGCCATGTGCGAGTGCAGGTGGACGCCGTCGGCCCAGCCGAGGAAGCCGAGCGTCGCCCCGACCGGTTTGCCGGCCCTGGTCGCGATCAGCACGGTGTTACCGGCGAAGTCGAGAGCCAGGAGCATCGACTTGTCGGGGCTGTGCCCCACACCCCAGGTGCGCTCGAACAGGCCGATCACCGCGGCCAGGTCGCCGGGTTCGGCCTGGCGCACGGTCACCCCGGCGGCCGCGGCGGCGGCATCCGCCTGCCGCACGGCCTCCTGCACGACCTCCGGCTGCCCGACCTCCGTCTCAACGCTCATGCGTCGAGTACACCACACCCGGCGACCGTGCATAACTCCTGCAATGCGGTGCCGAACGGCCGGAATCGACCTGTTTCGGGCACATCCGCCCGGATCTGCAGGAGTTATGCACGCCCGTGGGGGCTGACTCAGGAAAACCGCTAGTGGCCGCGGCCCGAGACCACGTCGGCGACGGACGCGATCGGCGAGGTCGTCTGCCGTCGTGTGAGCTCGGCGTGGTCGGCCAGCGAGTAGGCGCGGTAGAGCGCGTGCACGGCGAGCCAGCGCAGCGGCTCAGGCTCCCAGTTGCGCACCCGGTGGTTCACCCACGGCAGCCGGGTGAGCCCGGTGTCGTTGCCGAGGATCAGGTCGGTCAGCGTGCGCCCGGCCAGGTTCGTCGTGGCCACCCCGGTGCCCACGTAGCCGCCGGCCCAGGCCAGCCCGGTCGCGGGGTCGAGCCCCACGGTCGCGGCCCAGTCGCGCGGCACGCCGAGCACCCCCGACCAGGCATGATCGATCGCCACGCCCGCCGTCGCCGGGAAGAACCGGGTCAGGATGCCCCGCAGCGCCGCCACCGTGCTCGCCGGGGTGTGCCCGTCGGAGTCCGTCTGCGACCCGAACCGGTACGGCACGCCCCGGCCGCCGATCGCGATGCGGTCGTCACTGGTGCGCTGCGCGTACATATACGCGTGCGCCATGTCGCCGAGGGTCTCCCGGCCCGCCCAGCCGATGCTCGCCCAGACGTCCGGGCTGAGCGGCGCGGTCGCGATCAACGACGAGTTCATCGGCAGCCACGCCCGGTGCAGGCCCTTCAAACCCGCCGTGAACCCCTCCGTGGCGCGCACCACGAACTCCGCCTCGACGGGGCCCCGGTCGGTCATCGCCCGGTGCGGCGTGATCTCGCTGACCCGGGTGTTCTCGTAGATCTCCACCCCGAGGGCCTCCACCACCCGGGCGAGCCCGGCCGCGAGTTTCGCGGGGTGGATGCGCGCGCAGTGCGGGTGCCACATCGCCCCGGTGGCGCCGGCCACGTCGATGCGGGCGCGCGCCGCTGCCGGGGAAAGGAGTTCGACATCCGTCATGTCCCAGGCCTGCTCCGACCGGGCGGATGCCTCCAGTCGCCTTTGCTGCGGCTGGTCGTAGGCCACCGTGAACTCGCCGCCCTTGACGATGTCGGCGTCGATGCCCTCGGCCGCGGCGACCTGGATCACCTCGTCGACGGTCTCGTTCATGGCGGTCTGGAACCGGGCGGCCGCGCGGCGCCCGTGCGAGGCGACGTACTGCTCGCGCCCGCCGGTGACCGAGTTCGTCAACCAGCCCCCGTTCCGCCCCGACGCGCCGTAGCCGGCGAAACGCTGCTCGACGATCACGATCCGCAGGCCCGGGGCCGCCTTCTTCAGGTAATACGCCGTCCACAGCCCGGTGTACCCGGCGCCCACGATGCACACATCGGCCGTGGTCGGCCCGGGCAGCGGGACGCGCGGCGCCGGCCGGCCGAGCTGGTTCCACCAGAAGGAGACATCACCATTGATCATTCCCGCACCGCTTTCGTTCCGACGGATGTTTGCGTTCAGTCAGAGCATCATCTCGCATCCGGCGCGGGTCGGGCGGCAATCCCCGGGCGGTAATCCACGGGGAGCGGTCCCCCGGGGGGGGGGGGCGTGGGTCAGCCTCTCCGTCGGCCCGGCGTCAGCCCCGGCGTCGGCTCACAGACTGTGCGTTCGCCCAGGTCGGCGCGGTCGTCAGCGGCGCGGCNGCGCGGCGCCCTCGCCCAGGTCGGCGCGGTCGTCAGCGGCGCGGCGCCCTGTTCGAACCGGGCGCCCAGCGGGTTGCTCGGTCTCCTCCGCCGCACTCTCGGAAACGGTGTTTCCGGCTAGGGGGGGGAGCCGGGCGGGAGTTGCTCGGGGCATCCGTCACCGTGAGCCCACCCACCCGGTGACGCCGGGCGGCGGCCGGCTGCGCGTCACACCCACTCGACCCAGGCGGTTCAGGGGTGCTTGACGGAGGATCTCCGGCGAATACGCACGGGCGACGGATGCTGCGCCGCCAGTTGGCGCTCCCCCTCGAGTTTCGCGGCGACCGGGGCCCACAGCAGCACGGCGACGGCCGCGCCGAGCAGCAGCCCACCGATCGTGTCCGTGAGCCAGTGTGCGCCCAGGTAGGTGCGGCTGACCATCATCAGCACCGTGTAGAGGGCCCCGGCCAGCCAGACCCAGATCCGCGGGAAGAGGATGCCGAGACAGACGGCCATGGTCGCCGCGTTGGCCACATGGCCAGACGGAAAGGAGCCGAAATCAGATACGACCAGCATATCTTCCGGCCTCGCGCGTCCGAACAGGGACTTCAGCACCTGCACCAGACCGGAACTCACGATCGTGGCGAGCACGAAGTAGCCGGCCGCCCATGGGCGCCTCAGCAGCAGCAGGAACACCAGGATCAGCACCGGAATCACGATCACGCCGGCGATCCCCGCGCCGAGGAAGTTCATCGTGAGCGAGAGGTACTCCCAGACGGGCGCCCGGTGCTCGATGATCTCGTCCATCCACTCGGCGTCGATCTCCATCGGGCGGCCGTTGCCGCGCTGCACGATCAGGGCGCCGAGCCCCACGGCCAGCAGCAGCGCCGCGGCCCCGCTGACCAGAGGCCAGCGGCGGGCGATCCGCCGGGTGGCCGGTGTGGCTGCGGTCTCGGGGGCGCGCTCGCTGATCATTCCTCCATGCTAGATCGGTGCGGCGCGGACTGTTGCCCGCCCGGGGCGGACTCCGCCGCGTCTGTTGCCGGTTCGGCCAACTGTTGCCCGCGCACCGGCGACAGTTGTCCGTTTCGGCAACACTCGCAGCGGCGGGGCGCGGCCGGCGCGGGCGTGCGCGGGCGGCTCCGGCGTCAGCCGCCGGATGCCGGAGGCCGGGACCTCTGGGGCCTCAGTGCCCCAGAGCGGGCACCGACCGGGGGCGCACGATGAACCAGAGGGAGAGGATCGACACTACGGCGGTCGCGCCCATCACGGCGCCCATCGGGACGGCGCTGCCGACCCCGAGCAGGCCGACGATCGGCGAGACGAGCCCGGCGACGCCGAAGTTCGCCGCGCCGAGGAGCGACGCCGCCGTGCCGGCCTCGTGGCCGTGCGCGGCGAGCGCCATCACCTGAACGCTGGGCATCGTGAATCCGAAGGCCGCGATGAAGAACCACAGCGGCACCAGGGTGCCCCAGAGCCCGGCCCCGGCGAGATCGAGCAGCACGATCGCGCCGGCGGTGATGGCCAGCACCAGCGTCGACACGGCCACGATCCACTGCGGCCCGACGTTGAAGCGGTGCATCAGGCGCGAGCTCAACTGGACGCCGGCGACGACGCCGAGCGAGTTCACGGCGAACAGCAGGCCGTACTGCTGCGGGCTGAACTCGTAGACCTGCTGGAACAGGAAGGACGACGACGAGAGGTAGGAGAACAGCCCGGTGAACGACATCGCCCCGATGATCGCGACACCCACGAAGATGCGGTCGCTGAGCACCGCACGGTAGCGCTGGCGGAGGGAACTGTGCCCCTTGACATGGCGGTCGGCATCCGGAAGCGTCTCGACGATCCAGAACGCGACGGCCAGGATCACGACCGCGCCGTAGGCGGCGAGCACCCAGAAGATGCCGCGCCAGCTCATCACGAGCAGCAGTTGCGAGCCGATGACCGGAGCCAGCACGGGGGCCAGGCCGCTGATCAGCGCGAGGCGGGACAGCATCTTCACGAGCGGCTTGCCACCGAACAGGTCGCGCACCATCGCCAGGGCGACGACCGCGCCGGCCGCGGCGCCGAAGCCCTGCAGCAGGCGGAAGACCGCGAGCCAGACGATGTCCTGGGAGAGGGCGGCGCCCACGCTCGCCAGAATGTGGAAGCCGGTCGCGAGCATCAGAGGCAGGCGGCGGCCGACCTTGTCGCTCCACGGTCCGACTACGAGCTGGCCGAAGCCGAACCCGATCATGGTGCCGGTGAGGGTCAGCTGGATGGCCGCCGCCGAGACGCCGAACTCGCCCTCCAGGGTCGGGAACGCCGGCAGGTAGAGGTCGATCGTGAACGGGCCGAGCGCCGTGAGCGCCCCGAGCACGATGATGTAGACCAGGCGCTGGCCGCGGGAAAGGGCGTCGCCGGGATGCCGCGCGGCCGACTTCCGGTCGGCGGCGGTGATGACGGTGATGGCGGCGGTAGTCACGAAAGTGTTGATCCTCGGTATCGATGGGGCAGGCCCGATGGAGCTGAGGCGTGCTGGTTTGACGTTCGTCGGAGGCACCGCATCACGGGCGTCAGTACCAGCAGCGGAACACGGAACCGCCCTCACCGACAAGGCATCCGGGCCGGCACCTATTCCCCCCTTCAGGGAACGCCACGGAAGTTGCAGAAATCCGCCCGATCGTGCACCGGGCGCGGTCGCAAATCGACGACGCGGGCGACGACGCGCTCACAGGTGGCTCACAGCCGTACGGCACCTCTCCCGGAGACGGACCCTCTAACCTTGGAATCAACTCCCAGTCGCAACGAAACGGTGCATGAAGTTCATGAGCAATGTCTACGGCCAGCCTGTCCCCCCGAAGAAGGACCGCCGCGAGATGGCGCGTGAAAGCGCCCGCCAGCTCCGCGAGGAACAGCAGAAGAAGGAGAAGCGCAACCGGTGGCTGTTGCGTGGGGGCATCGGTGCCGGCCTGATCGCGGCGGCCGTGGTCGTGGCTCTCGTCGTGGTCGGCAACCAGGGCCCCGCCGCAGCGGGCCCGCTGAACATGGCCAGCGACGGCGTGCTGCTCACCGGCGACGGCACCAACCTCGTCCCCGTCGAGACCGCAGCTCTGGCCGCCGACGAGGACCCCATCGCCACCGACCCGAGCACCCTCGGCGACACCGCCAACATCGTGGTCTACGCCGACTACCTCTGCCCCTTCTGCGGCCAGTTCGAGACCACGAACGGCGAGCAGATCGCCGGCTGGGTCGCCGCGGGCACCGCCACGCTCGAGCTGCACCCGATCTCGATCCTCGACCCGGTCTCGGCCGGCAGCAAGTACCCGACCCGGGCCGCCTCGGCCCTCGCCTGCGTCGCCAACTACGAGCCCGAGAACGTGCTCGCCATGAACGCGGCCCTGTTCGCGAACCAGCCGGCGGAGAACACCGAGGGCCTGACCAACGAAGATCTGGCCAGCCTGGCCACCGATGCGGGCGTCACCGACGAGAAGGTCGCCACCTGCATCACGGAGAACACGTTCGCCTCCTGGGTCGACACCGCCACCCAGCGCGCCCTGGACGGCCCGATCCCCAACGCCGACATCAAGCAGATCAAGGGCACGCCCACCGTGCTCGTCAACGGCGTGACCTACCCCGGCGCCCTCGACGACCCGGCCGCCTTCGAGGCATTCGTCACCGCGCAGGCCACCGGCGAGTAGCGCCTGGGGTTCGGGGCACCGCGAGGCGCCCCGAACCCATCCCGACGCCGCGGTCTCACCCCCGACACCGCCCCACCCCCACGTGCGGTCGCGATCGTCTCTCGCACGAAGGACCACCATGCAGATCCACGGACAGACCGTCGACGCCCAGACCCGCTGCGTGCACTACCGTTCCGAGCTCGACATCGTGGCGATCAGGTTCTTCTGCTGCGGGCGCTTCTACCCGTGCTACCAGTGCCACGCCGCCGGTGAAACCCATGCCGCCCAGCTCTGGCCGGCCGACCTCTGGACCGAGCAGGCCATCCTTTGCGGAGTCTGCCGCGGCACACTCTCGATCGCCGACTACCGGGCAGCCACCGCGTGCCCTGCGTGCGGCGCCGCCTTCAACGACGGATGCCGCGCTCACGCCCATCTCTACTTCGACCTCCCGGCAACGCCGCCCTGAGCCGCTGCCGCACGAGCCCACAACCCACGGCAGCCCCCACCACCACCATCGCAACCGCCGCCCACTTCGGCATTCAGGATCCCGGTGGGAACCAATTCGACGGAGATTGTGCTGCCAGAAGGCCGGTTTCGACAATTTCGTTGGTGATTCGGCAAATTCTTCGTCGAATTCGTTCAGGGTTGATGCCGCGGGCCACGCAGCACAATGCCGCGCCCGGCGCGACGCCGAGCGCAGCATCCGTAAAACTCGACCGGAGCTTCGGCCTGAGCCGGGCCTTCCACCGGTGCCCACCCGCGCACAGGCTCCCGCCGGCACGCAGCGACCCCCGCGCAGACCGCGCACCCCGAGGAATTCGCGCGACCCTCGCGACTACATCGGGCCGGCGCGCTGCGACAGCCAGGCGTACGGATCCGTCGGGGTGATCCCGTCGATCAGGATCTCGAAATGCAGGTGCGGGCCGGTGCTCTGGCCGGTGCTGCCCACGTTGCCCAGGTGCGTGCCTACGCCCACGGATTCTCCCGCGGAGACCTGCAGCGAGCCGGCCTGGAAGTGCGCATAGACGCTGCTGACGAGCTGTCCGTCGACGGTGTGGTCGACGATCGCGTAGACGCCGAAGCCGCCGTTGTCCGTGGCGGAGACCTCACGTACGACGCCGTCCGCAACCGCCAGAGCAGGTGCACCCTCGCCGGGAAGCATATCGAGCCCCTTGTGGAACGTCGAGCAGCCCCCGCAGGGGGCATCGCGCGGACCATAGGGACCGGAGAGGCGAACCGAGCCCGGGAAGGGCCACTGCACGGCTGCATTAGCGGCGGCCGGAGCGGCCGGAGCGGCCGGAGCGTCGGCGGCCGGAACCGCAGCAGGGGCGGCAGGCACGGGCTCGGGCTTCGGCGCATCGGTGACCGTGAAACCGTCGCGGTGCACGGTGGCGGTGGCCGCCGCACTCGGCACCAGGCCCTGTAGCGTCGCTTCGGCGGCGGAGGCATCAGAGGCGGCGGCAGCATGCGCGGTGGGATCGGGCGCGGCGGCATTCGCTGAGGCCTCCGCGGAGGCCCGCACCGATGCTTCCAGGGCGGCCGGCGGCAGCCAGCTGTAGTCGTCGAGTTCCGAGGCCTGCGCGGGAATTCCGAGGATCACCGTGAGCAGTCCGGCGAAAAGCATCGCGAAGCCGCCGGCGGCGGCCTGACGCGGGATCAAGGTGGATCTGGTGAGTCTGGGCAACCTGGTGAGCCTAGGCGTCTGCATAGGCACCTTCCGCCGAAACGCGGCAGTCAGGGAACAGGGGAAAAATGGGCATGGTGAGAACTCTCGTCGGCGCGGCTACGCGGTTCGGGTGAGGGGGAGCCGGAACCTCACTCAGACGGAGAATGCGCTCACAGCGCAGATCAAATCCCACGGGGAACGACGCTCCCTCAGAGGAAGTGCCAGGTGCGCCGCACGACGTGGGGCTTCGCGCACAAGTATTGAGGATATCTCGGTATCCTGAAAAAGCGCTGGGCTTGGGCAGATCGGTGACGGATGTTCCGGCCGGCTGCCCAGGACCGACGCCACGGGCGATCGCCCAAAAGCTCAGCCTCACAGCCTAGCCCCCACGCGCAGCACCGCAAACTCAGCACAGCGAACTCGGAGCCGCAAACCCCGCAACGCAGAGCCGCACCCGCGGAGCCGCGAATTCAGAGCCCGTGCACCCGATCCGCCAGCGTCCCGAGCGCTCCCGGCACGAGCCGGTAGTACGCCCAGGTGCCACGCTTGTCGCGGGTCAGAATGCCGGCGTCCACCAGCACTTTGAGGTGGTGTGACACGGTTGGCTGACTGAGCCCGAGGGGCTCGGTCAGGTCGCAGACGCAGGCCTCCATCTCGTCGTGCGCGGCCACCAGGGAGAGCAGCCGGAGCCGTGCCGGGTCGGCCACGGCCTTCAGTAGCCGGGCGAGCCGCTCCGCTTCATCGGCGCCGATCGCCTCGCGCGCGGCGGGGGCGCAGCAATCAGCGGCCCCGGCGGCGGCATCCGCGGCAACGGCGTCGACCACAGCGGTCGACGCCTCGGGCACGGCGCGGGTCTCGGTGAACGGCATCTGAACAGTATCTCCCATAAATTGACATCCATCGATGTATTGGGGAAGACTCCCTATCGACACACCGATTTTATGACCCGCCCGCCGATTTTCGCCTCACCCGCTCACGGAGCCAGATGCCCTTCCCCGAACCAGCCACCGCCCAGCCCCCCGTGCAGCGCACCGCGCAGCCGACTGCCGGGGGAAACCCCGCCGCCCCGGCGCGGCTCGGGGTCGTCGACCGCCTCCTGCCGGTGTGGATCCTCGCGGCCATGGCCCTGGGGCTGATTTTGGCCGTCGCCGCGCCCGGCGTGGGCGACCTGCTCGCGACGTTCACGATCGGCTCGGTCAGCGTGCCGATCGCGATCGGGCTGCTGGTCATGATGTACCCGGTGCTGGCCAAGGTCCGCTACACGGATGCCCGCCTGGTCGCCCGCGACCGCCGCCTCCTGGTCTCGTCGCTGGTGCTGAACTGGCTCGTGGGGCCCGCCCTGATGTTCGCCCTCGCCTGGACGTTCCTGCCCGACCTGCCCGAGTACCGCACCGGCCTGATCATCGTCGGCCTCGCCCGCTGCATCGCCATGGTGCTGATCTGGAACGACCTGGCCTGCGGTGACCGTGAGGCCGCCGCGTTCCTGGTGGCCCTCAACTCCGTCTTCCAGGTCATCGCGTTCGCCGCGCTCGGCTGGTTCTACCTCCAGGTGCTGCCCGCCTGGCTCGGCCTCTCCACCACGAGCGCGGAGTTCTCGATCTGGGCGATCACCGTCAGCGTGCTCGTCTTCCTCGGCATCCCGCTGCTGGCCGGCTACCTGTCGCGCCGGGTCGGCGAGGCCACCCGCGGCCGCGACTGGTACGAGAGCCGGTTCCTGCCGAAGGTCAGCCCGTTCGCCCTGTACGGCCTGTTGTTCACGATTGTGCTGCTCTTCGCCCTGCAGGGCCGCCAGGTGATCGACCGCCCGTTCGACGTGGCCCTGATCGCCCTGCCGCTGCTGGTCTACTTCGCGCTCATGTTCGCCGCCGGGTTCGCCGCCGGCAAGCTCACCGGGCTCTCCTACGAGCGCACCACGACCCTGGCGTTTACCGCCGCCGGCAACAACTTCGAGCTGGCGATCGCGGTGGCCATCGGAACCTTCGGCGCCACGAGCGGTCAGGCCCTGGCCGGCATCGTGGGCCCGCTGATCGAGGTCCCTGCCCTCATCGCCCTCGTCTATGTGGCGCTGTGGCTGCGGCCGCGACTGTTCCCCGGGGCCGCAACCGGGGCATCCGTCGCCGACCCGCTGCCCGACCGCGTCTGATCTCTTCTCACCGCCCCACCACCCATCCCCCGAAAATGAAGAAGGAACCACCGATCATGACCGAAAAGCCCACCGTTCTCTTCGTCTGCGTGCACAACGCGGGCCGCTCCCAGATGGCCGCCGGCTACATGACCGCCCTGTCCGAGGGCCGCGTCGAGGTGCTCTCCGCCGGCTCCGCGCCCAAGGACCAGATCAACCCGATCGCGATCGAGGCCATGGCGGAGGAGGGCATCGACATCGCGAACAACGTGCCCAAGATCCTCACCACCGAGGCCGTCCAGGAATCGGACGTCGTCATCACCATGGGCTGCGGCGACACCTGCCCGATCTTCCCCGGCAAGCGCTACGAGGACTGGGAACTCGCCGACCCGGCCGGCCAGGGCATCGAGTCCGTGCGCCCCATCCGCGACGAGATCAAGGCCCGCATCCAGGCCCTGCTCGCCGAGATCCTCCCCGCGCGGGCCTAGGTCCGGCCCGCGATGAGTGATTTGGGCGCGCGCCGGTCACTGCCCGGGCTGGCTTTCCCCGAGGAGTCGTTGCGACGGCTCGCCTCGAACCTCACCACGCGGTTCTCGGGAATCTTCGGCGCCGAGACGATCGAACGCTACGTGCTCGAGTCGTATACGTCGCTGCTGCGCACGTCGACGGTCACGGCGTTCCTCGTGACCAACACGGGGCGCTACGCCACCGACCGCCTGACCGCGCTGGCGCAGGCCAAGGGCGCGATCAAAAAGGACGTCCCCGAGATCCTGTTCGTCTGCGAGCAGAACGCGGGGCGGTCCCAGATGGCGGCCGTGCTGACCCAGGCCCTGTCCGGCGGCCGGGTGCACGTGCGTTCGGCCGGGTCGGCGCCGGCCAGGGGCCTCAACCCGACGGTGATGACGGTGATGACCGAGCTCGGCCTCGACTTCCAGGAGGAGTTCCCGAAACCGTTGACGGATGACGTGGTGCAGGCCGCCGACGTCGTCGTCACCATGGGCTGCGGCGACGCCTGCCCGGTCTATCCGGGCACGCTCTACCAAGACTGGGAACTGACCGACCCGGCCGGGCAGCCGATCGAGGAGGTACGCCGCATCCGGGACCAGATCCGGCGCCGGGTCGAGGCCATGCTCACGACCCTCGGAGTCGAGCCGCAGCCGCTGCCGCTGCCGCTGCCCCAGTAGCCCGCGCAGCCCGCTGCCCCAGCCTGCCCTTTCACGGCCGAGAGTCGCCGTTTCTGCCAAGAATCGCCCCGGCAACGGCGACTCTCGGCATCAACGGCGACTCTCGACGCGCGCGAGGGCTTCGGCCCTACTTGCGCACCAGCTTCGCCACGGTGAACCCGCCGGCGACGACCGTCACGGCCCCCGTCTTCGGAGCCTTCTTGTCAACGGATGCGACGGGCGTGCCGGTCGCATCGAACGCCTGCTGCGCCAGCCGGTAGCCGCGCGGCACGACCACCGTGCGCACACTCGACTCGGTCGCCGCGCTGACGTACACCGTGGACTCCCCCGCCGAACCGGTCACCGTGATCGTCGAGATCAGCGGCTGGATCAGCAGCGCGTCGACGGATGCCGCCCCGTCGGCCTCGCCGACGACCGCGGTGTCCGCCCCCGGCAGGGCCTGCTCGAGCGAGAGCGGGAACAGGCGTCCCGGGGCATCCGTGATGCCCTGCGCGCCCGCGCCGCCGTTGCTCGTGCTGCCCAGCGTCGACGTCGCAGACGACCAGGCCGTCGACCCGGAGTCGGCCTCACCCTGGTTCACGATCGGGAACACGTTGCGAGCCTGGTCGGTGGCGGGAACCGGGATGCTCAGCGAGTCGCCCGCACCTAACGCTACGTAGGCGCCGCCGGAGAGGTTGGCCTCGCCGGTCCAGGACGACGGCGGCGTGACCACGGACCCGCTGCCCGTGATGGTGCCGGCCTCGGCCTCGACGACGCTCAGCCCCACGGTGGAGACGGTCTCATCGATGCCGAGGGCCTGGGCCTTCAGCGTCGGATTGGCGTCCAGGGTGAGCATGGTCATCAGGGCGTGGATGGTGGATTCCGCACCGGAGTTGGGGTTGATCCGGCCGTCCTGCTCGATACCGTCGATCGCGGTGCCGGTGGCCGGGTTGTAGGCCGGGGCGCCGTTCGGGTTGGCGCCGAAGAACCAGGCCGCGGTCACGGCGGCGAGGTCGAGCAGCCCGGGGGCGTTCGCGGCCTGTGCGGTGGCGACCAGGCCCTGCACGCGGGAGTCGACGCCGTAGGCGATCTGGGCCTCACCGGGGGTGGGGCTCCAGGCGTTGTCCGGTCCGCCGGCGGCCAGCAGCTGCGGGGTGAACTGGGCGGCGTCCTTGACGGCGGCGCCGAGCAGGTCGGAGCGTCCGAGCACGGTGGACGCGGTGGCGACGGCGGCCGGGGCCAGTCCGCCCCAGGCGTGCCACAGGGTCTGCGACTTGTTCCACGGCATGATCGCGCCGAAGGGCCACTCGGTGGCGGAGCCGGAGGACATCGCGGCGACACCCTCGGTGAGCCGGGTCAGCGCGGTGCGCGCGGTGTCGTCGTCAGGGACGGCCGTGACGTAGGCGGCGAGGCCGAGCACGGCCTCGGCGGAGGCATCCGCCCCGCCCGCGATGAGCCAGGCCGGCACGTTCACGCCGTCGGCCACGTCGAAGGTGCCGTATTTTGCGAGCGACTGACGCTCGAGGGAGTCGAGCGAGAGGTGCAGGCGGTCCTGCAGGAACGCGGCGAAGTCGGGGTCGGCAGCCTGGAACGCGGCGTAGCCCTCGCCGAGGGCCCACACGGTGCGGGCCACCCAGTAGGACTCGGCCGAGTCGCTCGGGTCGGGCAGTTCCACCGGGGTGGCGCTGGGGGTCAGGGTGCCGTCGGCCTGCTGCCAGAGCACCACGTTCCCGGCGTTCGGGCCGGTCGCGGTCTGCAGGTAGGTGAGGGAGCGCAGCGTCTGCACGGCGTGCTCGCGGCTGGTCTCGTCACCGGTCTGCTGCCAGTGGCGCAGGTAGACGACCGCGGTGCGGGCGATGTCGTCGGCGTTGTAGGCGCCCTGGCTCCAGTGACCGGTCGCTGGGTCGAGCGACCCGCCGCCGACCCGGCCGTAGCTGCCGTCCGCCTTCTTGTCGGCGTAGGTCCACGGGGCCTGCGCGGTGGGCTGCTCGTCGATCTCGTAGGTGGTGTGCCCGTCGACCGCGGTCAGCGGCACGGTGTCGAGCAGGAACGTGAGGTGGGACAGGTTGGTCAGCGGCGCGGACGGCGCCACCGGGGCGGGGCGGGCCTTGAGGGCGGCACCGGATGCGAGGCCGGCCGCGCCGGATGCTCCGACTGCGCCGGGTGGCGAGGCCGCGGCAGCGGCGGTGCCTGCTCCGAGCAGGAGCATCGAGACCGCGGCGGTGAGGGCCACGGCTTTCATCGATCGCGAGCGGGGGGACTGTGAACGAACAGCGGTGTACGTCATTTCTTCTCTCCTGATTCAAGCCTGAACCGGTTTGGTGTCTTCAACTAAACCGGTTAAGGCGGAGGGAGTCAAGAGAATCACCGCAATGCGTCCCCCATTCGGGGCCCGCGGGGTTCGCTTAACCACCGAGAGTCGCCGTTCACACCGAGAATCGCCCGTGCAACGGGGACTCTCGGCGTAATCGGCGACTCTCGACGCCTGGCCGAGGCTCAGCTGCGGGCGACGGTCACCTTCTTCGGCACCTCGGAGCCCTCGGGCACCGGCACGCGCACCTCGAGCACGCCGTCCCGGTAGGACGCCGTCACGTCCTCTTCCTTGACCCCGCGGGGCAGCACGATATCGCGCGTGAACGAGCCGTACCGAAACTCGGTCCGGTAGCCGTCCTTGTCCTTGTGCTCGGTCTTTTCCTGCCGCTCGGCCTGGATGTGCAGCACGCCGTCGCTGACGGACACGTCGACATCCTTCTCCGGGTCGATCCCGGGCATCTCCGCCTTCACGACCAGGTTGCCGCCGTCTCGGAATTCCTCTACCCGCATCGCCGGGGTGTCCCAGTCGCCCTCGAAAAAGCGTCGCACCGGCTCCGGCATTTCGAAACGCTCGCGCTTTGCAATTCCAGCCATGGTTCGTCTCCTCCGTGATACCGAATGTTGCTCCAGATGCCCCACACAGTACCCCCGGGGCCGGCGTCCCGCTCCGGTCAGAGGCGGCGACAGCGGCGACGGATGCCCGCGCAGCCGGTTCCCAGCGACCCGGCTTAGCCTGATCGCATGACCGTCATCCTCCAGTGCGAAATCGACGAAGGACGCAGCTCCGCCCACCCGATCCGGCGCTTCCTGCGCCGAAGCCGCGCGTGGGTGGACCGGTATCCGCGACTGCGCTGGCTCTACCGCACCCTGGTCGGCGTGCTCGGCTCCACGGTGGCCCTGATCGGGCTCCTCCTGGTGCCCCTGCCGGGACCCGGCTGGCTGGTCGTCTTCCTCGGGATCGCGATCCTGGGCACGGAGTTCCCCACCGCGCACCGCCTCGCGGTGCTCCTCAAGCGCATCCTGACGACGGTCTGGGCGTGGTGGCGCTCCCGGCGGGCGCGTGCGTCCGCGGGAACGTCGACCCCATCGGCTGCATCCTAAGCTCGGTGCGCACCGCGCCGAGGAGTGACTAGACGCCCGGGGCCGCGGCGCAACTCGCCCGCACCCGGGCCGGCAGGGCGGTCAGGCTCGCCCGCCGCTCGGCCGAGAGCCGGGTCGAAAGCAGGCCCGGCAACAGCAGCACCCACATCTCCTCCACCCGCTGGAAGAGGTCGGTGCGCCCGGTGAGCACCTGGGAGACGGTCTGCACGCCGGTGAAGGCAGGGCTGATGAAGTGCGCGGCGGCCTCCACGTTCAGATCGGCCGAGACATCGCCTTCGTTGATCGCGCGCCGCAGCACCTGACCGCAGACGTCGATCCAGTCGTGGAACGGGCCGACCACCGGCACCGAGAAGTTGGAGGCCTCCATGGTGAGACGGATGCCGGCACTGACCACCGGCTCGTCCCGCACCTGCGCCGCCAGCTCGAAGGTCATCAGGATGAGGGCCTGCAACCCGGGTACCGTGCCGTCCAGCAATCGCTGGCCCAGGCCGATCGAGGCCTCGTGCTGCGCCTTGATGACGGCGAGGGCGAGGGCCTCCTTGGACGCGAAATGGAAATAGAGCGCGCCCTTGCTCACTCCGGCCGCGACTTCCAGCCCGGCCAGGGTCGTGCTCCCGTAGCCGTGCTCACGGAAGGCGACCGCCGCACCCCTGATGATCGCGGCCCGCGTTCCGATCGCCCGTTGCTGCTGCGTCATGACACTCCTCGGTTATTCCGGCTTCCAGCGTACCGACCACCCCGACCGGGGGGCGTGCGCGGCCCCACGCATCCGTCGGATCCGGTCCGTCTCAATTCGGCGCAATCAGCCCCACAGAAAATACCGTTTGGTATGGTTTAGGTACGGGACGCTCTCACTGGGGAAAGCGGGGGCGTCGCCAGGGGGTTTCAACAAGGGGGGATCGCAGATGATCGACAGCGCACGCATGGTGCAGATGGCAGCACTGGGACTCGGCGGGCTCGCCGCCCTGGGCGGCGTGGGGCTCATCGTCGCCGCTCTGTCGCAGATCACCCGCTCCATCCATCTGCGAGAGTCGGCGCGGGTGAGCTGGATTCTGGCCGTGGTCTGCGCGCCGGTCTTCGGAGCGGTGGCCTGGTTCGCGGTCGGCAGTCGGATCGACGCCGACCAGGGCTGACCGCCCGGAGCCGGCGTCCGGCTCAGGTGTTCGGCCGGCCCAAGTGTTCGGCCGGCCCAAGTGTTCGGGCGGCCCAAGTGTTCGGCCGGCTCAGGTGTTCGGGCGGCTCAGGTGTTCGGCCGGCTCAGGTGTTCGGGCGCACGACCAGCACCGGGCACTTCGCGTGCCGCACGCACTGCTCGCTCACGGAACCCAGCAGCATTCCGCTGAGACCGCCGCGGCCGCGGGAGCCGACCACGAGCATCCGTGCGCCTCGCGAGGCGTCGACCAGGGAATTCAACGGGCTGGCGTAGATGGCGCGGTACTCGACCTTCACGTCGGGGTGCTTGGCCACCTCGGCCATGACTGCCTCGACGAGTTCGGTGCGCACGGCGTCTGCGTACTCCTCGATCGACGAGACGTAGCCGAATTCCCAGTTGGCCGGGCGCGGGGCCGTGTCGATGGACCACGCGCGCACCAGGACGACCGGTGCGCGCAGCTGCCGGGCGAGGTCGAGCGCCACGGCCACGGCGTGATCGGCGTAACCCGATCCGTCGTGTCCGACGACGATGCTGTCGCTGGAAACGGGACGCTGTTCTGGCTGTGTGTCAGGCATGACCCCAAACTACTCCGGCGGGCCGCTGTGCGACGAGCGCGCTCCTGCGTGTCGGCCGTCGCCCCGGCTCCCAGCCCCTTCCCGCAGTGCCCCGGTAGGGTCTCCCCTATGACGTCCCCGGGCACGCCGCGTCGCCGAATGGTCCCACTGGCGATGATCGTCGCTGTAGCCGTGCTGGGCGGCGGCCTGGCGCTGGCCGCGTCGGTGCGCACGACCGACGTCGCCGCCGACCCTGTCGGCTTCACCCCCGGGGCCATCATCAGCGACTACAACTTCTACAACGCCGATTCCCTGGACGAGGGCGAGATCCAGTCGTTCCTGGCAGACCGCTCCTGCATCCCCCGCGACGGCTCGCCGTGCCTGGACGACTACGCGGAGAACACGATCTCCCAGCCGGACCAGGGCGACGGGCACTGCGCCGCCTACCCCGGCGGCCGCAACGAGTCGGCCGCCCGCATCATCGCGAAGGTGTCCGAGGCCTGCTTCATCAGCCCGAAGGTGCTGCTGGTGCTGCTGCAGAAGGAGCAGTCCCTGCTGACCCGGCCGAGCGCATCCGGTTATCTGCGGGCCACCGGCTACGGCTGCCCCGACACCGCCGACTGCGACGCCCAGTACTTCGGCTTCTTCAACCAGGTCTACCGCGCCGCCTGGCAGTTCCGGCAGTACACCCAGGAGCCCGAGCGCCCCTACAAAATCGGGACCGTGCGCGTGGGCTTCCATCCGGATGCGCGCTGCGGAGCGTCATCCGTGACCATACAGAACCAGGCCACCGCGAACCTCTACAACTACACGCCGTACCAGCCCAATGCCGCCGCGCTGGCCCGGCCGGGCACCGACGGCGACGGATGCTCGACGCACGGCAACCTGAACTTCTGGCGGTTCTACAACCACTGGTTCGGGGCATCGGAGGCCGTGGGCTATCCCGCGGCGTTCAACTCGTGCCTGAACCTCGTCGGCGGCCAGCCCTGCCGCATGCGCGGGCTGCTGCCCACGCCCTGAGCGGGCCCGACGGCTCGCGTGTCTCCGCTGGTTTCTCCGCCGGTTTCTCCGCCGGTTTCTCCGCGCAGAGCGTAATCGCCCCGAGGTCCTCGGGCTCCGCCGGGTCCGGCCGCCGGGCCGCGCGAACACCCGCGACCTCCCAATCTCAACCCCAGGTCAGACGGCATTCCCGGCCCGAATATGCGCGCACCGGACGGTGACGGGGCCGGTGACACGCCCGACCGGAACGGCTGGGCAGCCACCCCGATTCCCAGCCCGCACGGACCGACCCCCCACTCCCGGTACCTAAGCTCCTCCGATGACTACGAACGGTCGATCGGGTATTTCGCCGGCCGGCCGCCGCAATCGAAAGGATCCACTTTGAACAAGCACACGATCTCCCCGGCAACCGCCACCTCCCGCACCAAGCGCGTCGCCCTCGGCACCGCCTCCGTGCTGACCGCCGGAGCCCTTCTCGGCGTCGGCGCGCAGGGCGCCACCGCCGCCCCCCTCAGCGCCGAGCCCACATCGAGTTTCAGCTCGAGTGCCGGCCCGAGCGGGGATGCCGCCGCCTCGTCGAACGGCGTCTTCCTGGCGTCGCTGGCCACGGAACTGCGTGCCGACCTCTCCCACGGGCAGAGCGGGAATGTGAAGGCCCAGAAGGTGGCCACCACCCTCTCCGAGCACGCCGAGCTTTTCGACACCCTGCCGGCGAACCTGCAGGATGACCTGACCACGCTCACGGACGCCTCCGGGGCGACCGACCGGGCCGCCGCCGTCGACACCGTGCGCACCACCGCGCTGGCCGGCGGCTACGGCGAGGAGATCACGAAGATCGCCGAGGCCGTGCGGGACAACCCGAAGCACCCGTTGGCCGCCGCCGTGGAGGCCGCCCTGGAGGCCGCCCTGGGCAGTGACCCCGGCACCGCGCCGGGCACCGCGGACACCGCCCCGGTCGCGGACGCCGGATCCTCGGTGACGGAACTGGCCCTCAAGCTGGCGGGCAACCCCGCGCTCCTCGAGAAGCTGCCGGCCGACCTGCAGGCCGACCTGGCCGAGCTGAAGAACGCGCCCGCCGCCGAGCAGGAGGCTGCCGCGCAGAAGCTCGAAGAATCCGCCCTCAGCGGCGACTACGGCAGCGTGGTCCAGAAGATCGCCGAGCGGGTCCAGGCGCAGGCCGCCGCCGGGAAGTAGCACCCGCATTAGAACGGATGCCCGGACGCGCAGGGCGCGTTCGGACATCCGTCTGCCTTGTCCCCCACTCGGGGACTGACCGCCCGGAGGCGGCGCGGCTAGGCTCGCCTCACCCGAGCGGCTGACCCGACAGCTCCGGAAACGCGTTCCCAAGGCGATTCTCATGGGCACCACAGGACCCCGAAATTTTCGCTCCCCCGAAACTTTCGCTGCCCCGCCGCTGTCCCCGGCCGGGCATCCGCAGGACGACTCCCGCGGCACAGAGCCTGACCGGCGGGTGCACACGCTCGGGGCGAGGGCGGGTCGCTCACGACTCACCATCGCCGCCTGGCTCGTCGGGCTGACCGTCACCAGCGCCCTGTTGTGGAGCCCCGCCGTGGTCTTCGGGTTCCGCAATCCCTCGGCTCACCTCGTTCTCGACTCGGTCGACGCCTGCGTGGCGGTGCTGGTGGCGTCCCTCGTGTTCGGTCGGTTCCTGCGGCACGGCCGGCTGCAGGATCTGCTGCTCTTCCAGGGTCTCGTGCTGCTGGCCGCGGCGGGCCTGGGCCTGACCTACCTGACCGAGGTGCTCGGCGGAATCCGCGCGGGAACGCTCGACATCTGGCTTCCGCTGGCCATCCGGGTCGCGGGCGCCCTGCTGATCCTGGCCGCCGCCCTGGCGCACGCGCGACCGGCGAAACGGATGCTCCGGCGCCGGCTGCTGGCGCTGGCACCCGTCGCCCTGGTGGCCGCGGTCTACCTCGCCCTCTGGACCGGCCGGGACCGGCTCCCCGTGGCGTTCGACCCGGGTTCCGCCCCGGTGTCCGCGCAGAACGTGCTCCTGACGGGCCATCCCGTGCTACTCCTCGCTCAGGGCGCGGCGGCCGTGAGTTTCTTCATCGCCTCGGTGGCCTTCGCGTCACAGTCGGCCAAACGCGACGACGAACTGCTCCGCTGGCTCGGTCCGGCCTGTGCGCTCGGGGCGTTCGCCCGCCTGAACTACGTGCTCTTCCCATCCCTGTACACGGACTGGCTCTACACCGGGGATCTTCTCCGCACCGGCTGCTACCTGCTGCTGCTGGTCGGCGCGGCGCGGGAGATCCGCACCTACTGGCGGGCGCAGGTCACCGCGGCGGTACTCGATGATCGGCGGCGGCTCGCCCGCGAGCTGCACGACGGGGTGATCCAGGAGCTCGCCTATATCCGCGCGGAAAGCCACGCCATTCCCGTGGATGTCGCATCCGGCATCCGGATCGTCAACGCCTGTGATCGCGCCCTCGACGAGGCGCGGGCGGCCGTGCAGGCGCTCGGACGCACGAGCGATGAACCGCTGAGTTTCACCGTTCACCGGGCGGCCAGGGAGCTGTCCGCGAGGTACGGTATCGACCTGCGGGTCGACCTCGATGAGGCCATCACCGTCGATTCGGAGCAGCAGCACGCGCTGATGCGCATCACCCGGGAGGCGGTGTCCAACGCGGTGCACCACGGCAAAGCCAGGGGGGTGCACATCCGGCTCAGCGAGGCCGGGGGCCGTCGGCGCCTCGCGATTGCGGACGACGGGGTGGGGTTCGATGTGCCGGTCGGCACCGACACCACCGGTTACGGCATGGTCAGCATGCAGGCTCGGGCGCGGGCGCTTCCGGGCACGTTCAACGTGGAGGCACGACCCGCGGGCGGAAGCGTGGTGACGGTCCGGTGGTAGACGAAACCGGCATCCGCGTCGTCATCGCCGACGACCATGCCCCGATACGATCGCTGATCCGCCAGGCCCTCGAGGCCGGTGGCTGCGAAATCTGCGGCGAGGGGGCAAGCGCAGCGGATGCGATCCGGCTCGCCCTCGATCACCGCCCCGACGTGGTGCTGCTCGATATCAACATGCCGGGGAACGGGATCCACGCAGCCCGGGAGATCGGCCGAAGCCTGCCGGTGACGCCCATCGTGATGCTCACGATGTCGACGGACGACGACGACCTCTTCGATTCCCTGCGCGCGGGCGCCTCGGGCTACCTGCTCAAGGACACCGATCCCGGCGCCCTGCCGGGTGCCCTGCGGGCCGTGCTGGCGGGCGAGGCGGCCATGGCGCCGGAGCTCGTGCTGCGGGTGCTCGGCGAGTTCCGGGCGCCCGCGCGGCGCCGCTTTCTGCGCCGCTCCGTGGCCGCGAGCAAGCTCAGCGCGCGGGAGTGGGAGGTGATGGAGTTGCTCGCGGAGGGAAACTCCACCAAGGCGGTAGCCGCCCGGTTGTTCGTGTCGCCGACGACGGTACGGGTGCACGTCTCGGCCGTGCTCCGCAAGCTCGCCCTCACGGACCGCGAGAGCGCCTTCGAGCTGCTCCGTGACGAACGCGGCGAGCGGGGCTCACCTCGGTCGTAGTGCCTGGCGGTCCGCGGCGGCCGGCACGATTCCCGCGCCTGGGGGCGCAGGACGGAAGGCCCCGAGTTCCGCTCGGGGCCTTCCGTGTTCCGCTTGCGCTCGGTGCCTACTTCAGCATGAAGTTGGCACTGATCGTGGAACCGTCCTGGGCGGTCATGGTGACCACGGCGCAGGTACCCGGCTTCTTGGGGGTCTGCCAGTTCTGGATAAACTGCCCCGACGTCGAGTCATACCGCAGGCTCGTGCCGCCCGTGGTGGTGAGTTCGATCGCATCCGTCACCGCGGACGAACCGGGGCAGGTCACGGCTGTGGCGGTGAAGCTCTTGACGGCCGAGACACTGGTGAGTTCGGCACCGGAGAAGATCTCGAACTTCAGCGGGACGGAGCTGCCGCCCTTCACCGTGTTCCAGACGTTGGCTCCCATATCGACCGGGGCGTAGAAGCCCTTCAGGGTCCAGGCCAGCACCGTGTACGCGACCCTCGACGTGCTCGTATTACCGGCCGTGTCGGTGGCGGTCGCCAGGTACGAGTGATCCCCGACTGTGGTGCCGCCGCCGCTCACGACGCAGGAGGCGATTCCGGACAGGGCGTCGGCCGCGTAGCAGCTGGGCGCGGCCGGGTTGCTTCCGTACTGGTAACTGCCGGTGGGGCCGCCCAGGAGAGCAACGGTGGGTGCGGTCGTGTCGATGTCGATCCCCGACACGCTCGCGGTCGCGGTGTTGCCGGCCCGGTCGGTCGCGGTACCCGTCACGGACTGGTTCGCCCCCTCGACCAGGGTCACGTCGCCCGCACAGGTGGCGATGCCGGAGCCCGCATCACGGCAGGTGAAGCCGACGACGACGTCCGCCGCGTACCAGCCGGCGGCGTTGGGAGCGGCCGGGTCGAGGGTGGACGAGATGGTCGGTTCGACGGAGTCGATGTTGATCCCGGTCGTCGTCACGGTCGTCGTGTTGCCGGCCGTGTCGGTCACGGTACCCGTCACCGACCGGTTCGCGCCGTCGTGCAGGGTTGTGTCGGCCGGGCACCTGGCGATTCCGGACCCTCCCACGTCCTCGCACGTGAAGTGGACGATGACGCCCGCGTCCGTTGTGTACCAGCCGTCGTTGCCCTCGGGGGCGACCGGGTTGAGCGTGTACGAAATCGTCGGGTCGACGGTGTCGACGTTGACAACGGACGCGGTCGCGTCAGCGGTGTTACCGGCGTTGTCCGTCGCGGTGCCGGTCACGTTGTTCACACCGTCG